>MAFD01000005.1:0-192897 GCA_002013775.1 Mycobacterium sp. D16R18
TGCTCCGTGACGAGCTGACCGGCAATACCGTTGCGGTACAGGCGGGTTTGGTCATCAACGCCGCCGGAGTATGGGCGGGCCAAGTTGATCATGACATCAAGCTGCGTCCTAGCCGCGGGACACACCTGGTGTTCCGGGCGGCGAGCTTCGGCGGACTTACCGCCGCCCTGACCGTTCCGGTGCCCGGGACGATCAACCGTTTCGTGTTCGCCCTGCCGGCCATCCACGATCGGGTGTATCTGGGGCTCACCGACGAGCCGGCACCCGGCCCGGTGCCGGATGTGGCCGAACCCTCTGCGGGGGAGGAGCAGTTCCTCCTCGATACCGTGAACACGGTGCTACAGACCTCGTTGTCCGAATCGGATGTGGCGGGACGTTTTGCGGGGCTGCGACCCCTGCTCGACGGTGATGATTCCGCGACCGCGGACCTGTCCCGTAAGCACGCGGTCCGGGTATCGGATTCGGGTGTTGTCAGCGTGGTGGGGGGCAAGCTGACCACCTATCGCAAGATGGCCGAGGATGCCCTCGACGCGGGTCTGGAACGCCGGCCGCTGGCGGCATCGGAGTGTGTGACACAGAACCTGACGGTGGTGGACGACTGGCCGGGTGCCGTCGGTACCGGATTGGTCGAGGGTCTCGATATCACCCGCGAACAAGTCGAGTTCGCCCTCACCCATGAGGGTGCGCTCGACGCCGATGACGTTCTCGATCGTCGTACCCGCATCGGACTGGTGCCCGCCGACAAGGGACTGGCCGTCGGGGCGGTCCAGGGTCTCGTCGATTCCTACTTCTCGCAGGTGAACTGAACCACGTCGATCCAGCCCTCCCGGAACGCATCGGCACAACCTGTCAGGTACTTGATGTATCTGTCGTAAACCTCTTGGGATTGAAGAGAAATCGCTTCATCCTTGTGTGCTACCAGGTTCTCGGCCCAGCAGTCCAGGGTGTGCGCATAGTGGAGTTGCAGGGCCTGGTGGCGGGTAACGCGGAAGCCTGCCAGCGCGGCATGCTCGTCCACCATCGGCACGGAAGGTAAACGGCCGCCAGGGAATATCTCGGTGAGCATGAAGTGCATGAATCGAACCCGCGACATCAGTAGCGGAACCCCCCGGCGCTTCAACTCCTCCGGGTGAAAGCTGACAATGGTGTGCAGCAACATCTTTCCGTCGTCAGGCAGTATCCGGTGAGCCATCTCGAAGAAGCTGCTGTACCGCTCGTGGCCGAAATGCTCGAAGGCGCCGATGCTGACGATTCGGTCGACGGTGCCGTCGAACTCTTCCCACCCGGCAAGCCGAACCTCATGCGTACGCGAACTTTCGGTGGAGTCGAGAAGCTTGGTGACGTGCGTGAATTGGTTTTTGCTGAGGGTAAGGCCGATGACATTGACGTCGTAGTGCTCGAGGGCGCGTTTCAGGGTGGAACCCCAACCGCAACCGACATCCAGCAGGGTCATCCCGGGCTCTAGGCCCAGTTTTCCGAGGGCGAGGTCGATCTTGGCCTGCTGTGCCTGTGCGAGTGTCAGGCTCTCGGGCTCGAAGTATGCGCAGCTGTAGGTCCTGCTGGGGTCGAGAAACAGTGCGAAGAAGTCATCGGACAGGTCGTAATGTGCTTGTACATCAGAGAACTTGGGGGTCAATCTGGACATGCGAAGGCCTCTCGCGAGAGATGGCGCTGTGCCCCGAACGGCGCGCGTGCGATTGATCGGATCTAGGGGTGGCTGTTACCCCGTGCCGAGGCTAAAGCATGATCGCAGCAGGTACAAGGAATCCGCGCAGAATTAACAGCCAGTTCCATCCCGACGAAATCGTTCCCTACGGCACCTAATTAGCGGCCCGCGGCCTCGGATTCCGTTGCGTCCTCTGCCGGCTCTGATCGGGCGAAGTTCTCGGTGAGCTTGGCAATGACCCGGTTCCACAGCGGTTCGGGCAGATCGTGGCCCATTCCGTCGATCAGCGCCAACCGCGCGCCTGGGGTAGCGCGAGCGATGGCGCGCGCGCCCGAAGGCCGCATCAGCTTGTCGGCCTTACCGTGCAAAACCAGTGCGGGCGAAGTGATTCGGTTGTCGAATGGCACCAGGCTGCCGGTCCCCATGATCGCGGCGAATTGCCGGGCGAATCCCTTCGGGTAGTAGCTACGGTCGTAGTATTCGGCGGCGTGCAGATATGACTTCGCTTGGGACTGCCGGTATTTCGGACTGCCGATGGTCCGGCCGACCTGCACGCTGTTGGCGATGATCTGCTCGCGGGTGGCGCCGGCAGGCGGAGGCTTCAGCAGCGCCATCAGCTGACGCGGTCCAGGTGGCGGCAGGAACGGCTGGTTGTTGCTCGACATGATGATGTTGACCGTCTCGGTCCGTTCGGGATGCTCCGCGGCGAAAACCTGCGCGATCATGCCGCCCATCGAAGCGCCCACGATATGTGCCTGCTCGATGCCGAGATGATCGAGTAGACCGGCCGCGTCTGCCGCCATGTCCACCAGGGTGTAGGCGGTATCGGAAATCTTGACTCCGGCAAGGAATTTCGCCATCGTTGGCAGGAGTGAGCCGCCGCCTGCGCGCACCCCGTTCAGCTTGGTCGACAGGCCGCAGTCCCGGTTGTCGAAGCGGATGACACGGTAGCCCTGGTCGGCGAGCCGCTGGCAGAAGTCGGTGCGCCAGAACACCATCTGCGCGCCGATGCCCATGATGAGCAGTACCGCGGGGTCGGCCGGGTTGCCGAACTCCTCGTAGCACAGCTCGATATCGCCGATCTTGGCGGTGCTGGCCGTCATCTCAGATATCTCCCTCGCGGTTGTGTTCACGGCTGATGTCGACAATGAAATTGCCGAAGTAGCCCTTGAGTTCGGGGTCTTCCATCATCTGCCAGCGCGGCGCCAGCAGCTTCATGTACCGCTCGACGTACAGGAATTGTTTGCCGATGAGCACCAGCTCACGCGGCAGCTTGACGTCGTATTGCTCGGCGAGTGTGGACAGCTGCTTGCCGATCTCCGAATACGACATGTCTTCAAGGGATTTCATGGTGAGTGGAGTGGCGAACGACTGCATGTCCCGGGTGCCCTTGTCGGCGTCGCCGGGGTTGCCGACGGCGCCCAGCAGAACCACGATCTTGCCCGCGGCGCGATGATCCTTCTTGACCAGTAGCGCGTGAATCAGCTCGCGCAACAGCCAGCGGGTCCGTGGGTCGATGAAGCCGACGATGCCGAAGTCCAGGAACACGATCCGGCCCTCGTGGTCTACCAGCAGATTTCCCGCATGCAGGTCGCCGTGGAACAAGCCCTGGCGCAGACCGGATTCGAACACCGAGAACAACAACGACTTCACCAGTGCGGTGCCGTCGAATCCCGCCTTGCGAATGGCCGGCGCGTCGTCGATCCGGATGCCGTGCACCCGCTCCATGGTGAGCACCTTGGATGTCGTGTAGTGCCAATGCACATCCGGCACCCGGATGTTCTTGCCGAGCGACGAGATGTGCAGGTGCTCCACCCAGGTCTGCATGGCCTGGCCTTCGGCGAGGAAATCCAGCTCCTCGGAGAGGTTTCCGGAGAAATCGTCCACCACATCGCGGGCGGAGAGCATCCGGCCCACCTTGCCCAGTTCCAATAGCGCCGCGCCGCGCTTCATGATCTGCAGGTCGGCCGCGACCCGACGCCGGATCCCCGGACGTTGGATCTTGACCACCACATCCTCGCCGGAATGCAGCGTGGCGTAATGGACCTGGGCGATTGACGCGGATGCGAACGGCTCGGCGTCAAAGCTGGCGAAGAGCTTCTCGGGTTCATCTCCGAGCTCGGAGATGATGAGCTCACGGACCTGGGCGGAATCAGCGGGCGGCACCCGGTCGAGCAGCCCACGGAATTCACGGGACAGCGGCTCGCCGAACGCGCCCGGACTGGACGCGATGATCTGGCCGAGCTTGACGTACGTGGGACCCAGATCCGAGAAGGTCTGAGGAAGCTCGGCGATGATCTTCTGCTCGAAGCTGCCCTTCTTGGTGATCTTGCCCAGCACTCGTCCGGCGGTGCGGGCGACCTGCCAGCCCGTGGTGCCCAGCCGCGCGGCCTCGGAGAGCAACGCCACGCGTCCGAGCGGTGCGACCTGACGTCCGCGGCCTTCACCTACGCTCCGGCCGGAACGTTCTTGGGCAGTCATGAAATGCAAGTGTGCCGCATGATGGCCGTGCAGCCCTAGTCAGTCCTGCACGCAGTCTCCCGCGAGCGGGAGGTGCCCCCGATCAAAAGTTGCCAACAATTCCGTGGTCACGGGCTCCCACACGGGCTCGGGCAGATCGTGGCCCATGCCCTCGATGAGCGCGAACCGTGAGTTCCGGATGTTCTTGGCCACCACCCGCCCATTCTGGTAGGGCACCAGCGGGTCATTGCGGCCGTGGATGACGACCGTGGGGGCGGTGATGGCTCGGGTGAAGCGCAGCAGGTTGCCGGTGCCCAAGATGGCATCGAACTGGCGCACGGTGCCCACTTTGTAGTCGCTGCGGGCCCTGTGGTCGAGGATGCGCTGTCGCAGTGCCTCGCGGGAGGGCAGGTTGTCGGGGCCGTTGTAGACGATGCCGTTGTTCACCTCGAACTCGAGCCATTCCTCGGGGGTCGCGTTCCTGCCGGGGGCGTTCATGGCCGTCTTGATCAGTTCCCAGGACGGCAACCGTGAGAACGGGCGGCCGGTCGCCGAATAGATGATGCCGACGGAGTTGACGCGCTCGGGGTAGGTGCCCGCGAAGACCTGCACAATCATCCCGCCCATCGAGGCACCCGCGATATGCACTGTGTCCAGCTCAAGGTGGTCGATGAGGGTGCGGACGTCCTCGGCCATGTCGATGAGCGTGTACGGGACCTCGCTGCCCATACCGAAGGCGTAGCGCACCACCCGTCGCTGCACCGATCCCGGCGCCTTGTGCCCGTCCAGTTTCGTCGACAGCCCGCAATCGCGGTTGTCGAAGCGGATCACGCGATAGCCGCGATCGAGGAGCTGCCGGCAGAACCCGTCCGGCCACATCGGGAGCTGGGCCGCCACTCCCATGACCAGGATGACGGCGGGATCGCGGGGGTTGCCGAGGTCTTCGTAGAAGAGCTCGATATTGCCGTTACGTGCAATGCCTGATCGGGTCGGAACTTCGGAGGACAGCGGCACCATTCCTGGATACCACGCCGTTTTGGATGATTGCCCCCATCTGCGGTAATCTGCTCAGAGCTCCACCGAAGACCGTCGGTCACCTCTCGCGAGGTTGAAGGTTCAGGACATGTCCTGACGGCCCACGCAGGAGGACGAGGTTTAGACTCGCGGATCAAAAGTCCGCGGATTTTCACGCCCCGACCTGTCTGCGTCGGGGCGTTCGTCATTTCAGACTCCTTCTCGATCTTGGGTTAACGGTGTAGCGACCGAAACGAGATGAGGAGGCAATACATGGCCAAGACTGAAAAGGTCACCGCCGTTGCCGAGATCACCGAGCAGTTCAAGGATTCGACTGCGACCGTGATCACCGAGTACCGCGGCCTGTCGGTGTCTGCTCTGGGCACCCTGCGTCGCTCCCTCGGAGCTTCCGCCACCTACTCCGTCGCCAAGAACACGCTGGTCAAGCGTGCGGCCGCGGAGGCCGGTGTGGAGGGCCTGGACGAACTGTTCAGCGGCCCAACGGCAATCGCGTTCATCACGGGTGAGCCCGTGGACGCTGCGAAGGCCATCAAGACCTTCGCGAAAGAGAACAAGGCCCTGATCATCAAGGGCGGCTACATGGATGGCCGCGCTCTGTCAGTTGCCGAGGTTGAGCGCATCGCCGATCTGGAATCGCGCGAGGTGCTGCTGGCCAAGCTGGCCGGCGCAATGAAGGGCAACCTGGCCAAGGCCGCCGGGCTGTTCAACGCCCCGGCGTCCCAGGTTGCACGCCTGGCCGCCGCCCTGCAGGAAAAGAAGGCAAGCGAAGAGGCGGCGTAAAAGCGCCCCTTCGATCCGCCAGTACCAACCAAACCTGTTGTAAATCAAGGAAGGAACCAACATCATGGCAAAGCTGAGCACCGAGGAACTGATCGATGCTTTCAAGGAGCTGACGCTGCTTGAGCTGTCCGAGTTCGTCAAGACCTTCGAAGAGGTCTTCGAGGTCACCGCTGCCGCTCCGGTCGCCGTCGCCGCCGCCGGTGGCGCTGCCCCGGCCGCCGAGGCCGCCGAGGAGCAGAGCGAGTTCGACGTCATCCTGGAGAGCGCCGGCGACAAGAAGATCGGCGTCATCAAGGTTGTGCGCGAGATCGTCTCCGGCCTGGGTCTGAAGGAAGCCAAGGACCTGGTCGACGCAGCCCCCAAGCCGCTGCTGGAGAAGGTTGCCAAGGAGGCCGCCGACGACGCCAAGGCCAAGCTCGAGGCCGCTGGCGCGACGATCACCGTCAAGTAGTTCGCAGTACCTTTCGAACCCCGGCCCTTGGGAGTCTTCGGACTTCCGGGGGCCGGTTTCGTTTTCACCCCGCACACTCGATTCCGTGGTCGTCTCTCTGCTCATCGCCGCGGGCTGTTTCCTGCTGCTCCTCGCGGTGCTTCGTGGCAGGCGTCGCCGGACTCCCGAGACCGCCGCACCCACGCCGCGAACGAAGACGTCCAGCGATGACGAGCTGCGCAAGCAACTGCTGACGCGTCTTGCCCGGGATATGCGAGCTCCCACCGCAACGGCCATTCGTGCAGTGGCAGCCCTGCGGGATACGGCGGTGTCGGCACCACCACCGACCGCTGTGCCGATTGGCCACGAAGATCGCGACGAATTGTCCTGGGCGCCCCTTTAGGTCGGCGCGACTGCGCTAGGCCAGCGCGGCGATTCGGGTTGCGGCGGTGGCGGCCGAGCTACTTACCTGTTCGGGGGCGTCGCCCAGCGCGATAAGCAGATCCGTCGTCATGGAACCCAACACCGGGCCAACCGCATCGCCGTTTTCGCCCCAGAAGCCGGCCAGTTCCAGCATGACAAACCCGTGCATGATGGTCCAAAACTTCGCGGCGGTCGCGGCGACCTTGGCGGCATCGTCGGGGGAGCCGTCGATGCGGCCCGCGGCCATGGCGCGCTGCACACTGCGATAGAGCTGGGTTGCGCTGGCGTGCTGGGGTGTCAGGTGCACCGTGTTGAACATGTTGCGGCTGGGAGCGTTGATGCCGTGCGCACTCGTGACTCCGAACATCAGCCGGTACATGTGCGGGTGGTCGATGGCGAATTGGCGATAGACCATGCCTGTCACCATGAAATCGGCGATGGGGTCGTCGGTCTGAGGCACGTCGGACTGTGCTGCGGCGAACTGGCGCAGGCCTTCCTCGGCCAACTCGGCGATGAGCTCGCTCATGCCACCAAAGTAGGTATAGACCGCCATGGTGGAGGTGCCGGCGGCAGCGGCGATCTTTCGCGTCTGCAGTGCGTCGGGGCCCTGCTCGTTCAGCAGCTGTACGGCCGCGGACACCAGGTCGACCCGGGGATTGCGGGCGACGGTCCGGTCGTTTCCCTGACTGTTCCGCGGTATGGATGAGCTCATGGTCTTGCCATGTTCGCACAACGAGAGTACGTTCACTATAACGGCGTAATAACGATGTTATGCCAGCCAGTCAGCCCCTGGAGGACACGATGACCGCCACAGTCCAACCCACCGCCACGGAGAGTCTGTATCTGACCGGAGTCTGGGAGCCGGTTCAGCAGGAAGTGACAAGTACCGACCTGAAAGTCACCGGCACCATTCCGGACTACCTGGACGGGCGCTACCTGCGTAACGGCCCTAACCCCGCCGCCGAGGTGGACCCCGCGACGTACCACCTGTTCAGTGGAGACGCGATGGTGCACGGCCTGTCGCTACGCGATGGGAAGGCGCAGTGGTACCGCAACCGGTGGGTGCGTACCGCGGCAGTGCGCAAGGCGCTTGGTGAGTCGGCGGTCGCCGTCGGTACCTCGGCCGGTACCTCGCTGATCGGGCCCAACACGAATGCGCTCAGTCATGCCGGTCGCACCCTGGCGCTGGTGGAAGGTGGCATCGCCAACTACGAGCTCACTGAGGAGCTGGATACGGTCGGGGCCTGCGATTTCCAGGGGACTCTGCCGGGTGGATACACCGCCCACCCCAAGATTGATCCCGATACCGGCGAAATGCATGCCGTCTCATACTCTTTCGCGCGCGGTAGCACCGTTCAGTATTCGGTCATCGATATCTCGGGCAGGGCCCGTCGTACGGTTGACATCAAGGTCCACGGTTCTCCGATGATGCACGACTTCACCCTCACCGAGAAGTACGTCGTCTTCTACGATCTGCCCGTCACCCTGGACACCTCGATGATCACCAAATCGGTGCCGATGCCCGCGATTCTGCGTAAGCCCGCCCAGCTGGTCATGCAATCCTTGATTGGCAAGATCAAGATCCCCGGCCCGATCGCCGCCAGGGCCAGTCAACTCTCGGGGAAGTCTCCCTCGATTCCGTACTCGTGGAATCCCAAGTACCCGGCCAGGATTGGTGTGATGCCGCGTGAGGGAGGAAAATCTGATGTGCGCTGGTTCGAGATCGAGCCGTGCTACGTGTTCCACCCACTGAACGGGTACTCCGAGATGCGTGACGGGCAGGAAGTCGTGGTGATCGATCTGGTCCGTTATGACTCCATGTTCTCCGCTGATGTGCTCGGCCCGAGCGATGCGCGTGGCCTGCTCGACCGCTGGGTCATCAACCTGGCCAAGGGCACCGTGACCATGGAGCGTCGCGATGATCGCCATCTCGAGTTCCCCCGTATCAACGAGCAGCTGACCGGTAAGAAGCACCGGTACGGATATCTGCCCTGCATCGCGGGGGCATTCGAGTCCGATGGCAAGGTGGACGGCAGCCTGGTCAAGTTTGATTACCAGACGGGCACCGACAGCCGGACTGCGCTTGATTCGCTCGCGGTGGGTGAGATGTCTTTTGTACCGAACCCTTCGGGAACTGCCGAAGACGACGGTGTGCTCGTCGGGTTCGGTCTCAGCGCCGGGACGTCGGAGGGCAAGTTCGTGGTGCTGGACGCACAGACTCTGGAGCTTGCGGCAACGGTCGATCTGCCGCAGCGAGTTCCGGCAGGTTTCCACGGCAACTGGGACCCCCGATAAGACCATGGACGGCCCCCTGCCAGAGTCGTTGCGCTACACCGACGGGCGGTACGTCTTTGAGCGGAGGCCGGGGCTGGATACGACGGCAGCGCCGCTGGCAGAGCGCCGTCGTTTCGCCGGAGCGCTGCACGCGATACATCGGCCATGGTTCGCCATCCGTGTGCCTCGCGGTGTCGGGGTACTGACCACCGTCGGAAGGAAATCCGGGAGTCCGCGCGTCACGTACGTCAAGGCGGTGCGTGACGGGGACAGGGCATATCTGGCCGCGATCACCGGCCGGCACACCCTGTGGGTCAAGAATATTCAGGCCAATCCGCAGGTAAGCCTGAGGCTCACCGACGGAACGTACTCCGGTGCGGCTCGGCCGATCGCACCCGGCGACCCGGTGTACGACGCGGCCCGCGAGCGGTTCTGCGGCGCCATACATCCCTTCGACTACGTCGAAAACATGTTCCACCGCAAGGGGTTGCCATCGCGACGCAAGATCGTCGAACTGCATCGCGCCTGGTTCGAGGGCGGGACACCGCTTGTCGTAGAACTCGACACACGCGAGTGACGCCGTCGGGAAATCGCCGCTGAAACCGCGCGACCGCGTCACACTCGTGACATGGAGATCACCTCGGCCATCAGCGCCATCCTCGGGGCATTCGGGCTCTCGGGTGCCGCCGGACTGAATGCCTGGCTGCCGCTGCTTGCGGTGGGCGCCGCCGACCGATTCGGGTGGATCGAGCTCGGGCCGTCGTACGGCTGGCTGTCCTCTACCCCGGCGCTCATCGTCCTTGTGGTCGTCTTCGTGCTCGACCTCGTCGGCGACAAGATTCCGGCCCTGGATTCGGTACTGCATGCGGTCGGCGCGTTCATCGCGCCGGCATCGGGTGCCATTTTGTTCACGGCAGAAACGAGCCTTTCATCGAATCTGCCACCGGCGGTAGCCGCGATCCTTGGCGCCATCACCGCCGGCAGTGTGCATGCCGGCCGAACGGTCGCACGTCCCTTTGTGACGGGCACCACTGCCGGCGTGGGTAATCCGGTGGTCTCGACCGCTGAAGATGGCACCTCGCTCATCCTGACGATTCTCGCGCTGGCGGTGCCGATTCTTGCGTTTGTCGTGGTGCTGGCGCTGATGGTCGCGCTGGGATGGGTGGCCTTGCGGGCCATCCGATGGGCGCGCGGCAGGCGCAGAACCGACTCGGCCAGTCCGTAGGTAGCTCTGGCGATAACGGCTATCGCAGGACGAATGTGGATGGGGCTCATAGAGTGATCAAGACGAGAGAATGAAGGTGACATGAATCTGGCCGTACGGCACGTCTTTATCGCGTGCGCCGCGTTACTCGTGGCAAGGGTGACCATGCTGGACCACGGTCTGGCGGCGGTGTGGGGAGTGGACCGGGGTGATGACGCCCTCGGCACGGTGGAGTGGGCGACCGTCGCGGGTGACGTGGTGGCAGTGGTGACGTTACTTGTGTTCGCCCGGTTGGGAAATCACATTCGGCCGACGACTTTCCTGGCCGCCGGCCTGGTGATCCTGGGCCTGTCGACGGCCGGATCGTTGATACCGGGATCGGCGACGTTACTTGCCTGGGTGATGCTGGTTTCGGCACTGGGCGCTGGGCTGACGATGGTGGCCTCGATGCTGATCGTGCTGCATTCGACGCCTAGGCAGGGTCGCGGTCTGTCCCTGGGATTCTGGGTGGCGATGTACCCGCTGGCCATGCTGGCGGGTCAGGTTTTGGACATCAACTCGCCGCAGAACTGGCGCCCGATCACCTACGGGATCCTCGCGGCGACTGTCGTGGTGCTGGTCGTGGTTCTCACTCAGCCGCACCGCGAATTCGTCGGCACGTTCGACACCTTCGACCTCGTGGGTGCTCTGCTGTGGCTGGTTGGGGTGTCCGCGCTGGCCTGGCTCCTGATCGACGAATCCTCGCCGGCGCGTGCGGTGATCCTCGGGATCATCGTGGTGGTGTCCTTCGGTGCGCTCTTCACACAGACCCGACGCAGGGGCTCGGCGGCACTGATCGCCGCGGACGTGCTGACCCGTCCAGTCGTGCTGGCCGCGCTGCTGGCTATCACCGTGCTCACATTCCTGGTGCGATTCGCCGACTTCGACCATGCCGCCATGTGGTGGTCGATCGATCGTGAGCAGGCGCCGTCAGACACCCCCGCGTTCGCCCTCTTTGTCTCCGGACTGGTCTTGTCTCCGGTCGCCGGATACCTCATCGACGCGGGCAAACGCACGCTCGTCGCGGTGCTGGGCGTGGTGTTGCTGGTGGCCGGAGTGGTGACGACCGTCATTGAGCTTGACGCCGCCACGACTGAGGGTGGATTGATACTGGGCCTGCTGTTTTCCGGGGCCGGTATCGGGACGCTGGCCGTCTACCTTTTCTACGCGGTGTTCCACGGGGTTTCGCCGGTGCAGTTGACGGTGGTCGGAGGCCTGGCGGTCACAGCTTCTGCGCTGGGTGTGGTCCTCGGTCAGTTCGTTCGGCAGCGCGCCGAGGTGGATCTGCTGACCGGATACGGCCTCACACATCCGAGTGTCTTCGCCGATGTCGTCGGGTTGATCGTCGTCCTCGTCGCACTGCTGGCCGGGGCACTGCTGATCGTCGAGCGCCGACGGCATGATTCTGCGGACAAGGAGCCCGTCGACAAGTAGTCGTCGACGCGGGGGAGGGCGGACTCGCGGAACACCGGCGGCAGCCTGCACTAAACACGTAGTGCCTGGTTATCACAGTTAGCCAGTCGACGGGCTGGTCTGGGTGCAAACGCGATGCAGCTCGTGGGCATGCGCTAAAGTGATCCGAACCACAGCCTGGCCGGGTTGGTGGTGACGTGTGCGTGTCGCGGAAGGATCGCCTGGTGGGTGCAGAAGTCTCCGTTGAGGGTTTGACCAAGTCCTTTGGTTCACAACGAATCTGGGAGAATGTCACCCTGTCCCTGCCGCCGGGTGAAGTCAGCGTGCTGCTGGGGCCGTCCGGTACCGGTAAGTCCGTCTTCCTGAAGTCGCTGATCGGACTGCTGCGTCCGGAGCAGGGTGCCATCTACGTCGACGGCACCAACATCATGGAGTGCTCCTCCAAGGAGCTGTATGAGATCCGCAAGCTCTTCGGTGTGATGTTCCAGGACGGTGCGCTGTTCGGCTCGATGAACTTGTACGACAACACCGCCTTCCCCTTGCGTGAGCACACCAAGAAGAAGGAATCCGAGATCCGCGACATCGTCATGCAGAAGCTTGACGTCGTGGGTCTTACCGGCCACGAGACCAAGTTCCCCGGCGAGATCTCCGGCGGTATGCGCAAGCGTGCCGGCCTGGCCCGCTCGCTGGTGCTGGACCCGCAGATCATCCTTTGTGACGAGCCGGACTCGGGTCTGGACCCGGTGCGTACCGCCTACTTGAGCCAGCTGCTCATCGATATCAACGCGCAGATCGACGCCACGATCCTGATCGTGACGCACAACATCAACATCGCCCGTACCGTCCCGGACAACATGGGCATGCTGTACCGCCGCCAGCTCGTCATGTTCGGCCCCCGCGAGGTGCTGTTGACCAGTGACGAGCCGGTGATCAGGCAGTTCCTCAACGGTCGCCGCATCGGGCCGATCGGTATGTCCGAGGAAAAGGACGAGGCCACCATGGCCGAGGAGCAGGCGCTCGTCGATGCGGGGCACCACGACGGTGGCGTCGAGGAGATCGAGGGTGTGCCACCGCAGATCCAGGCCACCCCGGGCATGCCGGAGCGGGCGGCCGTTGGTCGCCGTCAGGCGCGGGTGCGTGAGCTCATGCACTCGCTTCCGCCCAACGCGCAAGCCGCGATCCAGGACAGCCTTGCCGGCACCCACCAGTTCCCCGTACACACGTTCGCGGACGAGCCCGGTACCGCGGCAACCGCCACGTTGGCGCCGCCGCACGCCGAGGCACCCACGCAGACCATCAACACAGCCGACGACGACGCTCCCACGGGCCAGATCCCGCCCGTACGGGGGTAGCAGCAGCGGCCCTGGTGAATTCCGGGGTTGATGGGTGAGTTCCGGCCCGTGGACTGAAGAGACCGCGACGGCCTCGCCGTGGTTGGCGCGAATCCCGTTGTGTCACACGGCAGGGTGTCATCGCCGTGGGCGGCGGATCGCCCACGGGAACTCCGGCGTCAATGTGTTGCGCGTGGGAGGGGCGGTGCATCCTCCTTGTTGCCGACGGCATACCGGATGCAGGTCATCGCGGTCTTTTGCCTGCGCCCGGTGTGCACTCGGCGTTGGCAAAAAAGAAACACCGAAAATACTGGCGCTATCTCTTGACGGGCGGCGCCCGACGAGTCACTCTGTTTGGCAGCACGGACATTTGCGAACGCAGTGAGGCCGCCAGCCAGCACTGATCCGCAGAATTGACCGGGCAGTTGAAGGCTGCGCGATAGTACGCTATTGTTAGACGTTGCGCTGGCTGCCTCCTGCCCACCTTCCCTCGCCACGACGGTGTCGGTTCATGTTGTGATCGATCGGGTGTGTGTTTGGTCGTTGCTTGCGCAAAACAACGCAGATGCGCGGCAACACTGGAGGACCGATCTTGGCAGTCTCTCGCCAGACTAAGACCGATAACGCAACTACTAACTCCGTACCTGGGGCCCCTAGCCGACTGTCCTTCGCCAAGCTGCGTGAACCGCTTGCGGTTCCCGGCCTGCTCGATGTGCAGACAGATTCCTTTGAATGGCTGGTTGGCTCACCCCGGTGGCGTGAGGTTGCGACTGCACGCGGTGAGGTGAACCCGACCGGCGGCCTTGAGGAAATCCTCACGGAGCTCTCGCCGATCGAGGACTTCTCGGGCTCGATGTCGCTGTCCTTCAGCGACCCGCGCTTCGACGAGGTCAAGGCACCCGTCGACGAGTGCAAAGACAAGGACATGACGTACGCGGCTCCGCTGTTCGTCACGGCCGAGTTCATCAACAACAACACCGGCGAGATCAAGAGCCAGACGGTCTTCATGGGTGACTTCCCGATGATGACCGACATGGGCACCTTCATCATCAACGGCACCGAGCGTGTGGTCGTGTCGCAGCTGGTCCGTTCGCCCGGCGTCTACTTCGACGAGAACATCGACAAGTCGACCGAGAAGACCCTGCACAGCGTCAAGGTCATCCCCGGCCGCGGTGCGTGGCTCGAGTTCGACGTCGACAAGCGCGACACCGTCGGTGTCCGCATCGATCGCAAGCGCCGCCAGCCCGTCACCGTGCTGCTGAAGGCGCTCGGCTGGACCAACGAGCAGATCGTTGAGCGTTTCGGGTTCTCCGAGATCATGATGGGGACCCTGGAGAAGGACAACATCGCCGGTCCCGACGAGGCGCTGCTGGACATCTACCGCAAGCTGCGACCGGGCGAGCCGCCGACCAAGGAGTCCGCGCAGGCCCTGCTGGAGAACCTGTTCTTCAAGGAGAAGCGCTACGACCTGGCCCGCGTGGGCCGGTACAAGGTGAACAAGAAGCTGGGTCTGGGTGGTGCCAACCCGGCTCTGGTGACTGCCACCACGCTCACCGAGGAAGACGTCGTCGCCACCATCGAGTACCTGGTGCGTCTGCACGAGGGCCAGACCACGATGACCGCCCCCGGCGGCCTCGAGGTTCCCGTAGAGGTCGACGACATCGACCACTTCGGTAACCGTCGTCTGCGTACCGTCGGCGAGCTGATCCAGAACCAGATTCGGGTTGGCCTGTCCCGCATGGAGCGCGTCGTGCGTGAGCGCATGACCACTCAGGACGTCGAGGCAATCACTCCGCAGACCCTGATCAACATCCGTCCCGTCGTGGCGGCGATCAAGGAGTTCTTCGGAACCAGCCAGCTGTCGCAGTTCATGGACCAGAACAACCCGCTCTCGGGTCTGACCCACAAGCGTCGTCTGTCGGCGCTGGGCCCGGGTGGTCTGACCCGTGACCGCGCCGGCCTTGAGGTCCGCGACGTGCACCCCTCGCACTACGGCCGCATGTGCCCGATCGAGACCCCGGAAGGCCCGAACATCGGCCTGATCGGCTCGCTGTCGGTGTATGCGCGGGTTAACCCGTTCGGCTTCATCGAGACGCCGTACCGCAAGGTGGTCGAGGGTGTCGTCACTGATGAGATCCGCTACCTGACCGCCGACGAGGAGGACCGCCACGTAGTGGCGCAGGCCAACTCGCCGACCGATGAGAAGGGCCGCTTCACCGAGGAGCGCGTCCTGGTGCGCCGCAAGGGTGGCGAGGTCGAGTTCGTGCCGTCGACCAACGTCGACTACATGGACGTCTCGCCGCGCCAAATGGTGTCGGTCGCGACCGCCATGATCCCGTTCCTGGAGCATGACGACGCCAACCGTGCCCTGATGGGTGCCAACATGCAGCGCCAGGCGGTCCCGCTGGTGCGTAGCGAGGCCCCGCTGGTCGGTACCGGTATGGAGCTGCGTGCCGCCATCGACGCCGGTGACGTTGTCATCGCGGAGAAGGCCGGTGTCATCGAAGAGGTGTCCGCCGACTACATCACCGTGATGGCCGACGACGGCAGCCGCCAGAGCTACCGGCTGCGCAAGTTCGCACGGTCGAACCACGGCACCTGCGCCAACCAGCGCCCGATCGTGGACGAAAGTCAGCGTGTCGAGGTCGGTCAGGTTCTCGCCGACGGTCCTTGCACCGAAAACGGCGAGATGGCCCTCGGTAAGAACCTGCTCGTGGCGATCATGC
Organism: Mycobacterium sp. D16R18; assembly: GCA_002013775.1. Lineage (GTDB taxonomy): Bacteria > Actinomycetota > Actinomycetes > Mycobacteriales > Mycobacteriaceae > Mycobacterium. Next base: position 15,782 of record MAFD01000005.1, read on the forward strand.
CGTGGGAAGGCCACAACTACGAGGACGCCATCATCCTGTCCAACCGCCTGGTGGAAGAGGACGTGCTCACCTCGATTCACATCGAAGAGCACGAAATCGATGCGCGCGACACCAAGCTGGGCGCCGAGGAGATCACCCGGGATATCCCGAACGTCTCCGATGAGGTGCTGGCCGATCTCGACGAGCGCGGGATCATCCGCATCGGCGCCGAGGTCCGCGATGGCGACATCCTCGTCGGCAAGGTCACCCCGAAGGGTGAGACTGAGCTGACCCCCGAGGAGCGCCTGCTGCGTGCCATCTTCGGAGAGAAGGCCCGCGAGGTCCGCGACACCTCCCTGAAGGTGCCGCACGGTGAGTCCGGCAAGGTCATCGGCATCCGCGTCTTCTCGCGTGATGACGACGACGATCTGCCTGCCGGCGTGAATGAGCTGGTCCGGGTCTATGTCGCGCAGAAGCGCAAGATCTCCGACGGTGACAAGCTGGCCGGACGCCACGGCAACAAGGGCGTCATCGGCAAGATCTTGCCTGCGGAGGACATGCCGTTCCTGCCCGATGGCACCCCGGTGGACGTCATCTTGAACACGCACGGTGTGCCGCGTCGTATGAACATCGGCCAGATCTTGGAGACCCACCTGGGTTGGGTGGCCAAGACCGGCTGGAACATCGAGGGCAACCCCGAGTGGGCGCAGAACCTCCCCGAGGATCTGCAGTCGGCCCCGGCCGACACCCGCACGGCCACCCCGGTGTTCGACGGTGCCCGCGAGGAGGAGCTGACCGGACTGCTGTCCTCGACGCTGCCCAACCGGGACGGCGAGGTCATGGTGGACGGTGACGGCAAGGCGCGGCTGTTCGACGGCCGTAGCGGCGAGCCGTTCCCGTACCCGGTGACCGTCGGCTACATGTACATCCTGAAGCTGCACCACTTGGTCGACGACAAGATTCACGCGCGTTCGACCGGCCCGTACTCGATGATCACCCAGCAGCCGCTCGGTGGTAAGGCGCAGTTCGGTGGTCAGCGATTCGGTGAGATGGAGTGCTGGGCCATGCAGGCCTACGGTGCGGCGTACACGCTGCAGGAGCTGTTGACCATCAAGTCCGACGACACCGTCGGTCGTGTGAAGGTCTATGAGGCGATCGTCAAGGGCGAGAACATCCCCGAGCCGGGGATCCCGGAGTCGTTCAAGGTTCTGCTCAAGGAACTCCAGTCGCTGTGCTTGAACGTGGAGGTGCTGTCCAAGGAGGGCACCACCATCGAAATGCGCGATGGCGATGACGAGGACCTGGAGCGCGCTGCCGCGAACCTGGGAATCAACCTGTCCCGCAACGAATCTGCGTCCATTGAGGACTTCGCCTAACCGAATTCTATCCCGCAAGGGGAAAGGGAGTTTACGTGCTCGACGTCAACTTCTTCGATGAACTCCGTATCGGCCTCGCGTCGGCGGATGACATCCGTAATTGGTCCTTTGGTGAAGTCAAGAAGCCGGAGACCATCAACTACCGCACGCTTAAGCCTGAGAAGGACGGCCTGTTCTGCGAGAAGATCTTCGGACCTACTCGCGACTGGGAGTGCTACTGCGGCAAGTACAAGCGCGTGCGCTTCAAGGGCATCATCTGTGAGCGCTGCGGTGTCGAGGTAACTCGCGCCAAGGTGCGTCGTGAGCGGATGGGCCACATCGAACTGGCCGCCCCGGTCACGCACATCTGGTACTTCAAGGGTGTTCCGTCACGTCTCGGATACCTGCTTGACCTGGCGCCGAAGGATCTGGAAAAGATCATCTACTTCGCTGCCTATGTCATCACCGCGGTTGACGACGAGCTGCGCCACAACGAGCTCTCGACACTCGAGGCCGAGATGGAGGTCGAGAAGAAGGCAGTCGCAGATCAGCGCGATACCGACCTGGAGGCTCGCGCCCAGAAGCTCGAGGCCGACCTGGCCGAGCTCGAGGCCGAGGGTGCCAAGTCCGATGTGCGCCGCAAGGTGCGCGACGGTGGCGAGCGCGAGATGCGTCAGCTGCGCGATCGGTCCCAGCGTGAGCTGGACCGGCTCGACGAGATCTGGACGACCTTCACCAAGCTCTCCGTCCAGCAGCTGATCGTCGACGAGCTGCTCTACCGCGAGATCGTGGACCGCTACGGCGAGTACTTCACCGGTGCCATGGGTGCCGAGGCCGTGCAGAAGCTCATCCAGAACTTCGATCTCGATGCCGAGGCCGAGAACCTGCGCGAGACCATCCGCAGTGGCAAGGGGCAGAAGAAGCTTCGTGCGCTCAAGCGCCTGAAGGTGGTGGCAGCGTTCCAGAACTCCACCAACAGCCCCGGTGGCATGGTGCTCGACGCGGTGCCGGTGATCCCACCGGAGCTGCGCCCGATGGTTCAGCTCGACGGCGGCCGCTTCGCGACCTCCGATCTGAACGACCTGTACCGCCGCGTGATCAACCGCAACAACCGTCTCAAGCGACTGATCGATCTGGGTGCGCCCGAGATCATCGTCAACAACGAGAAGCGGATGCTGCAGGAGTCCGTGGACGCGCTGTTCGACAACGGTCGTCGTGGACGTCCGGTCACTGGACCGGGTAACCGTCCGCTGAAGTCGCTGTCGGATCTGCTCAAGGGCAAGCAGGGTCGGTTCCGTCAGAACCTGCTCGGTAAGCGCGTCGACTACTCGGGCCGTTCGGTCATCGTGGTCGGCCCGCAGCTCAAGCTGCACCAGTGCGGTCTACCCAAGCTGATGGCCCTCGAGCTGTTCAAGCCGTTCGTGATGAAGCGCCTGGTCGACCTGAACCACGCGCAGAACATCAAGAGCGCCAAGCGCATGGTGGAGCGTCAGCGTGCCCAGGTGTGGGATGTCCTCGAAGAGGTCATCGCCGAGCACCCGGTGCTGCTGAACCGTGCACCAACGCTGCACCGCCTGGGTATCCAGGCCTTCGAGCCGCAGCTGGTGGAAGGCAAGGCAATCCAGCTGCACCCGCTGGTGTGTGAGGCGTTCAACGCCGACTTCGACGGCGACCAGATGGCCGTGCACCTGCCGCTGTCGGCGGAGGCGCAGGCCGAGGCTCGCATCCTGATGCTGTCCTCGAACAACATCCTGTCGCCTGCGTCAGGCCGCCCGCTGGCCATGCCGCGTCTGGACATGGTGACCGGTCTGTACTTCCTGACCACCGAGATCCCCGGCGATACCGGTGCGCACACGCCGGCCGCCAAGGACCAGCCGGAGACCGGTGTGTACAGCTCGCCCGCCGAGGCCATCATGGCCCTCGACCGTGGCGCGCTGAGCGTCCGCGCACCGATCCGGGTGCGGCTGACGCAGCAGCGTCCGCCGGCCGAGGTTGAGGCCGAGCTGTTCGAAAACGGTTGGCGGCCAGGCGATGCCTGGGTTGCCCAGACCACCCTGGGCCGCGTGCTGTTCAACGAGCTGCTGCCCCACGGGTACCCGTTCGTGAACAAGCAGATGCACAAGAAGGTGCAGTCGGCGATCATCAACGACCTCGCCGAGCGGTTCCCGATGATCGTGGTCGCACAGACCGTCGACAAGCTCAAGGACGCCGGTTTCCACTGGGCCACGCGCTCGGGTGTCACGGTGTCGATGGCCGACGTGCTGGTGCCGCCGCAGAAGGCGGAGATCCTGGACCGCTACGAGAAGGAAGCGGAACGGATCGAAAAGCAGTACCAGCGTGGTGCTTTGAACCACCAGGAGCGTCGCGACGCACTGGTCAAGATCTGGCAGGAAGCCACCGACGAGGTCGGTAAGGCGCTGGAGGAGCACTACCCGGACGACAACCCGATTACCTTGCTGCCCAAGTCCGGCGCGACCGGCAACATGACCCAGGTGCGAAACCTGGCGGGCATGAAGGGTCTGGTGACAAACCCGAAGGGTGAGTACATCCCGCGTCCGATCAAGTCCTCGTTCCGTGAGGGCCTGACCGTTCTGGAGTACTTCATCAACACGCACGGCGCTCGTAAGGGCCTGGCGGACACCGCGCTTCGCACCGCCGACTCGGGTTACCTGACCCGTCGTCTGGTGGACGTCTCGCAGGACGTCATCGTCCGCGAGCACGACTGCGGTACCGAGCGCGGCATCAACGTGACCATCGCCGAGAAGCTGGACGACGGCACGCTGATCCGCGACGCGCACATCGAAACCTCTGCGTACGCACGGACTCTCGCCGCTGATGCGGTGGATGCCGATGGCAACGTGCTGGTGGAGCGTGGACACGATCTGGGCGACCCGGCGATCGAGAAGCTTCTCGCCGCGGGTGTCACCACGGTCAAGGTCCGGTCGGTGCTCACCTGCACCACCGGCACCGGGGTCTGCGCGATGTGCTACGGCCGCTCGATGGCGACCGGCAAGCTCGTCGACATCGGTGAGGCGGCGGGCATCGTGGCCGCACAGTCGATCGGTGAGCCCGGTACCCAGCTGACCATGCGTACCTTCCACCAGGGTGGCGTCGGTGACGACATCACCGGTGGTCTGCCGCGTGTCACCGAGCTGTTCGAGGCGCGAGTTCCCAAGGGCAAGGCGCCCATTGCCGATGTCACCGGACGGGTTCGCCTCGAAGAGGGCGAGCGCTTCTACAAGATCACCATCATCCCGGATGACGGTGGCGAGGAAGTCGTCTACGACAAGCTCTCCAAGCGTCAGCGCCTGCGCGTCTTCAAGCACGAGGACGGCTCCGAGCGTCCGCTGGCCGACGGCGACCACGTCGAGGTCGGACAGCAGCTCATGGAGGGTGCGGCCGACCCGCACGAGGTGCTCCGTGTCATGGGCCCGCGTCAGGTGCAGGTGCACCTCGTCAACGAGGTCCAGGAGGTGTACCGCAGCCAGGGTGTGTCGATCCACGACAAGCACATCGAGGTCATCGTGCGCCAGATGCTGCGTCGCGTGACGATCATCGACTCGGGCGCAACGGAATTCCTGCCCGGCTCGCTCACCGAGCGTGGCGAGTTCGAGACCGCGAACCGTCGCGTGGTGGCCGAGGGCAACGAGCCCGCGGCCGGCCGTCCGGTGCTGATGGGTATCACCAAGGCATCGCTGGCCACCGACTCGTGGCTGTCGGCGGCGTCCTTCCAGGAGACCACTCGCGTGCTGACCGATGCGGCCATCAACTGCCGCAGCGACAGGCTGAACGGTCTGAAGGAGAACGTCATCATCGGTAAGTTGATCCCGGCCGGTACCGGTATCAACCGCTACCGCAACATCTCGGTGCAACCGACCGAAGAGGCCCGGGCGGCCGCGTACACGATTCCGTCGTACGAGGATGCCTACTACAGCCCCGACTTCGGTGCCAATACCGGTGCTGCGGTGCCGCTGGACGACTACGGATACAGCGACTACCGCTAAGTCGTAAGCACGAGAAAGGCCCCTGGGTGATTCCCGGGGGCCTTTTTCGTTTCTCCCGGTCCGTTCCCGCGTCAGCGTGGTGTGAGCCCCGCTACGAGCAGTCCGCGCCGCCAACGACATCGGTCAGCGCTTTGTTGTCCATGGATCCCGGTTTGAAGGTTTGGCAACATCGCTGTCATAAGTTGTGCGGTTAGCAGGGAAGATTCTGTGGTAGATAGTTCCGATGACCGTTGCCAATTCCGAGTCCGAGACACCCGACGCCGGATACTCACGTGGGCTCTCTGCCCGCACAGTGCAGATGATCGCGATCGGCGGTGCCATCGGCACTGGCCTCTTCTATGGCGCCGGTGGTGCGATCGAGAAGGCCGGTCCGGCGCTCATCTTGGCTTACCTGGTCGCGGGTCTGGCCATCTTCGTGATCATGCGCGCACTCGGTGAACTGTTGGTCTATCGGCCAGTCTCGGGCAGCATCTCCGAGTACGCCGAGGAATTCATGGGGCGTTTCGCCGGATTCGCCAACGGCTGGACGTACTGGGCGGTGTGGGCCACAACGTGTATGGCGGAAATTACCGTCGCGGGCGTATACATCCAGCGCTGGTGGCCTGGCGTCCCGCAGTGGGTCACTGCCTTGGCAGTCCTTCTCATCCTGTTCGGTGCCAACCTGATATCGGTGAAGATCTTCGGTGAGGCGGAGTTCTGGTTTTCGATGATCAAGGTGACGGCGATCGTCGGCATGATCATCATCGGTATCGGTGTACTGCTTCCTATTTCGGGACTCGGGCCGGATTCGGGCCCCACCGTCGCCAATCTCTGGAACGACGGCGGGTTCTTCCCGACGGGATTCAGTCAAGCTCTGCTGAGCCTGCAGATCGTGGTGTTTGCCTATGTCGGCGTCGAGCTCGTCGGTGTGACGGCGGGGGAGGCTGAGAACCCGAAAGTGACCCTGCGTAAGGCGATTAACACGTTGCCGTTCCGCATCGGGTTGTTCTACGTGGGTGCGCTTATCGTCATTCTGTCGATTCAGGGCTGGCGGAACTATCACAAGGGTGAGAGCCCCTTTGTCGCGGTGTTCGAGTACCTCAACATTCCGCAGGCAGCGAACATCGTGAACTTCATCTTGCTGACGGCTGCACTTTCCTCCTGTAACTCGGGCATCTATTCGACCGGCCGGATGGTGCGCAGCCTGGCGCAGCGCGGCGATGCCCCGGTGGGTCTGCAGTCGTTGAGCTCACGTCACGTCCCGATGCTGGCCATCTGCTTCTCGGCACTCGCCATGGGTATCGGCGTGTTCGTCAACTGGCTGTCGCCGGCCAAGGCGTTCGCCTACATCACGTCGGTATCCACCATCGGCATCATTTTTGTGTGGGGTTCAATCTTGGTGTCCCACCTGATTTATCGGAAGCGAGTCGCTGCCGGGGAACTGCCCGCCTCGGACTACAAGCTACCCGGGGCGCCGGTGACAAATCTGTTGGCGCTGGCCTTCCTGGCGCTCGTGGTGGTGCTGCTGTTCTTCACAGAGGATGGCCGTACCGCGATCATCGTGGGCCTGGTCTGGTTTGTCATTGTGGTGCTTGGTTACTTCATTCACCACGGTGAACCGGCACGGCACGAAAGGCAAGACGCCTAGGTACGGTCGGTATCGAGGCTGACCTGTACGGTCACTCGGTCCCCGGGCCCTTTGCCCAACTGTTCCTGAATGTCCTTGCGTACCCCGAGAAGGTGCTTGCCGCCGTACGGCGCCAAGGATCCCGTGTACGTCACCGAGCCGTCGAACACGGCCCGCACAGGTACACGCGCCTTGACTCCGAAGGTGTCTATCACCGAGAACGGGAACTCGACGAATGTGCCAGGGCCCTCGGGCTTCTCGATGGTCGCCTCGAAGGCGATGGTGCCGGGGTTGCGATACTTCACCATGACGTGAGCGTAAAGGACGCCCGCACCGGCAGCAGTGATGCGGGCGTCCCGACGCTCACAAGCAGACGAGGTCGTCGATCTGGTTGATCGCCGACGATGCGCCCTCGATGACGCCCATGTCCAGCACCTTCTGCAACGCCTCGGCAGTCTCAAATGTGCTGACGTAGGTTGCCAAGGTGTGGCCGTCCTTCTCGATGAATGTGTACAGGTTCTCCGATACCGGCATGTTGTCCACCGGATTCAGGTTCTCGTCGGAGAAGCCGTCCCTGAACGCGAAGCTGTTCGGTTCATCGACTGCCGTGATCTCCCACCAGCCCGCATACCGTTCTCCGGCCGGCCCTGTCATGTAGTAGTTCACTCGGCCACCCGGCGTGAAGTTGTGATCGACAAACGTTGCCGGGCAACTCGGTGGGCCCCAAACCTTTTCGAGCTGGCGCGGGTCGGCGTAGATCTGCCAGATCCGACTGATTGGCGCCTCGAACTCGGCATCGATGGTGATGGTTCGGGTGTCGATATCGTGAGTGACATTGGTGACGGGCATGATTCAGTCCTTCCGTGGTGGTTTGAGCGTTGGTGAATCGAATGCGATGAGTTCATCGATGCGGGCGATTCTGCCGCGCCAGAACTGCTCCAGTTCGGTGAGCATGGCGCCTACCGAGCGAACCGCGTCCACATCGCCACTGGCCAACTGCTCGCGACCGTTGCGCCGTTTGGTCAGCAGGCCGGCCCTTTCCAGCACGGCGACGTGCTTCTGCACTGCGGCGAAACTCATCTCGTAGTTCTCCGCAAGTGTTGAGACCGAGTGCTCACCGGCCAACACTCGCCGCAGGATGTCGCGTCGCGTGCGGTCGGAGAGCGCATGGAACATGGCGTCGGCCCTGTCCTCATCCGCATCGGTCACGAATCCCAATGTACAACCATTTGGTTGTATGTCAATACCGCGCGACGCTCGGGGCGTCCGGGGTTGTCACCCGAATGGGTGAATCACGTCATACCTACTGGTGGCGACGGTATCGATATTGGCATGAGCACCAAAGGCTTTGACGCTCTCCAACATGGCCATCACGCGCTGGCCCAGCTGATCTTGATCCAGGGCGCCGTACCAGGCGAGCGGGTCGGTGAGGGCCGGCTCGGGAAACTGTTCGAGCACGATGGCCGAGATTGCGGGCGCGTCATCGGTAAGGGCGCGCACTACCAGGTTCTGTTCGTAGCCGATGGTCGACTGCAGGTCGAGCGCGTTCTGAGTGTGCACGCCCTGCCACTGCTGTCGCCACGCCTCGAACGGCATGTCGGCGGGTCTGCGCAACAGCGCGATGTTGGTGAAACCCATTGAACGCGAGCCGAGTTCGGACTGGGGAGGGTGTAGCGGCACCGACTCCGTGACGAGATATCCGTGCACGTGGGCCGACGTTGCGGCCAGAATCGCCTCGATCTCCCGTATCGCCGGGCCGTACGACTGCTGAACCCACACGCTCGTGACGGCGGCCAGTGGTGGGTCCAGGGTTACCAAGCGCAGGCTGGCTGCACGCACCGCGGCGTCATGCACGCACACGGTCATGCCGTGCACACCTGCAGCCCGGATCTTGTCGACGACGGTTGTGTGTAGCTGCGCGGACCAATCGTCGGTGGCGGCATCGGACGGTTGGCGCAAGACGAAGACGACCTTCTCCACTCCCTCTTTCTAGCGCAGGAGTGGCACGCCGAAGGTCATGTGAACAGATCTTGTGCGGTTGTCGTAGAAATGTAACACTGGACGCATGGCCGATACGCATGTCGTCATCAATCAGGTCCCTGCGCTGCGCGACTACAACGCCGCGACCAGTCCCGTGCTGATCGAAGCCCTCATCCGCGAGGGCGGACAGTGGGGCGTCGACGAGGTTGTCGAGGTCGGTGCGCTCAATGGCACCGATCGCATGCAACGCGCCGGGGAGCTGGCGAACCGGAACCGGCCCGTGTTGCAGACCCACGACCGTTGGGGGCATCGCATCGACGAAATCGAGTTCGACCCGGCCTATCACGAGCTGATGCACGAGGCGGTCGCTCACGGACTGCACGGAGCACCGTGGGCCGATGAGCGCCCGGGCGCCCATGTCGTCCGCGCCGCGAAGACGGGCGTGTGGACCGCCGATCCCGGCCACATGTGTCCCATCTCGATGACCTACGCGGTAATACCGGCACTGCGTGCCAACCCCGAGCTGGCGGCGATCTATGAGCCGCTGCTGTCCAGTCGCGTGTATGACCCGGTGCTCGCGGTGCCCGCCACCAAGGCGGGGCTGACGGCGGGTATGTCGATGACGGAGAAGCAGGGCGGCTCGGACGTACGCGCGGGCACCACCATGGCTACGCCGAATGCCGATGACAGTTACACGCTGGTGGGCCACAAGTGGTTCACCTCGGCACCGATGTGCGATGTATTCCTGGTGCTCGCGCAGGCGCCCGGTGGCCTGTCGTGCTTCTTCCTGCCGCGGATATTGCCGGACGGCAGCCGCAACCGGATGCGGTTGCAGCGCTTGAAGGACAAGCTCGGTAACCATTCCAACGCATCCTCGGAGGTCGAGTACGACGAGGCCACGGCGTGGCTGGTCGGTGAGGAAGGAAAGGGCGTCAAGACCATCATCGAGATGGTGAACATGACGCGACTGGACTGCACACTCGGATCGGCCACGAGCATGCGCGCGGGCGTGGCGCTGGCCATGCATCATGCTCAGCACCGCAAGGCCTTCGGCGAGTACCTCATTGATCAGCCGCTCATGCGCAACGTGCTCGCGGACCTCGCGATCGAGGCGGAGGCCGCCACCATGGTGGCGATGCGGATGGCGGGTGCCACGGACCGTGCCACCCGTGGAGACGAGACGGAGTCCTTGCTGCGTCGTATCGGGCTGGCCGCCAGCAAGTATTGGGTGTGCAAGCGCGCCACCCCGCATGCCGGCGAGGCCATGGAGTGTCTGGGTGGCAACGGGTACGTCGAGGATTCGGGCCTGCCACGTCTCTATCGCGAGGCGCCGCTGATGGGAATCTGGGAGGGGTCCGGGAACGTCAGCGCGCTGGATACATTGCGCGCCATGGCGACCAAGCCCGAATGCGTCGAGGTGCTGTTCAAGGAGCTTGCCCTGGCCCAGGGGCAGGACGAGCGTCTGGACCGTCATATCAACGGATTGCATGCGCAGCTCGGTGATCTCGACTCCGTCACCTACCGTGCCCGCAAGGTCGCCGAGGACATCTGTCTGGCCCTCCAGGGGGCGCTGTTGGTCCGTCACGGTCACCCGGCGGTTGCACAGGCGTTCCTGGCCACACGATTGGCAGGCGACTGGGGTGGCGCATTCGGCACGCTTCCCACGGGATTGGACCTGTCGCCGATTCTGGAGCGGGCGACCGTCAAGTCGGGCAGCTAGCAGCTATGGAAACCTTGAAGACGATGACCTATGAGGTCACCGATCGCATCGCGCGCATCACCTTCAACCGACCCGAGCAAGGCAACGCGATCATCGCCGAGACCCCGCTGGAGCTCGCTGCCCTCGTGGAGCGTGCCGACCTGGACCCGCGGGTTCACGTCATCCTGGTGTCGGGCCGGGGAGATGGGTTCTGCGGCGGCTTCGACCTCAGCGCCTACGCCGAGGCGAACGATGAAGGCTCGGCACAGTATTCGGGTACCGCACTGGACGGTCAGGTGCAGCTGCGCAACCATCTGCCGAACATCAACTGGGACCCCATGCTCGACTACCAGATGATGAGCCGGTTCACCCGAGGGTTCTCCTCGTTATTGCATGCCAACAAGCCAACCGTGGTGAAGGCGCACGGATACTGCGTGGCCGGCGGCACCGACATCGCGCTGCATGCCGACCAGTTGATCGTTGCCGCTGATGCCAAGATCGGATATCCGCCCACCCGGGTGTGGGGCGTGCCGGCCACCGGGCTGTGGGCGCACAAGCTCGGCGATCAGCGCGCGAAACGTCTTCTGCTGACAGGGGATTGTCTCTCGGGTAAGCAGGCCTACGAGTGGGGTCTGGCCGTCGAGGCGCCGGAACCCGATGACCTGGACGAGCGCACCGAGCGGCTGGTGGCGCGGATCGCAGCGATGCCACTGAACCAGTTGATGATGGTCAAGCTCGCGTGCAACTCGGTGCTCATCAACCAGGGGATCGCCAACAGCGCCATGGTGGGAACCGTCTTCGACGGCATATCCCGGCATACTTCGGAGGCCCACGCGTTCACGGCCGATGCCATCGGGAACGGCTACCGGCAGGCAGTTCGGCATCGCGATGAGCCCTATGGCGATTACGGCCGCAGACCCACCGATCTGTAGTGATGGACAACCCGGTCGATCATCACCCGATGACCGCTCGCTCGGTCATCCTGAGCCTGCTGCTGGGTGCACACCCTGCCGAGCTGTCGGTGCGGGAAATCCGTGCGCTGACCGTCTTGTTCGGAATCAGTGACACCACCGTGCGGGTGGCGCTCACCCGGATGGTCTCCGCGGGAGATCTTGTGAGAACCGAATCGGGATACCGGCTCGCCGAGCGTCTGCAGGCCCGTCAGCTTCGGCAGGACGAGGCCTGTGATCCGCATCGACGCTCCTGGGACGGCAATTGGACGCAGCTGGTGATCACCAGCGTGGGTCGCGACGCACGTGACCGCAACGGCCTGCGAACTACCTTGCGGCAAAGGCGTTTCGGAGAACTGCGCGAGGGTGTTTGGCTGCGTCCGGATAACCTGGAGATCGAGCTTCCGGCGTCGGTTACCGACCATGTCTGGTCCCTGCACACCCGAACCGCAGACCCCGAAGCCCTGTCCGCCCAGCTGTGGGATCTGCCCGGATGGTCTCTGTATGCGACGGCCCTGCTGCAGTGGTGGGATCAGGCTGAGGCGATTCCCGCGCGATTTGTGCTGGCTGCCGCGATGGTGCGCCATCTGCTCGCCGACCCCGTACTGCCGGACGAGTTGTTGCCCAAGGATTGGCCCGCCGACGAAATACGTTCCCGATACCGGGAATTCAAGGATGAACTGGTGACGCTGCGCGACAACGCCGAGATGGAGGAGGCTTCCCTGTGATCGAGCCGATGAGCGAGAACGCAGTTCGCGTCGAGAAGACAGGGCCGGTGACGACGGTCATTCTCAACCGGCCCCATGCCCGCAATGCCGTCGACGGCCCGACCGCCGCGGCACTGCTGGCAGCCTTCAGCGAATTCGACGCGGACCCCGAAGCGTCCGTGGCGGTCTTATGGGGCGACAACGGAACATTCTGCGCCGGAGCAGATCTCAAGGCCATGGGAACCGACCGGGGAAATGCACTGCACCCGCACGGCCCCGGCCCGATGGGCCCGTCCCGGTTGCGGCTGTCGAAACCGGTGATCGCGGCGATCTCGGGGCATGCCGTGGCGGGCGGCATCGAGCTGGCGTTGTGGTGCGATCTTCGGGTGGTCGAGGAGGATGCCGTGTTCGGTGTGTTCTGCCGGCGCTGGGGTGTGCCGCTCATTGACGGCGGGACGATCAGGCTGCCCCGGCTGATCGGACACTCGCGCGCCATGGACCTGATCCTCACCGGACGTCCGGTCGCGGCACCTGAGGCGCTGGACATCGGGCTCGCCAATCGAGTGGTCCCGCGCGGGCAGGCTCGTGCGGCAGCGGAGACACTGGCCGCGGAGATCGCTGCATTCCCGCAACAATGCGTGCGGGCAGACCGCGATTCAGCCATCGCGCAGTGGGGGATGGCCGAGGAAGCGGCGTTGGACAACGAATTTGGCAGCATCGAGCGGGTCGCGGCCGAAGCGTTGGAGGGTGCGGGCAGGTTCGCCGCGGGTGCGGGTCGCCACGGCGCTGGGGTCTGACACGCGGGGTTCGGCGGCGCCGACACACTCGGACATCGGGGAGACCTGCGGGATACGGACGTAGTGTGGACACCGTGAGTGTGCGGATTGTTCCGGTATCGGCCCTGGTGGTTGTCGCCGTGGTGCTGGCCGGATGCTCGCCCCGGTCCTCTTCCGGCGGTGACGACGACGGTGGCGGATCACCCGACGTGCAGGTGACCACGGTGCCCGAGGTGAACAACGGGCCCGGTAAGGGTTTCAAACTAGGCGACTGCGGCGGTATGACTGACGCAGAAGTCACTGCGGCGGTGGGCAATCCGGCGCTCAAACGTGACGTGGACAGTCTGCTGGGCTGTCGGTGGTCCACGGGTCCCGGAAGTGGGGATACGTCCCTGTCGCTGTACTGGTACCGGGGCAGCTCGGCGCAGAAAGAGGCGTCAGTCGCGCGAAACCTCGGACATACGGTGGAAACGGTGACCACCAAGTCCTATCCCGGTTACCGCGTGAGCAATGTCGGGCTGTGTGAGCTGTCCGCGGGATCCGGGCCGGACTTCCTGCATTGGTCTCTGCAATCGGGGAACGTCAAGAACGACCCCTGCAAGGCCGTCGAGACCCTGATGGACTCGCTGCTCGGCAAGGTGGGCAAGCAATGAAAAGGATTGTCGGCGCGCTTGCCGCTGCGGCGTTACTTCTCGCAGGGCCGACCGGGTGTGCGCGCACCGTCGACGGCGCCGCCGTCGCCCCGGGCGAGACGTTGAACTCCAGCGAGCGGGGTGAAAACGACAAGCTGGACCCGTACGGGTTCGCCAACGGCCAGTGTGGTCCGCTCGATGAAAAGACGATTGTCGAGACCGTCAAGGCCACCCAGATCTATCAGAATTTCTTTGGGGCACTGTGCTATTGGGTCGCAGCCGATGACGCGGGAAACCTCATCGACCTCTTGTACGCGTACTACGAGGGCGGTGATGTCGACCGCGATCGCACGTCTGCGGACGGGATGGGGCAGAAGACCGCCGACATTACGATCAACGGCCGCAAGGGATTTACCAGCATCGGACCCGGTGGTTCCGGATGCGGAGTGACCGTTCCGGCGGGAACCGGTTCCTTGACCTGGTGGGTTCAGTACCGCAAGGGCGGTGACAGCTGCGCCGCGGCCCGTCAGCTGGTCGAACACATCGTGCAGACGGTGCTCTGAGCGGACTGCGGGGTTGGGTTAGGAAGCCTTCTCGATCGTGTTGTTGCTTCCGTAGTTGTTGACCTTGGGCTCGCCGGCCTTGTAGGTGAGTTTGTTGCCATAGCCGGTGACGGTCACCTCGGTCTTCAGCTCATCGAACGCAATGGTGTTCGAGAAGCCCGAGACGGTGACCTTGTCACAGGCACCGGTGATGGTGAGTGTGTTGTTGGCGCCCGTGATGTTCAGGCGCTTGCCCTCCTGGCAGGAGGCGGTCGTGGTTTGGCCGAAGTACCCGATCACGGTCTCGTCCCCGATGTCCACCTTCGCGGAGGTCGGCGTGGAGGGGCTGGAGGGCGCCGAGGTGGACGGGGGAGTCCAGGTGCCAGGTGTCGGGTTGCTCGAACCCGGCTTGATGGCGCCGCAGCCCGCAAGTCCGAGGGCGGCGACGGCGAGCGCGAGGACTGCCGCGGGGACGAGACGGTTGCGGGACATGGAGTCGATTATCCCGAGATTTGGGTGACGGGAGGGAATCAGCCGGGAATGCGGTCGATGAAATTCATCATGCCCAGCTCGCGCCCGCGATCGATGACCGCAGGCTCGCCGGACTTGTAGAGCACCTTCTGGTTGAAGCCGTACACGGTGATGTCGTTGACCACGTTGTCGGCGATGATCGTGTTGGACGATCCCTGCACCGAGATCGCATAGCAGCTGCCGAGAGCGGTGATGACGTTCTGCGATCCGTTCACAAAGACCGTGGCGTCGCTGCAATCGATGGTGGTGACGAGCCCGTACTGGGTGATGTGGGTGTCGCCGTTCTTGGCCAGGCGAATGTTGTCGGCGAGGCCCGAACGCCCCCCGGGTGAGCTCGTCATTGCGACGATGCCGCCCGTCACCAGGACGCCGACCAGTACGCGTCGCCCAGCGGAAACTAGAACGTGTGTCATTTCAGCGTCCAGATCACGTGATGAGAATAAGCCACGGCGCGCCACGACAGGCTCGGTAGGCTGACAAACACAAAGGTGGCGGTGGGGAGAGATAGGGTCATACCAGGCCATCTGCCCAAGCGGCCGCACTAGAGAGCACCAAACTAGAACGACTCACCCCCGAAGGCGGCCAGACGTGACGAGCGAGCCCGCAACCGCGCATCGCAGAAATCCTGCGCGGGCGACACGGCTCAACCGCGACACCGTTGTCAATGCCGCGCTGTCTTTTCTCGACCGGGCCGGCTGGGACGCGCTGACCATCAACGCGTTGGCTGTCGAGCTGGGGACGAAGGGGCCATCGCTCTACAACCATGTGGACAGCCTCGATGATCTGCGCCACGAGGTGCGCGATCGGGTGCTGGTCGAGATTGTCGGCATGCTGCACACGGTGAGCGCGGGTCGTACCAGCGAGGACGCGATCCTGGCCATGGCAGGTGCATATCGCAGCTACGCGCACCACCATCCAGGCAGATACGCCGCCTTGACCCGGATGCCGTTCCTGGACGATGTGAACCGTCCGACGATCGACGCGCGCGAATTGGCCAAGCCCGCGACCGAGGCCATCGGCGTGTACGGGCTCGACGAGAACACGGCCTTTCATGCGGGTGTTGAGCTGTGGGCCGCGATGCACGGGTTCGTCATGCTGGAGATGACGGGCTTCATGGCGGGCATCGAGATGGATCCCGACATCGCGTTTACGGAGATGGTGCACCGCTTTGCGTCGGGTCTCGCCGAGCGGCGATGAGCGCTCGGCGCGAAGAGCAGAAGGCCCAGATGAGCGCTAGACGCGCACAGCGGGCCGCTCAGTCAGGCAAGTTGCTCGATCCTGAGTGAGTCGCCGATGACCTGCGCTTTGTCGCTGGTAGGCGAGTTTGTCTCACTGTGATCAGCCCTGGTATGGTAGGGCGCTGTGCCTGGCCGATGGCCATTACTGGGTTACTCAGTGAGGGTCTGATAGGGCGCCAGGTCAATTCGCATGCCCAGAGGGTGAAGGAGTTTTTCTTCGCGGCCGCGGTGTGTGCGACACGCCCGGCCTCGGGATACCGATACGGGCAGAAACTGCAGGACAACAGGGCCTTTTGAGGGCTCGCGACGCTAGAGCCCCACACGGTAGTTAGAAGTAACTCGAAGGAAGAGAAAGCCGGTACATGCCAACCATCAACCAGCTGGTCCGCAAGGGTCGCCGCGACAAGGTCGCCAAGGTGAAGACTGCGGCCCTTAAGGGCAGCCCGCAGCGCCGTGGCGTCTGCACCCGCGTGTACACCACCACCCCGAAGAAGCCGAACTCGGCGCTGCGGAAGGTGGCTCGTGTGCGGCTGACCAGCGCGGTCGAGGTCACCGCCTACATCCCGGGTGAGGGTCACAACCTGCAGGAGCACTCGATGGTGCTGGTGCGTGGCGGTCGTGTGAAGGACCTCCCCGGTGTGCGTTACAAGATCATCCGCGGGTCCCTGGACACCCAGGGCGTCAAGAGTCGCAAGCAGGCCCGGAGCAAGTACGGCGCCAAGAAGGAGAAGAGCTAATGCCACGTAAGGGACCCGCGCCGGCGCGCCCCCTGGTCAACGACCCGGTTTACAGTTCGCAGCTGGTGACCCAGCTGGTCAACAAGGTGCTGCTCGATGGCAAGAAGTCCATCGCCGAGCGCATCGTGTACGGCGCACTGGAGCAGGCCCGCGACAAGACTGGCACCGATCCGGTTGTCACCCTGAAGCGCGCCATGGACAACGTCAAGCCTGCCCTTGAGGTGCGCAGCCGCCGTGTCGGTGGCGCCACCTACCAGGTGCCGGTCGAGGTCCGCCCCGATCGTTCCACCACCCTGGCCCTGCGCTGGTTGGTGAGCTTCTCGCGGGCGCGCCGCGAAAAGACCATGATTGAGCGTCTGGCGAACGAGATCCTGGATGCCAGCAATGGCCTGGGTGCCTCGGTGAAGCGTCGCGAGGATGTTCACAAGATGGCTGAGGCCAACCGGGCGTTCGCGCACTACCGCTGGTGATCTGACGGGCCTCATCTCACGGCGAGGCCCGCCCAGTTCGTCCATCCCCAATTCGAAGCGAAAGAGCGGAAACTTCTGTGGCACAGGAAGTGCTGACCGACCTGAACAAGGTTCGCAACTTCGGCATCATGGCCCACATCGATGCCGGCAAGACCACCACGACCGAACGCATCCTCTTCTACACCGGTATCACGTACAAGATCGGTGAAGTCCACGACGGCGCAGCCACCATGGACTGGATGGAGCAGGAGCAGGAGCGCGGCATCACCATCACGTCCGCCGCGACGACCGCTTACTGGAAAGAAAACCAGCTCAACATCATCGACACCCCGGGACACGTCGACTTCACCGTCGAGGTGGAGCGCAACCTGCGTGTGCTCGACGGTGCGGTGGCCGTTTTTGATGGCAAAGAGGGCGTGGAGCCGCAGTCCGAGCAGGTGTGGCGTCAGGCCGACCGCTACGACGTGCCGCGTATCTGTTTCGTCAACAAGATGGACAAGCTGGGCGCCGACTTCTACTACACGGTGAAGACCATCGAGGATCGCCTCGGTGCGCGTGCGCTGCCCATTCAGCTGCCGATCGGTGCCGAGAACGACTTCGAGGGCATCATCGACCTGGTCGAGATGAACGCCAAGGTGTGGCGTGGCGAGACCAAGCTCGGCGAGCAGTACGAGGTTGTCGAGATTCCCGCCGAGCTGGCCGAGAAGGCCGCGGAGTACCGCGCGAAGCTCCTCGAAGCCGTCGCTGAAACCGATGAGACGCTGCTGGAGAAGTACTTTGGCGGCGAAGAGCTGACCATTGACGAGATCAAGGGTGCGATCCGCAAGCTGGTCATCAGTTCCGAGGCCTACCCGGTGCTGTGCGGTAGTGCCTTCAAGAACAAGGGCGTGCAGCCCATGCTTGATGCCGTCATCGACTACCTGCCGTCACCGCTGGACGTCGAGTCGGTCACCGGCCACGTGCCCGGCAAGGAGGACGAGCTGATTCAGCGCAGGCCGTCTACCGACGAGCCGTTCAGTGCGCTGGCATTCAAGGTCGCCACTCACCCGTTCTTCGGCAAGCTGATCTACATCCGCGTGTACTCGGGCAAGGTCGACTCCGGTACCCAGGTGGTCAACTCCACCAAGGGCAAGAAGGAGCGTCTGGGCAAGCTGTTCCAGATGCACTCCAACAAGGAGAACCCGGTCGAGTCCGCATCCGCCGGCCACATCTATGCCGCGATCGGTCTCAAGGACACCACCACCGGTGACACCCTGTGCGATCCGAGCAACCAGATCGTGCTGGAGTCCATGACCTTCCCGGATCCGGTGATCCAGGTGGCCATCGAGCCCAAGACCAAGAGTGACCAGGAAAAGCTGGGCACCGCGATCCAGAAGCTCGCCGAAGAAGACCCCACCTTCAAGGTCAAGCAGGACGACGAGACCGGCCAGACCATCATCGGTGGCATGGGCGAGCTGCACCTGGACATCCTGGTGGACCGCATGCGTCGCGAATTCAAGGTCGAGGCGAATGTCGGTAAGCCGCAGGTGGCTTACCGCGAGACCATCCGCCGCGCGGTGGAGAAGGTTGAGTTCACCCACAAGAAGCAGACGGGTGGCTCGGGCCAGTTCGCGAAGGTGATCATCTCCGTCGAACCGCTGGTGGATGCCGAGGACGGCGCCACCTACGAGTTCGCGAACAAGGTCACCGGTGGCCGCGTCCCCCGCGAGTACATCCCGTCGGTGGATGCCGGTGCGCAGGACGCCATGCAGTACGGCATCCTGGCCGGATATCCGCTGGTGAACGTCAAGGTCACGCTGCTCGACGGTGCGTACCACGATGTTGACTCGTCGGAAATGGCCTTCAAGATCGCGGGTTCCCAGGCATTCAAAAAGGCTGCCGGGCAAGCACAGCCGGTCATCCTGGAGCCCATCATGGCTGTCGAGGTCACCACACCCGAGGACTACATGGGTGATGTGATCGGCGACCTGAACTCCCGCCGTGGCCAGATCCAGGCTATGGAGGAGCGCAGCGGCGCACGTGTCGTCAAGGCACAGGTTCCGCTGTCGGAGATGTTCGGCTACGTCGGCGACCTTCGGTCGAAGACTCAGGGCCGGGCTAACTACTCCATGGTGTTCGATTCGTACGCCGAAGTTCCGGCGAACGTGTCGAAGGAGATCATCGCGAAGGCGACTGGGGAGTAGCGAAAGCTATCGACCCATTCGGGCTTGCGCGAGTGAGTCCGCTAGGCAAATGAAAACCCTTGCCTCTGAGAAAGTCTCAGAGACAACAGAAAGTCCAGGAGGACACAACAGTGGCGAAGGCGAAGTTCGAGCGGACGAAGCCGCACGTCAACATCGGGACCATCGGTCACGTTGACCACGGCAAGACCACTCTCACTGCGGCAATCACCAAGGTGCTGCACGACAAGTACCCCACTCTGAACGAGGCATCCGCCTTCGACCAGATCGACAACGCTCCCGAAGAGAAGGCTCGTGGTATCACGATCAACATCTCTCACGTGGAGTACCAGACCGAGAAGCGTCACTACGCGCACGTCGACGCTCCCGGCCACGCCGACTACATCAAGAACATGATCACCGGTGCCGCCCAGATGGACGGCGCGATCCTGGTAGTCGCCGCGACCGACGGCCCGATGCCGCAGACGCGCGAGCACGTGCTGCTCGCCCGCCAGGTGGGTGTGCCCTACATCCTCGTCGCGCTGAACAAGTCCGACATGGTGGATGACGAGGAGCTCCTCGAGCTCGTCGAGCTGGAGGTCCGGGAGCTGCTGAGCAGCCAGGACTTCGACGGCGACAACGCTCCGGTGATTCGTGTTTCGGCGCTCAAGGCGCTCGAGGGCGACGCCGAGTGGGGCAAGACCGTTGCCGATCTGATGGACGCTGTCGACGAGTCGGTTCCGGATCCGATCCGTGAGACCGACAAGCCGTTCCTGATGCCCGTCGAGGACGTGTTCACCATCACCGGTCGTGGCACCGTGGTGACCGGTCGCGTCGAGCGTGGCGTGATCAACGTGAACGAGGACGTCGAGATCGTCGGCATCAAGGACACGGTCACCAAGACCACCGTCACCGGTGTCGAGATGTTCCGCAAGCTGCTCGATCAGGGCCAGGCCGGCGACAACGTCGGTCTGCTGGTCCGTGGTGTGAAGCGTGAGGACGTCGAGCGTGGCCAGGTTGTGGTCAAGCCCGGCACCACCACCCCGCACACCGAGTTCGACGGCAGCGTCTACATCCTGTCCAAGGACGAGGGCGGCCGTCACACGCCGTTCTTCAACAACTACCGCCCGCAGTTCTACTTCCGTACCACGGACGTGACCGGCGTGGTGACACTGCCCGAGGGCACCGAGATGGTTATGCCCGGTGACAACACCGACATCTCCGTCAAGCTGATCCAGCCGGTGGCCATGGACGAGGGTCTGCGTTTCGCGATTCGTGAAGGTGGCCGTACCGTCGGCGCCGGTCGCGTGACCAAGATCCACAAGTGATCTAAAGACGCCAAGAAAACGGCGCTCACCCTTCGGGGTGGGCGCCGTTTTCGTTGTGGGCACTGTGGCGAATGTCGACTTGCTGCGCCGTTTTCTCGTGTTTTCGCGCGACAAGTCGACACTCGGCGGGATTGGTCAGCGGGCGAAGGCGTGCCCGGAGGTGTTGTTGTCGTGCATCGTGTATGTCGACGCCACCTTGGCGCGTTTCTCGATCAACTCGGACAAAAGATTGTTCACCGCACTGGGATTGGGGTTGAAAGCGTCCAGCCGATGGCGCACCAGGCCGATGCCGGGCAGCCGATCGAGAACCGCGGACGCATTGGCATTGACCGTGGCCGCCCGGCTGAACAGCCAGCCCGAGAGACGATGGTTGATGCCTTCGAAGGTTGTGCCCTGGAAGAATTCGTCCATCGCCGCGGGTCCCATCAGCATGGAGCCGGGTCCAGCGAGTACTTCAGCGAAGAGGCGCCGGACGGGTCCGGTACGCGTGCCGGACATGCCCGTGGCCAGTGCTTCGATCAGCTCGACGCGCCAGCGTGAGGCATCTCCGGAACGGGCCAGTAGGTAGTCGAGATTGCGCATGGCGTCGATGCCCGTTCGCGGCAGCAGGTCCTCGGTGACGCCGAACATCAGCGCCCAGCGCAGCAAGTAGTGCCAGACATCGTCGATTTCCCTGAGCGTGCAAGATCTTCCGAGTCGATAGTCGACGAGGAGGGCCCCGAGCATGGCCTCGATGAACCCACACATGGACGCGTTGGAGATGGGAGCGCCGTACTGGGCGAAATTGTCTTCGCCCCAGGCACTCCGCAGACCCCGTCGCGCCAGTGAGTGCACCAATCGAACACGCATGGTGAGCTTGATCTGTTCGGAGCCGGGTACCAGACCGTCGCGGTCGAAGATCATGGAGAAGAACCGATTCGTCTCGGCCAGCCGTTGAGCGCTCTGATAGCGGAACCGGCCGGTGGCTCCGGTGGCTGCCGATACATCCGAGTTCATGACGGTGTCGAACACCGCGAAGGTCGCCATGACCGCGGTGGTCGCGGTGGTCACCTGGCGTGCCCGCAGTCGACCGCGTTCCGCCTTGGCCGGATCCCACCACTGCGGCACGCGGTAGGCCTCGGCGAACAGAGCCCGCAGTGCCTCGGGAGGATCGTCGAGGCTGTCGATGCCGTGCTCGACAGCCTGTTCGAACAATGCCCGGGCCGGAGCGGACCCGAGCTCGTGAAACAGCTCCACCACGGCGTCCATCGGCTCGTCGCCCTGCCACATGTGATCGTCGAACAGGCGGGTCGCCGGTGTGGGGGTTACCTCGTCCTCGACATCGAACCAAGGGTCGAACAAATAGTGTCGGCAGTGCCGCCAGATCCAGCCGAACTCGTTCTTGCCCTCGGGTATTGGACGTAGGTCCATTCCCGGGCGGAAGTAGTAGTCGAGCGGGTGCGGACCGCCTGACGACGGCTTGTCGACCACGGTGAGCTCGGGCATCCGGCCGCCTCCTGGGTGTTGACGTCGACATCATTGACAACGTGCATTGTCAATATTAGGTCGCGTGGCGGAGGCTTACAAGTACCGACATTGCGACCTAGCGGGCGAAGGCATGTCCGGAGGTGTTGGTGTCGTGCATCGTGTACGTGGAACTGACCTTGTTGAGCTTCTCGAGGACGCCGAACGCTGGATTCAGCACCGCGCTGGGGTTTGGCAGCAGGGTCCCGTAGACAATTCTGCGTGCCAGATGTGTGCCGGGTACCCGGTCACGGATCGCCGCCACGCGCGCGCTGACCGACATCGCGGCCTGTAGGGCCCGTCCGGGGAGCTGGCGGGGGAGCCGTTCATAGGTTGTGCCGCGGACGAATTCGTCCATCGCCTCGGGGCCCATGAGGACCCAGCCCGGCGCGCCTATGCCCGCCACGAACATCAGGTCGCTGAGTAACTTGCGCAGACGCGGTACCGGCAGTGGAGCAATGACTGCCGAGGGGAGGGCGGAAAGGACTTCGACGAGTTCAACGCGCCAGCGTGAGGCATCGCCGGAGCGCGCCAGCAGGTAGTCCAGATTGCGCATGGCGTCGGTCCCGGTCTTGGGGCACAGCTCCTCGCTGATGCCGAAAAGCAGTGCCCATCGCGTCATGTAATGCCACGCGTCATCAAGCTCGTCGAGGGTGCAGGGCCGGCCGAAGCGATGCTCGATGAGCATCTGCCCCAGTGATTCGGCTTCGATGAATCCGCACATCGAAGAGTTGGAAATGGGCACGCCAAAGTCGGAGAAGTTCTCCGTTCCCCACGCGGCGCGAAGACCCTTGCGGGCCAACGAATGTACGAGGCGCACGCGCAGCGTCATCTGTATCTGTGGCGATCCGGGTCGCATGGCATCACGATCGCGCAGAGCCGCGAAAAAGCGCGCGGTCTCGAGGAGTCGTTGTTGGCCTTGGTCGCGGAACCGGCCGGAGGCGCCGGTGGTGGCCGATACGTCGGAGTTCATGACGGTGTCGAAGACCCCGAACGACGCCATCAGGAGCACGGTGGGTGCCGCCATCTGGTTGAGGCGAACTCTTCCGCGCTCCGCTTTCGCCGCGTCCCACCATTCTGGAACCCGATACGCATCCTCCAAGAGTGCACGCAGCTCGTCCGGCGGGTCATCGAGGGAATCGATGCCTTCGGTGATGGCCTGTTCGAATAATGGGCGGGCCTGTTGGGAGCCCATCCGGTCGAACACGGCCACCACGGCATCCATCAGCTCGTCGCCCTGCCACATGTGGTCATCGAACAGGCGAGTCAGCGGTGTCGGCGTGACTTCGTCTTCGACGTCGAACCAGTTGTCGAACAATGTGTGTCGGCAGTGGCGCCAGATCCAGCCGAAATCGTTCTTGCCCGCGGGAATTGGGCGTAGGTCCATACCTGGCCGGCGGTAGTAGTCGTACGGGTGGGAATCACGCGCTGACGAGCGATCCACGGCGGTGAGCTTGGGCATTGCGAGTGCCTCCTGTCGGGCGATGTCGGCATCGTTGACAACATCTATTGCCAATATTAGGGCCTGGTCAGATCCCGCACAAGATGCCGCGCAGTTGGTGGATGATGAACGCCATGAACGTGGTGGCACGCTTTCTGAAAATCCTGGCCTTCTCGCTGCTCTGCGGGATCGTCGGGCCGATATTCATCGTGATGTATTACGTGATCGACCAACCCGCGACGAGTTGGATGCTGTACAGCGGCGTCGGTATCACCATCGGGATCGTGGTGTTGGCATTCGTGTTGACACTGATATTCACCAGGACAGACGAGGCGCGCAAGTTGTTGGAGGCCAACGGTATTCTCGCGGTTGCCGATGTGGTGGCGGCCAATGAGACCGGGATGCGGGTCAATGATCAGCCGGTGATCAAGCTGACGCTGCAGATACACGGAGACGGCATCAGTCCATTCCGGGCCGAGACGAGAACGCGGGTGTCGGTACTGCAAGTGCCCGCCCTCTCGCGTGGCAAGCTCGTCGTGCTCGTCGCGCCAGGCACCGAGCAGTTTCAGATCGACTGGCAGCGAAGTGCTTTGCTCAACGGTCAGGTGCCGGCCAAGTTCACCAGCTCGTCGCAAGGCCGTGAGTATGACCTCACCGGCCAGGCCGGCCCACTCTTCGAGATCATGAAGGTTCTCAAGGCCAATGGCATAGGCACCGACGGCGTGGTGGATATCCGCTCGAATCCGGTTGTTCGCCAACAGATCGACGCGATCCTGCGCAGGACGGAGGGGGTCGAGCGGGCTCCCTCTGCCGACCCCGCTCCCACGGGCTCGGTGGCCGACCGACTTGCCGAGCTCGATCGATTGAAGCTCGCGTCACTGGTATCCGAGGCGGAGTACAACACCAAACGTGCGGAGATTCTCGGCGACCTCTAGGCCCGCTTCTTTCCCGCCCGCTCAGCGGTCCTCAATCTGGAACACGTTCTAGAACGGCTGCTAGCCTGGTGTCGATTGCAAAGGAGCAGACATGGCGGATCAGCCGGCCCATCAGACCTTGTCCGGAAAAGTGGCCTTCGTAACCGGTGCGGCTCGTGGACAGGGACGCCAGCATGCCGTGCGGCTGGCCCAGGCCGGCGCGGACATAGTCGCGATCGACGCCTGTGCCCCCGTGTCGGAGTACGCGGGATATGACGCGGCTACCCCGGAAGACCTCAAGGAGACCGCGCGGCTCGTCGAGGCCGCCGGGCGCAAGATCATCGCCGAGCAGGCAGATGTCCGCAACGGTGCGGCGCTGCAGAGCGTGGTCGAGGAGGCTGTCACCCAGTTCGGGCACATCGACATCCTGATCGCCAATGCGGGAGTGCTCAGCTGGGGCCGGTTGTGGGAGATGCCCGACCAGCAGTGGGAAGACATCATCGATACCAACCTCACAGGTACCTGGAAGACCGTGAAAGCCGTTGTGCCGACGATGATCGCGGCCGGCAACGGTGGTTCGATTGTGATCGTGAGCTCGGTGTCGGGGCTCAAGGGCACCCCGGGTAATGGCGCCTACGTTGCCTCGAAGTTCGGCCTGACCGGGCTCACCAAGTCGTTGACGATTGAACTCGCCGAATACGGGATCCGGGTCAACTCCATCCACCCGTATGGGGTGACCACTCCGATGATCACCGGTGACGCCATGATGAAGCTGCTGGCCGAGCATCCCAACTACCTGCCGAGCATTGCTCCAATGCCGTTGTCGCCCACCAAGATGCTCGAGCCCGACGAAATCTCAGATGTGGTGCTGTGGCTGGCGGGCGATGCCTCCGGCACGTTGGCCGGCGCCCAGGTGCCGGTGGACAAGGGGCACCTGACCTATTAGCCCGGCATCACAACGACGGGTACCGGGCTGTGCCTGACGATCTTGGTGGCGCGCGAGCCGAGGAAGACGCGGGCGACAGTGCTGTGCGGGCGGCTGCCGAGAACCAGTAGCTCGCCGTCGAGCCATTCGGCATTGTCCAACGCGTCATCCCAGCTGTCGCCGGTCACGACCTTCAGCTCCACGTCGGGCTCGAGGATCCCTTCGTTGCGCAGCGCGGCCAGCGCGTCCTCGGACTGGGTGACCCAGCTGGCGAGCACGGCGTCCTCAGCCTCGGGGCCGACACCGGCGGTCAGCATCGTGCGTCCGCGCACCGCGAAGGTGACCACGCGCAATGGTGCGTGCAGGCGCTGGGTCAGTCGAACTGCTTGGTGTACAACGTCAACCGCATCTTCGGTGCCGGGGTACCCGCAGGTGACCCGGCTGACCGTGCCTGCCTTCGAGCCGCGATAGCCGCGGGGGCTGATGGCCAACGGGACGGGGGAGGAGTGCAACAGCCGGTCACCGGTAGAGCCCAGCACCACCTGGCCGAGACGTCCTTCCGAGGCAGAGCCAACGACGAGCACATCCGCGTCAGATGCCTCGACGGCTTCCAGCAGCCCGCCGGAGACTGAGCGATGCGCCACATTGTGGAACGTGACATCGATTCCAGCGCTGATCTTTTCGAGATATGCGGCGGCTTCGGACTTCGAATCTTCGGATAGCTTCTGTGCCCACTGGGCGTATTCGGCGTCGATCTTGGCTTTCGACAGAGTGGTCCATGGCTTGGGTACCACCGTGGTGACGGTCAGCGAGGTCTCCAGGACGCGGGCAGATTCGACAGCCAGGTGCAGGGCGCCCTTGCCGCCCTTGCCTGAGAGATATCCGACGACGACGGTCATACCGGTTCCTTTTCAGGCAATTCGGCTGGGTCGCTGGGCAAGTTGTTCAGCGCGCTGTGGTGTCGGCCCCACACCAGGTAGAACGCCAGCACCACGACAACCCAGGATCCGAATGCGATCCAGGTGATCCAGGGCAGGCTGAACAGAATGTATCCGCAGGCGATGACGGACAGGACCGGAGTGACCGGGTAGCCGGGAACACGAAAGGCGCGCGGCAGTTCGGGTTCTCGCACCCGCAGAATGATGACGCCGATCGAAACGACGATGAATGCCGTGAGTGTGCCGATCGACACCATGTTGGCGAGGCTGTTCAGGGGGACGAAGGCGGCCATGAGGCCCACGACGATTGCGACGATGATCGTGTTGTTCACCGGCGTGAGCGTGCGGGGGTTTACCTGCGCGAAGACCGAGGGCAGCAGGCCGTCGCGGCCGATGGCGAACAGAATGCGGGTCTGACCGTACATCGACACCAGGGTGATCGAGAAGATCGAAATGACCGCGCCCAACGCGAGGAACGTACTGGCAGAGGTGCTTCCGGTGACCTTATCCAGAATCAGGGCCAGGCCCGCGGACTGTCCCTCGAACTCCCTCCACGGCTGCGCGCCCAATGCGGCAAGGGCAACCACGAGGTAGAAGACGGTGACGATCAGGAGCGCGGCGATGAGCGCGCGCGGCATGGTCCGCTGCGGGTCCTTCACTTCCTCGCCCGCGGTGGACACGGTGTCCAACCCGACATAGGTGAAGAAGATAGTCCCCGCCGCGGCGCCGATGCCGCTGACGCCGAACGGAGCGAAGTCGGAGAAGTTACCCGCCTGAAACGCGGTGAACGCGATGATCGCGAACACCGTCAGCACGGCGAGTTTGAGCAGCACCATGACCGTGTTCACCAGTGCGGATTCGCTTGTCCCGCGGATGAGAAGGATTGCGCACATGACGATAAGGACCACCGCGGGCAGGTTGAGCCAGGCGTGCGGCATCCCCGGATCGGCGTTATCCCAGGGGGCGGCGCTGATCGCGTGTGGCAGATGCGTTCCGAAGACGTTGACCAAAAGCTTGTCGAGGTACTGGCTCCAGCCCACCGCTACCGCGGCCGCTGACACGCCGTACTCCAGCAGCAGGCAGGCGGCCACCACCATCGCCGCCAGCTCGCCCAAGGTGGTGTATGCGTAGGAGAACGAGGAGCCCGATACCGGTACCGCGGAGGCCAACTCGGCGTAACAGAGCGCGGCGAGTCCTGCGGCGAGACCCGCAACCAGGAACGAGACCATCACCGCGGGGCCCGCCTTGGGCACGGATTCGGCCAGGATGAAGAAGATGCCGGTGCCCACCGTGGCGCCGACGCCGATCATGGTCAGCTGGAACGTTCCCATCGACTGCCTCAGATGCCCGCCGGCGCCGTGCGCGGTGGGCGCCCCGGACGTGGGACGGCGGCGCAGCAGCTGCTGGGCAAGACTGGGTGACGAGGGTGCCATAGTGCCTCCTGTGACCGGGCGAAATCTATCGGCTTTTGGCCAGCGCATCGGCGAACTGGTCTATCGCCCAATCGATTTCGTCCTCGGTGATGACAAGGGGTGGTGCAAACCGGAGAGTCGCGCCATGCGTGTCCTTCACTAAGACGCCACACTCTGCCATGCGCAGACTGATTTGTCTTCCGGTTGCCACATTCGGATCGATGTCGACCCCGGCCCACAGCCCCAGCGAACGCACCTCGGTGACGCCATGGCCGATCAGGGCGTCGAGACGCCCGCGCAGGTGTGCGCCCAGAACGGCTGCCCGGCGCTGGAACTCACCGCGCTCCAGGATTGCCACGACGGTGGATCCGATGGCTGCGGCCAACGGATTGCCGCCGAAGGTGGAGCCGTGCTCGCCAGGATGCAGCACGCCGAGCACATCGGTATCGGCGACGACGGCAGAGACCGGAACCACACCGCCGCCGAGTGCCTTGCCCAGCAGGTACACATCCGGGACCACGTTCCAGTGGTCGCAAGCAAACATCCTGCCGGTGCGCGCGAGCCCGGCCTGGATCTCGTCGGCGATGAACAGAACATTGTTCTCGGTGCACATTGCGCGGACCGCGGGCAGGTAGTCGTCGGGCGGGATGACGATGCCGGCCTCACCCTGAATGGGCTCGAGGAGGACGGCGACGGTGTTGTCGTCGATCGCGCGTGCCAGGGCCGCGATATCGCCGAACGGGACGACGCGGAACCCGGGAGTGAACGGGCCGAATCCGCCGCGCGCCGTCTCGTCGGAGGAGAAGCTCACGATGCTGATGGTTCGACCGTGGAAATTGTTGTGTGCCACCACGATATTGGCTTGTCCTGCGGGCACTCCCTTGACATCGGTTCCCCACTTGCGTGCGACCTTGATGCCACTCTCCACCGCCTCGGCTCCGGTGTTCATCGGCAGCACCATGCCCTTGCCGCAGAGGCGGGCGAGATCGCGGCAGAACCTGCCGAGGCGATCGGAATGAAACGCACGGCTCACCAGGGTCACGGTGTCGAGCTGTGCGTGCGCGGCCGCGAGGATTTCGGGGTTCCCGTGGCCGAAGTTCACCGCCGAGTAGGCGGCCAGGCAATCCAGATACCGCCTGCCGTCCACATCCTCGATCCAGGCACCCTCAGCGCGGTGAGCGACGACCGGTAACGGCGCATAGTTGTGCGCGCCGTACTGCTCGGCCAACTCGATGTATTCAGAACTCTTGTATGAATCGGGTGACATGCCGGGAGCCTGTTCGGTCAGTGCTTGGCGCTCTTCGCCCACGTGGCTCATTGCAGTCACGAGTGCAGCTCCAGTGTGCAGCATTTCACCGATCCGCCACCCTTGAGTAGTTCAGAAAGGTCGATGCCGACCGGTTCGAATCCGGCGGTACGGAGCTGTTCGGCGAATCCGGTCGCCGCGGCGGGCAACATGACGTGGCGACCGTCGGAGACCGCATTCATTCCGAGTACGTAGGCGTCTTCGGAGCTGGCGATGATCGCGTTGGGGTAGAGGTCCCGCAGCCTCGCTTGCGAGGCCTCGCTGAACGCCTGCGGGTAGTACGCCACGGTCTGTGTATCCAGCACGGCCAGCGCCGTATCCAGATGATAGAAACGCGGATCGACGAGCTCCAGCGTGACGACGGAAATGTCGAGCATCCGCGCCACCTCGACGTGCGATCTGACATCGGTGCGAAAACCAGTGCCCGCCAACATGATATCGCCCACTAGCAGAAAATCGCCTTGGCCCTCATTGGTGTGGTGCGAGTGCATGGGGCGCAGTCCGTGCGCACGCATCCATTCGGCATGTGCGGCAGATTCACCCGTGCGCTCGGCGTGCGTGAATCGTGCGACAACAGCTTTGCCCCGCAACACGATTCCCCCATTGGCTGCATAGACCATGTCTGGCAGGCCGGCCACGGGGGGCAGGATGTCCACGGTGTGCCCGAGACGTTCGTAGGTGGCGCGCAACGCATCCCATTGCGCGACAGCGAGTCTCGGGTCGACGGGATTGGATACGTCCATCCAGGGATTGATCGCGTACTCGACGGTGTAGTACGTCGGCGGCACCATCACGTAGTGGCGCGTCGTCGGTGTTCTGTCTGGTTGCTGAATAGGGGAGCCGGCCGGGTGCCCACCCTCGTGTACAACGGTCATGTGGTGAGCGTATGAGAGGTGGTTTCTGCAATCAATCTCCATACGTTGTCTAGTCGAGTGCGATCCATTGCGTCTAGATGGTCAATTTGGCATTCTATTGCAGTAATGGACCGGATTGCCGGAGGAGGATCGTGAATGGCCGAGCTCGATGCCACCGATGAGCGGATCGTGACGCTGTTGATGCGTAATGCTCGAGCGACGTTCGCCGAGATCGGCGAGGAGGTGAACCTGTCGGCCCCCGCCGTCAAGCGTCGTGTCGATCGCCTGGTCGCGACGGGGGTGATCAAGGGCTTCACCACCGTGGTGGATCGCGCTGCTGTCGGATGGAACACCGAGGCCTACGTTCAGGTCTACTGCCAGGGCACCATCACCCCGGAAGCCCTGCGGCGGGCGTGGATCGACATTCCCGAAGTGGTGAGCGCCGCAACGGTGACCGGAACCTCTGACGCGATGTTGCGCGTGTTGGCCCGCGATATTCAGCACCTCGAGCGCGCGCTGGAACGCATCCGTGCCAGTGGGGACATCGACCGCACCGAGAGCATTGTGGTGCTTTCCAACCTGGTGGACCGAGCGCAGGTCCAGGGGTAACAGGCAGGGGCGATAGGCCTGACATCGCGCATGTCCAGTCGTGTATGAAGTAGACCGTGAGTGATGCGACTGGGAGCGACGCGGAGCAGGGTGTACTGATCATCGGTGGCGGGCTGGGCGCGGTGCGAACCGCCGAGCAGTTGCGCCGTGCGGAGTTCACCGGGCCGATCACCATTGTGAGCAGCGAGACCCATCTGCCCTACGATCGCCCGCCGCTATCCAAGGACGTCTTGCGTGATGCGGAGAAGACCATCGACGCGGTTGTGCTCAAGCCACGAGAGTTCTATGACGAGAAGCAGATTGAGCTGCGACTCGGCGCGAGGGTAGTGGCGTTGGACCCTGCCGCTCGCACGGTCGCCCTGGATGACGGAAGCACTGTGCGGTACGGGGAGGTCATCATCGCGACCGGCCTCGTTCCCCGGCGCATTTCTGCATTCCCCGACCTGGACGGCATCCACGTCCTGCGGACCGCCGACGATAGCTTCGCGTTGCGGGGGGACGCCGCGCATGCGCGGCGTGCGGTGATTGTCGGAGCCGGATTCATCGGATGCGAGGTCGCATCCACATTGCGGGCCAACGGGGTTGATGTGGTTCTTGTCGAACCGCAACCAGCCCCGCTGTTGGCCGCGATCGGTCAGCAGCTCGGTGACCTGATCGCCCGGCTGCATCGCAACGAGGGTGTTGATGTTCGCGTGGGTGTGGGCGTGGACGCCGTGGAGGGCGAGGAGCGAGTCCGGTCCGTCACGCTGTCGGATGGCACGAGGCTGGACGCCGATCTCGTGGTGCTGGGGATCGGGAGCCGGCCCGCGACGGACTGGCTGGACGGATCTGGCGTAGAGGTGGACAACGGCGTGGTGTGCGATGCCGTCGGCCGCACCGGCACCCCGCATGTTTGGGCGCTGGGTGATGTCGCCGCGTGGGCAGATGCTGCCGGGCTTCCCAGCCGTGTGGAGCACTGGAGCAACGTCGCCGAGCAGGTTCGTGCGCTTGTGCCGGCGTTGCTTGGGCAGGAGCCCTCCGTCAATGCCGCTGCCGTGCCGTACTTTTGGAGTGATCAGTACGACGTGAAGATTCAGTCGCTCGGCCATCTGGGAGGCTCGGATACCGTGCATCTCATCTCCGACGACGGTCGCAAGTTCCTGGCCTACCTGGAGCGCGATGGTGTGTTGACCGGAGTCGTCGGCTGCGGGATGGCCGGTCCGGTGATGAAGATGAGGGCCAAGATTGCGGCGGGGACGCCCATCGCCGAGGTACTGGAGTAGCGAGATTTATCCGAGGGCTCGCAGCCCCGCGTCGGCGGCGTCGAAGCCCTTGGCGAGTAGCGCGGTAAGCGCCGACGATTCGTCGGCGAGCCATCGTTCGTAGGCGGCGAGCGCCACGCCGAGCAGTGTCCAACCAACAGTCTGCGGCAAGAGGCCAGTGGGATCGGCGCCGCTGCGTTTGGCCACGAACTGTGCGATGACATCACGCCAGCCGGTGTACATCAGCATCGAATATGCCTGTAGTGCGGGGACCTCCAGAATCAGTCTCATCCGCATGCGGTGCCGCGGCGCCTCGTCGACCGGAAAGTCGTTGAATGTCAACAGCGCCTCGCGCAGTGCGGTACTGGTGTCCACCGTGTCCGGAGTCTCATCCAGCAGCGCGCGCATAACCTCCAGGTGAGAATCGAAGTCGCCCCACACGATTGCGTTCTTGGAGTTGTAGTACCGAAACACCGTGCGTCGGGCGATGCCGGCCGCTGCGGCGATGTCGTCGACGCTGACGTCGTCGAAGCTGCGCTGCGTGAACAGCGCCATCGCAACCGCGGTGATCTCGTCCCGGGTTGTGGAAGGGCGCCGTCCCACGCGCGCCGGCTGCGCACTCATGCCCAGAACTCTGCCATTTCCTGACACCCTCTTCCCTTTCTGCACTCAATGCCATTATTATCGTGATCGTTGCCACAGTCCAGACTCACAAGGGAGTGAACAGATGGCCGAGCCCACCACTGTCGCCGGACAGACCACCGACCCCGATGCTCTTCGCGCAAGCGGCTCATCAACCACCGAGCTGGTGCAGGAATCACTGGTCGAAGAGGTGTCGATCGACGGGATGTGCGGCGTCTACTGAGACGCCCCGTCTCGATGAGCGCCATGATTGAGGAGGCGCAGGCCGGTTTCGACTGGACCCGGCCCTGGCAGTTACACCCTCAGGTGTCGTTGCGCCCGGAGCCATTCGGTGCGCTGCTCTACCACTTCGGCACCCGCAAGCTGTCCTTCCTGAAAAACCGCACCCTGCTGCAGATCGTTCAGTCCCTCACCGACCACAGCAGCGCCGAGAATGCTTGGCGGGCTGCTGGTGTCGAGGACGGTCAGGTTGCCGCGTACCAGCGGGCCCTGGCGGTACTGGCGGATTCAAAGATGATCGTGACCCGAGAGGACGCCCGATGAGCGCTCCCGCAGTGCCCCGCCTCAACGCCGCCGTTACGGCTCCGAGCCTGAATGTCGCCGCCGTTGCGGCTCCGAGGCTCGTGGATCAGTTCGAGCAGGGGCTGGACGCTCCCATCTGCCTCACCTGGGAGCTGACCTACGCCTGCAATTTGTCCTGTGTGCATTGCCTCTCATCCTCGGGCAAGCGCGATCCGCGTGAGCTGTCCACACGGCAGTGCAAGGACATCATCGACGAGCTCGAACGCATGCAGGTGTTCTACGTGAACATCGGCGGCGGCGAACCCACTGTGCGATCAGACTTTTGGGAGCTCGTTGATTACGCGACCGAGCATCACGTAGGAGTCAAGTTCTCGACCAACGGCGTGCGCATCACCGAGGAGGTGGCGGCGCGACTGGCCGCCAGCGACTACGTCGATGTACAGATCTCGCTGGATGGTGCGACCGCTGAGGTCAACGACGCGGTGCGCGGTGCGGGATCGTTCGCGATGGCGGTGCGCGCGCTGGAGAATCTGGCCGCCGCCGGTTTCAAGGACGCCAAGATCTCGGTGGTGGTTACCCGCCACAATGTGGACCAGCTCGACGAATTCGCCGATCTGGCCGCAAAGTACGGTGCCACACTGCGGATTACGCGACTGCGTCCCTCCGGTCGTGGCGCCGATGTGTGGGACGAGCTCCACCCCACACCAGCACAGCAGCGTCAGCTGTACGACTGGCTGGTGCTCAATGGTGAGCGGGTACTCACGGGCGATTCCTTCTTTCATCTGTCGGCGTACGGCGACGGGTCCGGGAGTTTGCCGGGTCTCAACATGTGCGGCGCCGGACGGGTGGTGTGCCTGATCGATCCGGTGGGCGATGTCTATGCCTGCCCGTTTGCCATCCATGACCGATTCCGTGCCGGAAATGTCGTGTCCGACGGTGGATTTGATGCGGTGTGGAAGCACTCGCAACTGTTCACCGAGTTACGTGAGCCGCAGTCTGCGGGCGCGTGTGGCAGCTGCGGGCATTACGACAGCTGCCGGGGCGGCTGCATGGCGGCCAAGTTCTTCACCGGGTTGCCGATGGACGGGCCCGACCCGGAATGCGTGCAGGGCTATGGCGAGGCGGCCCTGGCCGCCGATCGCGTGGTGCCCAAACCCAGTGGCGACCATTCGCATTCGAAGGGCAAGCGCGCTTCGTCCGGGGGCCCTGTTGCCCTGACCCTGACGCGTCGGCCACCCTCGCGCGCCTGCGATGAGAACCCCATTTCCAACTTACGAGCAGGACGGTAGATGGCCCGCAACACATGGTTCGAGACGGTCGCGATTGCCCAGCAGCGGGCCAAGAAGCGACTGCCGAAGTCCGTCTACAGCTCGCTGATCTCGGCCAGTGAAAAGGGGCTGACCGTCAGTGACAATGTCGAGGCGTTCGGAGAGCTCGGATTCGAGCCCCATGTCGTCGGCATTCAGCCGGACCGCGAACTGTCGACAACTGTTCTGGGGCAAGAGATCTCCTTACCGGTGATGATCTCGCCGACCGGCGTTCAGGCCGTCGACCCGGACGGTGAGGTGGCAGTGGCCCGGGCGGCCGCCGCGCGTGGAACCGCCATGGGGTTGTCCTCTTTTGCGAGCAAGCCCATCGAGGATGTGGTGGCCGCGAATCCGAAGACGCACTTCCAGATCTATTGGCTGGGTGGGCGCGACGATGTGGCTCAGCGCATTCAGCGTGCGAAAGATGCTGGTGCAGTGGGTCTTATCGCTACGCTTGACTGGAGCTTCTCGCACGGCCGCGACTGGGGCAGCCCGTCCATACCCGAGAAGATGAACCTGCGCTCGATGATCCGGCTGGCGCCGGAAGTGGTCACCAAGCCCGGCTGGCTGTGGTCATTCGGGAAGAAGATGAACATTCCGGATCTGCGGGTGCCCAACCAGGCGGCCCGCGGCGAGGCCGGACCACCGTTCTTCGACGCCTACGGGCAGTGGATGGGGACTCCGGCGCCGACCTGGGACGACGTGCAATGGATGCGCGAGCAATGGGACGGCCCGTTCATGCTCAAGGGTGTCATGCGTATCGATGACGCCAAAAGGGCTGTGGATTGTGGAGTTTCGGCAATCTCGGTGTCGAACCACGGCGGTAACAATCTCGATGGAACGCCGGCCTCGATCCGTGCGCTGCCGGGCATTGCCGGGGCCGTAGGTGGTGATGTCGAGGTGCTGCTGGATGGCGGTATTCGGCGGGGCAGCGATGTCGTCAAGGCGTTGGCCCTCGGTGCGCGCGCGGTGATGATCGGCCGGTCGTATCTGTGGGGTCTGGCGGCCTCGGGTCAGGCCGGGGTCGAGAACGTTCTGGACATCATGCGTGGCGGCATCGACTCGGCGCTGATGGGGCTCGGCAAGAAGTCTGTGCACGAGCTATCCCCAGATGATCTTCTCATCCCCGAGAACTTTGCCCGGGGCCTCGGACGGCACTAGTTCAGCGCATCGCGAATTGAACGCGGTGTCGGCAGAGTCGATGGGGCGGCAGGGACTGGCGTGACAATCGGTGCGAAATAGCGCCCAGCACCTAAGCCGACGGCCAGCAAGGATGTAAAGACCTCAATTGGGTGCGCCAACTTTGGATGCATTTGAAGTGAATTCGGCCTACCATCGGCGGGTGGCTGTTCCGACTGTCTTGAGCACCGCCATCTCTCCGGAGCTCGCAGACGAGGCCATCACGCTGTTCACTCCGCTCGGTTCAACCGAACAACACGGGCCGCACTTGCCATTGGATACAGATACCCGGATTGCCGGTGCTGTGGCTACCGCTGCGGCCGAGGAGCTCGCGTCCGATCCGGGCGCCGGCCGGACGGCTCTCGCCCCCGCCATCGCGTACGGGTCCAGCGGAGAGCACCAGTCCTTCGCTGGAACGATCTCGATCGGTACCGCAGCGCTGACCCAGGTCCTCGTGGAGTACGGCAGGTCGGCCACGCAGTGGTGCCGGCGCATCGTCTTCGTGAACGGGCACGGCGGCAACATCGAGGCGACGGTGTCGGCGGTGCGGCTCCTGCGTTCGGAGGGGCGCGATATCGCGTGGTGGGCATGCGCGGTCGAAGGCGGCGACGCTCACGCTGGACATACGGAAACGTCTCTGCTGCTGCATATTTCACCGGAAGCCGTGCGCCGCGAGGAAGTGCTCGCCGGAAACTCGGCACCGTTGCACGAGCTGATGGCGCCGATGCGTACCGGTGGCGTCGCGGCGGTCAGCGCGATCGGTGTGCTCGGAGATCCGACGACCGCCAGCAGCCAGGACGGCGCGCGGATGCTCTCGACGATGATCCGACGATGCGCCGACGCGGTGCGCCGCTGGTTACCTGATGCCGATGGGCGGCTGGTATGACGACGAGTGACGACGCGGTGCAGGGCGTGTCCGCGCCACACGGACGGCTACCCGACGGATTTGCGGTTCAGGTGGATCGACGGGTTCGCGTTCTCGACGAGGGTTCGGCGCTGCTGGGTGGGTCGCCGACTCGGCTCCTGCGATTGGCGCCTGCCGCGCGGACGCTGCTCTCCGGCGGACGGCTTGAGGTACGAGACGCGACCAGCGCTCAGCTCGCCCGGACGCTGTTGGATGCGACCGTCGCTCATCCGCGCCCCACGGGTGGGCCTGGCTATCGGGACGTGACTGTCGTTATTCCATGTCGTGACAATGGTTTTGGATTACGTCGACTGCTGCGGGCGCTGCGCGGAATGCGCGTGATCGTCATCGATGATGGTTCCACCATTCCGATTGTGGAGTGCGAGCTGGAGGGTATGCACTGTGATGTGCGGGTGGTGCGGCACGCCGACAGTCAAGGCCCGGCGGCGGCCCGCAACACCGGACTGAAGCTGGCGACCACGGACTTCGTCGCGTTCCTCGATTCGGATGTGGTGCCCAGACGCGGTTGGCTGGAGGGACTGCTGGGGCATTTCAGCGATCCGGCGGTGGCCCTGGTTGCTCCGCGAATTGTGGGATTAGTACTGAGCGACAACGCAATTGCTCGATATGAGGCAGTCAGGTCTTCGTTGGATCTCGGCCTTCGTGAGGCGCCGGTCGTGCCGTACGGCCCCGTGTCTTACGTGCCCAGTGCGGCCATCGTGGTTCGGCGGGCCGCGATCGACGAGATCGGCGGGTTCGACGAGTCGCTGCAGTGCGGTGAGGACGTGGATCTGTGCTGGCGGCTCATCGAGGCAGGGTCGCGACTTCGGTACGAACCCGTGTCACACGTGGCCCATGACCACCGGCTGACCCTTCGAGAATGGTTTGCGCGCAAGACATTCTATGGAAAGAGTGCGGCGCCGCTGTCGACACGTCATCCGGACAAGGTGGCGCCGATGGTCATCTCGCGGTGGACGCTACTGGTGTGGATTCTGGTAGCGGTGGGTTCGGGGATGGGCTATCTGGCGGCGGCAGGCATGGCCGCGCTCGCGGCGGGGCGCGTCGCGCGAACACTCCGGGGAGTCGATACCCCACCGCGGGACGTCGTGCGGGTCGCGGCCCAAGGTGTGGGCGGTGCGGCGTTGCAGATTGCGTCCGCGCTGTGCCGTCATTACTGGCCGTTGGCGTTGGTGGCCGCCGCGCTATCGCGACGTAGCCGCCAGGTGCTTCTGGTGGCCGCGATTGTCGACGGTGTGGTGGACTGGATGAAGCGCAACGACAATTCGGCCTCTCCCGATGATCGCATCGGTCTGCTCGAGTACGTACTGCTGAAGCGTCTCGACGACATCGCCTATGGCATTGGCCTGTGGTCCGGGATCGTGCAGGAGCGCGATCTCGGTGCGCTCCGACCGGAACTACGGCCCTGAGCAGGCCGATCCACGCGGATGCGCTCATCGTTGGCGCGGGCAGCGCGGGATCGATTCTGGCAGGACGCCTTTCCGAGGATCCGTCGTTCCGGGTGGTGCTTGTTGAGGCGGGCCCAGCATCCTCCGCGGACGAGGACGGTGTGCGCGACGGGTACCGCCTGCCGATAGGGCCGGACAGCCAGATAGCCACCTACTACTGGGCGACGCTGACGTCCACGGGTGATCAGGCCGAGTTGGTGCGGGGATCGGTGGTGGGCGGCTCGGGCGCGATCAACGGCGGCTACTTCGTGCGTGGTCGGCCCGCGGATTTTGACGGATGGTCGGTGCCGGGATGGGCCTGGGCGGATGTTCGCGATCACTTCCGGGCGATGGAGACCGACCGCGACTTTCGTGACGATCCGCTACATGGGTCGTCGGGGCCCATACCGATCGGGCGAAAGCACGAACAGAGTAGCGCCGGAAGAGAATTGACGGAGCTCGCGGT
This sequence comes from Mycobacterium sp. D16R18, assembly GCA_002013775.1. GTDB lineage: Bacteria > Actinomycetota > Actinomycetes > Mycobacteriales > Mycobacteriaceae > Mycobacterium. The sequence continues at coordinate 54,083 of MAFD01000005.1, forward strand.
CAAGGGCGGGTATTCGGTGGTGGCGGATCTGAATGGCAAGGCCGGCGTCGGGGTGGGGCTGGTGCCGCTCAACATAGACAGCGGGATGCGGGTTGGGCCCGCGCGCGCCTATCTGGAGGGGGCGGGCTGGCGCCCCAACCTCGCGGTGTACTCCGGTACCCGGGTGCTGCGGGTGCTATGCGGCGGCGGGCGGGCCACCGGGGTGCAGGTGGCGGTGGGAAATTCGGTGCGGACACTGACCGCCGATCGAATCATTTTGAGCGCGGGGGCAATTGAGACCGCGAAGCTGTTGTTGCTGTCCGGGATAGGGCCCGCGGATGATCTACGCGCGGTGGGCGTTGAGCCCGTTGTGGACCTGCCCGGTGTCGGTACCCGGGTGATGGACCATGCGGAATGGGTGCTGGATACGGGCGACGATGGGCAGCAGGGTTATCCCGTTCTGGACACCGTGTTGCATACCGATCGTCAGATGGGTCTCGAGATCCGGCCCTATACCACCGGATTCGCAGCCATGGCGGGGGCTACGGTGAGTGGTGCGGATGCCCGGCAGATCGGTGTCGCATTGATGACGCCGAGGTGTCGAGGCCGACTTGAACTGCGTTCGACCGATCCCGCGGCGCCGGTGTACATCGACTTGCGTTATGACAGCGAGACGGCAGACATGGATCGCTTGCGCGACGGAGTGCGTCTGGTGTCTGAGCTGTACGGACGGCGGTTCGGTGGTCCGCGGTGGTCCACTTCGCAGCATCTGTGCGCGACCGCCCCGATGGGCAATGACGAGGACAAGCATGCGGTCGTCGACAAGTACTGTCGCGTCAGGGGAATTGACGGGCTGTTCGTTATCGACGGGTCGATCATGCCGACGATTCCGAGCCGAGGACCAGCGGCCACGATCGCGATGATCGGGCATCGTGCGGCCCAGTTTGTTGCGTGGTCGTAACGGGAGCGCGAATCTTGGCGTCTACTGCACGCGCGCACGCCATCGGTCGCACAATTGGACGATGTCAACTCCCGATGACGCCGTTAGTTCACGTGCGGAGGCGCCGCTTGATCATGCCGGCGTTCAATCCCACCTCGAAGGTGCCGACTACCTCGCTCGGCGGCAGCTGAGATCGGGCACCGCGGGCTGGGTACTGCTGGCGGGGCTCGGCGTGAGCTACGTGATTTCCGGAGACTACGCGGGCTGGAACACCGGCTTGAGTAAGGGCGGTTTCGGTGGGATGGCCATCGCGGCCGTCGTCATCGCCGCGATGTATCTGTCGATGGTGCTCAGCATGGCGGAGATGTCGTCGGCATTACCCACCGCGGGCGGCGGCTATACGTTCGCCCGGCGCGCGATGGGCCCCTGGGGCGGATTCGCCACTGGGACGGCGATTCTCATTGAGTATGCGATCGCGCCGGCCGCGATCGCCACCTTCATCGGAAGTTACGTCGAATCACTGCACCTGTTCGGGCTCAAGGACGGGTGGTGGATCTATCTGGCGGTGTATGCGATCTTCATCGGCATTCACCTCAGCGGCGCGGGTGAGGCGCTCAGGACGATGTTCATCATCACCGGGATCGCGCTCGTCGGCCTCATCACCTTCGCCGTGGGAGCCGTCGGCCGATTCGACGCAAAAAACCTCACCAACATTCCAGTCGATGAAACGGCAACGGGTGCATCGGCATTCCTGCCCTACGGATACCTGGGAATCTGGGCGGCAGTGCCGTTCGCGATCTGGTTGTTCCTGGCGATCGAGGGTGTGCCGCTGGCCGCGGAGGAGGCTCGGGATCCCGCCAAGAACATCCCACGCGGCATTGTGATGGCGATGCTGGTGCTTGTCATCACCGGTACGGCCGTGCTGATCCTGGTGCCCGGCGCGGGCGGTGCCGAAGCGATGGGTCAGTCCGGGAACCCCTTGGTCGAGGCGCTCGGAACCACCACGGTGGCCAAGGCGGTCAATTACATCGGGCTGGCCGGACTTATCGCCAGCTTCTTCTCGATCGTCTACGCCTACAGTCGGCAGACCTTCGCGTTGTCCCGGGCGGGCTACCTACCCACCGGGTTGTCGGTCACCAACGGCCGTAAGGCACCCGTGCTGGCGCTGATCGTGCCGGGAATCATCGGATTCCTGTTGTCGCTCAGCGGCGAAGGCGCGATGCTGCTCAACATGGCGGTGTTCGGCGCGGCGCTGAGCTATGTGCTGATGATGGTGAGCCATATTGTGCTGCGCATTCGCGAGCCCGAGATGGCGCGGCCGTATCGCACCCCGGGCGGCATCGTCACCAGCGGATTCGCGCTGGTGATCGCGTGCGCTGCGGTGGTGGCGACATTCATCGTCGATACCACTGCGGCTTTTGCCACGTTCGGCGTATTCATCCTGTTTATGGCGTATTTTGGGCTGTATAGCCGTCACCGGTTGGTCGCGAACTCCCCGGACGAGGAGTTCGCGGCGCTTGCAGAGGCCGAGAACGAACTGAAATAGGCACATTATGAGTACCTTTCGCCACATCGCCGGGCCGGTCACGTACCAGTTCGGGTCGCTCGCCGAAGTTCTCGCGAAGGCCTCGCCGCCTCGGTCCGGTGACGAGCTCGCGGGCTGTGCGGCGCAGTCGGACGCCGAGCGAGCCGCTGCGCGCTGGGTACTGGCCGAGGTACCGCTCGCAGACTTCCTGTCCGAGGAGATCGTCCCGTACGACACCGACGAGGTCACCCGGCTGATCATTGACAGCCATGATGCGGAGGCCTTCGCGGTGATCTCGCATCTGACCGTCGGCGATTTCCGCGACTGGCTGCTGGAGACCATCACCAAACCCCATGGGGCGCAGTCGCTCAAGGAGCTTTCACCTGGATTGACTCCGGAGATGGTGGCGGCCGTCAGCAAGCTGATGCGCAATCAGGACCTCATTGCCGTCGGTGCCGCGGTGCGCAACCGTAGTGCATTTCGTACGACCATCGGACTGCCGGGCACGTTGGCGACCCGACTGCAGCCCAACCACCCCACCGACGACGCGCGCGGTATTGCCGCTGCCACCCTCGACGGTCTGTTGCTGGGTTGCGGCGACGCCGTCATCGGCATCAACCCGGCGACCGATTCTCCGCATGCCGCGGCCGACCTGCTGCGGCTCATTGACGACATCCGATTGAGATTCGATATCCCCACACAGTCGTGCGTGCTCGCGCACGTCACCACCACCATGGAGCTCATCGAGCGAAATCTACCGGTGGACTTGGTGTTCCAGTCGATCGCCGGCACCGAAGGCGCCAACGAGAGCTTTGGGGTGAACCTGGCGCTGCTGCGTGAGGCGAATGAGGCCGGGCGTTCGTTGGCGCGGGGCACTGTGGGTAACAACGTCATGTACCTGGAGACGGGCCAAGGGTCAGCGCTTTCGGCCGGGGCGCATCTCGGGGTGGGCGGCGTTGCGGTAGATCAGCAGACGTTGGAGGCCCGGGCCTATGCGGTCGCGCGGGAGGTGGAACCACTCCTGGTCAACACCGTCGTGGGATTCATTGGGCCGGAATACCTTTACGACGGGAAGCAGATCATCAGGGCTGGTCTGGAGGATCACTTCTGCGGCAAGCTGCTGGGGCTACCGATGGGGGTGGATGTCTGCTACACCAATCATGCCGAGGCCGATTCGGATGACATGGATGTCCTGCTCACCGTGCTGACGGCCGCGGGGGTCGCGTTTGTCATCGCGGTGCCGGGGGCCGATGACGTCATGCTCGGATACCAGAGCTTGTCCTTCCACGATGCGCTGTTCGCGCGCCGCACCTTCGGTTTACGGCCGGCCCCGGAGTTCAACGACTGGCTTGAGCGCATGGGCATGCTGGAGCGCGACGGGGGGCTGCGTGAAATCGCGGTCAATGACTCGCCGTTGCGGGCGCTGTTATGAGTGATGTCGCGAACAACGGAGCGGCGCACGATATCTGGGATACCTTGCGCCGCTCCACGCAGTCACGAATCGGGTTGGGGCGCAGCGGCGATGCGCTATCCACCACCCGAGTGCTGGAGTTCGGGACCGCACACGCTGCCGCTCGGGACGCGGTGCATACGCCTCTGGACGCGCGTGCGCTGGCGGGCCGGATCGATGGGCTCGGATTGGGCACGCCGCTATTGGTGACCAGCCGGGCGTGCGATCGATCCGAATATCTTCGTCGCCCGGACCTGGGTCGGGCGCCCGCCGATGGCGCGCTGGACAGGTTTGCCGATTCCGCGGCCGATATCGGCATCGTGCTGGCCGACGGCTTGTCGCCGCGTGCACTCGACGACCATGGGGTACCGCTACTCCAGGCGCTGCACCAGCGCCTTCGTGGGTATTCGATCGCGCCGCTCGTCATCGCGACACAGGCGCGGGTGGCCCTGGGTGATCACATTGGTGCCGCACTCGGCGTCGACACGGTCCTGGTGCTCATCGGGGAACGCCCGGGGCTGTCCGTCGCCGACAGCGTCGGGATATACCTCACGCACAATCCCATTGTCGGTTGTAGTGATGCACAACGTAATTGCGTATCCAACATCCATCCGCCCGAAGGGTTGGGCTACGACCAGGCGGCGCAGGTCGTTGCGGCCTTGGTGGCGGGCGCGCGGGAGATCGGTCGATCCGGTGTCGACCTCAAAGATATGACGGGTGCGGGTAGTCAGATCGAGGGAACCGGGCCCGCTCTATCCCCGTAGCGGGACGGCCCTCTCGGAGTCAACCGGGTGGTTGGTTACCATCGGCTGATGGCCCTCGACCCTCGCACGCCGGTCCTCGTCGGTACCGGACAGGTCAACCAGCGGACAGACGCTGATCGTCCGTTCTCCGAGATCCCCGAACCCATCGATCTCATGGAGCGGGCGGCCAGGCTGGCGGCCGAGGATGCGGGGGCGGCTGACCTGCTTACGGCCATCGATACGGTGTCGGTGGCGAACATCTTCTCGTGGAAGTATCGCGACCCCGGCGTGCTGCTGGGTGAACGACTGGGTTCGGCGCCCAAGCGCACGTTCTACACCGGACCCAGCGGCAACTCGCCGCAGCTGTTGGTCAACCATGCGGCCGCGGACATTCTCGCCGGCGACGCCGACGTGGTTCTCATCGGCGGGGCGGAGATGTGGCGCTCGCGCAACAAGATGATGGCCACCGGTGTGCAGCCCGCGTGGACCACGCAAGACGAATCCATCGCCGAACCAACCATTCTCGGTGGGCGTATGGATCAGGTGGGCGGCGCCGAGACCACGATTGGGCTGATCTCTCCGGGCCATGTGTACCCGCTGTTCGAGCAGGCGATTCGGGTCGCCAACGGTGTGTCCGTCGCGGATCATCGGACCGCGATTTCTCAGTTGTGGCAGCGGTTCAACGCCGTGGCCGTGAACAACGTGCATGCCTGGTCCAACGATGCGTACACCGCCGAGGAGATCGCCACACCCGGTCCCGACAATCGGTGGATCAGCTCGCCGTACACGAAGCTGATGAACTCCAACAACATGGTCGAACAGGGGGCCGTGCTGCTGCTCACCTCGGTGGAGACGGCCACTCGGCTCCGAATCCCGAAGGACCGCTGGATATTTCCGCTCGCCGGCAGCCAGGCCAACGACACCTTCGCGCTCAGTGAGCGCGACGAGCTGCATCGGTCTCCGGCCATCCGTCTAGCGGGCAAGCGTGCGTTCGACATCGCCGGTCTGGGAACCGATGACGTGGACCTGATCGACATCTATTCGTGTTTCCCCTCGGCGGTGCAGGTCGCGGCCACCGAGCTGGGACTGGCGCTTGATGACGCGGCACGGCCGCTGACGGTCACCGGTGGACTCACGTTCGCGGGCGGACCCTGGTGCAACTACGTCACCCACTCCATCGCCACCATGGCCGAGCGGCTGCGTGAGCGGCCTGGTGCGAAGGGGCTGATCACAGCCAACGGCGGATACCTCACCAAGCATGCGTTCGGAATCTACGGAACCGAGCCGCCCGCATCCGGGTTCAGCTACCAGGACGTGCAGTCCGACGTTGATCGGGAACCCAGAACCGCGGCGGCCGATGGCTATTCGGGTACGGCCACCGTCGAGGCCTGGACCGTCAACTATGGACGAGACGGATCGCCGTTCCAGACATTCGTGAGCGTGCGCACCCCGACCGGGGCACGCACGTTCGCCAAGATCGACGACCGCGATGCGGCAGCGCAGATCGTGGACACCGATATCGCCGGTGCGTCAATCGAAGTCGCGGCGGACGGTTCCGCGCGGCTCAGCTGATCGTCGCCGTCATCTCAGGGAGTACCGGATCGGCAGGTGTTTGATACCGCCGACGAATATGGTCGACGTCCGCTCGACATTCCCGTCGATCTCGATGGACTCCAGCCGGGGCAGGAGTGCCGAGAAGAAGCTGTTGACCTCCATCCGGGCCAGTGCCGCCCCCAGACAGAAGTGCACACCGAACCCGAATGCCAAGTGTTTGTTGGGGTCTCGTCCCACGTCGAAGGTGAACGGATTAGCGAAGGTGTCTTCATCGCGGTTACCCGACGGGTAGGACAGCAGCACCGATTCGCCTTCGGCGATGGATACTCCACGAATCTCGGTGTCGGCGGTCGCTGTTCGCATGAATTCCTTGACCGGTGTCACCCAACGGATCATCTCGTCGACCGCCAAGGGCATGAGCTCTGGGTTCTCGCGTAGTCGCGCGAGCTGGTCTGGGTGCTGCAGAAGTGCCTCCAGGCCACCGGCAATCGTGGCGCTGGTGGTGTCGTGTCCGGCGGTGGCGATGATTGTGTAGTAGGACGCGATGTCGACATCGGAGAGCGGCTCGCCATCAACCTTGGCGTTCGCGATGGTCGATGCCAGGTCACCGGTGGGGTTTTCGCGTCGGGATGCGGTGAGCCCGCTGAAGTATCCGAAGAAATCCAGCAGCGCCAGCAGCTGCTCCTCCGGAGTCGCGCCGCGCTGGAATTCGGTGTCGTCGCCGCCGAACAGTTCCTGGGTGAGCTTGAGCATCCGGTCGAAATCCGATTCGGGAATGCCCAGCAACGACATGATGACGTAGAGCGGAAAGTGCACGGCGACGTCCTGGGCGAAGTCGCAGCTTCCGCCGGCCTCCATCAGCTTGTTCACATATCTGGCGGCCAGCTCGTCGGTGCGGATTTTCATGTCCCGCATGGCCTTTGGCCGGAACCAGTCGGCTCCGATGGCACGCAGAACACGGTGCTTGGGGTCGTCGATGTGAACGAGGGTTTTGAGCTCGATCCCCATGGCGGCCTGCTTGTCCAGCTCGGCCTCCTGCTCGAGGTTCATCAACAGCGGACGCGGTTCGTTGATCCAGAGCGTGTTGTCGCGCTCAACGTCCATGATGTCGTCGTGCTTGGTGATCGCCCAGAACGGTCGATAGTTGTCGGCAACGACCTTCGTCACGGGTTGTTCGCGCCGCAGCAGGGTCATCGCATCGTGCAGGCGGGACTCGTCTGCGTACGCGGTCGGATCGGCCAAGAGTCGGCCGGCGTCTTCGATTTCGGATAGTGCAGTGGCCATAGCCGGAGTGTGCGCGCGGCACACCATAGATTTGACCGTAACGGCTGAATCTGCCGCCAGATGCTGGCTAGGCGGGGGTCACCCAGGTGGTGATCTCTGCCTTCACCACTTCCTTGCCGTCACGGTCGGTGATGCTGATCGGCACAACGACATCGGTGCCCTCGGTGATCGAGGCGAAGTCGAGGCCCTCCAGCTTGGCGACCGCGCGTAGCGAGGTGGTGGCCTTGCCGAGGTACTGCACATTCATCGCCTTGGGGATCCAGCGATGCGAGGACGGGGTGGTGGCCTCCATCAGCATCCCCATCGCGACCTCAGCCAGGTTGCACGCGGCGATCGCGTGGAAGGTCTTGAGGTGGTTGTAGACGAAGTACCACTTGGGGGCGGTCACCTCGCAGTAGCCCGGTTCCATCCGGTGCACGTGCGGTACCACCGAGGCGAAGTAGGGGACGCGGGCCATCATGGCGGCGGAGAACAGGGCGGAGCCGCCGGGCTTGTTCTGCAGACGCTGCCAGGCCTTGTAGGTCGGGGATGTACTCACAGCACGTACCTTACTCGAAAGTAAGATGGCGTCTAACGCGCACGCCAACCTGCTCCTGGATCAAGGCCAGAGCTGCGTGCGCTCCCAGCCGTCCCCAACTCGCTGATAGCTAAGACGCTGGTGTTTCCGGTCGGGGGAGCCCTGCCAGAACTCCACCTGCGTCGGCTGCACCGCGTACGACACCCACTCAACCGGAACCAGCGCGGGATCCTCCGTCAGCTTCCGGTGCGCCTTCTCGATCTCGGCGTCGATCTCCGCGGCATCGGTCAGCGGCTGGCTCTGCCGCAACGTCAGTGCCATGGCCCGGGATCCGATGGGCCTGCCCAGGAAGTCTTCGGCGCACGCCCGCGCACCGTCGTCGACGACCGGGCCCACCACCCGCACCTGCCGGAGGACGGCCGGCCAATGGAACGTCAGTGCCGCGGCCGGGTGGGCGGAGAGGTCACGCCCCTTTTGGCTCACCGAGCTCGCCGCGAAATGCCAACCGTTCTCATCGATGGCCTTCAAAATGAGCACGCGTGCGCGCGGTGCACCCTGGGCATCGACCGTCGAGATCGTCATGGCGTGCGGCTCCGGTACACCGGCCCGCGTCGCCTGCTCGATCCATTCGACGAACAAGGGGAGCGGTTCGGCCGGAGCGTTGCCGATGTCCATGGCTGGTGCACAGCCGGACAGGACGGGCAGTGCCCGCAGAAATGAACGGCCTCCGTCGGCCTCCGACCAGCGCACGTCACAACCTCCTCAACAGATCTTGTACTAGCGTTCCAGACGTCTTCGGTTCTGCAGGTCAGGAGCTCCCAGTTGCGGCCGCCCAGTAGGTACAGCAGGGATTTGGCCGCAGCCGCGGGATAAGGCATACTGTTCGGGTTGCCGTGAACCGGTTGCGACGCTCTTTGTGGCGCGCGAACGGAGGCGGCGAACTACAGCGCCCTTACGGGCGCGTCGGCCCGGTCCAAGCGACGAGAATTTTCGACGCGGACGACTGTGCGCGAGGGCGACACGCCCGACCGCGGGGGTCGGTGAACTAAGACAGGTAAACAGCGGCGGTATCGGGTTGTGCGCTTCGGCGTGCTCCGGACCAGTGATAGTAGAGGTAGGAAGCGTGGCGGGACAGAAGATCCGCATCAGGCTCAAGGCCTACGACCATGAGGCCATTGATGCCTCTGCGCGCAAGATTGTTGAGACGGTGACCCGTACCGGCGCGAGTGTCGTTGGACCTGTGCCGCTGCCAACCGAGAAGAACGTGTATTGCGTTATTCGGTCGCCGCACAAGTACAAGGATTCGCGCGAGCATTTCGAGATGCGCACCCACAAGCGGCTCATCGACATCCTCGACCCGACGCCCAAGACGGTTGACGCGCTTATGCGCATCGACCTGCCGGCCAGCGTCGACGTGAACATCCAGTAGGAGAACCAGAAACCATGGCAAGAAAAGGAATTCTGGGCACCAAGCTGGGTATGACACAGGTGTTCGACGACAACAACCGGGTTGTCCCGGTGACCGTCGTCAAGGCCGGACCCAATGTGGTGACCCGCATCCGCACCCAGGAGCAGGACGGCTACAGCGCTATCCAGCTCGCATTCGGTGAGATCAGCCCGCGCAAGGTGACCAAGCCGGTCACCGGCCAGTTCAGTGCTGCGGGTATCAACCCCCGTCGTCACCTGGCCGAGCTGCGTCTTGAAGACGAGGCTGCTGCCGCCGAGTACGAGGTCGGCCAGGAGCTGACCGCCGAGATCTTCAGTGACGGCGCCTACGTCGACGTCACCGGAACCTCCAAGGGCAAGGGCTTCGCCGGAACCATGAAGCGTCACGGCTTCAGCGGTCAGGGCGCGAGCCACGGTGCACAGGCCGTGCACCGTCGTCCCGGCTCGATCGGTGGCTGCGCCACTCCGGGTCGTGTCTTCAAGGGCACACGGATGTCCGGACGTATGGGTAGCGATCGCGTCACCACCCAGAACCTGGTGGTGCACAAGGTTGATGCCGAGAACGGCGTACTGCTGATCAAGGGTGCCATCCCCGGACGTAAGGGTGGCCTGGTTGTGGTCCGCACCGCTGTCAAGCGAGGTGAGAAGTGAGCACTTTGAAGATTGACGTCAAGGCTCCGGGTGGCAAGACGGACGGCTCCATCGAGCTGCCGGCCGAATTGTTCGACGCCCCAGCCAATATCTCGTTGCTGCACCAGGTGGTGACCGCTCAGCTGGCGGCCGGCCGTCAGGGCACCCACTCCACCAAGACGCGTGGTCTGGTGTCCGGTGGTGGCAAGAAGCCGTACCGGCAGAAGGGAACCGGCCGTGCCCGTCAGGGTTCGACCCGCGCCCCGCAGTTCACCGGTGGTGGCGTTGTCCACGGCCCGAAGCCGCGTGACTACAGCCAGCGGACGCCCAAGAAGATGATCGCCGCCGCCCTGCGCGGTGCACTGTCTGACCGGGCTCGCAACGGCCGGATCCACGCCATCACCGAACTGGTTGCCGGGCAGGAGCCCTCGACCAAGAGCGCCAAGGCGTTCCTGGCCGAGATCACCGACCGCAAGCAGGTGCTGGTGGTGCTGGGCCGCGACGATCTGGCTTCGGTCAAGAGCGTCCGGAACCTGCCGAACGTGCATGTGCTGGCCTACGACCAGCTCAACACCTATGACGTGCTGAAGGCCGATGACCTGGTGTTCAGCGTCGAGGCCCTCAACGGCTTCATCAACGCCAAGAAGAAAGAGGAGGTGTCGGCCTGATGGCAACTATCGCTGACCCCCGCGACATCATCCTGGCCCCGGTGATCTCGGAGAAGTCGTACTCGTTGATCGAAGACAACGTGTACACCTTCGTCGTCCACCCGGACTCGAACAAGACGCAGATCAAGATCGCCATCGAGCAGATCTTCAGCGTCAAGGTCACCTCGGTGAACACGGCCAACCGGCAGGGCAAGCGCAAGCGCACCCGTACCGGTTTCGGACAGCGCAAGAGCACCAAGCGCGCCATCGTCACCTTGGCACCGGGTAGCAAGCCGATCGACCTGTTTGGAGCCCCCGCGTAGTCGGGGAGTAGAGGACTAGAGAAGACATGGCTATTCGCAAGTACAAGCCGACGACTCCCGGTCGCCGCGGCTCGAGCGTCGCCGATTTCTCGGAGATCACTCGCTCGACTCCCGAGAAGTCGCTGGTTCGCCCGCTGCACGGCACTGGTGGTCGTAACGCCCACGGCCGCATCACCACTCGTCACAAGGGTGGTGGCCATAAGCGTGCCTACCGGTTGATTGATTTCCGTCGCCACGACAAGGACGGCGTCAACGCCAAGGTCGCGCACATCGAGTACGACCCCAACCGCACCGCGCGCATCGCGCTGCTGCACTTCCTGGACGGCGAGAAGCGTTACATCATCGCGCCGGTCGGGCTTTCGCAGGGCGATGTGGTGGAGTCGGGCGCCAACGCCGACATCAAGCCGGGTAACAACCTGCCGTTGCGCAACATCCCGACGGGTACCACCGTGCACGCCGTCGAGCTGCGTCCCGGTGGTGGAGCCAAGATGGCCCGCTCTGCCGGTGCCGGTATCCAGCTGCTGGGCAAGGAAGGCGCTTACGCCTCCCTGCGTATGCCCAGCGGTGAGATCCGCCGTGTCGACGTGCGCTGCCGCGCCACCGTCGGCGAGGTCGGTAACGCCGAGCAAGGCAACATCAACTGGGGTAAGGCCGGCCGTATGCGGTGGAAGGGCAAGCGCCCCACCGTCCGTGGTGTCGTGATGAACCCGGTCGACCACCCGCACGGTGGTGGTGAAGGTAAGACCTCCGGTGGTCGTCACCCGGTGAGCCCGTGGGGCAAGCCCGAAGGCCGCACCCGCAAGCCGAACAAGGCGAGCGACAAGCTCATCGTCCGTCGCCGGCGCACCGGCAAGAAGCGCTAGGAGTAAGCGATGCCACGCAGCCTTAAGAAGGGCCCGTTCATCGACGACCATCTGCTCAAGAAGGTCGACGTACAGAACGAGAAGAACACCAAGCAGGTCATCAAGACCTGGTCACGTCGGTCGACCATCATCCCCGACTTCATCGGCCACACCTTCGCGGTGCATGACGGGCGCAAGCACGTCCCCGTCTTCGTCACCGAAGCGATGGTCGGTCACAAGCTGGGCGAGTTCGCCCCGACGCGCACCTTCAAGGGTCACATCAAGGACGACCGAAAGAGCAAGCGGCGATGACCACTACCGAAACACCCGCCTACCCAACGGCCAAGGCTGTTGCCCGCTTTGTGCGGGTATCGCCGAGTAAGGCACGCCGGGTCATCGATCTGGTGCGCGGTAAGCCCGTAGCCGTCGCCATCGACATCCTGCGGTGGGCGCCGCAGGCGGCCAGCGAGCCGGTGGCCAAGGTCATCGCCAGCGCTGCCGCCAACGCGCAGAACAACGACGGCCTGGATCCCTCCACCCTGGTGGTGTCGGAGATCTTCGCCGACGAGGGCCCGACCGCCAAGCGCATCCGCCCCCGCGCGCAGGGTCGTGCGTTCCGGATCCGCAAGCGCACCAGCCACATCACCGTGGTGGTGGAGAGCCGTCCCAAGTCCGAGCAGGGCGGTAAGGCCGGAACTTCCCAGGCCGCTGCTCGTGCCCGCCGGGCCGAGGGCTCGAAGGCTGCCGCCAACAAGACCACCGCTGAGGCGAAGGGAGGCTCGCGCTAGTGGGCCAGAAGATCAATCCGCACGGTTTCCGGCTCGGTATCACCACCGACTGGAAGTCCCGCTGGTACGCCGACAAGCAGTACGCGGACTATGTCAAGGAAGACGTGGCGATCCGCCGTCTGCTGGCCACCGGCCTGGAGCGTGCCGGCATCGCCAAGGTGGAGATCGAGCGCACCCGTGACCGGGTTCGCGTCGACATCCACACCGCGCGTCCCGGCATCGTCATCGGCCGTCGTGGCACCGAGGCCGACCGCATCCGCGCCGACCTGGAGAAGCTGACCAAGAAGCAGGTGCAGCTGAACATCCTCGAGGTGAAGAACCCCGAGGCCGAGGCGCAGCTGGTTGCCCAGGGTGTCGCCGAGCAGCTCTCCAATCGTGTGGCGTTCCGTCGCGCGATGCGTAAGGCCATCCAGTCGGCCATGCGTCAGCCGAACGTCAAGGGCATCCGGGTGCAGTGCTCAGGCCGCCTCGGCGGTGCTGAGATGAGCCGCTCGGAGTTCTACCGCGAGGGTCGGGTGCCGCTGCACACGCTGCGTGCCGACATCGACTACGGCCTGTATGAAGCCAAGACCACCTTCGGCCGTATCGGTGTGAAGGTCTGGATCTACAAGGGCGACATCGTGGGTGGCAAGCGCGAGCTCGCCGCTGCGGTGGCCGCACCTGCCGGTGACCGTCCGCGCCGTGAGCGTCCGGCCGGTGCCCGTCCGCGTCGTAGCGGCGCTTCGGGTACCACCGCGACGAGTACCGAGGCCGGCCGTGCCGCCGCAGAGACCCCTGCCTCGGACGGCGCTAGCGCGCCGTCCGCAGAAACCACGGAGAGCTAAACATGCTGATTCCCCGTAAGGTCAAGCACCGCAAGCAGCATCACCCGAAGAAGAAGGGCACCGCCTCGGGCGGTACCACCGTTGCCTTCGGTGACTACGGCATTCAGGCGCTGGGCCATGCATACATCACGAACCGGCAGATCGAGTCCGCTCGTATCGCCATCAACCGGCACATCAAGCGTGGCGGCAAGGTCTGGATCAACATCTTCCCGGACCGCCCGCTGACGAAGAAGCCCGCCGAAACCCGCATGGGTTCCGGTAAGGGTTCGCCGGAGTGGTGGGTTGCGAACGTCAAGCCCGGTCGCGTGCTGTTCGAGTTGAGCTACCCGAACGAGGAGACCGCACGCGAAGCGTTGACGCGTGCGATCCACAAGCTGCCGATCAAGGCGCGCATCATCACACGAGAGGAGCAGTTCTGATGGCAGTGGGAATTTCCGCTGGCGAACTGCGGGAAAGCACCGAAGACGAGCTGATCACCAAGCTGCGTGAGTCCAAGGAAGAGCTGTTCAATCTGCGCTTCCAGATGGCCACCGGTCAGCTCGCGAACAACCGTCGGCTGCGTGCGGTGCGCCAGGAGATCGCGCGCATCTACACGGTGATGCGTGAGCGCGAGCTCGGATTGGCCGCAGGACCCGATAGCGAGGACAGCAAGTGAGCGAGACCAAGAAGGCCGCCGGGCCTAAGCACACCCCGGCCACCGAGCAGCCGCGTGGGCGTCGTAAGACCGCCATCGGCTACGTCGTCTCGGACAAGATGCAGAAGACCATCGTGGTCGAGCTCGAGTCCCGTGCACGGCACGCCCTGTACGGCAAGATCATCCGCACCACGTCGAAGGTCAAGGCCCACGACGAGAACGGTGACGCCGGTGTCGGCGACCGCGTCTCGCTGATGGAGACCCGTCCGACGTCGGCCACCAAGCGGTGGCGCCTGGTCGAGGTTCTCGAAAAGGCCAAGTAAGCAGATACGCAAAAAGCGCGCCGTTCCCGAAAGGGGCGGCGCGCTTTTGCGTTGGGGGAGTGTGAGCCCCGTGCATAGCGCCGAGTGCATACCGCTCGCAGGTGAATCCGGCGATTTGCCTGCGTGCGGTATGCACTCGATGAGCGTTTAGCGGCGCAGGAAGTCCACGACGGTCTGCTCGAAGGCCTGCTTGGCTTCGATCATCACCCAGTGACCGCTGTTGGGGAAGATGTGCATTTCGGCGTTGGGGATGAGCCGCATCGGCACGATCGCCATATCCGGCGGGCTGACCCTGTCGTCGCGACCCCAGGTGAGCAGTGTCGGGCACTTGATCTTGTGCATCATCGCCCAGTACGGCGCGATATCGGCGTTCGCAAGGAACTGCTGTTGCATGGCAAAGGCTTTGGAGCCGTACATCAGCTGCGCGGTCTTATGCGCGTCCGGGTTGATCGCGGCTTCCCAACGCTCCTCGATGAGCTCCTCGGTGACGACGGCGGGATTCCACACCATCGAGTTGAGCCACCGGACCAACTTGTCGCGGTCGGGGTTATCGGTGAATTCCTGCAGCAGGCGCAGGCCCTCGCTGGGGCTCGGGCTGAAGATGTTCGGTCCGACACCGCCGATGGTGACAAGTTTGGTGATGCGGTCGGGGTGCTTGATTGCCAGATTGATGCCGACAACCCCGCCCATCGAATTTCCGACGATAGCGGCGGACTCGATGCCGAGGCCGTCCATGAACCGGATCACCGAGGCGCCGGCCGTCAGGACGGGGTGTCCCTGCACGGCATCGCTGACGCCGAACCCGGGAAACTCCAGGACGTAGGTATGGAAGTGCTTGGCGAAAACCTCGAGGTTCCCGCGGTAGTTGCGCCATCCCGTCACACCGGGGCCGGAGCCGTGCAGCAAGATCAGCGGCTGGCCCTCACCAGCCTCGTGGTAGCGCAGCACGCCCTGATCGGTGGCCAGTTCTTTCTTGGTGCCCTCGTATGTCACGTCCACAACATAAGAGTAGAACGTGTTTCAGTTTCGGGTGACGGCGGTGTCCGCTCAGCGGGTAAGGCGCACGCGGGCTCGGGCACGCGTATTAGGAGCGAGTAAGGGCCCGGTAAGAGTCGTTTTCGGATGCTGCCAACCTCTGTCAATGTGCGGGCAGACCTGTCTACGCTGGACGAATGAACCGATACGTCAAGCGTGGATCGGTCGGGGTTTCGATATTCGCGGTGTCCGCGGCGGCTGCCGCGGTGCTCGCCACACACACGGAGAGCTCACCAACCGCCAGGGCGGCGGGCTGTCCGGATGTGGATGTGTCCTTCGCGCGCGGGACCAACGACACACCGGGGCTCGGCGACGTCGGAAAGGCGGTGACCGACGAGATCGTCGATCGCCTCCCCGGCAAGAACGTCGAGATCTACGCGGTCAACTATCCGGCCAGTTTCGACTGGGTTCGTGCCGGCGACGGAGCCAATGACATGAGCTTCCACGTCCAAGAGGTGGCGCGGAACTGCCCGAACACCCAGTTCGTGCTCGGGGGCTTTTCCCAGGGTGCCGCGGTCGTGGATGTGCTGTTCGGCAAGAACGGGACGGGGCTTACCTTCAACAATCCGCTTCCGGCCGACCTTGAAAAGCGGGTCGCCGCAATCGTATTGATCGGGAATCCCAAGAACTGGCAGGTCGCCGGCATGAACTTGGATCTGGAGATCAGGGACGACCAGCGCAGCAAGGTCATCGACATCTGCAACCCCGGTGACGGGATCTGTGATCCGGCCGGCGGCGGCCTGGGCCCGCACATGCAGTACAAATCGGACGGATCGGCCGATCGTGCTGCCGACTTCGTCGTCAACCGCCTGAACGCCGTCGCAGCCAGCAGTAGCGCGGCGGCCGCTTCCAGTAGCAGTTCCACGAGCACTTCCGGCGCCCCGGCCTCAACGTCCAAGAGCGCCCAGCCGTTGAGTGGAACGACGACGCCGCCTGCCACCGCACCGTCGTCCACCTCATCTGCAGCGCCGCAACCCTCATCGTCGTCCGCACCAAAGCCCGCGGCGGCGACGCCGACACGAAAGGCGCCGGCGTGGATGATGCCGGCGACCGACGGTCAGGCGCCCGATGCTCCCGCGGCAGTGGCATCGACCAGCAGCATCGCCGCGCCCGATCCGGGCCGGCACGGCCCACCGCCGGGTCCGGCATCCGGCGGTCAGTAAGCCTGCATGACCGTTTCGACTGCCGACACACCAACTCCTTCGGGCCGGGCCGACACTCGCCGCGCCATCTGGAACACCATCAGAGGGTCATCCGGCAACCTCGTCGAGTGGTACGACGTCTACGTCTACACAGTCTTCGCGATGTACTTCGAGAAGCAATTCTTCGATGAGGCCGATCAGAACTCGACGATCTACGTGTACGCGATCTTCGCGGTCACGTTCATCACCCGGCCAGTGGGATCGTGGTTCTTCGGCAGGTTCGCCGACCGGCACGGTCGCCGCGCCGCGCTGACCATCAGCGTCTCGTTGATGGCGGCCTGCTCCATGGTCATCGCCCTGGTGCCGTCGCGCACCAGCATCGGAATGGCCGCGCCCCTCGTGCTGATCCTGTGCAGACTCGTCCAGGGTTTCGCGACCGGTGGTGAATATGGCACCTCGGCCACCTACATGTCCGAGGCCGCCACCCGTGAGCGGCGCGGCTTCTTCTCGTCGTTCCAGTACGTGACGCTGGTCGGCGGCCATGTACTCGCCCAATTCACGCTGTTGATCATCCTGACTGTCTTCGACAAGGAGCAGGTTCACGAATTCGGTTGGCGCATAGCCTTTGCCGTCGGAGGCGTGGCCGCGATCGTCGTGTACTGGTTGCGGCGCACCATGGACGAATCGCTCAGCGACGAACAGCTGGCTGCCATCAAGGCCGGTGAGGACACCAGCTCCGGGTCGATGCGTGAGCTGCTCACTCGGTACTGGAGACCACTGGTGTTGTGCTTCCTCATCACGATGGGTGGCACCCTCGCGTTCTACACCTACAGCGTCAATGCACCGGCGATCGTCAAGGCCGCCTACAAGGACCAGGCCATGACCGCCACCTGGATCAACTTGGCGGGGCTCATCTTCCTGATGCTGCTGCAACCCATCGGTGGGATCATCAGCGACAAGGTGGGACGCAGGCCGCTGCTGCTGTGGTTCGGCTTCGGGGGACTCGTCTACACATATGTCCTCATCACGTATCTGCCACAGACACGGTCGCCGATCGCGTCATTCCTATTGGTCGCCGGCGCGTACGTGATCTTGACCGGATACACCTCGATCAATGCATTGGTTAAGTCCGAACTGTTTCCGTCTCATGTGCGCGCCCTCGGTGTAGGTGTGGGATACGCGCTGGCGAACTCGGTGTTCGGCGGGACGGCGCCGCTGATTTACCAGACACTCAGGGAGCACGGTCAGGTGCCGCTGTTCATCGGGTATGTCACGGTCTGTATCGCGATTTCCCTGGTGGTCTACCTGTTCTTCCTCAAGAACAAGTCGGAGACCTATCTGGACCGCGAGCAGGGCTCGGCCTTCAACCGATAGCGGAGTGTTCGGCGAGGCGGCGCGGATTTGTATCCGACCTGCAGGTTCGCCTACACTAGGGCGGTTGTCTTGTGGGTGCTTGGCGCCCTGGGGCAGGTAGGCATTCCCACCAGGTGAAAACCGGGGGTGACGCGTGCCCTGAAGACAACATGACCGCGTGTGTCGGGTCGGAATCCGCCACACATCCACTTCCAGGTCACGTAGGAGAGACCAGTGATTCAGCAGGAGTCACGGCTGAAGGTCGCCGACAACACCGGTGCCAAGGAGATCTTGTGCATCCGCGTGCTCGGTGGCTCGTCGCGACGCTACGCCGGGATCGGGGACATCATTGTGGCGACCGTCAAGGACGCCATCCCCGGAGGCACCGTCAAGCGTGGTGACGTCGTCAAGGCCGTCATAGTTCGTACCGTCAAAGAGCGTCGCCGCCCGGATGGCAGCTACATCAAGTTCGATGAGAACGCCGCCGTCATCATCAAGGCCGACAACGACCCGCGTGGTACCCGCATCTTCGGGCCCGTCGGTCGCGAGCTTCGCGAGAAGAAGTTCATGAAGATCGTTTCGCTCGCACCGGAGGTGCTGTAAATGAAGGTGCACAAGGGCGACACCGTTCTCGTCATCGCAGGCAAGGACAAGGGTGCCAAGGGCAAGGTCATCGCGGCCTACCCGGAGCGCAACCGTGTCCTCGTCGAGGGCGTGAACCGTATCAAGAAGCACACCGCGCAGTCGGCCAATGAGCGTGGCGCGCAGTCCGGCGGGATCGTTACCCAGGAGGCCGCCATCCACGTGTCGAACGTGATGGTGATCGACTCCGACGGCACACCGACCCGTATCGGCTACCGCATCGACGAAGAGACCGGCAAGAAGGTCCGTATCTCCCGCCGCAACGGGAAGGACATCTGATGACCACCACCGAGAATGCTCAGCCCCGTCTGAAGACTCGCTACCGCGAAGAGATCAAGACCGCGCTGAACGAAGAGTTCAAGTACGCCAACGTGATGCAGATCCCGGGCGTCGTGAAGGTCGTCGTCAACATGGGTGTGGGCGACGCCGCGCGTGACGCCAAGCTCATCAACGGCGCCGTCACCGACCTGGCCGCGATCACGGGCCAGAAGCCGGAGATCCGCAAGGCTCGCAAGTCCATCGCGCAGTTCAAGCTGCGTGAAGGTATGCCGATCGGTGCCCGCGTGACGCTGCGCGGAGACCGCATGTGGGAGTTCCTGGACCGCCTCGTGTCCATCGCACTGCCGCGTATCCGCGACTTCCGCGGCTTGTCGCCCAAGCAGTTCGACGGCAAGGGCAACTACACCTTCGGTCTCACCGAGCAGTCGATGTTCCACGAGATCGACGTGGACTCCATCGACCGCCCGCGGGGCATGGACATCACCGTCGTCACCTCGGCGACCAACGACGACGAGGGGCGGGCGCTGCTGCGGCAACTCGGCTTCCCCTTCAAAGAACTTGAGCAGGGAGCGAAGAAGTAGATGGCGAAGACTGCGCTGGTCAATAAGGCCAACAAGAAGCCGAAGTTCGCGGTGCGCGGGTACACCCGGTGCAACCGGTGCGGACGCCCGCACGCCGTGTTCCGCAAGTTCGGCCTGTGCCGAATCTGCTTGCGGGAGATGGCACACGCCGGCGAACTGCCCGGCATCCGCAAGAGCAGCTGGTAAACCTCTGCACAATAGGCCGGGACTTTCGAGTCCCGGCCTATTGGCGTCTCTCCGATGGCCGTGGAGCCCTGACAGGCCCCGCGGCCATTACGCTTGCGGCCGTGCCAGTAAAGCGTGACATGACGCGGCGGTTGTTGGTTGTACTGGTTGCTCTCGTGACCGCGGTGGCCTCGTGCAGCCCCACCACGGCTGCGGATCCGACGATCGTCAACACCCGCGCGGGCGCAGTGCGTGGGCACATCGACGACGAGGTGCGTGTCTTCACCGCCATTCCTTATGCGGCGCCGCCGCTCGGCCCGCGACGATTCACCGAGCCCGAGCCTGTCGCGCCGTGGTCGGATACCCGTGATGCGACGGGCCCCGGCGTCGAATGCCCGCAGCCGGGAGCCGAGAGCGATCTGCCCCAGAACGAGGACTGTCTGGTCCTCAACGTCACCATGCCGCGGCATACCCAGGGGAAAGTGCCGGTGCTGGTGTGGATTCACGGCGGCGCCTTCATCTCCGGCAATG
Organism: Mycobacterium sp. D16R18; assembly: GCA_002013775.1. Lineage (GTDB taxonomy): Bacteria > Actinomycetota > Actinomycetes > Mycobacteriales > Mycobacteriaceae > Mycobacterium. Next base: position 74,260 of record MAFD01000005.1, read on the forward strand.
GTGTCGGCTACAACGCGCGAAAGCTCGCCGCCCAGGGCGGAATCGCCGTCGTCACCATCAACTACCGATTGGGGACGCTGGGGTTCTTGGCCACACCGGGTCTGTCCGATGTGATCGGCAACTACGGGCTGCTGGATCAGGAGGCGGCGTTGCGGTGGGTGCGCGACAACATCGCCGCGTTCGGCGGCGATCCCGGGCAGGTAACCATTGGCGGCCAGTCGGCTGGCGGCGTATCGGTGTGCGACCTGATGGTGGCGCCGAGCGCATCTGGGCTGTTCCGGTCGGCCATCATGGAGAGCGCTCCGTGTCAGGCGCAGGCCCCTGTCTCCTCTGCCGTCCGCGATAGCGCGGCCTACGCGGCCGAAGTGGGTTGCCCGGCCGGGCCCGGCACTGCCGGCTGCTTGCGTGCATTGTCGGTCGATGCGCTGCGTGATTCGCCGCAGTTCACCGGCATAGGGCTACCGGTGAGCCCGGTGACCGGTACGCCCGAGCTTCCGGCGCCGCCACTGGATGCGTTCACCAGCGGCTTGGCGTCGCCCGTGCCAGTCCTCATCGGCAGCAATGCCAACGAGGCCACGGTGTTTGAGGCCCAGCAGTACCAGCACAAGTCCGCGCCGAGCACCGTCGAGGAGTATCAGCGCGCGCTCGAAAGCAAGTACGCGGACAGGGCCACGGAACTCGGACGCAGATATCCCCTGTCCGCGTTCGGCGGAAATGTGCTCGCCGCGCTCGCGGCGATCGACACCGATAACAGCTACGCATGCCCGACCCTCGGCCTGGCGGAGGCGTTGGTCAGAAAGACGCCGGTGTATGCCTACGAATTCGCAGACCCCGCCGCGCCGGTAGATCAGCAGTATCGGGACGCGCCGTTGCCCTTGGGGGCGTCGCACGGTTCGGAATTGGGGTATCTCTTCGACCTGTCCAGGTCGTTGAACCAAGAATCCGCTGCGCTGTCCACGCGAATGATCCAGTACTGGACACAGTTCGTGAAGACCGGGAATCCGAACGGCGACGGTCAACCGGAATGGCCCAAATATCTACCCGGAGGAGCGTTCCTGCGCCTGGCGCCGCCGACGCCACAGCCGGCGGAAGGGTTCGCCAACACCCACCAGTGTGGTTACTGGCGGTAGTCGCCGCTCCTGGAAAATCTGGAAACGCTCGTCCTCTAGAATCAGCCGGTGGTTGACCGCCGTCGCGACATTCAAGGGTTGCGGGCGGTAGCCGTTCTGCTGGTAGTCGCGTACCACAGCGGTCTGCCCGTCTCTGGCGGATTCATCGGTGTCGATGTCTTCTTCGTCATCTCCGGATTCGTGATCACCCGACTGCTGCTGCGTGAGACCGACCTGGCGGGGCGCGTCAACGTGCGTCGCTTCTATGCGCGCCGAGTACGGCGGCTGCTGCCCGCGCTCGCCCTCCTGATTGTCGTGGTGCTCCCGGTGACCGCGGTCATCCAAAGCCCGCTGGGGTCAATGCAGGTCGCGGCGCGCACCGCCGCCGCCGCGGCACTGTTCGTCTCGAACGCGGTGCTATTCCTGGAGCCCTCGGGTTACTTCGCCGCGCCGGCGGCGATGAATCCGTTCCTGCACACCTGGTCGCTGGCAGTCGAGGAGCAGTTCTATCTGATATTCCCGGGCCTGATGGTGCTGGCCGCCTATGCGGCGACCCGGCGACGGGCCAGTCGACTGGTTGTCACGTTCTGGCTGCTTCTGGTTCTGTCCGTTGCATCGCTGCTACTCGCGATCTACCTGACGACCAGCGATGGTCTCCCTTTCCATGCGCACAATGCGGCCTTCTCGTTTTACAGCTCGCCCACGCGCGCATGGGAATTCGGTGTCGGTGCGCTGATCGCGCTGGGAGAGAGCCGGATACGCCGATGGAGCAGTGGGACGGCGTTGCCGATCGCGATTCTGGGTGCGGCCGGTGTCGTCTGGGGTGCCCTTGCGATATCCGCCACAGACCCCTTTCCGGGAATCAATGCGCTGGTCCCGGTGCTGGGCTCGGGCCTACTGATCATCGCCGGGACCGTATCGGCGCAGCAGCCCGTTGGCTGGGTGCTGTCGTCGGCGCCGATGCAGTGGATCGGGGATCTGTCCTATAGCTGGTACCTGTGGCATTGGCCGCTCATCGTTTTCGCCAACAATCTGCTCGGCGCCCAGTATCAGTGGGTGGTGCCCTGCGCGGGCGTGCTGTCGCTGCTTCCGGCCTGGTTGTCGAAGCGCTACGTCGAAGATCCGATTCGGACGGGACGAAAACTGGCCGATCTTCGCGCGCCGCGGCTCGCGGCGACCTCTGTCGGGTTGGCGGTGCTCGTTTCGGCAGTGACATTCGGTGCCGCACAGATAGCCACACCCGCGATTCGCGATGCGCGTGCGCAGCGAGCGGCCCATGCAGATGTCGTCAGAGGATGTATCGGCAACATGCCGGACGACGAGAAGACCCGTCGGGATTGCCTATGGCCGGGAGGGGGAGACGTCGATTCGCGGTCGGTCGTTCTTGTCGGCGATTCCAATGCCGGACAGTTCGCCGAGGCGCTCATTCCGGCGGCGACACAGCAAAACCGGACGATGATCCTCGCGACAAACGCCGCCTGCCCCTTCGTCGAACTCGTCCTCGACCCGTCACCGCCTGGCTGCATCGACTTCGTGCGTCGCTGGATGAGCGCGCTGGCGACTGCCCGGCCGGGATTGGTGGTGATCGCTTCCGCATCAAGCGATTACTTCCTGGCCGATCAACATGTCCGCTTCCGGCTCCCGAACGCGCAGGAATGGGTCGCCGACGATGCCGCTAAGGGCCTGTTGTGGCAGCAGGGGATGGCGGCGGTGCTGCAGAAGCTGTCGGCGGCGCGCGTCCCGGTGGTCGTCGTGCATACCTTGCCGCATTTCGTGAACTGGGATCTGTACAAATGCCCGGGTTACGAGGTCTGGACATCGCCCTCCCACTGCGGCCGCACCGTCGCGTTGGCGGACGTTCAGCGGCAGCAGAACATCGCCATGGCGGCCGAGGAGCGTGCCGCCGGTGGACTCCCCGGGGTGTCCACCGTTGATCTGGGCCCAGCGATGTGTCCGGACGGCGTATGCCGCACCAATGTCGGTTCGCGATGGGTGGCGCGCGACGGTGGGCACATCACTGTGGGCGAAGCTCAACGGCTGCAGCCGGAATTCACGCGCCTCATCGCTGAGCGCGCCCGTGTGTGAGTTGACGATCACGGCATCGCGTGCGGTTTCCGAGCATCACCTCGCTGACCCATTTGATCCCGAGTCAGCAACCTTTTCTGCTGTGCCGGAGTATTCCCGTGGACCCAGGCCGGCGCTCGTATCCACTCCTGCACGTGGGACCGGACACTTTGCTGCCTATTCGGCGCAGTGCGTGAATCGACAGGTGGGGAACGTTCCGGGGTTGTGGCCTGGGCTGGAGTTCTCTGCTTAGTGTTGTGCATCTCGCAACGAACGGCTGAGTTAGCGACGGTGGTCCGACTGGTATACCTTTGTGATGCCGCATTGCTGATAGTCCGGCAGTGGCTCGACAAACTCGCTGATCTGGAGGGTTGGGCAGCGAGAGGGGTCGAAGAAATCATGTCTGAGCAAATTCTGACGAATGGACACACCGATGCAGGTCTCGCAGGGTCGACGAGAAATCACCAAGGTGCGGTTGCGCACAACCGGCGTGGCAGCGCTCGCAGCGCTCGCCCTTGTGGCACTTCCCGGCGTGGCCAGCGCCGACCCCGAGGTATTGCAGTCCACTGATCAGCTCGGCCTGCGGTTCGAGAAGAGCAGCACACCTCAGCCGGAGGGGGCAACCACCACCATCACGGTGCGCACCAGCGACGGCAAGGTTGTGCAGACGATCTCCGAGCCCTTCAAGGGCTGGCTCAACGGCGCCGAGGTCGAGTTGCGCGACATCGATCAGGACGGGCGCGATGATCTGCTCGTTCAGGTGGACGCGCGTGTCAAGGACGGGAAATGGGCGATCTGGCACGCGTCGGGTAGCAACCCGAAGCTGTCCCGCGTCGGCGTCGTCGACGGACATCCGGAGCCTGCTGGACCCGGCCTGATCAAGACCGATACCGAGCAGGGCACGTTCTTCTACACGATCAAGGGCAACGCACTGGCCATCGCGCCCGCGCCTGCGGCGTAGCCCCGCGGTCTGATACCGCGTCGTTAGCCAAATGTGCTGTGGTGCACTCTATTAGGTATGCCTGAGGCTTTGCACCCCGTTTTTCAGCCGCGCTTCGAGACCGTTCTCGCACGTAACCCGGGAGAGGCGGAATTTCAGCAGGCTGTTTTCGAGGTGATGGCCAGTCTGACTCCTTTGGTCGGCAAGACACCGAACTACGACCGCTGGTCGATTTTGGAACGGATCTGTGAACCGGAGCGGCAGATCATCTTTCGCGTCCCATGGATCAGGGACGATGGCGCTGTCGAGATCAACCGTGGCTACCGGGTGGAGTTCAACTCCGCGCTGGGCCCGTACAAGGGCGGCCTGCGCTTCCATCCCAGCGTGAACCTGTCGATCGTGAAATTCCTTGGCTTCGAGCAGATGTTCAAGAACGCGCTCACCGGGCTCCCCATCGGCGGCGGCAAGGGCGGATCCGATTTCGATCCCAAAGGGCGCTCCGACGCCGAAATCATGCGCTTCTGTCAGTCCTTCATGACCGAGCTCTACCGGCACATCGGCGAGTACACGGATGTGCCGGCCGGCGACATCGGCGTGGGCCAGCGTGAGATCGGTTACCTCTTCGGGCAGTACAAGCGCATCACCAATCGCTACGAATCCGGTGTGTTGACGGGTAAGGGGTTGCCCTGGGGCGGATCTCAGGTGCGCACCGAAGCCACCGGTTACGGCGTCGTGCTTTTCGCGCAGGAGATGCTCGCCACCCGTGCACAATCGCTGGCCGGTAAGACGGTGGTGGTGTCCGGCGCGGGGAACGTCGCGATCTACGCCGTGGAGAAGGCTCAGCAGCTGGGCGCGAAGGTCATCGCCTGCTCAGACAGCGACGGCTACATCGTCGACGAACGGGGCCTGAATCTCGAACTCCTCAAGGAGATCAAGGAGGTCCGGCGGGGCCGGCTCTCCGAGTATGTCGAGGAGCACGGCGGGGGAGCGCGCCAGGTCACCGACGGCACGCTTTGGGAGGTGCCCTGCCAGGTCGCCTTGCCCTGCGCCACTCAGAACGAACTCGACGGCAAGGATGCCCGCAGGCTCATCGACAACGGTGTGCAGCTCGTCGCCGAGGGCGCCAATATGCCCTGCACTCCGGAGGCGGTGAAGAACCTCCAGGACGCGGGGGTGCTGTACGCCCCCGGCAAGGCGTCGAACGCCGGTGGAGTGGCGACCAGCGCGCTCGAGATGCAGCAGAACGCCAGCCGCGACTCATGGTCGTTCGAGCAGACCGAAAGTCGCCTGCAATCGATCATGCGATCCATCCACACCACCTGCATCGAAACCGCGGATCACTACGGCGACCCGGGGAACTATGTGACAGGCGCCAACCTCGCCGGATACACGCGTGTCGCCGACGCGATGGTCGCCCTGGGCGTCATCTGAGGACCATGTTCGATCGTTCGGCTCCGGCCGCGTGCGTGCTGTGTTATCAGTGACATATGCGCAGGTACGGCGGGTTGGTGCTCGCGGTCATCGCGGCATTGTCTGGTGCCGGGGTAGCGCGCGCCGACCGGCCTGAGCCGGTGCCGCTATACGGCACATACGACACCTACCTGGATCATTCACGGCAGACATTCGAGGGCAGGCCGGACGCCTCGGACCCGTCAACGCAGGCGGCCAGCTTCACCACCACCTGCGGCGCACAGGGATGCGTGGCGCATTGGTTGCGACTGGCCGAACTTGCCGACAATCCCCACGCACCCGCACTGTTCGACTACCGCTGGAACGGTGATCGGTGGGAATCGGCCGCGGAGTATCCGTTTCACTGCAGCGACGGCGGCGCAGTGATCGCGGCCAGAGCCGACGTCCTGGTGCCGAACGGCGACGGCAGCTTTTCGGGGGAGCGCACGTTCACGGTCGGCGCACCGGGATGCCCGGACGATGGACCGGGCACCTACTGGCTGCCGTTCACGCTGACACCCACCGATTGACTGGGCGGCGGCACCGATTTGGTCCGTACGTCCAGGCCACCTACACTTGACCGGTTGCCTGGGCTGTGTTTCGCCCATGGCCGGTCGGCACGTGCTTTCGGATTCTATGGATAGCACTACCGATGCACGACCCCTGACCGAACCCGGTCAGATACGGAAGATTACTTCGCAGTAGGCCCACCACGGGATGTACCAGGCCCTTTACGGGAACCGGTACGAGCGTGCTGCATGGGAACCGCGGCGAGAAAGGTTGATGGACTCTGTCATGACTATGACCGATCCGATCGCAGACTTTCTGACACGTCTGCGCAATGCCAACTCGGCATACCACGATGAGGTGACCCTGCCGCATTCGAAGATCAAGGCCAACATCGCCGAGATCCTCAAGCGCGAGGGCTACATCACCGATTACCGCACCGAGGACGCCCGCGTGGGCAAGAGCCTGGTTGTCTCGCTCAAGTACGGCCCCAGCCGTGAGCGCAGCATCGCCGGCCTGCGACGCGTGTCGAAGCCCGGTCTGCGTGTGTACGCAAAATCCACCAATCTGCCCAAGGTTCTCGGTGGCCTCGGCGTGGCGATCATCTCCACGTCCACTGGCCTGCTCACCGACCGTCAGGCGTCCCGACAGGGCGTGGGCGGCGAAGTCCTCGCGTACGTCTGGTAGGGGAGGACTAAAAAACATGTCGCGTATTGGAAAGCAGCCCGTACTGATTCCCGCCGGAGTGGACGTCAACATCGACGGCCAGAACGTTTCGGTCAAGGGTTCCAAGGGCACTCTCGAACTGACAGTGAGCGAGCCGATTTCGGTGTCGCGCAACGACGATGGCGCCATCGTGGTGGCCCGCCCCGATGACGAGCGGCGCAACCGCTCGCTCCACGGACTGTCTCGCACCCTGATCGCCAACCTGGTGACCGGTGTGACGCAGGGTTACACCACCAAGATGGAGATCTTCGGCGTGGGTTACCGCGTCGTCGCCAAGGGATCGAACCTGGAGTTCGCCCTCGGTTACAGCCACCCCGTGCTGATCGAGGCGCCCGAGGGCATCACGTTCGCGGTCGAGACCCCCACCAAGTTCTCGGTCAGCGGAATCGACAAGCAGAAGGTTGGCCAGATCTCGGCCAACATCCGCCGCCTGCGTCGCCCCGACCCCTACAAGGGCAAGGGCATTCGCTACGAGGGTGAGCAGATCCGCCGCAAGGTCGGAAAGACAGGTAAGTGACCATGGCTCAAACGAAGACAGAAACGAAGCAGCACGAGCCCGTCGGCAAGAGTGTTTCGGAGGCGCGTCGCACCTCGCGTCTGCGCCGCCACGCACGTCTGCGCAAGAAGGTGTCCGGTACGGACGCGCGGCCGCGTCTGGTCGTCAACCGTTCGGCTCGCCACATCCACGTGCAGCTGGTCAACGATCTCACCGGCACCACCCTGGCGGCGGCCTCGTCCATCGAGCCCGACGTGCAGGCAGTGGACGGCGACAAGAAGGCGCGCAGCGCTCGGGTCGGTCAGCTGATCGCCGAGCGTGCGAAGGCTGCCGGCGTGGACACCGTGGTGTTCGACCGCGGTGGCTACACCTACGGTGGCCGGATTGCCGCACTCGCCGACGCCGCCCGCGAGAACGGGCTGGTGTTCTGATGTTCGTGACTTTCAACGGAAGGAATGCATGATGGCGCAGCGCAATTCTGGCGCTCCCGACAATGCGGGCGGCGCCAACGAGGGTCGCGATGGCGGCCGTGGACGCCGTGACAACCGCGACGACCGTCGTGGTGGGCGTGACAACGCCGAGAAGAGCAACTACCTGGAGCGCGTTGTCACCATCAACCGCGTCTCCAAGGTCGTCAAGGGTGGTCGCCGGTTCAGCTTCACCGCACTGGTGATCGTCGGCGACGGCAACGGCCTGGTGGGCGTTGGCTACGGCAAGGCCAAGGAAGTTCCGGCTGCTATCGCCAAGGGTGTGGATGAGGCTCGCAAGAACTTCTTCCGCGTTCCGCTTATCGGCGGCACCATCGTTCACCCCGTTCAGGGCGAGGATTCCGCCGGTGTCGTCATGCTGCGTCCGGCCTCGGCCGGTACCGGTGTGATCGCCGGTGGCGCTGCCCGCGCGGTGCTCGAATGCGCCGGTGTGCACGACATCCTGGCCAAGTCGCTCGGTAGCGACAACGCCATCAACGTGGTCCATGCAACCGTCGCGGCGCTCAAGCAGCTGCAGCGTCCCGAAGAGGTTGCAGCTCGTCGCGGTCTGCCCATCGAAGATGTGGCACCGGCCGGCATGCTCCGGGCCCGTGCAGAGTTCGCAGCTGCGGCAGCACAGGGAGGCAGCCATGGCTGATCTGTTGATCACCCAGGTGCGCAGCACCATCGGATCCCGGTGGAAGCAGCGCGAATCGTTGAAGACACTGGGCCTGCGCAAGATTCGCCAGACCGTTGTCCGTGAGGACAACGCGCAGACCCGCGGCCTGCTCCAGGTGGTTCGCCACCTGGTCACCGTCGAGGACGTGAAGTAATGACCATCAAATTGCATCATCTACGCCCGGCCCCGGGCTCCAAGACCGAGCGCACCCGCGTCGGCCGTGGTGAGGGGTCCAAGGGTAAGACCGCGGGTCGCGGTACTAAGGGCACCAAGGCACGCAAGAACGTGCCGGTGACCTTCGAGGGTGGGCAGATGCCCATCCACATGCGGCTCCCGAAGCTCAAGGGCTTCAAGAACCGCTTCCGCACCGAGTACCAGGTGGTGAACGTGGCCGACATCGAGCGGCTGTTCCCCGAGGGTGGCGACGTCACCATCGAGGCCCTGGTTGCCAAGGGTGCGGTGCGCAAGAACGAGCTGGTGAAGGTGCTCGGCAACGGCGACCTCAAGGTCAAGGTGTCGGTGACTGCCAACAAGTTCAGCGATGCGGCTCGCGAGAAGATCACCGCCGCAGGCGGATCGGTCAACGAGGCCTAATTACGGCTTTCTGCAGAGGGCGTCCACCTTCGGGTGGGCGCCCTTTCTGTTTCGCCGAGCGTGAAGCCATGGCGACAATTCGGCCGATTCTCCGCCCGGGCTTCACACTCGGCGTCAGGTTAGTTGCGGGATAACCTCGGCGGCAAGGCGTTCCATCTGATCACGATCGGCCGCTACGTCGTCGCCGACGGGATTGAGCAGGATCATCTGTGCCCCCGCGTCGGCCACCTGGCGTAGGCCGGCGGCGACCTCGTCGGGAGTGCCCCAGACCGGCACGGCATCAATGCCCTTCATCTCGCCATAGATCCGGCGCAGCCCCGCCTGGACGCGCGTGTGGGCGAGGTCCCGGTCGTCGTCGATCATCAGGTAGACGCGCTTGCCGATCGGGAATCCGGCCGGGTCCTTCCCCTGGCTCTGCAACGCACCGTGAAGCTGCGTGACCTCCTCGGCGAATGCGGTTGTGGTGGAGGATCCCGCGCCGAGGAAGGCATCGCCGTGGCGCACCGCGCGGGCGAGTGCGGCGGGCGCATGCCCGCCGAACCAGATGGGCGGATGCGGACGTTGCACGGGCTTGGGCTGGATCGCCAGATCGTCGACGTTCCGGAAGCGCCCATGAAAGGTGATGCGCTCGTGGTCGGACCACGCCAGCTTCATCAGATCGAGTCCCTCGGTGAAGCTCGCGATGAAGGTCGCCTTGTCCACACCGAACGCCGCGAAGTTGCGGAAACCGCCGCCCGGGGCGACTCCGATGTCCAGACGCCCGTGACTGAGCCGGTCCACCGCGGTGATGGCGGAGGCCAGCTGTAGCGGATCATGTTGTGAGGCAACGAGCACCGCGACGCCAAGCCGCAAACGCGTGGTACAGGCCGCGGCATATGCCAGTAGCTCCAGCGGAGCGATGATCGGCGAAGAGCCGATGGTCTGCTCCAGGGTCCAGCCGCCCTCGAAGCCAAGCTCCTCGGCGCGTCTCAGATAGGAACGGACGCCCTCGGCATCGAAGCTGCCGGTATCGAACTGGGGAATGGAGATCGAGAACCGCATCCCACCACGGTACGTCCGGCTAGCGCTTCCGGTAGATATCGGCGACCCAGGCTTGCTTGCAGAATCGGTCCTGTGCAGACGGTGGGTCGACGCCAGCCTCCGTCAAGGCCTGATTCGTCTTCTCGGCTTGCCCCGGGGGAATGTCGTCGTAGTTGAAGGAACACAACGTGTTTCCGTTGGTGTACCAGGTGCGGGCGGGATCGGGGGGATCCGGCCAGTCCGCCGCCTGCACGAAGAGGGAGCCGAGTCCCACTACCTTGTCGTTGACGAATCGGTAGAGGGAAACCCTTCCCGATCCGGCACCGGTACTGGCGTAGAACGCGGTGAAGTGTTCATCGGTAGTCCGGAAATCCGGATAGCCGACTACCTGTCCCGCCGAAGAGAACTTCCCCGAGTCCTTGTTGACCCGCCACACATCCAGGACATCGCCATCGGAACCGACGGTGTTCACCACCACCAGCTCATCGCGGCCATCTCGATCCAAGTCGGCGAGAAGCGGCGGAGTTCGTTCCGGTTTGTTGACGGGAACGGTAAAGGTCTGCCGCTCAGTCCCATTGGGCTCGTACACCTTGATGGTGACGGGGGGTGTGCCCAGCACCTCAAACGTCAGCTTCGCCGAATCCTTGGATCGCAACACGCAGTCCAGCGCCGGGTCCGGATCCGGCTCGATCGCTTGTGGCTTGATCGACGAGCACAGCGGCAGGGCGTCCAGGCGGCTGGGCGCCGAGCTCGTTGGCGTTGCGGCGCGATGAATGCCGCCGTGACTGCATGCCGCCAGCGTCATCCCCATGACGAAAAGTGCAGTGGCACCCCACTTTTTCATATGCGTCTCACCGTGCGCCCTGCCGGTACAGCGTTGGCACCCACGGCTGCAGGCAGAAATGTTCCGCGGCTGTGGCTGGGTCGACGCCGGCTGCGCGTAACGCATCCATCCGTGACCCCAGCGCTCCCGGCGGGTCATCGGAGGTGTTCATCGCGCATTTGACGTTGGCGTTGAGGCGCCACTTCGGATCGTCGAGTGGCTTGTTGTCGACCCGTCTTTCGGTGTCCAGCAGTGCCAGCACCGCCAGCTTGTTGTCGGCGAACCGGAACAGCGCTGCCACCCCGGCGTCGGCGCCGTTGCGCGAGAAGATTCCGATGAATCGATCGGAGGTCAGCCAGAATCTCGGGACCCCGAAAATCGTTCCGGTCATGTCGAACTGGTCGGAGTTCGGCCGCGAGCGCCATACATCCATGAGATCGCCCGCGGGGTCGCCGGTTGCCCTGACAACCAACAGCTCTTCGCGCTTGTCTTGATCCAAGTCCTGCAGGAAGGGCACGCGCTGCTGGAAGATCGAGTTGGGGACACGAATGGATTGCAGCTGTGCGCCACTGCCGTTGAACACGCGGATGGTTCCGGCGGGGGTGCCCAGCACTTCGAAGATGACACCGCTGCCGTCCGAGGTGCGGATCGTGCAGTCGAGCGCCGGATCCGCCTGCGGATTCCCGGGCTGGGTTGGGGCGGTGTCGCAGGGGGGAAGTGCGGCCAATCGCCCGGCGTTCTGGTCGGGGGGCGGCGGGGCGTGCTTGGCGTTGGCGATGGTGATGGCCATCAGCTGGTCCAGCAGGCCGGCGTCTACCTGGTCGGTGCCCTCCACCTCGAACACGACCGAGCGCACTCTGGCGAGCAGAATGCGCTGCCCGCGTACTCCCGACGGCTGCTTACTGGCCGATGCGTCATCCAGGTCGGTGCTCGCGCTGGTGTACACGTAGGTCTGCACGCCGTCGACATTCGGACCGGGCGCGAAGGTGTCGGTGACATGCCGATCACGCACCTCCGGCTTGGCGAACGTCGGAAACGCCTTGTCGTATTGGCCGCATTTCTTGATCCAGGTGCTGGTCAACGCGAACACATCGGCGTTTTCGCGTTCACGATTCACCGTGACGATGATGTGGTTACCGTCCGGGTCCGCCTCGTGGAATGTCGAGGCCGCGTAGTACAGGTTCCAGTCCGAGCCGTCGGGTGTCCTCGAAAAGGACTTACCGAAGGGCGTGTACAGGCATTCGGGCGGACGAGTCTCACCGTCGGTTTGGCCGTGCACACCCAGCCCGGAACCGTCGTCGGCGGCGATATCGGGCGGACGGGTCGCTCCCTGCGGCGGAAAGTCGGCCTCTACCGGCAGCAGGCTGGCCAGCTCGGCGTTGTTCCGCCCACCCAGATCGGTGTGGTTGGGATGGAACTTGCCGCGGTATTCGGGAAACAAGCCGGGGTAACTGCGGGTGGGTGCTGCCGCTGTCGGTGACGTCGACGCTGACGGTGTGAGATCGCGTGACCCGGATGTATCGATACACCCGGCTACCCCCGGTGCCACGGTCACCGCGAGTAGCGCAGCGACCTGGGCCATTACCTTCTTGGCCATCGTCTTCTGTGCACGTGTCATCGTTGCCCCTCCGCCAGCGAATGGATTCGACCCTACGCGTTGAGCAGAACGGCAGCACGGATTTGTACCGGGAGCATCGCCGCATTCGTCGGTACGCTCAAGGCATGTTCGCTTTCACTACGCCCTCGGACGTCCAGGATCTGCTGACCAAGGTCGACACCGCACGTCACCGGGGTGTGCCACGGGACAGCATCCTGGAGCTCGACCTGCTCGACGTCCCGCCGGAAACCGTCAGCTTCGATCCGCTGGGTCTCGTGTTCTCCGGGGCGAGCAGGCCGCTGTCGCTGCGGCACACCATCGCAGCCATCCACCGGGCGATTGACGATCCGCGGGTGGCCGGTCTCATCGCCCGCGTGCAGATCCCGCCCGCCGCCGCCGGAGCTGTCCAAGAGCTGCGGGCCGCCATCGAGGCATTCAGCGCCGTCAAGCCGAGCGTGGCGTGGGCCGAGACCTACCCGGGCACCCTCGCCTACTACCTGGCATCGGCCTTCGGTGAGGTGTGGATGCAGCCCTCCGGCACGGTGGGACTCATCGGATTCGCGGCCAACGGGACCTTCTTGCGCGGTGCTCTGGACAAGGCCGGGGTGGAGGCGCAATTCCTCTCGCGCGGTCAATACAAGTCGGCGGCAAACCTTTTCACGGAGGACGGCTACACCGAGGCCCAGCGGGAAGCCGATGGACGACTGCTGGAGAGCCTGTCCGAACAGGTTCGCGACGGCGTCGCCGCCTCACGCAAGCTCGAAGCGGCCGATGTCGACGCCCTGGCAGACCGGGCGCCACTGCGGCGCGCCGATGCGGTGGCCGCCGGACTGGTGGATCGCATCGGATATCGCGACGAGGCGTACGCGCGCATCGCTGAGGTGACCGGCGTACAGGCGGATAAGGAACCCCCGCTGCTGTACCTGGCGCGCTACGCCCGCGCCACCCGGCCACAGGTGCCGAGCCTGCCCGCTCTGCCCGGCCGTCCGTCGCGGCGGACCATCGGCGTGGTCACCCTGGCCGGACCGATCGTGAGCGGCCGCAGCGGGCCCCGCCTGTTCCCGCCGGGTCCGGCCAGCGGAGGTGACGTGATCGCCGAGGCGCTGCGCGATGCCGTCGCCGACGATTCGGTGGCCGCCATCGTATTGCGCGTGGACAGCCCCGGCGGCTCGGTCAATGGTTCGGAAACCATTTGGCGAGAAGTGATCCGGGCGCGTGAAGCAGGCAAGCCCGTGGTGGTGTCCATGGGTGCCGTCGCGGGGTCGGGTGGCTACTACGTCGCCATGGGTGCGGACGCGATCTTCGCCAATCCGGGAACCATCACCGGGTCCATCGGGGTGATCACCGGAAAGTTCATCACGCGGGGACTCAAGGAGAAGCTCGGCGTCGCGTCGGCCACGCTGCGTACCAACGCAAACGCCGATGCGTGGTCGAGTAATGAGCCCTTCACCGACGAGCAGCGCGATCTCGTCGAGGCTGAGATCGACATGCATTACGACGATTTCGTGCAGCGGGTCGCAGACGGGCGAAACCTCACCGTCGATGCCGTGAAAGCGGTTGCGCAGGGCAGGATCTGGTCGGGTAGGGATGCGTTGGAGCACGGTCTCGTCGATGAACTCGGCGGCTTCCGTGACGCGGTGGCCAAGGCCAAGGAGCTCGCGGACATAGATGCCGACGACGACGTTCGGATCGCGAGCTTCCCGAGCTCACCGCTCACCTCGATGCTCCGGCAGCGTGCGTCGTCGCAGCCCGCCGCCGCGGCCGTGACCGATGCGGTGCTGGGGCGGGTGGCGCAGCTGGCCCTGGAGACAGTGCAGCGCGCCCAGCGATCGATCGGCAGCGCACAGACCATGATGATGGGCGACTACCGCTTCTAGTCGCTCGGCACCAGCATGTTTCGCCGGGACCGGGGCTGACACCGACTAACGTATCGGGTGCAGCTGCCGGCGGAAGGGCGTGGCGTGAACACCGAACTGACCGTATTTCAGAAACGTGTGCTCGCCGTTCTCACCGGTGTGGGCATTGCCGTCGGCATCTACTTTCTGCGCGGCTACTTCATCCTGATCGTCGTCGCGGCGGTGGCCGCGTATCTGTTCACACCGCTGTATCGGCGCCTGGGCCGGCGATTCGGATCGGGTCTGGCCGCCACGCTGACGCTGCTGTGCGCGCTGGGATCGGTGGTGGTTCCGGTCGGTGCGCTGGTTTACGTTGCGACGGTTCAGATCACCCGCATGGTCGACAGTGTCTCGAACTGGGTGGGGGACACCGATATGACCACGCTCGGGCAGAAGGCGTTCGCGGTGGTTAACGACGTCTTGGCCCGGATCCCCTTCGTGCACGTCCAGTTGACGCCGGACACCTTGCGGCAGTCGATCGCGTCGTTGGCGGAGAACGTTGGGCAAGGGCTGCTGCAGGTGCTGCAGAGCGCCGTCGGCAGCGTTGCCGCGGCGGTCGCGGCGTGCATCATCTTCCTGTACGTGTTTGTCTCGCTCCTGGTCAAACAGGACAAGGTGCTCACCCTGCTGCGACAGCTCAATCCGTTGGGGGAGGAGATCACCGATCTGTATCTCGACAAGATCGGTGCAATGGTGCGTGGAACGGTCAAGGGGCAGTTCGTGATTGCGATGGCGCAGGGTGTCGCGGGCGCCGCCTCGATCTACGTCGCCGGCTTCCAGCAGGGTTTCTTCTTCTTCGCGATAGTGCTGACCGCGTTGTCGATCATCCCGCTCGGGGGCGGCATCGTGACGATTCCGTTCGGCATCGGCATGATCCTCTTCGGCCATCCCGTCGGTGGGCTGTTCGTCATCGCATGGCACCTCCTGGTGGTGTCCAACATCGACAATGTGCTGCGCCCCTTCCTCGTGCCGCGCGGCGCACGCCTGGACCCCGCGTTGATGCTCCTGGCGGTTTTCTCGGGGATCGCGGCCTTCGGATTCTGGGGAATCGTGCTGGGTCCGGTGTTGATGATCGTCATCGTGACCACGATCGACATGTATCTCGCTGTCTATAAAGGGGTTCCGTTTGCGAACTCCGATACAGACGAGCCTGAGGTGCCGAGGCGGACCTGGTGGAAATGGGGACGTCCGCGCGTGGTGAGCTAGCCCAGCGTCGCGTCGACGTACACGATGTTGGGGAATATGGTGCGCAGCAACGGGTTTGGCGGCTCCAGATTGAGCCGCGCGTAGAGTGCGTCGTTTTCTTCGGTGACCACCGACCAGCCGTGTTCGGCCAGCCAGTCCGCGGCCATTTGGCGCTCTTCGGCGTAGACGAGCGACTCCAAGTCCAGATCCAGTGTGTCTCCCGCGAATTGACGGGTGAGTTCACGCGCCTTGGAGAAGTCGGCGGTCTCCAAACCCGGAACCTGCTCACATACGAGGCGGCTACCCGGCGCGCTGAGCTCGGTGACGGACGCGAACAACCGATCCTGGGCCTCCGGAGGCAGGTAGATCAGCAGTCCCTCGGCAGACCACACCGTCGGTTGTCCGGGGTCGAAACCGGCCGCTTTCAAGGCTGTTGGCCAGTCATCGCGCAAGTCGATCGCCACGGTCTGCCGGTTGGCGCTCGGCGAGGCTCCCAGCTCGGCCAGGGTGTCGGTCTTGAATGCGATCACGTCCGGCTGGTCGAGCTCGTACACAGTGGTGCCGGCCGGCCAATTCAGGCGATAGGCCCGGGTGTCGAGGCCAGACGCGAGGATGACGACCTGGCGTACTCCCGCAGCAGTGGCGGACTCGAAGGCGGTGTCGTAGTACCAGGTGCGGCTTGCCATCCCGTTGGCCATGCCGTCCGCGGTGATGCCCAGCTGCACCAGACCCGCCATCTGTTCGGGATCGAAATCGCCCGAGGCCAGTTTGGTGAAGTACTCGATGCCGACCGCACGCACCAGCGGCTCCGCGTAAGGATCGTTGATCAAGGCATTGGGCACATGGCTGGCCAGCGCACGCTGCGCGGCCACCATCGTCGCCGTCGCTCCGACGCTTGAGGCCAAGTCCCAGCTGTCGTCATCGGTCCGCGTCATCGAGGCTCCTTGAGGGGTTGTCGGGGTGCCTCGACCATAGTGCGCCGCTGACTGCGATTGCGCACCCCTGGGCCCGTGGCCTGCGCAAATTCAGTGGCGCGCGACCCGGATCGAGGTGTTTAGGGCCGGTCTCAACAAACAGGAAATGCCGATGAACGCTCGGTGACGGGCCCCGAATCACGGACGCGCGGTGGTAATTTCGGCCGGTGAAGGCTATGACGTGGATTGCTGCCGTCGTTTTGTCCGTCGCGGCCTGGAACGGGAGCGCTCCCGGCGCGCAGGCGGCACCCGGATGCCGGCAGCTGGATCCCGCGTTGCCCTGGTTCGGCGATGTCAGGGAGCGACTACAAGCCGCGATCGACGCCAACAGCACGTGCACCGGCACCTGGAAGCGCTCGACCAAGGCGGTGGCGCTCTTCGACTGGGACAACACCGAGGTCAAGAATGACATCTCCGATGCGACCCTCGCGTGGATGCTGCGGCACAACAAGATCCGCCAGCCCGGCGACTGGCACGCCACCAGCCGGCACATCACCGAGGTGGCGGCCACCGCGCTGCGTGAGGCGTGTGGCACCGCAACGCCCGCGGGGCAGCCGCTGGCCACCTCAACCAACGCGGGATGCGCCGACGAGATCCTGGCGGTCCGCGAGGGCAAGACGCATGACGAACAAGAAGCCTTCACCGGATACAACCAGCGCTGGAGCAATGGAGCCTACGTGTGGACGGTCGCGTTGACCGCCGGGTACAGCGCCGACGAGGTCGCTCAATTCGCGCAGGCGGCCAAGCGCGAGAACCTGGACGCACCGATCGGGGCCACCCAGACGATCGGCACCACCACTGTGCCGGCGTATGTGCGGGTGTACCCACAGATCAAGGACCTCATTGCCACCCTGCAGGCCCACGGTGTCAGCACCTGGGTGATCTCGGCGTCCTCGGAGGTGGTCGCCAAGGTGTGGTCACCGGAAATCGGGATCCCGACAAACCAGGTGATCGGGGTGCGCAGCGTCTACGACGCCAACGGAAGGCAGACCCCGCACGTCAAGGGCTGTGGCGGACAACCCGACGGTGCCGACACCGTGATCACCTATGTCGACGGTAAACGCTGCTGGGCCAACCAGGTGGTCTTCGGCGTGCAGGGACCCGCCGCGTTCGAGCCCTACGACGTCAACAAACGGCAGATTCTCGCCGCCGGGGACTCGACCACCGACGTCACCTTTGTCGACGACGCCACCGCCGCGCACCTCGTCATCAATCGGAACAAGACCGAGCTCATGTGCCGGGCCTACGACAACGCCGACGGCAAATGGTTGATCAACCCGATGTTTATCGACCCGTATCCGCAGCATCTGGACCCGTACCTGTGCGCAACCGACGGCCGGACCAACCCGGACGGCAGCACAGGGCCGCTGCTGCGTTCCGATGGCACCGTCGTCCCCGACCAGAAGGACACCGTCTTCTCCACCGGTACGTAGCGAACTGTTAGTCTCGTGTCCGGCCCAGGCGTGCCCTGATGGCCGCCGAAACGGTTACCCAACGCTGGGATCACCAGCTGATTCATCTAGCAGATCACATGGCGAGCTGCAGGATGCGCAGGAGGATGTGTGCTTTCCGCTTTTGTCTCTGCTCTCAGGACAGCTGACCTGAGGCGGAAGATCCTCTTCACGATCGGGATCGTGTTCATTTATCGGCTTGGTGCGACGCTGCCGTCTCCCGGGGTGAACTACGCCAACGTGAAGTACTGCGTTGAACAGGTCAGCAGTGGAGATTCGGCGCAGCTCTACTCGCTGATCAACCTCTTCTCCGGTGGCGCGCTGCTGCAGCTGTCGGTTTTCGCGGTCGGCGTCATGCCGTACATCACCGCCAGCATCATCGTTCAGCTGCTCACCGTGGTCATTCCCCGGTTCGAGCAGCTGCGCAAGGAGGGCCAGTCGGGCCAGGCCAAGATGACGCAGTACACCCGCTACCTGTCGGTCGCGCTGGCGCTGCTGCAGTCCACCTCGATCGTCGCGCTCGGTGCGAGCGGAAACCTGCTGCAGGGCTGTGACCGCAAGGACGAGATTGTCTCGGATCAGTCGATCTTCTCGTTGACCGTGATGGTTCTGGTCATGACCGCCGGATCCACTCTGGTGATGTGGCTCGGTGAGATGGTCACCGAACGCGGAGTCGGCAACGGCATGTCGCTGCTGATCTTCGCCGGTATCGCGGCCCGGATCCCCGCCGAGGGCAAGACCATCCTCGACAGCCGTGGCGGCGTCACCTTCGCCGCGGTATGTGTGGCGGCGCTTCTCATCGTGATCGGTGTCGTGTTCGTCGAACAGGGTCAGCGCCGCATCCCCGTCCAATACGCCAAACGCATGGTGGGGCGGCGCATGTACGGCGGCACCTCTACCTACTTGCCACTGAAGGTCAACCAGGCCGGTGTTATCCCGGTCATTTTCGCCTCCTCGCTGTTGTACATCCCCGGTCTTGTCACCCAGCTCGTGCGTAGTGGCGGGAAGGACAAGACCGGCTGGTGGGATCGATTCGTCAGCACCTACCTGACCGACCCCAGCAACTACTGGTACGTCGCGATCTACTTCACGCTCATTGTGTTCTTCACGTTCTTCTACGTGTCGATCACCTTCAACCCCGATGAACGCGCCGACGAGATGAACAAGTTCGGTGGCTTCATCCCGGGTATCCGTCCCGGCCGTGCCACCGCCGATTACCTGCGGTACGTGCTCAACCGCATCACGTGGCCAGGATCGATCTACCTGGGTGTCATCGCGATCCTGCCGAACCTGTTCCTGCAGATCGGGAGCTCCGGCGGTACGCAGAACCTGCCATTCGGCGGAACTGCGGTGCTGATCATGATCGGCGTCGGCCTCGATACTGTGAAGCAGATCGAAAGCCAGTTGATGCAGCGTAACTACGAAGGGTTCCTCAAGTGAGAGTGGTGTTACTCGGCCCGCCAGGGGCAGGCAAAGGTACGCAGGCGCAACTGATTTCGGAGAAGTTCGGCATTCCGCAGATCTCTACGGGCGACCTGTTCCGGTCGAACATCAGCGAGGGCACCGAGCTGGGAATCCAGGCCAAGCAGTATCTGGATGCCGGCGATCTGGTGCCCAGCGAGGTCACCAACAAGATGGTCGAGGCGCGCCTCGACGAGTCGGACGCCGCGGACGGTTTCATTCTCGACGGATTCCCGCGCACCGTGGACCAGGCAGACGCGCTGGCCGCGATGGAAGAGGCTCGGGGAGTCAAGATCGACGCCGTGCTGGAGTTCCGGGTGCCGGTAGAAGAGCTGGTGCAGCGACTGCTGGGCCGTGGCCGCGCCGACGACACCGAGGACATCATTCGTAATCGGCTCAACGTGTACCGCGATGAGACCGCGCCGCTGCTGGAGTACTACCAGAGCGTGCTGCAGACCATCGATGCCGTCGGCACGGTGGACGAAGTGTTTGCGCGGACATCGCAGGCCCTGGGCCGGTAGTAGGCGAGGTAGCAGTGGGGCTGTTCGGCCGCAAGAAGACGGTGGAGCAGCGCACCACCGGAGAACTCGATGCCATGGCTGCCGCGGGCTCCGTCGTGGGCGCCGCATTGGTCGCCGTGCGTGATGCCGCGAAGGCGGGTGTCTCGACGCTGGAATTGGATCAGGTCGCCGAGGCCGTGATCCGGGGTGCCGGCGCGGTGCCTTCGTTCCTGGGCTACCACGGTTTCCCGGGGTCCATCTGTTCCTCGGTCAATGATCAAGTGGTCCATGGAATACCTTCGGCCACAGCGATCTTGGCTGAGGGTGACCTGGTGTCCATCGACTGCGGCGCGATCTTGGACGGGTGGCACGGGGATTCCGCGTGGACCTTTGCGGTCGGGACAGTCATTCCCGTCGACGAGGCGCTGTCGGAAGCCACTCGGTTGTCGATGGAGGCCGGCATTGCGGCGATGATCCCGGGGAACCGCCTCACCGATGTGTCCCACGCGATCGAGCTGGGCACCCGGGCGGCGGAAAAGCAGTTCGACCGGGCATTCGGAATCGTGGACGGCTATGGCGGCCACGGCATCGGCCGCTCGATGCACCTGGAGCCATTCCTGCCCAATGAGGGAGCCCCCGGTAAGGGGCCGCTTCTCGGGGTCGGATCGGTGCTCGCCATCGAGCCGATGCTGACACTGGGCACTACGCAGACTCGGGTGCTGGCCGACGATTGGACCGTGGTGACAACCGACGGATCCCGGGCCGCGCATTGGGAGCACACGGTGGCCGTCACCGAGGACGGCCCCCGCATCCTGACACTGCGCCCGTAGGCGAAGCGCTTACTTGCCCTTGATGGATTGGGTGCGCTCGGTGGCGAAGACGGCCACGCAGGCGATCGCGTGATCACCCTGCGTCCAGGAACGTTTGGTGGGGTAGAGGTAGGTGATTTCGACCCCGTCGTCTTCGAATGCGCTGGGAGAGTAGCTATCCAGCGCGGTGCTGCAGCCCTCATTGCCCTTTTCGTCCAGCTCGGACTGCGCGGGCACCGAGGATCCGTACAGCGGTAGCAGTGCGTAGACCTCTGCCTTGTGCGGCTGAGCGCACGGGATGGCCTTGGTGGTCGTGTAGTAGTCCTTGTCGCCGAGATCGGCGACACAGTCACCCACGCGCAACTTGGTGACGTCCATATCGCCGGATTGGGTGACGTGGCCGGATTCGTCGCGTTTGGGTTGGTTGCTGACGCCCACCACGACGATGACAATCGACGCGACGACCCACAGGGAGCCGAGCACGATGCCCGCGATTGCCATTCCGCGGCCGTTCTGACCGGTTCGTTTGATCTGATTCAGGCCCAGGAAGCCGAAGATGATGCCCAGGATTCCGCCGAGGCAGGGGACGATGCCGAAGATCAGCGCCGTAATGGCGAATCCGTTGGTGCTCCGTGCACTTTCGACGGGCGGATAGGCGCCCGCCGCGGGATAGCCGTATGGCGCCGCGGGGTACCCCGGAGGTGGTGGCGGGTATCCCGCCGGGTCAGCCTGGGGGTACGGGGGGTACTGCTCGACACCCGCGGGCCCGGCCGGTGGAATGGGTGGATATCCGCCCGCCGGTGGCGGCCCGACCGGTGGGTACCCGGGGCCCGTCGGCGTCGGGTACGGCGGATACTCCGGCGACCCGGGATCCGAGGGCGGCGGCCCGGAAGGCGGTTGCGTCATGTACGGACTTTAGCAAACACGCGGTGGCGTGGATAGATTCGTCGATCAGCCGGAGAGGCCGTCCAGGAAGGCCTCAACATCGCCAGCGGCCGGGAGCAGGCCCGAGTCCCTGGCATCTAGCAACGATGGTGCGGCACTGTCCTTTTCGGAAACAACCAGTGACAACTCGGTACCGTCGGGCCGACTGGTCGGCCATTGGATCCCGACGGTGGGATCCAGCGGATTGACGCCGTGCTCGCGGCCCGGGGCGTATCCGGCGGAGCACAGGTAGACCACCGTCGAGTCATCCTCGAGTGCCAGGAACCCGTGTCCGACCCCCTCCGGCACGTACACGGCGCGGCGGTCTTGGGGATCGAGAAGTACTGCGTCCCAGGCGCCGAACGTCGGTGACCCCACACGGATGTCGACCACGACGTCGTACACGGACCCCGTCAGGCAGGTGACGTACTTGGCCTGTCCGGGCGGCACGTCGGCGAAGTGTATTCCGCGCAGCGACCCGGCCGCCGATACCGAGCAATTGGCTTGTTGCAGGTCGAACGGGTGGCCAATGGCCTCGGCAAGCGCTGCGCCCTTGAACAATTCGAGGAACACGCCCCGGCTGTCGTGATGCTGCACCGGGGTGATCTCGAAGGCGCCGGGCACTGATAGTTCTCGGATCTTCACGTCACTGCCCCCTCGCGGCGTATTGCGATTCCACGGCATCCTTGATGGGGCGCCACCAATCTGCGTTATCCCGATACCAATCAATGGTGGCGCTCAGGCCGCCCGTGAAATCGCCATGCGTTGGCTTCCAACCCAATTCGTCACGCAGCGGTGTCGGATCGATGGCGTAACGCAGGTCGTGGCCGGCGCGATCGGTGACATGGTCGAAGTCGTCCGGCGACTTGCCCATGAGTTCGAGAATGCTGCGCAGCACCGACAGGTTGTCTCGTTCTCCGTCCGCGCCAATGAGATACGTACGTCCGATGGCGCCCGCCTCGATGATGCGCCATACCGCGCTGTTGTGGTCGTCGACGTGAATCCAGTCCCGGACATTGGCGCCGGCCCCATAAAGGCGTGGCCTGCGATCCGTGAGGATATTGGTGATCTGCCGCGGAATGAACTTCTCCACGTGCTGATACGGCCCGTAGTTGTTGGAGCAGTTGGAAATCGTGGCGCGGATGCCGAACGATCTCATCCAGGCGCGTACCAGCAGATCCGCCGAGGCCTTGGTTGCCGAGTACGGGCTCGATGGGTTGTACGGGGTGGTCTCGGTGAACCGGTTCGGGTCATCGAGTTCAAGGTCGCCGAATACCTCGTCGGTGGAAATGTGGTGCAACCGCACGTCATGGCGCCGCACCGCCTCCAGCAGTGTGTAGGTGCCAATAATGTTGCTGCGCAAGAACGGTGACGGGTCCGCCAACGAGTTGTCGTTGTGCGTTTCCGCGGCGAAATGCACCACCACGTCATTGCCGGCGACCAGCCGATCCACCGTCTCGGTATCGCAGATATCGCCCTGAACCAGCTCGACCGACGTGGCGACCGGGGCCAACGATTCGCGGGTGCCGGCGTAGGTCAGCGCGTCCAGCACCGTCACCGAGACGTCGGGGCGCTCCCGGACGGTCGCGTGCACGAAGTTGGCTCCGATGAAACCGGCACCGCCGGTCACCAAGATTCGCATGCACTCACCCTAGTAGGGGATTACCGGAGCGTGTCCGCCAACGAGGTCAACGTGTCGACCAAGCCCTTGTCGCCCAGGACTTGGATGAGCACCTGGTCGGCGCCGGCGTCAAGGTGCTCATGCAAACGCGCGGCGATTTCCCCGGCGGTTCCGTGCGCCACCACGGCGTCGATGAATGTGTCACTTCCCGGTGACGTGACGTCCTCGTCGCTGAAACCGAGTCTCTTCCAGTTGTTTACGTAGTTGCTCAACTGGAGATAGAAGTCGACGGTGCGCCGGCCGATCGCACGTGCGCTCTCCGCGTCGGTGCTGAGCACCACCTTGTGCTCGGGAACGAGCAGGGCGTCCGGACCGATGATCGCTCGAGCCTCTCGGGTGTGCTCGGGTGTTGTCAGATAGGGGTGCGCGCCGGCGGTGCGAGCCGCGGACAGCTTCAGCACCTTGGGGCCCAGTGCGGCCAGCGCTCGGCGTTCCTTGGGTACGCCCGCGGCATCCAGCCCGTCCAAGTATTCGACAAGGGCGTCGTACGGCTTGCGGTATTCGGCAGATGCTTCGGGATGCCCAGCACCCACGCCGAGCAGGAACCGCCCGGGATAACTCGCCTCGATGCGATGGAACGCGGCGGCGATCTCGTCGACGGGGGAGGTCCAGATGTTCACGATGCCGCTCGCGACCGTGAGATTTTCGGTCGCAGCGAGCAGCGGCTCCACATACGCAAGATCTGAGGTGAACACGCCCCCGATCCACACCGAGCCGTAGCCGAGATCCTCGATGGCCTTGGCCTGCTCCGGTGTGACCGGACCGCCGTTCCATATTCCGTACCGGTTGAGGTTCGATTCGCCCATATCGCGTCCCAACTTCGCAGGAGGTGTCGCTATTCCTCCACCTATCCTTCCGGATGCGCTGCGGGCGCGGGGGCGGGGGACGCGGATTCCTTGACCTGCTGGGGGCGGTTCAGCAGCTCGGCTACGTCGATGCCTGAAATCTTGAGGCTCTCAATCACTTTCGCCACTGCCTGCGGGCTTACTCCTAGAAGGGTGCCCAGCGCGTCCTGGGCATCGCCGGAGCCGCCGATGATGGACAGCCTTTCAATCTCGCCGATCGGTTTTGATGCGGCCTCGGTTGCCTGCACCACCGACGCCAGGATGTCCGGCAGGGTGAGCAGTCGGGCGGCCTCCGGCGTGTAGGCATTGAGTGCCGCGGCGACTTCTTTCTTACCGTCGGCCTCGGCCAGCAGCTTGGCCTTGATGCCGTCCGCCTCGGCGATCAGCTTGGCCTTGGTGCCGTCGGCGGCCGCCTGCTGCTCGATCCGGAAGGCATCCGCGGCTGCCTTGCGGGCATCGGCTTCCGCGGAACCCTTCTGCCGCTCGGCCTCGGCATCGGCCTGCGCCTTCAGGATGGCGGCCTGCCGACTGCCCTCCGCGATCGCGATATCGGCCTGACGACGTGCCTCGGCCGGGGCTATGACATCGGCCTGCAACGCCGCCTGGGCCTGCTCGGTACGACGTTGCTCCACCTCGGTGCGGGCCTGCATGCGCGCGGCCTCCGCCTGCTCGCGGGCGATACCCACGTCCTTTTCGGCCCGGGCCTGGGCCAATGGGCCCGCCTGATCTGCCTGGGCGTTCTCGGCTTCGGTCTGCGCGCGCAGCCGGGCCAGTTCCACATCGCGCTTCTGGTTGGCGGAGGCGATCGCGGTATCGGCCTCGGCCTGCGCGATGGAGCCGGCCTGCCGGGCTTGCGCCGACTGAATCTGCGCGTCCCGCTCGGCCTGGGCCGTGCCGACTGTCGCATCGCGACGGACCTCGGCTATGCGACGCTGCCCCAGCGACTCCAGGTATCCGTTGCGGTCGGAGATGCCCGCGATCTTGAGGACATCGACCTCCATGCCGATGCGGGAGAGATCGCCGCCGGCCTCCTCGACGACGCTGCGTGCCAAAGAGTCACGGTTGGAGTTCAGATCCTCGACGGTCATCGTGGCGGTGATACCGCGCAGGCTGCCGGCCAGGATTTCGTTGATCTGCCGCTGCAATTCACTGAGATCCGCGGTGAGGAAGCGCTGGACGGCGGTCTGCACTGCCTCGTCGTTCGAGCCGATGCGCACCAGCCCTACGGCCTCGACATTGACCGGAACGCCGTTGTTGGACAATGCATTCTGCAGATTGATGTTCACGTTGAACGGTTCGAGCGACATGATGTCCACCCGCTCGATGCCGGGCATCTTGAAACGGGCACCACCGCGCACCACCTTGGGCTGGCCGCGCCCAGTGAACACCGCGACCTCGTTCGGCGGCACCTTGATGTAGTTGCGTACGTAGACCAGCGGCAGCGCCACGAAGATCACCAGCGCCGCGATGGCGATGGTGACGATGATGAGAAGCGAACTCATGCGGGTTTCCTTAGTGGTGTGACTAGTGGTGTGAACTAGTGGTGTGAAGGGGAGGGTTCATCAGAGGTCTGCCTCGGGAATGCTGACCACGTGCAGGTACTCGGAATCCACGTCGGCGATGTAGACCGCGGCGTTCTTGGCCAGCGCCTCGGGCTCATCGGTGGTTGCCCGCGAGCGCACCCGGTTGCCGTCCGCGTCGGTGAAGGAGATCTCGCCCCAGCCGCCGCCGGCCGGCACCTCCAGGGTCACCGTGCCGAGTCGGCCGACATAGGACGCGCGCCCCGAGTGTGAGTTCGCCTGCTGGCGTCGCAGATACGTCAGGAAAAGTTGCAGGATCGACACCAGCGCAACCGCGCACACGCCGGCGATGATTGCTGTCGGCAGTACTCCGATGCCCAGGGCCGAGCCGGTGAATCCGCCGGCGCCTGCGCCCGTCAGAGCGGCAGAAACCGAGGTCAGGCTAAGAAATGGCATCCCGTCGCCGTGGCCGATATCGGTCAGCAGCAGTGCCGAGAGCACCGCTATCCCGCCAACGGCAAAGGCTGCCAGATACCCGATCGTCAGACCGTCCACTCGACCCCCTCCCCGTTGCCGACGCCGATGTTCGCCACTACCGACATAGGTACCACGAATCGGACCTGCTGGCTACGGTCTGCCGGGTTAAATAGGCGCCCGCTTGCCCGTGCGCGGTACCGTCATGACGTGCCTCACCTAGCGGCAGTGTCAGCGGACGCGCGTCGGGACATCACCGACGACGCCGTGGTGATCGTCGGCGGCGGTCCTGTCGGGTTGCTGGCTGCCACATTGTTGGCACGCCAGGGAATTCATGTGGTTGTGCTGGAGGCCGCCGGTTCGAAAGAACGCCAGCGGCACCGGAACTGCGCCACATTCGTGGGGCACTCGACGCTACGGCGATATGACCGGGTAGCGCCCGAACTCGGCGCGCGGCTGCGTGAATCGGCGCTCGCGGTCCATGGTGTGCAAACCTTCTACCAGGGCCGTCCGGTATTCGTCATGTCCTCGTACGCTCCGTCGCGAATTCCTGGTCCGTGGAACCCCGCAGCATGGGGAATGAGCTTGTCGCAGCGCACTATTGAGGACGAGACACTTGTCGAGGCGCTGAATCTGGGCGTGGAATACCACTCCGGGATCGCCGTCACCGACATCAGCACCGACCACACCGGCGCACGGCTCACCCTCGCCAGCGGTGATCGGCTGCGCGCCAGCTACGTCATCGCCGCGGACGGCTCCAAGTCGGCCATTCGCCAGGCGCTGGGCATAGGTATGTCGGACCGCCCGCCGTCGCCGCCTTCGGTGGTGATCGACGTCGAACCGCATCCGGACGGTGTCACGATGGATCTGCCCGTGCAGATCCAGTACCACCACCCCGATCTCGGCGGGCGCCACGCCATTCGCCTGCCGTACCCGGACGGTCTGCGTCTCGATATTCAATTCCTGTCCAACGATGCGGCGACGCCGACGACCGACCAGGTGCGCTCCTGGGTGACCGCGCTCACCGGTGACACCTGGTATGCGGACCACATCAGGTCGGTCGAGGTGCATCAGACCGTTCAGGGAGTAGCTGCCAGCTACACCGACGTGAATCGCCGGGTGCTGCTCGCGGGTGAGGCCGCCCATCAGTTCGCGCCGCTGGGCGGACGCAGCCTCAACTCGGGTGTCTCCGACGCGGTCGCGGCGGCGGAGGCCATTGCGGAGGCACTAGGCGAGTCCAGCGATCTGGCCGCGGCCTGGTTGGCGATCAACCGCAGTGCTCGCGAGCGGCGCCGGTCGGGCGTGCGTAACCGGATGCTGTCGGTGCGGGCGCAGCGAGTCCTCGACGGTTCGGACGTATCGATGCGGGCCAGACGCACGATGGCCGCCAAATCCGCGCCTCATATCTGGATCGCCGGTGCCTGGCTGACGGCGGGCCTGGTGCGGCCCACGGCGATTCCGCATATCAGCAGGTCGGGAGTCACCTGGTCCTGAGGTGCCCGGGGGAGTGGCGGCCCCCTTCGCCAGTTTGGCTTGGGGGCGTTACGCGAGTATCCTTGACCAACGGTGCGGCTTACGTGCCGACTATGTGCGTGCCCAGTCCTGGATTTTCCTGTCACCGGCTCACGTTTCGAGGGTCGGTAAGGATTTGCCGTGTCATGCCGGCGATAGCCGGAGCAGGCAATAAGAATCGCGGAGGATATGGCTAAGAAAGACGGAGCCATCGAGGTCGAGGGTCGGGTGGTCGAACCCCTGCCCAATGCGATGTTTCGCATTGAGCTGGAGAACGGACACAAGGTGCTCGCCCACATCAGCGGCAAGATGCGGCAGCACTACATCCGCATCCTGCCCGAGGACAGAGTGGTGGTGGAGTTATCTCCATACGATCTGTCCCGCGGTCGGATCGTCTACCGGTACAAGTAACTACAACTGCGAGACAGGATCGAAGAACGTGAAGGTCAACCCGAGCGTCAAGCCGATCTGCGATAAGTGCCGCGTGATTCGCCGGCACGGGCGGGTCATGGTGATCTGCCAGGACCCCCGCCACAAGCAGCGGCAGGGCTAGGCGTAACAGCCAAGCCAGCAACAACTGAATGATGACTTCCCAGAACCACTGACCGGAATCGCTGGTCAGGCACCCCCGGAACGAAGGCCGGGGCCCCAACCTAGAGGGGACGGACTGGGAACAGACCTTCGTTGAATGAAAGAGGAACTGCCGCATGGCACGTCTTGTAGGCGTCGACCTACCGCGCGATAAGCGTATGGAAATCGCGCTCACCTATATCTATGGCATTGGCCGGACCCGCTCCAAGGAGATTCTGGCCGCCACGGGCATCAGCCCCGAGCAGCGCAGCAAGGACCTGACCGATGATCAGGTGACTCAGCTGCGTGAATACATCGAAGCCTCTCTCAAGGTGGAGGGTGACCTGCGCCGCGAGGTGCAGGCCGACATCCGCCGCAAGATTGAGATCGGCTGCTACCAGGGCCTGCGCCATCGTCGCGGCCTGCCGGTGCGCGGTCAGCGGACCAAGACCAATGCGCGTACCCGTAAGGGACCCAAGCGCACCATCGCCGGCAAGAAGAAGGCCAGGTAACCCGTAATGGCACCACCAAAGAAGGGCGCCGGCTCCGGCCCCAAGAAGGCGCAGAAGACCCGTCGCCGGGAAAAGAAGAACATCCCGCTCGGCGCCGCGCATATCAAGAGCACCTTCAACAACACCATCGTTTCGATCACCGACCCGCAGGGCAACGTGATCGCCTGGGCGTCCTCCGGTCACGTCGGCTTCAAGGGCTCGCGTAAGTCGACCCCGTTCGCCGCGCAGCTGGCTGCCGAGAACGCGGCTCGCAAGGCTCAGGAACACGGCGTCAAGAAGGTCGACGTGTTCGTCAAGGGTCCCGGCTCCGGCCGCGAGACCGCCATCCGTTCGCTGCAGGCCGCTGGCCTCGAAGTGGGCGCGATTTCCGATGTCACTCCACAGCCGCACAACGGTTGCCGTCCGCCCAAGCGGCGCCGGGTCTAAGGGAGGCTTGAACTAAATGGCTCGTTATACCGGACCCGTCACTCGCAAGTCCCGTCGTCTGGGCGTCGACCTCGTCGGTGGCTCCAGCGCGTACGAGAAGCGTCCTTACCCCCCCGGCCAGCATGGTCGCGCGCGGGTCAAGGAGAGCGAATACCGCACCCAGCTGCAGGAGAAGCAGAAGGCTCGCTTCACCTACGGCGTCATGGAAAAGCAGTTCCGCCGCTACTACGCCGAGGCCAACCGGCACTCGGGTAAGACCGGTGAGCAGCTGCTGCAGATCCTTGAAACCCGCCTCGACAACGTCGTGTACCGGGCCGGCCTGGCCCGTACCCGCCGGATGGCCCGCCAGCTGGTGTCGCACGGTCACTTCACGGTCAACAACGTGAAGGTCGATGTGCCCAGCTACCGGGTGTCGCAGTACGACATCATCGACGTCAAGGAAAAGTCACTGAACACCTTGCCGTTCGAGGTCGCACGCGAGACCGCAGGCGACCGGCCCATCCCGGGCTGGCTGCAGGTTGTTGGCGAGCGCCAGCGCATCCTCGTGCACCAGCTCCCCGAGCGTGCGCAGATCGATGTGCCGCTCACCGAGCAGCTGATCGTCGAGTTCTACTCGAAGTAATCGTCTGTAGCGATTCTGCTGCAGACCCACTTGACCGGCATCAAATAGCGGGTGCCGAGAAGGAGATAGAAAAAGAATGCTGATTTCTCAGCGACCCACCCTGTCCGAGGAAACGCTGGCCGACAACCGGTCGCGCTTCGTCATCGAGCCCCTGGAGCCGGGATTCGGCTACACCCTGGGCAACTCGCTGCGGCGCACCCTGCTGTCGTCCATCCCGGGCGCGGCCGTCACCAGCATCCGGATCGACGGTGTGCTGCACGAGTTCACCACCGTTCCCGGAGTGAAGGAAGATGTCACCGACATCATCCTGAACCTCAAGAGCCTCGTGGTGTCCTCGGAAGAGGATGAGCCCGTCACCATGTACCTGCGCAAGCAGGGACCTGGCGCCGTCACCGCCGGTGACATCGTGCCGCCCGCCGGCGTGACCGTGCACAACCCCGATATGCATATCGCGACCCTGAACGACAAGGGCAAGCTGGAGATCGAACTCGTCGTCGAGCGCGGTCGCGGTTACGTCCCGGCCGTGCAGAACAAGGCCTCGGGTGCCGAGATCGGCCGTATCCCGGTCGATTCCATCTACTCGCCGGTGCTCAAGGTCACGTACAACGTCGACGCCACCCGTGTCGAGCAGCGCACGGACTTCGACAAGCTGGTGTTGGACGTGGAGACCAAGAACTCGATCACCCCGCGTGACGCGCTGGCCTCGGCCGGCAAGACGCTGGTTGAGCTGTTCGGACTGGCGCGCGAGCTCAACGTCGAGGCCGAGGGTATCGAGATCGGGCCGTCGCCGGCCGAGGCAGACCACATCGCCTCGTTCGCGCTGCCCATCGAGGACCTGGACCTGACCGTCCGGTCGTACAACTGCCTCAAGCGCGAAGGTGTGCACACCGTCGGCGAGCTGGTTGCCCGTACCGAGTCGGATCTGCTGGACATCCGCAACTTCGGTCAGAAGTCCATCGACGAGGTGAAGATCAAGCTGCATCAGCTCGGCCTCTCGCTCAAGGACAGCCCGACCAGCTTCGATCCGTCCGAGGTCGCCGGATACGACGTCGCCACCGGCACCTGGTCGGACACCGGCTCGTACGACTTCGACGGCGACCAGGACTTCGCCGAAACCGAACAGCTCTAACTGGGCATATAACCCCGGGGCTTCGCCCGCCCGGATCCGTCCCGGCCCTACCTGATACGGGGGCCGGCCCCGAATAGGAGATAGTTGCAATGCCCAAGCCCACTAAGGGTCATCGGCTCGGTGGGTCGTCTTCGCACCAGAAGGCGCTCCTGGCCAACCTGGCCACCGCGCTGTTCGAACACGGCCGGATCAAGACCACCGAGACCAAGGCCCGCGTGCTGCGGCCCTACGCCGAGAAGCTGATCACCCACGCCAAAAAGGGTGACCTGCACAACCGGCGCGAGGTGCTCAAGAAGATCCGTGACAAGGACGTCGTGCACGCCCTTTTCGAGGAGATCGGTCCGTTCTACGCCGATCGCAACGGTGGCTACACCCGCATCATCAAGGTCGAGAACCGCAAGGGCGACAACGCGCCCATGGCGATCATCGAGCTGGTGAAGGAGAAGACGGTCACCTCCGAGGCCGACCGGGCTCGCCGGGTCGCGTCAACGAAGACCGAGGCTCCTGTCGAAGAGGCCAAGGTTGAAGAGGCCGTCGAGGTCGAGACCGATACCGCCGATGACGCGGCGGCCGAGGCTGAAGGTGCGGCGGACGCCGCAGCTGACACGGCCGAGGCTCCCGCTGCTGAGGACACAGACAAGAAGGAGTGACCTTTGGTCACCTCTGACAACCAGCCCGCTACCGGAGACGGTGGCGGGCTGGTTCGTTTGCGGCTCAATATCGCTTACGACGGAACCGATTTCGCGGGCTGGGCCACTCAAGTGAACCAGCGCACCGTCGCCGGGGTGCTGGGTGAGGCGTTCACGACCATCGTGGGCGAGCCGGTGTCGCTGTACGCCGCCGGACGCACGGATTCGGGTGTGCATGCGACAGGCCAGGTGGCGCATCTGGACATCCCACCCGGCCGGCTGCCGGAGATTCTCGGTAGATC
The DNA here is from genome assembly GCA_002013775.1 of Mycobacterium sp. D16R18. Classification (GTDB taxonomy): domain Bacteria; phylum Actinomycetota; class Actinomycetes; order Mycobacteriales; family Mycobacteriaceae; genus Mycobacterium. Next base: position 106,152 of record MAFD01000005.1, read on the forward strand.
GCGCTCCGCGGATGCGCCCGAATTCGGCAGGCTGATCCGGCGGCTGTCGCGTTTCCTGCCCAAAGATGTACGTGTGCTCGACATCTGCCGCGCCCCGGCGCATTTCGACGCGCGGTTCTCCGCTCTGCGACGGCACTACGAATATCGGATATCGACGGCACCGTTCGGGGTGCTGCCTCTCGCACGGCATGAGGTCGTCGGCTGGCATCGTCCACTGGACATCGAAGCCATGGCAGAGGCGTCGCGCAAACTCTTGGGGCTCAACGATTTCGCCGCTTTCTGTCGGCATCGTGACGGTGCCACAACGATCCGTGAATTGCAGCGGTTCGATTGGACGGTCGACGGGCATGAACTGGCCGCGCACGTGAGTGCCGACGCGTTCTGCTGGTCGATGGTGCGTTCGCTGGTGGGTGCGGTGCTGGTCGTGGGGGAGGGTAGGCGGCCGGCGCAGTGGTGTGCCGAGTTGCTGAAGAAGGAAAGGCGTTCAAGCGATTTCGCGGCCGCGCCGGCACGTGGACTGACGCTGGTCGGTGTCGACTATCCGCCGGACGACGAGATGGCGGCACGCGTGCTGATCACCCGCGACATTCGAGTTCGGCAGGACTGACTACTCGGCGGACTCGGCTTCGCCATGCCGGTTGAGTTTCGAGGCCACGAAGGCTGCGGCCTCAGCGGGGAGCCCGGTGCGTTCGTATGAGGTGTGGGCATCCCAGCTGTTGTTGGGGCCGGCCATGCAGATCGGATCTCCTTGATTGCACAGATCGATTGCACGCGAACCGAATACGCCGGCGATGCCGCTCAGCGGCCCACCGGTTCGATGGGTGGCGTTGCCGAATGTCGCGATGGCGACGACGCGGTCGCCCACCGGGGCAGGCAGAGGGCGGTTGAACCCGATGCCCACGTTCGGAACACCGATGATCGTGTCGATCACCTCGGCGCCCATCGAGTACCCGCCGATGACGAACTTGGTCCGCGGACAGCTCGCGGCCACTGATTGCAGGTGGTTACTGAGATCATTGGCGCCGCCGCCGGCCGAGAAAATACCCGCGTCGTAGTTGACGGGGTAGACATTCAGGCTGGCTCCGGTGGCCTGGATGCGTGGGGTCAGGGAGTCCACGAACTCGCCGCCGACCCGGCCCAATCCGACGGGCTCCTTACGTCCCCGCGCAAACGAGACGTCGACATCCGAACACGGATCTGCCGATGCATGAGGCACCGCATAGACAAGCCCGACAACATTCACCGCTGACAGCGCGAACACCGTCAGGGCGACAAGATAACTCAGGACAACGCCGACCCTCGTGCCCCGCTGAGGCGTGGTCACACCACGATGCTACGGGTCGATGCCGCTGTGCGTTGCTCTTTCTTAGAGCTTGCCCGCCACGAAGGACGCTGCCTGGGCGGGCAGGTTGGTCTGCTCGTAGGTTTGATGTGCGGTCCAGGAACGGCCGCCACTATCGCAGACGGGGTCGCCGGGGTTGCACTGGTCGATCCATCGCCCGGCGAGGGGTCCGGTCATCCCGCCACCGCGGCGGTCGATGTTCCCGAATGTCGCGACTCCTCTGATCCCCGGTGGTGGGCTGCTGGCGACATCGTCGACGACGGTCGCTCCCATCGAGTAGCCGCCGATGACGAGTTTCGTGTTGGGGCAGGATGCCGCGATCTCGCTGAGGTGGCCGCGCAAGTCGTCGGCGCCTTCCCCGGTGGAGAGCAGACCGGCGCTGTAGTTCACGGCATAGACACTCAAGCTGCTGACCTTGTTCTGGAGCGCTCCGACGAAAGCGTCCCCCACACGGCCGAGGCCTGGCGGCTCATCGCGGCCGCGGGCGAATGAGACATCGACTGCGGAGCAAGGGTCGGCGGTCGCGGTGCCCTGGTTCGACACCGTCAGTACTCCGGTGAGCATGAAGAGGGCAGCGACCAGAAGGCCCCACCGCCGGACGTAGGAGATTGAGCTGTGCGTCGTCACAGGCGAATGCTACGGGTAAGTCAACCTACCTGTCATGTCGGTGCGGTATGGGCCGCATCACCTGGGCGGAAGCGACGCCAGGAACTCGACCATCGCGGAGTTGACCGCGTCCGGCCGCTCCATCTGCACGAAGTGCCCGGCCCCCTCGACGATCAGAACCGACGTGAGACCGGGAACGAGATCGGCCATCGCGGTCATCGGGTCGCGACCGAGCATTTCCAGCACCGGATCGGCCGATCCTGCCATGAAGGCCACCGGTATGCCGATGGGTCTGTCGTGCAGGTGCTCGTTCTGGGCCCACACCAGATCCTCGGCTCGGTACCAGTTGAGGCCGCCGGTGAATCCCGTGCGCGCGAATTCGGCCGCGTAGTAGTCGAGGTCTTGCTCGGACAGCCAATTCCACGGCAGGGGAGGAGGAGCCGGAAGTACGTCCAGGTAGCCATTGCGCTTGCCATCCACCTGCGACGGGTGGTCCCAGCAATCCAGATAGCGGTTCGCGCCGCTGAGGGCGTGGAACAGCGTGGCCAGGAAGGCCTTTGGCTGCGTGTCCAGCTCAGACTCCGCGATGCCCGGCTCCTGGAAATACTCCAGATGCGTGAAGTGCTGAGAGGCAAGGTAGTTGAAGCCAACGCTCGGCTTGACCGGGAGCCGTCGGGTACGCGGCACCGACAGCTGGATCAGTGCACGGACTCGGTCCCCGGCCCAGGCAGGCATGTCCCACACCAGATGTGCGCCGAAATCGTGCCCGCAGAACACCGCGTCCCGCAGATCGAGGGCGTCCAGCAGGCCCACGAGGTCGTCGACCGTGGTGCCGCGGTCATAGGCCGTAGGGTCCCGCGGCGCCGTTGTGCGTCCGTATCCGCGCATATCCGGTGCGATGGCCCGATATCCGGCCGCCGAGAGCGCGGCCAGTTGGTGGCGCCAGGTGTACCAGAGCCCGGGAAAGCCATGGCACAGAACAACCGCCGGACCTTCGCCCTGCTCGGCGACATGCATGTCGATTCCATTGACGTGCAGCTGACGGTGGGTGATCTGAGAAACAGTCACCCAGGCGACGTTAGTTGACCCGGGCGGCCGCGAAGTCCGCAGCCTGGTTGATCAGTGCGGCTGGGTACGAGGTGTGGGACTTCCAGGTGTCCTGGTTGCCGTCCATGCAGACCGGGTCGCCGTCGTTGCACAGATCCAGCACTCTGTCGCCGTACGCGCCGGCCAGGTTCTGGATGGGGGCGAAGCGGTTCACGATGTTGCCGAATGTCACGATCGCGCGGATGTGGTCGCCCACCTCCGGTGGCACGGGGTTGTCGAAGGAGAAGAGGTTGCCGATCTGCACCGGTCCGGGCACGCCGAGCGCGGTGTCGACCACGCCCGCACCCAGCGAGTATCCGCCGACGACGAGCTTGGTGTCGGGGCAGTTGTTGGCCGTCTCCTGCAGATGGGCGCTCAGGTCGTTGGCCCCACCGCCCACGTCGGTATTGGCGTCGTAGCGCACCGCATAGACATTGAGGTTCTTGACACGATTGCGCAGTGCGCTGACAAAGGCCTCGCCGATGTTGCCCAGTCCGGGCGGTTGGCTGCGGCCGCGGGCGAACGACACCTCGACATTGGGACAAGCCGCCGAAGCGGTGGCGGGGAGAATAACCGCGAGACCAGTGGTCAACATGATTGCCGCAACCGAAACAACCGCCGCGCGAGCGGCGGCGGTAAGCAACTTACTGGCTGGGCGTGGATTCGGCTGTAGCGTCACACACCGAGGTTACGGATAATTCGCTGTCGCTGCCATGTGATTTCAATCCTGCAGGTAAAGAAATTGTGTGCCCGGCGGTGCTGGATTCGGGCTCTGCCTGGGTATCCGCACCCTGGTGTGCCAGAACCAGTCCCGCGAGAATGACCGCGGCTCCCGCATACTGGATGGGCGCGATGGTTTCCCCGAGGAGCACCCATCCCGCGATCACCGCGCACAGCACCTCGGTGAGCGCGATCAACGACGCGTAGCTCGGCTTGAGTCGAGCAATGGCGGCGATACCGGTGAGGTAGGCGATCGCGGTGGTGACTACCCCGAGGATGAGGATGGGCACGTAAACCGGCGCATGCCAGCCCGCGACCTGCACAGCCTGGGTGGAGAAGGTCATCGGCATGATGCCGGTCAGCCCGAAGCCGCCCACCGCGATGGTTCCCACGAGCAGCCCGCTGGTGGTCAGGGTGATGGGTTGTAGCCCCTGTGCCTTGCCGCCGGCGCGGTGTGACGAGATGAAGTAGTACGCGGCGCATACCGCCGCGCCCAATCCCCAAAGCACCCCTACCGGCTCCACGCGGGATCCGCTGAAGATGTTGAGCACCAACAGCATTCCTACTAGCGCAAGCGCCGCCCCGGCGAGCACACGGGCGTGTGGGCGTCGCCGTGTGGACAGCCAGATCCAGGCGATCACCAGGATCGGACTCAGGAACTCCAGGAGCATCGCCACACCGACCGACATGTGCCTGACCGCGCCGAAATAGCAGAACTGGGCGCCGGCGACAGGAATGATTCCGTAGAGCACAACGACTCTGGCGTGGCGCCGAGCCTCGGAGAACCACCCGGGAGCCGCGATGCAGGCCGCCACGATCATGACCGCGGCGCCGGTGGCCAAGCGCGCGGTGACGACAGCGGTCAGCGACCAGCCGGCCGCCATGAGCGACTTCGCGAAGGGGCCGGAAAAGCCGAAGGTGGCGGCCGAGGCCAGGGCGAGGATCACGCCGGCCCGGAAGTTGACCTTGTCGTTCACCGCACCTCCCGCATGTCATGAGTAAAATCGAATACGGTCATGACGGTATAAGTGAAGGATGTCAGGTGTCAAATGCTTTTCACTCATGACACGGAGCAGGGGCTGAAGTCGGCCGCCGAGCTGATCAACACTGCGCGCAACGACCGGGAGCTGCTTCCGGATCCGGGCGCACTGCCACCGCTTCTGGATCGGTACGGCTGGACGGGCAGGCGTGACGGCGATGAGGCCGAACTGTGGGCCGTGAAGGCGCTACGGACTCGGTTGGGCGATATCTGGGGGCATATCAACGACGAGGAGTACGTGGTCCGTCAGGTCAACGCATTGCTCGCCGATACCCACGCCTCGCCGTGGCTCACCCGGCATGTCGAGGAGCCCGATTGGCATCTGCATATGGCCGCCAGTGATGCGCCGCTGGCGGACCGCCTCGGTGCCGAGACCGCCATGGTGTTCGCGGACCTGGTGCGCACCGGTGAGCAGCGGCGCCTGAAGACCTGCGCTGCCCCGGATTGCGATGCTGTCCTGGTTGACTTGTCGCGCAACAGGTCCCGGATGTTCTGTGATACCGGCAACTGTGGCAATCGGCAGCATGTGGCCGCCTATCGGGGGCGTATGCGCGACGAGCCCTAGGGGCGCGAAAGCTCTACTGCGCGAAGGCTTGTATCGGCCGGCCCAGGTAGGCGAGCTCATCGCTGACCGTCACGAGGCGGACCTGAATGGTTTCGCCGCCGGCGGTCAGGAGAATATGGTCGCCATAGCCATTGGGCTGGTCGATGATGACATCCGGCCGGGCCGGAAGCGCGTCGTACTCGCTGCTGATGATGTGCACGGCCGTGCAGTTGCTGGGCAACGCGGTCGGCTGCATGCCGTCCACCACGGCCAGCGTGCACCGGGGATCGATAAAGCCCGGGCCACTGGCAAATTGGATGCGATTGGCGTCGCCAATCGAGGTCACCATGACATCCCACATGTGGGGACGGTCGGTGTAGACGACCACGAGCGCGCCGATCGCCACCGATCTCAGCACCACCTGCTGGCATACATAGAGTTCGGCGCGTACCACCACGGTATGAACGCCCAGCCCGGAGAGCCGCGCCGCGATCGCGCGGCCCGACATATCCGATCCGATCAGCTGACCGCAGCCCGATGTCGGCAGATGAATGCCGTCGAGCTCCTCGTTGCTCATCTCGATGCTGCGGGTCAGATACTCCAACCCGATGGCGCCCACGGGAAGCCCGGCGAAGAACGCGTCCCGCTGACTGCCGTTGAGCGAGGTCATTCCGGTGGAGTGGCGTACCGGGAGTTGTTCATCGGTTGCCCACCGAACAAGTGCGCCAACCGATGTGCGGCCCTTCGCGGCAGGGCGCAGCCGAACGGTCACGGTGGTTTCCAGCGTCGGGCGGGCCCACAGTCCCGTCAAGGTGGCATCGGTGATGTACCACGGGTCAATTCCCATGGCGACGTTGTAGGAGTCGATCAGCATCAGCCCACTCCACTCCTCGTGCATGGGCGCCCCCGCGTACTGGCGAAGCATTTCGGCGCTGATCCGGTGAATCTGTCCGGCCTGCAGGATGGTGCTGGCGCAGTGGGCCGCCGCCAGTGCTCGCCGGACTCGTGCCGTGGCGATGACGGCGCATCTCTCGGCGCCGCGGCGACCGCCTCCCCGACGGAACACCGCATCGACGTTCACGCCAGGGTCGAACCTCAGTACCACCCAGACGGTGCGGATGGCGACGGCAGGCAGCGGGCCCACCAGTCGGTCGTATCCACCGCGCAGCACCGTCCCCTGCGCGGTGCGCTGGCCGTTGCTGATGACATCGATGCTTTCGAGCTCAATATCGTTCTGATGCATGCATTCCCGCAGCACACGCAGCGGCACCAGAGAGTCGGTGGCGCAGTGATCCGGGGTGATGACCGAGGGGTGACGCTGGGTCGCGCTGACTTCCAGCACCGTGATGAGTTTGCCATTCTCCCAACGGGTTCCGGTCCAGCTGTCCTGGCTGCTGGGGGTGTCGGCAATGCTGCCCGAGCTTCGGTAGGTGCGGCCCGTCAGATACTTGAATCCGGTAACCGCCCAATGCCTGACGGTCTGACCTCCCCAACGGCCGAGGACCAGTGCCAACGACACGATCGCGATCAGCAGTGCGGCCCACCACGGCCAGCCGAACAGCAACGAGACCAGAACTGCGGCGAGAATCAGCAGCTGCGAGATCACCATGATCTGGATCGGCATCGTGGCCCGACGTACCTGTTCCGGAGCCGCCCCGCTCGAGGTCACCTTTCCCCCTTCTGTCCCGCCGTTGTGCCGCGCCGACCCGACTGGGGCACCGCGGCTACCACCCGCAACCTATCGTGGTTGCCCAGTATTGCAATAGGCTGCATGGCCGTGTGGCCCCTACGTAGGATCTAACAAGATCTGGGGGCCGACCTGGTGGCATCACCGGGTCGTAGATCCGAGTTTCGCAGATTTCCTGGAGGGGGGACGATGGCGCGACAACCGACAACCCGGTTGCAGGTCAGCGGGTACCGGTTCCTCGTGCGGCGCATGGAGCACGCACTGGTTCGCCGTGACGTCCGCATGATCCACGATCCGATGCGGGCGCAGTCGAGCTCGCTCATGGTCGGGATTGTGCTGGCCACGGTGGTCGTTGCCGGCTGTGCGATCTTGGCGTTCTTTCGGCCCAACATGCCGCTGGGTGATCAGCCCATCGTGATGGCCAAGGACACCGGTGCCGTCTATGTCCGGATCCAGGACACACTTCATCCCGCACTCAATTTGGCGTCCGCGCGGCTGATCTCCGGAAACAACGAGAATCCCAAGCCGGTCAAGGACTCGGAGCTGGCCAAGGCACGCCGTGGTCCGTTGGTCGGGATTCCCGGTGCGCCGGCGTCTATTCCGGCGCCGCTGACGGGCGACGACGCCATCTGGACGGTGTGCGATGTCGCGACGCCCCCGCCGAGCTCCACCGTCACCTCCACGGTGATCGCAGGCAAGGTAACCCTGGAGAACGGCAATCAGGAGATGCCGAAGGACAGGTACGCCCTGGTGACGGTGAACAGCCAGATGTACCTGCTCTACGACGGCAAGCGCGCGACGGTCGACCTGACGAACCCCGCGGTGACCCGCGCGCTGCGTCTCGAAGGTGTGACGCCGCGGCCGATCTCGATGTCCGTACTCAACGCCATTCCCGAGGTGCCGGCCATCGCTCCGCCGCCCATCCCGGACGCGGGAGGGCCGTCGCCCATTACGACCGCGGGCGTTCGGGTGGGGTCGGTCATCAAGATGAGCCGGGCGGACTCTGCCGAGTACTACGTGGTGCTCTCCGGCGGAGTGCAACGCGTCAACGAGGTCACCGCGGATCTGATCAGATTCTCCGATTCCCAGGGTGCGCAGGACATCGTCGCCGTCACTCCCGACGTGATTTCGGGGCACCCCAGTCTCAACCAGCTTGCGGTACAGACATTTCCGGACCGCGCGGGCAAGATCGTGGACGTCCCGGAGAAGTCGGTGCTGTGTAGCAGCTGGAAGCCCGGTCAGGAGAAGACGCAGGAGCATGCGACGACCAAGCTGTTGATGGGTAACTCGCTGCCGTTGAAGACCGATCAGGTACCGGTGGTGTTGGCGCAGGCCGACAAGGAAGGCCCCAACCTCGACACCGCCTACATTCCGCCCGCGCGTAGCGCCTTCATCCGGTCCACTGGTCTGGGTGGGGACACCGGGCGCGCCGAGTCTCTCTACCTCATCCTCGATACCGGTGTGCGCTTCGGTATCGGGAACCTGGAGGCCGCGAAATCCCTCGGGCTCACGGTTGAACCCGTTCCCGCACCGTGGCCGGTCGTGGGACTGTTGCCGCCGGGGCCCCGGCTGAGCAAGGAAGACGCACTCGTCGTGCACGACGGAATGCCGCCTGACAAGACAGGTTTGGCGATCAATCCATCAACATCGAGCACCGCGCCGGCGTAAACAGTGCGCCAGCGGCGTTATTCGGTGGAGCTGTCCCGGCCTTGCCGCAATTTGCGAACCGGCGCCAGCATCGCCAGCGCCGCGGCGAGAAATGCCGCGCAGACGGCTATTCCGATCAGCGCGACGCGCCGCGGCCGCGGGTCGGCGGGTGGCGGTGCGGGTGGCAGCTGCAGTTTCTTGGCCGCGTTGGCCCGGGCGAGATCACTGGTGGTGCCGAGGTCGTCGCTGACAGCGGCGAGTGCGTCCACCACGCCGTAGCCCAGATATGGGTCCCAGCCGCCCGGTGGGCGGTGCGCGGTGTTCTTGATGCGATCCATCACCTCCCGCGCGCTCAGCTGGGGGAAACGTGAACGCACCAGCGCGACAACGCCGCTGACAACCGGCGCGGAGAAGCTGGTGCCCTGAATGGGTACCGGACCCTGCTCGCCCATATAGGCGTTGGTCAGTGCGTCACGGTTGGGGTCCAGGGAGACGATGTCTTCGCCGGGAGCGGAGACATCGACCCAGGGGCCGCCGAGGCTGAACTTGGAGGGTTGCCCGTCCGGGCCGATGGAGCCCACCGTGAGGACGAGGTCGTTGTACCAAGCGGGACTTACCGTTTCCAGGACCGCATCCCAGTCGGGGGTGTTGGGACGAGCCGGGTCCGGGGGTGGGTTCTGGTTCTTGCACTGCCCATCGCCGACATTTCCCGCGGCGACCACCACTACGACGTTCTTGACGTCCACGGCGTATTGCAGTGCGGCGCCCAGCGGTCGGTCGTCCAGGAATTGTTTGGCGGAGGCGCACGCCACCTCGGAAATGTTGATGACTGTCGCGCCGAGGTCCGCGGCGGTGCGCACCGCCATCGCCAGGGTGTCGACGTTTCCGACGCCGCTGATCTTGGAGGGATCGTCTCTGTCGTTGCCGCCACCCTTGTTCTTCACCGCGAACTTCGCGCTGGATTGCCGGATGGTGATGAGGCTGACGTCGGGCGCGATGCCACTGAATGCGCTTGCCCCAGTGGGATCCGGTGCGGCCGCGATGATTCCGGCGACGATGGTGCCGTGCGCGTCACAGTCCTGAGTGCCGTTGCCGCCCTCGAAGACGTAGTCTCCGCCGGGGATGAGCGGTGGCAGCCGCGGACTGCGTGCCACACCGGTGTCGATGACGGCGACGGTCTGGCCGGCACCACGCGACAGCTGCCAGACCAACGGCAGATCCAGTCCGCGCTGCTGCGTGGGCACCTTGTTGAGGTCGCGTTTGGGATCAATGCCGGGGAATCGGCACAGTTCCTTTTGCTCCGTGGGTTCGATGGGAGCGGGCGGACGCGGGCCGGGAAGCATGCTCGGGTCGACCGGAAGTGGGGCGAACGCGTGTGCCGTCGCGAGCATGTGCATCGAACCGGTCGCCAGCTGTGAGGACATCGCCAACATCGCAACGGCTGCAGCGGTGGCGACACGGCGGGCCACGCCGAGGTTCATGGCAGGTTCAATCCCCGCACGGCGCTGTACACGCCACATACCCAGACGGCCACCGGAACGATCAGCGACAGCGCGATGTATTCGATGATCTCCACCGTGCGACGCGCGACAGGGGAGTACTTGCGCGCCGACACCAGGAAGCCCAGAGCGATGGCTGAACCGGCCGCGATCGCCATCAACGCGGTGGTGAACGCGGCGGCTGTCGGGTACGCGATGGCGATGAACGCGAATCCTGCTACGGGAATGGCCAAGCCGCCCAGATTAATGGCCACCGTCTGCGCGAGGTCGGCATGCGAGCGCGCCCGCAGCATCATCGCCAGCGAGATCAATCCGGCAAGCACCACACCGCTGAATCGGTGTGCACCGGTGGGGTGATGGTCGCCCGCACCGGGGAAGGTCAGCGCCGCGAGCATGGCGCCCACCGCGGTGACGGCGGATGTTCCGCACACCAGCCCGGTCAGGACGGCGTGCGCGCGCAGCGCCTTCTCGCGAAGGTCGGGGAGCGGCGGCAGCGCCGTGGCGTCCTCGACGTCGTCACCCTCGGTATCCAGTCCGTCCAGACCCTCGATGGCTTCGATCGGGGCCGTCGAATGTTCGGGACGAGATGGTGCGCCCTGCGTGGGCACCGGGGGAAGGGGTAGTCGGGCGAGAGCCATTGCCACACGCGGCGAAAGCGCCACCGAGCAGATTCCGACCGCGCCGAGTACGGCCCCAAGGCTGTAGATCGGCGGGTCGAAAAGCACGTAACCCAGCGCTGCCGCGAACCCGAGTAATGATGCCGACGCGACCGCGACGAGTGACATCGTCCCGGTGCCGGTCGCGCGCATGGCGAGGATGGATATGACCATCGCCACCATGAGTGCCAGCATCGCGTGCGGGGCGCCGTACTTTCCCGGTACGAACAGCGCTCCCGCCACCGCGGAGAAGCCGACAGCGCAATGGCTCAGCATCACGGAGGCGAGCGAATCGTCGTAAACCCTGTTCGCGAAAACCGCGGCGGTCATGGCCACCAGTGCGATCGCTACGGCGATGATCGGAAGGAGCAGGCCGGGATTTGTCGCGCCGGCGCGCAACAGCGCAGTCGCGCCCACCACCGCGGCCAGTCCGCATGCGGAAGCGCCGAGTATCCGAGCGGCGGCCCGGCTCCAGGGATGCGCCGACACGGTCCGGAAGGTGGATACGGCGAGGAAAACGTCGTCGAACAGGGGGTCCGGTGCGGTGACATCGGAGGCGGTCAGGACGAGTTGATCGCCGTCGCGAACCTCCAACTCCCCGAGGGTGCTGGACATCTGTAGCGGTGGCTGACCAGGCCGGGACAAACGCCAATGCGTTTCCACGGCGTCCTCCGGGCTGGTCAGCTCGGGGACACCGACATGTTGGTTGATGATGTCGACGACCGAGCCGACCAAGAGGGCCAGCGGGACACTCGTCGGCAGCGCCAGGTCGACCTGAGTGCGGTCAGCCTGAATGGAAACGCGGCACAGTTCGAGAACCGCCGAACGTTGCTCGGCGCCCGACTGCGCATGTGTCATGCTGTGCCCCCTGCCTGCCCCCACGGTCATTGATCTTTGCGCATGCACACTAGCCGAACGCGGCTGAGGGCCGCCAGCGGTTCGGTGCATCCGGGCGAACGCCAACCACGCAACCAGCGGCCCCGGCGATCTTGTGAGCGAATTCGTTGCGGCACCGGATATAACGGCCCTATCCTGTAGCCCGCCGTGGGCTGGGCGGTAGCGTGGATGCGAAATAGCCACGAGATGTGGCGCGGGGGAAACCGGAGGGCCAGGGTGAGCACGGGGTGAACACCACAATATTCATTCGTCGGCCTCGGCTTGCGGTGCCTCGGGTCCCCGGTGGCGAGGTCAATGTGCAGCCACCGCCGGAGATTCCACGGCCGGTGCCGTCGCCGATCATCGCCAAGATCATGCCGCTGGTCATGGTGGTGGCAATGGTGGGCATGATTGCCTTCTTCGTCACGTCGGGGAGCCTGGGCGGCGGCTCCGGCGGCGGGATGATGCGCAGCCCGATGTTCATGCTGTTCCCGATCATGATGATGGTCTCGATGGTCAGCATGGTCTCCAATAGCGGCGGCAAGGGAGCCAAGACCAGCGAAATCAACGAGGACCGCAAGGATTACCTGCGGTACCTCGAGGTGGTGCGCAAGAACGTCACCGATACCGGTGGTGCTCAGCGCAAGGCCCTGCTGTGGAACAACCCGGACCCGTCCGCGCTGTGGACGCTTGCCGGTGGCCGCCGAATGTGGGAGCGGCGTCCCGGCGACAGTGATTACTGCCATGTGCGTGTCGGGGTGGGGGATCAGCGTCTGGCCGCGCAGCTGGTGGCGCCCGAGATCGGTCCGGTCGAAGAATTGGAGCCGGTGGCCTCCGTGGCGCTGCGCCGGTTCGTGCGGACGCACTCGCTGGTGCCTGAGCTGCCGATCGCGTTGAACCTGAGAGGTTTTGCGGCCGTCACCATCGATGGCTCACCCGAGGTGGCGCGAGGCATGTTGCGCGCCATGATTTGTCAGCTGGCGATGTTCCATGGGCCCGACCAATTCCTGGTCGCGGCAGTGGTCAACCGGCACGCGGCGCCGCACTGGGACTGGCTCAAATGGCTTCCGCACGCTCAGCATCCGACCGCGTTCGACGGTGTCGGCGCCAGCCGGCTGGTCTACCACTCGCTGGGTGAGGTCGAGGAGTCGTTGGCATCGCTCATCACCGAGCGTGAACGGTTCTCGCGCACCGCGCAGCCCTCCCCTGACCGACCGCAGATCCTCATCATCGTGGACAGCGGCACGTTGATCGGTTCTGAACGCCTCATCATCGATCACGGCATCGATTCGGTGACCCTCGTCGAGATCGGCACCCGGGTGGACCCGCTCGCGGCCCGCCGCGGCATGCAATTGGAGCTGACCGAGCGCGGCCTTGGGGCCAAGGGCAATGTGGGGTCTGAGGTCTTCGCCCACCCCGATCACCTCACCATCACCGAGGCGATGGCGTGCGCCCGCCGCATGGCGCCCTATCGGGTGCTCAGCGGAGGTAGTGACGAGGTCCAGATCCAAACTGAGGTCAGCACTCGCTGGTCCGACATCGTGGGAATCGGTGATCCTGGGCTGCTCAACCCGGAAGTTGTGTGGCGCAATCGAGTTGGTCGCGACCGGCTGCGTGTGCCCATCGGTATCGCCGTCGACGGCACTCCCATGGAACTGGATATCAAGGAAGCCGCCGAGAACGGCATGGGTCCGCACGGACTGTGTATCGGCGCTACCGGTTCGGGTAAGTCGGAGTTCCTGCGCACGCTGACGCTGGGCATGATCGCCACGCACTCGCCGGATGCCCTGAATCTTGTGCTCGTCGACTTCAAGGGTGGTGCGACGTTCCTGGGGCTGGACCGGGCACAGCATGTCGCGGCGATCATCACCAACCTCGCCGAAGAGGCGAATCTGGTCTCCCGTATGAAGGACGCGCTGGCCGGTGAGATGAACCGGCGCCAGGAGCTGCTGCGTGCTGCGGGCAACTTCGCCAATGTCACCGAGTATGAGCGCGCCCGCGCGGCCGGTGCGTCTCTCGCCCCACTGCCTGCACTCTTCATCATCGTCGACGAGTTCTCCGAACTGTTGAGCCAGCATCCGGATTTCGCGGAGCTGTTCGTGGCCATCGGCCGCTTGGGCCGGTCACTGCACGTCCACCTGTTGCTCGCCTCGCAGCGTCTGGACGAGGGCCGACTACGCGGGCTGGAATCGCACCTGTCCTATCGACTGTGCTTGAAGACGTTCTCGGCCAATGAGTCCCGCGCGGCGATTGGTGTTCCGGACGCCTACCACCTGCCCAACACCCCGGGTTCTTGCTACCTCAAGGATGACTCGGGGGAGCTGACACGGTTCCAGACCTCCTACGTGTCCGGTGCGTACGTGCCCTACGGGCCGGCGCGGCGTGCCGTCTCCTCCGGAGGCACGGGGGCCGCGCCGCGGCTGTTTACCGCGGCACCGGTGGCGCTGCAAATGCGCCCCACGGAAATCGTGGAAGACGACACTCCTGCCGCGTCTGACGGGGCGATCGGACGTTCGGTCATCGACACGATCCTTGATCGCGTTGAAGGACATGGCAATCCAGCGCACGAGGTGTGGCTGCCGCCCTTGGATGATTCGCCGACCCTCGGGGATCTGATCCCCCGGCACGGTCGCGCCGGTTTCGACGCGGTGGGCAGTTTGACTGTTCCGATCGGAATCGTGGACCGGCCCTACGAGCAACGGCGCGACCCGTACATCGTCGATCTGTCCGCCGCAGCGGGCAATGTCGCCATCGTCGGTGCACCCCAGTCCGGAAAGTCGATGGCGGTGCGCACCCTGGTGACGTCGCTTGCGGTGACGCACAGTCCCGCGCAGGTGCAGTTCTATTGCCTGGACTTCGGTGGTGGCACGCTCACCTCGCTGGCGCAACTACCGCATGTCGGTTCGGTGGCAAGCCGACTGGAGTCAGATCTCATCCGGCGCACGTTCGCCGAGATGCTGACGATTGTCAGGTCGCGTGAGAATGCGTTCCGCGCCTACGGAATTGACTCGATGGCCGAGTACCGGCGGCGCAAGGGCGCCGGTGACCCCCAGCTCGCGAGCGATCCATTCGGCGACGTGTTCTTCATCATCGATGGCTGGTCCACGGTCCGTCAGGAGTTCGAAGCGCTGGAGCCGCAGGTCACCGCGCTGGCGGCGCAGGGCCTAGGTTTCGGTGTGCACACAGTGGTTACGGCATCACGCTGGGCCGAGATCCGGCCGGCTCTGAAGGACCAGATCGGCACGCGCGTCGAGCTTCGTCTCGGTGATCCGCTGGACTCCGACTTCGACCGCAAGCTGGCACAGCTTGTTCCGGACGGCAGACCAGGCCGGGGTATCACCCGCGACCGCAGGCACATGCTCATCGGACTGCCGCGCGTCGACAGCGTCTCGTCGAATCAGGATCTCGGTGAGGCGATCGGTGCGGCCGCCGCGAGCATGCGGCAGCGCAGCTCGGCGGAAGCGCCGCAGGTTCGCATGCTGCCGCACAAGATCGATTACACCGCATTGGTTCCGCAGGCGCCGCAGAACGATCTGCCAAACCTGCGCATCCTCGTCGGCATCAACGAGACCGAGTTGGCTCCGACGTTCCTGGAGTTCGGCGAGCAGCCACACATGATGATCTTCGGTGACAGCGAGTGTGGCAAGACCGGTCTGTTGCGGACCATCTGCCGCGAGATTGTTCGCACCACCACTCCGCAGCAGGCTCAGCTGTTCATCGTGGACTTCCGCCGCACCTTGCTCGGTGTCGTCGAGACGGAACACCTGGCCAAATACGCGATGTCGAGCAACACCTTGGTGGATGAGGTGCCGGGATTGATCGAGCTCCTCAAATCGCGGATGCCGGGACCCGATGTCACGCAGCAGGAGTTGCGTGACAGGTCCTGGTGGTCCGGCCCGGAGATCTACATCTTGGTCGACGACTACGACCTGGTGGCCCTGGCGAGTGGAAACCCGCTGCTGCCGCTCGCGGAGTATCTGCCGCACTCGAAGGACATCGGGCTGCATGTCGTCATTGCGCGCCGCACCAGCGGTGCCTCGCGGGCGATGTTCGAGCCGATGATGGCGCGCATGAAGGACCTCTCCTGCATCGGTTTGCAGATGAGCGGAAACAAGGACGAGGGTGTCCTGATCGGCACGGTTCGCCCCAGCGAGCAGCCGCCGGGTCGCGGCACTCTGGTCATGCGCTCGGGCGGCCAACAACTGGTTCAGGTTGCCTGGAGCGATCCGCAGTGATTCCGGATCGCGACCCGCAGACAGGGACGCGGGTAGCGATCGAAGTGACCGAGACTGCCGTCCGGGCACGGACCGACGACGGCATCCGCGAGGCCGGACATTCCGATGTCCAGTCGGCGGTCGCCGCACTCGACGACGAGACGGCTCTGCTACCCGGTCGTGTGGTTCCGTCCCGTGCGCTCTGGGCGGCCCTGTTCGAGTCGTTGCTTACCGATCGGAATGCGCCGGTACGCCTCGATTCCATGCTGCTGATCCATCCGACGACGTGGAGTTCGAGACGGCGCACGTTGTTGTCGAATGCCGCACGGATGATGGCGGCGACGCTGACCGTGCGCTCGCGCGCTTTCGCACTCGCCGAACGCGGCGTGCGCACCGATTTGTCGGGA
The DNA here is from genome assembly GCA_002013775.1 of Mycobacterium sp. D16R18. Classification (GTDB taxonomy): domain Bacteria; phylum Actinomycetota; class Actinomycetes; order Mycobacteriales; family Mycobacteriaceae; genus Mycobacterium. The sequence goes on from MAFD01000005.1 coordinate 122,475, forward strand.
CGCTCGTTCGTGGTGGTCGAGGTGTCGCCGGGTGAGGTCGCCGTCACCGTGGTGGGGCACGGCTCCGCCGGTGAGCCGGCATCGACGGTTCGCCATCTCGAAGAGCGGTCCTGGGAGACCAAGACCGCAGCAGATGTCGCGCGCGCTGTGGCCCGTGCTGTCGAGGAGGTGGTCCGCAGCGAACGGGCCGGAGTCGCCGCGATCCTTGTCGACTCGGCCGATGCCGAGATGGGCGAGGCGATCGTGGTTGCGGTCGATCGGATCGGCCTGACTCCCGGCGTATCGCAGGTCGCCGAGGATGCGGTGTTCCGCGATGCCGGCCAGACTCCCCGCGTCTCGGCGTTCATCGAGGGGCCCGCTGACGAGCCCGCCGTTGCCAGACGGCCCGAATGGACACCTGCCTCATCCGCGAGATCGGTTCCGCGACTTCCGGCATGGTGGCCGGTCGCCGCGATCGGTCTGGCGGCGGCGATCGTCGTGACGGGTGTGGTGTTGACGGTGGCCTTCAGCCGGGAGCGGCAACCTTCACCGACGACTCCCGTGGTGGCCACATCACTACTGGTGGAGGGGCGGGTGCAGTTCATGGTGCCCGCCGAATGGGCGGTACGGCGTATCCCCGCGGGTGGCGCTGGTTCGGCGCGGGTGGAGGTGATCTCACCCGAGGATCCCGAGGCGATCGTGCATGTGACCCAGGTACGGGTGAAGTCGACCGAGACCCTGGCATCAACCGCCGAGACGCTCCGCGCTGCTATGGACAAGGAGCCGCCGGGGGTGTTCACGCAGTTCAAGGCCGACGATCTCAAGATGGAGCGGCCGGCGGTCACCTACACCGAGGTACGCGAGGGCCATGACGTCGCGTGGACCGTCCTTCTGGCCGACGACTTGCGGATAGGCATTGGCTGCCAGTTCAAGAAGGATAACTATCCGGCTGTACAGCAGGCCTGCGAACTGGCTATTCGAACGGCCAATGCAGTAAAATCAGGTAACTGACAAGATTGCTGAAAAAAACTTTGAAAAAGATGGAACCGATCTGACGATAGGGCCATCGTATGTAGTTGTAAGGACAAAACCGGCCAGAAACCGGAAGTCACACCCGTGACTGGCCGGGCCTGGGGACAAGGGAGGACATGAAGTGGCTGTTTTTCAGAATGACCTGGCGTTGCTCGATTCCACGGGCAAGAAGATCGACGGCAAGTACCAGGAATTCACTGCGATGCAGTCCCAGCTGCGGGATCGCGTAGCGGTGGGTACCAGCACTTGGCAGGGTCAGGCGCGGCATGCCTTTGATGAGGCGATGGCTCGTTTCGACCAGGAGATGGGCGACATCCAGAAGGTGCTCATGCAGATCCACGACACCATGGATTCGAACAAGCGTCGCATCCAGGAGATGGACGAGAGCCAGACCTTCTAGGCGTCTCGTAACAGTCATCAAAGACATCACATAGCAAAGGGGATTGACCATGCAGATTACTTACAACCACGGCGAAATCGACGCGCTGGTTGCCGATGTCAAGGGCATCATCAACAAGTTCCAGGCCGGCCTCGAGGAGCTGCAGCACGACATTCAGCCCCTCGTCCAGCAGGCCGAGGGCCAGGAAGCGACTGCGTACCAGGAGTACCAGAAGGCCTGGCACCAGTCCGCCGAGGACCTGAACCAGATCCTGACCCAGCTCAACTCCAAGGTTGACCAGGGTAACCAGGATGCGCAGCACACCGATCAGAGCGCTGCGGGCGCCTGGCACGGCTAAGTCGCCGACGGTTTTTTTCAAGACCCTGTGGGGCCTTGGTGGAGGAGAGCCACCAAGGCCCCACAGTTTTTGTGTGAGTGCTTGAAGGTTTGACGATAGGGCGGGCTCGACCGCGTTTTGACCTGCGGTGACGTCGCCCGGTAAGCTTCACCGCTGGCGTGCGGTATGTCATCGCACACGAGGCTCGGGTCACCACTGGTCGCCGAGATCAACCTCCACCGTTCGCCACGACCAGCGCTCCGAACGGCAGAAACCGTCCGGGGATCCACCCGAGTAGACAAGGAAAGACTGTGCCTACCTACACGCCGAAGGCGGGTGACATCACCACTAGCTGGTATGTCATCGATGCCACGGATGTAGTACTCGGCCGTCTTGCCGTTCAAGCAGCGACCCTGCTGCGCGGCAAGCACAAGCCGACCTACGCCCCCCATGCCGATGGTGGCGATTTCGTCGTCATCATCAATGCCGAGAAGATTGCCCTGAGCGGCAAGAAGCTCACCGATAAGTTCGCCTACCGTCACTCGGGTTACCCGGGCGGTCTGCGCAAGCGCAGCATCGGCGAGCAGCTGGCGAAGTTCCCCACCCGCACGGTGGAGAAGGCAATCATCGGCATGCTGCCCAAGAACAAGCTTGGTCGCCAGATCGAGCGCAAGCTCAAGGTGTACGCAGGCCCCGAGCACCCGCACGGCGCGCAGCAGCCGATCCCGTTCGAGATTAAGCAGGTGGCTCAGTGACCGATATCGCCGAAGAGCAGACCCCCGCAGAGGACGCTGCCAACACGGAAACCGCAGTGGAAAGCGCTGAGCAGGCGGTCGTCGTCGAGGTCGTTGTTGAGGAAGCAGCCGACGAAGTCAAGGCCCCTCCCCGTGCGCCCGTCGTCATCGACAAGCCCATCCAGACCGTTGGCCGCCGCAAGGAGGCCGTCGTCCGCGTCCGCCTCGTTCCCGGCACCGGCAAGTTCCTCCTGGATGGCCGCTCCCTGGAGGAGTACTTCCCGAACAAGGTGCACCAGCAGCTCATCAAGGCGCCGCTGGTTTCCGTCAACCGTGTGGACAGCGTGGACATCTTCGCGCACCTGACCGGTGGCGGCCCTTCGGGCCAGGCAGGCGCACTGCGTCTTGCCATCGCGCGTGCACTCATCATCGTGGAGCCCGAGGACCGTCCGGTGCTGAAGAAGGCCGGCTTCCTCACTCGTGACCCGCGTGCGATCGAGCGCAAGAAGTACGGTCTCAAGAAGGCCCGTAAGGCGCCTCAGTACTCGAAGCGCTGATCGATTCTGTTCGTTCGCGTATTGCGCCGGCACACAACCTGTGTGTCGGCGCAATCGCGTTATTGGGCCAGTTTGGTGTGACTGGTTATGGAAGGTTTAGTGCATGGGTTCTCTATTCGGCACTGACGGCGTCCGCGGTGTCGCGAATGCCGAGCTGACGGCCGAACTGGCGGTCGCCTTGGGATCGGCCGCGGCCCGGTCGTTGACGACGGGGCGTGCCACCGCGGTGGTCGGCCGCGATCCGCGCGCGAGCGGCGAGATGTTGGAGGCGGCGGTTGTCGCGGGTATCGCGGCAGAAGGTGTCGATGTGCTCCGGGTGGGTGTGCTGCCCACCCCGGCGGTGGCGTATCTGACGGGCGCGTATGGCGCTGCCTTCGGCGTCATGATCTCGGCCTCGCATAACCCCATGCCCGACAACGGCATCAAGATCTTCGGCGCCGGCGGTCACAAGCTCGACGACTCCGCCGAGAACGCCATCGAGGCGCAGCTGGACACTCCTGCGGCACGTCCGACCGGAGCGGGAATCGGTCGCGTGCGTGATGCCGTGGACGCGCTCGATCGGTATTTGCATCATGTCGCCAACGCCGCGACCCGCCCGCTGAGCGGAGTCACCGTGGTGGTCGACTGCGCGCACGGGGCGGCCTCCGACGCGGCCCCGCTGGCCTACCGGGCCGCAGGTGCACACGTGATAGACATCAACGCCGACCCCGATGGGCTCAATATCAACGACGGTTGTGGGTCCACGCATCTCGGTCCGCTGCAGGCCGCGGTGAAGACACACAATGCCCACCTCGGGCTTGCGCATGACGGCGACGCCGACCGATGTCTCGCGGTGGATGCCGACGGGAACGTCATCGATGGTGACGCCATCATGGTGGTGCTCGCCGCGGCGATGGCCGAAGACGGTGAGCTCACCGATAACACGCTGGTCACCACGGTGATGAGCAATCAGGGGCTACATATCGCCATGCGCGCCGCGGGCATCGACGTCAAGGTGACCGCCGTTGGCGACCGCTACGTGCTCGAGGAGCTACGTGCGGGTCGATTCGCCCTGGGCGGTGAACAATCCGGTCATATCGTGCTGCCTTCCCTGGCCACCACCGGAGACGGCATAGTGACGGGCTTGCGGCTCATGTCCCGGATGGCGCAAACAGGTAAGTCTTTGGCCGCCCTCGCGTCCGCGATGCGTAGCCTGCCTCAAACGCTTATCAACGTACCGGTCTCGGACAAGCACACGGTGGCGCAGGCGCCCGAGGTGCTCGCCGCGGTTGCCGCGGTGGAGTCCGAGCTCGCGGGTAATGGGCGAATCCTGTTGCGTCCCTCTGGAACCGAGCAGCTCGTCCGCGTCATGGTCGAGGCGGACGAGCAGTCGACCGCCCAACGTCTGGCGGAGCGGGTGGCTGACGTGGTGGGCGCGGTCTAGGCGCGCGTCAGGCTGCGTGTGTATAGCGCGGAGCCGGTGGCATCGCACAGGGTGACGGTCAGATCGCCGCTTCCGCCGTCGATGTCGATCTGTCCGAAGTGCTGATAACCGTCTAGCGGTGACTGCTGATCGGGCTGTGCCGCATGGACGAAATCGGCCCGCGGGCCGAAGGTTCCATCGAGCGGCTTCTCCTGGCCGGCACCGGCGTTGAGTGGGCCCGACACGAATTCCCAGAACGGGTCGAAGTCTGTGAAGGCGGCACGCGCGGGTGCGTATTCGTGCGCCGCGGTGTAGTGCACATCGGCTGTCAGCCATACCACGTTGCGAACCTGCCGCGCCTTGAGCTGCGAGAGAATATGCGCCAGTTCGGTTTCCCGTCCGAGCGGTGGGCCATTGTCGCCATTGGCGACGGCCTCGAAGTTCGTCTTGCCGTCGGGTACCACCAGCGCGAGCGGCAGGTCGTTGGCGACGATCTTCCATACGGCCTTCGATGATGCCATGGCGTTGATCAGCCATTCGGTTTGGCGGGCGCCGAAGATGGCGCCGCGCTGTTGTCGGTTGGGGGAGTTGGGGTCCTTGTAGCTACGCATGTCGAGAATGAACACGTCCAGTAGTGGACCGTATGAGACCCGTTGGTATATAAGGCCATCTACGGCCTCGCGGGGTTCGGTCGGTTGCCATTCGTGGAATGCCCGGTGTCCGTGCTGCGCGAGTACGTCGACTCTCTTTTCGGTGTACTTGTCGTTGTCGAGAATCTCTCCGGGGTACCAGTTGTTGATCACCTCGTGGTCATCCCACTGCACAAGTTGCGGCACGTGAGCGTTGAAGTACCGGTAGTTGGCATCGGTGAGGTTGTAGGCGTGTTGACCGCGATACTGTTCGAGAGTCTGCGCGACAGCGCTTTTCGCCTCCGACACCTGATTTCGCCAGACCCGCCCGTCGGGCAACGTCAGTGTCTCCGGAATCGGCACATCGGCATACACCGTGTCCCCGCTGTGGATGAAGAACTGTGGATTTCGGTCTGCCATGGTGCGGAAGATTCTCATTCCGCCGACATCCGGATTGATGCCGAACCCCTGTCCGGCGACATCGCCCGACCAGATCAGCCGCACGTTTCCTGCGGTCGTGGGTGCAGTCCGAAAGACGCCGGTGACAGGTTCACTCAACGTTCCCTCTGAGTCGAGCGTCACCCGGTAATGCACTTCGGTGTCCGCGGGTAGGCCGGTGAGGCGCAGCCGGCCGGTCCCGTCCGATTCCGGCGTGAGGAACGGCCCGGTGAAACGTCGTGCGTCCGAGAAGCTTTCGGTCGCAGCCGTTTCGACGAGCATGTTGGCGGGACGATCCGAGCGGGCCCAGATGATCGCGCCGTCGGTGCGGGGGAATCCACTTGCCACCCCGTGGGTAAGCCTGGGCCGCGCCGTCACCAACGCCGGCCCGCACGCGACGGCCGGAGCAACCGCGAGCCCCAGTAGGGCGGCCCGTAAGACGGCGCGGCGCGGGATGGCTGTCATCCCACCACTTTCCGGGTGCCGCGCGAACACACGCCGAACGCTATGCGAACGGCTGGCGAATCAGAGCAGCTCGCGCAGTGCCTCGACATGCTTGATCCGGCCTGCCGAATCGGCGGCGAGCGGTGCAACATTGAGGGTCGTCACACCCGCCTCTTTGAAGGCCGCCACCCGTTCGGCGACAAAGCTCTTCGGTCCGATGAGGGAGACGTTTCTGACCAGCTCGTCGGGCACCGCATCGGTTGCCTCGGCCTTCTTGCCGGCCAGGTAGAGCTCCTGGATGCGGTCGGCTTCCTTGCCGAATCCGTAGGCGGTCGCGAGGTTGTGATAGAAGTTCTTGCCCTTGGCGCCCATACCGCCGATGTAGAGCGCGAGGCTCGGCTTGACGAACCCGTACAGCGCCTCGACATCATCACCGATCGCAAGAGCTGGGCCGGCGTAGACCTCAAGGTCGCCGAGCGAAGGATCACGCTTGGCCTTGCCCTCGGCCAGGGAGGCACCCCACACGTCATTGGCCTTCTCGGGAAAGAAGAAGATGGGTTGCCAGCCTTCGGCGATCTCCGCGGTCAGCGCCACATTCTTGGGGCCAAGAGCGGCAATGAGCACCGGAATGCGCTCACGCACAGGGTGATTGATCAGCTTCAGCGCCTTGCCCAGGCCGGTGCCCTGCTCGGGAGGCAGCGGCACGGTGAAGTACTTGCCCTCGAACTCGAGGCGCTCGCGGCGCCACACCTTGCGGCAGATCTCGACGGTCTCACGAGTGCGGCCCAAAGGAGCGTCGTACTTCACGCCGTGGAATCCCTCGATGACCTGAGGGCCCGAGGCGCCGATGCCCAGGACGAATCGTCCATTGGAGACGTAGTCCAGACCGGCCGCCGTCATCGCCAGCAGGGTGGGGGTGCGGGTGTAGAGCTGGAAGATGCCCGACGCTAGCTTTACGGTGGACGTCTTGGCGGCGAGATACCCGAGCTGGCTCGCGGCGTCGTACGAGTAGGCCTCGGCGACGAATGCGATATCCAGTCCGACTTTCTCCAGCTCAGCGAGCTCGTCAACGACTTCGGTGAATCCGCCGGCATAGCTCAGCGTGGTTCCAATGCGCATGCGGCGACCCTACCCGACCAAGCGGTTGAACGGGAAGATGCATGACCCGCAGATCGGTGAAAAAAGATGGAACCGGAATTGGTATGTACCCGTCGTAGTCAATATGGGAGAAACCTCGATCAATGTCGCTGGTGTCCGGGGGGTCGCTGGGGAGTTCGACAGTGTGGCCGATGAGCTGCATAAAGCAATTACTCAGCTGCGTGGTTTGTCCTTCGGCGGGGCATCGGCCGGTCAGTGGCACACCGCCAAGGGTGATGACGTCAGGAACGGCCTGCGCGAGGTGGTAACTCATCTGGAGAACTGGCAGCGCACCAACACCGCGATCGCCGAGCAGCTCCGTGCGACCGCGCAACGGTATGCCGATCGCGATGCCAAGAACAAGGCAAGGTTGGCCGCAGCCAATGGCCGGTAAATACGACATCGAGTCGCTGCGCAGCGAGGGAATCCAGGCGATCGCGAACTCGCAGAACTACACGACCACCGCGATCCGGGGAAACGGCAAGTCCCCGATCACGATTACCAACCCGGACCTCACCGCCAACGAGCGCCAGCTGTTCGATTGGTACGACATGGATGCCGGCATGGATCTGAACAAGCTCGGTGCCGATCTTGAGCTGTTCAAGAGCGCGGTAACCACGATGAAGGCCGCGGCAGAGCGTCAGCACGGACAGCTCCAGCAGCTCATGGGGATGTGGGAAGGCCAAGGTTCGGAGGCGGCCAACCAGTTCCTCAGGACGCACAATTCCACCGCCGATGCGGTGACCAAGGAGTTCGGGCAGGTATCCACCGGTCTGGACGGGTTGCGCGAAGCACTGTGGACCATCGTCGATCTGAAGAAGCAGGCATCGACTTTGGTCGACGGGTTGGTGACCGACCGCGCGTCCTTCGACAGTGCCGTTGCGACCTACAAGACCGGCACCGGCGACAAGTCTGTGGCCGACGAGACCAACGCGACGAAGATCGGCCCGCATGTTCAGCAGAACATCGAGGGCAAATGGCTGCCCGCGATGAAGCTTGCCTGGGGCAAGGGCGGCGAGGCGTACGACACCTTGATCAACGCTCTGAAGCAGGAGCTGCCGCCGGAGTTCAAGAACCCGCCCGGCCAGCTCGGGCCCGAGTACGACTCGGATACCGAGTCCCCGAAGAATCCCGCGGACAGGGACAAAGACAAGGGTGGGGAGCAGCAGCCCGCCGCCGGCGGCGGTGGCCAGAGCAGTGGCGCCAGTGGTTCTGCCAGTGGCGCCGCAGGCGGCGGAATGCAGGGCTCGGCCACGCCGGCCTCGGCGATGGGTACCCAGGGCGGCCAGATGTCCGGCGGTGGGCAGCAGGGTGCCGGGCAGGGGCAAGGGCAGCAGGGCATGGACCCGAGCCAGATTGTCAGTGGCCTGACCGGCGCCATGACGGGTGCCCTGGGATCGATCGGCCAGGCGGCGAGCGGAATTGTCAGCGCGATCACCGAAGGCCTCTCCAACATCCCGTTCGACCAGATGGGGCAGGGCGGCGAGCCCGCACCGGGCGAGGAGAAGCCCGACGACAAGATCGACGGTAAGGCCGACGAGGCTGCCGACAAGAAGGACCCGGACGTCAAGATGGCGGCAGCCAAGGACGCTGCGATCCAAGAGGCCCGTACCGATGCGGGCGCAACTTTCGCCACGGATGGCAAGCCGATCCAGGGCCCGGGCGTTCAGCTGGCCGGCGCCAGCGGACCAGACGCCACGCTGGCCCCCGCGGGCCAGACCACCCCCGGTGCACCGCTTGGCACGACGCCGCCGGGGGGTGCGGTTCCTCCGTCCACTGGCGGCCTCTCTGGAGCACAGCCCGCGGGCTCGATGGCGCCGATGAGCCCACCGCCGGTCCATGCACAGCAGCCGGCTCCGGCGCCTCAACAGTCCGAGCCTCAACCTGCTGCCGCGCAGCAACCGTCACCCGTGCCGTCGGTGGGGCCCACCAGCCCGCCGGCGCGGCCACAGGCCGCAGGGACCGATGCCGGGGAGACACCGTGTGAGATCGCTGCCGACGAACTGCCCAAGGCCGGACGATGATCGATATCACCGACGTGCTTGCGGGAATCGTCTCGGATTTCGAGAGCACGCTCGACCAGCTGCGCGACGAGGCCGACGCGGCTCGTGACGAGATACTGCCCGGTGAACAGGTGCCCGCGACGACCGTGAATTCCGCCGATGAATTTCGGATGCCCTCGCAGACCCACGTGAACGCGTCCGATTTCGACGAGGACGACGTGTACCGCTGGCAGCGGTGGAGGCGCTGACTACCTCAACAGCGATTGCACGCGATCGAGCTCGCTGATCTCCAGCTCGGCCACGTCGGGCAGGGCGGTATTCGGCAGCTCCGCCGTGGCATCTGCGAAGTCGCGGTAGCGCTTGTCGCCCGCAAGCTGGAACAGCAGATATCCGGTCAGCAGTGCACGGGTGTTGCGCTGGGTTGCCCGGTTCGATCCGCCGAGCCCGACAAACCTGCGCAGCCAGCTGTGTTCCGGTAGCCCACTGGATTTCGCCTTGGCGACATTTCGCAGGTCCGCACCTGGCCATGCCCGCGAGAGAGCCAGGGCATTCGAACGCAGGGATTGCGTGTCCTCGGTGCTCGTCAATACCAGTCCCGGGATGGTCAGCGCGGCCGCGCTGTTCTCCACGGGCGGCTGGGTTTGGCTGGGAAACAGTGCGACGACGGCCTTAGGCCCCGCTGCCGGTTTCTTCTTGTCCGCGGGCGCCGAAGACCGGGTCGCCGCGAAGACCGCCGCCGAAGCTCCCAGCCCGTGACCTGCGAGGGCGAGCTTGGTCGGATGCACGCTGATCTTGCCGTCGCCAAGCCGCACCCGGCTCACGATCTCGAGCGTTGTGCCCAAGTCGGCAGCCAGGTTCAGGTGTGACGGGATCAACCCCTTCTCGGTATCGGGGGCGGCCGCGACGATTCCCCAGGACGCGAGGTGTTCCAGGGTCGCTCGATATTTGTCCGTACCGGTCAGCCAGTCGTGTCCAAACGCCACCGCAGGCAGATTAAAGCCGGAATCGGGTGTGTAGACGACGCCGGTTACCCCCGCGAACGCCAGGTCGCCGCGCAGAACCTTGTGCGGACCACGGCGGGTCAGGGCTTTGAATAGGGTGCGGGTGCTAGCCATGGGATGAGCCGCTTGCGCGAAGACCGACAACCATGGCATGACCGTAGCCGATCGTTGCCGTTGCGGACTGCAGCGGGAACTGAACTACCCTGGTGGGCTATGTGCGGAATCGTCGGGTACGTCGGCCACCGGGACGCCCTTGGTGTCGTCCTTGAGGCGCTGCGGCGGCTCGAGTACCGGGGCTACGACTCCGCAGGGGTCGCGCTGGCCGACGGCAGTGGCGGCCTCCTGGTGCAGCGCAAGGCGGGCCGGCTGGCCAACCTGGAATCCGCGATCGCGGAATCCGGCGAATCCTTCGCCGCGACGACGGGGATGGGACACACCCGCTGGGCCACCCACGGTGCTCCCACCGATCGCAACGCTCACCCGCATCGGGATGCGAGCAGCAAGGTGGCGGTGGTCCACAACGGGATCATCGAGAACTTCCCGGCACTGCGCGCCGAGTTGGAGGCTGCCGGCGTCGAGTTCGCCAGCGACACCGACACCGAGGTGGCCGTGCATCTGGTGGCTCGCGAGTACGAATCCGGAGAGAGCGCCGGCGACTTCGTGGCCTCGGTGCAGGCCGTCGTGCGACGGCTGGAGGGGCACTTCACCCTCGTCTTCTCCCACGCCGATGACCCGGGCACGATCGTGGCCGCACGCCGGTCCACCCCACTGGTTGTCGGCATCGGCGACGGCGAGATGTTCCTGGGGTCCGATGTGGCGGCCTTCATCGAGTACACCCGGGAAGCCGTCGAACTGGGGCAGGACCAGGTTGTGGTGATCACCGCGGACGGCTACCGCATCACCGACTTCGCGGGTAACGACGACACCCACAACGCCCGGGTGTTCACGATCGACTGGGATCTGTCGGCCGCGGAAAAGGGCGGTTACGAGTACTTCATGCTCAAGGAGATCGCCGAACAGCCGGCGGCGGTGTCCGACACCTTGTTGGGGCACTTCGACCTCGGCCGGATAGTGCTCGACGAGCAGCGGCTCTCCGATCAGGAACTGCGCGATATCGACAAGGTGTTCGTGGTGGCCTGCGGTACGGCATTCCACTCGGGTCTGCTGGCCAAGTACGCCATCGAGCACTGGACACGGCTGCCCGTGGAGATCGAGCTCGCGAGCGAATTCCGCTACCGCGACCCGGTTTTGGATCGCAGCACCCTCGTCGTCGCCATTTCGCAGTCCGGTGAGACCGCGGACACTCTGGAAGCGGTGCGACACGCCAAGGAGCAGAAGGCCAAGGTGCTGGCCGTCTGCAACACCAACGGTTCGCAGATTCCCCGTGAGTGCGATGCGGTGCTGTACACGCGGGCCGGGCCGGAGATCGGTGTCGCCGCGACAAAGACGTTTCTTGCGCAGGTAACCGCCAATTACCTTGTGGGCCTTGCCTTGGCGCAGGCTCGCGGGACCAAGTACCCAGACGAGGTGGCGCGTGAGTACCACGAGTTGGAGGCCATGCCCGACTTGATCCAGCGCGTTATCGATGCGATGGATCCGGTCGCCGAGCTTGCGCGCCAGTACGCGCAGTCCTCCAGCATCCTGTTCCTGGGGCGCCATGTCGGGTACCCGGTGGCACTCGAAGGTGCGCTCAAGCTCAAGGAACTGGCGTACATGCATGCCGAGGGTTTCGCGGCCGGGGAGCTCAAGCATGGGCCGATCGCGCTGATCGAAGAGGGGCTGCCGGTCATCGTGGTGATGCCGTCGCCCAAGGGCATGGGCTTGTTGCATTCGAAGCTGCTCAGCAACATTCGTGAGATTCAGGCCCGTGGGGCGCGGACGATCGTCATCGCCGAGGAGGGCGATGAGACGATTCGGCCGTACGCGGACCATCTCATCGAGATTCCGGCGGTGTCGACGCTGTACCAACCGCTGCTGTCCACGATTCCGATGCAGGTGTTCGCCGCGGCGGTCGCGCAGGCCCGTGGGTATGACGTGGATAAACCGCGCAACCTGGCCAAGTCGGTCACCGTCGAATAGCGGCAGCCGTAGGCCGTCTGCATGAATTCCGTTGCGGTACCTGTGCCTCGTGTCGGAAAACATTGGGCCGCTGAGAAGGTGGGGCATTTCGCCGACGACGCGGCATTTGAGAGGTTCGTGCGGGCATATCTGCGCGGAATGGATGACCTGCCCGCGGTGATCTCCAGTGTGGACATTGGCACTCGGCTTGGGACTGTGCGGGCGTACAGATTTGGGTCCGCGCCGGGGATTCCGCTGGTGTTGCTTCCCGGCCGGAACGCCTCCACCCCCATGTGGCGCGCCAACCTGGCATCGCTGATCACGCGGCGTACCGTTTACACCCTGGATCTGCTTGGGGAGGCCGGTATGAGCGTGCAGCACAAGGCGATCGCCGGTGCCGAGGACCAGGCCGCGTGGCTTGAGGACGCGCTCGCCGGACTCGAACTCGACCATGTGCACATGCTCGGCCTGTCCATCGGCGGCTGGAATGCCGTCAATCACGCAGTGCGATACCCGAAGCGGGTCGTCTCGCTGACCCTGCTGGATCCGGCGATGACATTCGCGCCGGTCACCTGGAAGATGCTCGTGGTATCCCTCGGCGCGGTCGTCCCCGGTATGCCACAGTGGCTCCGAAACCGCCTGTTGAGCTGGATTTCGGGCGGCGTACCGGTCGATGAGTCGGTGCCCGAGGCCGCGCTGATTTCCTCCGGCATGCGAGATTTCGTGATGTATCTCCCCACGCCACGCCCGTTCACCGACGAGCAGCTCCGCGGTTTACGGTTGCCGGTATTGGCGGTGATCGCGGGGCGCAGCATCGTCCACCGCCCCGAGCGGGCCGCGGACCGGGCGCAACTGCTGTTGCCACACGCTCTGGTCCAGCGGTGGAGCGACGCCTCGCATGCACTCAACGGCGAATTCCCGGAGCGGATTTCCGATGCCACCCACCAGTTCCTCGACGACATAGACGGGGGAGCGAGGGGAGCTCACAGTTCATGAGGCAGTACTACAGCGCCGAGCAGATTCAGGAGGCCGAGGCACCGCTGCTGGCGGCGCTGCCCGAGGGAGCCTTGATGCGGCGCGCGGCGTACGGATTGGCCACAGTCATCGCCGATGAGTTGTCGCGCCGGGCTGGAGTGGTAGCCGGTCGACGGGTGTGCGCGATCGTGGGTTCCGGCGACAATGGAGGAGACGCCTTGTGGGCGTTGACCTTCCTGCGTCGACGTGGCGTCGCCGCCAGTGCGGTGCTGCTGAATCCGGACCGTGCCCACCGTGCCGGTCTGGCCGCCTTCCGTAAAGCCGGCGGCCGGGTGGTGCCCGCGGTGCCCAGCGAGACGGACCTGATTGTCGACGGTGTGGTGGGAATCTCGGGAACCGGTCCACTGCGGCCGGGAGCCGCCGAGATCGCCGAGCAGACCAACGCCGAGGGCATTCCGGTGATCGCGGTGGACGTTCCCAGCGGCGTCGACGTACACACCGGGACGGTGGATGGCCCCGCCTTCCGGGCCGCGGTCACCGTGACGTTCGGTGGCTACAAACCCGTTCATGCCCTTGGCGATTGCGGTGACGTCAGGTTGATCGACATCGGGCTTGATCTTCCCGCGACGATGATCCGGGAATTCGATGCCCACGACGTGGCCGTCGCGTGGCCCGTACCCGGACCGGCCGACGACAAGTACACGCAGGGCGTCACGGGGGTGCTGGCGGGATCGCACACTTATCCCGGGGCGGCCATCTTGTGCACCGGTGCCGCCGTCGCCGCGACGGCCGGGATGGTCCGGTACGCGGGATCTGCTGCTGCCGAGGTGGTTTCGCATTGGCCGGAGGTGATTGCCACCCAGACGGAAGAGGCCGCCGGCCGGGTACAAGCCTGGGTGATCGGTCCCGGATACGGCACCGGCGAACGCCAGACGCGAACCTTGCGGCGGGTGCTGTCGGGCGGCCTGCCCGTACTCGTCGATGCCGACGCCCTGACGATCCTCGCCGAGCACCCGGAGCTGGCCGATCTGGTGGCATCGCGAGATGCGGCGACGATCCTGACCCCGCATGCCGGTGAGTACCGGAGGCTCGCAGGTGAGCTGCCCGGCCCCGACCGGATCGGCGCCGCGCGGTCGCTGGCGGTGCGGCTGGGCGCCACGGTGCTCCTCAAGGGGAACGTCACCGTCATCGCCCAGCCTGACGGGACCGCATACGTGAATCGGTCACACGGATCGTGGGCCGCAACGGCGGGTTCGGGCGACGTGCTCTCGGGTGTGATCGGTGCCCTACTGGCCGCTGGAGTCCCGGCGGGCAAGGCGGCGGCGATGGGCGCCTATGTGCACGCTCGCGCGGCCGCTGCTGCCGCGGCGGATCCGGGTCCGGGTACGGCCCCTATCTCGGCTTCTCGTCTTCTTGGACATCTGCGGTGGGCAATCGCCGAAATAGGGTGAGAATCGGCTTATGTCGAATCCCCGCGATCAGTTCAGTCTCTCGGCCCACGCCGGCAAGATCAATGCCTCGTCCTTTAGTCCCGCATACACAGGCAGGTTGTCGACGGCACCGATTCCGGCGCTGCGCCTGCCCGACGAGCCGATGGATCCACAGGCTGCGTACCGGTTCATTCACGACGAGCTGATGCTCGATGGCAGTTCCCGGCTGAACCTGGCCACGTTCGTGACGACGTGGATGGACCCCGAGGCCGAGAAGCTGATGGCCGAGACATTCGACAAGAACATGATCGACAAGGACGAGTACCCGGCGACCGCCGCGATCGAGTCGCGATGTGTGGCCATGGTGGCCGACCTGTTCCACGCCGAGGACCTGTCGGCCGAGGATCCGTCGTCGGCAATCGGGGTATCGACGATCGGATCGAGTGAGGCGGTGATGCTCGCCGGGCTGGCGCTCAAGTGGCGCTGGCGCGCCAAGGTGGGCGGCGCCGACGGCGATGGCTGGAAGGGACGCACGCCGAACCTGGTGATGGGTTCCAACGTGCAGGTGGTGTGGGAGAAGTTCTGCCGGTACTTCGATGTCGAACCGCGGTACCTGCCGATGGCGACGGACCGGTATGTCATCACCCCCGAGCAGGTGCTCGGTGCGGTGGACGACGACACCATCGGAGTGGTGGGCATCCTGGGCACCACCTTTACCGGTGAGCTGGAGCCGATCGCCGAGATCTGCGCGGCGCTGGACACATTGGCGGCCACCCCCGGTAAGCCCGATGTGCCCGTGCACGTCGATGCCGCCAGCGGCGGTTTCGTGGTGCCGTTCCTGCACCCCGAAATACACTGGGACTTCCGGTTGCCCCGGGTGGTGTCGATCAACGTCAGCGGACACAAGTACGGCCTGACCTATCCCGGAATCGGTTTCGTGGTGTGGCGCAGCAAGGAACACCTGCCTGAAGACCTGGTGTTCCGGGTCAACTACCTCGGCGGTGACATGCCGACGTTCACCCTGAACTTCTCGCGGCCGGGTAATCAGGTGGTGGGGCAGTACTACAACTTCCTGCGGCTGGGCCGAGCCGGATACGCACAGGTGATGCGCTGTTTGTCCGAGACCGCCCGCTGGTTCGGTGATGAGCTACGCAAGAGCGAGCACTTCGAGGTGATCACCGATGGTTCGGCGATCCCGGTGGTGTCGTTCCGGCTGAAGGGCGAACGCCCGTACACCGAGTTCGATATCTCGCATTCGCTGCGGGCCTTCGGCTGGCAGGTACCGGCTTACACCATGCCCGACGACGTCACCGATATCGCGGTGCTGCGGGTCGTGGTGCGCGAGGGCTTCTCGGGTGATCTCGCCCGGGCGCTGCGCGATGACCTCGTCACCGTGCTGAAGGGGCTTGACGAGCTGAAACCGAATGGGCACTTCGACGCGGTGCAGCCGTTCGCTCATTAGTGGAGTGATGGGACAATACGGGCGGTGACGAAAATTCCGCAGACGGCAGCCGGTCTCCCGCCGAACAGAGGGGAGACCACGGCTCAGGCTGTCATCGACCTCGGTGCCATCGCGCACAACGTTGGGTTGCTGCGCGAGTACGCCGGTCCGGCAAGGCTCATGGTGGTCGTCAAGGCCGATGGGTATGGGCACGGAGCTGTGCGGGTCGCACGCGCCGCGCTTGCCGCGGGCGCCGACGAGCTGGGTGTCGCCACCATCAGCGAGGCACTGCGCGTTCGCGCGGGCGGGAT
Source organism: Mycobacterium sp. D16R18 (assembly GCA_002013775.1). Classification (GTDB taxonomy): domain Bacteria; phylum Actinomycetota; class Actinomycetes; order Mycobacteriales; family Mycobacteriaceae; genus Mycobacterium. The sequence goes on from MAFD01000005.1 coordinate 138,762, forward strand.
CGACGCGCCGCTGCTCGCCTGGCTGCACGCGCCGGGCGCCGACTACGCCGCCGCGCTGACAGCTGATGTCGAGGTCGCGGTGTCCTCTCTCGAGCAGCTCGGTGAGCTGATCGAGGCGGCGCGAGCGACCGGGCGTCAGGCGGTCACGACCGTCAAGGTGGACACCGGGCTCAATCGCAATGGGGTACCGGCCGAGTACACCCGTGACCTCTTCGAGGCCGTGGCGAAGGCGCAGGCTGAACAGTCGATCCGGTTGCGCGGCATCATGTCTCATTTTGCGTATGCCGATCAACCCGGTAATCCCACCATCGACATGCAGATCGGCCGGTTCAACGAGGCGCTCGAATTGGCGCGTGGCCTGGGATTGCGCTACGAGCTGGCGCACCTGTCGAATTCGGCGGCCACGTTGACCCGCCCCGATGCCCGATATGACATGGTGCGCGCGGGTATCGCGCTGTACGGGATCAGCCCGATGCCCGGAGCCGCGGAGTCGTCGACATCCGGCCGGGGCGATGAGTCCTTTGGTTTGATCCCGGCGATGTCTCTGACCTGTGCGGTGTCCTCGGTGAAGCCGGTGCGGGCCGGCGAGGGGGTGTCCTACGGGCACGTGTGGACCGCGCCGCAGGACACCAACGCGGCGCTCGTCGGCATCGGTTACGCCGACGGTGTGATCCGCGGACTGGGCAACCGCTTCGAGGTGGCTATCGGTGGGCGCCGCTACCCCAACATCGGACGCGTCTGCATGGACCAGTTCGTGGTGGATCTGGGCGACAACGAGGCCGGGGTGAAGTCGGGCGATGTCGCAACGCTTTTCGGGCCGGGGGCGGACGGAGAGCCGACCGCGCAGGACTGGGCGGAGCTGCTCGACACCATCGCCTACGAAGTGGTCACCTGCCCGCGGGGCAGGGTAGTGCGGACGTACCGGGATTCCAGGTCCGTTGAGCAGTAAGTCGAACGCCTGGCTGGCCGGCGTGGCGGGGCTGGGTGCCGTGGTCACGGTGGCCGGTGTGGGTACCGCGCGCTCGATCGGTCGACGCAGATTCGACGATCCCTACCGCGATGAAGACTTCGACCTGCTGGAGACCGATCGCGGCAGCATCGTGATGACCGATGACGGTGTGCCGCTCGCGGTTCGAGAGGTGGGCCCGTCGAATGCGCCGCTGACAGTCGTGTTCGTACACGGATTCTGTCTGCAGATGGCGTCCTTTCATTTCCAGCGCCGCGAGCTCGCCGGCCGCTGGGGCGACCAGGTCCGGATGGTCTTCTACGACCAACGCGGACATGGGCGCTCGGGACTGCCCGCCCCCAAGTCGTGCACCATCAGGCAGCTCGGCGATGACCTCGAATCGGTGCTGCGGGTGCTGGTGCCCCGGGGCAACGCGGTCCTGGTGGGGCACTCGATGGGCGGCATGACCATCCTCGCTCACGCCGGTCGCCATCCCGAACAGTATGGCCGCAGAATTGTCGGAGTCGGGTTGATCGCCAGTGCGGCCGAAGGTCTTTCGCACACAGCGATTGGCGAGGGGTTGCGCAATCCGGCGCTGCGCGTCCTGCGGGCGGCTGTGCATTACGCGCCGCGTCCTGCCCACCACGGCCGCGGCGCGGTCAAGTCGCTCGTGGGTCCGGTGCTGCAGGCCGCCTCGTACGGGGGCCAGCGGGTGAGCCCCACGCTGGTGAGGTTCAGCGAGCGGATGATCCATCAGACACCCGTGACGACCATCGTGGATTTCCTGCGGGCGCTGGAGGAGCACGATGAGATCGCGGCGCTGCCGACCATCGCGCCGCTGCCCAGCCTGGTGGTGTGCGGAGATACGGACATGCTGACCCCACAGGTCCAATCGGAGTCCATGGCCGCGCAACTGGGGACAAGTGGTCTCAATGAGCTGATCCTGGTGCGCGAATCGGGACATCTGGTCCAGCTGGAGCATCCGGGAATCGTCAACGACGGCATCGATCGGCTAGTCAGGCGTTCAACCCCAACGCTTTTCGCTGCCATCAAACAGCGCCTGCGTGATCGGACCGGGCTGTGATCGATGAGTCGGGAAGCGTCGCCTTGCCGACGCTGCAGGACACGCTGGATTTCGGAGCGCGGATCGGACGCGACCTCGCTGCGGGCGATGTCGTGGTTCTCAGTGGGCCTCTCGGGGCCGGAAAGACGGCATTGACCAAGGGCATTGCGCAGGGCATGGACGTCGACGGCCCGGTGACCTCGCCGTCGTATGTGCTTGCGCGGGTTCATGAGGCGCGCCGTCAGGGGGCCCCGGCGCTGGTGCACGTGGACGTCTACCGACTGCTGGAACATCAAAGTGCCGACCTGATCGGCGAACTGGACTCATTGGACCTCGATACCGACCTGGACGATTCGGTGGTCGTCGTCGAATGGGGGGAGGGGCTTGCCGAGCGGTTGTCGGAACACCATCTGGACATCCGGCTGGAACGCGCGGCCGACTCCGATGAGCGGACCGCAACCTGGCATTGGAGCCGTGAATCATGAGCGTGATACTCGCCGTGGACACGGCTACCCCGGCCATCACGGCGGGGCTTGTCAGGCGAGCGCCAGATGGATCGGCGCAGACCCTTTCTGAACGAATCACCATGGGCGCCAAGGGTCATGCCGAGGCCCTCACTCCTAACATCGGAGCGGCCTGCGCGGACGCAGGCGTACCGGTCAGCGAGCTCGATGCGATCGTGGTGGGTTGCGGCCCGGGTCCGTTCACGGGGCTGCGCGTGGGCATGGCAACCGCAGCGGCCATGGGCCTCGCGCTGGATATTCCGGTGTACCCGGTGTGCACGCTCGACGCCATCGGCTACGGCACCACCGGCAGCGTTCTCGTCGTCACCGACGCGCGCCGCCGTGAGGTGTACTGGGCCGGTTATCGGGACGGCACACGCATCAGCGGCCCGGCAGTCGACGCGCCCGCGGACGTCTCGGTAGAGGGATTCACCTGGGTGGCCGGATCGCCGGACCACACAGCGCTTTTCGCCCTTTCCGTGCTCGACCGCCAGTACCCGTCACCGTCCCGGTTGGTGCAGGCAGTCGACTGGAGCCGGCCCCCGGGTCCCCTGACGCCGCTGTATCTGCGTCGCCCCGACGCCAAAGAACCGCGTCGATGACGGTCGTGCTCAAGCCGCTTCGCCGGCGCGATGCGGGCCGGTGCGCCGAACTCGAGGCGGTTCTGTTCGCGGGTGACGACCCGTGGCCGGAGTCGGCGTTTCGTACCGAGCTCGCCTCTACACACATCTACTACCTGGCGGCCAGGGACGGATACACGGTGGTCGGATATGGCGGCATCTCCCGGTTGGGACATCACGAACCGGAGTACGAGATTCACACCATCGGCGTGGATCCCGCCTATCAGAAGCAGGGAATCGGACGTCGGCTGCTGGATGCGTTGCTCGCGCATGCCGACCGGGATCCGGGGCCGGTGTTCCTGGAGGTGCGCACCGACAACGAGGCGGCGATCGCGCTGTATCACGGAACCGGATTCGAGACCGTCGGCGTGCGCAAGCGGTACTACCCGGGCAGTGGGGCCGATGCCTTCACCATGAAACGCCCTGCGCACGGTGCGGTGAAATAGGCTGATGCTGCCATGACAGTCATCCTCGCCATTGAAAGCTCCTGCGACGAAACCGGAGTGGGTATCGCCGAGCTGACGCCTGACGGGTCGGTCGTGCTGTTGGCCGACGAGGTGGCCTCCAGCGTCGACGAGCACGCACGTTTCGGCGGGGTGGTGCCCGAGATCGCATCCCGCGCCCATCTGGAGGCCCTCGGCGTGACCGCTCGGCGCGCGCTGGACATCGCGGGGGTGCAGAAGCCTGACGTGATCGCCGCGACCATCGGGCCCGGATTGGCGGGGGCGCTGCTTGTTGGGGTTTCGGCGGCCAAGGGGCTGGCACTGGCCTGGGGGGTGCCCTTCTACGGCGTCAACCATCTGGGTGGGCACATCGCCGCCGACGTCTACGAGAACGGGCCGCTGCCCGAATGCGTGGCGTTGCTGGTCTCGGGCGGACACACCAGCCTGTTACACGTGCGGTCGCTGGCCGAGCCCATCGAGGAGCTCGGAGCCACGGTCGACGATGCCGCCGGTGAGGCCTACGACAAGGTGGCCCGGCTGCTGGGTCTCGGATACCCGGGCGGCAAGGCGCTTGACGAGCTTGCGCGGCAAGGTGATTCGTCCGCGGTTCCGTTTCCGCGCGGAATGACGGGGCCGCGCGACGACAGGCATAGCTTCAGCTTCTCGGGGCTCAAGACGGCCGTGGCGCGCTACGTCGAAAAACACCGTGAAGCACCCGATTTCTCTGCGGTGGATGTGGCCGCGGGATTCCAGGAAGCGGTGGCCGATGTGCTGACCATGAAGGCGGTGCGTGCGGCCACGGATCTGGGGGTATCGACGCTGCTGATCGCCGGTGGTGTGGCCGCCAACTCGCGGGTGCGCGAACTCGCCGAACAGCGGTGTGCCGAGGCAGGCCTGACGCTTCGGGTGCCGCCGCTGCGGTTGTGCACCGACAACGGCGCCATGATCGCCTCCTTCGCGGCGCACCTGGTGGCGGCGGGGGCCGAACCTTCCTCGCTGCAGGCCGCTACGGATCCGGGGCTGCCGGTCGTGAAGGGGCAGGTGCGGTGATGAGCGTCTCGCGCGAAGAACATCTAACGGTGACGGGCGTGGCCGACCGGCTTGCCATCACCGATCTGCTGTACCGGTACGCCGAGCTGATGGATGCCGGGGATTTCGACGGGGTCGGTGAGCTCCTTGGTCGCGGCTCCTTCGGCGGAGAGCAGGGGAGCGTCTCCGGCGCCTCCGCCATCACCAAGCTCTTCTTCACCACCACCCGCCGCTACCGAGAGACCGGCGGCACCCCACGCACCAGGCATCTGGTGCTCAATCCGATCGTCGAGGTCCCCGGTGACGGCACGGCCTCGGCCCGGTCGACGTTCTGCGTGGTGCAGGCCACCGAGCAGTTGCCGCTGCAGCCGATCGTCGTGGGCCGATACCGGGACACGTTCGTCCGGGACGAGCAGGGTTGGTACTTCAGCTCGCGCCGGGTGGATGTCGAGATGATCGGCGATGTGTCGGCCCATCTGCTCATGGATCCCGGGACCCTGAGCGGGTAACAAGAACCCAGCCTTGAGCGCTAGCACTCTCATGTATAGAGTGCTAGATGGCGATCGGTTGGACGTCGTGTCGGCTCCCGCGACGACGGCGCGACACTCATCCGGCCGCCGAAACATCTGTTGACAATCCAGGCTCATGGGCATCAGGCCCACCGAGCCACCCTGAGAGGGAAAGGGATCACTGTGGCCGTGAACATCAAGCCACTCGAGGACAAGATCCTCGTTCAGGCCAATGAGGCCGAGACCACGACTGCTTCCGGTCTGGTCATCCCGGACACCGCCAAGGAGAAGCCGCAAGAAGGCACCGTCGTCGCAGTTGGCCCCGGCCGCTGGGATGAGGATGGCGACAAGCGGATCCCCCTGGACGTGTCCGAAGGCGACGTCGTCATCTACAGCAAGTACGGCGGCACCGAGATCAAGTACAACGGCGAGGAGTACTTGATCCTGTCGGCTCGCGACGTGCTGGCTGTCGTTAGCAAGTAACACCGTGTGACCGCCCCGGAATCGGCCTGCATCGCAGACGATTTCCGGGGCGGCACGCGTTTTCACACATTCCTGTCCGGTACTGAATCAGCCGAATAGAGAGAACACATGAGCAAGCTGATCGAATTCAATGAGACCGCGCGCCGCGCCCTGGAAGCCGGGGTCAACAAGCTGGCCGACGCGGTCAAGGTCACGCTCGGTCCCCGTGGACGGCACGTGGTGCTGGCCAAGGCATTCGGCGGTCCCGTCGTGACCAACGACGGCGTCACCATCGCCCGCGACATCGACCTGGAAGATCCGTTCGAGAACCTGGGCGCCCAGCTGGTCAAGTCGGTGGCGACCAAGACCAATGACGTCGCCGGTGACGGCACCACCACCGCCACGGTGCTGGCCCAGGCGCTGGTCAAGGCCGGCCTGCGCAATGTGGCTGCCGGTGCCAACCCGATCGCACTCGGCGTCGGGATCGCCCGCGCCGCGGACGCGGTGTCCGAGCGTCTGCTGACGGTGGCCGCCCCGGTATCCGGCGAGCACGCCATCGCCCAGGTGGCCACGGTGTCCTCGCGTGACCCCGAGATCGGCGAGTTGGTCGGCCAGGCCATGACCAAGGTCGGCCGGGACGGCGTGGTCAGTGTCGAGGAATCGTCGACCATCAACACCGAGCTGGTCATCACCGATGGTGTGCAGTTCGACAAGGGCTACCTGTCCCAGTACTTCGTGACCGATTTCGATGAGCAGAAGGCGATCCTGGAAGACGCGCTGGTGCTGCTGCACCGCGACAAGATCAGCTCGCTGCCCGACCTGCTGCCGCTGTTGGAGCTGGTGGCCAAGGAGGGTAAGCCGCTGTTGATCGTGGCCGAGGACGTCGAGGGCGAGCCGCTGTCCACCCTGGTTGTCAACGCGATTCGCAAGACCCTCAAGGCCGTCGCGGTCAAGGCGCCGTTCTTCGGTGACCGCCGCAAGGCGTTCCTGGAGGACTTGGCGATCGTCACCAACGCTCAGGTGGTCAACCCCGATGTGGGTCTGTCGCTGCGCGAGGCGGGTATCGAGGTGCTCGGTACTGCCCGCCGCATCGTGGTGAGCAAGGACGAGACGGTCATCGTCGAAGGCGGCGGCACCGAGGACGCCATCAAGGCGCGCGTTGCCCAGCTGAAGGCGGAGATCGAAACCACCGACTCGGACTGGGATCGCGAGAAGCTGCAGGAGCGCCTCGCCAAGCTGGCTGGTGGCGTCGCGGTGATCAAGGTGGGCGCTGCCACCGACACCGCGCTCAAGGAGCGCAAGCACCGCGTGGAGGACGCCGTGTCGGCGGCCAAGGCGGCTGTGGAGGAGGGCATCGTCGCCGGCGGCGGTAGCGCCCTGGTGCAGGCCCGTTCGGCGCTGGACGGCTTGCGTGTCGAGCTCAAGGGCGATGAGGCCAAGGGCGTCGACGTGTTCGAGGCCGCGCTGTCCGCGCCGCTGTTCTGGATCGCCAGCAATGCGGGGCTGGACGGCGCCGTCGTGGTCAGCAAGGTGGCCGAGCTGGACGCCGGGCACGGCTTCAACGCTGCGACGCTGGAGTACGGCGATCTGATCGCCGACGGCGTCATCGATCCGGTGAAGGTGACCCGTTCGGCCGTCATCAACGCCGCATCGGCCGCGCGAATGATCCTGACCACGGAGACCACCATCGTGGAGAAGCCGGTGGACCATGTCGACCACGGCCACGGCCACCACGGTCACGCTCACTAGATAGCGCTACGAAAACACCCCCGGCCCGTAAGGACCCGGGGGTGTTTTCGTCTGTGCTGTGCGGAGGTTTACTGGATAAATGGCCACTCACATGTCGCGACTGACGGCGATCGTCCTGGCCGGGCTACTGCTCTCGGGCTGTGAGGCGAACTTCAGCTTGGGGTCATCGTCCTCTGAGCTCGCCAAGGCGAAGCTGGAACAGGGGCTCAAGGACGGAATCAGGGATAAGACCGGGGTCACGCTCACCAGCGCCACGTGCGATGGGCCGTTGAAGGGGGAGAAGGGCGCCACCCAACGATGCGAGGTCGTCGATGGCGAGGGGAAGACGATCGGCGTCACCGTGACGGCAAGCGACGTTCAGGGATCGCAGATCTCCTTCAACTGGAAGGTCGACGACCAGCCGGCGGGCTCGGCCACCTAGATCGGTCTCGGCAAACGTTGGGCCCCCGCAACCCAATGGATGGTTGCGGGGGCCCAACGCATGCTGCTCGTGTTAGGCGCTGCGGCGTATTCCGCGGCGCAGAATCAGTTCGCGCTCGGACTCGGAGAGTCCGCCCCAGATTCCGTAGGGTTCGGCGACGGCCAGCGCGTGTGCGCGGCACTGCACCAGCACCGGGCATGCCCGGCACATCTCCTTGGCCTTCATCTCGCGTTGTGCGCGGGCTCGGCCGCGTTCACCGTCGGGATGGAAGAACACCGATGAATCGACCCCTCGGCAAAGGCCTTTCATCTGCCAATCCCAAATATCTGCGTTGGGCCCAGGCAATTGCTGTGGCTGCGGCATGTGGTTAACCCTCTCGCTGCGCGCGCAGTCGACCTGCGCGTGAGTGAAGTGCACCAGACGTGTCGCCGATGACAAGCGGTGTACACAAAGTAGGTGCGCGGTCGAAATACAGTCAATAGGCGATGATCATGGCAACATCACGCTATTAGGTCCAGAATTAACATCACGTTCATCGTCTTTGCTCTTCGTTGGTACGTAACGCTCGCTCACCTGCGTGGTCAGCAGGTTTTGGCCGTGGGTTTTCCGTTTCCTTAACGCTGCGTTAGGTAAGTGTTTACGACGCCCGTTGACGTGGATTTAACGTCCGCTGCATCAAGTGTTAACTCCATTTTCGAGGGAATTGGTACCGTGACCGCTCCCATGGTGACTTTTCGAACGTCCACAGCGGCCGAGCTCACCGATGCCGCCTTCGGGCCGTGTCCAGCAATCTGGCCATTTCCGCCTGCCGCGGCACCCGAGGATGCCTGGCTGCGCGCCGTGGCGTTGGGGGGAGCGGGACGCTATGCCGCCGCGCACGCCGAGTTGAACGCCTTGGAGGTGCCGAGGGGGCGCACGGATCGGCTTGCCTCGCTGGCGCTGAGCACACGCGCGTCACTTCTGCGTCAGCTCGGCTGGCATGCGCTGGCTCGCGGATTCGATGGCCGAGCGTTGGCGATGGCCCATGCGGACGCGGAGGCTCGGTCTGACGCGCTCGTAGGGTTGGCGGCGGATGCGCTGGGGCTGGGGCGGTTCGCGCTTGCTCACGCGCTACTGGGACAGGCGCAGCGGCTATCCGCGCACGGCGATGTTCGTTGGCCATGGCGCCTGCCCCTGCGGCTGGCCTGGGTGCACGCCGAGCTGGCCATGGTGTCCGGTGACGGCGCGCGATCGCTGCGGTATGCCCGCACGGCCGAACGGCTCGCGCTGGACGTGCCGTCGGCAAGACACCAGGTCAAGACGGCGATGGTGCTGGCGGCGGCGCTCAGTAGCGCGGGCGACGTCGCGGAATCGGCGGTCGTTGCGGCACGGGGGCTGCAGGCCGCGACGGCCCATGGGCTGGTGCCGCTGCGCTGGGCGCTGGCGGCGATGCTGGCGAGTCTGCCCGCCTCTGAGGAGGTGGGGCAAAGCCGCGAGGACCTCGTTGCTATTCGCCGCGACTGTGCCGCGTGGATAGCCCACGCGGGCGGCCGGTGGCGTCTTGAGGTGGTGGACTAAATGCGTTACCCCTCCGCGTCCAACGCTATTGTCCTAGGTGACAGCACCACCACGGTGCACCACACGTAACACTGGGGAATGCGCAGTCGATGACAAGTACGGAGAGCGGGCTCGACGACGTCGTTGCTGCTGCCGTCAAGGGCGATCGCGACGCGCTTTCCGAGGTACTTAGTGCCATCCGGCCCGTCGTGGTGCGATATTGCCGCGCGCGTGTCGGAACGGCGGAAAGAAGTGGTCTCTCCGCAGACGACGTAGCGCAGGAGGTGTGTCTCGCGGTGATCGCAGCGCTGCCTCGCTATCAGGATCAGGGACGCCCGTTCCTGGCATTTGTGTACGGCATTGCCGCGCACAAGGTGGCTGATGCGCATCGTGCGATGGCCCGGGACAAGTCCGATCCGGCCGAGAGCCTCCCTGAGCAGTTCGACCGTCACGCGGGGCCCGAGCAGGAGGCGTTGAACTCCGAGTCGTCACGACGGATGCAGGCCCTGCTGGAGGTGCTGCCCGAGAAGCAGCGCGAGATCCTGATCCTGCGGGTGGTCGTCGGCCTGTCGGCGGAGGAGACCGCCGATGCGGTGGGCAGCAGCGCGGGCGCAGTGCGCGTGGCGCAGCACCGGGCATTGCAGAAACTCAAGGCCGAGATGACCCGGGCGGGTGATCACCGTGGCTGATGGACGCGGATGGTTCCCCGGCGGGCCGGGCAGACAGGGCGATGAGGGGCCCGAGGACCTGGCGGCACTGCGGCGCACCAACCGGATGATCGATGCCATCGCGGCCGATCTGCCGGTGGCCACCTCCGATTCCGACGAGTACGCCGTGGCGATGATGTTGGCGGCGTGGCGCGAGGATGTCGGGCGCGAGCCGATGCCGGCGAAACCGACACTCGGGCAGGCGCGTAACGCCTTGCGTGATCGCGGTGGCCGTTCACGGCTGCTGGCCACCACGGTGGGTTCGGCTGCCGCCGTGACGTTACTGTTCGGCGGATTCGGCGCGGCGGTGTACCAATCGCATCCCGGTGACGCGTTGTACGGGCTACGTACTTCGTTGTTCGGTGCGGGTCCGACGGTACGCACCGATCCCGTGGTGTTGTCGGCACAGACCGAGCTCGCTCAGGTGGAAAAGCTTATTTCCCAGGGTGATTGGGAGGGCGCGCAGCAGCAGCTCGGGGTGGCCGCCGCGCGCGTCAACGAGGTCGGCGACGCCCAGCAGAAGGCAGAACTGGCCAGCCGGGTGCAGCAGGCGGAGGTCAGGATCGACGCCAAGGACCCAGTGGCGACGGTGCCGCCGGAGATGGTGACCGCGACACCGCGAATCATGCTGTCGCCCCCGGTGATTACGACCACCACGAGCATGACGACTTCGTCGACGTCGACGACTTCGACGTCGACATCATCGGAATCCACGGCTACGACGACGACTTCATCGCCAACAGAGACTTCGACCACCGCCTCGTCGCCGACTGAGACGACCAGTTCGACGTCGGCGAGCACCTCAAGCTCCGCATCGACGAGCTCGACATCGACTTCGACCGCCGTGTCGGCCACCTCGACGCCACCGAGCTCGACATCGACGGCCTCCTCGACCGTGTCCAGTGCGCCGGCGACGACGACGGCGCCCACGCCGTCCACATCGGTGGCGGGGTCGACGGTCATCACCACGGCGCCCTCGACGGCCTCCGTTGTGACTGTCCCCACGACTCCCGAGGGGGTGACCATCGTCACCACCCAGCGCGGAGCGGTGGAGACCCCCGTCATCACCGCGCCGACGACGATCCAGGCTCCGTCCCCGATTACCCGCACCCCCGATAACCCGGTGCCGGTCTATCAGGCACCCGTCAACAGTCCGGGCTCCGGGAACATCCACGGTTTCCCCGGAAGTGGCGGGGGCTCGGGCTCCGACTCCGACGGTCCGTCACGGCATGCGCCGGTGATGACCTCGGTGCCAGTGGCTCCGGCCAACCCCGGGGGTGGATCGTCGAGCCACGGCAGCGGATCGGGTTCGAGCTCGGGAGAATAAGCCGAGAGCGGCTAGATCAGCGGAAACCGTCGCGGTCCGTGGCTGCCTCGTTGAGTGAGGCGTCCGCGTATCCGCGGCAATAATCCCAGGTCACGTACGCTTCCGGCTCCGGATCGAAGGCGGGCTCGTGCGGCCGCACGGTTCCGTCGACCAACAGCTGTAGTAGGTTCGCGCGGAGCATGTCCCAGTCGTGATAGTGGTCCTGCTGGCATTCGTCACAGCAAACAACCAACCCGCGAATTCCCTTATGGGCGAGCAAGGCCTCGTAGACCGCGAGGTCGGCGAGATCCTCTTCGACCGCGATCCGTTCCTGCGGATCGAGCGGCTGACCCGGCTCGATCGCGTCGAGTGCGGCCGACGGATCATGGGGATCGTCGGCGAACGGATCTGGTGGCAATCCCGGCGGAAAGTGGTCGCGCACACCCCTAGAGTACGCAGTTCGCGGGTTCGCGCGCCAGCTCACGTGGGGCATGTCCGAGCACACGTCCGGGAGATTGCAGCCGAGGCGAGCCGATAGGATGGATCTACTCCTTTCCATTCCACCCCTGGGATGTATACGACGGCTATCTGGCATGGAGGCTTGAATGACCATTGCGGCAGGGTCCGTCCACACCGGCGGCGACGACCCGCACAAGGTCGCCATGCTCGGGTTGACCTTTGATGATGTGCTGTTGCTGCCCGCCGCGTCGGATGTGCTGCCCAACGGCGCCGACACGTCCTCGCAGCTGACGAAGCGGATCAGACTGAACGTCCCGCTGGTGAGCTCGGCGATGGACACAGTGACCGAGGCGCGGATGGCCATCGCGATGGCCCGCGCGGGCGGCATGGGGGTGTTGCATCGCAACCTCTCGCTGGAGGACCAGGCCGGCCAGGTCGAAACCGTCAAGCGGTCCGAGGCCGGGATGGTGACCAACCCGGTGACCTGCTCGCCCGACAACACCCTCGCCGAGGTCGACGCACTGTGTGCTCGATTCCGCATCTCGGGTCTGCCGGTCGTAGACAAGGCCGGTTCGCTCGTCGGCATCATCACCAACCGCGATATGCGGTTCGAGGCGGACCTGTCCAAATCGGTCGCCGAGGTGATGACCAAGCCGCCGCTGATCACCGCGCGCCAGGGCGTGACCGCGGACGCCGCGCTGGGTCTGCTGCGGCGCAACAAGATCGAGAAGCTGCCCATCGTCGACGGCGAGGGCCGCCTGACGGGCCTCATCACGGTGAAGGACTTCGCGAAGACCGAACAGCACCCCAATGCCACCAAGGACAGCGACGGACGGCTTCTGGTCGGCGCCGCCGTCGGTGTGGGCGATGACGCCTGGACGCGGGCCATGGCGCTGGTGGACGCCGGTGTCGATGTGCTGATCGTGGACACCGCGCACGCGCACAACCGCAAGGTGCTGGACATGGTCGGCAAGCTCAAGGCCGAGGTGGGCGAGCGCGTCGACGTGGTCGGCGGGAACGTCGCCACCCGGTCGGGCGCCGCGGCGCTCATCGAGGCGGGCGCCGACGCGGTGAAGGTGGGTGTGGGCCCCGGTTCCATCTGCACCACCCGCGTGGTGGCCGGTGTCGGTGCACCGCAGATCACCGCGATCCTCGAGGCGGCGTCGGTCTGCCACCCCGCCGGTGTTCCGGTGATCGCCGACGGCGGCATGCAGTACTCGGGCGATATCGCCAAAGCGCTTGCGGCGGGTGCATCTACCACCATGCTCGGGTCGCTGCTGGCCGGTACCGCCGAGTCGCCCGGTGAGCTGATCTTCGTCAATGGCAAGCAGTTCAAGAGCTACCGCGGCATGGGGTCCATGGGCGCCATGCAGGGCCGCGGTGCCGCGGGGAACACCGGGCGAAGCTACTCGAAGGACCGCTACTTCCAGGACGACGTGCTGTCCGAGGACAAGCTGGTACCCGAGGGCATCGAGGGCCGGGTTCCGTTCCGTGGCCCTCTGTCGACGGTCATGCACCAGCTGACGGGCGGTCTGCGCGCGGCCATGGGGTACACCGGGGCGTCGAGCATCGAAGATCTGCAGCGCGCCCAGTTCGTACAGATCACCGCGGCCGGGCTCAAGGAGAGCCATCCGCACGACATCACCATGACGGCCGAAGCGCCGAACTACTACGTGCGTTAACAGTCGGCACCGCAAAGGAACTCAACATGCGTGACCTCGTCGAAATCGGCATGGGCAGAAGCGCCCGCCGTACCTATGAACTCGATGATGTGAACATCGTCCCGTCGCGTCGCACGCGTTCCTCACAGGACGTATCGACGGCCTGGCAGCTCGATGCCTACCGTTTCGAGATTCCGGTGGTGGCGCACCCGACCGATGCGCTGGTTTCTCCGCGCTTCGCCATCGAACTCGGCCGGGCCGGTGGGCTCGGCGTCATCAACGGTGAGGGACTGTGGGGTCGGCACGCCGACGTCGAGGCCCGCATCGCCGAGGTGGTCGAGGTTGCCCAAAAGGAGCCGGAGCCGTCCGCCGCGATTCGCTTGCTGCAGCAGTTGCATTCGGCACCAATCGATCCCGAGCTGCTGGCGGCGGCCATCGCCGAGGTGCGCGGGGCCGGGGTGACGACTGCGGTGCGGGTGAGCCCGCAGAACGCGCAGCTGCTCACCCCGCATTTGATCTCCGCCGGTATCGACCTGTTGGTCATCCACGGCACCATCGTCTCGGCCGAGCGAGTGGCCCGCGACGGTGAGCCGCTCAACCTGAAAACCTTTATCTCCGAACTGGATATCCCCGTCGTCGCCGGTGGTGTGATCGACCACCGCACGGCCCTACATCTGATGCGGACCGGGGCGGCGGGTGTCATCGTCGGGTACGGGCAGACGGCCGGCGCGACGACCAGCGGCGAGGTGCTCGGCATCAGCGTCGCGATGGCTACCGCCATCGCCGATGCCGCCGCCGCTCGCCGTGAGTATCTCGATGAGACCGGCGGCCGGTATGTGCACGTGCTGGCCGATGGCGATATCCACACTTCGGGAGATCTCGCGAAGTCCATCGCCTGTGGTGCCGACGCCGTCGTATTGGGTACACCGCTGGCCGCCGCGCAGGAGTCCGCGGGTGATGGGTGGTTCTGGCCGAATGCCGCCGCGCACCCGTCGCTGCCCCGTGGCGCACTGCTGCAGGTGGCGGTCGGGGAGCGGCCGCCGCTGAGCGAGGTGCTTACCGGGCCGTCCGACGACCCGTACGGCACGTTGAATCTCGTTGGTGGGCTCCGCCGTTCGATGGCGAAGTCCGGATACTGCGATCTCAAGGAATTTCAGAAGGTCGGCCTGACCGTCAACTCTTAGACATGTGTCTACTTAGGGTGACCTAATTTACATAACCCCCCTCGTTGTATTCCATACTGGTCGGTAACGTGACCACGCGGAGGTAGGCCAACGATGTCATCACCGGTAGCAGTCCAGTCAGAACCTGACTTTGACGTCCTCATCGTCGGATCCGGATTCGGCGGGAGCGTCACCGCCATGCGGTTGACCGAAAAGGGTTACCGCGTAGGGGTCCTGGAGGCCGGTCGCCGCTTCTCGGACGAGGAGTTCGCCGAGACATCGTGGGATCTGCGCAAGTTCCTGTGGGCGCCGATGTTCAAGTGCTTCGGGATTCAGCGGATCCATCTGCTGAGCAACTGCATGATCCTGGCGGGTGCCGGGGTGGGCGGTGGCTCGCTGAACTACGCCAACACCCTGTATGTACCGCCGGAACCGTTCTTCAGCGATCCGCAGTGGAAGGGCATCACCGACTGGCGTTCCGAGCTCTCGCCGCATTACGAGCAGGCGCAGCGGATGCTTGGCGTGGTGAAGAACCCCACCTTCACCGACGCGGATCGGCTCATCAAGGAGGTCGCCGACGACATGGGTGCCGGCGACACCTTCGTCGCCACGCCGGTCGGTGTGTACTTCGGGCCCGAGGGCGCGAAGAGTCCCGGAGTCAAGGTGGCCGATCCCTACTTCGGTGGTGCCGGGCCCGACCGGGTGGGCTGCACCGAATGTGGTTCCTGCATGACGGGTTGCCGGGTCGGCGCCAAGAACACCCTCGTCAAGAACTATCTGGGGCTGGCTGAATCCTCTGGCGCCCAGGTAATTCCGCTCACCACCGTCACCGCGGTCGAGCAGGGTACTGACGGGATATGGCGGATCTCCACCAAGTCCACGGGCCGCTGGGTGCGCAAGCAGCGCAAGACCTACACGGCCAAGTACGTGGTGCTGGCCGCCGGGACCTGGGGCACGCAGAACCTGTTGTTCAAGATGAAGGACAAGGGTCTGCTGCCCAAGCTGTCGCAGCGCCTGGGTGTGCTGACCCGCACCAACTCCGAATCCATCGTCGGTGCGGGCCGATTGGAGTACAAGGACGATTTGGACCTCACCCACGGTGTGGCCATCACGTCCTCGTTCCACCCGACCAGCGATACGCATATCGAGCCGGTGCGGTACGGCAAGGGCTCTAACGCGATGGGCCTGCTGCAGACCTTGATGACCGACGGCGATGGCGAGAAGTCGCGGTGGCGCCAGCTCATCGAGGCCGCCCGTGCCGATCCAAGGGGTACGTTGCGCATGCTCAACGTGACGCAGTGGAGTGAGCGGACGGTCATCGCGCTGGTCATGCAGCACCTGGACAACTCGATCACCACGTTCACCAAGAAGACGCTGTTCTGGCGGCGCCTCGACAGCAAGCAGGGCCACGGCGAACCCAACCCCACCTGGATCCCCGCGGGCAACGAGGCCACGCGGCGACTCGCCGCCAAGATCGATGGCGTGGCGGGTGGAACCTGGGGCGAGCTGTTCAACGTCCCGCTCACCGCGCACTTCCTGGGCGGGGCCGTGATCGGGACGAGCCCGGAGGACGGCGTCATCGATCCGTATCACCGGGTGTACGGCTACCCGACCATGTACGTCGTGGACGGTGCCGCGATCTCGGCGAACCTGGGCGTCAACCCGTCGCTGAGCATCACCGCGCAGGCCGAGCGGGCGGCGTCGTTGTGGCCGAACAAGGGCGAGCTGGACCTGCGCCCGGAGCAGGGTCTGCCGTATCAGCGGATGGCGGTGGTGCCCCCGGCGCACCCGGTCGTCCCGGCAGGTGCCCCCGGCGCATTGCGGAGTCTGCCGATCGAACCGGTGCGGTCGGTCAGCTAGTCCCCCTGCAGGCGGGAGATGCCCCCAGCGCCACTAAGCTAGGCCGGTGGCGCAAACGGATCAGCATGGCGACCGACCGGTTCTGGTCATCGACTTCGGGGCACAGTACGCGCAGCTGATCGCACGGCGTGTGCGTGAGGCTCGGGTGTTCTCGGAGGTGATCCCGCACTCGGCGAGCATCGACGAGATCAAGGACCGCAACCCCCGGGCGATCGTCCTGTCGGGTGGTCCGTCGAGTGTCTATGAAGAGGGTGCACCGCGGCTCGACCCAGGTGTATTCGATCTGGATGTTCCCGTTTTCGGCATCTGCTACGGCTTTCAGGCCATGGCGCAGGTGCTCGGCGGTACCGTCGAGCACACCGGCACCAGCGAGTACGGCCGCACCGAGCTGAACGTGGTGGGCGGAGACCTGCATGAAGGTTTGCCCGACGTCCAGCCCGTGTGGATGAGCCACGGCGATGCCGTAACCGAAGCACCCCAAGGCTTTACCGTGGTCGCCAGCAGTGAGGGTGCCCCTGTGGCGGCATTCGAGGACCGCTCTCGCCGCCTGGCCGGTGTGCAGTACCACCCCGAGGTGCTGCATTCGCCCCATGGGCAGCAGGTGCTGAGCCGGTTCCTGCATGAGTTCGCGGGCATCGAATCCGCGTGGACGGCAGCCAATATCGCCGAATCGCTGGTCGAGCAGGTGCGCGCGCAGATCGGTGACGGCCGCGCATTGTGCGGGCTCTCTGGTGGCGTGGATTCCGCGGTGGCGGCAGCGCTGGTGCAGCGCGCCATCGGCGACAGGCTGACCTGTGTGTTCGTCGACCACGGTCTGCTGCGCAGCGGAGAGCGCGCGCAGGTGGAACACGACTTTGTGGCGGCCACCGGCGCCAAGCTGGTGACTGTCGATGTCGCGGAGAAGTTCCTCGGTGAGCTCGCCGGTGTCAGCGATCCGGAGACTAAACGCAAAATCATTGGCCGTGAATTCATCCGGGCATTCGAGGGTGCCGTCTCCGATGCGATCGGCAACTCCGAGGACGGGATCGAGTTTTTGGTGCAGGGCACGCTGTACCCCGACGTCGTCGAGTCCGGGGGCGGCAGCGGCACCGCCAACATCAAGAGTCACCACAATGTGGGTGGGCTGCCCGAGGACCTGAGCTTCGCCCTGGTGGAGCCGCTGCGGCTGCTGTTCAAGGATGAGGTCCGTGCGGTCGGCCGTGAACTGGGGCTACCCGAGGAAATCGTTGGCCGCCAACCCTTCCCGGGGCCGGGTCTGGCCATCAGGATCGTCGGCGAGGTCACTGCTGATCGGCTGGATACCTTGCGCCGCGCTGATGCCATTGCGCGCGAGGAACTCACCGCCGCCGGCCAGGACCGCAACATCTGGCAGTGCCCGGTGGTGCTGTTGGCCGATGTGCGCTCGGTCGGGGTGCAGGGTGACGGTCGTACTTACGGGCATCCGATCGTGTTGCGGCCGGTGTCCAGTGAGGACGCGATGACCGCGGACTGGACGCGTCTGCCTTACGAGGTGCTGGAGCGTATCTCGACCCGAATCACTAACGAGGTTCCCGAGGTGAACCGGGTGGTGCTGGACATCACCAGCAAGCCGCCCGGCACCATCGAATGGGAGTGAGCTTCTTCTAGGTCCGGTTGCGGCGGGTTGGAACTGCCACTAGCGCAACGCCGATGGCGATCGCCACGGCAATCGCGACCCAGCCGAGCAGATTGCTGTGCACCAGCGCTCCGAAGTCTTGGCCGGTGAGGGCCCAGCCCCCGACGACCACGGCGACTAACCCGGACAGTGCCAGCAGGATGGACGGCCTGCCCTTCTCATCGGCGGTGGTCTCCGGTGAGGATTCCGCTCGATTCTTGGCCGTGGGCTCATGGTCGGCGCCTGTTACTGGCTCGTCGATGTTCTCAGACACGTTGCACCTCAATGCTTCCTACATTTGCCGTTGCGTTGATGGTCAGTACCGGACCGGTGCCGTTGGGCGAGGGTAGGCAATCGAAGCTGCCGATGCTCACCTCGCATGAGGTGTGCACGTTCATCGAGGGCGGAACCAGCACCTGGATATCGCCCATCCCGACGTCGAGGTTCACCGTCTGATCGTGGGTGAGTGTGACCTGCGTGAGGTCAAGGGTGATGGTGCCGATGCCGATCTCGTAATAGTCCTCGATATCGGAAGCCTCTGTGACGCGGTAACTTTGGTCACCAACGTTGAGTGATACCTCCAGTGGGCCGATAGAGGCTGCCACGATGACGAATACGGCTAGCGGTACCGCCAGGAAGAGCAGTGAGTAACCGCTGCGAAGCCATGCCCCCACCAGCATGCCCACGCCCAGGACAACCAGCGCCGCCGCTGTCACCACTACGGGTGTCACCCAGCTGCCGCCGAGTAGCCCGATGGCCACGAGCACCGCGCTGATGATGAGTGCGGCTCCGATGGTCACCGAGACCACGCGAGACTTGGGTTTGGCGGGCGGTGCGGGCAGCGGCGCCTGCTCGGGTAGATCCCAGGCGAAAGGGGCGGCCCGCAGTGGATCCCAGGTGGGCGGGGGAGGCGGCAAGAGTGGCTCGGTGGCCGCGGTGTTGCTGTTCGATTCGCCATCTTCGGTGGTGAGAGGCTCGCCGGTGCTGGACTGCACCGTCGAACTCGCCGGAGGGACCGGAGTTTCGGTTTGGCGCTGATAGAGCAGATACCAGCCCCCGAGCAGGACAACGGCACTGACCAATCCCCACGGGTCGCGATCGGGATCGATGAATGGTCCGCCGACAAGCAGCAAGACGATGATCCAGAAGACCATCTTCACCTTGGACTCGTGGTAGGGGGTGGTGTAGCGGGCGGTGGGCATCAGCAACCAGCACGCCACGTACATGATGGCGCCCGCACCGCCGAAAATCGTTGTGACCACGAAAATTACGCGTACCAACAGCGGATCCACGTTGTAGCGGTAGCCGATTCCCGCGGCGACACCGGCGAGCTTGCCGTGTCCCGGCAGCCGCAACGGTCGCGTCCGCCACATGTCTCCGAGGGTGGAGGACGGCGTCCGTTTGGTGGTGGTATCGGTGTCCATGACAGCTATGTTGCCCAGTCGCGGGCATGTACGCCATCAGGATTCACCCTGATCTTTGCAAGGCGGGGTTCAGGGATAAGCCCGATGCCGTAGGGAGCTTTGCCATGGCAGTATCGCAGAGGTGAGTCCCACGTTCCGGAATGCGTTCGCCGGCGGGAATCGGCTGACTGCCGCCCCGCCGTTGCGTCGCCGTACCGGTGGACGGGTGGTCGCCGGTGTCGCCGGGGGTCTCGCCGATCATCTCGACGTTCCGGTGTTCCGGGTGCGGTTGGCCTTTGCGGTGCTCGGTGCGGCGAGCGGTATGGGCATCGCGGCCTACGGGCTGTTGTGGATGCTGATGCCGCCGGGCGACGACGTCGCCGCTGTCAGCGCGACGGATCGCCGGCGGGCGACAGGGCTCTTGCTGTTGAGTCTTGCCGCGCTGATCATCTTGATGTCGACGGTCAGTGGTTCGACGGCAGCATTGGTCTTCCCGATCGTGCTGGCGCTGGTCGGGCTTGCCGTGGTGTGGCGCGAATTCGATACGCAGGGGCCAAGTTCGGCGATTCTGGGCGAGTCGGGCAAATCGTCGCTGTTGACCTTGGTCCGGGTGATCGCCGGTGCGGCACTGGTCTTCGGCGGTATCGCGGTGGTGGTCTTGCGCAATGTGGATTTGTCCTCGCTGCGTGACTCGCTGGTGGCGATCGCCGCCACCCTGGTGGGCGCGATGCTGCTGACAGTGCCGTTGTGGTTGCGGTTGTGGCGGGCTCTCGGTGCCGAGCGTGCCGCACGCATCCGTACCGAGGAGCGTGAAGAAATCGCATCGCATCTGCATGATTCGGTGCTCCAGACGCTGGCGCTGATCCAGAAGCGGACGGATAACCCCAGTGAGGTGCTGCGGCTGGCTCGCAGCCAGGAGCGGGAACTGCGCAGCTGGTTGTTCTCCGCGGGGGTCTCCTCGGACTCATCGCTGGCACAGGAGCTGCGCACCGTGGCCGGAGAGGTGGAGGATGCGCACACCGTGGTGGTCAGTTCGGTGATCGTCGGCGATGCCGATCTGTCTGCGGAACCTGAGACCAGACGCGCGCTGATCGGGGCTATCCGTGAGGCACTCGTCAACGCCGCCAAGCATTCCGGGCAATCCGATATCAACCTGTATGCCGAGGTGGAACCCGGGCAGATCAGCGTTTTCGTCAGAGACCGGGGCAAGGGGTTTGATCTCGAGGCGGTGCCGCAGGACCGGCAGGGCATCGTGCGCTCCATTAAGGCCAGGGTGATGCGCCGGGGTGGACAGGTACAGATCAAATCGGAGATTGGCAAGGGTACTGAGGTGCGAATTACCATGCCGTACAACGATGCTAATCATGACGACGCGCAGAAGGGTGCGTAATGCTGCGGGTATTCCTGGTCGACGATCACGGGGTGTTCCGGTCCGGGGTGCGGGCTGAGCTGGCCGGCGAATCGGATATCGAGATCGTGGGCGAGGCGGGGTCGGTTGTCGAGGCGGTCACCGGAATACGGGTCAGCGCACCGGATGTGGTGTTACTCGATGTGCACATGCCCTCAGGGGGCGGGGTCGCCGTCATCAACGGGGTCGGCGGTTCCGGACCGGTGTTTCTGGCGCTCAGTGTGTCGGACGCGGCCGAGGACGTCATCGCGGTAATCCGCGCGGGAGCCAGGGGTTATGTCACCAAGACGATCTCGGGGAGTGAACTCGCCGATGCCGTGCGTCGGGTGGCCGGCGGGGATGCGGTGTTCAGTCCGCGCCTTGCCGGATTCGTGCTTGATTCGTTCACCGGCCGGTCGAATACTCCGGAGCCGGCACTGGATCCGGAGCTGGACTCGTTGACTCCACGCGAGCTTGAGGTGCTGCGGCTCCTCGCCCGTGGATACACCTACCGGGAGATCGCCGAGGATCTGGTGATCTCGGTCAAGACGGTGGAGACGCATGCCTCCAATGTGCTGCGGAAGACGCAGCAGTCCAATCGCAACGCGTTGACTCGCTGGGCGCATACCCGCCAGCTCGACTGAGACCAGGTCCATCGACACTCCGCCTCATGGCGGACATGTGCGACACGAATCCGCCGCAACACGGCGTGTCGGCAGATGGGGCCAGCATGGGGCCCGGCCCGCACCTCCCGTCTTGACGGTTGTCGGTGGCTGGGTGTTTACTCCAGACATCGAACATATGTTCTAGTCGAGTGTGTCTGGAGGTGCGGTTGTGACGGCAGTGGCGGCCGCCGATGAAATGCTGGTAAACCGTGCTGACCAGCTACAAAAGCTCCGGCAGCAGATGGCGTCGATATCGGGGAAGGTCGGTGGGGACAGGTCGTCGGCTGGCCGGTTTCAAGAGGCTCTGCCGGACGTTCAATCTTTGCTGCCGGGGTCCGATGCGCTGGCCAGATCGATAGGTCACGTGTTGCGGCGCGGCACGGTCGCGGTGGCGAGCGGAGCCCGGTCACTGCCCCTGGATGTGGTGGCTTCGGTGACCGCCGCGGGTGGATACGCCGCGATTGTGGGCATGCCGGAGGCGGGCGTGTTGGCGGCGGTGGAGCGGGGGGCGGATCTGAGCCGTCTGGCGTTGATTCCCCACCCGGGCCTGAGTGCGGTGGAGGTGGCCTCGGTGCTCATGGACGGGATGGATCTGGTGGTGCTGGGTCTGGGTGGCCGACGAGTGACTTCGACGTCGGCGCGCGCGATAGTGGCCCGGGCGCACAGCAACGGATGCACGCTGCTGGCCGTCGATGGGGATTGGGAAGGCGCCGCGGTGCGGTTGCAGGCCCGGGTAACTGGCTATGACGGGGTGTCTGCCTGTGGGCTGGGGCGGATTCGTGGGGTGCGGACAACGGTACGGGCGACGGGACGCAGGGTGCCCAGAGCTGCCGGGGAGGTGTGTGGCAGCCGTGGCTCGATCAGGTCCGCATAAACGGCAGCGTAAAGCTCCTCGGGTGCTGGCGATTTGGTGCCCGGACTGGCCGGCGGTGGCGGCCGCGGCGATGGCTGATCTTCCTGCTACCCGGCCCGTGGCGGTGACTCTGGCCAACAGGGTGACCGCATGCACTGCCGCCGCACGGGCACTGGGAGTGCGACGAGGTATGCGGCGACGCGAGTCTCAAGCCCGTTGTCCACAACTGCATATCGTGGCGGCCGATGTCGATCGCGATGCGCGGTTCTTCGAGCCGATGATCGCCGCGGTGGATGATCTGGTGCCGGGAGCCGAGATCCTGCGCCCCGGGCTGATGGCGCTGCCGGTGACCGGTGCGGCCCGGTACTTCGGCAATGAGCAGACCGCGGCGGAACGGCTGGCCGATGCGGTCTCGGTGGCCGGGGCCGAATGTCAGGTGGGCATTGCCGATCAGATGTCCACGGCGGTGTACGCCGCGCGGCATGCGGCATTGGTACCACCCGGTGGGGATGCAGAGTTCCTGGCTCCACTGTCGATCAAGGAGATGGCCGCCGAACCCAGCCTGTGTCGCCCGCAGCGCGAAGACTTGGTGGATCTGTTGTGGCGTATGGGAATTCGCACCATAGGTGCTTTTGCGGAACTGGCGCGAGCGGATGTCGCCTCGCGGTTCGACGATGACGCGGTGCAGGCGCACCGCCATGCGCGTGCCGAACCGCAGCGCTCTCCCTCGGGCCATGCCATCCCGGCTGAGCTGGGAGTCGAGCTGCCGTGCGATCCGCCGATCGAGCGGGTGGATGCGGCGGCTTTCGCGGGGCGAACGCTGGCGGTAAGCCTGCACGAGGCGCTGGCCTCGGCCGGAGTGGCCTGCTCCCGGTTGGCTATTCACGCGGTGACGGTGGATGGCCAGGAGTTGTCGCGGGTGTGGCGGTGTGCCGAACCGCTGACCGAGGAGGCGACTGCCGACCGGGTGCGCTGGCAGCTTGACGGCTGGCTTGCCCGGCGCCGGTCTCTGGATGGACCGGTGGCGATGTTGCGGTTGGAGCCGGTCGAGGTGATGGCTGCCGAGGCATTGCAGCTGACGTTGTGGGGAGCAGTGGGCGCCGAGGAACGCCAGCGGGCTCGCCGCGCATTGACACGAGTTCAGGATTTATTGGGAGAGGAGTCGGTACAGATGGGAGTGGTCAGCGGCGGGCGTGGCCCGGCTGAACGAATTACATTGGTGCCCTTAGGAGATGAGTTGAGACCACGATCCGATCCCGCTGCACCGTGGCCCGGGAGGCTGCCCGATCCGGCTCCGACGGTGCTGCTCGGCGAGGACGGCGAACCGGTGGAGCTGTTAGATATCGATGGAGCGCCGGTGACGGTGACCGGACGGGGAATGTTCTCCGGGGAACCGGCCAGGGTCCGACGGGGCAATGGCCGCTGGGAGTTGAGTTGGTGGGCGGGGCCATGGCCGATCGATGAGCGATGGTGGGAGGAGCAGGAGCCGACTCCCGCCCCGGTATCCGTGGCCGCCAGGGCCCAGGTGCTGCTGGAAGACACGGGCGGTGGTCAGGCGCTGCTCCTGCATTTCCGCAGGCAACGATGGTACGTGGAGGGTGTTTATGAATGACGATCTCGCCGGAATCAGCGCGCGCCGTCAACCTTTCGCGCGAAGACGCTCACTCGCTCGATGAATCGCTCGAAGAACGCCTTGGGGTCGGTTTCCACCGCGATCTGCGCATTCGGCTTCTGGCCCCACTGGCCCTTCCAGTCCGCGATGGTCATCGCACGGGTCAGGTCGCCGGTCAGCTCCACATCCACGGTCGCGGAGCGCGTTTGGACCAATGATGGATCCAGCGCCACCGCAGCGGCGAACGGATCGTGCATATGCGCCAAGAAGCCCTCGTCCTGCTTCATGTGGAATTCGAAATAGAAACGCACCGCGTCTTCGATGAATCGCAGCAGCGAGTTGGTCGCCGCCGAACGGCTCGACGGAAGGTCGAGCACCGACAGCGGCGTGGTGGTGGCACCCGTGGCCTCGGCCAGTCTGACCAGATGCTCCGGTGTCATCGCGATCGTCTCGGTGAGGTTCAGGCCGCACACGATCGGAAGTTCTTGTACGCCAGCGGCTCCCCAGGCGGCGTACACCTCTGCCGTCGCGCCCGGGTCCACCACGACATTCCATTCCGCCACTGGCGTGGTGTTGCCCGGGTAGTCGAAGGAGCCGCCCATGATGACGAGCCGTTTGAGGAGTTTGGGCAACTCGGGCTCGGTGCGCAGGGCCAGCGCCAAATTGGTGAGCGGGCCGGTCGCCAGGCCCACCAACTCGCCGGGGTGTGCGTGCGCGGCCCTCACCCAGGCCTCGGCCGCGTCGTAATCGGTGAGCGTGCGCGTGGAGTCCGGCAGCACGGCATACCCGAGCCCGGTGGGCCCGTGCGTGTCTTCCGCGGTGCGTAGCGCCGCGCTCAACGGCTCGGCGACACCCTTGGATACGGGGACCTGGGGGGCCTTGCACAGTTCCAGCAGGCCCAGATTGTTCGTGCAGACATGATCCACCGAGACATTGCCCGCTGTAGAGGCGATACCGACAATCTCCACATCCTCGCTAGCGAGGAGAAGGATCAATCCCAGTGCGTCGTCGACTCCAGTATCAACGTCGGCAAAAACGGAAACCATGGACGTCAACTTACCGTCAGTTAGCTCGCTAATCCGGGCACCGGCGCGTTTTGCGGCCCGTTTCTAGCTCACCAGTGCACTCCGGGGATGAGGCGTACCACCTTCATCACCGGGCCTGGAACACGTAGCTTCGGAACGGTCGCAACGCGCTTGGCCGCCTTGGGGCGACGTCGCGAGGTCGACAGGTCCTGGCGATCGTCGACGGGCTCCAAGCCCCGGGCGGCCCGAGAGTCTGGGTATGCCAGGTACATCTGGTGCATGATCCGCCGGGTCAGCTTCGGTGTCATGTACCGGCCGATATCGGCGTAGGTGCCCATCGGGTGATCGATCCGGGTGGGCTTCTCGATCAGTCCGCGAACCACCATGGCGGCGGCATGTTCCGGTGTGAGCCCGCGAACCACATTCAGCTTGTTGGAAGGCTGGATCATTGGTGTCTTCACCAGCGGCATATGGATGTTGGTGAAGGTGATGTGATCCGACACCGTCTCGGTCGCGACCACATCGGAGAAGGCATCCAGTGCTGCCTTGGTGGGGATGTACGACGCGTACTTGGGGTTGCGGGTCTGCACACCGGCCGTCGACACGTTGACGACATGGCCGAATTTCCTTTCCCGCCAATGGGGGAGAAGTGCCAGCACCAGGCGCACGGCGCCAAAGTAGTTGATCGCCATGACCCGTTCGTAGTCATGGAACCGGTCGACGGTATTCACCACCGAGCGGCGTATCGAGCGACCGGCATTGTTGACCAGATAGTCCACATGCCCGAACTGGCCGAGAATGCTCTTCACGGTGTCGTCGACGGCCGAGTAGTCGGTCAGATCGCAAGGGAACGCATGCGCCTTACCGCCGTCCTCGCGGATCTCCGCGACGAGATTGTCGAGCGCCTCGGCGTCGCGCGCCACGGCGAAGACGGTGCCGCCGCGCTGGGCGACCGCGATGGCTGCCGCACGTCCGATACCGCTGGATGCGCCGGTGATGATGACGTGCCGGCCGACCAGTGGTCCGGCGGGGTCGTCACGGCGGTACCGCGCCGGGTCCAGGTTCTTGCGCCAGTACTGGTACAGCTTGCCCGCGTAGCTGTCAAACGGGGGAACGGTAATGCCACTGGGGCGCAAGGCTTTTTGCGTCGCCTCGGAGACGAAGGTGGGCATGATCTCGGTGATGTCGATGACCTCGGGCGGGATGCCGAGCTGGGTGACCACCATGTTGCGCCAGACCTTGAGCGTGCCGCGGGCCCGCAGGAACGGGGTGGCCATGGCGTGGGGAAGCGAGCCACGCACGGGTGGCAGACCGGCGGCCGGGGCAATGCCGGAGTAGATATCGCGCAGGTAAGTCACCTCGGGATTGGTCAGGTGGAAGGCCTGCCCATCACGGCCCTCCTGGTGCATCAGCTCGACGGTCGCGTCGACGACGTAGTCGACCGGAACGATGTTGGAGCGCCCGGCCTTTGGCAGCATCATCGGTGTGAACCGGGGCAAGCGCGCAAGCTTGGCGAACACCCCGAAGAAGTAGTACGGGCCGTCGATCTTGTCCATCTCGCCGGTCTTGGAATCGCCGACGACGACGGCAGGCCGGTAAATCCGGTAGTGCAGGCCGGGTTCCGAGCGCACCAGCAACTCGGCCTCGAACTTGGTCTGGTGGTACGGCGTCGGCAGATCCTGGTTGACGTCGAAGTCTTCCTCGGTGAACTCGCCCTCGTAACTTCCCGCCACCGCGATGGAGGAGATGTGATGCAGGGTGGCGCCGGCGCGTTTGGCCAGCGCGATGACCGACCTCGTGCCCTCCACGTTCGCGGCGCGCTGTGCCTCGTCGTCCACGGTGATGTCGTAGATCGCGGCGCAGTGCACGATGTGATCGGCGGTGACCGGATCGCCGTCGGCGGGCAGGCCGAGATCGGGCTGGGTGAGGTCACCCACCAGCGGCTGTGCGCGGTCGTCCCATTGTTCGGCGAGCTTTTCGAACCGCGATAGGGATTCACGCCGCACCAGGACGGCGACCTCGGCGCTGGGCTGGGTCTCTAGGATTCGGGTCACGATCCGTCGTCCGATGAAGCCGGTGCCGCCGGTAACGATGTATTTCACGTGCTACCTCTGAGACTGTTAGGCCGCTTATCGGCCCGGTTGGAGTCATCGTTGCCGTTTTGGGGTGTTTCGTCAACGCTGTGTGACAAGTTCGTCATTGGGGAGTTAGCCATGGGGGATACTCCAGGAATGTCGCGTATCCAGGTGTTCAGTGCTGCACGCAGTGCAGGCAATGTTGCCTGGTGGACGTTCGTGGTAGCGGTGCTGGTGAACCGGGGGCTCAACCCTAAGGGCTGGGATATTGGTTGGACCGCGTACACCCCGCTCACCGATGGTGCCCCGCGCCGCTATGCCGACTACGTCCGGGCGTTCGATCCCACCGTGCAGTTGGTCGGCGTGGTGGTGTTCGCCGCGTTTTCGATCGTGGTGGTCTCGGCCCTCGTCGAGCTGGCGATCATCCGCCGATGGCGGGCCGTGGGGACCGTTGTTATCCCATTCGTATCGTTGCGGATCATTGGTTATGCGTTCGGTGACTTCGACCGTGCGGTCATCTGGTCGCCAATTGCGGTTCTGGTGTTCGTCCTGACGGCCGTGGCGATACGGCAGGTGTGGATGCGTCGGTTCGCTCCGACGATGGGGGATGAGCGGTGATCGAAACGGTGTCTACGACGCCTGTGACGCCGATGGTGCCGGTGGGACTGGGCGCCAGCAGATCGGCCCCCGTGCTCTGGGCTATCCAATACGCAGTGGCCTGTATCCCGCTGGTTGTCGTGGTCGCGGCGGTCTGGGCAGTGACGGCGCCGCCCGCACACGCGAGTACGCCGTTGCAGCATGCGGTGGGCGTGTTGGGGCTGCTGTCCATCTCCTGCGCGGTGGCGTGGGTGGTGCTTCGGCCACTGCAGCGCTACCGCGCATATCGGTGGGGAGTCCTCGACGACGACCTGGTGTACATCGCGTCGAAGACGCTGTGGCTCAGCTCCTTCTGGGTCATTCCGTTTGCCTTGGTACGGACGGTGGAACTGCGGCAAGACCCGCTGTCGCGATCCTTGGGGTTAGCGATGGTGGTGGTGCGGGCTGATCAGGGGGAGCTGCGAATCGTGGGCCTGGATGTCGAGATCGCGCGTGAGGTCGTCGAGAAGCTGTTCGGGCTGGTGGATGAGGCTTCGGTATATCAATAAGGTGACGTTGTTCCCGGCCCACTGCGAGGTCGTGAGTGTTAACATCGCTGCGCTGTCGTGGACTAAATATGTTCTCCGACAATAATTCTGGTTGTTAACTGGGCTCTGAGATGAGGCGGGCTGATGGAGCGGAAACAGTGTTGGATCCGGGGCGCGATGGCCATCGCCTGTTCTGCGCTTCTTGTTGTCGCGGGCTGCGGCAAAGAGACTGCCCACGATTCGGGACCCAGCGCGGAACCCGGGGCCGCCAAGGCCGATGGTCCGGCGCGCAACCCGTACCTGTCCGCCGAGAAGTACGGCATCACGCATCTTGACTCCGCGCAGACCGATAGCTTCGCCGATCCCATCCCGCGCGGGACCTTCCATGTGGACCCGGCCGCGATGCCGCGTGTGCCCGGTGGCCCGGTCAACATCATCACGATGGCCTCCACGTCGCCGCAGTACATGTGGGTGAGCTCGTCATCGGGTGTCCGCTATGTGGATGTCTCCGATGGCGGGTTTCGCCAGGTAGCGGCGCTGGATACCCCAGGGGTGCGGCCGATCTCGGTCCAGGATCTCGATCTCGTGCTGAACCAGAAGTTCGGCAGCATCGAGCAGATCGAGGCCGCGATCCGCGACCATTGGGGAGGGGCGACGTGGCAGCGGCTCATCAATGGTGTGTACGGCGCGGTCGACAAGGACAACGAGCTGTATTATGTGACGCAGAACGCCGAGATCCTCAAGTTCGGGCTTGAGAACAAAGACGATCCGGCTGCGGGTATCAAGGTTGAGAAGACCTATGACTTCAGGCCGTATCTGGGCAAGGGCATGACAACCCTCGGCGCTCCTGAGGGCATCGTCGGGGTGTCGATGACCTATGACGGGCATCTGCTGGTGCAGTCGAACCGGTCCTTGACGGTTCTTGATCGCGGTCTCGATGCCCCTCCGATCCAGCAGATCCGGTTCGGAGATGACGAGACCGTGTCGAATTCGATTGCCGTGGATGACAAAAACGGCATCTATGTGGCCTCGGACAAGCTCATGCGCAAGGTCGTGTGGACGGGTGCAAAACTCTCGACCGACGAATCCGACGGCGCGTGGTCATCACCCTACGACTTCGGGCGCCAGCCCCCGGCGGTGAAATTCGGTATCGGCACGGGATCCACACCCACCCTGATGGGGTTCGGCAAGGAATCTGACGAGCTTGTCGTCATTACCGACGGCAGCGACAGGATGAAACTGGTGGCCTTCTGGCGCAACAAGATTCCGGACGGCTTCCAGCAGAAGCCGGGAACCAAGTCCAACCGTATCGCCGACCAGATCCAGGTCACCGCTGGCTTGAAGGAACCGCTGCCGGAGTTCATCCAGAGCGAGCAGTCGGTGGTGGTCAACGGTTACGGAGCCTTCGTGGTGCAGAACATCGGCTCCGGGGGAGCCCCGGACCGGCTGGTCGACGTGTTGGCCAACGGCCCGGTGGCCCCGGCGCCGCAGGGCGTGGAGCGATTCGAATGGGACCCCACGGGCCATCGCTGGGCATCGGCGTGGGCCAGGGGAGACGTGGTGTCGACATCCATGGTGCCTGCGGTGTCTACCAGTTCGGGCATCGTCTTCCTCAATGGCTACACCAAGGCCGACGGCTGGGAAGTCACCGGCTTGGACTGGAAGACCGGAGAAACTGTGCACCGCACGATATTTGGCCAGTCAAACCTCGGTAACGGCGCCTATGCAATCATCGAGGGTCTGCCCAATGGGGATCTTTTGTTCAACAGTGTGGGCGGCCCGCTCCGCGCGAAGATCTCGCGTTAAGCCACACTTTCGCCGAGAGAACGGATCTCCTCGACGGCCCTGGTGAGTGCCGCCGGATCGGGCGACAAGTCGGCGAGAATCGTGTGTACGGCCGAAAGTCCGGTGGCGTCGAGTAGCTGCTTTTCGTTGGTCACCCACGCGCCCCGTGCGGCCCGGGCTGCGTGGGCGTATTCCATCGCGGCGACGGCCAGTAGTCCCGCGCACTGAGTCACCCGGCCGTGCGGTGCATGATTCTTCTCGGCGTAGCGCACATTCAGCGCGGCTCGCGCGGCCCACACTTCGGGTGCTGACTCACGAAGCGCCGCAGGGTAATCCGGGCACGGCAGAATGCCGTGCAGCACCTTGTTGAGGGCGAGCTCGCCCACCACCAGGTAGCTGGGGATTCCCGCGAGGTGGAACATCAGCGGCTCGATGTGGAACTCGCCCCGCTGCGCGCGCACCAGTTGTTTGTGGACGTCTGCCAGATCGCGGTAGTGCACGTCGACATCCCGGCCGTCGATGTGAAGCCATGCGCCGCCGTTGAACACCCCGCCACCCCAAGCGCCGATCTCGGAGACCTCTCCGTCCCAACCAATCTGGCGCAGATCGTCGGGGTCGAAGTGGCCGCGGTAGTAAATAGCCAGGTCCCAGTCGCTGTCCGGGCGGTGCGTGCCCTGCGCGCGGGAACCGCCGAGGGTGACCGCCTCGACAGTGGGAAGTGCCGCCAGGCTGTCGGCGACGGAGTCGAGAAACGCGGTGTCGGTCATCGTTTCGCGATATCGATGAGGGCTTCGACAGCGGCGATGAGTACTGCCCGGTGGGCTGTCAGGCGCTCGGGTGAGAAGGGCTCGGCAGTGGAGAGACTGCGCAGGGCCGGCGATGCGCCGAACCACGCGGTGGTAAGTCCGAGCGTCAGGGCCAGGATGTCGGCAGGTTCCACATGTCCCGAAGGAGGGCATGTTTCGGCGATCGCCTCGACTTTTGCCGCATAGGCGGCGGTTTCGGCGGGACCCGCGACGGGGCGTTCCAGTTGTGCCCAGGTGGCAAGTCTCAGATGTTCGGGATGGTCGATCAGATGATCGAACAACGCGCCCGCATAGCCCGGCAGATCCTTGGGCGTGAAGGGGACGGCATCGGACATCCGCTCAATGGAATGGGCGACCACGGTGTCGAACAGCGTTTCTTTGTTGGTGAAGTAGACGTAGAGCAGCCGCTTGTTGGCATCCGCCGCGGCACCGATCCGGTCGACACGTGCACCGGCCAGTCCATGCGCGGCGAACTCTGCGTAAGCGGCATCAAGCAGCCGCTTCTTGGTGGCAGAGGCGTCGGGCGGCATCCCATGAGCCTAGAGGCATACCGCCGTGCGATTTCGGCAGCGCACCGGCTGGGGCAGCGGTTATGCCGCCAACCCAGCCGGTGCGCCCCCCGTCAGGCCAGGTGGCTGTTGAACCAGTCGGCGATGTGGCCGACGGTGCGGTCGACGACGTCAGGCTGGTCGTAGTACTGGAAGTGGTTGGTGCCGTTCTCCCAGATGAGTTTCTTGTCGGCGGATGGGATCGACTCGAAATGTCGCCGCGCTGCCGCCGGATTCATGCAGGTATCGGAGTGGATCACCAATGCGGGCTTTTCCAGCTTGGCGGCGCCGGGCACGGTGGTGTAGTCGAAGTGGTCGAGGTCGCTCATGATGGCGTAGCGGTTCTCCCAGCCCTTGAGCGTCCACGATCCGTACCAGCTCCACACCAGCGGCCCGGGCAGTCCGGCATCGGACCCGGCGACCGGGTCACCGAGGTCGGGGGAGACCAGCGGTGCGTAGAGCACTTCGCCGGTCTGTTCGTACCGGGCCTTGGCATCACGCGCCCGTTCGAGCCTGGCGTCCAGGAGTGCTTCCAGCTGCTCGGTGGTGGGCGCGGTCACCGGGTCGAACGGGTTCTCGCTGACACCGGCGGCGATCATGAACAGGTCGGTCTCGCGGTCACGGTAGTAACCGGTCACCGCGGCAACGGCCTTGATCCGGTCGTCATATGAGGCGATATCGAGCATCTCGGGCCCGCCTTGACAGACACCGGCTCCGAAGATGCGCGATGCGTCGACGTCATCGCGGGTCAGCAGGTAGTCGATGGCCGCCACGGCGTCTTCGTTCTTCATCTTCGGGTTCTCGAGACGGCGTGGTGTGCCGCCGCTCTCGCCCACGGTGCGGGGATCGAATGCCAGCGCCAGGAAACCTTCGTCAGCGAGACGGGTGGCGTAGTGGATCGGCGCCTGTTCCTTTTCGAACGAATAGGGGCCCAACAGGACCACTGCGGGGAAGGGGCCGTCACCGTGGGGACGGTGTACGACACCGACGATCTCCTCGCCATGCGAGGGGAAGGCGACTTTTTCGGGCGTGTAGTTGCCGTGGTGGGGCATTCGCTTCTCCAGATTCTCGTCTAGCTGCTTGCCGTCGCGTCGGATGCGGTCCGGTACCGCCAGCATACATGTATATATCTAGTTAGTTACTTTGCTCTGAGTGAACAATGGGAACGGTCACGTATAGAACATATGTTCGATACACTGTCGGGGTGGGCTGGTCGCAAGGTCCCCCGACCTGGGCGGAAATGGAGCGGGTGCTCGATGGGCGCCCCAACAGTCACGCGCCTCCGGGGGATGGCGGGGACGGTCCGGCGTGGAGTCGAAAGCGCCCGCCCTATGAGCCGCCCAGCCGTGAGCGCGGGCGGTCGGTGATGCCCTACGCGGAGCTGCACGCGCATTCGGCGTTCAGCTTTCTCGACGGCGCCAGCCTGCCGGAGGAGATGGCGCAGGAGGCGTCGCGGCTTGATCTCAAGGCACTGGCCATCACCGATCACGATGGTTTCTACGGGGTTGTGCGTTTCGCGGAGGCCGCCAAGGAGCTTGGCCTGCCTACCGTGTTCGGTGCGGAACTATCCCTTGGTGGGCAGGGCAATACGGAAGACTCGATACACCTGTTGGTGCTGGCTCGTGGCCAGGAGGGGTACCGGAGATTGTCGCGGCAGATGGCTACCGCGCACTTGTCGGGTGGTACACCCAAAGATCGAAAGGGTAAGCCGCGCTATGACCTTGATGCACTGACCGAGGCGGCGGAAGGGCACTGGCACATCCTGACCGGCTGCCGTAAGGGCCATGTGCGACGGGCACTTGCCGGCGGCGGCCCCGGTGCGGCAGAGGCGGCGCTGGCCGATTTGGTCAACCGGTTCGGTGCCGGTCGTGTCAGCATCGAGCTCAGCAGGCACGGGCATCCGGATGAGGATGACCGCAATGCGATGCTCGCCGCGCTTGCTCCGAGATTTGGTGTGGGAGTAATAGCCACCACGGCAGCACATTTCGCGAGGCCGGACAACGGGCGGCTGGCGATGGCAATGGCGGCGGTGCGGGCGCGTAAGAGCCTTGATGATGCGGCGGGATGGCTGGATCCGGTGGGTGGGGCACATTTGCGTTCCGGAGACGAGATGGCGCGGCTGTTTTCCCACTGTCCGGAGGTGGTGACGGCGGCCGCCGAACTGGGGGAGTCATGCGCCTTCGATCTGCGACTCATTGCCCCACAGTTGCCACCATTCGACGTCCCGTCCGGCCACACCGAGGACAGCTGGTTGCGGCACCTGGCTCTCGATGGTGCCGCACGGCGATATGGTCCCAGGACGGGCGCGGAGAAGGCCTATGCTCAAATCGAGCGCGAGCTGGATGTCATTGCCCAGTTGAACTTTCCGGGATATTTCCTGGTGGTGCATGACATCACCCAGTTCTGTCGCCGCAGTGACATCCTGTGCCAGGGTCGCGGTTCCGCCGCAAACTCGGCGGTCTGCTACGCGCTCGGGGTCACCAATGTCGACCCGGTAGCCAATGGCCTGCTCTTCGAACGGTTCCTGTCACCGGCCCGCGATGGGCCGCCGGATATCGACGTCGATATCGAATCGGACGAACGAGAGCAAGCCATCCAGTACGTCTACAACAAGTACGGCCGTGAGTATGCCGCTCAGGTGGCCAATGTGATCACCTATCGCGGTCGAATGGCTGTGCGGGACATGGCCAAAGCTCTCGGATTTGCGCAGGGGCAACAGGATGCGTGGAGTAAGCAGCTCGGCCACTGGGGCGGCTTGGCCGATGCGGCGGAAGTCGACGGCATCCCGGCGCAGGTGATCAACCTGGCGGGGCAGATCAAGAATTTTCCCCGGCATATGGGCATTCATTCGGGCGGCATGGTCATCTGTGATCGTCCGCTGGCGGATGTGGTACCCGTCGAATGGGCGCGTATGGAGAACCGCAGCGTGCTGCAGTGGGACAAAGATGATTGCGCGGCAGTGGGTTTGGTCAAATTCGACCTGCTGGGCCTGGGCATGCTCTCGGCGCTGCACTATTGCATCGATCTGGTGGCGGAACATAAGGGAATCGCGGTTGACCTCGCTCATATAGACCTCAAAGAGCAGGCGGTCTACGAGATGCTGGCCCGGGCTGATTCGGTGGGGGTGTTCCAGGTGGAGTCGCGCGCACAGATGGCCACGCTGCCCCGCCTGAAGCCCAAGTGCTTCTACGACTTGGTGGTCGAGGTGGCGCTGATCCGCCCTGGGCCCATCCAGGGCGGCTCGGTACACCCATACATTCGGCGGTACAACAAGATTGACAAAGACTGGAAGCACGACCATCCCTCTATGGCAGCCGCGTTGGACAAGACTCTTGGGGTGCCACTGTTCCAGGAACAGCTGATGCAGCTGGCGGTCGACGTGGCCGGGTTCAGCCCTGCCGAATCCGATCAGCTGCGCCGGGCGATGGGCTCCAAGCGCTCGCCCGAGCGGATGGAACGGCTGCGTGCCAGGTTCTACGAAGGCATGGCGCACTTACATGGAATCACCGGAGAGCTGGCCGACCGAATCTACGAAAAGCTTTATGCCTTTGCCAATTTCGGTTTTCCGGAAAGCCACGCGCAGAGTTTCGCCTCGTTGGTGTTCTATTCGTCGTGGTTCAAGCTGCATCATCCGGCCGCGTTCTGTGCGGCGTTACTGCGCGCACAGCCCATGGGTTTCTACTCGCCGCAGTCCTTGGTGGCAGATGCCCGCCGCCACGGTGTCACCGTGCACGGCCCCGATGTCAATGCCAGCCTGTCGTATGCGACGTTGGAGAATGCGGGCCTGGAGGTCCGGATGGGTCTGGGGGCCGTCCGCCACATTGGAGACGACCTGGCTCAGGCGATTGTGCAGGAGCGAAAAACGCACGGCCCGTTCGCCTCTCTGCTCGATCTGACCGGTCGCATCCAGCTGACCACGGCGCAGGTCGAGGCCCTGGCCACGGGGGGCGTGCTGAGCTGCTTCGGTATGTCCCGGCGCGAGGCGCTGTGGGTTGCGGGTGCGGCCGCCGCGCAGCGACCCGACCGGTTGCCCGGAGTCGGGGTGTCTTCCCGGATTCCGGCGCTACCGCCGATGGGGGAGGTGACGCGCGCCGCCGCTGATGTGTGGGCCACCGGAGTCACCCCCGATGCGTATCCCACCCAGTTCCTGCGGGAACAGCTTGACGAGCTGGGTGTCGTTCCGGCCAAGGGGCTTTTCGATGTTCCGGATGGGGCGCGGGTGCTGGTGGCGGGAGCCGTCACACATCGCCAACGGCCGGCCACGGCGGCCGGGGTGACGTTCATCAATCTTGAGGACGAGACGGGCATGGTGAACGTGGTGTGCTCGGTGGGCTTGTGGGCGAGGTACCGCAAGCTGGCGGTGACCGCCCAGGCGTTGATCATTCGTGGCCAGGTGCAGAATGCCAGCGGAGCCATCACCGTGGTGGCCGATCAGCTGCGACCACTGGACCTGCGCGTCAGGTCTACCTCGCGGGACTTTCGTTAGACGCTGCCGTGGAAACCGTGTTGACGCCAGGCCTCGTATGCGGCGATGGCCGCGGCATTGGACAGGTTGAGTGATCTGCGGCCGGGGAGCAGCGGGATGCGTACTTTCTCGGTGATGTGAGGATCGGCCAGTACCTCGGGGTCCAGTCCGGTGGGCTCGGGGCCGAACAGCAGCACATCGCCTGCCTGATAGGCGATATCGGTATACGTGACGCTCGCGTGGGCGGTGAAGGCGTACACCCGTTGCGGTTGCAGTGATTCCCAAGCGGCGGAAAGACTCTCGTGGACCGTCACCGACGCCATGTCGTGATAGTCCAGGCCGGCCCGCCGCACCTTGGCCTCCGACAGGTCGAACAGCGGCTGCACCAGATGCAGCTCGCACCCGGTGCCCGCCACCATCCGGATCGCATTGCCGGTATTCGGGGCGATCCTGGGCTCGTGGAAAAGGATGCGGAACACGGGTGACAGTATCCCTGGTCCTCGCGGCGCGACATGGCGCAGGATGGAACCATGCGCAGTCCGGCAAGCTACGAGCGTGGGACTACAGACGAAGCCGCCTGGCGGGCGGTGACTACATCCGCTGATGCCACGCTCTCCGGTATCGCGCACGGATACACCGAACTTCGTGAGTGTTCCTACCGGCCCGTCGAGCGCAGCGAGGTTGCCAGTGTCGAGCCGGTGCTCATCATCGAACTTGATGACCCGCTGCTTGTTGCCGATGTAGCGGATCATGCGTCCCCACGGATGTGGCAGGCATTCGGTGCGGGTATCAGCCAGGGGCCAACCTCCACCTTGCATTCGGGTACGCAACACTGCGTTGAGGTGCGGCTGACGCCGCTCGGGTTGTATCGAATGTCCGGCCTGGCGATGGACGAAGTGAGCAATCGCGTGGTGAGCCTCGAAGACCTGTTCGGGCAGAACGGCCGATATTTACCTGAACGCCTTGCTGCTGAATCTGATTGGGCGCACCGTTTCGACCTGCTCGACTCGATGTTCATGCGCGCCGTGGCTGATGGACCCGAGCCTGACGTCGAGGTCGAGTTTGCCTGGCATTGGCTGAATCGGACCGGCGGGACCGCGATCATCGGGGAGATACTCGCCGAGATCGGTTGGAGTCGCGCTCGATTGGCGAAACGTTTCCGCAGCCAAGTCGGTCTGACACCCAAGGCGGCCGCGCGGGTGCTTCGTTTCCGGCGCGCAGTGACGTTGTCGGCTGCACCGGGCCATCGATCGCTCTCCTCGATCGCATTGGCTTGCGGTTACTTTGACCAGGCGCATTTCAACAGAGACTTCCGGATGCTGGCTGGGTGCTCACCGCGGGAATGGGCCGGATTGCGGCACGAAGACTTGCTGGGATGCGGGATCCCCTTGGCCGGCGAACATTTGTACAAGACGGGGACGGATGGCGGGCCTAGCGTCGGTGCTATCAGATAAAACCCAATCGAGGAGGAACCCCACGATGACTGGTGAACCGACGTACTTCGAGATCGGCGTGCCCGATGCGGTACGCGCCCAGAAGTTCTACCTGCAGCTCTTCGGCTGGAAACCACACGCAATGGGTGAGACTGGGCAGGCTTGGCTTGAAACGGGAGGTGTGCGAGGCGGGCTGCACAACGATGATGAGGACCGCCGGATCGACGTGTTCTTCGGGGTTTCGGATATTGAGGCCGCAGTCTCGTCCGTCCGCAAACTCGGTGGTGAAGCCGAAGATCCCGGACCTGACGAGCCTGATTTCGGCAGGTTCGCATTCTGCAGGGACGACCAGGGCGTACGGTTCGGCCTGCATCAGCCTGCCCGCCACACTGCATGATGGACTGGTATCCGACAGTCCGCTAGCACCGGGAGAACAGATCGTGGTGCTCTCGATCATAGTGGCAGATTTCCAGGACAGTGCGCTTCTGGCCTTCTTGCAGGCCCACCTGGACGATGTCGCGCCGACCGCGCCGACGGACAGTCAGCACGCTCTAGATGCGGTGGGCCTGCAGGATTCCGGAGTCAGACTGTGGGTTGCCCGGGACGGGCACGATCTGGTCGGAACTGTTGCGCTGGCCCAGATCTCTGCCCAACACGAGGAACTCAAGAGCATGCGGACCGACCCGAAGCGACGGGGTCAAGGCATCGCCTCAATGATGCTTCTGTATGTCCTCAATGACGCCAGGAATCGTGGTGTGCGCAGGGTTTCGTTGGAGACCGGCAGTATGGACTTCTTCGCTCCGGCCCGGGCGCTCTACCGTAAACACGGGTTTGTTGAGTGTGGCCCCTTCGATTCCTACATCGAAGACCTCAACAGCACCTTCATGACGTTAGCCATCCAATAGTCGGCCTAGTTGTAGGGGCATGAGGTAACGATCTTCCCGTCCGCCAAGCCCTTGGTGTTCATCGTTTCGAGCATGCCGGATAGTGCCCCATCTCCCTTGCCGGAGAAGAGAGCCCATGTGTCGCCTTGCAGATGGCTTTGGCTCACTGCTGTACCAGCGTCACAGCTGGCCTTTCGCTTAGCTGTGGTATCGCCATTGACTACCTGAAACTGCCACGAATGTGCCCTTTCCTGGTACGAGCACAACAGAAAATCGAGTGCGGGCACACAGCTGAATCCGTTTGATGCCAACCATGTGCCGAGGTCGGTGTTGTCGGAGAACTTGATGGGATCGGCGTAACTGACTGGGGCACAGCTTATTAACGCGGCCAGCACAACCAAGATAGCCTTCATGGTTCCCTCCTCAAGTCCAACCCGATGAGCGCACTGTACGCCGAAGAGCCTGGGGTCTTCGTTCAATCCACGGGGAGGATCGGCAGCGTGGTGGGCAACCTCAGGGGTGTCAGAGCTTGTATCGGAGGTACATCAGGGCAAGAAACAAGACTACGAAGACGCCAAGCCCGAATCCCGCGAGCACGCTCTCAAGGGCCAGCGATATGCATGCGATGGCGACCGCCGGAGCGACGGCCCAGTAAAGCCATTTCTGGAGGGTACTTTCGCGCGGTTCCGCGAGTACGCAGATGCCTCCGCTGACGGCCGCCATCAATGCGACGTAGAAGTCGGGGTCCGGCGCTCTCATCGCTTCACACTCTATGTGGGCCACATTCAAAGTGGCCGATCCTGTTCAGCGGTAAGCGATGTTCGGCTCGTGGAACATGGTGCGACGGCCCAGGGCATCACCCCTGTAGGTCGGCCAGGCTGTGTGCAGGTTATTCGGACTTGTTGAACATGTATCGGGCGATTTTCCACGCACCGTCTTCTTTGTGGATGACAAACACCTCGCGGTTGGACTCGGCGCTTTGGGTGCCGTCGGCCAGCACGGTCTGAGTGCCTTTGCTGCGAGTTAGGGCATACGCGATGTCGTCACTCGCTATGACGAGTTCATCGATGGTGAACGTCACGTTGAGGCGGATGGCACTGAAGATTTGTTCATATGCTTGACGTAATTCATCCCCTGTCGCGGTGGGCTGAGCAGTCGGCATGAAGACTCCGCCGGTGGCGTAGCAAGAGGCAGCCAAAGCTGCGTCGCTGTTGTTCAGCGCTTGCTCATACGTGGACAGCAGCGTCTTGACGTCGTGTTCGTTGGTCATCTGGTTCCTATCGCATCTCGGGGAATGTGTATTCCATGGAATATAGTACGGGAAGCGCCGATGGTATATTCCATGGAAGGTAATATTCGGCGGGACGGGTGGATGGGCGATGGCAGATTTAGAGCTGATGTTCAGAGAGCTGGTCCGGTGGGAGATCGGGCTGTGGAACGCCGTGGATGTGCGGCTACGCAACGACTTTGATCTGCCGCTGAGTCGCTATGAGCCGATGCGGGTCATCGAGCAGCACGGCTTGTGCCGGGTAAACGACATCGCCACCGACTTGCTCATCACGGTCGGCGGTACCAGCAAGCTCGTCGACCGCATCGAAGCCTCCGGGCATTGTCGGCGTCGGCCCAACCCCGAAGACGGGCGCTCCTCGGTCATTGAATTGACGCCGTCCGGCAAGCGTCTGCTTGCCCGGGCGAAATTGGCTCTGGAGGAAGAACTTTCCACCCGTTTGGGGAAGGTGTTATCCGCTGGCGAGCTACAGCAGTTCGCGACAATCTTGACCAAAGTCCGCGCAGCGGAACAAAACAGCAGTGCGAAGAATAGAGGAGTGTTGTGACCACGACCATGCGGGCCATCGTTCTGGACGCACCCGGGCCTCCGGAAGCTCTGAAGATCCGGCAGTTGCCGGTCCCGGAACCGGCCGAGGGCTGGGTGCTTATTGCGGTGAAAGCGTTTGGCCTGAACAGATCTGAACTACACACCCGCCTGGGCCTAGCGCAAGGAGTCACCTTTCCGAGGGTGCTCGGGATCGAGGCGACCGGTGTGGTGGCAGCGTGCCCTGGCGGTGAGTTCGCGGTAGGGCAGCAGGTGATGGCCATCATGGGTGGCATGGGCAGGGAGTTCGACGGCGGATACGCCGAATACACCTGTGTGCCTGTTACGCAAGTGACCGCATTTTCCAGCGACCTGGACTGGGCCACGATTGGTGCGGTACCGGAGATGCTGCAAACGTCATATGGATCCTTGACGGTAGGCCTGGATGCGGCGGACGGTCAGTCGCTCCTTATCCGTGGCGGCACATCCTCGATCGGCATGGCCACTGCGATCTTGGCCAAACAGCGCAATATGACCGTGTTTTCCACCACGCGGAACCCCGGAAAAGCCAGTGCACTAGCCAGGATTGGCGTTGACCACGTCCTTGTCGACGACGGCCAGATAGCACGCCAAGTGCGTGATCTCCTCCCCGGCGGCGTCGATACCGCACTGGAACTTGTCGGTACCCCAACACTTCCCGACACCCTGCGCGCCACGCGCGTCCATGGGGTGGTGTGTTTCACCGGAATGTTGTCCAACCAGTGGACAGTGGATGAGTTTTACCCCATTGAGTACATCCCACGGGGCGTCCGCCTCACCTCGTACGGAGGAGGTGCCGCCGATCTACCCGCACATGTCCTGCAGGAGTATCTCGACGGTGTCGCCTCCGGCAACATTGCTGTTCCTATCGATCGTGTCTACGCCTTCGACGAGATAGTCGAGGCGCACACGGCAATGGAAGCGGGCCGTGCGAGTGGGAAACTTGTTGTGACAACCACGTGACCGTGTGACGCCGGCCCCGAGATCCAAGGCCGAGATCGCATGGTCACCCGTCGGACCCGCCCGGCATGATGTCAGTCATGGCCGAGCATTGGATTGATCGCGAGATCACCGCAGAGACCTTCTACGACGAAGACTTTCGTGAACTGCGCACCGAGCGTGTGGTCTTCACCGAATGCGATTTCAGCGGAGCCAATCTCACCGAGTCGCTGCATATCGGCTCGGCCTTCCGGAACTGCACCTTCCGCCGCACCTCCCTGTGGCATTCGGAGTTCCGCCAGTGCAGCCTGCTCGGCTCCACCCTTACCGAGTGCCGGGTGCGCCCGTCGAAGTTCACCGAGACCGACTTCACCCTGTCCTCGCTCGGCGGGCTCGATCTGCGTGAAATGGATCTGTCGGACTGCCGTTTCCGGGAGGCCAACCTGGTGGGCACCGATATGCGTAAGGCAAATCTGCACGGTGCCGACTTCACCGGCGCCCGCACGCAGAACCTCAAACTCGATGGCGCCGACCTTCGCGGTGCCCGCATCGACCCGACGTTGTGGACCACCGCAAGCCTGATCGCCGCGAAAGTCGATCTGCCACAGGCCGTCGCGTATGCCGCAGGTCACGGATTGGACGTGCACGGCGGCTAGCGCGACAGACGACCTAGCCCTTGAGGCGGATGCGCCAGCGCACGAACCCCGCCATCGCCAGTGCCAGCAGCGCCAGGATGCCCATGTCGAACAGCCACGTCCCGGCGTCGTGGTTCCACAACTCGTCCTGCGGCCCCACCGGTACCAGCTTGCGCAGGTCGGTGGTCGAGGCCGTGGCCGCGAATCCCCAACGCGAGGGGAACAGGAACGAGAACTGTTCCAGCCCGGCACGTCCCGTCACCGGGATGAGGCCGCCGCTGAACACGATCTGCGTCATGGTGGCGATGACCAGCATCGGCATCACCTGTTCGGCGGAGGTGGCCAGCGAGGACAGCACCAGGCCGAGCACGGTGGCCGCGCAGGCCGTCGCGGCCACCGCAACCCACAGCTCGAAGCTCGCGTTCCCGAGCAGCACCGCGCCTTGCGTGGGGCCGCCGCGGACCAGCACGATGACGGCCGTCATCACCGCGGACTGCACGATGGCGGCACCGCAGTAGGTGATGATCTTGGCCAGCAGATACGCCGTCGCCGACAGGCCTACCGCCTGTTCACGCCGGAAGATCACCCGTTCACCGATCAAGTCACGGATGGTCAGCGCCAGGCCCAGGAAGCTCGCACCGAGGTTGGTCAGCGCCAACAGCAGCCCGGGTTCGTTCGGGTTATCGGGCAGGGCCACGTTGAAACCGGCGCTGCCGGGTACCGACAGCACCAGCCCGGCGAGGACGAATGGCAGCAGCGCCAGGAAGATGAAGTAGCCGCGGTCGGCCAGGATCAGTCGTCCCTGACGGCGCGCGACCGTCGAGATCTGCCGCAGCAGACTGGTCTTGGGCGGCTTCCCGAGGTCGCCGGGTTTCACCGGCGCAGTGACGGGGTTGTTCGCGGCAGGGTGCCGCGTCAGATAGGCCTGATGCACACCGTCCGGATCGGCCGCGGCATTGGCGAAGATATCGGCCCAGTCGGTGGTGCCCATCTCCTGGTTGATGCCGCGCGGAGGTCCGCAGTAGGCGGTCTTGCCGCCGGGCGCCAGCAGCAGCACCTGATCGCAGTAGCTCAGATAGGTCAGCGAGTGCGTGACGACCACAACCACGCGGCCGGCATCGGCGAGCTGGCGCATCAGGCTCATCACCTGACGGTCCAGTGCCGGATCCAGGCCGGAGGTGGGCTCGTCGAGGATCAGCAGCGACGGGCCGGTCAGCAGTTCCATAGCCACCGAGGCGCGCTTGCGCTGTCCGCCGGAGAGCTTGTCGACGCGGGTCTCGGCGTGCTTGGTCATCTCGAGTTCCTCGAGAACCCGGGACACCACCTGTTCGCGGTCTTCCTTGCTGGTGTCCGGCGGCAGTCGCAGCTCGGCGGCGTAGTGCAGTGCCTGACTGACGGTCAGCTGCGGATGCACCACATCGTCCTGCGGCACCATGCCGATGCGGTTTCGCATCACGGCGTATTCGGCGTGCACCCCGTGGCCTTCGAAGGACACCTTGCCCGCCGAGGGCTGGGTATTGCCGACGATCAGCCGGGCCAGGGTGGACTTGCCGGCACCCGAGGGGCCGATGACCGCGGTAAGCGAGCCGGGCCCTGCCGAGAAGCTGATGTTGTCGAGCAGCTTCTTGCCGCCCTCGACGGTGAAGTCGATGCCCTGAACCTCAAGTCCGCCGACACGGGTGGCGATCGTGGGTTTGACGAGGGTGCCGTCTTGGACGACGAGGTCGACGTTACCGAT
Source organism: Mycobacterium sp. D16R18 (assembly GCA_002013775.1). Taxonomy (GTDB): domain Bacteria; phylum Actinomycetota; class Actinomycetes; order Mycobacteriales; family Mycobacteriaceae; genus Mycobacterium. Next base: position 182,061 of record MAFD01000005.1, read on the forward strand.
GGTGACGGTGTCACCCTCGCGCACCGTTGCCTGCTCAACCTGGACACCGTTGACGAAGGTGCCGTTGATGGTGTGCAGGTCCTGGATTTCCAGGCCACCCGCGGTCGGAAGCAACAAGGCGTGGTGCCGTGAGGCCAGCACGTCGTTGACGACGATCGTGTTGTCGGGGGCACGACCGACGGTGACGGCGCCGGGTGACGGTTTCGGCGCGCCGCCACCGATGCCCAGCGCCCGCATCGCGCGGGTGCCGAACGGTTCTACCGGCTCACCGGAGTGCGCGGCGGGTATCGGCGTGGGCGCCGACGGGTACTGCTGGCGCGGGCGGGTGGGCCCGGAGGTACTGGGCGTTCCATAGGTTGGGGGCCCTGCGGGCGGTGCACCGTAAGGGTGCTGCTGGCTGGGCGGCTGTCCGTAGGTCTGCGGACCGGACGGGTAGCCGCCGGTGGGGTAGTGCTGCTGGGTGCCCGTATAGGAGGCCGGCTGCAGCCCGGACGCAGGACCGCGCATGGTGGGAGGAGCGATCCCCAGCTGTGTCTCGCTGCCGAGACCGCCGAGGGCGAAGGTCATCCGCGGTCCACCCGGGTCACCCAGGTTGATCACGGTGTCATCGCGCACCTCGACCCAACCGACCTGACGACCGTTGACGAAGATGCCGTTGAGGCTGCGTTGGTCCTCGGCAATCCATTTGCCGTCGACAAACCTGATTATCAGGTGAATACGCGACACCAGGGGGTGCGTGATGCGTACATCGGCGTGGATATCGCGGCCGATATGAATGTCGTGCCCGGGTGCGAACTTTCGTTCGTCACCATCGAATACCACGGTGAGAGTGGGTGCTTCCCGACCAGTCATCGCCACCGACTGTATCGGGTCGCGCCGTGGGACCGTCCTTCCCGCGCCGGGTGGTTCACAGGCTATGCCAAGGAAACAGCGCCCGGACAAATGTCGCTAGCAACGCGCAACTGAGTGCATCGGCAGCGCTGGATCCGTGGAGGTGAGTGTGGCGGCAAACGTCAGGTAAGGACGCAATGTGTTCTGCTGAAAATCGTGGCCATGCACTGATTGCAGTGCGTGCACCGCGAATGAGTGGCCCGGTCGGCCGCCACTCGATTCACCAGATCTGGATCGGCCAGCAGCGCGCGGCCCATGGCCACGAACTCAAAGCCCTCCGCCATCGCCAGGTCCATGGTGTCTCCGCCGGTGATACCGCCCAACAGGATCAGTGGCATGTCCAGCTCGGCGCGGAACCGGCGGGCATCGTCGAGCAAGAATGCGTCGCGGTAGGGGTAGGACCGGAAGAACTTCTTTCCCGTGACGCGCACGCCCCACCCGAGGGGTTTGGGGAAGCCCTTGGCGAGTTCGCGGATCGGCACCTCGCCGCGGAACAGGTACATGGGGTTGACCAGGGAGCTGCCCGCGGTGAGTTCGAGGGCGTCGAGCCCGCCGTCCTCCTGTAGCCACTGCGCGGTCTGCAGGGATTCCTCGATGGGGATGCCCCCGCGGATACCGTCGGTCATGGTCAGTTTCGCGGTCACGGCCAGCCGGTTACCGGCCGCCTTGCGTACCGCGTGAACCACCGCGCGCGCCACCTTGGCGCGGTTGGCCAGCGATCCGCCGTACTCGTCGCTCCGCCGGTTGAACAGCGGGCTCAGGAAGGAACTCACGAAATATCCGTGGCCCAAATGGATTTCGACGGCGTCGAATCCGGCCTCGATGGCCAGGCGGGCCGCGTTCGCATGCGCCGCAATCACGCCCTCGATGTCGGAAGTGCTGGCCCGGCGGGCGAACTTCATGCCCAATGGGTTGAAGAACCGGATCGGGGAGAGGGCACGCGACCCGTTCGATCGTGCGTTGGCCACCGGGCCGGCATGGCCGATCTGCGCCGAGACGGCGGCACCGGTGTCGTGGATGGCGTCGGTGAGACGTCGCAGCCCGGGCAGCGCCTCTTCGCGCATCCAGACCTGGCCGTATTCGGTGCGGCCCTCGGGGGCGACGGCGCAGTAGGCGACAGTGGTCATGCCGACCCCGCCCAGCGCGGGCCTGCGGTGGTATTCGATGAGGTCGTCGGTAACGAAGGCATCCGGGGAGGCGGCCTCGAATGTCGCTGCCTTGATCGTCCGGTTGCGCAACGTGATGGGGCCCAGCCGTGCAGGGGCCAACACGTCAGGAGCTCCAGCGGCGTCACTGCCCATGTGCCGGAGATTACGCCGCGGAAGCGGCTGGCGAATTCTGGAGGCGCACTCCTACTTTTCGACTCGGCCACGCGTTGTACGTTCGTCTCATGACCTCCCTGAATCTGTCAGCCGATGAAGTTCTGACCACCACCCGTTCGGTGCGCAAGCGCCTCGATTTCGACAGGCCCGTCGAACGTTCGGTCATCGAAGAATGTCTGAACATCGCGATGCAGGCGCCGACCGGCTCCAACCATCAGGGCTGGCACTTTGTCATCGTCGAGGACGCCGACAAGAAGAAGGCCATCGCCGACATCTACCGCGCGGGCTGGAACAAGTACGCCACCGGTCAGGGTCCCGAGTACGCCGAGGGCGACAGCCGCGGTGAGCGACGCGACAAGGTGGTGGACTCGGCCGGCTACCTCGCCGAGAACTTCGAGCGGTCACCGCTGTTCCTGATTCCCTGCATCGAGGGGCGCCTGGACAACCTGCCCGTGGTCGGGGCGGCGTCCACCTGGGGGTCGCTGCTGCCCGCGGTGTGGAGCTTCATGCTCGCCGCGCGTAACCGTGGTTTGGGATCGGCCTGGACGACGTTGCACCTGATGGACGACGGTGAGAAGCGCACCGCCGACATCCTGGGCATCCCGTTCGACAAGGTCACCCAGGGCGGGCTGTTCCCGATCGCTTACACCGTCGGTACCGACTTCCGGCTGGCCAAGCGTCAGCCGCTCTCGGACGTCCTGCACTGGGACACCTGGTGACAGCTGGAATACTGAGTGTGTGACGGCGACTCGACTTGACGGTAAGGCCACCCGCGACGAGATCTTTGTGGAGCTGGCCACGCGCGCCGCGGCGCTCACCGCGGCGGGCAAGAAACCGGGCCTGGGCACCATCCTCGTCGGGGATGACCCGGGCTCGCAGGCCTATGTCCGCGGCAAGCACAACGACTGCGCCAAGGTGGGCATCAACTCGATCCGCCGCGACCTGCCGGCCGATATCGATCAGGCCACGCTGTGCGCGACCATCGACGAGCTGAACGCCAACCCGGACTGCACCGGATACATCGTGCAGTTGCCGCTGCCCAAACACCTCGACGAGAACGAGGCGCTGGAGCGCATCGACCCCGACAAGGACGCCGATGGTCTGCATCCGACGAACCTGGGCCGTCTGGTGCTGGGCAAGGAAGCGCCGCTGCCCTGCACCCCGCGCGGAATCGTGTATCTGCTGCGCCGCTACGACGTCAAGCTCGACGGTGCCCATGTTGTGGTGATCGGCCGTGGCGTCACGGTGGGCCGCCCGCTCGGCCTGCTGCTCACCCGGCGTTCGGAAAATGCGACGGTCACCCTGTGTCACACCGGAACTCGTGACCTGGCCGCGCTTACCCGGCAGGCCGACATCGTCATCGCCGCCGCGGGGGTGCCGCATATGGTGACCGCCGACATGATCAAGCCGGGCGCCGCGGTGATGGACGTGGGCGTGAGTCGCGTCGACGATAAGTTGACCGGTGACGTGGCGCCGGACGTCTGGGACGTCGCCGGATACGTCTCGCCCAATCCCGGTGGGGTCGGGCCGCTGACCCGAGCCTTCTTGCTCACCAACGTGATCGAGCGGGCGGAACGTTCATGACAGCTCTGCAACCCGAGTCACGCGGCCTTCTCGGGGCGGCACTTGATGCCATCCGCCGCTTCGCCCGTGAGCAGTGGCCGATCCTGGTGGTGTCTGCGGTGTTCCTGGTGGCGCTGGGATTGGTGGTCGCCGACCGTTGGCGGCGCGGCGCGCTGGTTGTGGGAATCGCTGTGGGTGTGGCGGCAGCGCTGCGGCTGGTGCTTACCGACGAGACCGCGGGACTATTGGCGGTACGCGGCAAGACCTTTGATGTTGGTGCCCTCGGCGCCGTGGCGGCGGTGATGGTCTATCTGGCGTTGACGATCGACCCGCTGGGCACCGGATAGGCGCCTACTTCAGCAGCTGCACCGAGCGTGCGATGGCGCCGGCCTGCTCGCCGAAGAACTGTTCGGACGGCTCTCCGCTGGGGCCGCCGGTATTGCTCGTGGCGACCTGCCAACGCTGATCGCCCTGCCCGACGAACGCCACGTAGATCTTCGGTGTAGCGGCGACCGGCGGCTTGCCCTCGGCGGCCGGGGGTTTCTCCAGTTCCAGGCTGGCCGAGGCTCCGGGCAGATTGGGTCCGTCCCATGAATCTCGTTTATCCGCAGTGACTTTTGACTTGCGGGTCTTGACAAAGGCGCTCACCGCGTCGGCGTTCGACGATGCCAACCAGTCCTTCACTTCGGGGGCGTCATCAGAAGGCGCCAACTTGCGGATGCGCACGTACTGCGCGAATTCCGACGACTCCCACTTGGGCCGGACCTGGTAGGTCACCAGTCCCTTGTTGTCGTGCACCCCGTCGGAGAAGGCCACCCAGTCGTGCGGGAGCGTGACGTAGATGCCCAGCTCGGGGATGAACTGCCGGGTATGCCGTTCGGTGGGGGTGGTGCTGGTGGTGGATGCGGACTCATTCTTGGTGTCCGAAGACGACCCGTTGGATCCACACCCGGCAACTGCCGGGGTTAGCAGTGTGGTGGTGACAAAGAGGGCTGCCAGCAGGCGGCGATCCGTACGCACGGGTACACCGTAGCGGCACCGGGCGGGTTCGTCTCTGTGAACTGGGGCACCCGATCCGGGGGCGCTCCTACTGGTTCAGGTTCGCGCGGATGCTCACGGTCACATAGGGCAGTGCCAGGCCCGTCGACTGGGCCAGCGCGGGGTGGGTGGCCAGTAGCTCCCGTACCTGTTGCAGCGTCTTTTTCCGCGCCGCCTCCGGGGCGGTAATGCAGTAGCTGCGCGAGGCCACCATGTCCAGAAGTGCTTGCGGAGTAAGGTAACTCGTCCACTCGACCTGGTGTCGCTCTTGCCCGCTGAACGGTGCGGGCAGGCTGACGGCGTGGTTGAACGGATCGTCCTCGCTGCCGATGATCTTGCCGAGATCGGCGACCCAACCCAGCCGCTCATCGCGGGTGTTCCACACCAGCCCCAGCCGGCCGCCGGGGCGCAGCACGCGAGCGACTTCGGGAATGGCACGTTCGGGATCGACCCAGTGCCAGGCCTGTGCCACCAGTACCGCGTCCACGCTGTTGTCCGGCAGCGGAATCTCCTCGGCGGTACCCAGTAGCGCGGGGGTGTCAGGGAGCGAGTTGCTGAGCACCTCAAGCATTTCCGCGAGCGGATCCACCGCGATCACGTTGAGTCCGCGCTCCACCAGGCGGGTGGTCAGCTTCCCGGTGCCTGCACCCAGATCCAGGACATCGTGTGCTCCGGCCGGCAGTAACCAGTCGATGGCTTCGGGCGGGTAGGAGGGGCGACCCCGCTCGTAGGCCGCGGCTTGAGAACCGAACGAAAGCGAAGGCTCTGCTTGTGCGTCCGGCATTCGTGCTCCTCGGGTTCTGTTTACGAAGCCTGTGCTGACTTGGCCAGGGCGAGTGTTTCCCGCACCAGCTCGCTCACCGCATCGAACTCGATGAGGAACGCGTCGTGGCCGTGCACCGATTCGACCACCCGCAAGCCGGTACAACCGGGCAGCAGGTCGGCTAATTCCTCCTGCAGCCGCAGCGGGTACAACCGGTCGGACGTGATGCCGCCGACGACGACGGGGACCGGGCAGCCTCGCAGCGCCTTCTCCACACCGCCACGGCTCCGGCCGACGTCGTGCCGGTTGAGTGCCTCGGTCAGGATGACGTAACTGGCGGCGTCGAAGCGCCGAACGAACTTGTCGCCCTGATGTTCGAGGTAGCTCTGCACCGCGTATCGGCCACCGGCCCATGGATCCTCGGGCCCGTCCGGGCCGACCTGGGGATCGTTGCCGAACCGGGTGTCCAGCTCAACCTCGCCGCGGTACGTCAGATGTGCGATGCGCCGGGCGAGGTTCAGCCCCTTCTCGGGACCGCGACCGCTGCCGTAGTAGTCGCCACCCTGCCAGTCCGGATCGGACCGGATGGCGGCGATCTGCGTGTTCTGGGTGCCGATCTGATCGCCGGTGGCGCGCGCGCCGACTGCCAGCACCAGCGCCGCACGCACCGAATCCGGTTGCATGACAGCCCATTCCAATGCGCGTGCACCACCCATTGAGCCGCCGACAACGGCGGCGATCTCGGTGATGCCGAATTGTGCGAGTGCGGCGATGTCGGCATTCACCTGATCGCGCACCGACACCTCGGGGAACCGTGAACCCCAGGGCTTTCCGTCCGCGTCAAGGGAAGTCGGGCCGGTCGTGCCCCGGCAGCCGCCCAGCACATTGGTGGCGATCGCACACCATTGGTCGGTGTCGATCGCTGCGCCCGGGCCGATGATTCCTTCCCACCAGCCGCCGGTGATGTGGTCGGGACCGGCGGCCCCGATCACGTGTGAGTCGGCGGTGAGCGCGTGGCAGACGAAGACGACGTTGTCGCGGCGCGGTGAGAGCTCTCCCCAGCTCTGTACCGCGACGGTCACATCGTCGATCACAGCACCGCTCTCCAGCGTGATCGAACCTATTGGTACATAGGCGATCTCATCGTCCTGGGGGAGGGCGATGTGGGACGCGGGAAGCTGCTGGTCGGCGGATGAGCCGCTGGCGCGAAGATCGTCGGTCAAGGTCACGATGATGCCACCGCCGCGGGCTGTTTGAGTCGCCGCACCGCGGCGAATCCGGTGTCCAGATCGGCCAGGATGTCGTCGATGCCCTCGATGCCGACCGCCAATCGGACCAGTCCCGGCGTCACACCGGAGGCCACCTGTTCGGCGGGCGCGAGCTGTGCGTGTGTCGTCGTCGCGGGGTGGATCACGAGCGATCGCACGTCACCGATGTTGGCGACTTGGCTGTGCAAGGTCAGCGAATCGATGAAGGTGGTCGCCGCCTCGACTCCGCCGTCGAGCTCGAAGGCGAGCACGGCGCCGGCGCCCTTGGGGGCCAGCTCTTTCGCGCGTTCGTGCCAGGGGGAGGTGGGTAGCCCGGCGTAGTTGACGGAGGTGACCCCCGGCTGGGCGACGAGGTGCTCGGCCACCCGCTGCGCATTTTCTACGTGGCGTTGCACGCGCAGGCTCAACGTCTCCAGTCCCTGCGCGATGAGGAACGCGTTGAACGGCGAGATGGCGGGGCCCAGATCGCGCAGCAGCTGCACGCGCGCCTTGAGTGCGTAGGCCGGTGCACCCAGGTCGGCGAACACCACGCCGTGGTAGCTCGGGTCGGGCGTGGTGAATCCGGGGTGGCGGCCCTGCGTCCAATCGAAGGTGCCACCGTCGATGATCACGCCGCCGATCGCATTGCCATGGCCACCAAGGTATTTGGTGGCCGAGTGCACAACAATGTCGGCGCCGTGTGCCAGTGGCTGAATCAAATACGGAGTGGCGACGGTGTTGTCGACGATGAGGGGTATGCCTGCCGCGTGCGCGATCTCTGAAATGCCGGAGATGTCGAGAATGTCGTTCTGCGGGTTGGAGATCGATTCGGCGAAGAGCGCCTTGGTCTGTGGGGTGATGGCGCGGCGCCACGACTCGAGATCGTCGGGATCATCGACGAAGGTGGTCGATACGCCCAGGCGCGGCAACGTGTAGTGCAGCAGGTTGTAGGTGCCCCCATACAGGCGCGGGCTGGACACGATGTTGTCGCCGGCCTGCGCGATGTTGAGGATCGCCAACGTCGCGGCCGCTTGCCCGGAAGCCAGTAGTAGCGCCGCCACGCCGCCCTCGAGGGCGGCGATGCGCTGCTCCACGACATCCTGGGTGGGGTTCCCGATGCGCGTGTAGATGTTGCCCTCTTCGGACAGACCGAACAGCGCCGCCGCGTGTGCGGTGTCGTTGAAGACGTAGGACGTGGTCTGGTAGATCGGCAGCGCGCGCGCGTTGGTTGCCGCATCGGGGGACTGGCCGGCGTGGATCTGCTTGGTCTCAAACGCCCACTGGGCGGTGGGATCGATATCGGTCATGGAAACCTCCTGGGTGGTCGGTGCGGAGCTGGCGGTTTAGGGCATGCGACAGCGACAACAGCGACAACAGGAGTGCAGGGATTCACCCCCGGGTGACAAATACTTCATCGGGCCAACCTGTCTTCTCGGGGCCCGCCATCGGACCCGCGCTTGCCGTGTGGCCGACTGTCCTTTCAGAGCCCAGTCGGCTACTCAACCTGGTCATCACCCGGGGCACCCCACCGCGGTTGGAGGGTTGCCGACCAGCGAGCCGGGGCTTGACGCTGGTGCTCATGACCAGTGCGAAGCCTATCTCAATTCACCGAATGGTTGCCACCAGGTATGCAAGGCGCCACGCGAAGGTGCCCGGGAGGCCGCGATGGGAGCGTGATCACACGCCGTCCGCCCGCCTAGGCTCGAAGGCGACGTGATACTGAATAGGACGAGCCTGGCGACCCACCGGTCGCCAGATCTACCTCAGATTCTGACCGACCAACGACGCCGGGAGTGACCATGAGTGCGCAGCAGCCGACCATCATCTACACGCTGACAGACGAGGCGCCGCTGCTTGCGACGTACTCCTTCTTGCCGATCATCCGGGCCTTCGCCGGACCCGCCGGTATCGACGTTCAAACCAGCGATATCTCCGTTGCCGCGCGCATCCTCTCCGAGTTCACCGACTACCTTCCCGAAGACCAGCAGGTTCCGGACAATCTGGCCGCGCTGGGCCGCCTGACGCAGCTGCCGGAGACGAACATCATCAAGCTGCCGAACATCAGCGCGTCGGTGCCGCAGCTCCTGGCCGCCATCAAGGAACTGCAGGGCAAGGGCTATAAGCTGCCCGACTACCCCGAAGACCCGAAGAACGACGAAGAAAAGGACATCTTGGCGCGGTACACCAAGTGTCTCGGCAGCGCCGTGAACCCTGTTCTGCGCGAAGGTAACTCGGACCGTCGTGCGCCGCGTGCGGTGAAGGAGTATGCGCGCAAGCACCCGCACAGCATGGGCGAGTGGTCGCAGGCGTCGCGCACCCACGTCGCAACCATGAAGGAAGGCGATTTCTATCACGGTGAAAAGTCGCTGACGCTGGATCGCGCCCGCAAGGTGAAGATGGTGCTGACGACCGCCAACGGCGAGGCCACAGTGCTCAAGGCCGAAGTGAAGCTGGGCGAGGGCGACATCATCGACAGCATGTTCATGAGCAAGAAGGCGCTCTGCGACTTCTACGAAGAGCAGATCGAGGATGCGTACAAGACCGGCGTGATGCTCTCTTTGCACGTCAAGGCCACCATGATGCGCGTCAGCCACCCCATCGTCTTCGGGCATGCGGTGAAGATCTTCTACAAGGAGGCCTTCGCCAAGCATCAGGCGCTGTTCGACGAGCTGGGCGTGAACGTCAACAACGGCATGTCCGACCTCTACAGCAAGATCGAGGCGTTGCCCGCATCGCAGCACGAGGAGATCGTTCGTGACTTGCACGCCTGCCACGAGCACCGGCCCGAGCTGGCCATGGTGGATTCGGCCAAGGGCATCTCGAACTTCCACTCGCCCAGCGATGTCATCGTGGATGCCTCGATGCCGGCGATGATCCGGGCCGGCGGAAAGATGTACGGCGCGGACGGCAAGCTCAAGGACACCAAGGCCGTCAACCCCGAGTCGACCTTCTCCCGGATTTACCAGGAGATGATCAACTTCGTTAAGACCCACGGCCAGTTCGACCCGACCACCATGGGCACCGTGCCCAACGTCGGCCTCATGGCGCAGAAGGCCGAGGAGTACGGCAGCCACGACAAGACGTTCGAGATCACCGAGGCCGGTGTCGCCGACATCGTCGACATCGACACCGGCGAGGTGCTGCTGAGCCAGAACGTGGAGGCCGGCGACATCTGGCGCATGCCTGTCGTCAGGGACGCGGCGATCAAGGACTGGGTCAAGCTGGCCGTTACCCGGGCGCGGGAATCCGGTATGACCGTGGTGTTCTGGCTCGACACCGAGCGCCCGCACGAGAACGAGCTGCGCAAGAAGGTCAAGACCTACCTCAAGGATTACGACACCGAGGGCCTCGAGATCCAGATCATGCCGCAGGTATGGGCGATTCGGTACACCATGGAGCGGGTGATCCGTGGGCTGGACACGATCTCGGCGACCGGCAACATCCTGCGCGATTACCTGACCGACCTGTTCCCGATTCTGGAGCTGGGCACCAGCGCCAAGATGCTCTCCATCGTGCCGTTGATGGCCGGTGGCGGGTTGTACGAGACCGGTGCCGGTGGTTCGGCGCCCAAGCACGTCAGCCAGCTGGTCGAAGAGAATCACCTGCGGTGGGATTCGCTCGGTGAGTTCCTAGCACTGGCCGTGAGCCTGGAAGACCTCGGCATCAAGACCGGAAACCCGCGGGCCAAGATCCTGGCCACCACGCTCGATGCTGCGACCGGGAAGCTGCTGGAGAACGATAAGAGCCCGTCACGGAAGGCCGGCGAGCTCGACAACCGCGGCAGCCAGTTCTACCTGGCCCTGTACTGGGCATCCGAGCTCGCCGCGCAAACCGAGGATCCGGAGCTGGCCGAGCTGTTCGCGCCGCTGGCCAAGCAACTGATCGAGAACGAGGACGCGATCGTGGCCGAACTCGCCTCGGTGCAGGGCAGCCCCGCCGATATCGGCGGTTTTTACCAACCCGATTCCAGAAAAACCCCCCCGGGGGGGGGGCGGGGCAGACCCTCCACCCCC
>MAFD01000006.1:0-184459 GCA_002013775.1 Mycobacterium sp. D16R18
GGCGGGGTCCATGGGCGAATCGAGTCGGTCAGGGTCTTGGCCACACCCTTGTCCACCGGTGAGGCCGACGTGCCAAGCCAGACGATGAACCAACGATCCTTGCCCTTGCCCACGGCCGCGGCCCAGATCTGGCCGGGCTCCTTGGCGGCGTCATCGAATTTGACCTCGTAGTACGAGGATGCCGCGGGCATACCCGCCACCTCGAAGCTCTGGTCTTCCTGGTTGACGCGGTTGCCCGGGTACGGCATGAAGAACTCGCCCATATCCGATGCCAGCCTGCGGGCCGCCTTCTGGTTGTCGGGCTCGGCGCCTGCGAAGAGCTTGAGGTCGAGGCGACCTAACAGAATGCTTCCGTTCGGTGCGGCCGGATTGGTCAGCAGCGACGATCCGTAGGTGAGCCTGCGCGCATCCGACTGCGCCCAGCCTTGCGGCACAACATAACTGAAGCCGCCTTGGTCATTGTTGACGCGTCCCCCGTCTGCCGGCGCACCGGGTACCGGCGGCGTCGCGGGTGCCGGCGCGGGCGCGCCGGGCGGAGGTGCTGCCGGCGGGGTGGTTACCGTCGTCGGAGTCTCCGGATTGGGTGCCGGTTGAGCGGGAGCCGGCGTTGCGGGCGGCGGAGGAACATCGGTTGTCACCAGGTGGATATCCGCCGTGCGTACCGATGCCGGCGTCTGACTGGCCGGTCCGGCGACGAGCGTGATAGCTCCTGCCCCGGACAGCGAAGCGACGGCGATAGCGGCCGCCATCACTCGTGCCTGGTGCGCCCGCTTGCCCGCCGATGTTGCCCGTGGTTGCTGCATGTCCATGAACGTACCGTTTTGTCCAGCACGTGCAAGCGTAACCGGCAATCGGCGCGCCCGATTTGCCAACTGCTGCCAGTGGCGCCACTTCGCCACCATTCGATGCGGTGGCAAGGGGTTTGGCTGACCAGAAGCAAACATAGGTTTCCTTTCAAAGGCTACCGAAATCCACGTCCCCAGCTATTGCGCCGCCTGAATGACGACCTCGTGGGCCTTCACGGCAAAGTATGCCGACACCTCGGGTTCCAGCTTGAGTTCTGCCGCGGCGGCCGCGGTGATATGTGCCGTGAATATCGTGGCTCCAGCAGAAGCCGTTACAACCACGGTGTCCGCATGGGCGCTCAGGGTCGTCACTGACACCGCGATGACGTTGCGCGGGCTACCTCCCGGTGGGGACAGATGCACGCCGACAGCACGCGGCCCGAACACCGCGACGGCGTGCTGGCCCTGCGCCGGGCCTCCGGTGCCTGACCACACCCCATGGATGACGAGGTCATCCACGCGTAGCGCACCGTCCTCACCCACCGTGCCGTCGAGGAGGTTCACGCCCGCAAACCGGGCGCCAAACTGGCTCGTCGGCCGGGCCAAGACAGTGGTGGTTTCTCCCAGCTCAGCGACGCGGCCGGAGTCCAACACCATCACCCGGTCAGCGATAGCGACCGCATCCATGATGTCGTGGGTCACGATCAAGGCGCTCTGTCCGTCGCGGCCCAGCACTCGCCCCAGCAGCGCCCGGACCGCTGGGGCACTCTCGGCGTCGAGACCGGACAGCGGCTCGTCGAGCAGCACCAGCTCGGGTTCGGCGGCCAGCGCGCGTGCGATGGCCACCCGCTGTGCCTGTCCCCCGGACAGTTCGCCGGGCCGGCGTCCCGCGAGATCACGCGCGCCGACCGATTCCAACCAGTGATCGCGCGCGCCGGACACCTCGTCGCGGCGCCGACCGCGCATCCCGAACTCGACGTTGCCCGCAACCGTCAAGTGCGGGAACAACAACGCCTCCTGCAGTAGCAGCGCCGTCCGCCGCCGGTGAGTGGGAATGAAAGTGCCAGTGGCACAGTCCGTCAGCACGTGGCCGCCGAGCCGTATCTCACCGGAGTCGGGTCGTAGCAGTCCGGCGATGAGCCCGAGCAACGTGGACTTACCGGCCCCATTGGGACCTACGATCGCCAGCGTCTCTCCGGGTGCGACGGTGAACGTGGCCTGCACGCCGCGGCCCGAATGCCCTGCCTCGAATCGCAGTTCGCTCATCGCCGCCACCCGTCCGGGCGCCAGGTCCGCGCACCGACAACGGCCAGGACCACCGCTGCCACCGCCACCAGCAGCAACGAAAGCGCTACGGCCGCTTGTGCATCGGATTCGCGCTGCAGGTAGATCTCCAGCGGCAGGGTGCGGGTGACGCCCTGCCGTGAACCCGCGAACGTCAAGGTGGCACCGAATTCACCCAGCGAGCGAGCGAAGGCCAACACCGTGCCCGATATCAGCGCCGGCATCACCAGCGGCAGCGAAACGCGACGCAGCACGGTGGTCGGCGGTGCCCCCAGGCTCGCTGCCACATGGTCATAGCGCTCCCCCGTCGTGACCAGCGCACCCTCGAGGCTGATGACGAGGAACGGCAGCGATACGAAGGTCTGCGCCAAAACCACGGCGGAGGTGGAAAACGCTATCCGGATTCCGGCGGCATCCAGGTATTGCCCGAGCAGTCCCAGCTTGCCGAAGGCATAGAGCAGCGCGATACCGCCGACGACCGGTGGCAGCACCAGGGGCAGCAGAATCAACGGCCGCAGCAGCCGGGTCAGCCACCCTGCTCCGCGGGCCAGGACGATGGCCAGTGGCACCCCCAGCAGCAGGCACAACGCTGTGCTCGCGAGGCATGTCCGCAGGCTCAGCCCCAGTGCCGCCCGCGATGCGGGGCTCGTGACCAGGGCCGGGAACTGCGCCCAGTCGGCCTTCACCACGAGCGCCAGCAGTGGCAGCACGATGAGCAGCGCCCCGACGGCCGCCGGCAGATACACCCACCGGGGCAGACCGGGTGCCGGGGTCACGGCGCGGAGAACCCCGCCGCCGCCAGAGTCTTGTGTCCGACGTCCCCGGTGACGGTTTCGATGAACTGGTTCGCGCGTTCCGGATTGCGCGAATTCGCTGTCACCGCAATCGGATAGGTGTTGACGATGGACTGTGCTTCGGGGAACGCGACGGCGGTGACCTTATCGCCGGCGGCCTTGGCGTCGGTGACATACACCAGCCCGGCGTCGGCCTGACCCGCGATCACCTTGTTCAGCACATCGGTTACCGAGGACTCTTCGCTGGCGGGGTTCAATTGCACCCCGGTCTCTTTGGATGCGGTGCCGGCGGCCGCACCGCACGGAACCTGCGGTGCGCACACCACCACGTCCAGACCCGGACGTGCCAGGTCCGCGAAGGTGGCGACGCCCTTCGGATTACCCGGTGCAACGACGATAGTGAGCGTGTTGGCGGCGAAGTCGACGGGATTGACGACCGCGTGCGCCTTCCACGCCTTGTCCATATTGGCCGAGTCCGCGGTGGCCAGTACGTCTGCCTGGGCGCCCTGGGTGAGCTGCGTGACCAGATCGGACGAGCCGGCAAAGGTGAACTCGACCGTGGTTCCGGCGTGGGTGGACTCGAAGGACTTCCCGACCTCGGTGAACGCCTTGCGTAGCGACGCGGCGGCCAGCACATGTAACTGCACGGTGGCGGCCTCGGGACCTTTTGACGAGTCGGGGGCGCCATCGGCGGGCGTCGTTCCGGAGGCACAGCCGGACATGGCCAGCGAACCCGTGAGGAGAACCGCGGCGAGAAGTTTCCATGCTCTGCTGGTCACCGGCACAACCCTAGCCGTCACCTGGCCGATATGCGGTGGTCGAGGGTATTGCTACCGTCCAGTAATATTGGGCGTCAAACCCGTGCGACCCGGCCGCCAAATCCGGGGTATGAGGTCCGGGTTGTGTCACGATCAAGCTGATCAGGCCTGGCAACAGGAGCGGATTGGTAAGGCTTTCAGGAAGGCAAGGAAGGTACCGCCATGGACGTACTGGTAACCGGAGCGGTTAACGAAGTCGGCCGGGCAGTGGCTGCGGAATTCCGCAACGCCGGCCATCGGGTCGTCATCACCGGCCCCAACGCCGATGAGTTGGAGATCGCCGCCAAGGAACTCGAGGTCGACGCCATCGTGTGCGATAACTCCGACCCGGACAGCCTGGAGGAGAACCTCGAGCTGTTCCCCCAGCACCTCGACGCCATCATCAACATCCCCAACCCGGTCTGGAGCGAGCCCGGCCCGCATCTGGGCACCCTCACCGACACCGGAGAGGCTTGGCTGTCGCGTTACGAGTCCAGCGTGCTGACCGCAGTGCTGACCGTGCAGGCCATCGGCGACCACCTGCGTTCCGGTGCGGCCATCGTCAACCTGTGCACATTGGGCACTCGCGACCGATCGGGCGCAACCACTGCCGCCAAGGCCGCACTCTCGGCGTGGACCGCCGAGCAGGCCGAGCGGATGGGCACCCGCGGGATCACCATCAACACCATCGCACCCGGGCAATCGGCCGAGGCCAACTACGACGGCCTCGACAGCGCCGAGGACGCACAAGATCTGGTCGGTGCCGAGATCGCCCGGCTAGCGTTGTTCCTCACCAGCCCCCAGGCGCGGCACATCACCGGTCAGACCCTGCACGTCAGCCGCGGCGTCCCCGCCGGCGTCAGCTAATCTGCAGCTGGAGTGCACTCCAGCTGCAGATCTTCGAATTGCCTTGTGGGGCAAGACCGTAATGCCGCATCGGCGGATCGCGCGTAGGCTGGCCGAGTGACCATTCGGCTCGGATATCAGATCCCCAATTTCTCCTACGGCACCGGTGTCGCCGAACTCTTCCCCACCGTCGTCAATCAGGCGCGTGAAGCGGAGGCCTCGGGCTTCGACACGGTCTTCCTGATGGATCACTTCTATCAGCTGCCCATGATCGGCACCCCTGATCAGCCCATGCTGGAGGCCTACACGGCCCTGGGTGCATTGGCGAGTGCCACCAGCACCATTCAGCTGTCCACGCTGGTCACCGGCAATACCTACCGAAACCCGACGCTGCTCGCGAAGGCCGTCACCACACTCGACGTGGTCAGCGGTGGACGCGCGATCCTGGGCATCGGTGCGGGATGGTTCGAGCTGGAACACCAGCAGCTCGGGTTCGATTTCGGCACATTCACCGACCGCTTCGAGCGGTTGAGCGAGGCGCTCGAGATCATTGCCCCCATGCTCCGCGGCGAGCGCCCCACCTTCGAAGGCAAGTACTACCGCGCCGAGACGGCGCTGAACGAACCGCGGATCCGCCCGAACATACCGATCATGATCGGCGGCAGCGGCGAGAAAAAGACGTTCGGTCTGGCGGTGAAGTACGCCGATCACCTGAATCTGCTCAGCTCGTTGGATGAGATCCCGCACAAGCTGTCCGTACTGAGGCAGCGCTGCGAGGAAGCGGGTCGTGACCCGGCCACGCTGCAGACCTCTGCCTTCTTCTCGGTGTTCATCGATGACAACTCGGCGACGGCGTGGAAGCTGGCCGCTGAGCAGCTGCGTAAAAATGGTCTTGACCTGGACACCCTGCCCGACGATGTCCGGGCACAGGTGCTCGGACGCACCCTGGTGGGTAGCCCGGAGGAAATCGCCGAACAGGTGCAAACCCGGATCCTTGATCAGGGAATCGACTCCGTCACCCTCAACGCAACCGCCAACGGGCATGTCCCCGGCGTGGTGGAACTGATCGGCAACACTCTTCGCCCGCTGTTCAAGGACTAGTCGGACGGATTCGGTCTCTATCGCGCGATCCTTCGGCAGGATGTGGGATATGGACGCGCCGTTCAGCCTGAAACCTGCCGCTACCGCCGTGGAGGCGCTTCTTCCCGGGGTGTCGGACGACGCGCTGGACAACTCGACTCCCTGCGCGGAGCTCACGGTCCGTGCTCTGCTGAATCACCTGATGGGTTTGTCGACGGCCTTCCGGTACGTCGTCCAACCCGAGGAGGCCGCGGCTCTCGGTATCGACCTCTCCGGCCCGTCGTTCACCGAGGACCTCGATCCGCAGTGGCGGACCTTGTTGCCGCAACGTCTGGCCGACCTCGTCGAGACCTGGACGCAGCCGGGGTCATGGGATGGCGAGTCGACCATCGCTGGAACGGTCCTGCCCCATGACCAGGTGGCGATGGTGGTCCTCGACGAACTGGTGCTGCACGGCTGGGATTTGGCGGCCGCGACAGGGCAGCCGTTCGACCTACCGGCGGGCACCGATCCGGGTCTGTACGGGTTCATCAGTGCACTCGCTTCCGACGACGGAATTCCGGGTTTGTTCGGTCCGCAGCGGCCGGTTTCCCCGGGTGCCCCACAGTTCGATCACATGCTCGCCATGTCGGGACGTGATCCAGGCTGGCGACCGCAGGGTGTGTGAGATATTTCGCTAAACTAACTGACGCGACGTGAGGGGAAATCCCGACTACGGTTGGGGTGTTGCACCAAGTGTCAGACAAGGTGAATAACCCCAGTTGAGACACCATTCGATGAGGAGTGATCCGATGAGCACGACACCAGACGCCGCCAGCTCTGCGGCGCCTGTCGAGGCCAATCCGAAGCCCAAGATCAAGGACGCGCTGACGCCGACACACCGGGTCGTCATCATCGGGTCGGGGTTCGGCGGCCTGACCGCCGCTAAGACACTCAAACGTGCCAACGTCGACGTCACGCTGATCGCGCGCACCACACACCATTTGTTCCAGCCCCTGCTGTACCAGGTGGCCACCGGGATCATCTCCGAAGGGGAGATCGCTCCCCCGACGCGGCAGATCTTGAAGGATCAGGACAACGCGCAGGTGGTTCTCGGTGATGTGACGAGCATCGACCTGGAGAATCAGATCGTCCATTCCTCACTGCTCGGGCATGACTACTCCACGCCGTACGACAGCCTGATCGTCGCCGCGGGTGCAGGTCAGTCCTACTTCGGGAACGACCACTTCGCCGAGTGGGCTCCGGGTATGAAGTCCATTGACGACGCTCTCGAACTGCGCGGTCGCATTCTGGGCGCCTTCGAGCAGGCGGAACGCTCCAGTGACCCCGTCCGGCGCCGCAAGCTGATGACCTTCACCGTGGTGGGTGCCGGTCCGACCGGTGTCGAGATGGCCGGGCAGATCGCCGAACTCGCCAACGAGACCCTCAAGGGCACCTTCCGGAACATCGATCCCACCGATGCCCGGGTCATCCTGCTGGATGCCGCGACGGCGGTACTGCCGCCCTTCGGTCCGAAGCTGGGAGACAAGGCGCGCAAGCGTCTGGAAAAGCTGGGTGTTGAGATCCAGTTGGGCGCCATGGTCACCGACGTGGACCGCAACGGACTGACCGTCAAACATTCCGACGGCACCGTGGAACGCATCGAATCCTGGTGCAAGGTGTGGTCGGCAGGCGTGTCCGCGAGCCCCCTGGGCAAGAACCTGGCCGAGCAGTCGGGCGTCGAGCTGGACCGTGCCGGACGCGTGAAGGTCGGTTCAGACCTCTCGATTCCGGGTCACCCGAACGTCTTCGTGGTCGGCGACATGATGGCGGTCGACGGTGTGCCCGGTGTCGCCCAGGGCGCCATTCAGGGTGGGCGCTATGCGGCCAAGCAGATCAAGGCCGAGCTGAAGGGACGTAGCGCCGCGGAACGTCCCCCGTTCAAGTTCTTCGACAAGGGTTCGATGGCCACCGTGTCGCGATACAGCGCGGTGTGCAAGATCGGCCGGTTGGAGTTCAGCGGGTTCATCGCGTGGCTCATGTGGTTGGCGCTGCACCTCGTCTACCTGGTGGGGTTCAAGAACCGGCTCGTGACGCTGATCCTCTGGTCCATCGCATTCGTGACGCGCTCACGCGGGCAAATGGCCATCACCGAGCAGCAGGCCTGGGCACGAACACGTCTGGACCAGCTTGAGGAGCTCGTCGCGGAGAAGAACGGCGACGAGGAAGAGATCGCACAGCCACAAGAGGAAAAGGCCGCGAGCTAGTCGCAGTTAGTCCGAGGGAAGACGCCGCCCCTGCCAGGTAAGCAGGGTGGCGTCGCCCGCGAGGCGCAGCACGGTGGCGTCGATCGGACTGGGCTTCGTGGAATCCATTGCTGGGTAGCGTAATTCGCTGATCAGCGCCAGTGGGCGGCCCAGTTCATCATCGGTCACCGATCCGGCACCGAGTTCGACGCGATGACGCAGCAGCGGGCGATCGTCGATATCCGCGTCGAGCTGACCGCTCCAGAATCCCGACGACTCCCCCGTCCTGCCGATCTGCACACGCTCGCGCAGTCGCAGGCGCGCAGTGGCCGATCCGCGCACGGTGACCTGAGAGTGGTGAGAGGCGTTGGCCGCCACGATGGTGGGCGCCGGGTCGAGATCGAGCTCGCCCGCCACCGAACAGTCCCACGCCGTAGAGGACTGAAGAGTGTCGCGGCCGGGCAGGGCCACCGCAGCCGCCACGGATCGCACCCGCAACAGCACCCCTTCACCGACTTCGATACGCACCGAGATCTCGTCGCCACCAAGCGGACTCGCCGCCACGCCGACCAGGTGCACGGTATCGGCGTCGGTCAGTCGGCCCTGCAGGCTTCCCGAACAGCGCAAGCGTGGAAGTCGGCCCTTCTGCGCGATGATCTCGACGTCAGTGCGCATGGTCCAGATGGCTCCGTACCCAAACCAACACCTCCGAGGCCGTCGGGTCCTCGGTCAACGAGATCATCGCGGTGGGCCGGCCCTCGCGTACAGCCGCCGCATCACGGGCCATCACGCCTAAATCGGCCCCCACCATGGGTGCAAGATCAGTCTTGTTGATGACCAGCAGGTCCGAGAAGGTAACGCCGGGACCACCTTTGCGCGGCACCTTGTCGCCACCGGCGACGTCGACCACGAAGATCTGCACGTCGATCAGGCCGGAAGAGAAGGTGGCGGTCAGGTTATCGCCGCCCGATTCGACGAGGATGAGGTCGAGCGGATCGTTGGTGGCGATGAGATCCTCAATGGCATCCAGGTTCGCGGTGATGTCGTCGCGGATTGCGGTGTGCGGGCAGCCCCCGGTTTGCACCGCGGTGATGCGCTCATCGGGAAGCACCGCATGGCGGCGCAGAAAGTCGGCGTCCTCGGTGGTGTAGATGTCGTTGGTCAGCACCGCTACCGAGATCTCGTCGCGCAGCGTGCGGCACAGTGCGGCAACCAGCGCGGTCTTGCCCGACCCCACTGGCCCGCCGATCCCGATGCGCAGCGGCTCCCCCGGCTGACGGACCCGACGTGGCCTGTCGATGTGCTGATGGGGCTGGCCGTCGAGGAGGTGCGGTGGCATGTTGATCCAATCGTGGTTGTGCGTGAAAGCCTAAATCCCTAAACCCTAAAAACTACGAAACAAACAGCGGGCGTTCGCGCGCGAGATGCTGCTCGGCGAGCACATCCAGGAGCGGGTCCGACAAGCAGGCCAGCCCGGAACTGGCCAGTGTCGCGGTCTCCTCGCACAGTCCCGTCAGGGCCAGGGTGCCTACCGCCACCTCCGCCGGGTCCAGAGCCAACAGTCGCTGTCCTGCCGTGGCAGACCCTGTCAAGGTCGTGTACACGACGACGAGGGCGATATCGCGGCCCGACAAACCAGCTGCCGTACCAATAATGCCGTACACCACGGCCAGATGTGGCTGCCGACCGTACGTGCGCCACTCGATGTGCGGCCAGGCGCTCCCGGCCAGGCGCTTGAGTCCGCGGCCCTGAGCGCGGGAGGCGTCACGCGCGGCCTGCGAGGGGGTGCGTGCGTCCGTTTCGGCATCTGCTCGCACCGGATCCAGCCGCCCCGACGTGACGGCGGCAGCGATGGACGCCGCGACAAGGCCGTGAGTCCGGATACGCCGCCGCAGATAGGCGTTGAGCGTTGCACAGTCCCGCACGAGGCCCTGGGCGATGGCCTCCTCCACCCCGCCGGAATGCACATGCGAACCGGTCGGCAATCGGGAATCGGCCAGCGACAGCAGCAGCGCCGTTGTCGAAAGAGGGGTCGCGGACGCGTCGGTGGATCCCATCAGAACAGGAAATACCGTTGCGCCATGGGCAGTTCGGTGGCCGGCTGTTCCCGCCACACCTCGCCGTCGATACGTACGGTGAAGGTATCTGGATCGACCCGGATATCCGGCATCGCGTCGTTCAAGGGCAGGTCGGCCTTGCCGCGATGGCGAACATTGCGAGTGGGAACCAGTCTGCGCCGCAGGGCAAGTCGCGCGGCGAGGTCGTCCTCTATGGCCGTCGGCGAGACGAAATGCACGGCCAACCCCGGTGCCACGTTGGGCATGGCGCCGAACATGGGCCGAGGCAGTACGGGTTGCGGGGTGGGAATGGAGGCATTGGCATCACCCATGGCCGCCCACGCGATGGCACCGCCCTTGATCACGACATGCGGCCGGACCCCGAAGAACGCCGGTTCCCACAGCACCAGATCGGCCAGCTTGCCGACTTCGATGGAACCCAGTTCGTGATCGATGCCGTGGGTGATCGCCGGGCAGATGGTGTATTTCGCGACATACCGGCGCACGCGGTTGTTGTCGTTGCCCTTGGCTCCGGAGGGGTCCCCTTCCAGCGCGCCGCGACGCTTCTTCATGACGTGCGCGGTCTGCCAGGTGCGCATCACCACTTCGCCGATGCGCCCCATGGCCTGGCTGTCACTGCCGATCATCGAGATGGCACCGATGTCGTGCAGTAGGTCCTCGGCCGCGATCGTGGACGGACGAATCCGGCTCTCGGCGAAGGCAAGATCCTCCGGCACGGCGGCGTTGAGATGGTGGCAGACCATGAGCATGTCGAGATGCTCATCGAGGGTGTTGACGGTGTGCGGGCGCGTCGGGTTGGTGGAGCTGGGCATCACATTCGGGTGGCTGGCCACGGTAATGATGTCTGGAGCATGGCCCCCACCGGCGCCTTCGGTATGGTAGGCGTGGATCGCGCGTCCCGCGATCGCCTCCAGAGTGCCTTCGACAAAACCGGTTTCGTTGAGGGTGTCCGAGTGCAGGGCGACCTGAACATCCGCCTCATCCGCGACGCGCAGGCAGGCATCGATCACCGCGGGCGTGGTGCCCCAGTCCTCATGCAGCTTGAAACCTGCCGCGCCGCCACGCAATTGCTCCCACATGGATTCGGGGTTGACGGTGTTGCCCTTGCCCAGCAGCAGCACGTTCACCGGCCAGCTGTCCAGTGCCTGCAACATCCGGCCCAGATGCCACGCGCCGGGTGTCACCGTGGTGGCCTTGCTGCCCTCCGCGGGGCCGGTGCCACCCCCGATCATGGTCGTGATGCCACCGCCGATGGCCTCGTCGACCAACTGCGGACAGATGAAATGGACGTGACAGTCGATGCCGCCCGCCGTGACGATCCGGTCATTGCCGGCGATGATCTCGGTGGACGGGCCGACGATCAATTGGGGATGGACACCGTCCATGATGTCCGGGTTGCCCGCCTTACCGATGCCAACGATTCGGCCGTCCCGAATACCAATGTCGGCCTTGATGATTCCCCAGTGGTCGATGATGACAGCGCCGGTGATGACGGTGTCGGGCGCTCCTTCGGCGCGGGTGAGGCGGCTCTGCCCCATCGACTCGCGCAACACCTTCCCACCGCCGAAGACTGCCTCTTCGCCGGCCAATCCGGGTCCGCCACATCGGTCTTCGGTGATCTCGATAAGCAGATCGGTATCGGCCAATCGGATGCGGTCACCGGTCGTCGGTCCGTACAGCTTGGCGTAATGCTCCCGCGATAGCCGGGTCATGCGGGTTCACCGCCATCCAACCGCCCGGGAGCATCGAGTGTCAGTCCGTGCACTTCACGGCGACCACGCAAGGGAACCAGCCGAACCTTCTGCGCGACACCGGGTTCAAAGCGAACTGCGGTACCCGCCGGGATGTGTAAGCGGTGCCCGTGCGCGGCCTCCCGGTCGAAATCAAGTGCCGGATTTGATTGCGGGAAGTGGACATGGCTGCCCACCTGCACCGGACGGTCGCCGGTGTTGACGACGTCGAGCTCGATGACGGTTGCGCCCGCGTTGAGTTCGATGGCGTCTGGCGCAAATAGGTATTCGCCGGGAATCATGTGGCTCATCCGATCGGGTGGTGCACAGTAACGAGTTTCGTACCGTCAGGAAAAGTTGCCTCCACCTGAACGTCCGGGATCATCTCGGGCACTCCGTCCATGACATCGTCACGCCCGAGGACCTCGCGGCCACTGGCCATCAATTCCGAGACGGTGCGGCCGTCGCGGGCACCCTCCAGGAGATGGTCGGTGATCAACGCGATCGCTTCGGGATGGTTGAGGCGCAGGCCTCGGGACTGGCGGCGGCGCGCCAATTCCGCCGCATACGAGATGAGCAGCCGTTCCTGCTCGTGCGGGGTCAATCGCATAAGGGGCGATCCTGCCACGATCCGGGCAACCCGGCATTGCCGACGTCGCAGGGCACCGACGAGTTTTGCCGTGCGGTCGCGATCCTGAGTGCGAGAATCCTGGGAAACGCGCTGGGTGCGGAGTCGATCAGGAGGGTGCGCGATGGGGTATGGAATGAGTGTGGGGTGCCTGGCATCGGCCGCGCTGCTGATGGCCGGGTGCAGCCAACCCAGCGAGGGCATCAAACCGGTGTCCGCACCGACCACCACCGCGGCGGACATGCCGATGACGGCGGGCACGTCGGCTCCCGCGTCCATCCCCGCCACCACCAAGGCGCCCGCTCCGCCACCTCTGGTGGTCACGCCGGAGAAGATTGACTCAATCCTGGGCTCGCGCGCCGAGGTGGGGAAAATCCTGGGAACCACCCTGGAATACGACGACAACACCTCGGCACCGCCGACCGATGCAGTGGGCGGCGCCGGTGATTGCGTGAACCTGGACAATCCGCGAGCCGGCCAATTGGGATCCGAATGGACCACCTACCGCTGGAACTACTACCGAGAGACCAAGGACACGACCGCGTACATCGTGAGCCAGGTGGCCGTTCTGTATCCGTCCCGTGCCGAGGCCGCTGCGGCTTTCACACGGGCGTTTCCCGCATCCGCGTCGAGAGCATGCGCGAATGCCGAGATTTCCAAACAGGATCAAAAGTGGAAGATCACCAATATCGCGGAGATCACTGATACCGCAGCTCGATGGACTCAACTCCAGGTCGCACAAACCGCGACCTGGCACTGCTTCTTCGACTTCCGCAACAAGAACAACGTGCTCTTCGGCACCTACCTATGCCAGTACGGCGACGGCGTGCCCGGCGTGACGACCATTACCGACCGGATCGCAGCGTG
Source organism: Mycobacterium sp. D16R18 (assembly GCA_002013775.1). GTDB lineage: Bacteria > Actinomycetota > Actinomycetes > Mycobacteriales > Mycobacteriaceae > Mycobacterium. Next base: position 13,115 of record MAFD01000006.1, read on the forward strand.
GATCCCGCAGTGAAAGGAATGGCCGTGACGACCGAATCGGCATGCCGAAAGACTGCCGTCGCAGTCTGCACCGCACTTGTCCTGACAGGATGCTCATTTTTCGGGGGTGGCCAGCAGGACCCGGCGACGTCGGGGCCATCAACGGCATCGAGTGCATCGAAGACATCGACATCCGCGGCGGACGCGATCAGCCCCGACAAGGCCAACTCGCTCATCGTCCCCAAAAAAGACGTCTCGGAGCTCATTGGCTCGACCCTCGAGTACGAGGGGAAGTCCTCGAACCCGCGAACGTCGACGATCGACGGCAAGCAGTCATGCCAGGCTCTGATGGTGCCCCTTGCAGTTGACGTCGGCGACAAATGGACGACGTACCGCGATGTCTGGTACCGGGAGGACAAGGACACCTTCACTCACTCAGTAACCCAGCGGGTATTGCTCTACTCGTCGAAAGACAATGCCAGGGATACCTATTCGAAGGAGTTCCCGGCCGACGTCGGTGGTTGTTCGGGTGAGGAACTGAAAATTGATACGGCGACGTGGCGCGCATCGGTGCGAGACGTATCGGAAGACCGTGCGCAGTGGGTGCTCGACGAGATCGTCGACGGACGGCCCTCGGGGTGGCGTTGCATGTTGGAGGCACGCATCATCGACAACCTGCTGCTCTCGGCGACGGTCTGCCAGCTTGGCAACGGAGGTCCGGCGGTGAAGGCGATCGCGGACAGGATGGCGGCGGCCACCAAACCGAAGTAGGTCATCGGTTTTGGCGTGCGTGTAACACTGAGCGCGAACGATCCGATGTAGCCATGATTTGGGTCGATGGGGATCTGGTATCGGCAGGGAGGGATTCGGATGCGTCACGTCTTGGCAGTTGGATGGCTTGGCTTGGCAGCGATGTTCGCGGTCAGTTGTGGCACCGAGACCGGGGGTATCAAGCCGATACCGGTGGGTGCGACCGAGACATCGGCGGTCACCGATAACGGGCGGGACGGGGCGATCGCGAGCCCCAAATCCAGTGCCCCACCGGTCACGACCTCGCTCGAACCGCCGGCGCCGGTGATCGTCACGCCGGACAAGGCGGAATCGATCATCATCTCCGCCGATGACGTCGGCCGGCTGGTCGGATCCCCGCTGACGTACGAGTCCAAGTCCACGCGGCCCAGCGACGCCACCGCGACCGGCAAGTGCAAGGTGCTCACGGGGCTGCGCAGCGACAGTCTTGGTGACGAGTGGACCACCTTCCGAGGCTCTCGGCTGCAGGAAACAGAGGACCGGTACGACCACATCGTCTGGCAGGCGGTGGTGCTGTTCCCCGATGCGAAGGCCGCCGCGAGTCAGCTGCAGGCCGCGTATCCCCCGTCGCTGGCATCGTGTGCGGACTCTCGTCAGACCGAGGGCGATATTGAATGGCGGATCGGCCCATTCTCGAACAACGGCACCAGCGTGACGTGGGTGCGACAACAGCTCAAAGACGGAAAACCGGCGGGGTGGCGGTGCTTCTACGACTATCGGGTCAAGAACAATGCTCTCTTCGGGAGTCTGTTGTGCCAGAACGGTAATGGCACTCCGATCGTCACCGCGATTGTCGACCGTATGGCCGAATGGATTCCGGCATGATCGCGATGGAGAACATGAGAGGGGGCCTCATGGCGAGCACAACAGGGCGGGTCGTGTTGTGTGCGACGGCGATCGCCGCGCTGACGCTGTCCGGTTGTTCCGGCCGGCAGGACGCAGCCGAAACGTCAACGTCTGCGACCACAACGGTGTCGCGGACCGCAAACGCGCCGGCCTCGGCTCCGACCAGTAGCGGGCCCGCGGGTCTGACGGGGTGGCCGGGGCAGGACAAGGTCACCGAGGATGCCATGGTGGCGGCGTTGTTCACCGACGAGGAAATCGCCAAGGTATTCGACACGGAAGTCGCCAAGACGAACAAGCGGGACAAGCCCTTCACGGCTACCGAGTCCGACGATGCGAATTGTAATGTGACGCAGGGGCTTACCGTCGAGTCGGCGGGCAAGGACTACGAGACGTTCCGCGGGACCGAGGTGTTGCTCGGGGACGCCAAGAACCCGGACGCTCAGGTCTACCAAGGGATCGCGGCATATAAGGACAAGGACGCGGCGCAGGCGCAGTTCTCGACGGCGGCCGATGAGATCAACGAATGTGATGGAAAGACGTACAACTTCACCGACTCCAGCGGCCGGAAGGTGCCGGTGGCGGTGTCGGTCTCATCGTCAAACGCCAAGAAAGTGAATTGGGCCCTCACGTACGGGCCGAGTAAGTATCGCTGCTTCGTGTCCTACAACGGTGTCGCGAATGTGATCGTTCAGACCCAGATTTGCGCGCGAAGCAACTCAAAGCAGCTGGTGCAGAAGATGGCCGACAGGATCGTCGACAAACTGCAGCTGAGCTGACGAGCCACCTGGATCCCAGCGGGGACTGGATCCGGGCGGGGGGACGAGGGTGGCGGCCCGACCATCGGGGGGCCGGCCGACATCTCTCGAAATGAGCTCGGGTGGGCGCACGGGGGTCGCGCCCACCCGAGTCTCACAAGTTCTGCAGGCGAACCTGCCCGCGCGCGATCGTTCGGTTCTCGTCGTCGGTAATGGTGACGAGCCACAGCTGCTGACGACGGCCCCGGTGTATCGGCGTGGACGTGGCGGTGAGCGTGCCCGATGAGATGGCGCGCAGGAAGTCGGTGTTGTTGTTGACCCCGACCACCGCGCTCTCCTCCCCCAACACGTTGGCGCGCCAGATGTACGCGGAGACGCTCGCCACGCTTTCGACCACCGAGCAGTACACGCCGCCGTGCACGATCCCGTTGGGTTGCAACAGGTTCTCGGTGACCGTCAGGGTGGCGGACACTCCCTCTAGTGTCAGCGAGGTGTATTCGAGCCCAACGAGCTTGTCGAAGGGCGCGGTAGGCATCTTGCTGAGGTGCTCCGGCGTGTCTGGCATCTGATGTTCATATCAGTGCGGCATCCCATAACGAAGAAGTGCCCCACCTGCCGAAGCAGGTGGGGCACTTCCTTCGAGTGGACCGGGGGTCTCTGCAGCCCTCAGGACTCCGGCACGGTCCGGGTGTCTGGTCGCGCTGTAGCGCGTTCGACATTTCTAAGGATAGGCAAGGCTGCCCTAAATTGCAAGGGCTTTGTGGCGGACCGGCAATCCGAGTGTCATGAAGCGGTCGAGGATCGCCTGTCCGCGTCGCATTCCATCGGTCTCGCTGGAGCGCGCCAGCAGCGGAACATGAGTCGCCGCCCCCACCACGGTCGAGCCGACCAGTTGCCACATCTGGCCGATTTCCATTGTGCCGCAGCTGATCTGCGACAGCCGCGTGAACAAGGGCGCGAGTGCGCGATGGCATCGATGCGCGGTCCACGCCGCGAGCGCTTCCTCGCTGGGGAAAACCACTACTTGCTCGCGGTCCCGGTCCGGGTCGTCGGGCAGCACGCGCAGCGTCGGGTCCACGACCCCCGCCCAATCGATGCAGCCCTCGGAATCGAAATAGACCCACAAGTTCCCCAGGCCCGGATCCCAGGCGCGCCCTTCCAGCACGACCAGGGCGACCAAGCGGCCGACCACGGTGTGCACGAGAGCGTCCGCCAGCTGATGGACGGCGACCGCGTCGCTACCGGTCTCCTCGATCGCCCGGGCGTACATCCGCTCAAGCCGATCAGTATTCAAGGCGCGCGCCAGCGGCCACCATCGGCGTCGGCCGACATCGGACATGACGGCGACGCCGTAGGCGCGAGGGCATTCCGGATACAGCTCGCGAAGCCGACTGCTCGATTCGTGCAGCGGCAGTGATTGGCGGATGGACATCCCGGCGATCAGCGGATCGTCGGCGATGAGACTCCTGGTCGAAGAGCATCGGTCGATGGCCAGTGTCACAGTTAGCAGCCTCCCTTCACGTAGGCAAGATAGGTAAGCCTAACCACATGTAGGATGACATCGCCAGGTGCGGGTGTTGTGACTGCCCTCACCGAAGCTCCTGATCATCGGGCCGTGTAGGCAGCGAGCGGCCCGCAGTATCCAAGTCCGAGTGAGACCGAATCGAGCGCTGGAACAAAGACCGAACTATGGATCGTTGGCTGTCAGAAGAAGTACGACTGGATGTAGTACGGCATTGCGTCGGAGGTGAACGTAGAATGTTCGGAATGGCACGCCTGGGCGAACTTGAACGCGCGGTGATGGACCATCTGTGGTCCTCTCCCGAGCCCCAGACTGTGCGCCAGGTCCACGAGGCATTGTCGACGCGGCGCGATCTCGCCTATACGACCGTGATGACCGTGTTGCAACGTCTCGCCAAGAAAGATCTGGTGGTACAGCACCGCGATGACCGGGCGCACCGCTACGCACCCGTGCACGGCCGTGACGAGCTTGTCGCGGGCCTGATGGTGGACGCGTTGGCACAGGCCAACAACTCCGGTGCCCGTGAGGCGGCATTGGTGCACTTCGTGGAGCGTGTCGGCCCTGATGAGGCCGATGCACTGCGCCGTGCGCTGGCCGAGCTCGAAGCGAAAGATCCATCTGCTGGCGGTCGCCCCACCGAGTAAGGGACACTAGTTATGTGTCCGCCCTGGCGTTCGCGATTCTCGCGCTGCTGCTGACCGGTCCCGTACCGGCGTTGCTCGCGCGTGCGCGCTGGCCATACCGCGCGCCACGTGCCGCCATGGTTCTGTGGCAGGCCATCGCCGCCGCTGCCGTTCTTTCCGCGTTCAGTTCCGGGCTTGCGATCGCAAGCAGACTTCTCGTGCCTGGGCCGGATGGTCACCCCACCGCCACGATCACCGGTGAAATCGACCGGCTGGGTTGGGGTTTGTGGCTGCTGTACGTCACGGTGTTCGCGATCACGATCCTCATCGGCATCCGGCTCATGGTGTCGGTGATCCGGGTGGGCGTACGTACCCGCCGCCGGCGCGCCCATCACCGGGCCGTCGTCGACCTGCTGGATCACAAGCGGTACTGCGAGAACTGGCGCGGTGGCTACGACATCCATCGCCGGCGCGACCACGATCTACGGGTGCTGGAAGTCGACGAACCCTTGGCCTATTGCTTGCCTGGTGTGCGGAGCCGGGTAGTCGTCAGCGAGGGAACGCTGAGCACGCTGGGGCACAATGAGGTCACCGCGATCGTCGCGCACGAACGCGCTCATCTGCGCGCACGCCATGACCTGGTGCTGGAGGCTTTCACCGCCGTCCACGACGCGTTCCCGGTCATCGTGCGCAGCAAGAACGCGCTGGACGCGGTCAAACTGCTCGTCGAACTGCTCGCCGACGATGCCGCGGTCCGGACAGCCGGGCCGACTCCCCTGGCCCGCGCCCTCGTCGCATGCGCGGGTGGCCCGACACCGGTCGGCGCGATGGCGGCAGGTGGACCTACCACTCTCATCCGGGTCCGGCGCTTGGGCGGGAGCGGGAACAGCCTCGTGTTGTCGTGCAGCGCCTATGCCGCCGCCGCGGCCATACTGGTGGTGCCGACGTTGGCTGTGGTCATCCCATGGTTCACCGAACTTCAGCGCTTGTTCAGCAGTTAACCCACGAGTAGGTGACCCGCGCTCGCGGGTCGAAAGTGACTGCGCGAGAATCGGCGATGAGCCGCTTGCACAAAGAGCATTCGGTTCAGATGGGCCGCTTGCGCGAACAGTGAACGGCTTTGGTGCGCAACACGTCAACGAAAGGATGTGCTGGTGACGGCTGCAGACGGCTCGGCGCAGGGGAAAGCTCAGATCGGCGTGACGGGGTTGGCCGTCATGGGATCGAATATCGCGCGGAACTTCGCACGGCACGGATACACCGTCGCCCTGCACAACCGATCGGTCGCCAAAACCGACGCGCTGCTGGCCGATCACGGTTCTGAGGGCAACTTCATTCGCAGCGAGACGGTCGAGGAGTTCGTCGCGGCCCTCGAACGCCCGCGCCGCGTGTTGATCATGGTCAAGGCCGGTGATCCCACCGATGCCGTGATCGAAGAGCTCGCATCCGCTATGGAGCCCGGCGACATCATCATCGACGGCGGTAACGCGCTGTACACCGACACCATTCGCCGTGAGGCCGCGCTGGCCGCACGCGGACTGCACTTTGTCGGCGCGGGAATCTCGGGTGGTGAGGAGGGCGCGCTGAACGGCCCCTCGATCATGCCGGGCGGCCCGGTCGAGTCCTACAAGGCGCTGGGACCGCTACTGGAATCCATTGCGGCACACGTCGATGGCACGCCCTGCTGCACGCATATCGGCCCAGACGGGTCGGGGCACTTCGTGAAGATGGTGCACAACGGCATCGAGTACTCCGATATGCAGCTGATCGGCGAGGCCTACCAGCTGCTGCGCGATGCGCTGGGTATGTCGGCACCCGATATCGCCGAGGTCTTCACCGAGTGGAACAGCGGTGAGCTGGAGAGCTACCTCATCGAGATTACTGCCGACGTGCTGGCCCATACCGACGCCAAGACCGGCAAGCCGCTGGTCGATGTCATCGTCGATGCCGCCGAGCAGAAGGGCACCGGCCGCTGGACCGTGAAGTCCGCCCTGGACCTCGGCGTGCCGGTCACCGGCATCGCCGAGGCGGTCTTCGCCCGTGCTCTGTCCGGATCACGCCCCCAGCGCGGTGCCGCGGCCGGCTTCACCTCCGGATCGCTGGGCGAGAAGCCAAGCGATGCAAAGCAATTTATCGAAGACGTGCGACAGGCGCTGTACGCGTCAAAGATTGTGGCGTACGCGCAGGGCTTCAATCAGATCGCCGCCGGTAGCGCCGAGTACGGCTGGAACGTCAAGCCGGGTGACCTGGCCACCATTTGGCGGGGTGGCTGCATCATCCGCGCCCAGTTCCTCAACCGCGTCAAGGAGGCTTTTGCCGACGAGTCCGACCTGGCCACGCTGATCGCCGCCCCTTACTTCCGGGCCGCCGTCGAAAACGGCATCGACAGCTGGCGTCGCGTCGTGGTGACCGCTACCCAGTTGGGAATTCCGGTCCCCGGCTTCGCCTCGTCGCTGTCCTACTACGACGGCCTGCGCACCGATCGCCTGCCTGCCGCCCTCACCCAGGCGCAGCGCGACTTCTTCGGTGCTCATACCTATGAGCGCGTCGACGCCCCCGGCAAGTTCCACACGCTCTGGAGCGGCGACCGCAGCGAGGTAGAGGCGTAAAGATGCGGACAGTTTCACTGTGAGATTTCTGGACGGGCAGCGGCCACCGTACGACCTCACCTACGACGATGTGTTCGTGGTACCGAACCACTCGGATGTCATCTCACGGTTCGATGTCGACCTGACCACCGCCGACGGCACCGGCACCACAATCCCGATCGTGGTTGCCAACATGACGGCGGTGGCGGGGCGACGGATGGCCGAGACCGTCGCGCGCCGCGGCGGAATCACCGTGCTGCCCCAGGATCTTCCGGTGCAGGCGGTCGCCCAGACGGTCGAGTTCGTCAAGAGCCGCGATCTGATCTACGACACACCCGTGACCCTGACGCCCGACGACTCGGCGGGCGAGGCGGTGGCACTCATCCACAAGCGCTCACACGGGGCCGCGGTGGTGCTCGAGGACGGCAAGCCGCGGGGGCTCGTCACCGAGGCCGCCTGTACCGGCATCGACCGGTTCACCCGTGTGCGCGACATCGCGACCACCGACTTCGTCGCGGTACCCACGGGGACCGATCCGCGGGCGATCTTCGATCGCCTGGCCGAGGCGCATGTGCCGGTAGCGGTACTGACGCGCCCGGACGGAACCATGGCGGGGATCCTCACCCGCACGGGGGCGATCCGGGCGGGTTTGTACACACCGGCCGTAGACGCGAGCGGACGCCTGCGCATCGCCGGCGCGGTCGGTATCAACGGCGATGTCCGCGCCAAGGCGACGGCATTGGCACAGGCAGGAGTGGATCTCCTGGTCATCGACACCGCGCACGGACACCAGCAGAAGATGATCGAGGTACTCGCATCGGTTGCGGAACTGTCGCTAGGGGTGCCCATCGCCGCGGGCAATGTGGTGTCGGCGCAGGGCACCCGGGATCTGATCGGGGCCGGTGCGGACATCGTGAAGGTGGGCGTGGGCCCCGGTGCCATGTGCACCACCCGGATGATGACGGGCGTAGGTCGCCCGCAGCTGTCTGCGGTCATCGAATGTGCAGCGGCCGCACGGGAACTCGGTGCCCACGTGTGGGCCGACGGCGGGGTTCGACACCCGCGGGATGTTGCCTTGGCGCTCGCGGCGGGTGCCGCCAACGTGATGATCGGTTCCTGGTTCGCCGGCACTCACGAATCCCCTGGAGATCTGCAGCTCTCCGCCAGCGGCCGTCGCTACAAGGACAGCTTCGGGATGGCGTCCAAACGTGCGGTGGCTGCCCGCACCGCTGGCGACAGTGCCTTCGATCAGGCCCGCAAGGGCCTGTTCGAGGAGGGTATCTCCACCTCGCGGATCGAATTGGACCCGCAACGTCCCGGTGTTGAGGACCTCATCGACCACATCATCTCGGGCGTGCGCAGCACCTGCACGTATGTGGGTGCGCGCACGCTGGCCGAGCTGCACGACCGGGTGGTCCTGGGTGTCCAGTCGGCGGCCGGATTCGCCGAGGGGCGCCCGCTTCCCGAAGGTTGGTGACCGTTATCCCCGATGGTTGAGTACCTGCCGGCCATGTGCACCGTTACCATGAGCCTCACGATGGTCACACCGTGTGATCACTCAACCTAAGGGGCCAGCCAGCGGTGACGCTTTTATTCACCGGGCTGAGCTTGCTTGCGTTCGTCGCGCTGACCGCGGGGACGGCGCTCTTCGTGGCTGCCGAGTTCTCCCTGACCGCATTGGAGCGCAGCTCCATCGAGGCGCGTGCCAAGACCGGCGATAGCCGGGACAGGTTGGTCAAACGGGCGCACAGCACGTTGTCGTTCCAGCTGTCGGGGGCCCAGCTCGGTATCACCATCACCACGCTCGTGACCGGTTATCTGGCCGAGCCGGTGATCGCGCGCCTGCTCACGCAGGCTATCGGATACACCGGAGCGACAGTCAGCAGCGGGATTTCGCTGGCGCTGGCGCTCATCATCGCCACCTCGATATCGATGATCTTCGGTGAGCTGGTGCCCAAGAACTTCGCCCTGGCGCGTCCTATCTCGACTTCGCGCGCGACCGCGGGGCCGATGGTGCTGTTCTCGGCGGCGTTCGCCTTCGCGATCCGGGCGTTGAACGGCATCGCCAACTGGGTGCTGCGGCGCATGGGTATCGAGCCCGCTGAGGAGCTGCGCTCGGCGCGTTCGCCCCAGGAGCTGGGGTCGCTGGTGCGCACCTCGGCCCGCAGCGGTGCGCTGGACGAAACCACCGCGGTGCTGGTCGACCGTTCTCTGCGGTTCGGGAGCCGCACCGCCGAGGAACTCATGACCCCCCGCACCGAGATCGAATCGCTGGAAGCGACGGACACGGTCGCCGACCTGATCGCCATCGCCGTCGACACCGGCTTCTCGCGGTTTCCGATCACCGAGGGCGATCTTGACGCGACGATCGGCATCGTGCACGTCAAGCAAATCTTCGAGGTGCCACGGGATCGCCGTGCCACGACCACACTGGCGAGTCTGGCCCGGCCGGTCGCGGTGGTGCCGTCGACTCTTGACGGCGACGCGGTCATGGAGCAGGTGCGGGCCAACGGCATGCAGACCGCATTGGTCGTCGACGAATACGGAGGCACCGCCGGGCTGGTGACGGTCGAGGACATGATCGAGGAGATCGTGGGTGACGTCCGGGACGAGCATGACGACGCGACGCCCGACGTGGTGTCCTCCGGCGGCGGCTGGGTGGTGTCGGGTCTGCTGCGGATCGACGAGGTCTCCGCGGCGACCGGTTACCGAGCCCCCGAGGGTGAGTACGAGACGATCGGCGGACTGGTGCTCCAGGAGCTCGGTCACATCCCGACGGTCGGCGACACCGTCGAATTGTCGGCGGTGGTGCCGGACCATCCGTTCGCTGAGCTGCCCCGCTGGCGAGCTCGGGTGGCGAGCATGGACGGTCGCCGGATCGATCAGATCGAGCTCACCGAGCTGACCGACGCCGACGCTCGGGGGAATGACCACGATGGGTAGCAGCATCCAGGCAGAGATACTGAGCGTACTACTCACCGCCGCATTGCTTTTGGCGAACGCGTTCTTCGTCGGTGCCGAATTCGCCCTCATCTCCGCCCGCAGGGATCGTCTCGAGGCGCTGGCGGAGGCCGGTAAGAAGCGCGCGGTGACGGTGATGATGGCCGGCCAGAAGCTGTCTCTCATGCTCGCCGGCGCCCAGCTCGGCATCACGATCTGTTCAATCTTGTTGGGCCGCATCGGGGAACCGGCCGTGGCGCACCTTCTGGAACGTCCCTTCGAGCTGTTGGGCGCACCCGCGGCGGTGACGCACACCGTCGCGTTCGTCATCTCGTTGTCGATCGTGGTGCTGTTGCACGTACTGCTCGGCGAAATGGTGCCCAAGAACATCGCCATCGCCGGCCCGGAATCCGCGGCCATGCTTCTGATTCCGCCCTACCTGGTCTACATCCGGTTGGCACGGCCCTTGATCGCCTTCTACAACTGGTGCGCCAATACCGCGTTGCGGATCATCAAGGTCCCGGTGAAAGACGAGCTTGAGGTCACGGTGTCCACCGTGGAGCTCTCGGAAATGATCGCGGAGTCGTTGTCCGAGGGCCTGCTTGACGAGGAGGAACACACCCGGTTGCGTCGCGCGCTACAGATCCAGCACCGTGTGGTCGCGGACGTGGTGGTGCCCGCTAACCAGATTCGATCGATCGCCGTATCGGGCTCGGCGCAGGCGCCTTCGGTGACCGCCGTGGAGCGCGTGGTGGCCGAAACTGGTTACTCACGATTCCCAGTCATTGGCCCCCACGGGGATTACCTCGGCTATCTGCATATAAAGGACGTATTGACCATGGGGGACGATCCGGAGGCGATCATCGACCCGGCGTTCATTCGGCCCCTGCCGCGGTTGCACGGTTCGGTTCCGCTACCGGAAGCGCTATCGACGTTGCGCCGTAGCAACAGTCATCTGGCGCTCATGTCGACCACCGACGGCAGCGTAGTGGGCCTGGTCACACTGGAGGATCTGGTGGAGGATCTGGTCGGCACCGTGCGTGACGGAACTCACCGCATATAACGCGGTTTCGGGGTTGATGGCTACCAATGAGTAGGATCATTGTTCACCGATTCGCAAGAGCGTCCGGTCCCAGACCCACGAACAACACAGAGGAGTTGCGATGAGTGATCGCGTCGATGTGGGCAACCTGCGCGTCGCGCGGGTGCTGTACGACTTCATCACCAACGAGGCCCTCCCGGGCACCGGTGTGGATGCCGACGCTTTCTGGGCTGGGGTCGACAAAGTAGTCACCGATTTGGCTCCGCGGAACCGCGAGCTCCTCGACCGGCGCGACGACCTGCAAACTCAGGTTGATCGCTGGCACCGGCAGCGCGCCATCGAGCCGCTGGATCAGTCGGAGTACCGGGAGTTCCTCACCGAGATCGGTTACCTGGTCCCCGAGCCCGAAGATTTCACCATCACCACCGCCAACGTGGACGACGAGATAACCACGACGGCGGGGCCGCAGCTGGTTGTTCCGATCTTGAACGCGCGCTTTGCGCTCAACGCCGCGAATGCACGCTGGGGCTCTCTCTACGACGCGCTGTACGGCACCGACGTCATCCCGGAAACCGATGGGGCCGAGAAGGGCTCGTCATACAACAGAGTCCGTGGTGACAAGGTCATCGCGTACGCCCGCGGAGTGCTCGACGGTGCGGCGCCGCTGGCGGCCGGCTCGTGGAAAGACGCCGTCGGCCTGAAGATCGACGACGGTCAGCTGCTCATCGACCTGGGCGACGAACTCTCCACCGGGCTGCAGAACCCGGACCAGTTCGTCGGCTACACCGGCAAGCTCGGCAAGCCACAGTGGTCGGTGCTGCTCATCAATCACGGCCTGCACATCGAGGTCCTGATCGACCCCGACTCCCCCATCGGATCCACCGATAAGGCCGGCATCAAGGACGTCGTGCTGGAATCGGCGATCACCACGATCATGGACTTCGAGGACTCGGTGGCCGCGGTGGACGCCGAGGACAAGGTGCTCGGATACCGAAACTGGCTGGGCCTGAACAAGGGTGACCTGTCCGAGGCTGTTTCCAAGGGCGGTAAGACGTTCACCCGGGTGCTCAACGAGGACCGTGTGTTCAATACCCCGGCCGGCGGTGCGTCCGGACCTGGCGAGCTGACCCTGCCCGGACGCAGCCTGCTGTTCGTCCGCAATGTCGGTCACCTGATGACCAATGACGCCATCCTCGACGCCGCGGGCAACGAGATCCCCGAGGGTATCCAGGATGCGCTGTTCACCAGTCTGATCGCCATTCACGGCCTGCGTTCCGGCAAGAAGAACGGTCCGCTGAAGAACAGCCGCACCGGATCCATCTACATCGTGAAGCCCAAGATGCACGGGCCCGAGGAAGTGGCCTTCACCGCCGAACTGTTCGGCCGTGTCGAAGAGGTGCTCGGACTTCCGCACGCCACCATCAAGGTCGGCATCATGGACGAGGAGCGCCGCACCACCGTCAACCTGAAGGCCGCCATCAAGGCCGCCTCGGACCGCGTGGTGTTCATCAACACCGGCTTCCTGGACCGCACCGGCGACGAGATCCACACCTCGATGGAAGCCGGGCCGATGTGCCGCAAGGCCGTCATGAAGTCGCAGCCGTGGATCCTGGCGTACGAGGACCACAACGTCGATACCGGGCTGGGTGCCGGTTTGGCCGGTAAAGCACAGATCGGCAAGGGCATGTGGGCCATGCCCGACCTGATGGCAGACATGGTCGCGCAGAAGATCGCGCAGCCGCGCGCAGGAGCCACCACGGCGTGGGTGCCGTCCCCCACCGCGGCGACCCTGCACGCGCTGCATTATCACCAGGTTGACGTCAAGGCCGTGGACCAGGAGCTCGCCGGTAAACACCGCGCTGAACTGGAGTCGTTGCTCACCATCCCGTTGGCCGAATCGCGTCACGACTGGACCGCGGAGGACATCCGCGAGGAAATCGACAACAACTGCCAGTCGATCCTGGGCTACGTGGTGCGCTGGATCGACCACGGAGTCGGCTGTTCCAAGGTTCCGGACATCCACGACGTGGCCCTCATGGAAGACCGCGCTACCTTGCGTATCTCCAGCCAGCTGCTGGCCAACTGGCTGCGTCACGATGTCATCACCGAGGCCGAGGTGGTCGAGGGTCTCAAGCGGATGGCACCGGTTGTCGATCGGCAGAACGCCGGTGACAAGGACTACCGTCCGATGGCTCCGGACTTCGACAGCAACATTGCCTTCGAGGCCGCCAAGGAGCTCATCCTGGAGGGCAAGGATCAGCCGAACGGGTACACCGAGCCGATCCTGCACCGGCGCCGCCGCGAGTACAAGGCCGCGGCGGCCAAGTAGCGGATGGCCGTCGGGCGTGCCTTTACCTCGTGGTGCAGGGTACGTCTCCGTGTCTATTTGGACGCGGTTTGGTTGCGCGCACCGTGGTATCGGCGGTCTGGGACAGTAGACTCGGGCCGACGCGCAGCGGGGCTCGTACTCAACCGCTGGACAAGTATTTAGACACGATCAGAAGGGTCGCGACAACACATGGGCAGGCACAGCGCATCTGGGTCGGGTAGCCCAAGCGATCGGGACGACAACGACGATTGGGAAGCGGCCTCCGAGCCGGAATACGAGGCGAGCCCCGGTTCAGAGTTCGACACGGGCAGCTTCCAGCGGTCGCACCGCAGCGGCGGTAGTAACTGGGGTGTCAGCAAGGGACTGGTCGGCGTCGTCGCGGCCGTGCTCGTGGTCGCCGTGTCCGTCGGACTGTGGTGGTACTTCGACAGGCGGACGACCGACAACCAAGCAGAGGCCTCCGCCACCTGCGTGCACGGAAACAACGCAATCGCCGTCGTTGCCGACCCGTCGATTGCGGACCGGATTGGCGAGTTGTCCGAACGGTTCAACCAAAAGCACGAGGTGATCGGCGACTACTGCTTCACCGTATCGGTGCGCCCGGCAGATACGACCAACGTGATCAAAGGACTGACGGGCCAGTGGCCCGCCGAGCTCGGAGCGCAACCGGCGCTGTGGATCCCGGGGAGCTCGATCTCCTCGGCACGGCTGAAGGCGGCATCCAAGACCAACATCGTGAGCGACAGCCGGTCGTTGGTCAGTACACCGGTCGTCATCGCGATGACCCCGCGCCTGCGCCAGGCCATTCCTACCGATAAGAGCTGGGCGGATCTGCCTGCGCTGCAGAATGTTCCGAACTCGCTGGACGGCTTTGGCCTTCCCGGGTGGGGCTCGTTGCGATTGGCGCTGCCGTCGAGCGGTAACGCCGATGCGGCGCAGCTCGCCGCGGAAGCGGTGGCGGCCGCCAGCGTTCGTCCCGGCGATTCACCCGAGCTCGGTGCCGGCGCGGCCGCGTCGTTGACCGCGGCGGCTCCCAAGCTGCCCGCGAACAATCTCTCCGACGCCATGGGTGCGCTGCTTGACGGTGGCGAGCAGCCGGGCGCGGTCGTGCACTCGGTGGTCACCACCGAGCAGCAGCTCTACGCCCGCACCCGCAACAACGGCGACGCCAAGAAGGTCGTCGCCGCATGGTTGCCCGCCGGGGCCACCCCGATTGCCGACTACCCCACCGTGCAACTGGACGGTGCGTGGCTCTCTGAGGAGCAGCACACTGCGGCAAGCCAATTCGCGCGTTTCCTGGGCGACAAGGATCAGCTCAAAGATCTCGCGGCCGCCGGCTTCCGCGCCGAGGGGGCTGACCTACCCAGTAGCGATGTAGTGAGCTTCGCGAAGATCGAAAAACCGCTGAGCATCGAGGACAAGGTTCGTGTCGCGCTGGCCGATGGCACCTCAACGGGCGCCGGTGCTACCACCATCATGTTGGATTCCTCTTTGTCCTCCGAGGGCGTGAAGTTGTCCGATGTGACTGGGGCGCTTGCCAACCGCATCCGCACCGTTGCCCCGGGCTCCGGCGTCGGACTCTGGACGTATGACGGCAAGGAAGGCAACACCGTCGTGCGGTTGGGTGCTGCCTCCGACGACGTCGAGGGCGCGCCCAGGTCGCAGACTGTGGCCGACGCGTTGACGGCGCTGCAGCCGACGTCCAATGGTGCGGTGGCATTCACCACGTTGCGCAACGTGTACCAGGAAGCGGTCAACGGCTTTCGTCCGAATCAAGTCAATTCGGTGCTGATCGTGGCGGGCCATTCGCATACGGATCAGAGCCTGGACAGTGCCGGCCTCATCGACACGATCAACCGCCAGAAGGATCCGGCGAGGCCGGTGCGCATCAACGTGATCGACTTCGGTACCGACTCCGATCAGCAGACCTGGCAGGCGCTCGCTCAGCAGACCGGCGGTGCCTACCAGAACCTGACGGCCTCGAACAGCCCGGAGCTCGCCGCGACCATCACCCGCTTCGTGTCCTAGTCGCGAGCAGTCCCCCGCATGCGGAGGACTGCTCGTCGACATCGCTACTCGGCGAAGGCCTCGATCGGTGGGCAGGAGCACACCAGATTGCGGTCGCCGTAGGCACCGTCGATGCGACGCACCGGCGGCCACACCTTGGGGCGGAAACCCTTTCCGAGCGGATAAGCCGCCTCGGTCCGGCCGTAGGGGTGGTTCCACTCGTCGGCCGTGAGAGATTCGGCGGTGTGCGGCGCCCCGCGTAGCGGGTTGTCCTCCACCGGCCACACTCCGGAGCCGACCTTGTCGATCTCGGCCTTGATCGCGATCATCGCCTCGCAGAAGGCGTCCACCTCGGCGAGGCTCTCACTCTCGGTGGGCTCCACCATGAGCGTGCCGGCCACCGGGAAGCTCATGGTCGGTGCGTGGAAACCGTAGTCGGCCAGGCGCTTAGCCACATCGTCGACGGTAACGCCGGTGTTCTTGGTGATTTCCCGCAGGTCCAAGATGCACTCGTGGGCCACCATGCCGCTATCGCCGGTGTAGAGCACCGGGTAGTACTCATCGAGACGGCGCGCCAGGTAGTTGGCCGAGGCGATGGCGGTCAGCGACGCCGCCCGTAGGCCGTCGGGTCCCATCATCCGGATGTAGGCCCAGGTGATCGGCAGGATCGATGCCGAGCCGTACGGCGCCGACGAGACTACGGCGCCACCGGGCAGTTCCTCGGCGTACGGGTGCCCCGGGAGGTACTGCGCGAGGTGGCTGCGCACCGCGACAGGTCCGACCCCGGGCCCGCCGCCGCCATGGGGGATGCAGAACGTCTTGTGCAGGTTCAGGTGGCTCACATCGCCACCGAAGCGCCCGGGACGGGCAAGTCCCACAAGGGCGTTCAGGTTCGCGCCGTCGACGTACACCTGTCCCCCGGCGTCGTGCACCGCCGCGCAGATGTCGGCGATGTCGTGTTCGTAGACACCGTGGGTGGACGGGTACGTGATCATGATCGCCGCGAGCGCGCTCGCATTCGCCGCGATCTTGGTGCGTAGGTCGTCCAGGTCGACATCGCCGTTCTCGCGGCAGGCCACCACCACGACACGCATGCCCGCCAGCGCAGCCGAGGCGGCGTTGGTGCCGTGGGCGCTCGACGGGATCAGACACACCTCACGATCGCTCTCGCCACGGTCAATGTGGTACTGCCGAATGGCCAGCAGCCCCGCGTACTCGCCCTGCGATCCCGCGTTGGGCTGCAGGCTCACGTTGTCGTAGCCGGTGATATCGGCCAGCCAGCCTTCGAGGTCGGCGATCAGCGTGCGCAGGCCGCGAGAATCGCTCGCCGGGGCAAACGGGTGCTGAGCGGCGAACTGCGGCCAGGTGATGGGTTCCATCTCGGCGGCGGCGTTGAGCTTCATGGTGCAGGATCCGAGCGGAATCATGCTGCGGTCCAGCGCAATATCCTTGTCCGACAGCGCACGCAGGTATCGCATCATGTCGGTCTCGCTGTGGTAGCGGTTGAAGGCCGGATGTGTCAGGTAATCGGAGTCGCGGGTCGCGATGTCCGAAGGGTGCGGGGAGTCCAGGGTGCCCTCGAACATCTCGGTTCCAAATGCCCGCAGTACCGACACCAGGTGGGGCAGCGTTGTCGCCTCATCACAGGCGATCGAGACGTGGTCGCCGTCGGGGCTCCAGATGTTGACCCCTTCGGCCTTGGCGGCGGCCTGGATCTCTGCGGCCTTGCCGGGAACGTGCACCAGCACCGTGTCGAAGAATCGGTCGTGCACCACGGTGTGGCCGCCGCGCGTCAGCCCGGAGGCCAGCAGCTGTGCGTTGCGGTGCACCCGGGTGGCGATGGTGCGCAACCCTTCCGGCCCGTGGTAGCTCGCGTACATGGCGGCTATCACCGCCAGCAGCACCTGCGCGGTACAGATATTGCTGGTCGCCTTGTCGCGGCGGATGTGCTGTTCGCGGGTCTGCAGCGAGAGCCGGTACGCGGGCGCGCCGTCGGCGTCCACCGACACCCCGACGAGACGTCCTGGCAGCTGCCGGGCGTGCGCCGTGTGTACGGCGAGGTATCCGGCATGTGGGCCACCGAATCCCATAGGCACCCCAAAGCGTTGGGTGGTGCCGAAGGCGACGTCGGCACCGATGTCGCCGGGTGGGGCGATGAGGGTGAGGGCCAGCAGGTCGGCGCCGACCGCCACCAGCGCGCCACGCTGATGAGCCTCGGAGATGATCGAGGTCCAGTCGCGCACCAGCCCGGAGGCACCGGGCAGCTGCACGATCACTCCGAAGAACTCGCCTTCGGGCAGTCCCTGAGTGAGGTCGGCGGTCAGCACCTCGATGCCGAGTGGTTCGGCGCGGGTGGCGATCACAGCTGCGGTCTGCCCGTACACATCGACGTCGACGACCAGACGGTTGGAACCGGACTTCACAGCCCGATGCATGAGCGTCATCGCCTCGGCGGCGGCCGTACCCTCGTCGAGCATCGAGGCATTCGCGATGTCGAGGCCGGTGAGCTCGGCGACCATGGTTTGGAAGTTCAGTAGCGCCTCAAGGCGTCCCTGACTGATCTCGGGCTGGTATGGCGTGTACGCGGTGTACCAGGCCGGGTTCTCCAGGATGTTCCGGCGAAGTACCGGCGGTGTCAGTGTGTCGAAGTAGCCCTGCCCGATCATCGACACGGCAATCGTGTTCTGGCCGGCAAGTTTCCGCAGTGCGTCCAGAGCTTCATGCTCGGATGCTGCCGCCGGGAGCGCGTCGAGGCCAGTGGCGAGGCCGCCGTGCTGCTCATCCAGGATGCTGGCCGGAACGGCCTTCTCGGCAAGCTCGTCGAGGCTGGCCACCCCGATGGTGGTAAGCATGGTGTCGATATCAGCGGCGGTGGGACCGATATGGCGATCGGCGAAAGACATGACACTCCCGGAAGGCCGAGTCACGCGACAGGCACGCGACGGCGTCTCCCCTCCCTCTGTCATCAACCCGGTACGGGCGCCTGAGAGATTCGGTCGTCTCACCGGGCAGATTTCCGGGGTGAGAGCCTTTCCCCGTCGGCGGGTGATCCGATCACAACATCGGATCACCGCTTTTCAGAGGCATCGGGGCCGAGAGCGGTTCGGGGGCCTGAGAGATTGGCGGAGAGGTGTTGCTCCTTCGGCGGCCATGACTGGCGGTCATGACACTCTCCCGCCCACGGGCGATGCTCGACCAGTTTACGCGAGTTAACCCTCTGGTCCACACCGCCGAGTTGGTGGAGCTGGATCAGCCGATCTTGCGGGCACGATCCTTGCGACGGGAGGCCAGCTCGTCCTCGGGTGCCTCGATGGCCTCGCCGCCGTCGGCGCGCTCCCCCGGGAACTCGGCGATGGCACCGGTCAGCTCGCGCATCGCACCGCTGACCGCGATGCCGAACACGCCCTGTCCGCCCTGCAGCAGGTCGACGACCTCTTCGGCGGAGGTGCATTCATAGACCGTGGTGCCGTCCGAGAACAGCGTGATGTTCGCGAGATCCTCGACCCCACGCTGACGCAGGTGTTCGACGGCAACCCGGATGTTCTGCAGTGAGATTCCGGTGTCCAGCAGTCGCTTGACGATCTTGAGGACCAGGATGTCCTTGAACGAGTACAGGCGCTGACTGCCGGAGCCGGCGGCGCCGCGGATCGAGGGAACCACCAGTGAGGTGCGTGCCCAGTAATCCAGCTGTCGGTAGGTGATGCCGGCAACCTGGCAGGCACTGGGGCCGCGGTAGCCAACGAGCTGGTCGGGAACGGAGTCATCCGGGAAAAGACCCGGCTGGACAGGCCCGGCAGACGCGGAGTCGGCGGAACCGGTGGCGCCGTTATCCAATGTCATCTCCAGCTGCCCCTGCTGCGGCTCTTCAACCACTTCTGCTCCCTCTCGCGATCGCTTCTCCGGCTACCGTCCTGTGGTTCTCAGTTCGCCGGTAGTGCGTTCGTCCAAGCACGAATCTTCCGAGCATACGCTCCTTGCGCTGCCCCGTGCCGGCCGCTGAGTCAAATTATGGTCCCCGGGAAATCACGGTCAATGCGACGCGCCCGGGACGTGACTGTAAAGGTCAGGTTGAGACTTACTCGTTACTTAAGGCCCTGTTTACGGGCCTTCTGTGGCCTTGAAGTCGTCGGGCGACACGCTGTCGAGGAACTCCTTGAACTTCTCGACCTCGTCTTCTCGCAGCGCTCCGCCGGAATCCTCGTCGTCCTCGTCGGGAATGATCAAGCCGGCTTCGGCCAGTACGGCTTCCTCGACGTAAATCGGAACCCCTACGCGCAGCGCGATTGCCACCGAATCCGACGGTCGTGCCGACACCCGGATATCGCTATCGAAAACAAGATCCGCGTAGAACGTACCTTCTTGCAGATCCACGATCCGCACTTCCTTGAGTGAATGCCCAAGGGCTGCAATGAGATCGCGGATCAGGTCATGGGTCAGCGGCCGCGCCGGTTCCACCCCCTGCTGTTCCAGGGCAATGGCCGCGGCCTCGGACTGACCGATCCAAATCGGCAGGTAACGATCGCCGTCGGACTCCCGCAGCAACAACACCGGCTGGTTCTGGGGCTGCTCCACGCGGATTCCCACGACTCGAACTTCGCTCATCGTGCCCTCCAACACCAGTACTTCTGTCGTACCGCGAGTCTAGTCCTCAGCGATCGAGGACGCCGCGCACGGCAGACTTGATCATCGCGCCGTGGAGCGCGATCGACAGCGCCGCCACCTCTCGGATCAGGTCATCGGCGCGGTCGCGGGCTCCTGCCTTGTTGGCTTTGACGGTCGGGCCCACAATCTGGGCAATCAAATCGGTCTCGCGATCGACTGCCGACCGGAAGGTGCGCAGGTGCCGCGGCTCCACACCGTAGTCGGCCAGCTCGGCGGCACACTGAACGATCAAGACCGTGTATTCATCGAAGAAACCGCCCGGGCCCGTGGTGATGATCCCCGCCTTGATGAGCGAGGTCAGCAGCACCTCGTCAGCACCGGAACGAGACAGCAGGTCCTCACGGCTGAGCCGGGTGGGACGTACGGATGGAAATCCTTGATGGGCAACACCGTTGGTGTCTTCGCCATCGCTGATGGCAAACAGGCGAGGGCCGCCGCTGAAACCCGCCACATCAGGCAGAGCGCCGTCGGGCTGGGCGTCGAGCTGCTCCTTGATCACCTTTAACGGCAGGTAGTGATCGCGCTGTGCGGTCAGGATGAAGCGGAGCCGCTCGGCGTCATAGGCCGAAAACCGGCGATACCCCGACGCGCTACGCGACGGGGTAACCAGGCCCTCCGATTCGAGGAATCGAATCTTCGAGATCGTGACGTCCGGAAACTCCGGACGCAATAGGTCGAGTACCGACCCAATCGACATTCCGGTGAGAGCCGGCCGGTCGGGAGCTGTCACTGGCCACCCGAGGAGGTGTCATCGCCGGCCGATTTCGGCCCGGTCAGGAAGACCAGGCGGAACTTTCCGATCTGCACTTCGTCGCCGTTGGCGAGAACCGCCGAATCCACGGGCTCGCGGTTGACGTAGGTGCCGTTGAGGCTGCCCACGTCGACGACCTGGAATTCGTCACTGTCAAGCCGGAATTCGGCGTGACGACGGCTTACCGTGACGTCATCGAGGAAGATGTCGCTGTCGGGGTGCCGTCCAGCCGACGTGGTTGCCTGATCGAGCAGGAATCGCGATCCCGCGTTGGGTCCGCGCTTGACCACCAATAGTGCCGAACCGGCGGGCAATCCCTCGACACCCGACACGTCGGTAGCAGCCTGTGCGGGCGCTTCCAGCTCCGTCGCGAAATCGGCGCGGAACACCGAGGTCGTCTCCGCGGTGACCTCGCCTGACGTGTCGTCCTTGTCGTTATCGGTCACCATCGCTCCTTCTTCCTCGCCCCTGGAGGATTCGATTGTCAGTGCGGATCTCGCTGAGCTTGATGCTCTTCGCGACCCTCATCTGCCCTCATGCTCTTCGCGGCGAGCGCTCATCGCCGCTCATTTCCGACCGTACCGTCTGACTGCCCGTAACGGGCCACCTCGGCCGTATCGGCCGGTGGTCCGCCCGAAATAGTGGTCATCGGACTGGTTGGAGAACTGGTGCCCTCCTAATCGGTGGCGTCACCATATCCCGATGCGTCTAAGAGGTCATTAAGAGCCGCGTCGAGGTCTGCCGCACTAGTGACTTCAAGATCGACCAGCCATCCCCCGCCGTACGGGTCGGAATTGACCAGCTGCGGGTTGGAATCCAAATCACCATTCGCGCCAACAACTTTCGCGGTGATCGGCGCGAACAGGTCAGATACCGACTTGGTGGACTCCACCTCACCGAACGTCGAGCCGGCGGTCAGATCCGAGCCGACATCGGGCAGCTGGACGAACACCACGTCGCCGAGCTGCGACTGTGCGTAGTCGGTGATTCCGATGCGCACGGTGCGCTCACCCGTGCGTTGCACCCATTCGTGCTCCTCGGTGTAGTGCAGGTCGGCAGGAATTTCGGTCACGGTGAATCATCCTTGCTCTCGGTCAGTGGTCTGCGTGGTCGCTGGGCCCGGAGGGCTACTTGCCGGGCTGAGCGTATTGGCGCGGTTTCGGTTCCCGCAAGGTGGTGATGTCTACGCGTGTCGGCTGATCGATGGTAACGCCACCGCCGACTCGCGACACGGTGTCGACGGCGCCGCCCGGAATGTTCATAGCCGCTGCGAGTGTCGGCGGATCGCCTATCGCCAGAACCGAATACGGGGGTGCCAGGGGCGTGCCATCGACGGTGAGCTGCCCGGGGGTCCCGGTCACCCACGAATCGGCCCCGATCCGCACCGACTTGTCGCCCGACTTGATCTCAATCGCCTCGGCACCGGCCGCCCGTAGCTCGTTGATGATGTCCAGTAGGGCTTCCGGTCCGAGTCCCTGCCCGGGATCGTTGATGGTCAGGATGACGCCCGGTCCGGTGGCACCGACGGTCCCCACCATGATCGACAGCGCCGACAGCCGAGCCTTGGCATCGTTGATCACCGCCTGATTGCCGGTTCCGCTGGCGCGCATGGTGATAAGGCTCTGCTGCAGATCTGCG
Source organism: Mycobacterium sp. D16R18 (assembly GCA_002013775.1). GTDB lineage: Bacteria > Actinomycetota > Actinomycetes > Mycobacteriales > Mycobacteriaceae > Mycobacterium. Next base: position 35,607 of record MAFD01000006.1, read on the forward strand.
ATCTCCTTGTTCAGGTTGGCGTCGCGCTGCTGCAACGAGTCGAGCAGCACCAGCAGGTCAGCGGGCCGCGCGGTGTCCAGGCCATCGCCGGATTCGGTTTGGCGAACCTGAGTGGTGATCGCCAGCCCCAGCAGTGCGCACAGCGCGACACCCAGTACCCCAAAGGTGATCTGAGTGCGCGTCGGCGGACGGCGTGTCTTGGGCATCTCATGCTTGCCGGGGTGCGGTTCGTGCTGGGAATCGGTCATCGGCTTACGCCCCAAACAACCTGCGCCGCAGGGCGGCAGCGTTGCCGAAGATGCGGATGCCGAGAACGACGATGATGGCGGTGGACAGCTGCGTGCCGACCCCGAGCTGGTCGCCCACGAACACGATCAGCGCCGCCACCAGCACGTTGAACACGAAGGAGACCACAAACACCTTCGAATCGAATATCTGATCCAAATAGGCCCGGGCGCCGCCGAAGAGCGCATCGAGCGCCGCCACCACCGCGATCGGCAAGTACGGGGCGACAGCGTCGGGCACGTTCGGGTGAAACACCAGCCCCAAAACCACGCCGATCGCCAGCGCGACAATGCCGATCATCGTCTACGTCCTCTCCTCGTCACGGTCCGTCTCATGTCATCGGTTTCCTACTGGAATTTCCTTGGCGTACTTCACGTCCCGATTAACCGCCGGGGCCAGCTGGACATCCTCCTGGGTACCGAGGGTGAGCCGGATGCCATAGGACTTCTGCAAGAGCCGCATCCTGGCCATGCCCGGACTGCGCTCGAACGAGGACTTCATCGTGTTGGCGGGGCCGATGGCGACGATCCGGTACGGCGAACTGATGGGCTGATTGTCGACCAGGATCGCTCCCCCGGCCTGACGCATCGTCACGTTCGGGCCGACGCGAACGTCTGAGACCGAAATCGCCTCTGCACCACTGGTCCACAGCGAGTTCACGACGAGCTGCATGTCACGGTCGAGAATCACCTGTTGGCTACGCGGAATACGTTCCTTAGAGACGTCCGAAAGGTCGCCGGCACTGCCCGGATCAGCCAGCGTGACGATCAGCGCGGGGCCGCGCACCTGAGTGCTCGCCGCCGCAAGACCCAACTGGTCCAACCGATTCAGCAGCTCCTTGCCCTGCTCGTTGCCTTCCAGTTGGCTGCGCCGGGCACCGGCCACCTCTGCCGACAACTGGTCGCGCGTCGACTCGAGCGCTCCCGAATCACGCTGTTCACTGCGGATACTTGCCAGCAGTCCCTGCTTCTCCTGCATGACGCCGGGCGCGATCCGGGTGGTCTGTGCGACGGCCGCCGCGAAGACGGCGGCGATGGCAATGGCAGCGACTGCCTGCCAACCCCATTCAGCCAGACGTGAGCGCGGAGCGGCCCCGTTGCGGCGGGCGGTAGCTGCCTCGGCGTATCCGGCGTCCAGATGATCGGAGAGCAGGGTGCGCAACAGCGAGGGCACCGGATTGCGCTTGGGTCGGTTCGCGCTGTGATGGCCCAGACCCTCCTCGGGTTCGAAACCACCCATAAGATGCGGCCCGGCGCCGTGTATGGGGTCGTCGGTACTCATGTCAGGTGCTGACCTTTGGCAGCCGCCGGACCACCATCACAATCTGCGCGATGTAGAGCACGAACGTCCACAGGTACATGCCCAGCCCCCAAATCAGGAATGCCCACCCGCCGGGTCCGATTATCCTGCCCCACAGCGAGTCCCATTCCCCGATGAGGATCAGCGGGAACGCCGACATCAACGCGAAGGTCGCGGCCTTGCCTATGTAGTTGACCGGCAACGCCTCGATTCCACGGCGGCGCACGATGGGCAGTCCAAGGGTGAGAATGACGTCGCGGGCCAGGAGGGTGAGGACGATCCACCACGGCACGATGTCCCGGATGGCGAACGCGATCGGGGTGGTCACCATGTACAGCCGATCTGCGGCCGGGTCCAGGAGTGTGCCCAGGTGTGACGACTGATTCATCAGCCGGGCAATCTTGCCGTCGGCCCAGTCGGTGAAGCCACTGAGCATCAGAATGGCGACGGCCCAGCCGTCGGCGTGCTTCACCAGCAGCAGGTACAGGAACAGCGGGATGAACGCCAGCCGAATGACGCTCAGCACATTGGGGACCGTCAGTATCCGGTCGTCTCCGGAGGGCGGCTCATCGGGAGCTGAAGCTCTTCGCGCAAGCGGCTCATCGGTTCCCATCCGGTCAGCTTCTCATATTCGCGAAGCGATACCCCGCGTAAACAGGTGGCTTGTCGTCAGCTGAAGACGCCGGGCAGGTTCAGAATCGAGAGGCTGTCATTCTTGCGCGGGTCGTCGTGGATCATGTACGTCCACGTCGAGGTCGGCCGGGCAAGCTTGGACAGATCCAATCCCTGTTCGTCGTCAACCAGATTCGCAGTTTCGAAGGTCTGCTGTGCCGCCTCCACGGCGTCGGCCGCCAGCGAGGCGAAGGCATCTACGGCAAGCCGGTGGAATTCGTCGATCGGGTTCTGCCGGCCGAGCGCGCGCAGGTGGATGCTCTCTCGTACATCCGACAGGTACGCCAGGTGGTCCGCCCAACCCCGGTCGAGGTGGTACAGCATGATCTGCCGCGAGATGCGCTCCAGGCGCTCATCGGAAAGTTCCTCCGCCAGCTCGTCATAGCGCTCGGCAGAACGCTCCTTGAGCTCCTTGCGGGCGGTGTCGGTGCGCAGCAAGGTGTCGCGACGATCGGAGATGATGGCACGCTGCTGGGCGATCAGTTGGTTGTAACGCCAGGTGTTGGCATGCAGATCGAGCATCGCTCCCTCGGCGACCCGCTGGGCGTGGTCGAGCAGACCGCCGGCCTTGGTGCTGACGATCTGTCCGTCGTCATCGGTCTCGGTCGGGAGCTTGGCCGAATCAAGGTATGCCACAACAACCTCGTCCTCCCAGCTGGAAAAGAAGACCGACGAACCTGGGTCGCCCTGGCGCCCGGCACGTCCGCGCAGCTGGTTGTCGAGCCGTTCGGTGCGGTGTCGTCCGGTGCCGACGACGTGCAGCCCACCCACTTCCACGACGGCGTCGTAATCGGTCTCCTCGGAGCCGCCCAGCCGGATATCGGTACCGCGGCCGGCCATCTGAGTAGACACCGTGACGGTCTTGAGTGCCCCGGCCTCGGCGATGACGCGGGCCTCCTCGGCATCGTTCTTGGCGTTCAGCACGACGGCAGGAACCCCCGAGCGCACCAAACGGTGGTGCAGCGCCTCAGATTCGGCGACATCGTGCGTGCCGACGAGCACCGGCTGGCCGGTGGCGTGGATCTCGGCGATGTGCGCGACGATGGCGTCGTTCTTGCTGGCCTCGGTGATGTACACGCGGTCGGTCTGGTCCTCGCGAATGTTCGGGGTGTTGGGCGGGATCGGCGAAACGCCCAACTTGTAGAACTGCCGAAGCTGTTCACCTGCGGCGAGTGCCGTACCGGTCATTCCGCACACGCGCGGGTATCTGTTGATGAGGGCCTGCACGGTGATCGTGTCGAGAACCTCACCGGTGTCGGTGGTTTCGATGCCTTCCTTTGCTTCGACCGCTGCCTGTAAGCCATCGGGCCAGCGCTGCAGGGCCGCGATGCGACCGCGTGAAGAGTTGATGAGGTGCACTGCACCATCGCGCACGATGTAGTGCACGTCGCGCTCTAAAAGCACATGTGCGTGCAGGGCGACGTTGACCTCGGTGAGGGTTGTCCCGACGTTCTGCTCGGAGTACAGGTCGATGTTCCCCAGGCGTTTTTCCAGCCTCCGCGCGCCGGTGTCGGTGAGGAAGATGTTGCGGCGATCGTTGTCGGCCTCGTAATCCTCGCCAGCGGTCAGTTCGCGTACCGCCTCGATGACCTCCGAGCTCGGCGCTTCCCGATGGCTGGTACCGGCCAGCACCAGGGGCACCAGGGCCTCGTCAACCAGTACCGAGTCGGCCTCGTCGACGACCGCGACGTCGGGGCTCGGTGACACCAGGTCGTCGACGTCGATCGCCAACTGGTCGCGCAGCACGTCGAAGCCGATTTCGTTGACCGACCCGTAGGTGACGTCACAGGCGTAGGCCTTTCGACGTTCCTCGGCAGTGGACTCCTCGGTGATCCATCCGACCGTCAACCCCAGCCGCTCCAGCAGCGATCCCATCCATTCGGCGTCGCGCCGGGCCAGGTAGTCGTTGACCGAGATGACATGCACGCTGCGCCCGCCCAGCGCGTACGCGGCGGCGGTGATCGCGCCGGTGAGGGTCTTACCCTCGCCGGTGGCCATTTCGATGACGTCGCCGTCGAGCATGCGCAATGCGCCCAACAGCTGAACATCGAACGGTCGCTCGTCGATGGTGCGCTCGGCGGCCTCACGCACGATCGCGAGGAACTGGCCGATGTCCTTGGACTCGATGCCCTCGGCCAGGTCGAGCTTCTTGGCCGCCTTGGTGAGCTGCTCGTCGGTGAGGTCCTTGGCCTTCTCGTCGTACTTCTTCGAGGCGTCCACGAGGTCCAGCGACTGGTTCTGGTTCTTGTCGGTGGAGGCACCGAGGAGCTTCCAGAACTTTCCGGTGAACCGTGAGGCGGTGTTCGACTTGCGCACATGCACACGGTACGTCAGGGGGCCTGGGAGTCCCGCGCCCACTCGCAGGCCGCCGCGGCCATCCGTATGGCTAAGCCCTCTGGCGATCTAGGTTTCCTGAGTCGGATCCGACGCGGCTTCAGCGGAGCCCGCTAGCACGAGAGCCACCAGATATCCGACTACCTCTTCGTCCTTGGCCGGTTTCCATTGAGGTGCCAATAATTTGATGTATCGCTCGACATAGAGAAGCTGTTTGACGACGAGAACGAGATCGCGAGGCAGCTTCAGCTGATACGCATCCCCCAGGTCCAGGATCTGCTTGGCAAGGTCGGCGTAGGAGATTCGGCTGAGTTCGGCGGTTCCTAGTGGCACCGTGAGAGAACGAATATCCGAGACCGCCTTCTTGTGCGGCGCAGGGCGGCCTACGGCACCAAGTTTGAGCATGGCCTTACTCGCAGCGGACATGTCGTCGGTCACCATGAGTGCCACAATCAGCTCACGCAATACCTGGGCGCGTTCCAGATCGAATCTGCCGGTGATGCCCCAGTCGAGCAACACGACGCGTCCCTGAGCATCCACCTGCACATTCCCGGCATGCAGATCGCCGTGAAAAATGCCGCGGCGAAAGATTGATTCAAGCAGGACCAGTAGCAGCGTCTTGATCAGCGTGACGCCATCATGTCCCGCATCACCAATCGCCTGGACATCATCCATACGCGTGACGTCAAGGCGTTCCATGACCAGAATTTTGTTCGTGGTGTGCCGCCAATAGACCTTGGGCACCCGAACCTGATCCGCGAACTCGGAGCCACTGATGGCCTCGGCCCATGACTCCATTGCGGCCGCTTCGCGCCGGAAGTGCAATTCATCGTTGAGGTCTGCTGCCAAATCTTCGACGATGTCGCGTAGGCCCAGCATCCTCACCCGCCGGGAAATCTCGAGGAGCCCAGCGGCCCCCGACAGAATCGGAATATCCGTCGCCACGAGGCGTCTGATTCCCGGACGCTGAACTTTGACGACGACGGCCTCACCGGTGCGCAGTGTCGCCGCGTGCACCTGCGCCATGGACGCCGAGGCGATGGGGGTGAGATCGAAGGTTTTGAAGATCTCGCCGATAGGCCGGCCGAGCTCAGCTATCAGCACCGCCTCGATCGCATCTGGGTTCACTGGGGAGACCCGATCGAGTAGGCGTTGAAATTCATCGGCCACGACAGCCGGGAACACTCCCGGGCTAGAGGCGATGAGCTGGCCGAATTTCACATACGTCGGCCCGAGCGCCTCAAATCGTCGCCGCATATTCACGGCGGCACCCTGCGTGATACCCCCTCGCCGATAATGCGAGAACGCCAGATGTGCTCCCCCTGAGGAGATGTGTCCCAGTGTGGTCGCCAATCGCACGGCGACACCAGAATAATTCCGTGCGGAGAGCTTCACCTAACGACCTCAATCGTCCAAAACGTAGACCTGCCAACGTGGCACGCCTTAGCGACAGGTTTACTGGGTGTTACCCGGCCAGCAACCCCTTGGCGATGTGGGTGATCTGAACCTCATTGCTGCCGGCGTAGATCATGAGCGACTTGGCATCGCGCGCAAGCTGTTCAACCCGGTACTCAGTCATGTAGCCGTTGCCACCGAAGAGCTGCACGGCGTCCATGGCGACGTCGGTGGCGGCCTCCGAGCAGTAGAGCTTGATGGCCGAGGCCTCCGAGAGTGAGGGCGTCTTTCCTTCGGACATGCTCTCGATGGCGTGGAACATCATGTTCCGTACGTTGATCCGTGCCACTTCCATCTTGGCCAGCTTGAGCTGGATGAGCTGGAACTGGGCGATCTCCTTGCCCCACAGGGTGCGAGTCTTGGCGTAGTCCAGCGAGAGCCGCAGGCATTCCTCGATGACCCCGAGGGCCAGGGCGGCCACACCGATGCGCTCCATCGAGAAGTTGGCCCGCGCACTGTCCCGCCCGTCGCCCTGATCACTCCTCTCGGTTTCGCCGAGGAGCCGGTCCTTTCCGAGGCGGACGTTCTCAAAGAACAGCTGGCCGGTGCGGGAGCTGTGAATACCCATCTTGCGGAACGGCTTTGACTGCACAAAGCCCTCCATACCCTTGTCCAAGACGAAGGTCAGCACCGTGCGGTCGCGCTTGTCGACCGACGGATCTTTCTCGTCCAACTTGGCATAGACGACGACTACATCGGCATCGGGCCCGTTGGTGATGAAGGTCTTCTGCCCGTTGAGGATGTAGTCCTCACCGTCGCGGGTTACATATGTCTTCATGCCGCCGAATGCATCGGAGCCCGAATCGGGTTCGGTGATGGCCCACGCGCCCACCTTCTCGTAGGTGACCAGCTCGGGCAGCCACCGCTCCATCTGTGCGGCGGTGCCGCGGGAGGCGATGGTCGGCACGGTCAGACCCATGCTCACACCCATGCCCGTCACCAAACCCATACAGACGCGCGAGATTTCACTGGTGAGAACGAATCCCATGCTGGCCGAGCCCCCGGCCATGCCCATGGCGCCTCCGCCCTCGGAATTCTTGGAATCCTCCAGTGGCTCCCCAGCCGCCAGTGCGACCTCGCGCGCCTTCTTCTTCTCGATCTGCTTCTGCAAGCCCTCTTTGGCAAGCGCATCGATGCCGAAGGTGGTGAACATCTTGCGAATGACGGGGTACGGCTCCATCTCGCCGGACTCCAGTGCATCGACGTGAGGTCTGACCTCCTTGTCGATGAACTGGCGAACGGCGTCACGCACCGCGAGGTCAATGGGTGACCAGTCGAGCATGTGTCCTGCTTTCTTCAGTGAAAGTGATCGATGTTCAAAGGGTCCGGTAAATGCGCTCGTCAGCCGAGCTCTTTGGCCAGCAATTCCTTGAGTCGGACGACGGAGTTCTCGAGCTCCTCCTGCACTGCCTTGTCAATCGCCGTGCCGATTGCTCCGGTGAGCATCTGCCCGGTGAAGGACGAGTCCACGTTCACCCTCGTGTTGTCGGAATCGATTTCTTCGACGCTTGACTTGATGATGGCCTCGACGCCGGCCATGCCCGTGCCACCCAGCTTGAAGGCGCCCTTCTTGGCGGACAGCACCTCGTCGGCAGGGGTGAACTCCTGCACGGTCCATTCGACCGTGTTGGCCATGCCCATCAGAGTGACGATTTCGGAGAACTTGGTGCCGACCTTGATGTCCTCGATCGCGGGGACATCGCCCTTGAATCCGGTGTGGATGGTCATCCACTCGTCGTATTTGTTGAGGTCCGGCAACACCGACCAGAGCTTGTCGATGCTGTAGGGGAGATCAATGCTGGAGTGCAGCTCGGACATGGGCGAAAGACTCCTTTGTCAGTGGTCTGGCACGGATTGATGCCAGCGGTTCCGAACGTAACATACATACCCTCGTGTATGTAAGATGCAATTACCGCAGATCTCGCACGGCGAGCTGACTAAATACCTGTATAGGGTGGCCATATACCGACAGACCTGTGGGCACCTGAATCTGATGTGGCAGCTACCGATCGGTAGCCCAAAACACGTTACATACAACTGTGCTCGTATGTATTACAGTGGCGCTCATGACCACCCCCGAGGGCGCGGGCAACGATGCGGCGCCCCTCGCTGCCGGATTGTCCGAGAACGGGAGACAACAGCCCGTCGTCCCGGAATCTACCTCGGAACCACCGGCCGCCGCGGTGAATTCGCCGCCGAAGAGCGGGTCGATCGATATCGAGATCACCCGCCCTCGGGTCACACTGCATCCCCCACCATTTCGCGTGGAGGCCGGGAGGTTTGGCGTCGTTGTCGCCCGGCTAGCGGGATCGGGAGCGCGCCTGCTGACCAAACCTCGGCGCGGAAGAACACTCGAAGTACGGGCCGCACATGAGCTGCGCCGCACCTTCGCCCTCATGGGCCCCACCTATGTGAAGCTCGGCCAGATCATCGCGTCATCCCCCGGCGTGTTCCCAGAAACGCTGTCCAATGAATTCCGCACGCTTCTGGACAGGGTCCCGCCCGCGGCCCCAGAGTTGATTCGCCAATCGCTGCGCGATCAGTTGGGTGCCGATCCCGCGGCGATATTCGCGACATTCGACGACCATCCGTTTGCCTCTGCGTCCATCGCTCAGGTCCACCACGCGACACTCAAATCGGGTGAGCGGGTGGTCGTGAAGATTCAGCGGCCGAAGATCCGCACCAGGTTGGCCGCCGACGTTCGGATCATCGGACGCCTTGCCCGCTTGATCGTCAAGACCGATCTGGGGCGCGCAAGCAATGCTCCGGAGATCGTTGAGGACTTTGAGCAAAACCTCAACGAGGAACTTGATTTCGCTGCCGAGGGGCACGCCATGGAGCAGTGGATTGCGAGCCTGGCGGACACCGAATACGGCGATAAGGTGCGCGTTCCCAAGGTATTTTGGGAGTACACCACCGAACGTGTGCTGACGATGGAATACGTCGAAGGTATCCGGATCGACAACGTCGGCGAGCTGGCCGCCGCAGGATTCGACGGGGTTGGATTGGTCAAGGCCATCGTCTATTCACTGTTCGAGACCGGATTTCACAAGGGGCTCTTCCACGGCGATCTGCACGCGGGCAACCTGTTGGTGGACTCAAGCGGACGAATCGTGTTCCTGGACTTCGGGATCGTCGGGCGTATCGATGAACGCAGCCGCAAGATCTTCACCGAGATCATGGTCGATCTGTTCGTGAAGAACGATCACGCAGCGGTAAGCCGCGGTATCTACAAGCTCGGCGCCATCGGAGATCGGGGAAAGGTCGTCGACCCCAGGACAGCCGCCAAGACGATCTCCGATTTCACCAACCCGCTACAGCAGTCCAAACTTTCAGCGATCTCATACGGCCAGCTCGGCAAGCAGCTGGCCGTGATGGCCAAGGAGTACGACGTGCGGCTACCGCGGGAGCTGGTACTGATCTCCAAGCAACTTCTGTACGTGGAGCGCTACATGAAGCTGCTGGCGCCCGACTGGGCTCTACTTTCGGATCCGTCGTTCATCGGATACTTCGGCAACATGGTCATCCAGGCCGAGCAGTCACGCATGGAGGAAGCCGCGGCGCGAGAGCCGAAGTAGATCAGTCAGAAAGACTGAGCTTGCCGGCGTCCATGGTGCGCAACGCGGAGTCAAGCGGCGCACCGACCGTGGGTGACTCGACGATGTTCAGCAGCATGGCCTTGGCGCGCCCCCACCGTTGATCGCGAACTTCCTGCGGCGCCGTCATGCTGTTGACCAAGATGCCGCGAACCGCATCCATCGCGGTGAGCGTGATGTTGCGAATGACACGCAGCTCCTCGTCGGTCTGACTCACCGACTGGCCCAGCGTTGAGAATTGTTGCATGACAATGAATTCGAATTGGTCCATCTGCGCGGACAATTCAGGATCAGTGCGTGCGGCGATCCACAGTTCCATGGTGGCGATAAACATCGACCCCTGGTGCATTCTCCAGAGCGCGTCCAGGCAGCGACTGATGAAATCGGTGTCACTCTCGCGGTCCAGCGCGATGAGCTCGGAGAGGATCTCCTGGCCCTGTTTGAACGCCAAGTGCCGCACCGATTCTCCGAGAAGTTCGGATTTCGACTGGAAATGGTGCACCAGTGCGCCGCGGGTGACGCCGGCACGTTGCGCCACTCGGGTGGTGGTTGTGCCCGCGTATCCGTAATTGACGAGGCAGTCCACCGTGGCATCAAGGAGCCTGTTGCGCATGGCAGCGCTGCGTTCCTCTTGGGTCCTTCGCCCGGAGCGATGATTGCGGGCGGTCGACCGAGCTGGACTTCCAGCGGTGCGTGTCATTCTCCCACCCCGTCCGTGCTGTCCTCGATCTCTTCCCGGGCCTGCTGGTACTCCGATATCAAGGTGCCGAAATAGGTGAGGATCTCGGGATCTCCCACCGGCTGCCATTCGGGCGCAAGTAGTTTGGTGTATCGCTCGACGTAGAGCAGTTGCTTGCCAACCAAGATGAATTCCTTGGGAAGGATGGCGTCGTGCTCGCGCCCCAACGCGGTGAGCTGTCGGCCGATCGTGCCGTAGGAGATCTTGCCCAATGACGTGCCCATGGGGCGGGTCACCTTTCGCAGCGACGCGGCGACCTTGGCAGGGTCGGCGCCGGGGTCGATGGCGCCCAGTTTGATCAGTGTTCGCGCAGCCGCCTCGTCATCGGGTTCGATGATGAGTGCGCCGATCAGCTCGCGCAACGTCTTACGGGTCCGCTGATCGAGACGGCCGACAATTCCGAAGTCCAGGAATACGATTCGGCCTTCTGGGTCCACCATCAGATTTCCGGCATGCAGATCGCCATGGAAGGTGCCTGCGGCGAACGCCGAGTCGAAAAGGGTAAGCATGAGGGTCTTGACCACTTCGGGGCCGTCGAATCCCGCCGCGCGGATCTCATCCGCATTGTCGATTCTGATGCCCTCGACATACTCCATGGTGAGCACCTTGTCGGTACACAGCTCCGAATAGAGCTGAGGTACACGCACTTTCGGAGCGTACTTCGAGTCCGCGAGGCCCGCGGTCCAGTCACGCATGGCTTGCGCTTCGAGCGTGAAATCGAGTTCCTCTGCGAGGTTGGCCTCAAAGTCCTGCATCACCTCGTAGATGTTGGACATCCGGCCCATCTCGGTGAGTTCGAGACCACGAGCGATTTGTTTGAGGATCTGCAGATCGGCAGCGAGCCGGGTGCGGATCGCGGGGCGCTGGATCTTAACGACGACCGCGGTGCCGTCCTTGAGTGTTGCCTTGTGCACCTGGGCGATCGACGCCGAAGCGAAGGGGACCTCATCGAATGAGGCGAATACATCCTCGGGTTGCGCCCCGAGCTCGTCGGCAAGCATGGAACGAATGGTCCGCGGATTCGCCGGTGGCACCTGATCGAGCAGCGACCGAAACTCCGCGGAGAGGTCCTCGGGAAACATCCCCGGAGATGATGCGATGAGCTGCCCGAACTTGACGTAGGCGGGGCCCAGCTCGGCGAACGACCGGCGCATTTCCTTGGCGACGACTTGACGCAGGTCGCGCTCGCTAGGGCGCTGGCTCAGGATTCGCGATCCGGCCTTGAGGAGCTGGCCCGCCGTCGCGGCCAGGCGGTCGAACTGGATCTCGGCGGAAACCGGATCGAGCTTCCGGGGCCGCCGCGGCTGATCGGATGTATCGCTCACCGCGACTCCCTTCGTCCTCACCTCGTCGCCTCTGCCGATGAGACATTACCGACAATCCGGTATGTATGTTAATCAAACGCCGAGAGTGCCGAGGGTGATGACGAGCGGAGAAGGGCCTACCGGTTCAGAACGCGTTCGACCTGGGCAATCCGATCGTCGGCGAAATCCAGCACGATCTTCGTGGGATAGAGCGCGACCTTGAGTACACGAATAAGCGGGTTGACGACGTCGATGAGGGTCTCCAGACTCGTCATCGTGTTTGCCAGGGTCGAGGTGGTCTTGGCGAGATCGTTCAGCGTGACGTTAAGCGAGTCCAGGGAATCGTCCAGCCGCTCCAGGCTGGAATCCAGGTGGTCGAGCATCGAACCCACTCGGTCGGTGAGGTCGTGTACCTCGACTGCCATCGATTCGATGTGCCCGACGGTGCCGTCGATGTTCAGCGCGACGTTGGCCAGCTTGCGGATCTTGCGGGCCGGTGCGGGCCGATTCCCGTTACTGGTATAGACCTCCGCCATTGGAGTCACCTTTCCGTTGCGCCCAGCGTAAGCGACGGGTTCGCGGTCGCCCACCGGCTACCCCACTGAGCGATCATTTGATGCAGTTTTGTGACCGGCCTCACATAGCGTGCCGGATCCGCCTACCGCACGGATACCCGTGCTGACGCGTGCGAACCTGCCCGGCGGCCGAAGAACGAGGCTTCGCCGAGCCTGGTTCCGCTGCTATAGCCCTTGCCGTCCTGAGCAATGTTCGACGCGCTGGCGCCCGCCGCATAGAGACCCGATATCGCCTCACCGGCTTCGGTGAGCACACGCCCGTCGGCATCCGTGCGAAGTCCGCCGAGCGTGAACCCCGCATATATCGCCTTACCGAGGGTCAGGTCGAATGCGCCCCATGGGCCCGTTCCCTGCGCGGCAAGGTATTTCGGGTGCTTGTGAAAGTCCGGGTCCTCTCCCCTGTCGGCATGCTCGTTGTACCGCTGCAACGCCTTCTCCAGGTTTCCTGCCGGAATGCCCAGCGCCTCTTCCATTTCCGCGATGGTCTCCCAGCCGTCGATGAATGGTGTCAGCGGCAGCGCCGGTCGATCCATGTGTTCGGAATCGATGATCAGGTATGCGGCACTGTCGGGCTGGTCCATCACGAATCCGGAGGTCCGTGAGTGGTAGGAGTCCTCGGCGACAAACCGTTCACCGTTCTTGTTGACGATGATTCCGGTGATCAGGCCCGATGGCGGGTAGACCGGAGCGGTGACGAAAATCTGGTTCATGTTGCGCGTGCCTGCACCCGCGGACACCCCGAGCCTGATGCCGAGCCCGTCGTCGTAGGTGCTGCCGAGTACGAATGGTTTCTCGGCGAGCTTGGGGGTGTACTCGGCGACCATGGCGGGGTTCATCACGAATCCTCCCGCCGCGATGATCACCGACTTCGCGCGTATCGCACCGGTTTCCGCAAAATGCTTCCAGGTGGCGCCCACCACGGCACCCCCCTCGTCGACGATGAGCGCCGTGGCCCCGGTCTCGTAGCGGATAGGCACGCCGAGCTCACCGGCACGCTGGGCGAGCAGGTCCACGACCATGCCCGCACCACCGGTGTCGCCGGGTTTGGGGACCTTGTGCCCGCGCGGCGCGGGGACCGCTTCATCGCGGTAGGGCCATACCAGTTCGTTCCCCGTGAACATCAGCCCTTCGGTGTTCGGCTGGATCACAGCCTTCTCCGGGTAGAAGCTGCGTTCGAACTGGAAACCCAGTGCCTCAAGCCAATTGAAATGCTCGACGCTCCCGTCGCAGTACAGCCGGATCTTCTCTGGATCGGGATCCGGCGATACCGCCATGAGGTACTTGTACATCTCGTCGGCACTGTCGGCGTGCCCGGTGGCCTCTTGAACGGCTGTACCGCCGCCGAGGTAGAAGTGCCCGCCCGCCATCGCCGTGGTTCCGCCAGCGGCGGCGGCACGCTCAAGCGCGAGCACCTGTGCGCCGGCCGCGGCGGCCGAAACCGCGGCGCATCCACCACCCATGCCGAAGCCGATGACGAGTACATCTACCTCGTCAGACCACTCCGTGATGTCATGGACCGCCACGGTTTCCGGTATCGCTACAGTCATGCCTGCTCACTCTTGATGTAGTCGTAGAACGCCCGGATTTCGGGCGGGACGAAGGCCAGTTCCATGTACGGCAAGGCGGCAGCGGGCGCCGACAGATAGGCAAATCGCATGCCACCGGGCATCACGCCGTCTTGCACCACTTCCATGCCGCGGGCTGTGGCGTGAGCGAGCGCCGCGTCGAGGTCCGGTGGCTCCATGCACACGTGGTGCAACCCCGCGGGATGGCGGTCCAGGAACTCGGTATAGATGCTCATCCCACTGACCGGGAGGATCAGCTCGAGCTGCATGTCGTCCAGATAGCTCAGCGCGATGGTCGCGGTGAAATCGGCCGGTGCGCCCCGATAGGTGCACGTGTCCGGACCGAAATGCACATCTGGAATCCGCGTCCATTTTTTGACCCCGAATACGGTGCTGAGCATGCCTTCTGTGGCATCGAGATCATCAGTAACCCAAGCAATTTGGGTGACGCGTCCAAATCCAGAGACATCCGGCGGCATTGCCGATGTGGTCATGGGCCGATAGTAGCGTCCGCTGTGATGTGGGCTACCTCAGCCCGCGGTATATGCCTGTGTGGTGCGATCGGCCATGCCTCGGGCCTGCGCCAGGTCCATGCCAGAGGCGACGGCCGCTGTGTACCACCGCTCACTGGATCCGGTCATGAACGCGCGCCCCTCATCACTGGCGGCCCACGCCGCCCCTTCCTCGGGAGTTATCCGATCATCGGGCGACGCGATGTATCCGGACAGGCCGAGAAGCCCGGAATCCCAACCGACTCCGACAGCACCGGGACCGAACTGCAACCAGTGCTCACCGTCGTCGTCGATGTCGGAGATGTGTTCCAGGGTGAAGGTGGCCCGGCCGCCGGACTCGGGCGTGATCGTCACCTCGATCCAGCTGATCGCCCCCATGGCCTCCCAGGATGCGCTGAACGAACGAGGGGCATCGCAGGCAAGCACCGTTCCAGATGCGTTGCCCTCCAATGAGTAATGGCCCCCCAGGCGCAGGTCCCCGGTGATCGGCAGGAACCATCGCGGGATCCGTTCTACATTGGTACAGGCATCCCACAGATCCTCGGCATCAGTGTCGTAGATCTGACTGACGGTCACGACTCGTGCCGCACGCGCCTCGAATGTCGTGGTACCGACGGTGCGGCGGACGGCGTTGAGCTGGTGTTCGACATCTATCACGAGGCACTCTCCTTGTGCGTGTTGGTTTTGCGCCGTTGGCCTTTGCCGCGGGCGATTTCGGTGGCCAGCGCATCCAGATGTGGAGTCCAGTGACGGCGAAAGGTCTCCAGCCAGAGATCCACCTCACGCAACGGCGCGGTATCCACGCTGTAGAGACGGCGGGTTCCCTCGGTGCGAACTGTCGCGAACCCGTTGTCGCGCAGTACCTTCAGATGTTGCGAGACGGCAGGCTGGCTGATTGCGAACTCTGAGCGGATTATCTCGGTGACGGCGCCGGAGGACATCTCCCCCGCGTGAATCAGCTCCAGAATGCGCCGGCGCACCGGGTCTCCGAGTATGTCGAAGGCGTGCACACCGCGATACTAAAAGGATGCACTTATATAAGTCAAGGGTGAAATATTAACCCCAGGTAAGCGGGTCGAGCTGCAGGTAGAACTCCAATCGCTCGGAGTCCGCAGGTCTTCCGTAGCTCTCCAGGAACCGTGCATGCGCCGTGTCCGCGTGGGTATCTTCGGGCCAGGTCTCGCGAGAATTGGCGAAGAGCAATGCGAGATCTGCATGTCGGTCGGCCAGCCCAAGCCTGCCGAGGTCGATGAATCCGGCCACCGAGAACTCTCCAGGAACGATGATGATGTTCGGCAGGCACAGGTCACCGTGGCACACGACCAGGGCGCCGGGTTCCTGGGCGAGGCGTTCAGGCAGCTGGGCGATGACGCGGCCCAGGAGCGCTGCTGCGGGCACCTCGCGGTCCCGGTCGGGCAGGAAGTCGGTGTTGACGGCGTCGCGGGCCACCACGTCGCGCGCCAGCGCCATGGTTGTGGCGAGATCCCGCCTGAAGGGGCAGTTGGCCGTCGGTATCGCGTGCAGCCGCCGCACCACGCCGGCGATGGCAGGCCACGCCCTGTCGAGATCCTCAGCGTTGAGCTGGTCGGCGGGTACGCCGTCGACCGCCGAGGTGACCAGCACCCGACCGCGTGGCCCGGTGGCCCATTCAACGACGGTCGGGGCCGGGATATGTTGAGCATTAAGCCATTCGATGCGATCGCGCTCGTGCTCGAGGTCGCCGCCCCCCGTTTTTGCGTAACGCGAGCGGTCGGGCGATCGGTAGACCGTCGCCCCGGACTCTCCCGTGGTGACGGGTTCCCAGGCCGAGAGGTCGATCAAACGCCCGTCCAGGCCGAATCGAGTCGGTGTGCGACGTCGATCGTGCGTGCTGCCATGGCCTTCGGATTGTCCACCTCGTTGGCGACGTATTTGGCGATGAACCGGCTGATCAGCTGGTCGACCCCCGCCAAGATGCGCAGCAGCTCCCCACGGATGGTGGTCGAGGAGACATCGACCGTGATGTCCGAGGGCCCGGGCGGCGCGACATCGATGATCAGCTGCAGCGGCGCCGCAGCGCGAGCGGTGGCCTTGAGGTTGATATTGCCCGCGACATTGAACCGGCTCTTGTCGAGTTTCAGGTCGATCAACAGATCAATGGCCAGCGGCACCTGGATGTCGAAGGTGATGATCTCCCCGCCGTTGCGGGTCACGATCGGGTCCAGGATCTGGACCTTCGCGGTAACCTTCGCGATTTTGCCGGGCCCTTGGGCCATGGGGCCGACCTCGAACGGCTCGCCCGCGATCGACGCGACCGCGGCCCTTACCCGGGCTTCGCTGACGGCTATCTCGAAGAACGCCCTGCCGAATTCCTCATACGAGAGGTACTGGTGGACACTTGCCTCGCTATCCATAGTGAGAGATACCGTCTCATGGACGGGGCCGGAAGTGTGAACTGTCAGGGTGTCCGTGTGTCTGAAACCCAGAACGCCCGGCGATCGAAACGATCGTCGCATCAGTAGCAAACATGTGATGGATGTTACGTTGCACGTAGGTGGCTAGATGTCACATAAACGGCTATATGTGGCCCGCAGAGAGGCCATCGGCGTCGTTCCGAACCTGACCAGGTTTAGTCGCTATGACTCTGAGCGAACTCATCGGTGGTGATCGCCCGCCGGACATTGGCTCTTCGTTCTTCGATCGTGCGGCCGAACTCCTGCATGAGCACGGGGTTGCGGTGTACCAGCGTCTCGACCTGCTCCCGCTCAATCTGCACCACGGTGACCTCGCCGACCGCATACGCGCAGCCGATTACTGGCTGGCGCGTCAGCGTGCTCTGTCCGAGAAAGGAACCTTCGTCGAGGGTGTCCACCGCTATCTCCGGGCCGTCGACGGTGGCCGCCGTCAGCAGCACGCGTCCGGCGACGATGAACAGCATGTGATTCGGCACCTCACCCGAGCCCTGGATTTTTTCATCGGCACCGTAGCGCTGGAGTGTTGAGTGTGCGATCAACGCCTGCTGATCCTCCACGCCGATCCGCAATGTCGGTGCGACCACCGTCTGTATCGCGTCCGCGACTCGTTCAGGGGTGGAGAATTCTTCTGTGGCGTGATCGAGGTGAAGTCCTTCCCGCCGAGCGGCGTACCAGATCCAACGCAGGAAGGTCGCTTTCGCTTCACCGTCATCGTCGAAGGACTGCAGCGGGATGGTGGTGCGATACTCGGCGCCGCCCAATGGGATTGACAAAGGTGGTGTCTCCACTCGGAGCTGGGGCAATCCTGCTGCCACTCTCAACAGCGTCGCACAGACGCGATCTGGCGGGTCGTCAAGAGAAAAGACACTGACGATCGCGATCTTGTGCTTGCCTACGGGGCGACTCACATTCGTGAACGACGAGGTTGCCAACACGGAGTTCGGAGTGATCTGCAGTCCATTGTCGGTCTGGAGATGCACTGCACGCCAGTTGACTTCGACGACATGGCCGTGTGCGGTCGGCGTATCCAGCCAGTCCCCTATCCGAAATGGCTGCTCGAAAAGCATCAACAGTCCAGAGACGATCTGGCCGACGGACTGCTGCAGCGCCAGACCCATCACGATGGACGTCACGCCGAGCGCGGTGAACAGTCCCCGCACATTTGCGCCCCAGATATAGGAGAAGATCATCCCGACACCGACGACAATCACGACGAACCGTGCGACGTCGACGAAGATGACCGGGACCCGTTTGCGCCAGGTTCCTTCGGGAGCGCCGTGGAAGAGAGCGGCGCTCACGCCTGAGAGCACCAGTACCAACACCACAAACGCGAAAAGGGTGCCCACGAGACGCACCGACGTTGCCTCGGGCGGAATCTGTTTCGCCTCGATCAGGAGCAGCAGGAGTGCGCCGACCGGTAGCAGATAGTTGCGCAGGACGGTGACCGGCCGCACCAGCACGCTGTCCGTGCGGCGCAATGCCTGCTGCCACTCGGTCAGCACTATCAGCCCCAGAGGCAGCCCGAGGGCGATACCTATGGACCAGAAAAACCAGGGTGAGGTGAGGATGTCGGTCATCACTGATGCTCCGAAAGCCGCCAGATCGGTTGTTCTTCACCGTCGACCGTGACGACCCCGGCCGGTGTGAAGTCGTACGTTTCCGGCAGGGCATCATGCACCCGTGATGTGACGTAGATTCCCTCCAACGGAGAACCGCTCTTCACCTGGTATGCGAGATTGACTGCTGCCCCCCACATTTCGTAGACCATCGTGGGGCGCCCAACAAGTCCGCTGCTGACCGTGCCGGTATCGACACCGGCCCTCAGGCTCAGTTCGTGCCCGGTCTCGCTGTTGAATCGTCCGATGATTCCTTGGCAGGCAAGGGCGAAGTCGACGATCCTGCGCACATTGTCCAGCCGTGGAGTATTGAGACCGCAGCTTCCCAGATAGCCATTGTGTGCCGTACGCACCCGCTCGATTCCAAGATCATCGGAAGCCGCATCGAGTTGGCGGACAAGATCATTGACCAGTGCCAGCGAATCCTCGGATGCCAGCTCGGCCTGGAGCCGGTCCAGACCGATGATATCGGCGAATATGACCGATACGTCATGACGTTCGGTGGCAATGAGTTCCTCGCCTTGCCGGTACCGCTCGGCGAAGGGTTCGGGCATCAGCGACCGCAACAGTCGATCATTCTCCTGACGTTGTTCGGTCAGCAGGTCTTCCTTGATGGTCAGACTTCTGCTCATTTCGTTGAATGCTTTTGTCAAATCGGCAATTTCATCGCGTGTTTCGATCGGGATGGCGACCGAGTAGTCACCGGCACTGATTCTTCGAGCTCCCTCTTCCAGCCGCCTGATCGGACGGACGAAGAGCTGGGCGAAGAACGCTGCCGCCAGGCAGACGACGAAGATGATGCCGGTGGTCGATACCACAATGGTCTTGGTAAACGACACCTCGTGTTCGAATGCCTCTGCGGTGTCGACCGTGGCGATCACCGACCAGTGCACATCGGAATCCGGCAGCACCAGCGGTGCGTATGCCTGCAATGTCTGCTGCCCAAGGTAATTGGTCGCGATGAGGGTTCCCGATTGGCCACGTTGCGCAGCCCGGGTGGCATCGGAGTCCACGGGCTGTACCAGTGTCGTGCCGCCGAGCCGGATGGCCCGATCCGCGACATCGGCGGGAGTTCCCGCGGCGATGACATCACGCCGGTAGCTCTGTTGGTCCTCCAGGAACAGGCGCGAGTCCGAGCGCATCAGCCCGTCGGGGCCTGCGAGATATGACTCGCCCGTGCCGCCCAGACCCGCTGCCCGCCAACGTTTGTCCAATGTCATCAGACTGTTGATCTTCGACACCGGGAACTGCAGGGCCAGCACGCCGGTTGCCCTGCCGTTGGGAACGACTGGCGCCACGATCCACGCGGTGGGCTCATTCTCGGCCGGCTGATAGATCTCGAAGTCAGTAAACAGCACAAAGTCCGAATCGTTCGACGTCAGCGCCCGCTGATACGCATCATGCAGTTTGGATCCGCTGTACGGGCCGGTCAAAATGTTGGTTCCCAAGTCGACATCTTTGAACGCCGTATAGACGATGTTTCCGCGGGTATCGAGCAGCAGCGCGTCCTGAAACTGGAAGCGGGTAGCGATTTCACGGAAGTACTCCTGATAGCGGGCGTTCGCCGCCGACCAGGCACTTCCGTCGTGAGCGTCGTTGATGGTGATAGCGACATCATCGGATTTCCGCTGGGCCGTGTAGATGGCCTGCAGATAGCGTTGCGCGTTCGTCGTGGGCAGTACGGCCTCAGCGTCGAGTTTGGTCCCGCTGTTCTGCTCGGCCTGCCTGAGGAAGTTGCTGTTGTAGTAGTTGACGACCGATTGCCACTGCGCCGGGTCGACGGTCGCGTTGGACAGCTGATCGAAGCCGCTGGTGAAGGCGTCAAGGGCGCCGGAGACTGTCGTTCCGTGGGAGTAGATGACCAGTGAATTCTTCAGATCCGAAAGCTGTCCCGTGAGGGCTCGCGACTGTGACTCGCGTACCTCCGTCAGCCGGGCGAATACAGCCGTACGCAGTCCATTGCGGCCGACCTGAAACGCGATGATGCCGACTACGGCGGCCCCCACGATGGTGCATACCACCATCATCGCGATCAGTTTGGACTGAATACTGACCCTGGACAATGGGCGGAAACGCAGCAGTCGGAACCTTCTGACTTCACCGGTGTCCGGTGCCGTCCCCTCGGCCTCACGTGTAACTCGCACCCTCGGCGTCCCTTCAACGGCCCAGCTAGACGACTGACCAGTGTGACAGAGCGGGGACTTACTCTGATCACGATTGGTGAGAACGCAAGGGCCAGTTAGTTCAGGGTGCGTCGACTATCGGTCGGTACCCGTGTCCTACAGGATGTAGAGCATCTCCTGATAGGTCGGTAGCGGCCAGAGGTCATCGGCCACTATTCCTTCGAGCACGTCGGCGGCGGCACGCACGGCATCCATCGCGGGCAGCAGGCTCTGGGCGTGCTCAGCCTCCTCCAGCGCAGTGGTCGCGAAATCACTCTCGACTCCCTTTCTCAGGTCGGCGAGCGCATTGACCAGATCGGAGATCGGAGCCGACACGTCCTCCAGCAGGGTGGTGCTGGGTTCAACTCCGGCGGCCTTCAGTGCAGCGACGTTCTGGGCGATCTCGGTCTGGTAGCGCACAGCCGCAGGGAGCACGACCGTCGAACCCAGCTCCAATGACAGCTTCGCCTCGACGTGAATGGTCAGTGCGTACTGCTCAAGGCCGATCTCGTAGCGGCTGTGCATCTCGCGGTCGTTGAAGACCTTGTACTTGTCGAACAGCTCGAGGGCGTCCGGCTTGATCAGCTCGGGCAGTGCGTCCAATGTGGTCTTCAGGTTCGGCAGGCCGCGGACGGCCGCCTCGGTCTGCCACTCCTCCGAGTAGCCGTCCCCGTTGAACACCACGGCACCGTGCTCGGTGATGATGTCGGTGAGGAGCTGCTGAACGGCCTTGTCGAAGTCGGTGCCGTCGGCAACTTCCTTCTCCAATACGGTGGCAATGTAATCCAGCGATTCAGCCATGATCGTGTTGATCGTGACCATCGGTGCGGCAACTGTCTGCATCGATCCTGGGGCACGGAATTCGAAGCGGTTGCCGGTGAAGGCAAATGGGCTGGTGCGGTTGCGGTCGCCCGGATCGGTAGGCAAGACCGGCAGCGTATCGACGCCGATAATCATGCTGCCCTTGCCCTTTGATGACGTCGCCGCACCCTTGGCAATCTGCTCGAACACATCGGCCAGCTGATCGCCGAGGAAGATCGAGATGATGGCCGGCGGGGCCTCGTTCGCACCGAGACGGTGGTCGTTGGTCGCCGATGCCACCGAAACTCGAAGCAGCCCACCGAATTTATGCACGGCCCGAATCACCGCAGCGCAGAAGACCAGGAACTGCGCGTTCTCGTGCGGTGTGTCGCCCGGCACCAACAGGCTGCCGAGCTGCGCGTTCCCCAGCGAGAAATTGACGTGCTTGCCTGAACCGTTGACTCCGGCAAAGGGCTTCTCGTGGAACAGGCACTCCATGCCGTGCTTCTTGGCGATCGTCTTGAACGTCGTCATGAGCAGCTGCTGGTGGTCCGAGGCGATGTTGGCGCGCTCGAACATCGGGGCGATCTCGAACTGGCCGGGCGCTACCTCGTTGTGCCGGGTCTTGGCCGGGATACCGAGTTTGAACAGTTCACGCTCGGTATCCATCATGAAACCGAGTACACGTTCGGGCACGGCACCGAAGTAGTGGTCGTCGAACTCCTGGCCTTTCGGCGGCTTGGCGCCGAACAGTGTGCGACCGGCGTTGATGAGGTCGGGTCGGGCCAGGAAGAAGTGACGGTCCACGAGGAAGTACTCCTGCTCCGGACCGCAGAACGACACGATGTGATCGAAGCTGCTGTGGCCGAACAGTTTCAGGATGCGCTCGGCGTGCTCGCCCATGGCCTGCTGACTGCGCAGTAGGGGGGTCTTGTGGTCCAGAGCCTCGCCGGTCATCGACACGAACACGGTCGGGATGCACAGCGTGTTGCCGTTGGGGTTTTCGAGGATGTAGGCGGGGCTGGTGACATCCCAGCCCGTGTACCCCCGCGCTTCGAAGGTGTTGCGCAGGCCTCCGCTGGGGAAGCTGGAGGCGTCCGGCTCGCCCTGGATCAGGGTCTTGCCGGCGAACTCGGCGAGGGTCGCGCCATCACTGACCGGTTCCAGGAAGCTGTCGTGCTTCTCTGCGGTCAGACCGGTCAATGGGTAGAAGACGTGCGCGTAGTGCGTCGCGCCCTTCTCAAGTGCCCAGTCCTTCATCGCCGACGCGACGGCATCAGCGACGGCCGGGTCCAGCTTGGCGCCCTTCTCGATTGTGGCGGTCACGGACTTGTAGACCGATTTGGGAAGCCGCTGTTGCATCACAGCCTTGGTAAAGACGTTCGCGCCGAACACCTCACCCGGCTCTTCGCCGACCACGAAGCTGATTGCCGGAGGCACGTAGGCCTCGACATTATTGATCGCCTGCAGCCGGACAGCATTTCCGCTCAATTGACTTCCTATCGCTGTGACGTGCCCGCAGCTGATTCGCGGGCGACCAACGTGGCTACGCTAGGGACAACCGATAACCAGCATGTTTCCCATACATCAACAGCAGAATGCCAGGCGCGGGAACTCCCCCTGGCGCTCAGGACAGGTCGTCATCGAATGCGAGCGGGATATGGATCATGGGACAACGACTGAACGAGGCCAGGGCGCATCAGGCCCGTGAGGTGATCGAGGCGCTGGCCGGCCCTGGTGCGATGCTGCGAGACGATCAAGAGATCGCCATTGCCGCACTACTGGAGCCGGCGGCTCGGGTGCTGGTGGTCCAAGCCACTGGATGGGGTAAATCCGCCGTGTATTGGGTCGCGACAGCGATTCGGCGCTCCGAAGGCGCCGGTCCGGCACTGATCGTCTCGCCACTGCTGTCCTTGATGCGCGATCAAGTCGCTGCTGCCGCTCGGGCAGGGCTGCGAGCCTCGACTCTCAACTCGTCGAACTTCGACGAGTGGAATGCGATCGAGGCACGGCTCGTGGCCGGTGATATCGACGTGCTGCTGGTGTCACCCGAGCGGCTAGCTAACCCGTCGTTTGGCCGCAGGGTGCTTTCTGCACTCGAAGGCTCCATGGGGTTGCTGGTCATCGACGAGGCGCACGCGGTGTCGGACTGGGGACACGATTTTCGGCCCGACTACCGCCGGGTGTCCGACGTGCTTACCCGGTTGAACCCGCAGACGCCGGTACTGGCCACTACCGCCACCGCGAACGCGCGGGTCACCGATGACGTGGCCTCCCAGCTTGGAGACGCCACTCTTGTTCTCCGGGGACCGCTGGCCCGTCGCTCATTGCAGCTCAACGTGTTACCGCAGATGTCGCCGCTGGCACGCTATGCCTGGGTCGCTTCGCATTTGGACGAGTTGCCGGGGTCGGGCATCGTCTACGTACTTACCGTCGCCGATGCGCAACGGCTGGTGAACGCCATCCATGCAGTACACCCGCAGGCGAAAGTCGCTGCGTACACCGGTCAACTCGATGCGGACACGCGAGCCCGGCTAGAGGACGCGCTACGTGAAAACCGGATCAAGGCGCTGATCGCCACGTCTGCCCTGGGAATGGGCTTCGACAAGCCCGACCTCGGGTTCGTAGTCCACATCGGCTCGCCGCCGTCACCGGTCGGCTACTACCAGCAGGTGGGGCGCGCCGGCCGGGCCATCGACCACGCGGCAGTCGTACTGCTTCCCTCGGAATCCGACGCCGGCATATGGGACTACTTCACCACCGCCTCGATTCCAGATCCCAAACAGATGGACACCGTGCTCACCGCTCTCGCCGGCGAGATGCGCGACGGCGCGGAATCGGTATCGGTAAACGCACTCGAAGCCAAGACGGGTATTCGGCGCACACGAATCGAGCTCATGGTCAAACAGCTCGCCGTCGACGGAGCAGTGGAGCGGGTCGACGGCGGCTGGCGATCCACCGGTAGCCCTTGGGGTTTCGACGCGGAACACTACGAAGGCATCATTGCCACTCGCCGCCGCGAGGCTGACATCATGAAGGCCTACACGCGGGGAGAGCGCTGCCTCATGCAGCTGCTTACTGAATCGCTCGACGACCCCCAGGCCGCATCCTGCGGACGCTGCTCGGTGTGCCTGGGGCAGACACCCGATGGGCTGGGACTGCCCGCGCCCGCCGACCTGATGCGGACGGTCGCCGCCACCCTGCGCGCCGATTCCACGGTGCTCGAACCCCGGAAGATGTGGCCCGGCGGAGAGTTCGGTGCCCGCGGCAAGATTCCAGTGGACCTGCTCGCCGAGCCCGGCCGCGTGCTGGTCCATGCCGATGCTCCCGAATGGAGTGGGGTAATCACCGGCGCGGTAGCGGGCGATTCCGAGGCAATCGAGGCTCTGGCCCAGACGGCCGTCTCCACCCTCACTCAATGGCGCGACGAATGGGTCGCCCGTCCCGAGATCGCCGTATCGCTTCAGCTGACCGGTACGCCCAGTCCAGTGCGGCCGGTGACCGATCGAATTGCCACGATCGGCCGTCTGCAGCACGCAGTGATGCCAGTGGCTGCGGGCAAGGCTCCTGGCCGTGATTCGTCCGGCGGGGAGGAGGCCGCCTACTGGCGTGACGCGATCAGCGCAGACGACTCGCTCCGGGACGCGATCAACGGCCGGTGTGTGCTGCTGGTGGCGGACTCGACGTCTACCCGGTGGCCCGTCACCGTTGCCGCCGCTCATCTGCGGAAGGCCGGAGCGCGAGCGGTGCTGCCGCTGCTCATCCACCAACCGGCCTGACCCTGCCCAAGCAACAACTGGCACTGATTCAGAAAGCAAAAATCCCCTCCGACCTAGGTCAGAAGGGTTTTTGTTGTCGGGCTGACAGGATTTGAACCTGCGACCACTTGACCCCCAGTCAAGTGCGCTACCAAGCTGCGCCACAGCCCGCCGCCGCTATGAGCAGCAGACGGAAGCCTACCGTAGGTCCGGCGAGATCCTGAACTCGGATTCCGGCCAACGACGCGGGATACCACAAATCACTTGTGCCACAACAAAATCATCCGCAACATTTGGTGGCTACTTGTCGGAGTGGCGCCCTATCATTCGAACATGAGTTCGATAGTGGATATCGACGCAGGTCAGGTCCTCACCGGGCTAGCTCATGCCGTCGACGCGCTGTCGGAATTCGATGCGCAGTCTCTTACGCGGGGCGACTGCCTCGCCGTCCTTCGCGGTGTTGAGGCGCTCATGCGAAGAATTCCCGCCGCGATCCATCCGATCGTCAATCAGCTTGTGGCCGAGCATGTTCCAGGGCAGTTCGGTGGCGCCAATCTGGCGGATGTGCTTGCCGATACGCTGCGGATCACTCGTTCGGATGCGCGTCGACGCATTCGGGATGCCGCGGAGCTGGCCCCCACTGCTTCTCTGAATGGCGAACCGATCGAGCCGATGCTCGCGGCGACCGCCGCGGCACAACAAGCGGGCACCGCAGGAAATGACCACATCGCGGTTATCCGACAGTTCTGGGATCGACTCCCCCGCGCCGTCGACGTGGTGACCCGTGCGGCCGCTGAGAAGCAGCTTGCCGGGCTCGCAGACACACTCCGCCCGGACGAGCTCCGCAAGGCCGCGGACAGGCTCCTGGCCTACCTGGATCCCGACGGTGTCCTCACCGGCGATGTCGACCGTGCCCGACGACGAGGGTTCCGGATGGGCCGTCAAGGTGTGGATCTCATGACGCCCGGCGCGTTCGACCTGGACCCCGAACTGCGTTCCTACCTGGACGCAATCTTCGCCAAGTACGCAGCACCGGGCCTGTGTAACCCCGACGACGAAAAGCCCTGCGTGGATGGCGATCCCGATGTTGAAGCAGTGCGACACGACTCCCGATCGCTCGCCCAGCGGCAGCATGACGCCCTCAAGGCGGTGTGTCGGTCCGTGTTGTCATCGGGCGAGCTAGGCCGCCATCGCGGGCTGCCGGTGACGGCGGTCGTCACCGTAACGCTGCGGGAGCTCGAAGCGGGGACGGGCCATGCGGTGACCGGTGGAGGCTCGCTGCTGCCGATCACGGATCTCATCCGGATAGCCAGTCACGCCCATCACTACCTGGCCATCTTCGACGACGACGGGCGCGCTCTGCATCTGGGGCGGGCCAAACGGATTGCCACCCAGGACCAGCGAATCGTGTTGACCGCCAGGGACCGTGGCTGCACATACCCAGGATGCGACCGGCCGGCGTATCACTGTCAGGTGCACCACATGGACGAGTGGGCCTACGGCGGCAAGACCGACGTGGAGGCGCTCGCGCTTGGCTGCGAGGGGCATCACAGGCTTCTGGGACCCCAGGATCACCACTGGCGGGCCATACGCGGCCCTGACGGCCGTACGTGGTGGATTCCGCCCGCACACGTCGATCCGGCGCGCATCCCGCGCACCAACTGGTTCCACCACCCCGACGGCTACCTACGGGAGTAGAACGACATCGGCCCCGCCAGGGGTTAACCCGACGGGGCCGATGGGGCCAAGAGGCATATATCAAGCCGCCTACTTAAGCCGGCGTGATTACTCCGGGACGGTCAGAACCTGACCCGGCTGGATCAGATCGGGGTTGGCAACCCCACTGGCGTCGGCAATCTTCTGGTACTGGTTGCCGTCACCGTAGAAGCGCTCGGCGATGGCCCACAGCGTGTCACCCGAGACAACGGTGTACGTGCGGGGCTCGGGAGCGGCCGGTGCCTCGGGCTCTGCAGCGGCAGGAGCAGTCGCGGCAGGCTCTTCGGCGGGGGCTTCCTCGGCAGGCGGAACCGGCGGAGTGTCGCTCGTGGTGGCGGTGGCCCAGGCAGGAGTATCGCCCGAGTACAGCACCAGGTTGCGGTCATCCTGCAGCACCAGCCGCACGTTTTCCTTGCCCTCGGTGTCGCTGTGCCAGACCGGCTTTCCGTCTGCGTACAGAACGAAGTTGCCGTCGCTCTGCACCTCGGCGCGCTCCGGGCTGGTGCCATTGGTTCCGGTGGCCCACACGACGGTGTCGTACTCGGAGAGCACCAGGTTGCCGTCTTGCTGGAGGGTCAGGGAGTACGCGCCGTTGTTCGACGTGAGGCTCTGACCGGCTTCCAGCTTCTGGCCTTCGGTAAGTGTGTCCGCCACTGTGTTGCGCCTTTCGGTTAGGTGGTTTTAGTACCGCCGCAGGATGGTAGACGGTGAACCCAGCCTAGGTCGGCAAACCGGAAAAGTGGGCGATTCGGATCGGGTAGATCTCAACATGAGCACGAATATTCGGTGAACGGAGCCTGAGAGGGCAATGTGCATGAGGTCTTTTAGCTTGTGCCCGTTGCTATCTCACCGGCAGTTAGCGTTTGGGTCCGCGCTTCTCGCGCATCCGAACATTTACCCTGATGGGAGTCCCTTCGAAGCCGAAGGTTTCGCGCAATCTGCGCTCGAGGAATCGGCGGTACCCGGCTTCGAGGAAACCGGTGGTAAATAGCACGAAGGTGGGGGGCCGCGATGTGGCCTGGGTGATGAACAACACGCGTGGCTGCTTCCCGCCGCGCACCGGAGGCGGCGTCGCAGCAACCACTTCCTTGACCCAGGTATTGAGCTGACCGGTGGAAATTCGCGAATCCCAGGAGCGCAGCGCAGACTCGATCGCGGGCACCAGTTTCTGGAGTGCCCGGCCGCTCTTGGCCGAGATGTTCACGCGTTGCGCCCAGCTGAGCTGCGAAAGCTGAAGGTCTACTTCACGTTCAAGGAGGTCGTGACGATCCTCGTCCACCAGATCCCATTTATTGAACGCGAGTACCAATGCGCGCCCGGATTCGACCACCATGGACAACACTCGCTGGTCCTGTTCGGTGATGGGCTGGGATGCGTCCAAGAGCACTATCGCGACCTCGGCCGCCTCGATGGCTCCATGGGTGCGCAGCGAGGCGTAGTACTCATGGCCGGAGGCTTGTCCGACCTTGCGGCGCAAACCAGCCGTATCGACGAAACGCCAAGTCTTGCCGTCGAGTTCGATCAAGGTGTCTACCGGGTCGACCGTCGTCCCGGCGGTGTCGTGGACCACCGAGCGCTGGTCCCCCGACAGCTTGTTCAGCAGAGAACTCTTGCCCACGTTGGGTTTTCCGACGAGAGCCACACGTCGCGGACCACCCTCCCCCGATCCGCGTGCGGACACCTGGGGCAGATCGGCGACCACACGGTCGAGCAAATCCGCGACACCACGCCCGTGCATGGCGCTGATGGGAAAGGGCTCGCCCAATCCCAGCGACCACAGTGTTGCGGCGTCGGCCTCAGCCCTGTCGCTGTCAACCTTGTTGGCAGCAAGGAAGACTGGCTTGCCCGAGCGGCGCAGTAGCTTCGCCGCGTCTTCGTCTGTTGAGGTCGCGCCGACGGTGGCGTCGACGACCAGGATGATCAGATCCGCGGTCGCCATCGCGTGCCGCGCCTGTTCGGCGACGAGCTGCTGCAGGCCAGACGCATCGGCCTCCCACCCGCCGGTGTCTTGTACGGTGAATCGACGATCCATCCATTCGGCGGGATACGAGACGCGGTCCCTGGTCACTCCGGGAATGTCCTGGACAACCGCTTCACGACGCCCGATGATCCGGTTCACCAATGTCGACTTGCCGACATTCGGGCGACCGACCACCGCCACCACGGCGGGCGCGGCACTCGATTCCTCGGCCCCCTCGTCTTCGTCGAATTCGTCGATTTCCCAATCGCTTTCATCGACCCATGTGCCGTCGGTCATCGAGATGCCCCTGCCTTTGTTCGCACCAGGTCCAGCAGGTGGGCCACGACCTGATCCTGTGTCATATCGCTGGTGTCGACCTGCACCGCGTCCTCGGCCGGCCGCAACGGCGAAACCGCTCGTGTCGAATCCAAATGATCGCGGCGCTGCACGTCGGCGAGCACGCGCTCGTACTCGTCGGCTCCGCCGCCGGAAACGTTCTGTGCATTACGGCGCTGCGCCCGAGCCTGCGCCGATGCCGTGAGATAGATCTTCACGTCGGCGTCAGGGAGCACCACGGTACCGATATCGCGACCCTCTACCACCACCGCGCCGCCGCTGCCCTCGGCCAGCTCACGCTGCTGTCGCACCAATCGTTCGCGTACCGCCGGCACCGCAGACACTGCAGAGACCGCGCCGGTCACCTCAGTTCCACGGATGGGATTTGAAACATCTTCTCCCGCAAGCAGAGCTATCTGCGCGTCGGGATCGGACCCCACCGACATGGGAACCTGCGCGGTGGCAGTGGAGATGGCTACGGGATCGGTGAGGTCTACACCGGCCCGCAGCACCCAGAGCGTCACGATCCGGTACATCGCCCCGGTGTCCAGGTAGGCGGCGCCGAGCTGCCGAGCCAATTCCTTGGCCACCGAAGATTTTCCGGTGCCGGACGGGCCGTCGATGGCGACCACGACGCGCGTCATAAGCCCACCGCCTTGTACAGCGAGCCGACCTCGTCGCGGCCCAGAGCGCGCAGGCTCCCGGGACGTTGATTGCCCAGCACCACATCGCCGATTTTGGTGCGCACCAGCTCCAACACCGGATGGCCCACGGCGTCGAGCATCCGGCGCACAATGCGATTGCGTCCCTCATGCAGGGTCAGCTGGATCATGGTCTGGCCATCCACGGTGCCGAGGAACTTGAAATCGTCAATCTTCGCGGGTCCGTCGGCGAGCTCCACGCCGTCGCGCAACTGCCTGCCAAGGCCGCGCGGCACCGTGCCCGCCACCGTCGCGATGTACGTCTTGGGTACCTCGTAGGACGGGTGCATGAGCCGGTGAGTCAGCTCCCCGTCATTGGTGAGCAGGATCAGCCCGACGGTTTCAGCGTCGAGACGCCCGACATTGCGGACGCCCTGATTGCTGCGCACCCGCTCCTCGATCAGCTTCCCGACGCACGGGCGACCACGGTCGTCCGACATGGTCGACAGCATGCCGTAGGGCTTGTTGAGTGCCAGATACACCAACTCGGAGTTCATGATCACGCGGGCGCCGTCGACGCGAACCACGTTGACCGCCGGATCGATTCGCCTGCCCTGCTCCGTGACGATCTGACCGTCAACTTCGACACGGCCCTCGTAAATCATCCGCTCGGCTACCCGGCGTGACGCAATTCCCGCTTGCGACAACACCTTCTGGAGTCGAATTCCCTCTTCATTCATCGTTCAGTCCTGATCAACAGTAAAGGCGGGTGCGGCACCGGATCCTGCACCGTCCGCGGGCGTCCGATCGAGCCGCGCGAACCGCGGCTCGTCGCCGAGGTTTTCGGATAGGTCGTCGATCACGTCGATATCGGGAAGAAGCGGTGCGATATCGGGAAGATCGGTCAATGAGGTCAGCCCGAGCCGCTCCAGGAACAGCTCGGTGGTGCGGAACATCACAGCGCCCGAATCGTCATCGGTGCCGGCTTCGGCGATCAACCCGCGCATCAGCAGTGTCCGCATGACGGCGTCGACATTCACACCGCGGACGGCACTGACGCGGGATCTGGTCACCGGCTGTCGGTAGGCCACCACGGCAAGGGTCTCCAGTGCGGCACGAGTCAGCTTGGAACGTGCACCGTCGAGCAGCAGCTTCTCGACGTACGGGGCGTACTGGGCGCGCGTGTACATACGCCAGCCATCGACGGTCTCACGAAGGTCGATTCCGCTGGTGCGCTCGGTCAGGATATCTGAAATCCGTTGCAGCGCTTCGGCTACACGGTCCAGTGGCTGGGCGACGACAGCTGCCACCGCCGAGGCGCTGATGGGTGTGTCGACCACCAGCAATAGGGCTTCGAGGGTGCTGATGAGTTCGTCGTCGGCCATCGGGACGAATTCGTCCGTACCCGATTCTGCCTCGCCAGAGGCTTCCGAGTCGGATTCCAAGGCACTGATCTCGGTGTCGACGGGGGCGTCGAGATCGGCGGACTCGTGCGACCCCTCGACAGGGATCGTCTGCTCAGTCATGCGTAGTCCACTGCCTTTTCTAGATCATCCTGCGCCGGGCGCTCACCGGTCCATGAAACTTGGAGCGGTCCAAGCGGTTCGGATTGCTCGAATAGTACCGCCTTGGAGCGGTAGAGCTCGAGGACGCCCAGGAAACGGGCCACGATCTCGATGGGTGCCGAGCATTCGGCGACCAGCTCGGTGAACGTCATCCACTGTCCCGCACCACGCTCGGTCAGCAGTTCGACCATCCGTTTGGCGTGTTCAGGCACCGAAACCCGGGGAATGTGTAGATGGCTCAGACCCACCGTCGGCACCGGCCGGGGAGTGAACGCACCGGCGGCGAGCTGGGCGAATTGGTCCCCGTCGAGCCCCAGGTGGACCGGCGGCAGCAGCTCGCTGAACCGCTCCTCCAACGCCACCGCGCGCGGGTACGAGCGCAGGGCGGCGGCCTCCAATTCGGCGAACATCTCCGCCACATGCTTGAACGCCCGGTACTGCAGCAGCCGCGCGAACAGCAGGTCGCGGATTTCCAGCAGAGCCAAATCGTCGGAATCGTCCACCTGGCCCGAGGGCAGCAGCCGCGCCGCCTTGAGGTCCAGCAGGGTGGCCGCCACCACCAAGAAGGCGGTGACCTCGTCCAGGCTGTACGTGTCGCCCAACGTCTTGGTGTAAGCGATGAACTCGTCGGTCACCTGATGCAAAGAGACTTCGGTGACGTCGAGCCGATGCTGCGAAATCAGTTGCAGCAGTAGGTCGAACGGACCCTCGAAGTTTGTGAGATGAATCCGGAAGCCGTGGGTGTCGGCGGCCTTCGGTTCCGGTTCCGCAGCGGCGGAGTCGGGCACTACGGGCTCCGCGGAAGTCGCGACTGAATCAGACACAGTCCGCGCTTCCGGTACCTCAACGGTCACGATTCAAACCGGTCGATTACCTCGCGAGCCAACGAGACATACGCCTGGGCACCGGAGGATTTGGGCGCCCAGGTCGTGATGGGCTCCCCGGCCACGCTGGTTTCCGGGAAGCGGACGGTGCGGGTGATGACGGTGTGGAAGACCTGGTCGCCGAACACCTCGATGACCCGGGCCATCACCTCACGCGCGTGCAGGGTGCGGGCGTCGAACATGGTGATGACGATTCCGGACACCGACAGCTTCGGGTTGAGCCGGTCGCGCACCTTGGCCACGGTGTCGGTGAGCAACGCCAGTCCGCGCAGCGAGAAGAATGCGCACTCCATCGGGATGACCACGCCCTCGGAGCAGGCCAACGCGTTCACCGTCAGCAGACCCAGCGACGGCTGGCAGTCGATCAGCACGTAGTCATAGCGGTCGAGCACCGGGTGCAGCGCGCGAGCCAGCGAGTGTTCCCGGCCCACCTCGTTGACCAGCTGAATCTCGGCCGCAGAGAGGTCGATGTTGCTCGGGATCAGGTCCAGTCCCTCGACGCGGGTGCGCATGAGGACCTCGTCCACCGACACCCTGGGCTCCACCAGCAGGTTGTGCACGGTGGTCTCCAGCTCGTGGTGGGCGATTCCCAAACCGGCCGACAGGGCACCCTGCGGGTCAAGATCCACCAGCAGTACCCGTCGGCCATACCCAGCCAACGCGGCACCCAGATTGATGGTCGACGTGGTCTTACCCACCCCGCCCTTCTGGTTGCACATCGCGATGACCTTGGCCGGCCCATGGCTGGTCAGCGGCTTTGGTTCGGGAATGTCTTTATGAGGACGACCGGTGAGATCAAGGTCGCCGTCCACGCCGGGGAAGTCAGAGTCGAGACTGCCGTCCGTCACGTCACCTCCCGGTCGTCTGTTCGACCCTCTTCGCGCAACTGGCTCATCGAAGGCATTCGCGCAAGTCTAGTGGGGTTGCGGCTTCCGGTAGCGGCAACCCGCGCATGGAGTCGGCACTATCGGGCGCGGGGATGCGCACCAGCCCATACTTCGCGCAGCGAACTGACGGTGACCAGTGTGTAGATCTGCGTCGTCGTCACCGAGGCGTGGCCGAGTAATTCCTGCACGACGCGAACATCGGCACCACCTTCCAGGAGGTGCGTTGCAAAGGAGTGCCGCAGCGTATGCGGCGATACCGCCGCGCTGATCTTGGCGCGTTCGGCGGCATCGGCCAACACCTGCCAGGCGCTTTGGCGTGACAGCCGCCCACCCCTGGAGTTCAGGAACAGCGCGGGCACACCGCCGCGTCCTCGTCGCGCCAGATCAGGGCGGCCGCGCACGAGATAGGCCTGAAGTGCTTCCACTGCGGGGCGCCCCACGGGAACCAGCCGCTGCTTGCCGCCCTTGCCCCAGAGCAAGGCCGAGCGGGCGTGGACATCGACATCGTCGACATCGAGCCCCACTGCCTCGGAAATGCGCGCCCCGGTCGAATACAGCAGTTCCAGGAGCGCGCGGTTGCGAAGATCGAGCGGGCCATCAGTGGCGCCTCCGCCCGCAGCGGCCAATAGGGCCTCTACTTGGTCGATCGTCAGGCTCTTGGGCAGCCGCCGGTTTGGGGTCGGTGGTTTGACGGCGCGAGCGACATCGGTCGGGGCCAGCCCTTCGAGGGCCGCGAACCGGTGCAGACCGCGCACGGCGATCAGCGCGCGGGCGGCCGAGGACGCGGACAGCTCGGGCACGCCATTGTCGGGGTCGCCCCGGCGCAACGTGACCACGAAATCGCTCACATCGGGTTCGGACACGTCGGCCAGGCGGCCGATCTTGCGGTCGGCGAGATGCTGCTGATAGCGGCGCAGGTCGCGACGGTAGGAGCTCAGTGTGTTGGCGGCGACGCCGCGTTCCACGTCGAGGTGATCCAGATAGGACTGGATCTCACCGTCTAGGAGCCCGACCGCCACGGTCACATTCCGGCCTTGCGTTTCGCAAAGGCTGTCGGCCGGTCCGGCCACGGGGCATCTGAGTCGCGGGTGTGGTGGCCGGCGAGGGCCACATGTGCGGCCAGAATGCCTGCCGCGGCAATGGCATTCACAATCTCTCCGGCGAGCACCATCGACACCGCTTCGGGCAGCGGCACCCAATGCACCGTCATATCGGCCTCTTCGTCATGGCTTTCGCCGCGGCCCGGATGCGAGAGCCCGGTGGCCAGAAACACCCTGACCACCTCGTCGGTGAATCCGGGTGAGGCGGCGGCGTCCACGAGTACGCGCCAGTTGGTTGCTTCGACGCCGGCTTCCTCCTGCAGCTCGCGGGCGGCGGCCAGTTGGGTGTCCTCCCCCGCGATGTCGAGCAGTCCGGCGGGCAGTTCCCAGAGCCGGTGTCCGAGCGGATGGCGGTACTGGTGCACCAGTGCGACCTGTCCGACCTCGTCAACTGCGGCGACCGCCACCGCCCCGTAGTGCTCGACTACCTCACGGATCGCGCTGCCGCCGCCGGGCATCGCGACACGATCACGCCGCAATGCCAGAATGCCGCCCATGTACACGGGCTCGGACTCCAGGGTGAGGAACTCATGGCGTTCTCCCTCCCCGGAAGCCCCGCTACTCACTGTCAGGGTCCAGCGGAAGACGTTCGGCTGCTTTGTATTCCATCGCAGCACGGATGAATGCGATGAACAGCGGGTGCGGACGTGTGGGACGGCTCTTGAGCTCCGGGTGCGCCTGGGTAGCTACCGCGAAGGGGTGCACATCCCTCGGATACTCGACGAACTCCACCAGGTGCCCGTCGGGGGATGTCCCCGAGAAGCGCAGACCGCTCTCGGCGATCTTGTCGCGATAGGGGTTGTTCACCTCGTACCGATGCCGGTGCCGTTCGGACACTTCGGTCGTTCCGTACGCCTCGGCAACAATGGAGTCGGCTTCCAGAACGGCGGGATAGGCACCGAGGCGCATCGTTCCGCCCAGATCTGCCTCACCGGCGACCGCCTGCACCTGATCGGCCATGGTGGCGATCACCGGGCTCGGAGTTTTCGGGTCGAATTCGGCAGAGTTGGCATCGGCGAGACCCGCCGAGCGCGCCGCCTCGATCACCATGCACTGCAATCCGAGACACAGGCCGAGCAGCGGGATGCGCCGCTTACGTGCGTAGCCGATGGCGCCGAGCTTGCCTTCGATGCCCCGGATGCCGAAACCACCCGGGATCAGCACCCCGTCGACGTCACCGAGCGCGGACTGCGCGCCGGCCTCGGTCTCGCAGTCGTCCGACGGCACCCACTTGATGTCGACTTTCGTGCGGTGCCGGAACCCACCGGCACGCAGCGCCTCGGTGACCGATAGATAGGCATCGGGCAGGTCGATGTACTTGCCCACCAAGGCGATTCGCACCGACTCGCTGGGCTCGTGCACACGCTGCAGCAGATCGCCCCATTCCGTCCAATCGACGTCGCGGAAGGGCAGATTGAGCCGTCGCACCACGTACGCGTCGAGTTCCTCGCGATGCAGCACCTTCGGGATGTCGTAGATGGACGGGGCATCCGGTGTGGAGATGACACCGTCGACGTCCACGTCGCACATGAGCGCGATCTTGTTCTTGAGCGGCTCGGGCACCTCACGGTCGCAGCGCAGGATCAGCGCATCGGGGGTGATGCCGATGCTGCGCAGCGCGGCGACCGAGTGCTGCGTCGGCTTGGTCTTGAGTTCACCGGACGGCTTCAGGTACGGCACCAGGGAGACGTGCAGGAAGAAGACATTGTCCCGGCCGACGTCATGCCGGATCTGGCGTGCTGCCTCCAGGAACGGCTGCGATTCGATATCGCCGACGGTGCCGCCGATCTCGGTGATGACCACGTCGGGCCGCTTGCCATTGGCATCGGGCTCGGCCATCGCGAGGATGCGGCTCTTGATTTCGTCGGTGATGTGCGGGATTACCTGCACGGTGTCACCGAGGTACTCACCGCGTCGCTCCTTGGCGATCACAGACGAATAGACCTGCCCCGTCGTGACATTCGCCGATCCTGACAGGTCGCGATCCAGGAAGCGCTCGTAATGCCCGACGTCGAGATCGGTCTCGGCGCCATCCTCGGTCACAAAGACCTCGCCGTGCTGGAACGGGTTCATGGTGCCCGGATCCA
The DNA here is from genome assembly GCA_002013775.1 of Mycobacterium sp. D16R18. Classification (GTDB taxonomy): domain Bacteria; phylum Actinomycetota; class Actinomycetes; order Mycobacteriales; family Mycobacteriaceae; genus Mycobacterium. The sequence goes on from MAFD01000006.1 coordinate 71,909, forward strand.
CGTTGAGGTACGGGTCGAGCTTCTGCATGGTCACGTGCAAACCGCGTGACGTGAGAAGTTGCCCAAGGCTTGAGGCGGTCAGTCCCTTGCCCAGCGAGGAGGCGACTCCGCCGCTGACGAAGAGGTGCCTGGTGGCGGATTGAGGATGCTTGCGTAGACCTGGCAAGAAGGCTCCCGTGACGACTGCGCAGGGCAATTCTGACTGGATCGGGGCCCTGCTGACCCACGGAACCTCACCCTAACAAACACGCCGACAACAGGCACCGAACACGCCGTGCGGTGTGGGCTAGATCCCCTTTTTGTCGCTCGCCTAGGGCACCGTGATGGAGGTAGCTCCGGGACCAAGCCCGTACCGGCCCGAGTGGCCGTCGGACTGTTCACGCAGCGCCAGGATGGTGGTGATGCGGCCCGAGGACATCTCAACATCGTCGACGGTGCTCGCCGCCGAGGCCATGGAACCGTCGGCCCGGGTCACCGCTATCGACGCGATGCCGTTGGCCGATCCGCTGCGTCCGACGAGCACGGTGCCCGAGCCGCGCCGATCCAGCGCAGCAGCGAATCGCGCCACACTGGACCCCTTGTTTCCGGCGTCGTCGGGCAGTGCTCCCCCGGTCACGATCACCGCAAGATTTCCCGCGGACACCTGTCCGTCGGTGTAGCTGATGAATCCGCTCTGACGCAGCGCCGACAGTGCGATATCGCGCTGCTCCTCGGTCACCGGCGGTGCCTGCTCTTCTGGTTTGTGTGGGGCGATCTGCAACACAATGCCCACGAGGTCACCCGCCTGCGATCCCTGGTCTACGGCATCGGTGCGCAGCTGCGTCCCGGCGGGCAGGATCGACGAGTTCACGATGGTGCGCAGCCGTTCGCCTTGATTGGCGTCGGTGAACTGGTCGGTGAGCCCGACCCGGCCCGATACGGACCCGCCTGCGGTGGAGATCAGCTGGGCGATGCCGTCGACATCGGAGCGATCTGCCTCCGGCGTGGTGAACAGCACCACCTTTCGGTCGCCCAGGGCATCCTTGACCATTCGAGGTGCCATGGTGGCATCGAAATTACTTGCCGCGTTGAGCTTCTCGCCCAGGGCATTCTTGTCCTGATTGAGGTCTTCGATCTGCCGTTGCTGGGTGCGCTTGTCGTCACGCAGGCCGGAGAGCAGTGTGTCGTTGAGCAGGCCGGAACCGAGTACGACACCCACTGCCAGTGCGAGGAAAACCGCAGCGAGGGATATTGCGTGCTGACGCAGAGTAATCACGGGTAGCTCAGCTGACTAGGTTCTGCACCCAGACCGTCATCCGGTTCCAATAGGCGAGCAGCCATTCGGCCGCACTGTCGCCCGCGCTGGTAACCCACAGCATCGTGATCACGGCCACCAATACCGCCAGGATCAACAAGGCGATCGCCCCACCGGAGAACCGGTTGCGGTACAGCGTTGCAACGGCTTTGGAGTCGACGAGCTTGGCACCGACTTTGAGCCGGGTCAGGAAGGTCGACGGATTGGACTGCTGGCGTTCGCGATCGAAGAACTCCTCGATGGATGCGGTGTGGCCCACCGTGACGATCAGCGATGCGCCGTGGTGATCGGCCAGTAGCAGCGCCAGGTCGGCGGCCGAGCCCGCCGCCGGGAAGGTGACGGCTCCGACTCCCAGGTCCTGGATGCGTTCGAGCCCGGCGGCGTGCCCGTCGGCGTCGGCGGGAAGAACAACCTGTGCACCGGATTTCAAGACATCGTTGCTCATCAACAGCGGGTCTCCCACCACGATGAGCGGCCGGTAGCCGGCCTTGCGCAGGATGTCGGCGCCGGTCCCGACTCCGATGAGAACCGGTTGGTACTCCTTGATGAACGGCTTGAGATTCTTCAGGTCATGAGCGGCACCCACGCCGTCGGAGACGACGATGACATGGCGGTTGCGCAGGTCGATGTCGACGTCCGGGATTCCGATGCCGTCGATCAGCAGCGGACTCTCGCTGCGGATGAACTCGATGGTGTTGCCGGAGAAGGCCTCCAGGTGTGCGACCAGCCCGGTCTTGGCCTCGGTCATCAGGTCGTGCACATCCGCATCGGTGCGCGGCGTCCCGGCGATGAGCCGACGGTCACCGTTGTAGATGCCGCCGTTGTGCACGCGAACCGTGGAGCCGTCCTTGACCTTTTTGAAGACCTCGGGTCCGATGCTGTCGATGAGGATGATGCCGTTGGCGACAAGCACCTCTGGCCCCAGATTCGGGTAGCGACCGGAGATGGACGGCGACACGTTGACCACCGCGCTGACGCGGGCATCGACGAGAGCGTCTGCCGTGATGCGATCCAGATCGAGGATGTCGATGACGGCGATATCACCCGGATTGAGGCGTTGCAGCAGCCGGTTGATGTCCCTGTCGGTCCGTACTGTTCCGACGATGCCGGGCCGGGAGCTGCTGCTTCGCGTGAGCATCGTGGTCAAGTTCATACAGCTGATGATCGCTCGCGAGGCTGCTCAGGCAGTGGAGGCGCGCCGTAACACCTGTCACATTAGTCACTCCAGCACCCCTGGTATCGAGGCCGAGGAGGCGCATATCGCACAGTTCAGCTGGGGTTTTGTGTGCCACAAGCGTGCCCCCGCAAGCGGGAGGTACCCCCAGCTCGTGGAGGCCGAACTCAGCCTCGCTCGGAGCGGGCGGCGTCGAGCAGCTCGCGGGCATGCGCCCGGCCGGTGTCGGAGTCGCCGAGGCCGGCGAGCATCCGGGCCAGTTCGGCAATCCGATCCTCGTCATCCAGGCGGCGGACACCGCTGCCCTTGCTGCTCATCCGGTCGACCGTGAGGTGAATATCGGCGAACGCCGCGACCTGGGGCAAGTGCGTCACAACGATCACCTGATGGGTGTGCGCCAGCTTGGCCAACCGCCGGCCGATCTGCACGGCCGCTCGGCCGCCCACACCCGCATCGACTTCGTCGAACACCATGGTGGTCCCGACAGTCGAGGCGGCAAGCACTACCTCCAGTGCCAGCATCACACGCGAAAGTTCACCGCCGGATGCGCTCTTGGCCAGCGGCAGCATCGGGTTATCGCGATGCGCGGCGAATCCGAACTCGACGGCGTCGGCGCCCGCTGATCCCGCGTGCACGGTCTGCCCCGACGGCAGCGTCAAGGGCGCCACATCGTCGGTCCGGGCCGCAACGGGCTCCACGGCAATAGTGAACGCGGCTCGGTCCATCGCCAGGCCGGCCAACTCGGCGGTGACGGCTTTACCCAGCGCCTTGGCAGCCTTGGTACGCGCCTTGGTCAGACCTGTTGCAGCGGTGGCCAGTTCGTCAGCAAGTCGATCTACGCGGACGGCGATGGCGCTCAGTGTCTCTTCGGAGGTGTCGACCTCGGCCAGCCTGCCGCGCGCTTCCTGCGCCCAGGCGATCACCCCATTGAGGTTGGCGGCATACTTGCGGGTCAGCGTGCGCAGCTGTCCCTGGCGTGCCAGCTTCCCCTCGAGCGTGCTTGCATCGCTCGGCAATTCGTCCGTAAACGCGGTCAGCTCACGGGAGACATCACTGACCACCGCGAGCGCCTCGGCCAATTGTGGTGCCAGGGCCCGCAGCGCGGCGTCGTCGGTGGCTTCCAGCAGAACCTTGGCCTTCGCGATGCGATCGATCGCCGAATGGGAATCGTCGGCCTCACCGTTCGAATCCGAGCCGGCCAGCGCGCCGCGTGCAGAGGCCGCCGCGTCGCGCAGCGCATCGAGTTCGGACAGGCGATGGATGTCGGCGGTGAGCTGGTCGTCCTCCCCTGGTTTGGGGTCCACGGCATCGATCTCGTTGAGCGCGAACCCCAGTCGATCGGCTTCCTGCGCGAGCTCACGCGCTCGGTTGGTGCGGTCGATGAGGTCGCGCCGCGCGGTGAGCCATTCCTCGCGCAGCTTGCGGTAGGTGGTCAGTAGCGCCTCGATACTGGCCGGACCTTCCGAGGCGAACCGGTCCAATGCCGCAAGCTGCTGCTCGGGGCGCATCAGGCGCAGCTGGTCGTTCTGGCCATGCACGGTGAGCAGACCCGCGGTGAAGCTGGCCAGCGATTTGGCGGGCACACTGCGCCCACCCAGGTACGCGCGTGAGCGGCCATCGGAGGTCACAGAGCGCGCGGCGATCACACTGCCGTCGTCGTCCCGTTGCGCCCCTGAGGAATCCAGCACCTCGGTGACGTCGGTGGGCTCGGCACCTAACGGATCGGTCGTGAGAAATCGGCCCTCGACCACGGCGCGGTCGGCACCCGCCCGTACCCGATTGGCATCGGCGCGCGCCCCGCCGAGCAGATGCAGACTGGTGACCACCATGGTCTTACCGGCGCCGGTCTCGCCGGTCAGCACTGTCAGCCCGCTGTCGAACTCCGCAGTGGCAGCGGGGATGGCGCCAAGGGACTCGATGCGAATCTCGGTAAGCACGATTACCTTCCCCGCCAGCCCTTGACGGGCAAGTGGAACTTACGCACCACCCGGTCCGCGAACGGCTTGCTGTCCAATCGCGCCCACAGCACGGGCTGATGGCCGCGCACCACCTCGACCCGCCCACCCGGCGGCACCCGGATCTCGCGACGTCCGTCACAGAAGAGCAGCGCGTCATGCCCGTCGGCCTCGATCTCGACGGCCACGGTGGAGGCCGGGCTGGTCACCATCGGCCGAGCGAACAATGCGTGGGCGTTATTGGGCACCACGAGAATCGCGTCCAGGTCGGGCCAGACAACCGGTCCGCCGGCCGAGAACGCGTAGGCGGTGGATCCCGTTGGGGTGGAGACGAGAACTCCGTCGCACCCGAATGCCGACACAGGACGGGCGTCCACCTCCAGCACTACCCCGAGCACGCCGAGTCGGGGACCCTTTTCGATACTCACCTCGTTGAGCGCCCAGCCGCGTTCGACCACTTCACCACCGATACGGACCAGAATGTCCAGTGTCATCCGGGTCTCGACGCGGTAGGTGCCCTCCACCACATGGGTGAGAACCGCGTCTATCGCCTCGGCCTCCACCTCGGCGAGAAAGCCGATGCGTCCCAGGTTGACTCCGAGTACGGGTGCGGTCGCGCTGCGTGCGAGGTCGGCCGCCCGGAGGAAGGTGCCGTCCCCGCCCAGTACCAACACCAACTCGCAGCCGGTGGCGGCGTCCTGATCGGCGTCGACAACCTCGACGCCCACACCGAGGGAGCGGAATTCGGTCGGGTCCAGGTGCGCCGGTCCGCGATCGATGGCCTCCGCGGACAGCACCCGCAGCGTGATGCCGCTCTCCCCCAGCGTTTTCGCGACACGACGGGCGGTCTCCGTCACCTCCTCACGGCCGGTGTGCGCGACGAGCAGGATCTTGCGTTCGGTCACCTGAGTCTGATCGTCTTTGCCCAAGCGGGTCATCACTGCGGCCCCTTCGTAATAGCTTCGGCAACGGCTGCCTCAACATCCAGGCCGGAATCTGTTTTCCGTAGCCATAGGAAGTACTCGACGTTTCCAGACGGCCCCGGCAGTGGGCTGGCCGTCACTCCCGCGGTATGCCACCCCCGCGTCTGCGCACGACGGGCGACGGACACCACGGCATCGGCGCGCAGCTGCGGATCACGCACTACCCCGCCCGTGCCGACAAGCTCCTTACCCACCTCGAACTGAGGTTTGACCATCGGCACGATATCGGCATCGGTTGTGGCACAGGCGATCAGCGCCTCAAGTACCAAAGCGAGCGATATGAAAGACAGGTCGGCCACGATCAGTTGCGCTGATCCGCCGATCAATTCGGGCGTCAGGGTGCGCACATTGGTCCGATCCAGAACGGAGACCCGGTCATCGGACTGCAGGGACCAGGCGAGTTGTCCGTACCCGACATCGGCGGCCACCACCTCGCGAGCGCCCGAGCGTAACAGCACCTCGGTGAAGCCGCCCGTCGATGCCCCGGCGTCCAGACAGCGCTTGCCGTCGACGGAAAGCCCCTGTGGGCCAAAGACATCAAGTGCTCCGAGAAGTTTATGCGCACCGCGCGAGACCCACTTGTCCCCGGGTTCCCCCTGCACCACAAGGGATGCCGTCGCTGGCACTGCTGTTGCGGCTTTGGCGGCCGGTATGCCGTCGATGCGCACTCGGCCCGCGTCGATCAGCTCAGCTGCCTGCTGACGCGAACGAGCGAGCCCTCGGCGCACCAACTCCGCGTCGACCCTGGCGTGCCGGGCCATGGCTATCCCTGCTCCGCGGATTCCAGTGCTCGGACCAACACATCATGTGCCTGCTCCAGGACCTGGGCTTGGGTCTCGAGATCCAGTTCTGCCTCGGATTCGCCGAAGCCGGCGGGTGGGTCGAGCTGACCCAGTAGCGCCTGCACCTGGGACCTGACCTCATCGGGGTCAGGTCCACCAGCCTGGCGAGCAACATCGTTCGGGGTGGTCATCGCGCTCAAGGCTAGTGGATCTCCCCGGAGCGGCAGGGGCGACGACACACTATCGGGCAGAAAGCTGCTGCCAGACCCGTTCTGCCAGGTCATCGGTGGGCACGACGGGCCTGCTTGCTGGGGCGGAGCCCGTCGCCCACACCGCGGCCGCCAGGGCCTGGGCCAGCGACAAGGGCGACCCTGCGTCGTCGACGGCTCCGATCGACACCTGGTCGGCATCCACGGTGACCTGCCACGACGACTTCGGCTCTATGCGTACCTGGGACTGCGGCAGGTGCAATGCCGCCAGATCGGTTCCCAAGAACGTGGGTCGATGGACGGTATCCGCCCAGACCGCATCGATGGCGCTATTCACGCCGGTGAGAACCATGAGACTGGGCAGGCCCGCGGCATTGGCTCCGGAGATGTCGGTATCGAGCCGGTCCCCGACAACGAGAGGCCGCTTGAAGTTGCCGCGTGCCAACGCGTCCTCGATGAGTGCGCGTCCCGGCTTGCCGGCCACGACGGGATCGGCATCGGTGGCGGTGCGCAGCGCGGCGACCATGGACCCGTTTCCGGGCAGCAGGCCGCGCTCGGTGGGCAGCGTGGCGTCCACATTGGCCGCCACCCAATAGGCGCCCGCCCGGATGGCGAGGGCGGCCTCGGCCAGGGTGGTCCAACAGGTGTCCGGTGAATGCCCCTGCACCACAGCGCGTGGGTCCCTGTCGAAGCTGCGCACCGGAGTGAGACCGACGGCGGCCACCTCGGCGGCCAGCGCCTCGGTGCCGACCACGAGTACCGCGTCATCACGCTCAAGTGCCTCGGCGAGCAGTCTGGCCGCACTCTGTGCGCTGGTGACAACGTCACCGGGGGTCGCCGCGAATCCCAGGGAGGTGAGGTGCTCGGCCACCTCGGGCGCGGACCGGCTCGCGTTGTTGGTGACGTACAGCTGCCGCGCCTCGCCGGCCGCCGACAACGCCGCGATGGCATTCGGGGTGGGTTCGGCACCCCGGAACACGGTGCCATCGAGGTCTAGAAGCAGGCAGTCGTGGGCGCCGGCGAGTGTGTCAGGCAAGTTCGGCTGCCCGATCCTCGGCGTCCGTGTGACCTTCGACATCGGCGTTGGCGGCGTGCAGGAACCATTGCACCGCTTCGGGTTTGCGATCCAGAGCCAAGAGAATATCGGCGTAGGCGTAGAACAGCCGCGCCGCAACCACACCGGCACGCTTCGGATCGGGTGCCGGCGTGGACAGCACCGCCAACGCCTGATCGAGCTGTCCCATATCGGCGCGCGCCCCGGCAATGACGATGCGCAGTTCATCGGCGGCATCGCCGGTGAGCGCCTTGGCCTCATCCCCGCGGGCGAGCTCGATGGCGCGTTCGGGTCGACCGACGCCCCGTTCGCAGTCGGCGATGAGCGCCAGCAGCGGCGACCGGGTGCCCATGCGCTTGGCCGCACGCAGCTCAGACAACGCCAGCGCCCAGTCTCCGCAGTGATAGGCGGCGATGCCGAGCGCTTCGCGGACACCGGCGATGCGGGCCGCGCGGCTCTTGGCAGCCTTGGCGTGCTCCAGCGCGGCCTCCGGGTCCTCATCGAGCAGATTGCCCGCGACGACCAGATGCCGGGCCACCGTATCGGCGGTGTTCTTGTCGAGGCTCAGTAATTCTGCGCGAACATCGTGGGCCAGCTGCTTGGCCTCGACCTCGTCGGGAATGGTCGGGCCGAAGTTTCGTGGGGCCTGACGCTCGTCGGTGCGCCGAGGCCGCGGCCCTTGGCTTCGCTGAGGTCGCTCGCCGCCGCGCTCATCCGACCGGCGCGGACGCGCTGCGCCACCACCACGGTCGTCGCGCCGCGCACCTGAATCCTGTTCGGGGCGACTCGGGCCGTACTTTCTGGGCCCCTGCTGCCTGGGTCCTCGCTGGTCCACGGGCACCTCCTTTTGTCGATGAGCCGCTTGCGCGAAGACCATGTGCTACAGCGCGAGTATGCCGGTAACAGGGCCTTCGCCGGAAATTCAGTGGCGATCGATGTGATCCGTTACGCAGACTGAGCGTTATGAGCCATGTGCAGCTCGATGCCATCGGCTACCACCTCCCGGACGGCAGAGCACTTCTTCACGATGTCAGCCTCCGTGTCGGCGAAGGCAGCAAAACCGCGCTGATCGGCCCCAACGGGACCGGTAAGACGACGTTGTTGCGCGTGATCGCCGGCGACACAGATCCGCACGACGGGTCCGTCACACGGGGCGGGCAGCTCGGCGTGATGCGACAGTTCATCGGTTCCGTTCGGGACGATTCGACGGTCCGCGATCTACTGCTGTCGGTGGCGCCGGATCGCATCAGAGTTGCCGCCGGCCGTCTGGACCGCGCCGAGCTGGCGCTCATGGAGCATGACAGCGAACGCGATCAGCTCACGTACGCACAAGCGCTGGCCGACTGGGCCGATGTGGGCGGGTACGAGTTCGAGACCGAATGTGACGTGCACACCATGGCGGCGCTGGGAATTCCGTTCGAACTGGCCAGATTTCGCGGCGTCAACACACTATCGGGAGGCCAGCAGAAGCGGCTGGTCCTCGAATCGCTGCTGCGTGGTCCCCACGATGTGCTGCTGCTCGACGAGCCCGACAACTATCTGGATGTCCCGGCCAAACGGTGGCTTGAGGAGAGGCTCGCGGAGTCGCCCAAGACCGTCCTGTTCGTCAGCCACGATCGTGAGTTGATCAATCGCGTTGCCGGCCAGGTCGCCACGCTCGAACCCACCCGGTCCGGGTCCTCGCTGTGGGTACATCCGGGGTCGTTCGCGACGTATCACCAGGCACGGGCGGACCGGAACGCCAAACTGGCCGAGTTGCGCCGCCGCTGGGACGAACAGCGGGCGGCGCTGCGTGAGCTGGTGTTGATGTACCGGCAGAAGGCGGCGTACAACTCCGATATGGCCAGCCGCCTACAAGCGGCCGAGACCCGGCTGCGTCGATTCGATGAGGCGGGGCCACCCGAAGCAGTCCCGCTGCGGCAGAACGTTCGCATGCGTCTCACCGGCGGTCGTACCGCCAAGCGTGCCGTGATCGCAGAGAGCCTTGAATTGACCGGTCTCACAAAGCCATTCAATACCGAGTTGTGGTACGGGGATCGGGTCGCGGTGCTGGGCGGCAACGGTACTGGCAAGTCACACTTCCTGCGACTGCTGGCCTGTGGGGGCAGCGACCCGGAGCCGGACCAGTTGCCGGTGGGCGAGATGATTCCCGAAGCGGTGCGCCACGACGGGCGATTGCGGCTCGGCGCGAGAGTCCGCCCGGGTTGGTTCGCACAGACACACCATCACGAGGGGCTGATGGATCGGACGCTGCTGGACATCCTGCATCACGGGGACGAACGACGCGCAGGACACGGACGTGAGCAGGCCTCACGAATCCTGGACCGCTATGGGCTGGCGCCGTCGGCCGAGCAGACCTTCGGCTCACTTTCCGGTGGACAGCAGGGCCGATTCCAGATCCTGCTGCTGGAGTTGATGGGGTCGACATTGCTGCTGCTCGACGAGCCGACCGACAACCTGGACCTACATTCGGCCGAGGCATTGGAAGACGCGTTGGCGGCCTTCGACGGAACGGTCATCGCGGTTACCCACGATCGTTGGTTCGCCCGGACCTTCACCCGCTACCTCGTCTTCGGCGAGGACGGCAAGGTGAAGGAATCCGCTGAACCCCAGTGGGCGTAGCGGACTTCGCGACTAGCGGACTCGCTGCACTCCGGCGATGTTGCGCTTTCCGCGACGAAGCACGAGCCACCCTCCGGTGAGGTAGTCCCCGTCGCTCGGAGTCCACTCCTCGGCATCCACCCGGGTGTTATTGACGTACACACCGCCCTCCTTGATGGTTCGGCGTGCGGCGCCCTTGCTCTCCGAAAGTCCGCTGCTGACCAGTAGATCGACGATGGTGTCGGGTTCTCCGTCTGCGAGCCGGGCGGGCTCGCCGTTGCCTGCCTCGGTGAGCGCGGCGGTCAGTGTGCCCTCGTCGAGCCGGTCCAGCTCGCCGCGACCGAACAGCGCACCGCTGGCGAGTTCGACTGCTTGGGTGGCGCTTTCGCCGTGCACCAGGGTGGTGACCTCGGCGGCCAGGCGGCGCTGTGCGGCGCGCTCATGCGCCCGCTCGGTCGTCGCGGCCTCCAGCTCACCGACCTCATCCGCGGACAGGAAGGTGAACCAGCGCAGGTACCGCACCACGTCGGCGTCGGCGGTGTTGATGAAGTACTGGTACCAGGCATACGGACTCGTCATGTCGGGGTCTAGCCACAGGTTGCCGCCCCCGGTGGACTTGCCGAACTTGGTGCCGTCGGCCGCCGTCACCAGCGGAACGGTCAGGGCATGCACGGAGGCGCCGTCGAGCTGGCGAGCCAGCCGGACGCCGGCGACGATGTTGCCCCATTGGTCCGAGCCGCCTATCTGCAACGAGCAGCCGTACTTTCGGTGCAGCTGCACGTAGTCATTCGCCTGCAGCAGCATGTACGAGAACTCGGTGTAGGAGATGCCATCGCCCTCCAGGCGGCGGCGGATGGTGTCGCGGTCGAGCATGACGTTGACCGAGAAGTGCTTACCCAGATCGCGCAGGAACTCCAGGGCAGAGAGCTGGCCGGTCCAATCGAGGTTGTTCGCGACGATGGCTCCGGTTGGGGTGTCGTCAAATTCGACGAACCGTTCGAGTTGCCCGCGAATTCGATCAGCCCATTCTGCGACGGTGTCCGCGCCGTGCAAGCTGCGTTCAGAGGTGTCGCGCGGGTCTCCGATCAGACCCGTGGCTCCTCCGGCCAGCACGATCGGCCGATGCCCTGCCCGCTGGAAACGGCTCAGTGTCAGCAGCGGCACCAGATGCCCGGCGTGCAGACTCGCGGCGGTGGGGTCAAAACCCCCGTACACGCTGATTGGCCCCTTCGCGATATCGGCCGCGAGTGTGTCGCGATCGGTCGTCTGCGCGATGAGGCCGCGCCAGGTCAGCTCGTCGAGGATGTCGGATGAGCCGCTTGCGTGAAGACCGTCAGTTGTAGAAACCACGGCAACGATCATCCCCTATCGGGTTCAGCGTGCGGGATACCGCTCATCCCATCGTGGCCCCGAAGGCCCGAGAAGATCGTCGGCGATGGTGGCGATGACCTCGCGCAGTTCGAGCCGATCCAGCCAGTCCGGGGGTAGCGCCCGCATGCCCCACATCGCCCCAAGGATGTTTCCGGTGATGGACCCGGTGGAGTCGGAGTCGCCGGAATGGTTCACCGACAACCGGATTCCGTCCTTGAAGTCGCGCGCACGAGCGGCCGCGCAGACACCGATGGCAAGTGCCTCCTCCCCGACCCATCCACCACCGAGCTGAGATGCAATACGTTCCGGAGTGGGCCGTTCGTGCGCGGCGAGCTCGATACCTCGGCTGAGGGCTTCGTGCGTCTCCTGGTATCCGGAATGCGCGGTGAGCAGATCCAGTGCCCTCTGCACGGCCTCCGCCAACGACGCCCCGGCAACCAGTCGATTGACGATCACCGCCAGCGCTCCGGCACTGAGGTAACCGCTGGGATGTGAGTGAGTGAGCGCCCCGATATCGGCGGCCAGCTCGAAGGCCCTGGCCGGATCGCGCTCGGCAAGTCCCACCGGCGCGGCGCGCATCACTGCCCCGCACCCCTTGGAATTGTTCAACGGGTGCGTGCGCGAACCACGCTCGCGGGCAGGTGAACTGGTGGACTCGAGCGCCGTCAGGCAGGTGTTGCCGGGTGCCCGTAGCGAGTGCAGCTCCGAGACGGTGACCAGCCATCCATCGATGACATCCGCGGGCACCTGGCCGCCCTGGGTATGCAGCCAGCGTAGGTAGGCGCGATGGGCGATGTCAGCGGGGTCGTTCGCGGGGTCACGGCGGGCGCGGATGAGCGCCTCGGCGGTGAACAGCGTCATTTGAGTGTCGTCGGTGATGAGCATCGGCTGCCCCGGTTCGGGTTCGGCAATGCCGTCATGTCCGCACTGCAGCCGGATCTGCTCAATGCTGTCAAACTCGACGAACCCGCCGAGGGCGTCGCCGAGTGCACCACCGAGCAGCGATGCGCGTATTCGTTCGTCAGGCATACAGCTCAGTATCGGGTTGCGGCGCACGGGGACTACGGCGGTACGCGGATACCTCCGGGTATCCGGGCAGCCAGAACCGCCAGGGACGGTCCGCGGCCACGCTGACACCCACTCGTGGCCCGGACTGTGCCTTCCGTTCGTGGCTCAACATCACGCGCACCGGACTGGATGGGGAGAAGATATCGACGCCGTTGTCCTCGGGCGTGATCCCGAGAGCGGCGCCCAGGTTTCCGGGGCCGCGGGCCAAGCCCGCGTCATCACGGGCGGTGGGACGACGCTGCCAGCACGTGGGCGCCCCGTCCACGATCGCACCGGCCCGCATCAGCACACCGCCGGCGATACCGTCCGGGCCGCAAACCACGTTGGCGCACAGGTGAATTCCATGGCTTCGATACACATACAGATGGCCGGCGGGCCCGAACATGACCCGGTTGCGATTCGTAGGCCCACGAAACGAGTGCGAGGCGGGATCGGGCCATGGGCCATCGGGCACTCCCCCATATGCCTCTACTTCGACGATCAGCGCGCTGACCCCGCGCGATTCGATGGTGGCGCCGAGGAGGCGCTGTGCGGCTTTGACCGGATGGGTCGCCAGGATCTCGACACTCACTCCACGATTGTCCTTGACGCCGGGAGCGGCGTGTTGCGGGTGACAGGTGAGCTGCCGAGCCTTACTCGGCGAAGCGTCGGTGCTCCTCGTCGGTCACGTCGCGGGCTTCGTCGGGCAAGAGCACCGGGATGGAATTCTCGATCCGATAGGCCTTACGTAGGCGAGGGTTGTAGAGAATGCCCTCGGTCTCGCCGCCGATGAGCAGGAGTGTCCCGCGGTCGATCGGGCAGACCAGGATGTCGAGGAGTGCGGCGTCAAGAGGCATGTCGGTGATATCAGCCCAGCGGGATGTTCTCGTTGAAGATCTGCTGGCCCCCGCCGCCGCTGACGCCGATACCCGGTCCTGGACTCACGTTGGGCGGTCCACCGTTCGGATTGTTGGATCCGTTGGTGCCGGTGATGCCGATATGGACGGGCTGCTGTGGCTTCTGGGCAGCCTTGAGGAACTGGGACTGCGTGGCGATGACCGACTTCAGCGAGTTGATCAGTGGCATCTGGCTGGGCCGCTTGTCGAGAGCGGCCTTAAGGGCGTCATTCTGCGAGGAGCTCACCTGCGCGCCCCTGGCTCGTAGCTGAAGCGCCGTGCGGACCAGGTTGGAGACCTGACCGCCACTGGTTCCGGTGGAGTACTCGTGCGCGATGTCATCAAGCACATCGGCGCTGGCGGTGCCGACACCGGGCCCGAACACCAAGGCTGCGGAGAGACCGGCGGCGGCCAGTGCGGTGCCAGTGATGGCACGTAGGCGTGTCGGCATGACGAGTTCCTTCCGGGTATCGCGGACGTCAGCCTAACAACACCACGCCACATCAGCAGCGGAAGGCGCTGGGAACCGCGCTGGTGCGGCACCGCTGCGAATTACTGCGCGGCGTCCTGCAGCGCGTCATATGTCGCGGCGGTCAACCGATGGTAGGCACCTGATTCGGGGTCGAGATACCAGGTTTGCCGCCCCGGCTTCGGGAAGCCTGACTCGCGAAGGTGTGTTGTGGAAGGGCGATACGTGGCGCTCAGTGGCAGGTTGGGTACCACCTTGACGATATCGGGGCGCTCGGAGATCGGCACAGTGGCAAACGCTTCTGCCAGGTCGGCCGGGGATATCGCTTCGCCGGGCCGCAGAACCACCGCGGTCACCGCGAAGTTGGTCTCACCGGACTCCACGGGATACGTCGCGACCAGGTCGATGGCACTCACCGAACCCAGTGCATGACTGGTGGCTTCGGCGTACACAACGCCGTGTGCGGTGCGGATCGCGGTGTTGCGGCCGTCCAGCATCCAGAAGTCGCCGTCCTCATCGCGGCGGAAAAGGGACTCCGAAGACACCCACGTATCACCGGGGGCGAACACACCGCGCCGGACCGCCGCGGCGGGGTCCACATCGCCGGGGGGCTTCGCCAAAAGCAGACCGACCTCGCCGGGCCTGGCGATCTGGACGAATCCGTCTTCCCCCTCGATGATGACGTCGTCGACAGGGTCATATGCGGCCAGCCGAACCTTGCCGCCACCGGGAAGCGGTCGGCCCTTGCTGCCGATTTTGGTACCGGACACGTTGGCCAACACCGCTTCCCCGTCGGTGGTCGCGAAGAACTCCACGACGTGGGCGGGCGCGAATCGCTCGGTGACGCGCCGCCACAGGCCCGAGGGCATACCCGAACCGATGAACAACCGCACCGGGTGGTGTGCACCCAAAGCCAGCGAAGGGTCATCAACGACCTCGTGCATCATCGCCCAGGTGTAGGAGACAACGGTCACGCCGTACTGATGCACCTCTTGCACGAATCGATCGGGATTGAGCCCGCGGGACAGGGCAATTCGCGCACCGCCAGCCACTGCCCCACCCAGGCTCACCAAGAGCCCGGACTGGTGGTGCAGCGGGGTGAGGCAGTACACGGTGTCATTGGCGGTGAGCGCGGCCGCCGACGCGGTACCGAACGCCGACAACGCCCACCGGTGATTGGTGATCTGCTTGGGCACCAGGCGCGATCCGTACCCGCTGAACATCACGAACGCCAGATCGCGGGCTTGCCCTGGATCGGGCCGGTACCAGCCCGGCAGCTCGACCGCGTCGGGGTCGATCTTCTCCATATCGATGATCGAGCCGTCGTCCGGTATGGACAGATCGCGCGACTCGCCGCCGCCAAGCACCAGAATATGCACGGGAAGATCTTGTGCGACAGGAAGGTTCGGCGGATCGGTGAGCAGCTCGGAAATCTCTCCCAGCTTCACCGCGACCTCAAGGTCGGCATCGGGCGGCAGTAGCACCGCGACGGCTCCCAGCCGGGACAGCGCGGCGATCGCCACCAGGGCGCTGGGACGGGTCTCCATCAGCACACCCACCCGTACGCCCTGACGCACCCCGACCTCGATGAGGCCCCTGACGACATTGTTGATGCGGCGATCCACCGCCTCATAGGTGTGCACCCTGCCGTCGAACAGGAAGCTCTCACCGTGGGGCGTGCGGCGGGCCTGTTCGGTCATCAACCGGCCCAGAGAGATTCGGGTGTGATCGTGGATCTGCCCGAGGCGAGTCAACCGCGGCAGCGTGCGAACCGCTTCGACAGCAATGGATTTCACCGACTTGTTGGCGGCGGCCGCGGCCGCGCCCGCCGTTCGGGCGGCGGCGATGGCGACCTCGGTGGTGGTGCTCAAACCGTGTGCGACCCGGGAGGTGAGCGGGACACCGCCGCCGTCGAGCTGGCCGCTTTCGTGCTCGTACATGAGGTCCACCGACGGAGGTTTCGTGGCCTCGCCCTCACGCCATTGCACCCACTGGCTGACCGTCGGCCACGTCTGGGCCACCGCGGTCGAGCCGACGACGAGACCGAAGTGACCGGCGCGGATGAGGTACTCGTACACGTCGGCCTTCGGTGCGGCGCGCAGGATGCCACGCACCGACGCCGGCTGTCCGATGTCGTCGACCTCGCCCACCACCGCCAAGACCGGGCAGGTGATATCGCTGAGCGTGACCACGCGGTCGTTGACGGTGAAGCCGCCGGTGGTCATACGGTTGTGCACCACGAACTGGCGCAGCAGCTCGGCGATCGCGGGACCGGACCAGGCGATCCACCCCTCATTGGCAAGGAACTTGCGCTGCTGCTCGCGCGGCAGCAGGGCATCGCGGTCGTGCAGCTGTCGCAGGAAGTCGAGGCGACCCTTGACGGTCTTGACCGGGTCCAGCATCTGGAACCCGATGCGCGCCGACCACGCCGGGATGGAGAACCGGCTGAAGATGTGGTCGGCCATGAACTCGGCGATATCGGCCGAAAGCCCGGCGGGCAGGCCCATGGGCATGGCGGCGTTCGCATCGACCGGCGAACCGAATGTGATGATGCTCGCGATGGTGCGCGACTTGCGCAGCGCCGCAGTCTGATAGCAGAACATGCCGCCTTGCGAGTATCCGGCCAGGTGTATCTGGCGGCCGGTGATCCGATGCACGGTCTCGATGGCGTCGCTGACGGCCACCACGTGATCGGACAGGGTGCGTTCCATGCCACCGGCCATCCGGTCGGGGCTGCCGAAGTCGATGACCCATGGGTCGATACCGGCGCGATGCAGGATGCCGACGGCGCCACCATCCTGAGTGACGTCCCACATGTCGGCGGCCATCATCATCGGGTGCACCATCAGGACCACCGGTCCGGCGTCCGCAGCCTCCGAAGACCCCGGTGCGAAGTAGCGGCGCAGCCGGTACATCGGCACGCTCTCGACGATCTGGTGCGAAGAGGCGGTGCTGCCGGTTTCGAGTCCGCCGAGGCGCAGAACCTCCAGCCCGTTCTGCGCGGTGGCCGCCAGGCGCGCGACGGGCTTGGTCAAGGAGGAGAGATTGAAGGACACAGCTACTCCTTAGACCGATCTTCCGCGATATTGCCCAGGTGAGGGCCTGCACATCCTGTCACAACGGGTCTATCGGACTGACCGAATCCCCGTCACCGGATAGGAAGCGACGTTGTGATCCGAGCCTCTACGATGGCGCGGTGGGGAATCTGTTGCTACGGCCGCTACGCCTCTGGGTGATGTACCTGCCCCAACTGGCCGCCTGCTATCTGCTGGGACTGCTGGGGCGATCGGCAGCCATCGCGTTGGCCGGAAGGTTGGGCGCCCATAACGAGCTGTGGGCGGACGTGATCATGCCGTTCGCCGGGTTCGCCCGCCTCGCATCGTTCGTGGCGATGTTCATGGTGCTGCGATCGGCGATTCCTGCGCTCGAGCGGCTGCCACGCACCACCGCCAGCAGCGTCGATATCTTTTCCAACATCGTGGCGCCGTTCTTCGCGATTTACATCGCATGGCAGATGCTCAAGGCTGACTGGACCGCCTACAAGGAGATAAGCCTCTTCTATATGTACGGGAGCGGAGGCGGCGACAAGATCACGCCGCTGACTCCCGGCGACATCCCGGTAAGTAACAGCGTGTGGATCCTGATCATTGGCGCTTTCGCTCTCCAGTACATCCTGAAGTGGACCGAAAGTCGTACGCCGAAGTGGTTCATCGGAATCCGCTTGTACTTGCAGGTGTTCTGGGTCTTTCTCGTCGCGAGTTTCGCCGCTAACCGAGGTCTGACCTTCATCCTGGAACCGTCCAAGTGGTTCGGGGAGCGTCGTTTCGTCGTGTGGTTCAACACGACCAAAGAACATCTGATTCAGGAGTTCGAGCCCTTCCGTATCGGCTGGGCTGCCGTGAGCACCGTGTGGCATTTGATCTGGGACGTCGCCGGAATGCCTTTGCTGTGGCTGGTCATCGCGGGCATCGTCTATGGGGTCGCCTCGGGGGCGACATGGCGAGGCGTTGCGCGACGCGTGGTCGGCGAGCCGGGCGCAGCCCTGGTGTCTCGGGTAACGCCGGCGCAGGCGCGATTGCAGGCCGAGCTCCAGCGGCGGTTGGCCATCGCTCCCCCCACTGTCATCGAGAAGGTCTGGGCGTGGATCAAGGCTCAGGTGCTTGCGCAGTTCGGGAAGTACGGCTCGATCGTGCAGTCGGCTCGGCCGATCTTGCACGCCGGGTTGGTCGCACTGTCGGTCTACATCCTGGCCTTCGTCGGATTGGCATGGTTGTCGGTCGACGACAGCTTTTATCGCCTTCAGGTTGAAACCGGCTACCTCACGCGCGCGTTCGCGTGGCTGGCCGGATGGCATGACGAGGTGTTCTGGCGCGGGCCGGGCGAAATCCTGTTCATGCTCGCGGCGACTCTGGTGAGCACGTTACGCACGTGCCTGGTCGCATCGACTTACGCCTACTGCGTGGAGAAGATCGAGGCCGCGGAGGCCGAACACGTATCGGTCAAAGACGGTCAGGTAGCAGCGGAGGCCACCGCGACTACAGCTCCAACCGTGCCTTGAGACTGCCATCGGCGTTGAGAATCTCTATCCATCGCGGCTTCACATTCGCCGGTACCAGAAACGAGAACTGCAGCGGCCCGGGCTTGTAGCAGACCTGTGTAGTGCCGTCATCTGGCGGTTTAACCCAGTAGTCGGAAAACGAAGACTCGGCCCTCCAGCGGCGATCACCATCTACGAGGAACGCTTGACACGGCTCGGTAGAGCTCGGGGTTCCGGACCGTTCGATCCGCGCCACCATCATCGCGGTGTCCTTGGGAAGCAGCTTTCGGGCCAGCGGCACCTGGCTGAGCTCTCTGACATCGGTCAAGGACCAATCCTGCCCATTGATCGATTCGATGTGCCCGCGGGCGATTGAATGCGAGGGGAATCTCGCTTCGAAATAGTCGGCGTAGAGCGGCGCGCGCAGGACGTCAAGGTATATCGATGCCGCATACGCACCGCACGCCACCAACGATGCGACGGTGTTGCGAAACCAGAGGCGCTTCCAGATCCCATGGCGGGGAGCACGATGCCGCGCCTCGGCATCTGGCATCGGGTCGCTGTTCACTTTTCGCCCACCACAATTTCGGGCGCGACGATCGTTTGGACCCGGGGGGCATGATCCTCGTCGAGCGGGATGTGAATGGTCGGAACGCGTGGAAAGTAGCGTGGCAGTACCGATATCGCACCCACCCACACCTGTAGTTCCGCTGCCGGCGTGAGTGATCGGATGGCGTCCTCGGGAACTTCGAACAGCCACACGCCTGATTGTGGTATCCCGACGCTCAGGTCATGGGCCGGGCTCGTAAAGGTGCCGAACGGCGATCGGGCATCGGGGGTGTACGTCCGCCCATTGATGATGAGGTTCGCCTGCGCCATACCGGGTTCCTTCAGGGAAGTCACCTTCGCCCCCACCATGATCCATTGTCCGCTGGTCCTGAGGATTGTGCTTCGAAGCTTTAGCTGTGCGCCAACTCTCGCGCCTTTCACCGTCACGGTGACCGTGGGGGTGTCGATTGTCTCCCCGATCGCCCCCCGGACGGGAAACGGTCCTTCGACGTCTATCGGGTACGGGAGCCGATTCCACACCCACACCGACGCGGTGAGAATCACCACGACAAGGACTGCGCGTATCACAATTCTCGGCAATGACTTTCGGGTCATTTCGGTGCCTCCACCGTCAAGGTGACGTCGGCATAGGTGTTCGTGTTCATCCATCCGTCGCCGTAGCCGACTGTGTAGGAACCATATTCGCGATCCGGAGTGCGGAACGTAATCTGATCACCCACCCTCACGGCGTTGTCTGGAACAATCCACACCAACGCGACATCGTCGGTGATTCCCGGCTGGATGGCGGCACGGGTGGCATCAGAAACACGCATCGGAGGCGCGGGCATCGGCACCTGATACGGGACGCCGACCGGGGCCATGGGCATGGTTCCGCTGATAGGTCCAAATTTCTCGGGTACCGCCCCATTGTTGGTGAGGGTCGCGACCACGGCGAGATACTGTCGGCCGGGTTCCTTCTTGTAGATGACACGGCTGCCGAACGTGATCTCCGGGACCAGACGCGCTCGCTTCACCACGATGGTCAGCTCACCGGTGTCGTGCTTCTCTTCCGGCTTAAAAGTCTTGACCGGCGGCGTCACCGTATCGAGACCACCAAATCCTGCCGTTGCGAATACCACCACGACGACAAGCGTCTGCCACATCTGTTTGATGGTGAGTCCGGCGAGCGTGGCCTTGACCTCAAGGATCCTGCGGGAGAAAAAATTGTCCGCGGGTCCTGCATTCGCAGCGGTCGACGTAGCGGGTTCAGGCGCCGGGACGGCGGCCGCTAGCGGCTCCGGTCCTACTGGACGACGCCATGCCGCATTCGGGTCGTCCGGTGTCTCGCCCCCCGGACCGGGGCCCGACAACGTCGGGTCCGGCTCACCGTCCATGGCTGGATATTAGCCGCTCTGACCGCGCAACACGTTCAGACGGGCCAGCACCAGTTCGCGCTGTTCAGCAACGCGTTCCGGCGCGGTCCCGCCACGCGCACTGCGGGAGGCGACAGACCCGGAAGTGGTGAGCACAGCGCGCACCTCCCCTGTCAGGTCCGGATGAATGGCTCCGAACTCGGCGTCGGTGAGGTCTTCCAGACCGACACCACGTGCCTCCGCCGCGCGAACCGCCTCGCCCGCCGCCTCGTGCGCGATGCGGAACGGTACACCTTGGCGCACCATCCATTCGGCCAGGTCAGTGGCCAGGGTGAATCCCGCCGGGGCGAGGGCCGCCATGCGTTCCGTACGGAATCGCAGCGTGGCGACGAGTCCGGCCATCGCGGGTAACAGCAGCTCCAACTGAGCCACCGAGTCGAACAGTGGCTCCTTGTCTTCCTGCAGGTCCCGGTTATAGGCCAGCGGCTGTGCCTTCAACGTGGCCAGCAGGCCGGTGAGGTTTCCGATCAACCGCCCCGACTTTCCGCGGGCCAGCTCGGCGATGTCAGGGTTCTTCTTCTGGGGCATGATCGAGCTACCGGTCGACCAGGAGTCATCGAGTTCGGCGTATCCGAATTCCGTTGTGCTCCAGAGGATGATGTCCTCGGACAGACGCGACAGATCGACCGCGATCATGGCGAATACGAAGGCAGCCTCGGCGGCGAAGTCGCGTGCTGATGTCGCATCGATTGAATTGTCCGCTGCCGCGGTGAATCCCAGATCCAATGCAATCGAGTCGGGATCCAGGCCCAGCGAGGAGCCCGCCAGTGCACCGGCCCCATAGGGAGAGACGGCGGTGCGCCGGTCCCAGTCGACCAGGCGGTCCACATCGCGCAACAACGGCTGTGCGTGCGCGAGTAAATGGTGTGCGAGCAGTACGGGTTGTGCGGCCTGCAGATGAGTCTTGCCAGGCATGATCGCCTGGGGGTGCGCGCCGGCCTGATCGGCCAGCGCCTGCACCACATCGAGCACGCCATCGGACACTCGCCCGGCCGCATCACGCAGCCACATCCGAAATAGCGTGGCCACCTGATCATTTCGAGACCGGCCGGCGCGCAGACGACCGCCGACATCTGACCCGACACGCTCGATCAGACCGCGTTCCAGAGCACCGTGCACATCTTCGTCGGTGTCCGCGGGGACGAACCGCCCCGAAGCGACGTCGCCGTCTAGCTGCTGCAGCCCGTCCACCAGGGCGGACAGCTGCTCATCGGTGAGTAGATCCGCCTTGCGGAGCACCCGCGCATGTGCAATCGACGCCCGAATGTCGTACGGCGCCAACACCCAATCGAAATGGGTGGACTTGCTCAGCGCGGCCAACGCGGGCGCGGGCCCGCCGGCGAACCGGCCGCCCCACAGTGATCCCTCGTTGGTGCTCACTTCCCCGACAGGTCCCGCTGCGCGGAGATCTTCGACGACAGTCCGTGGATATGCACGAAGCCCTTGGCGCTCGACTGGTCGAAGCTGTCGCCCTCGTCGTAGGTGGCCAGGTTGAAGTCATAGAGAGACTCGGCGCTGCGGCGACCGTTCACCGCGATGTTTCCTCCGTGCAGCACCAGTCGGATATCACCGGAGACGTGCTGCTGGGTATCGGCGACGAAAGCCTCCAGCGAGCGCTTCAGCGGCGAGTACCACAGGCCGTCGTACACCAGCTCGGCCCACTTTTGGTCGGTATGCCGCTTGTAGCGGCCGAGCTCACGCTCCAGGGTGACGTGCTCCAGCTCCTCATGCGCGGTAATCAGGACCATTGCGCCTGGGGCTTCGTAGATTTCGCGGCTCTTGATGCCGACCAGACGATCCTCGACAACGTCGAGACGGCCCACGCCCTGCGCACCCGCACGGCGGTTGAGTTCGACGATGGCCTCCAACACGGTGACCGGCTTGCCGTCGATCGCGGTGGGCACACCCTTGTCGAACGTGACGATCAGCTCGTCGGGTGCCCCCCAGTGGAGCGTCGGATCTTCGGTGTAGTCGTACACATCCTTGGTAGGGGCGTTCCAAAGGTCTTCCAAGAAACCGGTTTCCACGGCTCGACCCCAGACGTTCTGGTCGATGGAGAACGGGGACTTCTTGGTGACATTGATCGGGATTTCGTTCTCGGTGGCGAACGCAATGGCCTTTTCGCGGGTCCAGGCGTAATCGCGGACCGGTGCGAGCACCTCCAGATCCGGTGCCAGCGAGGCGAACCCAACCTCGAACCGAACCTGATCGTTACCCTTGCCGGTGCATCCGTGAGCGACGATCCCGCCGCCATGCTCGCGTGCGGCGGTAACCAGGTGCTTGACGATCAGTGGGCGGCTGATGGCCGAGACCAGCGGATACCGATCCATGTAGAGCGCGTTGGACTGCACTGTCGGCAAGCAATACTCGTTGGCGAATTCGTCGCGGGCGTCGATGACCACGGCTTCGACGGCGCCGCAGTCGATGGCACGCTGGCGCACCACCTCCATGTCCTCGCCGCCCTGGCCGAGGTCGATCGCGACGGCAACCACCTCACGGCCGGTCTCCTTGCCGATCCAGCTGATCGCCACCGACGTATCGAGCCCGCCCGAGTAGGCCAGGATTACGCGGTCAGAGGTTGTCGATTGGGTGGTCATGTCATCTCTCTCTTAGGCAAGCTGTTCGAACTGTGCGGCGAGCTGGGCTCCGGTCAAGGGTTCGCGGGCGATCACCGCAATGGTGTCATCCCCCGCGATGGTCCCGACAACGTCGGGTAACGCGGCGCGATCGATCGCGCTGGCGAGATAGTGCGCGGCACCCGGCGGTGTACGCAGTACCGCGAGATTACCGCTGGAGTCGGTCGCTACCAGCAGCTCCCCCAGTAACCGGGAGAGCCGGTCGGTGCCGCCGGACACGCCACGAACGGGGCTGCCGTCCTCGGGCACCACGTACACCCCCACTCCGCCGTCGGCGGCGCGGAGCTTGACGGCACCGAGCTCGTCGAGATCCCGGGACAAGGTGGCTTGGGTGGTCTCGATGCCTTCGGCCGCCAGCAGCGCCGCCAGCTCGCCCTGACTGCGCACCGACTGGGTGGACAGCAGCGCGACGATGCGGGCTTGGCGCCCAGCCCGGGTGTCGGCGGCATGTGAGGCTGTCATCGCATTCTCCGCTCTTCGCGCAAGCGGCTCATCGCTGCTCCAGCAGCCACACCAGCAAGGCCTTCTGCGCGTGCAGACGGTTCTCGGCCTCATCCCATACGGCGCTCCGTGGGCCGTCGATCACCTCATCGGTGATCTCCTCACCACGGTGGGCCGGAAGGCAGTGCAGGACAATGGCTTCTGAGTCCGCCACACCGAGCAGATCCTCGTTCACCTGGAACGGCCGGAACGGCCGGACCCTGTCGAGCCCGTCATTTTCCTGCCCCATCGAGGTCCACGCATCGGTGACGAGCACATCTGCACCGGCCGAGGCGATCCGGGGGTCGGCGGTCACGGTCACCGAACCACCGGTGTTGGCGGCGATCCGCTCGGCTTCGTTGACGTACTTGGCATGCGGCGCAAATCCATTGGGTGCTGCGATCGTCACGTGGATACCGGCGGTGACGCCACCGACCATCAGCGAGTGCGCCATATTGTTCGCGCCGTCACCCAGATACGTCAGCCGCAACCCGGCCAACGAACCTTTGCGTTCGGCCAGTGTCTGCAGATCCGCGAGCACCTGGCACGGATGGAAGTCGTCAGACAAGGCGTTCACGATCGGCACCGTGGAACCGGAGGCCATGGCGGTCAGGCGTTCCTGCGCGTAGGTCCGCCACACGATGGCTTCCACGTAGCGGGACAGCACCTGTCCGGTGTCCTCGAGGGTCTCCTCGCGACCCAGCTGAGTAGTACGGCTGTCGACGACCACAGCGTGCCCACCCAGCTGCGCTATGCCCATCTCGAAAGAGAACCGGGTTCGGGTGGAGTTCTTCTCGAAGATGACGGCGACCCCGTGCGGCCCCTCAAGCGGCCGCCGCGAAAACGGCGCCTTCTTGAGTTCGGCGGCCAGCGTCAGGACTTCGGCTTGCTCGGCCGGTGACAGATCGTCGTCCCTCAGAAAATGCCTGATGTTTCCCGCCGGGCTCATGCCAGCTCCTGTCCTGCTGCGGTGTCGAGGATGCCGGGCAGCGCGGCGACGAACTCCCCGATCTGTTCGTCGCTGATGATCAGCGGTGGGGCCAGACGCAGCACGTCGGGTGCGGCGGCGTTGAGAAGGAAGCCGGCCTCGCGTGCCGCGGTCTCGGCAGCCTTGGCACGTTCTTCCGTCAGGACAATGCCCAGGAGCAGTCCGGCGCCACGCACTCGTGCGACCAGGGGATGGTTCAGCCCTTCGATGGCATGGCTCAATGACTTTCCCGCCGCAGCAGCGTGGTCGATGAGGTTCTGCTCATCGAGGACCCGCAGGACCGCCAGTGCTGCCGCAGCACAGACGGGATTGCCCCCGAATGTGCTGCCATGCAGACCCGGAGTGAGCAGCTCCGCAGCTGCCCCGGTGGCGATGCAGGCGCCGATGGGCAGCCCGCCGCCAAGCCCCTTGGCCAAGGTGACGATGTCGGGGGTGATGCCCAGCTGTTGGTGGGCGAAAAACGTTCCGGTACGACCGATTCCGGTTTGCACCTCGTCGAGTACCAGCAGCGCGCCATGGCGGGCGGTGATCTCGCGTACTCCGGCCAGGTAGCCCTCCGGTGGAACCACCACTCCGCCTTCACCCATGATCGGTTCCAGGAAGACCGCGGCGGTGTCGTCATCGACCACTGCCTCGATGGCGGCCAGGTCGCCGTAGGGTACGTGCACCACCCCGGCGGGCAGCGGCTCGAACGGGGCCTGCTTGGTCGGCTGCCCGGTGAGCGCGAGCGATCCCATGGTTCTTCCGTGGAACGCGCCTTCAGCCGCGACGACTTTTGTGCGCCCGGTGAGCCGGGTCAGCTTGAACGCGGCCTCGTTGGCCTCGGTGCCCGAATTGCACAGAAACACCCTGCCCGGAACGCCCAGCCGCGCGATGAGCGCTTCGGACAGTTCGATGCCGGGGCCCGTCGCGTACAGATTCGATGTGTGACCGAGCGTGGAGAGCTGGTGCGTGACGGCATCGATGACGGTCTGGTTGCGGTGCCCCAATACGTTGACGGCGATGCCGCCCAACAGATCCAGGTACCGCTTGCCGTCGACATCGGTGACGACCGCGCCGTCGCCCTCGGCAAGGACGACCGGCGGTGTGCCGTAGTTGTTCATCATGACGTGTTCCCAGCGCTGCTGAGTCTCACTGGTGCTGCTCATGATTGGCTCCTGACGATTGTCCCGACGCCCTCATCGGTGAATAGTTCGACCAATACGCAATGCTCGACGCGCCCATCGATGATGTGGGCGCTGGGCACTCCCCCGTCCACCGCGCGCAGACATGCCTCGACCTTGGGAATCATGCCCGATTCCAGCGTGGGCAGGAGCTCGCGCAGATCCTCGGCAGCTATCGCGGTAACCAGCGACTCCCGATCCGGCCAGTCGGTGTACAAACCCTCGATATCGGTGAGCATCAGGAGGCGTTCGGCGCCAAGGGCTTCGGCGAGCGCACCGGCCGCCGTGTCGGCATTGAGATTGTGCACCACACCAACCGAGTCGGGGGCAAGGGTGGACACCACCGGGATACGTCCGGCATCGATCAGGTCAAGGATCGCTTCCGGATTTACCTGTGCGACATCGCCGACCAGTCCGATATCGGTCTCGACGCCATCCACGGTCGCAGTGCGTCGCACCGCCGTGAACAGTTGCGCGTCCTCGCCCGTGATCCCCACGGCGTACGGCCCGTGGCTGTTGATCAGCCCGACGAGCTCACGGCCGACCTGGCCGAACAGCACCATGCGTGCGATGTCCAGCACTTCCGGGGTGGTGACCCGGAAGCCGCCCTTGAACTCGCCGGACACCCCAAGTTTTTTCAGCATCGACGTGATCTGCGGGCCGCCGCCGTGCACGACGACAGGATGGATGCCGCAGTTACGCAGGAAGACCATGTCTTCGGCGAAAGCCGTTTTGAGGGCGTCGTCCGTCATGGCGTTACCGCCGTATTTGATCACGACGATGGCGCCGTGCAGCTTCTTGAGCCAAGGCAGCGCCTCGGCCAGCACGCGTGCCTTTTTCGGAGCCTTCATGCGGATGCCTTCATGAGCTGTACGCCGAGTTCTCTTCGACATAGGCATGCGACAGATCGGTGGTCCGGATGGTCGCCGTCTGATCCCCGGCGCCGAGGTCGATGAGCACTTCGACATCCGGCCCGGACAAGTCGATATCACGGGCGCCCTGGACGCCAGTGCAGTTGGCGCATACCAGGTTTCCGTTGAACGAGACGGTGACGCGATCCGGGTCGAGGTCTATCGGAGCCATCCCCACCGCTGCGACCACCCGGCCCCAGTTGGGGTCGGAACCGAAGAGGGCGGTCTTGACGAGGCTGTCGCGAGCGACGGTCCGGGCGGTGGCAACCGCATCGTCCTCACTGACCGCGCCGGTGACGGTGATCAAGATCCGTTTGGTGACGCCCTCGGCATCGGACTGCAGCTGCGCGGCCAGGTCGTCGCAGACCCGGACCACCGCCGCGGCGAATTCCTGCGCATCGGGCGTGATCTCGCTTGCTCCGGAGGCCAACAGCAGCACGGTGTCGTTGGTGGAACAGCTGCCGTCGACGTCGAGCCGGTCGAAGGTGCGGGCGGTGGCCGCCCGCAACGCGGAATCGAGCTGCGCGGCGGGCACCGCGGCGTCGGTGGTGATGACCACGAGCATGGTTGCCAGCGAGGGCGCCAGCATGCCCGCGCCTTTGGCCATGCCACCCACCGTCCAGCCGTCCTTATGGTGCAGCGCAGCCTCTTTGGGCACGGTATCGGTGGTCATGATGGCGTGCGCTGCGTCGGTACCGCCGCCCAGTCCTCCGGCCAGCTCGTGCACGATTTCCCGCACCCCCGCCAGCACCTTGTCCATGGGCAGCCGATCGCCGATGAGTCCCGTGGAACACACAGCGACCTCAATGGCCCCGGTCTCGGTGCCCCAGTCGCTGAGGGTCTTCGCAACCTCTTCCGCGGTGGCGTGGCTGTCCTGAAATCCGAGTGGTCCGGTGCAGGCATTGGCCCCGCCGGAATTGAGAATCACGGCCCGCAACCGGCCCGTGGTGAGTACCTGCTGCGACCAGAGCACGGGTGCGGCCTTCACCTTGTTGCGGGTGAAGACTCCTGCCGCGGCGTAATCGGGCCCCTCGTTGAAGACCAGGGCGAGATCGGGCCTACCGGATACCTTGATCCCGGCAGCGATTCCGGCCGCCTTGAAACCCGCGGGTGCGGTGACGCCCTGCGTGCGCACCAGCGGTGAGGTCGTATCGGTCACGCGAAGACCATCGCTCACGGTGCCACCCCCACGATGGTCAGACCGTCGCCCTCGGGCCATCCGAGGGCGAGGTTCATCGATTGAACCGCGGCCCCGGCGGTGCCCTTCACGAGGTTGTCGATGGCCGCGATCGCCACCAGCACGCCCGCGTCGGGGTCGACCGCGAGGCCGATGTGTACGGCGTTACTCCCCGATACCGCCTTGGTGGTCGGCAGTTGCCCTTCGGGAAGTACATGCACGAACGGCTCATCGCGATACGCCTCCTCGTAGGCATCCCGAATCTGAGCCAGGGTTGCCGTGGTCGGCGCTGTACACGTGGCAAGGATGCCTCGGGGCATGGGGACGAGCACCGGCGTGAAGGAGACGGTGACCGGCTTGCCCGACGGATGATTCAGTCCCTGAGCGATTTCCGGAGTGTGCCGATGCGCACCGGCAACGTTGTAGGCGCGCGCGGATCCCATCACCTCGGAAGCCAACAGGTCGGCCTTGGGGGCACGTCCGGCGCCCGTGGTGCCGCTTACCGCCACCACGGTGACCGAGGGCTCCACGAGGCCCGCCGTCACCGCGGGGGACAACGCCAACAGTGCTGCTGTCGGATAGCAGCCGGGAACCGCGACCCGCCGGGCGCCGTACAGGGCGTCGCGCTTGCCCGGAAGCTCGGGCAGGCCATACGGCCAGCTTCCGGCGTGCTTGGAGCCGTAGTAGCGCTGCCATGCGGCGGCATCGGTCAACCGAAAGTCTGCACCGCAGTCGATGATGAGCGTCTGCGGCCCCAGCTCATCGGCGATCTTGGCCGAGGATCCGTGTGGGAGCGCGAGGAACACCACGTCATGACCCCGCAACAGTTTGGGATCGGTGGGCTGTAGTTTGTGGTCAGCCAAAGGTGTCAGATTCGGATGATGCTCGACGAGGCTGCTGCCAGCATTCGAACCAGCGGTCAGTACTCCGATACGCAGGCGGCCCGCGGCGTAAGCCGGATGTGCGAGCAGCAGGCGCAAGATCTCACCGCCGGCGTACCCGCTGGCACCGGCGACCGCGACCGAGAACCCAGTAGTCATGTAGCCAATTCTGTATCATTATGCAGACAAGCGCAAATATATTCGACGAATCTTTGTGGATTCGTGGTCAACCTCAACTTGAGCTAAACGGTGTAATGCCCGGTTCCCACAGCTACGGTAGAAGTAGCTGGCGAATAGCGCCAGCAGTCGATAACGAGCGAGAACGAATACGAGAAGGGAGCCTTCCATGTCGGATCGTGCCGATCGTCAGCGCCAGGAGCAGCACCGCGAGCAGGCTGACCAGCGAGGCAAGTAGACCCGCTAAGCGCGTTGGGTTGCCCCGACGCGCTCGGCCGCAGAGGCCACCGCCGTGATCCGTGCGGCGGTGGCCTCGTCTTCTGTGAGAGTGCGGTCAGCCGCCCGGAAACGCAGCCGGAAGTTCAACGATTTGTTGCCCTCGCCAACTTGCGGTCCGGTGTAGACCTCCACGAGCCGCACATCTTCGATCAAATCACCCGCACCCTCGCGCAGCGCCTCGGTGACCGCATCGGCAGGCACCGTCTCGGCCACTATCAACGAGACATCCTGAAGAGCTGCGGGAAACGGCGAAATCCTCGGTGCAGGAAGCGGGTTGGCGACTGGAAGTGCATCGAGACTCAGTTCCAGGGCGCACGTACGCTTGGGCAGCCCGAGGCGTTCGATCACCGCCGGATGCAGCTCTCCGGCGTGCCCGACAACCTGACCGTCAGCCACAATCTCTGCGCAGCGCCCCGGATGCCAAGGCAATTCGTTGCCTGCGCGCAGTGACAAGTCCACATAAGCGGCACGCCCGATGATCCGGGCCGCCTCCAGCGCGTCAGTGACATCTGCGGCTCGTCCACGCCCCCACGGCCCACTCGGCTCACGCACTCCGGTCAGCACAAGTGCCACATGCACTGGCTGCGCGGGCAGGGATTCGAGCAATGCGGTCAGCTCGGCCTCGGAGGGGCGATCGCTGACGTCGAGCAGCGGGATCGCCCTGGTCGCCTCGGTCGGCCGTACCACCTGACCGATGGTGAACAGCGCGACATCGGAGGTGCCGCGAGAAATGTTGCGCGACAATGCCTCGAGCACACCAGGCAACAAGGTGCTGGCCAGCTCGGGGCGATCGGATTCCAGCGGGTTGAGAACCTTTGTGGTGCGACGGCGCGCATCGTCGTCATCAAGGCCCCATGCGTCGAATACCCCGGCAGGCAAGAAGGGCATCGGCAAAATCTCGGTGTATCCGCTGAGGGCCAACGACTTCCCCACCGCGCGGCGGCGGCGTTGCGTAGGTGTGAGACCGCCGCCTTGTGGCGCCGCGGGCAGAATCGACGGAATGTCTTCCAGACCTTCGAGTCGCAGCACCTCTTCGACCAGGTCCGCGCCCTCGGCAATGTCGGGGCGCCAGCTCGGCGGTATCACCCGCAGTGTGTCGCCCTCCGAAACCACCTCGGCACCGATCTGACGGAGCCGGTGTTCCACCACTCCGTCGGCGTAGGTCACCCCCGCGACGCGTGCAGGCAGGTCTGTGGCGATGACGATCTCTGACGGAGCTTCGCCGTACGCCGACCAATCGGTGAGCTCGGCAGGCGTACTACCGCCGGCGATGTCACGCAGCAGAGACGCACAACGATCAAGCGCCGCAATGGATATCGCAGGATCCACGGAACGCTCATAACGGCGCCCCGCCTCGCTGTGCAGGTGCAGCCGTCGTTGGGTGCGTAGCACGGAGGCCGGATCCCACACCGCGGCTTCAAGAAGGACGTCAGTGGAGTCGTCGCGCATCTCGGTGCTACCGGCGCCCATCACACCGCCGATGGCGGTGACACCGGCGTCGTCTGCGATCAGGACGTCGCCGGGTTCAAGCGTGCGCTCGACGTCGTCGAGGGTGACCACTGTTTCGCCGGGTGTCGCGAACCGCACCCGGAAATCCCCGCTGATCCGGGCGTTGTCGTGTGCGTGCATGGGATGCCCGATTTCGAGCATCACATAGTTGGTGGCGTCCACCGCCGGCGAGATGGCGCGGATTCCGCAGAGCATCAGCCGCCGCTGCAGCCACCATGGCGATACCGCCGTCGGATCGATGCCGACTACCGGGCGTAACCCGAAGCGCTTGACTCCGGTCCCGGCATCGATATGCACGGGCAGCGACGGTCCATCGGCCGGGAGTGGCGGTACCGCTGCAGGATCGACGAACTCCAGGTCGTACGCACACGCCAGATCGCGCGCCAGTCCGCGAACGGATAGGCAGTATCCGCGATCGGGGGTAATCGACAGATCGAAGACGGCGTCGTCGAGTCCGACCACCTCGATGGCATCGGCACCCGGCTCGGCGGTCCCCGGTGGCAGCACCAGAATGCCCGCCGATTCCGACCCGATACCGAGCTCTGTCGTCGAGCAGATCATCCCGTCCGAGGTGTGCCCGTAGGTCTTTCGTGTCGCGATGGTGAAGTCACCGGGCAGCGTCGCACCCGGAAGTGCCGCCACCACGAGATCATCTACTGCGAAGTTGGAGGCGCCACAGACGATTTCACGAGGCTCGGCCTCGCCGACATCGACCAGGCAGAAACGGATCGGCTTCTTGAACTCGGTGAGCTCGGTGATCTGGACAACTCGTCCGACCACGAGCGGACCGGTAACCGGTCCGGGGACGATGACCTCTTCGACCTCGTGGCCGATGCGGATCAGGGTTTCCTCGATACTCGCAGGAGTGGCGGAGAATTCCGGGGCGCCAGCGCGCAGGACCTCGATAAGCCAGCTGTAGGGAATGCGCATCAGGCACTCACCCCGAACGGAAGGCTGAAGCGCACGTCGCCTTCGATCATGTCGCGCATGTCCGGGAGGCCATTGCGGAACTGCAGGGTGCGTTCCAATCCCATGCCGAACGCGAACCCGCTGTATTCATTGGGGTCAATACCACTGGCTCGCAGGACATTCGGGTTGACCATGCCGCAGCCACCCCATTCAACCCAGCCTGCGCCGCCCTTCTTGTTCTCGAACCAGACGTCCACCTCGGCGGAGGGTTCAGTGAACGGGAAGAAGTGTGGGCGCATCCGGGTGTGTGCCTGCGCCCCGAACATCGCCCGGGCGAATGCGTCGAGGGTGCCCTTGAGATTGGCCAGGGTCAGTCCGCGATCCACGGCGAGCCCTTCCACCTGATGGAAGGCGGGCAGATGTGTTGCATCGATTTCATCGGTGCGGAAGGCACGCCCCAGCGAGATCACGTAGACGGGCAGTTCGCGTGCCAACAGGGTACGGACCTGAACTGGTGAGGTGTGCGTGCGCAGCACCTGTCGGGAATCCTCGGGGGCGATGTAGAAGGTGTCCTGCGTGCTGCGTGCCGGGTGATCGGGCAGGAAGTTGAGGGCATCGAAGTTGAAGTGTTCGGTCTCCACCTCCGGGCCATCGGCCACCTCCCACCCCATCGCGACGAAGGTGTCCGCGATGTGTTCGGACAGAATCGTGATCGGATGGCGCGCGCCGATGGGCTGCCGTGTCGAGGGCAACGTCACATCGATGCGTTCCGCGACGAGTACCGCCGCGTCACGTTCGGCACGCAATACGTCAAGCCTGACGTCGTAGGCCTGTTGTGCCCGGGTACGCACGGCGTTGACGAGCTTTCCGGCCTCGGCCCGTTGATCCTTGGGCAGTGCGCCGAGAGCCTGACGGGCCAGCGCCAAGGGCGACTTCTCCCCCAAATGCTCGATCTTCGCCTGCGCGAGTGCGTCCAGGTCGCCCGCAGCGTCGAATGCCGCCCGAGCAGCATCGACGGCGCTCGTCAGAGCTCTCTCTGATGGGTCCACTGAAGGATCCTGCGAGTGATCGGCCACGGATGCCGATCATAGGGTAAGCCGGGTTAACCACCTTCCGGTCATGCCTGCCGCGCGTCCGGGCAGCCGCCTAGTGTCGAGGGTGTGAATGGCGAAGCGGTGCGCCGCTGGATCTTCGAACGGCATTGCCACCCGGTGAGTGCGTGGTCGCGCTGGGCGACGACGCCGCTGTTGCTCGTTCCGGTATGGACCCGGCAGTGGCGGTGGGCAATCCCGATCGGCATCTGGCTCGCGATCAACCCGGTCGTGACGCCGCCGCCCCGGGATGACAGGTCGTTCGCCACGCGCGCCATCCGCGGCGAGGAGATCTGGATGACCAAACCCACCTCCGATACCGCCCTCACGGCGTTGAGCCTCCTCGGCGGCGCCGCGCTGCTCTCGGCGCTTGCGGCCGCATGGCGCCGTTCGTGGGTCGGGGCGACAGTGGGCACCGCGATATCGATGGCGATCACGCTGCTGGCCTGGCGTCGCTACGCCCTGATCTGGGCGACAACCGCGACCCGACGGTAATGTCCGATTTCCGCTAGCACTGCGGCGCGACGGCGGGCATGCTCGGATGCATGGAACTTGACGCGGAGGCCTGCTACCGGGCCGTGCAGTCCCGTGACACGCGATTCGACGGGCAGTTCTACACGGCGGTTCGCACCACGGGAATCTACTGCCGACCGTCCTGCCCTGCCATCACACCAAAACGACAGAATGTCTCATTCCACCCCACCGCCGCCTCCGCGCAGGCCGGAGGCTATCGGGCCTGCCGGCGGTGTCTACCGGACGCAGCGCCTGGATCACCACTATGGAACATCAAGTCCGACTTGGCCGTTCGAGCCATGCGCCTCATCGGCGACGGTGTGGTCGAGCGTGAAGGTGTGGAGGGGTTGTCTCGCGCCCTGGGATACTCGAGTCGTCAACTCAACAGGGTTCTACTGGCCGAGCTGGGCGCGGGACCGCTGGCCCTGGCGCGAGCGAACCGGGCCACCACCGCACGCCTGCTGATTCAGCGGACCGAGCTGGCGATGTCCGATATCGCCTTCGCGGCAGGTTTTTCCAGCATCCGGCAGTTCAACGACACGATCGCGGCGGTGTTCGCAACGACTCCATCGAAGCTGCGGACCGAGTTGCCCCGCCGAGAAAACGTCGCACCGGCTCCGATACCTAGCGGTGTCAGCCTCAAACTCCCTCTGCGGCAGCCCCATAACGTCACATGGTCCACCTGGCTGCTGGAACATCACTGTGCGCGCGGCGTCGAAGACTTTTCCGAAGGGCGGTACACCCGAGCGCTGAGGATGCCTCACGGTCCGGTCGTCGTAACCCTGACGGTAGCTGCCGATCAGGTGCGGGCGGACCTGCAGCTGACCGATATGCGAGACCTGGCGCCCACGGTGGCGCGCCTGCGTCATCTTCTTGATCTCGACGCCGATCCCGCGGCGGTCGACGACGCATTGCTGTCCCATCCCGCGCTGGCTCCCCTTGTCGCCGAAGCCCCCGGGATCAGGGTACCCGGGACTGTCGACGGGTCGGAGCTGCTGTTGCGCACCATGATCGGTCAGCAGATCTCGGTGTCCGCAGCCAACACGGCGACCGCGAACCTGGTTGTCGCGCTCGGTGAGGAAGTGACCGACACGACGGGAAGGGTCACACACCTTTTTCCCACAGCCGAATCTGTCGCTGCCGCGGGCGCCCAGGTAATGGTTGGTCCCGCAGCACGGATCGGCGCAATCGTCGGAGCAGCAGACAGGCTCGCGACGGGTAAACTGGAGTTACATCAGGGCATGACCGCCACCGACATGCGCCGGCAGCTATTGGAAATCAAGGGAATCGGCCCCTGGACCGCAGACTACGTGGTGATGCGTCAACTGGCCGATCCCGATGTCCTGCTCGAGCACGATCTGGTGCTGCGCCGTGGCGCGTCGGCCGAGAGTATCGACCTCGCCGCCGCCCGCGGCTGCTCGCCGTGGCGCTCCTATGTATCTATGCATCTGTGGCGCAAGGGAATCGCCGCACAGACACGACCACACAACCGCACGCGGAAAGGAAACTCATGAGCGACTACACGACTCTGACCACCCCGGTAGGACCATTCACCGCCATCGTCGACGGATCGGGCGCGGTCCTGGCATCGGGATGGACGGACTCCCCCGATCTTCTGCGCTCGTTGATACATCCGACCTTGCGTCCGCAGACCCTCAGCCGCAAGCGTGACCTTGGGAGGGTCACCCAGGCTGTCACCGACTACCACGACGGCGATCTGACTGCCATAGACGCGATCCCCGTCACCCAGCAGTCCGGGGATTTCCTGATGCACGCCTGGGACGTGTTGCGCGAGGTCGATCCGCAGGCGCCCATCACCTACAGCGAGTTCGCTGCGCGCGCTGGGCGACCCGCCGCCATCCGCGGGGCGGCCAGTGCGTGCGCGCGTAACGCTGCGGCGCTGTTCGTCCCGTGCCACCGGGTGTTTCGGGTCGGCGGTGCGTTGGGGGGCTTCCGCTATGGGCTTCCCATCAAGCGATGGCTACTGGATCACGAGGCTCCCGCCGCGACCTGACCCACTGGGTGAGGAGTACCGCCGCGACCGCGGTGGGTACCGCCGCGGCGAGGGTCTGGCCATCTTCGGAGAACATCATCAGGGCGAACAGTCCGCCGAATCCTAAGAGCACCAATCGAAGTGCAGACCAACGCGGTGTGCGCAGGGCCAGCGTGTGCGCGGCAAGCATTCCGAGTAGAAGCGCGGTGAGGTGTCCTACCTCGGTGAATGTCTGGTTGCATGCGATGGAGACGACGCCTACGGAGATCCAGCCCACCATCCACGAGCCGCGCCAGCGCGGCGGGATCGATGCCGTGAGCGCCCCGACAACGGCAGCGGTTCCATAACTCATGCCCACATCGCTGGCCCGCGCGAGGGTTACCGGGGCCCAGTGCATCCAGATCGCCAGCGCCGTTCCGACTCCGACGATGAGGGTTGCACCGATGTGCCCGAGCACGAAGGTCAACGCTAAACGTCCACTGCGCCATTGAAGTTCAGCCAAGGCGAGGATGCAGATTAAGCCGGGTAGCCATAGATAGATCGGTCCCGCGTCGGTGACGAAGGCGCTGCCGATGAGCGTCCCGAGCCGTCCCTGATGCAGGTTGTGCAGATTGGTACTCGCATGCGCGACGACTCGGTCTTGCATGCGTGGCCCTTCCACCACCAGCACAGTGGCCACCGCGACCAGCGCGATCGCATATGCGATCGTCACTCGTAGCCGGACTAGCGCGGCCCAGACTCTCCGCATGACCCATGATCGCACCGGCTAGATGCGACCGTCATCCCCCGCCGCTGGCAGTTCCCTGCGAGTCTCGAGCAGGTACATCTTCATATTCTCGGGCACACCTGCGGGCCTGCTGGAAAAGAGCGGTCGACGGACGGGTGTAGGTGTGAGGCCCAGGTGATCGAGAAGCACCAGGGGCACCTTGGCCAGGGCGGGTTGCGAGATGGCCAGACCACCTTTGGTAGCGCTCTCCATGACACGGGCCGCGATGTTCACGTCGACGCCAAGCCAGTCCGATCCGATGCGCTGGGGCGTCCCGGTGTGGATGCCTATCCGCATGAGCGGCGTATATCCCTGGATTTCAACGTTTCTCAATGCCTCGCGGGCGGGAATCACAGCATGTAGGGCCGTCACCGGATCATCAAAGACGGCCATGATGCCGTCGCCCATACGCTTGACCACCTGGCCCCCGGCGTTGAGCATGGGCGGCTCGGCCACAGATGCCACTCGGCGCAGCAACTTCAGGGTCGCCTCGTCGCCGGCTTCCAGTGCCCATCCCGAGAATCCGACAAGGTCGGTGAACACCAGCGTGACTTCGCGATTGGCCGGTTGCTTGCTGACCTTCTCGGTGAACGCCTGCCAGATCTGCAATGCACCGAACCCGAACTCGCGGAACGCGGTGTCCCTGTCGGTCACCAACCGGTCGGCCGCGCGTGCCACTGCACTCGCCCCACCAAAACCGCTTGTTGACAACGGATCACCGAAATATGGGTCGCCGGGCAGCGAACGCCGGGCGCGGCGCACCGCCGCCACGACGGTCGGATCACGATCCATCTTGCGAAACCAGTCACCGGCTGTACGTGACGCGCGCGCGATCTGCCGAGACGTGGGCTCGGTGGCATCGGAATCTTCCGCCGGCACCGCGTTGTCTGCCGGCTCCGGGGCGAGGTCATGCCGCACAGGCCCACGGGTGCGGCCTCGCCTGCGCTTACGGATTCCAGAGTTGTACTCACGGTCCGGTTCGGCATCGAGGCCTGACGGCTCGATATCCACCGCATCAGCCTATGTGCTGGGGTGTGCGGCGGCAATCTCGTCGTTGCCAGTGTCGCCATCGCCGGGCCCGTCTCCTCAACTGCCTGGTCGCGGTCGGTCGGCGCTGGTAGCGGCAGCGTGGAGCTTCGGACACGGTTGGCAAACGGTTCTCAACACCCCTGGCGCGCTCGTGGACAACGCCCGTTGTCACCCATATCGTGCGTGATAGGCGCCACATAGGAGGGTCAACGATGACATCCGCCACTGCCAGCCGAGCTGCTCGGCGGTCCACGCGCGAGCGCTCGTCTCACGTGCGATCACCAGCCGAACCAGGCCATGAAATCGATCAGGACGACGCACCGCAACCGCTGGGCCCAGATTCGCTGACATGGAAGTACTTTGCGGATCTGCGCACCGGGCTGCTTGGCGTGTGGATCGGATCCATCCAGAACATGTACCCGGAGTTGGGCGCCGGCGTCGAGGATCATTCGATCCTGCTGCGCGAACCCCTGCAGCGGGTGACGCGTTCGGTCTTTCCCATCATGGGCGTGGTCTATGACGGTGACCGCGCCGCAGACACCGGGCGCCAGATTCGGGGGTACCACGACACCATCAAAGGAATCGATGGCAAGGGGCGCCGATATCACGCACTCAATCCGGAAACCTTCTACTGGGCCCACGCCACGTTCTTCATGCTCATCATCAACACTGCCGAGTACTTCTGCGGCGGGCTCACCGAGGCAGAAAAGCGGCAGCTGTTCGCCGAGCACGTCCAGTGGTACCGGATGTACGGCATGAGCATGCGGCCGGTGCCCAACTCCTGGGAAGAGTTCCAGCAGTACTGGGAGCGGGTCTGTGATGACCAACTGGAGATCAATCGGGCGACGTTGGATATCTTGCACATTCAGATCCCGAAGCCGAAGTACGTACTGATGCCAGACTTCCTCTGGCATCAGATCTGGGCCCCAGCCCGGGCATTTCAGAACTGGGTCGCTGCCGGAGTCTTCAACGCTTCGGTGCGCGAGAAGGCCGGAATGCGTTGGACCCCCGGCGACGAAGTGCTCTTGCGATTGTTTGGCAAAATGGTGCAGCTGGCGTTCAGTCCCCTGCCCGACGACATCCGGCTCCATCCCCGTGCGGTATCGGCATACAAGCGGGCACGGGGAGAGTTGCCGCCGAACGCACCTCTCGTCGAGGCGCCGAAGATCACCGCACCGCCCAGGGACAGGCGGGGACTGCCCATGCACTACGTGCCGGCATCGGTCCAGCCGACGTCGCTCACCGCGCGTGCGGGTGAGTTAGTGCATGCGGCCTTCTCGCTGGCCTCTTCCCCGTGGGCCAGCCGGGGCGGCCGCAGGGTCGCGTAACACCTGTTTACGCAGCTTTTACAGGGCATTTCTATGGCGTAGGCCACATTTTCAGGCCCGGAATTTCTGTCGTCTGACAGACGAAACGGCGTCGTCCGGACAACGGGTTAACGCCGCCGTGGGCGGCCCGACACACGGTGTTCACCAGCTAATTGGCCCTGCACGCCAACTGGTTCGGACAGCCTGTCTTTAGTTGATTGTCGGCGTCCAGCAACACATCATCAACTCACTGCGAAGGAAACTCGGGGGTGAGGACTCTTGTCCCACAAGGCGATTCCTGTGAACGGGCTGTGAGTTTTGATCAGCGGCGGTGTTTTCGCAGGCGTATCTTTCCGTCAGCTCACATAACAGACTTATCACGCCGACCGGTAATGGACGACGCCGCAATAGCTCCCGAACTCAGACACAGGTTCACCACCATTCACATCCGCAAGGGGAAACGAGGCACTCAGATGGCAGTACGTAAGCGAGTCGGCGCCGTCATGGCGTTGTTCACCGCGATCTGTACCTTGGCGACAGCTCCGGCTCAGGCTGATCCGGTATCCATGGCGCCACAGACGTACACCAAGATAAGTCGTGACGGCTGGACGCTGATGATCCGGATCGACCACGAGACCATCAACTCGGTACCCAACCTGGCCGAGGCCTCCAACTCTCGGGAGGCGTTCGTCACCTTCGACGCTACGGCAATCGCCACCGGAGGGTCCGCCCCGATCACCGACAGCTTGTTCATCGCGGGATATCAACTGGGTTGTCAGACAGATGTTTCCAGCGGTCTGCAGATCGGTGGCACCGGTGGTCTAGCAGGGTCTGTCGGTTACAGCGGCGGGCCGTCCGTCGGCGGTTCTGGTGGTGTCGCCGGGTTTGTGCAGACCATCTTGCAGCCCGGTGTGATCACCGACCTCCCCCTGGCCAACATGGCGTTGAGTGATAGCGGCAAGGCGATGCTCGATGTCGACAATCTGCACATCAAGGCGGACGCGTGCGGTGGCGATGTCACCATCCGCTCGTATGTCTACTTGAGGATTTCGACCGCCTCGGCGCACACTGAGTTCGCCATCTACGGCGACCCGATCAAGATCTAGGGAGGTACGTGTGCCGAAAAGGAAGATCGTTGCCACCATGGCGGGTGTCGCCGGAGCACTAGCGTTGGGAGCGCTTCCGGCGCCCACCGCGCTCGCTGACCCACCGGGGATACCCTTCGTGCCCGGTGTGCCGGCGCCACTGCCCGCCACCCCCGGTAGCTACACGTACATCTACAACAACTTTCCGGCGGTAGCGCCGGCCACGGTGGATGCGCGCGGCGTGAAGATCGCCGCCAACGCCGATCCCGCGGCCGGTGCTGCCGGGCTACCCGGCAGCAAGTTGGGCAATAGCGCGCACGTCGCGAACATGTTGACCTCATCCAGCACGCGGTACGGGATTCAGGGCGGCGCGACGCCCGCCGCCCCGGCCAGCACCACTGGCGTGCAGTTCGGTGCGGGAAACGAGAACCCCGCGCTGGAGGATCCGCACGGGGCACCGCCGCAGAGCGCGGCCGGGATCGAGGCGGCCGCTCCGACCGTGATGCCGGGAGCGCCAACGCCTCCGGTTCTGGAGTCGCCGGACGGTCAACCGCCGAAACCAGCGGAGGAGCCGGCCGCCGGCTAGGCCCGGACCAACATCGACAAAGAGGCCCCCTGTTCAACAGGGGGCCTCTTTGTCGACGGTTGCTCGACGAAACAGAGCGAGTGACGGGACTCGAACCCGTGTGAACGGCTTTGCAGGCCGGTGCCTAGCCTCTCAGCCACACCCGCGTCGAGCACCGATGATGCCGAACCACGGTGCGCGACACGAGTGTTGGACTCAGGCTGATCTCAGCGCGGGCTAGCGGGCGAGGCCGGAGTAGTCCGCGCCGGTCAGCTCTACTGACTTCTCCCACAAGCGAGCGGCCAGCTGCGGATCGCGGGCCTCCTTGTTACGCGGCGCACGCTTCACCGGACCGCGCATACCTTGAAGCTGCGTGGGCCCGAGGTAATCATCGGGCTGCACATCGGGCATGGTCGCCGCGTACAGCTCACCCTCGGCCCCCTGACGCTCGTCCTGCAGCACCAGACCCATGCCGAAGTAGAAGGCCTTATGCACGCCGGGCAGATTCGGGATCATGGAATCGAAGAGGTTGGTGGCGGCCACGCCCGGGTGCACATTGACCGACAACAGTGGGGATCCGGCCGCTGCCGCCTTGCGGGCCAGCTCCGAGCCGAAGAGCATGCACGCGAGCTTCGAGGCCCGGTAGGCGGTCAGACGGTTGTACGGACGCCGAGTGAAGTTCAGATCGTCGACATCCAGGTTGTTGCGCCCCTGCGCATGCGCGATGCTGCCCAGCGAGATGACTCGTGGTGCGTCGGCGGCGAGCAAGGAGGGCAGCAGCGCGTCGGTCAGCACGAAGTGGCCCAGATGGTTGACACCAATCTGCGTCTCGAACCCTTCGGCGGTGCGCCGCAGTGGGATGGCCATCAGACCCGCGTTATTGAGCAGCACGTCGACCTTGGGTGCCTGGGTGCGGATCGCATCCGCGGCAGACCGCACGGAGGCCAGGCTGGTGAGGTCGAGCTCCACGAGCGCATGGTCGGCCTTCGGTCCGAGCGCGCGGACCTTGTCCAGCGCTGCCCGCCCGGTCTCCTGGTTGCGGCAGGCCAGCACTACGCGTGCACCTGCGCGAGCTAGCGCCTCGGCGGCGACGAGACCCAGGCCATTGTTCGCACCGGTGATGACATGTGTCTTACCGGTCTGGTCGGGAACATCCGACTCACGAAAGTGCCTGATCTGCAGGGGTGCGGGCATTAGTTCCTCGATCCGTGGAAGTTACTAGTACTCGTCGTTACGGCTTTGTCGGATAGTACTGGAGGCTATTGACCGCGATGCATCCGCGCCGTGGCGTACAGGCAAATCGACGCGGCGCTGGCCAGGTTGAGGCTTTCGGCTCCCCCGCGCATCGGGATGGTGATCCGATGTGTCGCCAGGGCGGCCGTCGCGCTGTCGAGCCCGTGCGCTTCGTTTCCGAAGATCCAGGCGCAGGGCCCGCGGAGAACCGAATCGGCATCGTCGAGCGACAGCTCGCCGTCGAGAGTGGTGGCCAGCACTGCCCCACCCCGCGCGGTGAGATCCTCGGCGATCGACGCCGCGTCTCCCGCCGGTATGACCGGAATATTGAAAATGCTGCCCGCCGAGGCGCGCAGGCTCTTGCCGTTGAACGGGTCGACACTGTTTCCGGCCAGTACGACGGCATCGGCGCCCATCGCGTCGGCAACGCGGATCAGGGTGCCCGCGTTGCCCGGTTCCGAGATATCAACGGCGACAACGACAAACCGTGGCGAAAGCGCAGCGATCTGAGTCCACACGGCCGCGATAGAACGGCACTGCGCTACCAGTCCAACTGGAGTCACGGTGTCGGACAACGCCTTGGCGGCCCGCTCGGTCACCAGGTGTACGGAAGCATCAACCAAAAGGCCGGCGAATCGCTCCGCCGCGGCCTCGGTCGCAAAGACACGTTCTACCGCGCCGGCCCGCAGTGCGGCCTCGACCAGGTTGGGGCCTTCCGCCAGAAAAAGACCGGCCCGCCGACGGGCGGCGGGCCGGTGCAGCTTGACCGCGTCGATCACAGTTTGTGACCGCTCAGTCAGAGCCGAGTTGCTCAGGCGGCTTCCCCGGCTGGAGCGTTGACGTCCTCGGGCAGCGCACCCTTGGCGACCTCGACCAGCGCGGTGAACGCGGCAGCATCGCTGACGGCCAGCTCGGCGAGGTTCTTGCGGTCAACCTCGACGCCAGCGATCTTCAGACCCTGGATGAGGCGGTTGTAGGTGATGTCGTTAGCGCGAGCCGCGGCGTTGATACGCGTGATCCACAGCTTGCGGAACTCACCCTTGCGGGCGCGACGGTCCCGGTATGCGTAGGTCAGCGAGTGCAGCTGCTGCTCCTTGGCCTTGCGGTACAGGCGCGACCGCTGACCGCGGTAGCCCTTGGAGGCCTTCAGGATTGTCCGGCGCTTCTTCTGGGCGTTGACTGCCCTTTTCACGCGTGCCATAAGTGTTCCTTATTAGTGATTTCTAGTGATGCAGTGTGGTGCTGTGTATTGGGGTGGTCGTGAACGCGGGTGCTAGCCGGTCAGCATCTTCTTGACGCGCTTGGCGTCGTTCTCGGCGACCACCACGCGGCCGTCGAGACGACGGGTCCGACTGGTGGGCTTGTGCTCCAGCAGGTGGCGACGGTTCGCCTTCTGGCGCACGATCTTTCCGCTACCGGTGGTGCGGAAGCGCTTCGACGCACCGCTGTGGGTCTTGGCCTTGGGCATCTTGGTGTTCCTTATTCTTCAAGGGTTCTCAGTTGTGTCGGTACTTAGGTATTACGGCTGTTCGGTGGGCGCTTGCTCGGCCGGTGGGGCCGCCTGGGCCGGGGCCGGCACTGCAGGAGCTTCTGCCTGCTCGGCTGCCTTGGCCCTGGTCTTCGCACCCCGGTGCGGCGCCAGCACCATCGTCATATTGCGGCCGTCCTGCTTCGCGGAGGTCTCCACGAAGCCGAACTCAGCGACGTCTGCGCCGAGCCGCTGCAACAGCCGGTAGCCCAGTTCGGGCCTCGACTGCTCGCGTCCGCGGAACATGATCGTCACCTTGACCTTGGATCCGGCTTCCAAGAAGCGCACAACGTGGCCCTTCTTGGTTTCGTAGTCGTGATCATCGATCTTCGGCCGAAGCTTTTGTTCTTTGACAACGGTCTGCTGCTGGTTCTTGCGAGACTCGCGCTCCTTCAGAGCCGTCTCGTACTTGAACTTGCCGTAGTCCATGATCTTGCAGACCGGAGGCCTGGCGTCTGGGGCTACCTCGACAAGGTCGAGATCGGCGTCTGCGGCGACGCGAAGCGCATCTTCGATCCGCACGATGCCGACCTGCTCGCCTTTCGGGCCGATCAAGCGGACTTCGGGTACGCGGATACGTTCGTTGATGCGGGTCTCAGTGCTGATGTGGCCTCCCTGGCTCGTCCTCTACTGTCGTGACCGGAACACGGATCGACAGGGACACAAGCGGGGTCCATCAGCACTCTGCTCATTACGAACAGAAAAGCCCTGCTCATGGCAGGGCCCGTAGCCGACCGGTCACGACGACATACGCCGTTCTGCGGATCGCAGAACAACCACCCGAAGGTGGCTGGACCGGACCGCTGTACCGATTGGCCAGCGGTGGGAGCGGGACTCCACTTGATGTCCCCGACGGAGCCGGGAACGGTCGCGCATGAAAGTCTAGCAGCCGTGACCGATGACCTTGACCATCACGACGAGCCCCTCACCGAGTCGATCCGCGAGCTCGCCGATATCCCGGCCATCGAGGTGATAACCAAGGCCATTGTGATGCTGATGAGCTCCAGTGCCGAAAAACTGGGTCTGTCCTCCCCTGACCCCGACGAAAGCCCGCATCGTGATCTGGATGAGGCCCGTCGGCTGATCACCGCACTCGCCGGTCTGGTGGCCGCCTCGGTCGAATACCTG
Organism: Mycobacterium sp. D16R18; assembly: GCA_002013775.1. GTDB lineage: Bacteria > Actinomycetota > Actinomycetes > Mycobacteriales > Mycobacteriaceae > Mycobacterium. The sequence goes on from MAFD01000006.1 coordinate 115,611, forward strand.
GGCCCGCACGCCGCGCCGATCCGCGACGGATTGCAGAGTCTGCAGAAGGCATTCCGCGAAGCCAGTGCCGTCCCGGATGAGCCCGGCCAGGGGCCCGGCGAGAAGTACTTGCGCTGAGCGTCAGTGAACTCCCAGGTACACGGCCTATCCTCGCTAGGTGACATCTGAGGTTTCTGTCTCACCGCCACTAGCCGGCCCGGGAATTGGCAAGACCCCCAAGCCGATTCCGTCGCCCGCCTCGACACTGCACTGGGTACCGGCTTTCTTCGGGTGGCTTGTCGGGGTTTTCGCGGCGATGATCTTCCTGTCCAGCATCTCGCCGGTCATCCGGCACCTGACGCAGGTACCCCGTGCGTTTATCGACGAATATCTGTTCGACTGGCCGGACACCAGCCTCGCGTGGGCGTTCGTGCTGTCACTGCTGGCGGCGGCACTCGCGGTGCGCAAGAGCATCGCGTGGTGGATCCTGCTGATCAACCTGTCGGTGTTGTCGGCCCTGAACATCGGCGGTTTCATCCAGCATCGCGACACCGTCGAGATCCTCGGGCTGGTGCTCCACGGCGGCACGATCATCCTGCTGATCCTCGCGCGTCGTGAGTTCTACGCGAAGGTCCGTCGCGGTGCGACGCTCAAGGCCGTCGCCGTGCTCATCGGCGGTTTGGTACTGGGAACGCTCGTCGCCTGGGCCCTCACCGAGATGTTTCCGGGATCGTTGGCGCGGTCCGACCGTTTCTGGTGGGCACTCAACCGTGTAGCAGGCTTCTCACTTGCCGGTCATGAGTACTTCGACGGCCACCCTCATCTGTTCCTGAACTGGCTCTTCGGCCTGTTCGGGGCGCTGGCGCTGATGTCCGCCGCGGTGGTCTTGTTCCGCTCCCAGCGTGCGGTCAACGCGTTGACCGGTGACGACGAATCGCTGATCCGCGGGCTGCTTGAGCGCTACGGGCAGGACGATTCCCTCGGATACTTTGCGACGCGCCGCGACAAGGCAGTCATCTTCGCGCCCAACGGCCGTGCGGCGGTGACATATCGCGTGGAGGTGGGCGTCTGCCTGGTCAGCGCGGACCCCATCGGAGACAAGACGGCATGGAGCCAGGCCATTGCCGCATGGCTGCAGGTATGCCAGGCCTACGGCTGGGCGCCCGCGGTGATGGGCGCGAGTGCCGAGGGCGCGCTCGCCTACCGCGAACACGGCCTGAACGCACTGGAACTCGGCGACGAGGCGATCCTGTACCCGCGCTCATTCTCGATATCGGGTCCGCACATGGCGGCCGTCCGCCAGGCCGTCAACCGCGCCCGGCGCTCGGGGCTGTCGGTGCGTATCCGCCGCCATCGTGAATTGACGGCAGACGAGGCGAAACAGATCATCACCAACGCCGACCTGTGGCGTGACGGCGGCACCGAACGCGGATTCTCCATGGCCCTCGGGCGGTTGGGGGACTCGACCGACGGTGATTGCCTGCTAGTGGAGGCTGTCGACCCCGACGGCAACGCCGTCGCCATGCTGTCACTGGTGCCTTGGGGAGCCAACGGGGTGTCCCTCGAATTGATGCGTCGTTCGCGTCAATCACCCAACGGCACAATCGAATTCATGGTTACCGAGCTACTCACCCGGGCAGAGGCCATGGGGATCACCCGGGTTTCTCTCAACTTCGTGATGTTCCGCTCGGTCTACGCGGACGGCTCCCGCATCGGTGCGGGCCCGGTGCTCCGGCTGTGGCGCTCGGTGTTGATGTTCGCCTCACGGTTCTGGCAGTTTGAGCAGTTGTACCGCTCAAACGTGAAGTATCAGCCCGAATGGGTACCCAGGTTCGCCTGCTACGAAGACGCCCGGCTCATCCCCCGGATCGGTGTCGCGTCGGTGATCGCGGAGGGGTTCCTGGTATTACCGTTCGGCAATCGGGACAAGCCAAGGCACACCGGCCAATACAGTGCCGTGCCGCAGGCCATCGTGGCCACCGGATTACTGCACCACGATGGCACCGCTCCCGACCTGCCGCCGCAGCCCACAGCGCTGCAGCGGGTGCCCGAGCAGGTCAAGGTGCGGCTCGGCAAGCTTGCCGCCCTGCAGGAGCGGGGAATCGACGCATACCCGGCAGGCTCTCCACCGAGCCACACCGTCGCCGAGGCACTGGCTGCCGCCGACGGTACCCAGGTCGTCGTCAGTGGTCGTCTGCTGCGCATCCGTGATTATGGCGGCGTGCTTTTCACGCAGCTGCGCGACTGGTCGGCAGAGGTACAGCTACTCATCGACGACCCGCTCCTGCATGAGGAGTTCACCGCCGCCATCGACCTCGGCGACCTTGTCGAAGCCAGTGGAGTCATGGGTCAGTCGCACAACGGCACCCGGTCCGTGCTGGTGCGATCGTGGCGAATCATCGGTAAATGCCTGCATCCGCTGCCCGATAAGCGAAAGGGTCTTACCGACCCCGAGGCCAGAGTGCGCGCGCGATACCTTGATCTGGCGATCAATCCAGAGGCCCGCGACCAGATCGCGGCGCGCAGCGCGATCATCACCTCTCTGCGTAACACCTTGCTATCACAAGGATTTTTAGAGGTCGAGACGCCGATCTTGCAACAGGTACACGGCGGAGCCAACGCCCGCCCATTCCTGACGCATATCAACGCCTACAACCTGGACCTGTATCTGCGCATCGCGCCCGAGCTGTATCTCAAGCGACTCTGCGTGGGCGGCGTGGAGAGGGTCTTCGAGCTCGGTCGGGCCTTCCGCAATGAGGGTGTGGACTTCAGCCACAACCCCGAATTCACCCTGTTGGAGGCGTATCAGGCGCACGCCGACTATCTGACCTGGGCCAAGACAACCCAACAGCTGATCCAGAACGCCGCGAAGGCGGCGCATGGCAGCGAAGTAGTGATGCGCGCGGGTGGAGAAGGCACGGACGGGAAGCTGGCGCCCGTCGACATCAGCGGCGAATGGCCGATCATCCCGCTGCACCAAGCGGTCTCGGCGGCCCTCGGTGACCACATCGATGAAACAACTGAAGTGCCTGTGCTGCAACGGTTCTGCCGATCGGCAGGGGTGCAGTTCAATCCGCGATGGGATGCCGGACACCTGGCGCTCGAGCTCTACGAGCAGCTCGTCGAGAAGCACACCACCACACCCACGTTCTATAGCGATTTTCCCGTCTCGGTGTCCCCGCTGACTCGCCCACACCGGAGCACCGACGGTCTCGCCGAACGGTGGGATCTGGTGGCCTGGGGTGTCGAGCTCGGCACCGCGTACACCGAGTTGACCGACCCGGTGGAACAGCGTCGACGCCTGTACGAACAGTCGCTTCTCGCTGCGGGTGGTGACGCCGAGGCCATGGAACTCGACGAGGACTTCCTGCGTGCGATGGAGTACGCGATGGCGCCGACCGGCGGTATGGGTATGGGAGTCGACCGCGTGGTCATGCTCATCACGGGGCGCAGCATTCGCGAGACCCTGCCGTTCCCGCTGGCCAAACCCCGGTGATCACGGCGAGTCTGTTCGGATTCCGTATCCGGACTCGTCGAATACCTGACAGACAATTCACAGGTAACTAGGCCATCATAGGTGCCGTGTCCGGTCATGACATCTCGCTGTTACATGGGAGCTTCCCTGTCTCCATGCAGGTCATTGCCGGTTTTGCGCTAGTCATCGCGATAGGGCTGCGCACTCGTCAGTGGTTTCAGCGCTGGCTACCCGTAGCGGTCGCCGTCGGCGCCACCCTTGCCGTGTGGGCCTACTGGTACATCAACTCCGAGGGCTGGGCCGACAGGGGAAACCCCGCACCACTGATGCTGTGGGTGTGGATCGCGCTCACCGGGGTCGCCGCCACCGTCCTGTTGGTCGGCTGGCGCACGGCGCACTGGTGGCGTCGCGCGATCGCGCTCACCGCGGTGCCACTCGCGCTCCTCTCCGGATCGCTGATGCTGAATCAATGGACGGGCTACGTGCGCAGCGTTCAGTCCGGGTGGGCACAGTTGACCGCCGGCCCGCTGCCGAACCAGGCCGATATGGCGACGGTGACCGCCGCTCGTGAGGAGCGCCGCGGCCCGACGATGACCAAGGGCAAGCTCGTGCCGGTGGATATCCCGGCCGATGCCAGTGGATTTCGCCATCGCCAGGAGATCGTCTACCTGCCACCGGCGTGGTTCGACTCCACCCGCACCCAGCTGCCGACAATCATGATGATCGGCGGTGAGTTCAATACACCCAGCGACTGGATTCGCAGCGGAAACGCGGTCGAGGCGGCGGATGCCTTCGCCAGCCAGCACGGTGGGAACGCCCCCGTCATGGTGTTCGTCGACGCGGGCGGCTCGTTCAACAACGACACCGAATGTGTGAACGGCCCGCGCGGTAACTCCGCTGACCATCTCACCAAGGACGTCGTCCCATTCATGGTGTCGCGCTTCGGGGTCAGCCCACGGCCGCAGAACTGGGGCGTGGTGGGCTGGTCGATGGGTGGCACGTGCGCGGTGACGCTTGCCGTCAAACACCCCGAATTGTTCAGCGCCTTCGAGGACATCGCCGGTGACATGTCGCCGAACACCGGAAACAAGACGCAGACCATTGCTCGTCTTTTCGGCGGTGACACGTCGGCATGGGAGCAGTTCGACCCGGCCACGGTGATGTCGCGTCATGGACGGTATGCGAACACCGCCGGGTGGTTCGACGTGAACGGACTACATCGAGCGGGGTCCGGCGCGATCACCAGTACCGGCGCGGCCCCGGGCGCCTCGGCCGCCGTGCCGCTGAGCGATCAGGACCGTGCCGCACACCGCCTGTGTGAGATCGGTGCAGCGCAAGGGATCTCATGCACGGTGCAGCACAAGCCCGGCGAACACAAGTGGCCGTTCGCGCAGACGGCGTTCACCTCGGCACTCCCCTGGATGGCCGGCCGCATCGGCACGCCCACGGTGCCAGATATGCCGTTGCCACGCTAGCTGTTCTGCGGAGCGGAGTAGCGTCGAGCGGTATGTCCGATACCCCTGATCCGGGATACACCGACAGCGGTGTGCCAACCTTCGAGTCGGTGCGCGAGAAGATCGAAACCCGATCCGGCACGGCTGCCGGGTCCGCTGAACTGGACGCCGAAAGCGATGAGGGCCGTGCGGTCGAGGAGCAGTTCGAGGCCAGAGCCCGGGCAGCCGCCGAGCGGCTCGAGGAAATCCGTAGTTCGATGCGTGAGGAAGCTAGCCCGTCGCGGCCCGACGGGCAATCGCCTGCTCACGGATGAGGCTGCGCCGGACCTTGCCTGAGTCCTCACGCAGCGGCTCCGCGACGAATTCGATGGTGCGCGGGACTTTGTACCGGACAATCTCGTCGAGCAGGTAGTCGCGCAGCTGGTCTTCTGTCACGTTCCCCTCGGCGTGCACGACCGCGTGCACGACCTGCCCGAGGTCGTCATCGGGTAGGCCTACGACGACGCTGTCGACCACACCGGGGTAACCGTTCATGATGGATTCCACTTCCGCGGGAAACACATTCGCTCCGCCTGTCACGATCAGGTCGGTACGACGATCACTCATGTAGAGGTATCCATCGTCATCGACCCAGCCGAGATCGCCGATGGATTCCCAGGTTCCGACCCGCTTGATCTCAGCGCCAAGGTATTTGTAGGGCTTGGGTGTTCCCTCCCACGGGCGCATGAAGATCTCCCCCACCTCCCCGGAAGGCAGCGGGTTTCCCTCCTCGTCGAGGATCGTCAGTTCACCAAGCGCAGGCTTACCGACGGAGCCGCGGTGGGCCAGCCATTCCTGTCCGGTGATGATGGTCCCACCGATGGCCTCGGTGCCCGCGTACAGCTCCCAAATCACTTCCGGGCCCAGCAGGTCGATCCATGCTTGTTTCAACCACACCGGACACGGAGCAGCCATGTGCCACAACACCCGAATGCTGGACAGGTCGAATCGCCCGGGGTGCTGACGAACCTCGCGCAGTATGCGCGACATCATCGTGGGCACCACCTGCAACCAGGTGACCTTGTGGGTGTCGACCAGTTCGAGCGCTTCCAGCGCATCGAACTTCGGCTGCACGATCAGATGATGCCCCAGTAGCAGCCCGTATGACGAAAACATCAGCGGCGCATTGTGATACAGCGGACCTGCGACGAGCTGGGCATCCCCCGGCAGCATGCCCATGATCTCACCGGCTGCCGGGCCGGTGATGGCTGCGGGGCTGGGAGCGAGGATGATCTTAGGCCGGCCGGTACTGCCTCCGGAGGTAGGTGCCTTCCAGGCCGGCGATACCACCTCCGGCAGCTTCCCAGCCGCGTGGTCTTCGGCCAGGGGCTCGAATCCCGCCTGCACGCACACTCGATCCGGATGATCGGCCGGATCGACCCCCACCACGAGCGCGGAGTCGGCTAGCTCGACGATTGCCCGGCGTTCCGCGAGCGGCAAGCGCCATGACACCGGTTGCGGGGTGGCACCGAGCTTCCACACCGCGATCTGGGCCGCGAAGAAGTCCACCGAGTTGGGCAACCCAATGGTGACGAGGTCGCCCTGCCGTACCCCGAGGCGTTGATACGCGTGCGCCAAAGCGGTGGCACGCCGCTCGAGTTCGGCCCGGGTGACCGATTCGGTACCGCAGGTGATCGCCGGGGCATCGGGCGAAGATTCCGCGAGGCTGGCGAGGATACGAACGAACGGTTCACCAACTGCCGCGTCAGTCATGAATGCCACCCTAGACCGGCGTGACAACCTTCCTGGTACGCGGTTTGGCAGGCGGCTTTCCGGCACTCTTGGCCGGGGCCTTCGCGGGGGTCTTACCGTTCCGGACGGGCTTGGGCAACAGGCCCGCCAGGAACTCACCGGTATAGCTGCCCGCGGTCTGTGCCACCGACTCTGGTGCGCCCTGTGCCACCACGGTGCCGCCGCCCGATCCACCCTCGGGGCCCATATCGATGACCCAGTCCGACGTCTTGACGACATCGAGGTTGTGCTCGATCACGATGACGGTGTTGCCCTTGTCGACCAAGCCGTTGATCACGGTGAGCAGCTTGCGGATGTCCTCGAAATGAAGACCGGTGGTGGGCTCGTCGAGGATGTAGACGGTCTTGCCCGTTGAGCGCTTCTGCAGCTCGGCGGCCAGCTTGACGCGCTGCGCCTCGCCGCCGGAGAGCGTCGGAGCCGGCTGGCCCAGCCGCACATAGCCGAGGCCGACCTCCACCAGTGTGTTCAGGTACCGGTGGATCGAGGTGATGGGCTCGAAGAATTCGGCGGCTTCCTCGATGGGCATGTCGAGCACCTGCGCGATGGTCTTGCCCTTGTAGTGGACCTCGAGCGTTTCGCGGTTGTAGCGCGCACCGTGGCACACCTCGCACGGCACATACACGTCCGGCAGGAAGTTCATCTCGATCTTGATGGTGCCGTCGCCCGTGCAGGCCTCGCAGCGACCGCCCTTGACGTTGAAGGAGAACCGGCCTGGCTGGTAACCGCGCACCTTGGCCTCGGTGGTCGCCGCGAACAGCGTGCGAATCTTGTCGAAAACCCCGGTGTAGGTCGCCGGATTGGAGCGGGGTGTGCGCCCGATCGGCGATTGGTCAACCCGCACGAGCTTGTCGACCTGGTCCAAACCGGTCACTCGCGTGTGCCGCCCGGGCACCTGGCGTGCGCCGTTGAGCTTGTTGGCCAACACGGTGGCGAGGATGTCGTTGACCAGCGTCGACTTCCCCGAACCCGACACTCCGGTGACCGAGGTCAGCACCCCGAGCGGGAAGGACACGTCAATGTCCTTGAGGTTGTGCTCGCGCGCACCGACCACGGTGACCTGACGCTTGGAGTCGATCGTGCGGCGCATCAGCGGCAGCGGAATACTCTCCGCGCCAGAAAGATACGAGCCGGTGACGGAGTTCTTGTTTTTCAGCAGCTCGGCGTAGGTGCCGCTGTGCACCACCTGCCCACCGTGCTCCCCCGCGGCCGGTCCGATGTCGACGACCCAATCGGCGTGTTTGATGGTGTCCTCGTCGTGCTCGACCACGATCAGTGTGTTGCCGAGATCCCTGAGCCGCGTGAGCGTTTCGATGAGTCTCCGGTTATCGCGCTGGTGCAGACCGATGGACGGCTCGTCGAGTACATAAAGCACACCCACCAGCCCGGAGCCGATCTGAGTGGCCAGGCGGATGCGCTGCGCCTCGCCGCCGGACAACGTGCCCGCAGCGCGTGACAACGACAGGTACTGAAGGCCGACGTCCAGCAGAAAGCCCAGCCGGAATTGGACTTCCTTGAGAACCTGCCCGGCGATGGCTTGTTCACGGTGCCCGAGTGTCAATGCGTTGAGGAACTGCGCGCATTCGGCGATGGACAGGTCACAGACCTGCGCAATCGATTTGGCCCCGAGCTCGCCGGCCGTCAATGTGACGGACAAGATCTCCGGCTTCAGGCGGGTTCCGTTGCACTCGGGGCACGGAATGTCCCGCATGAAGCCCTCGTAGCGCTCCTTGGCCCATTCGGACTCGGTCTGCTCCATGCGGCGTTGCAGAAAGGCCAGTACGCCTTCGAATTCCGCGTAGTACGAACGCGTGCGGCCGTACCGGTTCTTGTATCTGACATGGACCTGCTCGGAAGAGCCGTCCAGGAGCGCCTTTTTGGCCGCCGCCGGAAGCTTCTTCCAGGGGGTGTCCACGTCGAACCCGAGGGCGTCACCCAGCCCTGCCATGAGCCGAACGAAGTAGTCGGCGTTCTGGCCCATCGACCAGGGCGCGATCGCGCCCTCGGCGAGGGTCATGTCCGGGTCGGGGACCACCAGGTCTGGGTCGACTTCCTTCTTGATTCCCAGTCCGGCGCACTCGGGGCAGGCGCCGTAGGGCGAGTTGAAGGAAAACGACCGTGGTTCAAGATCGTCCACGGCGAGCGGATGGCCATTGGGGCAGGCGAGTTTCTCGGAGAATCTGCGTTCACGCTGCGGGGAGTCCTCGTCGGCATCGACGAACTCGAGCACCACGATGCCATCGGCAAGGCGCAGGGCGGTCTCCACCGAGTCCGTCAGGCGCTGCTTGGCGCTGCTCTTGACGGCGAGACGGTCGATGACCACCTCGATGTCGTGCTTCTCCTGCTTCTTGAGCTTGGGCGGGTCGGTGAGCGAATGCACCACGCCGTCAACCCGAATGCGGCTGTATCCCTGGGAGTTCAGCTGTTCGAAGAGGTCGACGAACTCGCCCTTGCGTGTGCGCACCACGGGAGCGAGGACCTGGAATCGCAGGCCCTCCTCCATGTCCAGCACCTGGTCGACGATCTGTTGCGGGGTCTGCTTGGCGATCTTCTCCCCGCATACCGGGCAATGCGGGGAGCCGGCCCGCGCGTACAGCAGACGCAGGTAGTCGTAGACCTCGGTGATGGTGCCCACGGTGGATCGAGGGTTGCGGTTGGTGGATTTCTGGTCGATGGACACCGCGGGAGACAGCCCCTCGATGAAATCGACATCGGGCTTGTCCATCTGCCCCAGGAACTGGCGGGCGTACGCGGACAACGATTCGACGTACCTGCGTTGCCCCTCGGCGAAGATGGTGTCGAAGGCCAGGCTCGACTTTCCGGATCCGGAGAGACCCGTGAAGACGATGAGGCTGTCTCGGGGTAGGTCAAGGTCGATACCGCGCAGGTTGTGCTCACGCGCGCCCCGCACAATCAGACGGTCGGCCACCTGTCTCCTTTCACACTGCACCAAGGTGCAGGTGTTTTCGCATCGCTCAGCCCCTGTAGTCCCATGCGGAATCCAGGCCGGCCGAGTCGTCGACTCCATGCTAGGACGAGGCACCGACAACCCTCGCGCCGCGAGGGGCCACTACGGTGAAACCATGACCTCGATCACCATCGATGACGACTACTCGGGCCATATCGAGCCGGGCTCCGGCGTGGCTCGTCGCACCGTGGACGGCGCCACCATCATCAAGGCCTCAGTGGGGCCGATGGACAACAACGCATACATCGTGACATGCGCGAACACCGGCAAGTCACTGCTGATCGACGCGGCCAACGATGCCGAACGGCTGGCCACCCTGCTGGACCAGAACGCCCCGAACATCGAGCTCATTGTCACCACGCACCAACACTTTGATCACTGGCAGGCCCTCGAGGCGATCGTGGACAAGACCCAATCCCCGAGTGCCGCACATGATTTAGATGCCGGACCGCTTCCTGTGCCGCCCACGACGCTGCTGGCGGGGGGCGACAGCTTCGATATCGGTGACCTGCACTTCGACGTGATCCACCTGCGCGGACACACGCCGGGCTCGGTGGCCCTGGCGTTTACCGCCGCCGGGGTGACCCACCTGTTCACCGGGGATTCGCTCTTTCCAGGTGGTGTCGGAAAGACCTTCAGCCCCGAGGACTTCAGCCAGCTGCTCGACGATGTCGATGAGCGCCTTTTCGGCGCGTACGCCGACTCCACGGTGGTCTACCCCGGACATGGAGATGACACCACCTTGGGTGCGGAGCGCGGATCACTCGGCGAATGGCGCGAACGAGGCTGGTAAGCCGGCCTCGTTCGCGGGCAGCCGGATCTAGGTGGTGTGAACGATCAGCACGTCGCACCTGGAGCGGCGCGCGACATCCGAGGGAACCGAACCCAGCAGCCGTCCGGCGATGGTGTTCAGACCGACATTGCCGACGACCAGCAGATCAGCCTTGGAATCCACCACCAGGTCCAGCAGCGCGTCCACCGGCGCTCCCTCGATCGAGCGTTCTTCCACGCTCGTCGCACCCGCCGCTCCGGCCCGCTCGCGGGCGGTGCGCAGGATGTCGTAGACGGGGGCCTTGCCGGTGACCTTGTAGGCGTCATCCTTGAGCACATCGGCCGAGTGGGGGTTGTTCTCCGGGAAGTACGCGGTCGCGACGATGAGCTTGGCACCGGCAGCGCCCGCGATGGCTCCAGCGCGGTCGACCGCCCGGTACGACGAATCCGATCCGTCGGTACCGACAACGACAGTGCTGTATGCACTCATGAAAGGTCCTCCAGTTCCATTTGACCAGGCCAGATGAGATTAGCCGGGAAGGGCCCCGGCCATGCGCCATTTGGCTGATTGTGTCGGGCTATGCGCGTGATTTTCCCTCGCCTGGTGCGCGTGCGGGTATGGCCTGCGCCTCAATCCGACTATGAGGACGATCACGCGCCATTACGCCACGCGGTCATGCACCGTTGGAGTAAAGCCTGACGACTTGATAGAGAAATGCCCGCCCGTCGTACAGGGACTTCACCTGGATTCGCTCATCGAGGCCGTGCGCGTGGGTCTCCCCGGGCTGGGCGAATATGCCACTGAGGCCATACACCGGAGTCTTCCCGAAGTAGATGGCATCGGTTGCCCCGGTGGACATGGTCGGGACCAGCGGCACACCCGGCCACATGGATCCGGCGACGGCTTTGATCGGATCGACGATCTGCGTCGTCAGCGGCGGAACACTCGCGACGTTGGTGCGGAACGCCTCGGCGGGCTTCACCGTGATCTTGGGATCGTTGACCGCCTTCACGATGGCACCTTGAACCGCCTCTTGAACGGACCCGGCGCCGCTGCCGGGCAGTATCCGGCAGTTCACATTCGCGGTGGCGCGTTGCGGTAACGCATTGTTGGCGTGTCCCCCTTCGATTTTCGTGGGGACGCAGGTGGTGCGCAGCATCGCGTTGTACAGCGGGTTTCTGGACAGCACAGATGTCGCCGCCGGGTCTTGCGGATTGGCCACAATCGTCGACATCGCACGACCCACCTCACCCGGTTGCAGCGGAGCCTGTGCCGTGAAGTACGCCCGGGTCACATCGTTGAGCTGGACCGGGAACGGCGCGGCGGCGAGCCGGTCCAGGCCCGCCCCGAGTGCCTGTATCGCGTTGAACGGTCGGGGCTGGCTGCTGTGTCCGCCCTCGTCGGTCACCTCCAGAGTGAAGTCCTGGTAGATCTTCTGGCCCGCCTGGATTTCCAGCAGGATGGGTTTGTTGTCTTCGTCGAGGTCGCCGCCCGCGCCTTCATTGACGACGAACTCGGCATCGACAAGCTCGGGCCGGTTCTGATGGAGCCACTCGGCGCCGTTGACCTGGCCGCCACCTTCTTCACCGCAGGTGAGCGCCACGCGAATCGGACGTTTCGGCACGAAATTCTCTGCGCGGTACCGGATGAGGCTGTCCACGAAGATCGCGGCCATGGCCTTGTCGTCCTCGGCACCGCGAGCGTAGAAGTATCCATTCTCCTCAACAAGAGTGAACGGATCACGCTTCCAATCCTCACGTTTGGCTTCGACAACATCGATATGCGCCAGCAACAGAATAGGTTTGGCAGCCGTATCGGAACCTGCAAGCGTCGCGACCAGTCCGCCGTCCTTGGGGTGATCGGGCGGGCTGAACAGCACCAGGTCCTTATCGGTGTATCCAGCGGACTTGAGACGATCAGCCATCTTTTGGGCGGCCTCGGTGCAGCTCCCCTGCGATGCGGTCGTATTGGTCTCGATCAACTCCCGATACAGATCGCGAAACGCGCCGCGATCGTCTGTGGTGGCGGGAGTGCTGCTTGTCGGCGCGCTCTGATTCTGCGGTGTTCCGCAGGAGGCGATGGTGAGCACGGCGGCCGTCAGGGCGAGAATCCGATGCATGGTTTCGTTCATACACCCGTGACGCCTACCCGGGTGCCCGAACCGCGCCTTCCTCTCGCTTATCCGTCACGTCAGCTGTCCCACCGGTGCCGGGTCCTGCACGAAACACTCTGGAGGACACCACAACACCCGAGAGCACTATTGCGGCGAAACCCAGGAACAGCAGGTGCGCGCCGCGCGTGGCCGATCCACCGAGATTGACGAGCACTCCGGCCAACCCGGCACCGAAGGCTCCGGCGATCAGCTGCACGGTGCTGATGGCTGCTGCGGCCGCTGCACTTTCGGTCGGATCGGACGACACCGCCATCGCCGCGGACGCCAGGTGCGGCCAGGCCATACCGATACCGGCGCCCGTCACCGCGAAACCGATCGCCCACAGCACGATCTCCCGGGCGCTGGCGCCATCACGCTGGAGCGCACCGGCCAGGACCAACCCTGCGGCAACGACAAGGGGAGCAACCGTCACCACACGTGCGACGGTCCGGGACGTGGCTGACGCGCTGATCACTTCGCCAACGGTCCAGCCGAATGCCAAGGTGGCCCCGAGGAATCCCGCGGCGACCGGGACTAGGTGTCCGAGGCGCTGACCAAAGAACGGAATGTACGTCTCCACCATCGAGGCCACCGCCAGCACCGCGATCGTCAGGTAGATCCACTTCAGCGGGTTGCGCGCGAAGACCGCTTTGGGAAGCACCCAGGCCGTAGCGCGGCCATCGAGCATGACGAACAGGACTACCAGTGCGGCCGCGCCGGCGATCAGCCCCACCATGGCCGGCAGCGACGATTGGAGCCCGGCCACGGCCACCAGGCTGGCCGCTGCCGTGAGCACCAGTAGGGACCGCACCGGAATTCGGTGCCGCGCAGCCTCGGTATCCGCGCACTGCGGTCGCGTCAACACATAGGGCACCATGGCTGCGATGCCGAGGGTGATCAGCGTCAACGATGCGAACGCCCACCGCCACAACCCGAATTGGGCGAACAGCCCGCCGGCCGCGGGCCCCACAAAGGTGCCCACGCCCCACATCGCCGACGTGAGCGCCGAGGCACGTGTCCATAGCCGCTGCGGCAGTGAAAGATTGATGACGGCGTAGGCGAGTCCGGCCAGTAGTCCGCCAGCTGCCCCCTGGACCGCGCGCCCGGCCAGCATGACGTGCATATCCGGAGCCACCGCACACACGACGGTGCCTGCGGCGAACGCGCTGAATGCGAGTAGATACGCGCTCCGTGGACCGGCCCAGCCGAGAAGGGGGCTCACCACCGTGGCGGCACTCACCGAAGCAATCAGATAGAGCGTTGTCACCCACGCGTAAAAAGGTTCCCCACCGATATCGGCGACGGCGCTCGGCAACAGACTGGTGGTCAGGTACACATTGGTCGCATAGAGCGCCACTCCGCCGGCGAGCACCGTGACGATGCCGAGTTGCCGCCCGCACAACAGATCCCGCCAGCTGCCGGCCGCCACGTTCTGAGTCATGCCGACACGCTATGAGCTAAAGTGCACTTGAGATCAAGGAGGCCTGATGAAGGACAAGGCCGAGCTGTTGCCGATCGGCGAGGTGGCCAGGCGTTCCGGAATCGCGGTATCCGCGGTGCGGTACTACGCCGATATCGGCCTGATCCCAGCCGAGCGCACGTCCGGCAATGCACGGGTGTTCCGCCGCCATGCTTTGCGCCGCATCTCGCTGATCCGGGTCGCGACCGGATTCGGCATTCCGTTGTCGGAAGTCGCCGAGGTGCTGTCGAGCCTGCCGGATGACCGGGCACCGAGTACGCGTGACTGGCAACGAATCTCGCGCCAATGGCATTCACATCTGGAAGAGCGCAAGAACGCCATCGCAGATATGCAGGAGAAGCTCACCGGCTGCATCGGCTGCGGGTGCCTGTCGATGACGAAGTGCACGCTGTTCAATCCCGCCGATGTTCTTGCCGAGGACGGGTCCACCGGTGCGCTGCTGCTCGCCGATCCGGGCTGATTACTTCAAGCCCGCGGCGTCCATACCGCGCAATTCCTTCTTCAGATCCGCGATCTCATCGCGGAAGCGAGCCGCCAACTCGAACTGCAGGTCGCGCGCCGCCGCCATCATCTGCTCGGTCATGTCCTTGATCAGGTCGGCCAGCTCCGCGCGGGGCATGCTCTTGGTGTCGCGGCCTTCGAATACCCCGGCACTGACCGCGCGGCCGGGCTCACCCTGTGCCCGCCTACCGCGACTGGAGTTGCGGCCGGATCCACCGATCTGAATCGCCTCGCTGCTCTCTGTGTCCGAGGCTTCGCGGTATACCTGGTCGAGAATGTCGGCGATCTTCTTCCGCAATGGCTGTGGGTCTATCCCGTTCGCCTCGTTGTACGCGACCTGCTTGGCGCGCCGCCGGTCGGTCTCGTCGATGGCCTCCTTCATCGAGTCGGTCATGGTGTCGGCGTACATGTGCACCTCACCGGACACGTTGCGCGCGGCGCGCCCGATGGTCTGAATCAGACTCCTGCTGGACCGCAGGAAGCCCTCCTTGTCGGCGTCGAGAATGGCGACCAGTGACACTTCGGGCAGGTCCAGACCTTCTCGAAGCAGGTTGATACCGACGAGGACGTCGTACTCGCCGAGCCGGAGTTGGCGCAGCAACTCCACCCGACGCAGGGTGTCGACCTCCGAATGCAGGTAACGCACCCGAATACCCATCTCCAGCAGATAGTCGGTGAGGTCCTCAGCCATCTTCTTCGTCAGCGTCGTGACCAGCACGCGCTCATCGGCCTCGGTGCGTTGACGGATAGAGGCGATGAGATCGTCGATCTGGCCCTTGGTGGGTTTGACGACCACCTTCGGATCCACCAGTCCGGTGGGCCGGATCACCTGCTCCACGAACTCGCCGCCGGCGGCGCTGCGCTCGTAGTTCCCGGGCGTCGCCGACAGATACACGGTCTGCCCGATCCGCTGGGAGAACTCCTCCCAGGTAAGCGGACGGTTGTCCACCGCCGACGGCAACCGGAAGCCGAAGTCCACCAGGTTCCGTTTACGCGACATATCGCCCTCGTACATGGCGCCGATCTGCGGAACCGTCACATGCGACTCGTCGATGACGAGCAGAAAGTCGTCCGGGAAGTAGTCCAGCAGCGTGGCGGGTGGTGTACCGGCGCCGCGCCCGTCGATATGACGCGAGTAGTTCTCGATACCCGAGCAGAAGCCAACATTGCGCATCATCTCGATGTCGTAGTTGGTGCGCATCCTCAGTCGCTGGGCCTCCAGCAGCTTGCCCTGGCCCTCCAGCTCGGATAGACGCGCCTCGAGCTCACTCTCGACACTGACCAGTGCCTTCTCCATCCGGTCCGGACCCGCCACATAGTGTGTGGCCGGAAATATCCGTAACGAATTGGTTTGACGCACAACGTCTCCGGTAAGCGGATGCAGATAGTAGAGCGCCTCGACCTCGTCGCCGAAAAACTCGATACGCACCGCCAGCTCCTCATACGAGGGAATGATCTCGACGGTGTCGCCGCGGACCCGGAAGCTGCCCCGCGTGAATGACACGTCATTGCGGTTGTACTGCATGTCGACCAGTAACCGCAGCAGCGCGTCCCGGGGTACTTCGAGGCCGACATCCAATTGCACAGAGCGATCCAAATAGGACTGCGGGGTGCCCAGACCGTAGATGCACGAGACCGATGCCACCACCACCACGTCGCGCCGGGACAGCAGGTTGGACGTCGCGGAGTGCCGCAGGCGCTCCACATCGTCGTTGATGGAGCTGTCCTTCTCGATATAGGTGTCGGTCTGAGCGATGTACGCTTCCGGCTGGTAATAGTCGTAGTACGACACGAAGTACTCGACAGCGTTGTGCGGCAGCATCTCCCGGAGCTCATTGGCCAGCTGCGCCGCGAGAGTCTTGTTCGGCGCCATGACGAGCGTCGGCCGTTGCAACCGCTCGATGAGCCAGGCCGTGGTCGCCGACTTGCCGGTACCCGTGGCACCCAGCAGCACCACATCCTTCTCCCCCGCCCGAACTCTGCGTTCGAGCTCGGCGATGGCACCCGGCTGATCACCCGCCGGCTCATACTCACTGACGACCTCGAATCGCGCATCGGCACGCAGGATGTCCGTGACTGGGCGGTACTCGGAATGCGCAACGATGGGGTGTTCTGTTGCGAAAGCCATGAGCCCAGAGTAAGCGGAGGGTCCGACATCCCTTCTAATACCAGCGAGGAAGGAAGGTAGGAAACCAGCGTGCACCCACCCAAACGCGAGGTCTTCGACCTCGATGCGATGACGAACACCGACCCCAAGGGAATCGTGCGGTCGGTGGACGAGTACCGGGTAGAGCCCTGGGGACTCTTCATGGCTCGCCCGACGCCCGGTCGAGCGCAGTTTCACTATCTGGAATCCTGGCTGCTCCCGACGCTCGGACTGCGTGCGAACATCTTCCATTTCAACCCGGGCTACGAGCGCGATCAGGACTTCTACCTTGATATCGGCGACTTCGTCCCCGGGCCGTCACAATGGGTGGCCGTAGACCATTATCTTGACCTCGTGGTGCGCTGCGGACGTGATACCGAACTGACGGATGTAGACGAGTTGCTCGAGGCGCATAAAGCAGGATTGTTATCCACTGCCACAACAGAACTCGCCGTCCGCCGGGCGGCCGCGACCATCAGCCACCTCGCCAGGCATGGGCATGATCTGAACGCATGGCTCGCCACGGCTGAAATGCCGTTGACCTGGCGCGACCCGAACGGAGCCGCCCATGTCTGAAGCCATTCGCTGGGGAATCATCGGACCGGGCCGTATCGCGGGAAGTGTGGCCCGCGACTTCCCGCTCACACCGGGAGCCGAGCTGGTGGCCGTTGCCTCCCGGTCGGCCCAGCGTGCCCGGGACTTCGCGGAGGCGCACCGAATTCCGCGTGCCTTCGGCTCCTATCGGGAACTACTCTCCGACCCCGATGTGGATGCCGTGTACATCGCCACTCCACACCCTCAACATCGAGCGGCCGCCATCGCGGCGCTCACCGCCGGCAAAGCGATCCTGGTCGAGAAGACCTTTACCGCGACCGTGTCCGGAGCGCAGGAGATCATCGATATCGCCAGGGCCCGCGGCGTTTTTGCGATGGAGGCGATGTGGACACGGTTTCAGCCGGCGATCGTCGCAGCCAAGAAGCTTGTCGATGACGGGGTTATCGGCGAGGTTCGTCAGGTCCAGGCGGACCTGGGGGTTGACCGCCCGTTTGATCCCGACGACCGATTGTTCAGTCCCGCTCTGGGGGGCGGAGCACTCTTGGATCTCGGTGTTTACGTGGTCTCACTGGCCCAGTACTTTCTCGGCGATCCGGCCGCCGTGGTGGCACACGGTTCGTTGTTTCCCACCGGAGTGGACGCCGAGGCCGGCCTGTTGCTGCGGTACGACGACGGACGGGCCGCGACGTTGCTGTGCTCACTGCTGCATCCCACACCCGGCCAAGCACGCATCTTCGGTACCGAGGGCTGGATAGATATCCTCCCCCGTTTCCATCACCCGCGCGAGATCGTGTTGCACCGCAAGGGATCTGATCCCGAACCAATCGTGAAACCGCCGGTTGGCGGCGGTTACAGTCACGAACTCGCCGAGGTCACCGGATGCCTGCTCGACGGCAGAGCGCAGAGCACGGTGATGCCCCTCGCCGATACGTTGGCCGTGCAGCGAGTCCTGAACACGGCGTGCGAGCAACTCGGGGTGCACCACACCGAAGACCCCGCTGACCTGGAGTGATCCCGTTGCCGCCGCTTCTTGAGCGCCGGTAGGATGCCGGTATGCGCCCCCTCCTCCGAGGGCTAGGCGCTGCCGGGGCAGCGGCGGTCACGCTCGCGCTTCCGGCAGCACCAGCCTCCGCAGCCGAGCTGCACAACATCAGCTACATCGCTCGTGTCGAT
This sequence comes from Mycobacterium sp. D16R18, assembly GCA_002013775.1. GTDB lineage: Bacteria > Actinomycetota > Actinomycetes > Mycobacteriales > Mycobacteriaceae > Mycobacterium. Next base: position 134,054 of record MAFD01000006.1, read on the forward strand.
GGGCTAGGCCGCGGTATCTCCGTGACATTCAAGACCGATCCGGTGGACCGGCGGACCGAGCAGCCCCGACTGGGGCCGGGTGAGTCCTGGGAGGTGAACCTGGTGATGGAGGATCCCGCGCAGGCCGGAATGTCCGTTCGGGTGCTGCCTCCCTATGGTGTCGGATTGCACTGTGAGGTGCAGGTCGACGATGTCGTGGTCGACTCCCAGGACCTGACGGTGCCGCCGGCTCTGGGGATCTTCAACGGGCCCGTCAACGACTCCGTCACCTGCGGTCACTTCAACTCTTAACAAGAGTCAAATTAGTCACTTTCGCACCCCGGACCTGCGCGAAAACCGCTACAATAGCGCCATGCGCCTGAACTCCATTCGTAGCAATATTCGCGGTCCATTCCGCGCTGCCGGAATTGCGATAGTCACCGCGGGAATCGCCGCGAGCACAATCCCCGCGATTGCGTCCGCAGACTCAACCGATGACTACCCGATTCCCCGCCGGATGCTGAAGACCACGTGTACTGCCGAACAGTACTTGGCCGCGGTCCGCGATTATGACCCGATCTACTACACGCGATACATGATCGACAAGAACAACAAGCCCGATTATGTGCAGCAGGCGACGATCGACCGGATTCATCAGTTCTTCGCGAAGGACTACACGGGTCGCCGTGCCGAGTCCGAAGTCTTCGCGGTGAACTACCCGCCCGAGGCCCTGACGTCTCAATGGCCCAACTGGGGCAAGATCTTCTTCAACAACAAGGGTGTCGTGGCCAAAGGCACCGAGAACTGCAGCAATTACCCGTCCGACATGTCGGTGTGGGACGGCCCCTAAAACCAAGCGCACAGTAAAAACGCCCCGCGGTGGTCACACCGGCGGGGCGTTTTTCTGTCTGCGTATCAATGCTGTGCACTAACACCTGCAACGAGTTCGGCCCCCATGCTTTGTAAGCGTGGGGGCCGAACTTTCACTAACCGCTAGATCGCAGGTCGCGGGAATTCCGCGGTGACCGGATCGTCATGTGCGGGACCCGAACCGACCGGAACCGGAGCCGGCGGAACCTGCTGCTCGACAGGCACGGGCGGCGGCGGCGGATCGGTCGCATACTTGCTCACCTTCATGGGCCACCAGAACCAGCGACCCATCAGGGCGGCGATCGCCGGTGTCATGAACGCCCGGATGATGAAGGTGTCGAAGAGCAGACCCAGGCAGATGGCCGACCCCGCTTGGCCGATCGCGATCAGATCGCTGGTGATCATCGAACCCATGGTGAACGCGAACACCAGGCCTGCCTGGGTGGCCACACTTCCCGATCCGCCCACACCTCGAAGGATCGCGGTGTTCAGCCCACCGTGCAGCTCTTCCTTGAATCTGGACACCAGCAGCAGGTTGTAGTCCGATCCGACCGCCAACAGGATGATGACGGTGAACGGCAGCACGAACCAGTGCAGCTGCAGGCCAAGAATGTGCTGCCACAGCAACACCGACAGGCCGAAGGATGCCCCGAGCGATATCGCGATGGTCCCGACGATCGTGAACGCCGCCACGATGCTTCGCGTGATGACCAGCATGATGACGAAGATCAGGCACAGCGACGCGATGACCGCGATCATCAGGTCGTACTTCACCATCTCGCCGATGTCGTGATAGGTCGGTGCCGTGCCGCCGAGATAGAGCTTGGCCTCGTCCAGCGGGGTGCCCTTGATGGCGTTCTTGGCGGCCTTGAGTTCGACCTCGGTGTTGGCGAGCGACTCCTTGCTGGCGTAGTCGCCCTCGTGCGTGATGATGAACTGCGCGGCCTTACCGTCCGGCGACATCATCAGCTTGACGCCCTTCTTGAAGTCCTCGTTATCGAAGGCTTCCGGCGGCAGGTAGAAGAAGTCGTCATTCTTCGCCTCATCGAACGCCTGGCCCATCACCGTTGCGGTGTCGGTCATGCGGTCCATCTGGCCGATCATGCCGTTCATCGTGCTGTACATGGTCAGCATGGTGTTCCGCATGTTTTTGGTGATGGCAATCATCGGTGGAAGCTGCTCCACCATTTGTGGCATCAGCTTGTCCATCCGGTTGATGTCCTTGACCATGCCGTCCATGTTCTCGGCCATTTTGTCGATACCGTCAAGGGTGTCGAATATTGATCGCATCGACCAGCACATGGGAATATCAAAGCAGTGCTTATCCCAATAGAAGTAGTTACGCAACGGACGGAACTGATCATCGAAATTCGAGATGTTGTCCCGCATTTCGTGAACGGTGCCTTGCAATTCCGTACTGACGCCCGCGAGATCATGCGTTACGTCGACTAGCTCTTTCATAATGCTGTACATGCGTTCGATGATCGCGATCATCGAACCCAGGTCGTCGGCCATCTTCAACATATCGGCCATGCTGTTCTTCAGGTAATTCATGTTCTCGGTCATCGATACCGATTGCATACTCACCTGGAAGGGCACAGAACTGTGGTCGATAGGTGCGCCCATCGGGCGGGTCATGCTCTGCACCTTGTTGATGCCCTCGGTGCGGAAGACGTTTTTGGCGATCCGGTCCAGCACCAACATGTTGGCCGGGGTCCGCAGGTCCTTGTCTGCCTCGACGATCAGGATGTCGGGGTTCATTCTCGCCTTCGAGAAGTGCCGGTCGGACGCCTGGAAGCCTTGAATCGACGGCAGGCCAGTCGGGATGTAATACCGGTCGTTGTAGTTGACCGAGTACGTGGGCAGGATGCCCAAACCGACGATCGCGATGATCATGGTGACCGCCAAGATCGGTCCCGGCCAGCGCACGATGGCGGTGCCGATCTTGCGCCATCCCCGGCTCTTGATGGTGCGCTTAGACTCCAGCAGCCCGAACTTTGTCGCTATCAGAATCACCGCCGGACCGATGGTGAGCGAGGCGGCCACCACCACCAGCATGCCGATCGCACACGGCACACCCAGCGACTCGAAGTACGGCAGGCGAGTGAATTTCAGACAGAACGTGGCGCCCGCGATGGTGAGGCCCGAACCTAAGATCACGTGCGAGACACTGTGATACATGATGTAGAAGGATTCGAGCCGGTCCCTGCCCTCGGCCCGTAGCTCGTGATAACGGCCGATTTGGAAGATCGCATAGTCGGTCCCGGCCGCGATGGCCAGGGACGTCAGCAGGTTTACCGCGAATGTCGATAGGCCAATGATCTCGGCATTGCCGAGGATCGCGACCACGCCACGAGCAGCACCCAGCTCGACGAACACCATGAACAGGATGAGCAGCACCGTCGTGATGGACCGGTAAATGAGGAGCAGCATCACGGCAATGACGATGAAGGTGATACCTGTCATCTTGAGCATGCTCTTGTCGCCGGCGTCGTTCATGTCCATCGTCAGCGCGGCCTGGCCGGTGACGAAGACCTTGAGCCCGTCGGGATATGTACCGTTCTTCTTGCTCTCATCGATGAGCTTGGCGACGACGTCCTGGACCGCCGTGACGGATTCCTTGCCTTCCGTCGTGCCTTGGTCCCCACGGAGATTCAGCTGAACGTAAGCAGATTTTTCGTCGACACTCTGCGCACCACCGGCGGTGATGCGGTCTCCCCAGAAGTCCTGGGCGTATTCCACGTGCTTGGTATCGGCACGCAGTCGTTTGACCAACTCGCGGTAGAACGTGTGCGCCTTGTCGTTCATATCGGTGGAGAACTTGGTGTCGCTCTCCAGCAGGACCATCACCATGCTGTCGTCTTTGAACTGCTGGAACAGCTCACCTTGACGCTTGATGGCCTGATACGACGGTGCGTCCTTGGATGCCAACGACACCGAGTGCTCTTTGCCAACCTCTTCGAGCTGCGGGACCACGACGTTGACGATGACCGTCAACACCAACCAGGCAAGAATGATCGGTACGGAGAACGTGTGAATGAACCGCGCTATGCGCGAAGGCTTTTGGGTTGCGCCATTCGTGGCAGCGCTATGTGTGCTCATGCGGATTTCACCATGCAGAAGACTTGGGCGTTGTGGTTGGACACAGTCTGTTCGTCCTTTACTTCGCCGTTGGACAGGATGCGGCAGCCGATTTCATCGCTATCCCCCATCGCGACGACATTGGCGAAGACAGAAGTCATCGTCGTCGTGATGGTTAACGTCCACGGCAGTGTGGTGAACTGGGCGCGCTGCGGTTGCGCCCGGTCATCGAGATAGTTGACTTCGCCCTTTGTCCCTGCGGGACCGAAGATTTCGTAGACGATGTCCTTGGGGATGATGTTTTTGGAGTCATCTTTGATGCCGATCGACTGATTGATGTTGGTCGAGCCGAACACGCCGTGAAGCCGATAGACACCAAACGCGGCGGCCGAAATCACCACCAGAACGACGAGCGGGACCCATACCCGCGTCAACACTTTGAAAATGGTCCAATCCCCTTCACCCGTGTGGCCCGGGGGCCAACAACTCGACTCTGCCTATCGCGCCCGGCTGTGCGTGTCCGCGATTCGCGCGCAAATAGTTACCAGCCAGTACGACACCGTGTTGTTTTTGCGAAGCCAGCGAGCGCCCGGGGTGCCCGGTCATGACATCCGTTCATCCCACTCGGCTCCGCTCATGCCCGTTTTCTCAGTAATTCGTAAGGGATACTACATACGTTTGTCAGGGAACTGTACATGTGTCGTCAGTCACAACTTGCGCATTTCGTCCCCTGAACACTCGAAACAGCCTAGTTAGCTACAAGGAAAAGTCAACAACCGGTGACACGGATCTATTCCCTGCTTCTTTTCGCCAATGTTACGAAAGAGCCTGCTCGCACATCCAAGTTGGTGACTGGCCTAAGAATCGCACCAGCTACTGCACCTAGCCAGTGTTTGCCATCGCTATCTTTCGGCGGGCCGCTCGTTGCGGGCCCGAGTGCCCCAAACGAACGCCGCCCCCGCTCGTGTCGCGGCGGGCGGGAGTGACTAAGACCGACCGATTTCGACGGGCGTGTCCTTCGCCACATGATGAGACGTTTGTCCATTAGCAACGCGGTGCTCACCATCGCGAACTATCGGCGACGCTGAATTCAGCAAACAATTTGCGTTCTATTTGACGCCCGGTCACCTGGTGGCGGTGGCGATAAGTCAGGAAACCCCACCATTCACCAGCGCGAGTTATCCACGCGCGGGTACTCACTGTGATCACAGCTGTCTACGCGCGCTCCGCGCCCAGAAAGCTGTCCAGGGCCGGCCAGCGAACGACCGGACGGTTAAGACCGCCTAGACCACTGGCCTCGGGAATTCGGTCGTCACCGGGTCATCCCCCGACCCCGAACCGACTGGTGCCGGTTGCGGTGGCGGCGTGGTCGCCGGTGACTGCGGAGTTCTCGGTGGTGGCAGCGGTCGGGTGCGCACGTTCAGCGGCCACCAGAACCAGCGGCCCAGGATGGTCGCGATGGCCGGGGTCATGAACGAGCGCACGATGAGCGTGTCGAACAACAGACCCAGTGCGATCGTGGTTCCGACCTGCCCGATGATGCGCAGGTCGCTGACCACCATCACGGCCATAGTGAAGGCGAATACCAGGCCCGCGGAGGTCACCACACTGCCGGTACCGCCCATTGAGCGGATGATCCCGGTTTTCAGCCCGCCGTGTAGCTCCTCCTTGAGCCGGGAAACCAACAGCAGGTTGTAGTCCGAACCCACCGCGAGCAGCACGATGATGGCCATTTGCATGACAAGCCAGTGCAATTCCATGCCAAAGATGTACTGCCAGATGATGACTGACAGACCGAATGAGGCGCCCAGGGACAGCGCGACAGTGCCCACGATGACGAGCGCGGCCACGAAACTTCGCGTGATGAGCAGCATGATCAGGAAGATCAGGCACAGCGCGGAGATGCCGGCGATCATCAGGTCGTATCGAGCGCCGTCGGACATGTCCTTGAACACGGCCGCGGTGCCGCCAAGTTCGATCTTGGCGTCCTCCAAGGGTGTGCCCTTGACGGCCTCGATCGCGGCCTGCTTGATCGGCTCGACGTGCGCAAGGCCTTCGGGCGTAGCGGGATCCCCTCGATGCGAGATGATCATCCGGACCGCCTTGCCGTCCGGGGAAAGGAACGATTTCAGACCGCGTTTGAAGTCGGCGTTGTCGAAGATCTCCGGCGGCACATAGAACGAGTCGTCGTTCTTGGCGGCATCGAACGCCTTACCCATGGCGGTCGAGTTCTGGCTCATCTCGTCCATCTGGTTGTAGAAGCCAGACATGGTGCTGTGCTGCGTCAGCATCATCTTCTGCATGTCTTCCATGATGGGAACCATTGCCGACATGTCCGACACCATCTTGGGCATCAGCTGATCCATCCGCTCCATGTTGACCACCATGCCGTCCATGGTTTCGGTCATCTCATCGATCTTGTCGAGGGTGTCGAAGATCGAGCGCATGGCCCAGCACATGGGGATGTCGAAGCAATGCTTCTCCCAGTACAGGTAGTTGCGAATCGGGCGGAACCAGTCGTCGAAGTTCGAGATGCTGTCCCGCATCTCGTGGATGGTGCCCTGCAACGTGTGCATATCGCCGACGAGCGAGTGGGTGATGCCCGCCATCGTGGTCATATTGGCGAGGGTCCGCTTCATGATGACGACGTTCTCGCCCATCTTGTCGGCCTGGACCTTCATGTCCGCCATGCGGTCCTTCATCAGCTTCATGTTCTGCAGCTGGCCCACGCTCTGCATGCTGATGAGGAACGGGATGGAGGTGTGCTCGATCGGCGTACCCTGCGGTCGCGTAATCGCTTGGACACGAGCGATTCCCGGCACACGGAAGACTGCCTTGGCGACCTTGTCGATGACCAGGAAGTCCGCCGAATTTCGCATATCGTGATCGGACTCGATCAGCAGCATCTCGGGGCTCATCCGGGCCTGCGAGAAGTGCCGTCCCGCCGCCTCGAATCCAGCATTGGCGGGAATGTCCTTGGGAATGTACTTCTTATCGTCGTAGCTGGTCCGGTATCCGGGCAGCGCCGCCAGGCCGATGATGGCAATGGCCAACGCGGCGGCGAGCACGGGCCCGGGCCAGCGCACGATCGTGGTTCCGATCTTGCGCCAGGTGCGAATACGCATGGCGCGCTTGGGCTCGAACAGTCCGAAGCGGCTTCCGAGGGTGATCAGCGCCGGCCCCAACGTCAGCGACACGAGCACACCGGTGAGCAGACCGACCGAGCAAGGCACACCGAGGCTTTGGAAGTAGGGCATGCGCGTGAAGCTCAGGCAGTACATGGCGCCGGCGATAGTCAGGCCCGAGCCCAGGATGACGTGGGCCGTGCCATGGAACATCTCGTAGTAGGCCGCTTCTCGTTCGGCCCCCATGGTTCGGGCTTCCTGGTAGCGGCCGATGAGGAAGATGGCGTAGTCGGTGCCCGCTGCGATGGAGAGCATCACCAGCAGGTTCACCGCGAAGGTCGACAACCCGATGATCTGATGGTCCCCCAGGAACGCGATGACGCCTCGAGCCACGCTCAACTGGACGCCTACGAAGAGGAACACCATGATCACGGTGAAGATCGATCGATAGAAGAACAGCAACATCACCACGATGACCAGGAACGTGAGCGCGGTGATGAGCTTGAGGCTGCCGTCGCCCGCGTGGTTCATATCGGTCTGCAACGCACCGGGACCGGTGACATACACCGTGAGCCCGTCAGGCAGCTTGGCGCCGTCCTTTGTCCAGTTCGCCTCGACCTTCTTGACGATCTCGCGGACCGCTTCGGTGGACTCGTTGGACAGCGTCTCGCCCATGTTTCCGGCGAGATTCACCTGCACGTACGTGGCCTTGCCGTCGGTGCTCTGGGCGCCCGCCTCGGTGAGGGGATCGCCCCAGAAATCCTGCACGTGCTGAACGTGTTTGGCGTCAGCACGCAGCTGCGACACCATTTCGTCGTAGAACTTGTGCGATCCGGGGCCCAGGCGTTCTTGTCCCTCGAGCACGATCATCGCCACGCTGTCGGAGTCCGACTCCTTGAACATCTTGCCCATGTGCTTCATCGCCTGCATGGACGGCGCGCTCTGTGGACTCAGGGATACGGTCTGTTCCTTACCGACCGTATCGAGCGACTTCTGCATCCCGAAGACGACGACCAACAACACCCAGAAGATCAGGATGGGAATCGACAGGCGCCGAATCCATTTGGCCAGGAAGGTGGGCTCCCCGCCGCCGTGTGCCCCGCTCATGCGGACTTCACAAAGCAGTAGACGTAGGCGCTCACCTCGTTGGTATACCTTTCATCTTTTATCTCGCCATTTGCCGTGATGCGGCAGCCCAGTTGGTCAGCGTTGCGGGTTTGAGCCAGGATGTTTCCCGTCATCGACGGCGCCGTCGTGATGATCTCAATCGACCACGGCAAGACCGCTCCATTGATCTGATGCGGTTCGCCCTCTTTGTCGATGTAGTTGATGTCCGCGATGGTTCCGGGCGGGCCGTAGATGTCGTACACCACATGTTTGGGCTTGGAGTTGTTTTTGTCGTCGGTCATGCTGCCGGCGTAGGTGGGCAGCTGATGCGAGCCGAAAATGCCGCGAATCCGCCATACCGCGAAGCCCGCGATGGCTAGGACGAGCACCATCACCATCGGGATCCAAGCCCGCTTCAATGCGCTGAGAATCGTAAAACCCCTTCACCCGTTGGCGTTTCGCAAGGCGACGCCACCTACTGGCCCGAACCTGACGCAACTACTGATCGGATACCCGCACCCATCCACCCCGTTGACAAGGGCGGTGCAGCAATTGCCGCGTGATGGCTGCTTCGAGCCTGCGATGTCTAGGTGCGCGCACCCAGACGTTTCTCGAAGTAAACCATGCCTAAGTGCGGAACAGTCGGCTCCCTTCCAGCGCGTTCATCAGGATCTTTAACGCATATGACGTGCGTAACGCACGCTACCGGGTGGTTCGCTGCCTCGCAAATCACACGCCGTGCGTTATCCTCGGCAAGTGGCGCAACTGACATTCCAACGCGCCCGCACCGACGAAAAGAAGCGTCAGCGGGCGGCAGCGATCGTGGAAGCCGCACGGTCGCTCGCTGTGGAATCGGGTGTCACCTCGGTGACGCTGACTGCCGTCGCCAACCGCGCCGGGGTGCACTACTCCGCGGTTCGGCGCTACTTCAGCTCGCACAAGGAAGTGTTGTTACACCTGGCCGCGGAGGGTTGGACCCGCTGGTCGGACACGGTGTGTGCCGCACTGGCCAAGCCCGGTCCCGGCTCCCCCGCACGTGTGGCCGAGGCTCTCGCGCACGGGCTCGTCGGTGATCCGCTGTTTTGCGATCTCCTGGCGAACCAGCATCTTCACCTGGAACACGAGGTCGATGTCGAGCGCGTCGCCGAGGTCAAGCAGATCAGCAACGCCGCCGTGATGGCGATCGCCGAATCGATCGAACAAACGCTCCCCGAGATCGGCCGCAAGGGTTCATTGGACATCCTGGTGGCAGCGTTCTCGCTGGCAGCCATGCTGTGGCAGGTCGCGCACCCACCTGAGGGACTTGACCACGACTATCAGAATGAACCGGGTGTCCCGCCGGACTGGAGCCTCGACTTCGAGCCGGCACTGACAAGGCTGTTGACGGCAACCTGCGTCGGCATCGTCGCCAAGACGCACTGAGTTCAGCTCCTCGAGAGCGTCCATCCGGTCTCGTCGGCCCATGCCAGCGCGCGCGGATACGCCTGGGCAAACCAGGGTTCTTTGGCCTCCACATAGACGGCAGGATCACCGCCCGACGCAGTGGCCTCCCGCTCGGCCGCGTGTTTTACAGCGAGGTACTCAGCTCGCGCCGGCTGATCGGAGCGCAGCCAATCCCTGAAGACCAGTGCGAACCGCTGGCCTGGCCACCCGTCGACCCGTACATGCGCCAGCACCGCACGCCCCGGATCGCCGGCGGCGTGAATTCGCTTGCCCCATTTGGCTTTGTCGGTGTCATGTGGGTCATCTGAAGTGATGCCCGCGATCGCGGGCAGCCCGATCCCGGCGAGCGGATCGGCCAGGGCATCTGCCACCTCGAGCGACTCGACGGTTACCTGGATATCGATCGCGTCCTTGGCATCGAGCCCAGGTACCGCGGTGGAGCCGATGTGGTCGATCCGCAGCGCCTTGGACCCGCACGCCACCGCGATCCGGTTCACTACGCGCTGTGCTTGTGCCGGCCAGGTGGGATCGGCGGGCACCAGCACAGGTGCCCACGGTGCCCGTTGCCGTGCGCGCAGGTTATGCGCGTAGGGCAGCAACCGCGTAGACCAGAGATCCCGAACTGTCTGTGCGAGTGCTTCGGTGTCGCCTGAGTTATCCAGCCACACATCGGCAATCGCGCGGCGTTGTTCATCGCTGGCCTGCGCGGCGACACGTGCGCGGGCGTCCTGTTCGTCCATGCCCCGATGCGCGATGAGTCGTGTCACGCGGGTTTCGATGTCCGCGTGCACCACCAGCACCAGGTGGTAGAAGGGTGCCAAAGAGTTCTCGGTGAGCAACGGAATGTCTTCCACCACAATGGCATCCTCGCCCGCTGCAGCCATCAGTTCGGCTCGGCGGGCCCCGACCAGCGGATGCACGATCCCGTTGAGAGTGGCGCGGTGCGTGTCGTCCTGGAATGCGATGGCGGCCAACGCGGGGCGATCCAGGGCACCATCGGGCCGCAGAATCGTTTCACCGAATGCCTCGACGAGCGCTGCCAGGCCGGGAGTTCCCGGTTCGACCACTTCACGCGCGATGACATCGCTGTCCACGATGAACGCACCACACTCCGCGAGCGTCCGCGACACCGTGGACTTCCCCGCGCCGATTCCTCCGGTCAGGCCGATCCGCAACATGCCCGCAGTCTGTCATAGGGTCAGCGCCGCCTGATCACCAGCATCGCCGAGTCGACACGAGGCGGCGGACGGAAAGCGCTTCGCGACAATGCGATTCCCGCTTGGAACATCCATTGCCGGGCGGCGCGAACGTTCTCGTGCATACGAAAGGGGCCCCGGTACATGACCGGGGCCCCTTCCTTGCAGAACACGTGCTTAGGCGTTGCCTGCCAGCTTCTCGCGCAGTGCGGCGAGCTGCTCGTCATTGGCGAGCGAACCACCCTGCGACGCCGAATCATCGGACCGGGACGAGCTGGACGAACCGTTCGCCACGGCAGCGGCCTCCGCCTCGGCGGCTGCTGCTGACTTCTCCATCTGAGTGGTGTGCATCTTGTGGCGACGCTCGGCCTCGGCGTACCGGGCCTCCCACTCTTCACGCTGCTTGTCGAAGCCCTCGAGCCACTCGTTCGTCTCGGAGTCGAAGCCCTCCGGGAAGATGTAGTTGCCGGCCTCGTCGTAGCTGTCGGCCATGCCGTACTTCGAGGGGTCGAACTCTTCGGTGTAGTCCTCGTTGGCCTGCTTGAGGCTCAGCGAGATGCGGCGACGCTCCAGGTCGATGTCGATGACCTTGACCATCGCGTCGTCACCGACACCCACGACCTGATCCGGCACCTCGACGTGGCGCTCGGACAGCTCGGAGATGTGCACCAGACCCTCGATGCCCTCCTCGACGCGGACGAACGCACCGAACGGCACCAGCTTGGTGACCTTGCCGGGCACGATCTGGCCGATGGCGTGGGTACGAGCGAAGTGACGCCACGGGTCTTCCTGGGTTGCCTTGAGCGACAACGAAACCCGCTCGCGGTCCATGTCGACGTCGAGAACCTCGACGGTGACCTCGTCGCCCACCTGAACCACCTCGGACGGGTGGTCGATGTGCTTCCACGACAGCTCGGACACGTGAACCAGGCCGTCAACCCCTCCGAGATCGACGAACGCGCCGAAGTTGACGATCGAGGACACGACACCCTTGCGGATGGCGCCCTTGGTGAGCTGGTTGAGGAACTCGCTGCGCACCTCGGACTGGGTCTGCTCCAGCCAGGCGCGGCGGCTCAGCACCACGTTGTTGCGGTTGCGATCGAGCTCGATGATCTTGGCCTCGATCTCCTTGCCGATGTACGGCTGCAGATCGCGGACACGACGCATCTCGACCAGCGATGCGGGCAGGAACCCGCGCAGGCCGATGTCGAGGATCAGGCCGCCCTTGACGACCTCGATGACGGTGCCCTTGACGGCCTCGTCCTTCTCCTTGAGCTCCTCGATCGTGCCCCAAGCCCGCTCGTACTGAGCGCGCTTCTTGGACAGGATCAGTCGACCTTCCTTGTCCTCCTTGGTGAGGACCAGGGCCTCGATCTCGTCGCCCACGGAAACGACCTCGTTGGGGTCGACATCGTGCTTGATCGACAGTTCGCGGGACGGGATGACACCTTCGGTCTTGTAACCGATGTCAAGAAGAACTTCATCGCGGTCAACCTTGACGATGGTCCCTTCGACGATGTCGCCATCGTTGAAGTACTTGATCGTCTTGTCGATAGCGGCGAGAAAATCCTCGGCCGAGCCGATGTCGTTGACGGCTACTTGCGGCGAGGTGACGGTGGGACTTGGCATGTGTTGGGTTGCTCCGGACAGGTTGTGTAGTAGGGACAGTTCTGCCACAGCTAGCTTCAGCTGTAGGCGTGCTTTGATCTCCGCACGTGCGGCAGAGACGCACATCACCTTACTCGACTGCCCTCCACCAGGACAAACCCGGTCCACTCACCGGCCGTGGGCACGCCGCGGTTACCGCACCCACAAGTGAGCTCGCAGCTACTCTTCGGTGGTGTCCTACGCGCCTGCGCCCGCACCCATGCCGCCTCTGCCCGGATTTCCCCAGCGGATCAAGAAAGTCGGGGCGCCCATCGGCGTCATCATCGCGCTTGCGCTGGTGACGGGGCTGATACTCACCGGCCTGCTGGTCTCCAACCCGGCCGGCGCGATGATCGGGCTGGTCCTGTCGAGCATCGCGATCGGGATCGTTGTCCTCTGTTACCTGTGGCTGGATAGATGGGAGCCGGAGCCCTCACGGCTCCTTGTGCTGGCCTTCGTCTGGGGTGCGTCATTGGCCGTCGTCGTCTCAATGATCCTCGAATTGGCCTTTGGGTCGGTTTTCGACCCGGACAACGCCACTACATTCGGGGCCGTCGCCATTCGCGCACCCTTCATCGAAGAGGCTGCCAAAGGCGCCTTTCTGTTACTGATGCTGACTGGCCGCCGTCGTCAAGAGCTCAACTCGCTCACAGATTGCCTCGTGTACGCGGGCATCACCGCCGCCGGTTTCGCATGGCTCGAAGACATCGCCTACATCGGCAGTGGCAACACCATGGGCGAGTCAGTGATCACCGCCATCCTGCGGCTCGGTCTGGGCCCCTTCGCGCACTCGTTGTTCACCACCATGACGGGAATCGGCATCTACTACTCGATGCGGCAAAGTAACGCCATCGCGAAATTCTTCTGCATCGCGGTCGGCTACCTCGCGGCCGTTCTCATGCACGGCCTCTGGAACGGCTCGTCCTTCCTCGGATTCGAGGGCTATCTCGCCGTGTACGTGTTGTGGATGGTCCCGATCTTTGTGCTGATGATCGTGGTCGGCGTACGCAGCCGACGCAAGGAACAGCATGTCGTCGCCGAGAAACTGCCCGGAATGGTCGCGGCCGGATTGATCACCCCCAACGAAGCCACGTGGCTGGGTTCGATCAAGGATCGCAAGCACGCCATCGCCGAGGCCAAACGAATCGGCGGAGCTCCGAGCGGCGCCGCGGTGAAGAATTTCGCGGCGCAGGTGGTGGAGCTGGCATTCGTACGCGATCGCATCGAACGAGGCTCCCGCGACCCGCGAGATGCCGCTCTGCAGACCGAGGAGGCATACGCGGTCATGGCCGCTCGGGGCGCTGCTCCGGTCTTGCAAGCACTCTCGGGGTATCGCGCTCCGGTCACGAGGTAGCGTTACCACTGGTGTTGTCTAGTCAAAGGCGATCAGGAGCATCATGGCCGACATCTCGGAGCAGGACTTGATAGACGTTCTCATCGTGGGCGCCGGAATATCCGGCATCAACGCCGCTGTCCGATTGAGCGCGGCGGGCCGCAGCTTTCATATCGTCGAGCGCCGCGAACGTATCGGAGGAACCTGGGACCTTTTCCGGTACCCGGGAATTCGCTCCGATAGCGATATCTACACACTCAGCTTCGGGTACCACCCATGGCACGAACGCAACACCATCGCCGACGGTGCCGACATCCGTGATTACCTCGAGAACGCTGCCCGCGACTACGGCATCGACCAACAAATCACCTTCTCCGCCAAGGTGACTGGCGCCGACTTCGGTACCGATACCGATACTTGGTCGGTGCGCGTGGACACACCGACGGGCCCGACGACCTACCGAGCCCGGTTCCTCTATCTGTGCACGGGCTACTACAACTACGACGACGGCTACACCCCGCAATTCCCGGGCATCGCCGATTTCACCGGCCAGCTGATCCATCCCCAGCATTGGCCGGAGGATCTGGACTGCTCCGGCAAGGAGGTGACAGTCATCGGCAGCGGCGCGACCGCGGTCACGCTGGTGCCGTCATTGGCGCGCGCCGGCGCGAAGGTGAGCATGCTGCAGCGCTCTCCCAGCTACGTCTACCCCATCGATCGAGCTGATCCCGTGGTCGGCGTGGTACGAAAAGTGCTTCCACCCAACCTTGTTCAGCATTTCGCGCGGATCTGGCTGGGCGGATTCAGCTGGATCATGTACCACGTATGCCGGCGAGCGCCAGGATTCGCGAAATGGTTCATCAGGCGGCGGATCTCCAAGCGACTACCCGCCGATTATCCGGTGGACGTTCATTTCAAGCCGCGCTACAACCCGTGGGATCAACGGGTATGCGCCGACACCGATGGCGATCTCTTCGAGGCCATCAATTCCGGCGGTGTCCGCATGGTCACCGACACCATCGACTCCTTCACCCCCACGGGTATCCGGCTGGGATCAGGTGAGGAACTGCGCGCCGATGTCATCATCACGGCGACGGGCCTCAACCTCCAGATATTCGGCGGCATCGCGCTGAGCGTGGACGGCTCCCCTATCGATTCCCCGAATCGGTTCATCTACAAGGGATATCTGATCGAGGGAGTGCCGAACGCCGCATGGAGTGTCGGCTACACCAATGCGTCCTGGACGCTTCGTGCCGACCTGAGTGCGCGGGCGGTCGTGCGACTTCTCGACTATATGGATCGCCTCGGTTACACCCACGCGTATCCGGACAGGCACGGTGAGGACCTCGAAGCCCGGCCGTTCTTCAACCTGTCCTCCGGCTACGTAAGTCGTGGCGAGGACCATATGCCGCGTTCCGGAGTGAAGGGCCCGTGGGCGATCCGGCACAACTATGTGCTGGATCTCCTTGCCTTCCACCGTGATCGAATGGACGAGAACATGCGATTCGGTACTGCGAAATCAAAGGCCGTGTCCTCGGCCGCCTAGCTTCCGAGCCCGATCTGCGCATCATCGAGCGCTGCGAGGTGCGTAAGCACCCGAAGAAATGCGTCGCGATCCGCCAAGGGCACCCCGGCGAGGATCCGCTTCTCATTGTCTTGGATCGCTTTCTGCACGGCGGTCACCGTTTTGCGGCCGCTGGCAGTCAATGACAACAGATTGCTGCGCCGGTCACTCGCGTCGGGCTGACGGTTGATCATCTTCCGTTCCTGCAGGTCGTCGAGCACGGCGATGATGCGCGTCCGGTCGGCGCCGATAGCACCGGCCAAGCTGGCCTGGCTGCTCGCCTCGTTGTCCCGCAGCGCCGTCAGCACGGCGTACGCCCACATCGTCACACCGTGCGCCTCCAGGATCGGCAACTCCGCACGCATCAACGATCGGCCGAGCGGAACCATCAGCGCCGCGAGGTCGGGTCGGCCACCTGGATTCTGTTGCACCACGAGCGACAGAATAGACGACGCGGCGCGATCGTATTCCTTGATCAATCATAAGTGCATGCATATCGTTTCCCCGCGAAAAGAGCCGAGGCATTACCAACAGTTCACGCTTGCGCGTAGCGGGCCCGTCCGCAAGTGTTGACTCGGCGGTTGGTTCAGGAGATGGGCTCACGTCATCAATGTTCGACATGCCCCGACAATGCCTGTCGGGCACTGAGAGTTCGTTGAGAACAGGAGCCATGGGACATATCCCGTGGCGTGACTGGTCATGCCGACATCGCCGTTGTGTGTTACCGTCCGTTAGTTGTCTTTGTTCACCATGGTGATTGTCGTAGCCTTCGCGCCGACATCCTGGTTTCGAGCATTTCACCGAAGGATCGTTGCGCATGCCCCGTCGCGGGCCGCGGGATTGTCCGTATCACCACTTTATTTCGTGTCGTGCGTTCGGTCGGCTCGTCGCGGTCGACCTCGAGTGAGATTTGCATTCGCGTGGGAACCGCATCGTTACTCAGTCGGCGGGGCCCTACGCAGACTCACCAACCCCGGCCTCCCGGGAACGGTTCACTGTAGTCGTCGCCGTGCCCCAAGACGACCGTTGAAAACTGAAAAGCAGGGCAGTGCAAATGATCTCGTTCATTTGGTCTCCAGGAAACGCTCTCCCGGCCGGTACCGGCGGCTCAGAAAACTACACCGTCGGACAAGTCCGAGAACTGAATCGGCGCCACATACCAGCTCAAGTGGTCACCATCGGCCTGGGTGTCGAGGACGGCCGTAGCGACTTCAGTGGCATCCCGTTTCTGTCGCTGTCGACGCTGGCTGAGGTGGCTGAGCTCGACGGCACCGTTGTCTTCGTCAACGAACCCCACATTGTGGAGACCAGGCGTCCCGCGTTCCTCATCCTGCACAACCCACCACCCATCCGGGAACGCTACAAAGCGTTCGCCATCAACGGAACCCGCGATCGGGTGCTGATCGCCACCAGCCGCTACGCGGCCCGGCTGTGGTCGAAATATCTGGACGTCGACATCGCCACGATCAGCGTCGTCTATCCGTTTGCCGAACCGTGCTTCGGCACACGGCCCCGGCCCAGGAACGAGACGGGCAGAACCCGAATCCTCTTCGCCGGCAGACTCAGTCCGGAAAAGGGCATCTATACCCTCCTCGAGACGCTGCACATCGACATCATTGAACAAGACACCGAACTCAGCTTCACCGCGACGACTGCCGGTGCCGACAAGCCACAGGGACGGATCATCGAGCGACTACTGCGCCAGCACCCCGGGATCTCCGTAGTTCCCACCTGCAAGACGCCGACCACGATGGCGGCACTGATGACCGAACATGACATTGTGGTCATGCCGTCCAACAGTCAGTACTGGCACGAGACCTTCGGCATCGTCTCGATCGAGGCCCAACACTCCGGCTGCCGCGTGATCGCATCCGACGACGGAGGACTACCCGAAACAGATTGTGGCGGAGTAATTCTTGTCGCGCCGGACAATGCCGAAGCGCTGGCCCGGGGCATCCGCGAGGCAATCACCAATGGATCGCTTCCATCGTCGACCCGTCACGACGCTCGCAACAGGTTCACGGTCGGTCAGTCCGTCGACGCACTACTGGCGGTGTTCTCCGCGCCGCTGCCGATCTCACCGGCAACGATCGTTCGCCAACTCGAGGAACTGATCCTCGTACCATCTGCCGCGCAACCACATACGGCGGCGTGAACCTCTGTCATGGCTCGGATAGCCTGCCATGCAACGCACTCTTGTTCGACGCTTGGATTGCCCGCACAGGAGCAGGAAGATCCAACGAATCTATAGGCAGTACGCGAGGATTCGTCAGCTGGTAGCGCCTTCCGCAATGCTCCACGCCTGCCGATCCGGCCGTTTGAACGTTACGAACCCAATCTGCCGTCGCGCCGTAATTCAGGATGACAGACAGGTAGCCGTCTTCGACGAAGCTCATGACCGGGGTGCGATACCGCTTCCCTGACGTGCGGCCGATGTGCTCGATGACGGCCATGTGTTTCATCCGCGGCGCGAACAGTCGCGGCACCACATTGACCAATTTCATGACCCGCGCAACGATCCTCATCGCATCAGGACCAAGAAACGATGCGAACCGTGCCATCACGGCAGCGACCCGCCTCGAGACAGCACTATTAGACACGCGTTTACTATCTCATTTTCCGCGGCTGCGACGGGTCAACTTTCTGATTGGCCGCAGACTACTGAGCGCTGACAGCAGATTCTCAGGGAAGAGATCTAGCCTCACTCGTCGGTCCCGGAATCAATGAGAAGGACACGATGACATTCAGCCCGTGGAATCTTCGACCCGAAACGACGGTCGCTCGAAGCGCTGCGATTCTCGCGGCTGCGTTGTTCGTAGTTTTCGCGTCACTGGCAGCGATAGCGCACCATTACGGCTCAGGCACCAACGTCGATCACCGCACGCTGGGCTGGTTGGTGATTCACCGGCGCAGTTGGCTCACCTCTGCCGCGGTTGACGTCACCCACATCGGTAGCCCGACGATGGTATCCGTCGCCACGGTTATTGCAGCACTTGCGATTTGGCGCTTCACACGCTCCTTGAGAACTGCGGCCACCGTGGCCGCGGCCGTCGCGTCAGCGTTCCTCCTTGCTGCGGCGGCGAAATGGGCAGTGGGAGAACACCGCCCACCTCACAGTACCCAGCTGGTCGCCGAAACCGGCTGGTCCTTTCCCTCCGGGCACGTCACGGGCACTACCGCTCTTGTCGGAATGTTGACCGTAGTGGTCGCGTACCGCCATCGCGGCTGGCGACGCCCTGCGGCCCTGTTGGCGGCCGTAGTGGCGGTGATGCTGGTGGCCGGCAGTCGCCTCTATCTCGGAGACCACTGGGTGGTCGACGTCTTGGCGGCAGTAGTGCTGTCGACGTCAGTGGTGACAATCGCGGCCGCAACCCTTCACGAGACACCGATGACCACCCGATCCTCTCACCCCGCGGCCTGAGATGTTCTCGCCCACGGAGCCACTCACATGGATGATGGTTTGGCGCGCATGGAATTTCGATGCAGTGGCAGCTCTCTGCGTCATCTCCCTCGGTACGGGATACGGTTGGGCCCTGACTCGTGCGGGGCGTCGTCAGTCGGATATCAGTCGCGTGTGGGCAAGTTGCTTCTTCGCCGGACTCGGATGCTGGGTGCTCGCATGCATGAGCGTGGTCGGCGTCTACGCCCACGTGCTGTTCTGGATGCGGGCATTGCAGGTTGTCTTGCTGCTACTGGTCGTACCGTTCTTCTTGGCCCTTGGTCGGCCGGTCACCGTTATGCGTGGCGCGCTACGACCGGCTGAGCTGGCCAGATTTGATCGAGCACTGTCGTCGGCTCCCGCGCGGGTCTTGGCTCACCCGCTCACGACATCCCTGACCATGTTGGCCACACCCTGGTTGCTCTATCTAACACCGTGGTACATGGCGTCGCTCACCCATGGCTTGCTCGGTGCGATGACACGAACGGTATTGGCATTGATCGGGTTTGCGTACTTTTACGCGCGTCTGCAGGTAGACCCCGTACCCCATAAATATCCGCAGCTGATATCGCTAGTGATCAGTGTGGCCGAGACCATCGGCGACGGGGTCTTGGGCTTGGTGCTGTGGCAGGGCCCGCTTGTGGCGTCAACCTACTATCTGGCGCAGCACCGCGCCTGGGGGCCGGATCTACGAACGGATCAGACCTTGGGTGCGGGCATTCTCTGGATCTTGGGCGATGTCCTCGGACTGCCCTTCCTGCTGCTACTCATGCGCGCCTTGTCTGCCGACGACAAGGCACAGGCCGTGCGAATCGACGCTGAACTCGACCAGGCCGACCAGAATTCGCTCGACCCCGGCAACGCAACAGCCGAGGATCCGGCTACACCGACACTATGGTGGGAGAACGACCCACAGCTGCGAGAGCGATTCGGAAGACACTGACAGTCCCGCCGGACCGGATCTTTCCCAGCGAACTTCTGTACACTCCGTCTAGTTTTCGGGCAGTATGGACGGATGGATGTCCCGCGGTGCGCCTTACCGTCGCTCGTTGACTCTCCCCCGCCCGAGTCCGGCCCATCCGAGCGTCCGCCCCGACCTGCCTCTCCTGCCGTCGACACCTCGACGCCCATCGGTCGCGCTGTAGCAGGCTTCTATCTCGCCTTCGAGGCCGTCGATGATTCCGACAGAATTCGTGAAGCCGCCAATCGGCTCGGCCTGCAGCACGCGCCCGAATCAGACTCTCGCCAGAAGTATCTCGCGTTGGCCCACGGAATCACCCACGTGGAGACGGTCCGTCGCCATGCTCATCACACGTTGCGTGAAATCGCCAATACCGCCGCACGAACGGCCGAACGCCTCACCCAAGACTCGGCGAATCTGCCCTCAGACATCAACGACGCGATCGATGCCGCCGTGCGCCGTGAGTCCATCGCCGTCTGTGACCGCGCTGTGCAGATGATCAACAGCCAGACCCGCCTGGTCCTGGACCTCGACGAGGTCACGACCGCGATCACCGTCGACGATTGGTTGGCCAGTCACGGTCTGACGGGTTGATCGGGCAGATTCTCTGCCAACGCCGCCCGCTCGACACTCAGCAGACTTTCGGCGCGATGTTCCTTCTCGTACGCCTCTCCGCCGCCATTGAGCCCGAATAGTCTCTTACTCCACAGCAGCCAGACCACCGCTGCGACGTTCACCACGATGGCAAGGACCCGAAGCACCGTCTGCTTCTCGATGACCTCGTAAATCTCCAGCGGCAGAAAGATACTCGTCGCGATGACGGCAAAGTATTCACCCCAGCGCTTCATCAGCCACAGACCGAAGGCCTCGATGAACTCGATCGCGGCATACGCCGCCAAGCCCACCGCCACCCACAACAGCGTCGAAGACGACAGCGAGAACGCATCACCGATATGGCGCACGATCTTGGAATCGTCCGGATTCCATCCAATCTGATCGGCCAGCGGGCGAATCAACGGCAGGTCCCGCTCGAAAACCTGCTGGAGATGTTCGCGTGAGCCACGGACCTTCATGACACCGATAGCCAGCAGCATGATGACCAGACCCCGGAACACCCGCTCGACGGCCAATAGCCGCATCAAGGTCCGATCGCGCAGCAGCCGTCCGCGCGGAATCTCCGGTGCGGTGTCGGCCGGTCCTCGATAGCGTGGCGTGCCGACCACAAACGCCTCGCACCGCAAGCATCGCCAGGCCTCCCCTGCGGGGGTCTCAACTCTCAGTCGGTCCCGAAGGGGCTGCTCATCGGGAGCGAATGTCGCATGCCCCCGTAGACCACAGGATCTCAGCGCAAAATCGATCACGCCTGAAACGGTAGCCCGACACCGTCTACGACACCGCACGATGTCCAGGTTCCGGCGCTACCCTGTCGTCGTGTTCGACCGTCGTCGATTCTTGACTTTGTTGGCAGCCGCTGCCGCAGTAGGTGCTTCTGTCATCGAATCAGCCGCTGCGGCCGCAGACCCCGGCACGTCAGCCGGACCTTCCAGCAGCGGGCTGACGCGGGTGCCGTTGCCGGGCGGCGGTGCGTTGACCGCGCTGCCTGCACGCACCGACGGCCAGCGGTTACTCGCCCTGACCCTTGACGACGGCACCGATGCGAACGTCATCGCCGGGTACACCCAGCTGGCACGCGATACCGGAATCCGCTTGACCTACTTCGTCAATGGTGTGAATACGGGCTGGACACAGAACGCCGCACTGCTTCGCCCACTCGTCGACAGCGGGCAGATCCAGCTTGGCAACCACACGTGGTCTCATCCGAATCTCACGACATTGACTGCCGATCAGATCGCTGACGAGCTGACCCGCAATACGAAGTTCCTGACCAACACATACGGGGTCAATCCTGCGCCGTTCTTCCGCCCACCGTACGGAAAGCACAACGCCGCAACCGATTCGATTACACAGGGGCTCGGCTATGGACCGCCGGTGCTCTGGTACGGGTCATTGTCGGATTCCGGAGTCGTCACCCCGCAATACATCGTGGACATGGCCCGAAAGTACTTCAATCCGCAAGCGATCGTCATCGGCCACCTCAACCACCCGCCGGTAACCACGGTCTATCACCAGCTGCTCGACGTCATCGGGGAACGGCAATTGCGCACAGTGACACTCAACGACGTCTATCAGCACTAGAGCGATTGAGTGTCCTGTTCAAGCAGCCTTTTGGGATGCATGCCGTCGACCTGACCGATAAACGGCGGATGAATGCTGTACCCAAGCATCCGGCGAATGTCCTCAGACACCGCTCGCACGGTGGCGCGAGTCATCGACAAGGTGAACGCTTCCTGCGGACGCAGCCACGGCTCGCAGTACTGAGCTGTCAGCGCCAGCCGGGCCGCATCGGACCGGTTCGCGCCCCCACCGTGCCATAGCGTGCCGGGGAAGAACACACAGGAACCCGCCTTCATCACCACGGGTTCACGCTCGACATCCTGCGGCCGCCTGTCACCCCAAAGATGGCTGCCTGCAATGATATCGGTGGCACCGTTGTCTGCGGTAAAGTCGTCGATCGCCCAGATCGTTGCAGCACCAAGACCGGCACGAGGACGCGGAATCGGATAGAAGCCGTCGTCGGTGTGCAGCATTTGCGCCTGCTCACCAGGCAGGATGTTGATGACTTGCAACATCGACAGCAGATAGTTCGGCAGGAAAAGCCGATCCAGCAGGGCCAATACCCGCGGGTGATCCGCAATCCGGTCACAAGCACGCGTCTTGTTCAGCACGCTGTACACCCGCTGAGTGGTGTGCCCTTCAAATCCATTGCGGCCATGAAGATTCAGCAACGGTGCAACTGATTCCCGGATCTCCGCCAGCTCGTCAGCGGTAAGCAGATCCGGCAAGATCACATAGCCATCGCGGCGCATCGCCGCCAAATCTGCCTCGGCGACAGCAGGATCGACACTCGCGCCGCTACTGACGGTCCGGCGATGGGTCCCGGCCAGGTCGCCGCCCAAATCCACCAACGACGACACTTCCGCGCTCATCGCCACCACTCCTAAACATAAGATAATTATGTTTTGTACGATCACATAGTGGCACGCACCTCAATCGGACGTCAACAGCTCATCGACGCCGCCCGCGATGAACTCGTCCGCGGCAGCGGAGTCATGGATCTGAGCGGATTGACCCGTCGAGCCGGACTCAGCACCGGCGCTCTCTACCATCACTTCGGATCCAAAGGCGGCTTGCTCGCGGTCATCTACGACGAGTTCTACGAAGGCCTTGTCCAAGCAATTGCCGACACGCATCTGGCCATGGACACCGACTGGCGCGTCCACGAGCTAGAGCGCACCCGCCGATTTGTCGACTATCACGTGGCCGACCCACTGGCCCCGATCCTGCTCAACCGCGCCGCATTAGATCCGCAACTGGCCGAACTGGAAGCGACTTACCTGCAACGCATTAGCCATAACGCCGCCAAGAACATCCGCCGCGGCCAGAAGCTGGGCCAGTTGCCCTCGGACATCGACCCCGACAGCGCAGGCGCCTTCATCATCGGCGGGATTCGGTATGGGATTGCCCAACAGCTCCGCCTCACCCCACTCCCCGCGCCCAGGGAGATCACCGAACGGTTGTGGCGCCTGATCTCCGCGGCCCTGGGAGTCTGCTGAACCGTCGGCTTGGGAAACTTCGGCCAGATCGATGACACATGGGCGATACTCCCTGCATGCGTTCGATACCTGTTGGCCGTACGGCCGCTCTTACCCTCGCCGTTCTCGGCGCGGGGCTTTCCACCTGCCCGCCGGCTATGGCGGCGCCATCGGGCGAGGTAGCCCTCTGTTTCGACGGTGACGTGCGCGTCAGCGCCTGGCAGGCGAGCCAAGCCGACGCACGTCGCGACCTGATCCCGGGCACGCTCAACATGAACGCCACGGACGGTCTCGCCGGACCCAAGCAGGCGTACTTCCAGTGGCACAATCTGACCACCGGCGCTGTGGGCGAGGCGCACGGCGATGGTTCGGGCACGGCAGGAGCATCAATCTTCAATGTTGTCACCGGCCCGGGCCAGGTAGAGATCACCACTAATTACGGCGGCCGTTCCGGCTTCTTCTGGAACGACGAAAACATCGCTCACTGCACCGGGACTGTCACCGTCGTCTAGACCCTCTTCGACACTCAGACGACTTCTGAGGCGAGCCGTGCGAATGCGGCGCTGTCGTGGCTGCAGAACACCGTCACTTCCTCGGCATGATTGGTGACGAGTTCGGTGAGGCGCCGCATATTCTGCAGTTGCGCACGTGGGTGACTCGGATGCGCGGTGACCATGTGCATTGCCCTGCTGGCGGTGGTCAACGGGCCGCTACCCAGCGCGTGCGGCTCCGTATAGGCGTCGCCGGCATGCAGCAGCCAGCCGGTTCCGGTGTCGACGGCGACGCCGACGTGGCCTCGGGTGTGGCCGTACAGCGGCACCACCAAGATCTCCGGCGGTAGCCCATCGAGGTCACGGACGGCACCGAAACCGAACCACGGCTCGCCACCATCGAGCTCGTTGATCTGCCAGTTGACTCCGTGGCCGCACAATTGTGCCGTGCGATAACGGATTCGATCGACGACGGTTGGTTGCCGACTGGCGCGAAGTTCAGGTCCGTGCACGTGCACGGTTGCCGACGGAAAGTCCGCGAGGCCACTCGTGTGGTCGTAGTCCAGATGGGTGAGCAGAATGTGCCGCACATCGACCGGGTCATATCCGAGCGCCTCGATCTGCCGCACCGCCGTCTCAGCCTCCCGCAGAACGGGTCCGATGGCGTGCCGTGTCCACCCGAGTAATCGTGGATTCCGGATGCAGTCGAGACCGAAACCGGTATCGACCAGGACCAGCCCCGAACCTGGCGTCTCCACCAGCAGGCAGTGGTCCACGAATCCGAATGCCATTGTGCCGCAGTTAAGATGGTGGACCTTCACATCTCACCTCGTATCGCGTTACCGAGTGGACCTTCACTCACAGTAACGCCCGCATCGACCGCACGGAATACCCGTCCGATATGCCTGGTTCGTGCAGATATGAATGCTGTCCAGCAGTTCGACCCGCATGCACTCATCGCCGACAGTCGCATCGGCATACTGGCGACCATAAAATCCAGCGGACTACCGCAGCTCTCCCCCGTCACCCCGTTCTATGACAGGGACAAGGGCGTCATCTACGTCTCGATGACCGATGGCCGCGCCAAGACCGTGAATCTTCGCCGCGACCCCCGCGCGGCGCTGGAGGTCACCAGCTCGGACGGATGGGCCTGGGCAACGGCCGAGGGAGACGTATCCCTGACCGGACCGGGTACCGACCCGCATGGACCCGAGGTCGAAGCGCTTGTCGACTACTACCGCGGCGCATCCGGTGAACATCCCGATTGGGAGGAGTATCGCGCAGTCATGGTGTCGGACCGACGCGTCCTGATGGCCCTCAAGGTCGGGCGCGTATACGGCGAGAAACTGCGCTGAGACTCAGACCTGTCCCGTCGCGTCGTAAATCCAGCTCATGTCCGCGTTGGCCAAGTCTTCCAACCACGATGCGGGAGCAAAGTTCGTCAGTGCCCCCATGTCCCAGTAGTCCTTCCAGAGCGTGATCTTTCCGTCGACCACCTTGAGCACGGAAGCGAAACGCAGTAGCGCGGATTCCCCTGTGTTCCAGATCCACGTCTCGGAGTGCTCGTACATGACGTCGTCACCATTGGCGACGATCAGCCCGTCATGGTGCACGTAATCCTTCAACGGTTCGAGCCCGATCTTCAGGCGCTTGACGATGTTCTCTGGGCCGCATGCCGCAGCGGTGGGTCCCACCGGCATGTCCAGATAGATGCAGTCGTCATCAAGAAACGCGCTGACGGCCTCCCAGTTTCTCTCCGAAAGCGCAACCCACAGACCGATAACTACCGACGCTGATGACATCCCGATAACTTTCCTTCCCCCGAAGTACAACGGTCGAGATCCTACGATCCGCGCACCTCCGCCGGGTCCGATCGGGACGATTAGGCTCCCCACATGCTTGTCGCAAAGTCCATCCTCTTGTTCGCGGCGGCCGCGGTCTTGGAAATCGGTGGCGCCTGGCTCATATGGCAGGGCGTGCGCGAGCATCGCGGCTGGACGTGGGTGGGGTTCGGTGTCATCGCACTGGGGGCCTACGGATTCGTCGCGACCCTGCAGCCAGACGCCCACTTCGGTCGAATATTGGCGGCCTACGGTGGGGTGTTCGTTGCCGGGTCACTGCTGTGGGGGATGGCGATGGACGGGTTTCGCCCCGATCGCTGGGACGTGGCCGGCGCGCTCGTCTGCCTGGCCGGCGTCGGGGTCATCATGTACATGCCCCGAAACGCATGAGCAGCGTCCCGGCCGGTCCCCTTCGACGGGAACTGGGCACATTCGACGCAGTCATGATCGGGTTGGGCTCGATGCTCGGCGCCGGAATCTTCGCGGCCTTGGGGCCCGCGGCGCAATCGGCAGGATCCGCCTTGCTGCTGGGTTTGACACTGGCGGCGGTCATCGCCTTCTGCAATGCGACATCCTCGGCCCGGCTGGCCGCTGTGTATCCCGCCTCCGGCGGAACGTACGTCTACGGCCGGATGCGTCTGGGCGATTTTTGGGGCTATCTAGCCGGTTGGGGCTTCGTGGTCGGGAAAACCGCGTCATGCGCGGCCATGGCACTGACGGTGGGCTTCTATGCGTGGCCTGCCCACGCGCACGCCGTCGCGGTGGCTGCGGTGGTCGCCTTGACCGCGATCAACTATGCGGGAGTTCAAAAGTCGGCATGGATGACACGAGCGATCGTGGCGATCGTGCTGTCGGTACTGGCCGCGATCGTGGTCACGGCGTTTGGGTCCGACGGCATCGACACCGCAACCCTCGACATCACTGATGTCTCGATTCCTGGGGTGCTGCAAGCCGCGGGTCTGTTGTTCTTCGCGTTCGCCGGATATGCCCGTATCGCGACCTTAGGCGAGGAGGTGCGCGACCCAGCGCGCACCATTCCCCGCGCCATCCCGATCGCGTTGTCGATCGCGCTGGTCGTGTATTGCGTTGTCGCCGTTGCGACATTGACAACGCTGGGGCCGATGCGGCTGGCTGCATCCGCCGCTCCACTGCTGGATACCGTCACCGTCGCGGGCGCGCGGTGGATGGAGCCGGTGGTTCGGATCGGCGCCATCGTGGCGGCGACGGGGTCGTTGCTGGCACTCATCCTCGGGGTGTCCCGTACAACCTTCGCGATGGCGCGTGATCGCCATCTGCCTCACGTCCTGGCGGCGGTGCATCCCAGGTACGGCGTACCGTACCGTGCTGAACTCCTTGTTGGTCTTGTGGTTTCGATTCTGGCAGCCACCGCGGACCTGCGCGGCGCTATCGGGTTCTCGTCCTTCGCGGTGCTGGTGTACTACGCGGTGGCCAATGCGTCCGCATGGACACTCTCTCCCGCCGAGGGCCGCCCACCGAGGATCATCCCAGCGCTCGGCCTGATCGGGTGCGTGGTGATTGCCCTCGCACTGCCGCTGTCCTCAGTCATCACCGGCACAGCTGTACTAGCGATCGGCATCCTGATCTACGCCGCCCGGCGCCTTAGTGCCCCGGGTACGCGTGAATAAGCGCGCTATCAAGCTTTGACACCGCGTGGGTCAGTTCGTGTTCGGCGACATGAGCGATGCGGTGCGCTTCGGCGAGGCTGATATCCGGATCGACGTCAAGCTCGGCATCCGCGTGGAGGCGATGTCCGATCCACCGCAACCGCACGCTGCGCACCGTCCGCACCCCGGGCTGAGCCACCAAGGCTGTTTCCGCGGCGTCCACCAACGCGGGATCCACTCCGTCCATCAACCGCCGGAAGACGTCCCGGACGGCGGTGCGCAGGACCGCGAGAATCGCGACGGTAATCACCAACCCAATGATCGGATCTGCCAAGGGATATCCCAAGGCGACGCCTGCCGCGCCCAGCACCACGGCCAGCGAAGTAAATCCGTCCGTACGCGCATGCAGTCCATCGGCAACAAGAGCTGCCGAGCCGATCCGGCGACCCACGCGGATCCGGTAGAGGGCGACGAGTTCGTTGCCGACAAAGCCGACGGCTCCCGCTGTCGCCACCCATCCCAGTTGTCCGATCTGCACCGGATGCATCAGACGCATCACCGCCTCATAGCCCGCCACCACGGCCGACAACGCGATCATCGATACGACGAATAGGCCTGCCAGATCCTCGGCCCGCCCGAACCCGTAGGTGTATCGCCTTGTCGCAGCGCGGGTTCCCAGCCCAAAAGCTATCCACAGCGGGATCGCGGTGAGCGCATCGGAGAAGTTGTGGATGGTATCGGCCGCCAGCGCCACAGAGCCGGACACCACCACGATCACCACCTGAAACGCGGCCGTCAGCAGCAGCGCGACGAGGCTGATCTTGACAGCCCGGGTACCGGCCGCACTGGAACTGAGCGCGTCGTCGATGCTGTCGGAGGCATCGTGACTGTGTGGTGACACGATCTCGGCGAGCAGTCCCCTCAACCCTGCGGGGTGCTGATGGTCATGGTCGTGGTGGTCGTGATGGGAGGGCTGGTTGCGGGTGTGACTCATTGCTTACCAACCTTTTTCACGGACCCGACGGTCCGGAGCACTCCTTCGGTGCGGTGATGCGGTGGGATTCCCGGACCCGCATGCTCGGCGTTGTGGACGGCATCGGTCACCAGCTGCTCGACATGTTCGTTCTCCAGGCTGTAGTAGACGGTGGTGCCGTCACGACGGGTCCGCACCAACCGGGCCATCCGTAGTTTGGCCAGATGCTGCGATACCGAGGGCGCCGGCTTACCGACCAGGTCTGCCAGCTCGTTGACGGACAGTTCACCACCGGTCAGTGCCCACAACACGCGAACTCTGGTGGCATCGGCGAGCATTCGAAACACTTCGACCACCAGCCCAACCTGTTCGTCGCCCAATGGCGACCGGTCTACCTGTGCCATGACGAACGCTCCTCTACTGCGTATCTGCATTGATACGCAGATAGTAGAGCATGCGCGGCGTCAGTGCTCGCAGCAGCCACATTCGTCGTCGGTGACATTCCCCGGCGCCGACGTGGCTATTGGCGCACAGCAGGTCTCGCCCTTCCAGGCGTTCATCCCCTCACGCACCGCGATGGCCGCGATGACCAACGCCGCGATCGGATCGGCCCATGACCACCCGAACAGGGTGTTGACGAGCAGCCCAACAAGCAGGACCGCCGACAGATATGTGCAGAGCAGCGTCTGCTTGGAATCGGCCACCGCAGATGCGGACCCGAGCTCGCGGCCCGCTTGGCGTTGCGCCCAGGACAGCACCGGCATGACCACCAGACTCACCGCGGCCAGCGCGATCCCAATCGTCGAATGCCTGGCCTCGCCGAACCCGGCCAGCGATCGGAGAGACTCCACTGTCACGTAGGCGGCCAGCGCAAAGAATGAGAATGCGATCACCCGAAGAGCGGTCTTCTCCCTCGCGTCCGGGTCCTTGGCACTGAACTGCCACGCCACCGCTGCGGCCGAGGACACCTCGATCACCGAATCCAGGCCGAAGCCGATCAGCGCGGTCGAGGACACTCGTGCACCCTCCGAGAGCGCCACGATGGCCTCGATGACGTTGTAGGTGATGGTGGCGGCGACGAAAAGACGAACCCGGCGATGGAGTACATCTCGCCGCTGCGGCGCGAGCACCATCAGCAGCAGCCCTCGTCAGCCGGGCAGCACGACGGATCTACCGTCAGCACCAGGTCAACCAGGTCGTCCAGAGCATGAGCGATTCGCTCATCGGCGAGCTCGTAACGGGTGCGCCGGCCCTCCTGAACTGCAACGACCAGCCCGCAACCACGAAGACATGCAAGGTGATTCGACATGATCTGTCGCGATACCCCAACCTCATCGGCGAGCTCCGACGGATATCCGGGCCGCGATCGCAGGCTCAAGAGGATGGCCGTGCGCGTCGGGTCCGACAGCGCGGATCCGAACCTCGTCAGGGCGTCGCGATGAACCAAGGTCTGCATGGGTCCAAATAGTACATCTATTTCTGTATTCAGATCTAGATGTACTAACTATTCGCGGGTACCTGCCCCGCGGCGGCAGATCGTGTCTTCTCCCCCGCCCTCAGGAAGCTGCCGGTCCGCTGCCTGCCCAGAATCTCGGCCGGTCGTCCGTCAACCACAACGGCGCGACCGCCAATCAGTACCGCGCTGACCGTCGCATCGTTGCGATTGACCATCCGCGACAATCCCCCGTAGGCAGCCACCGATTGCTCGGCGTACTCGGTCAGAGATCCATCGAGCTTCTCCGGGTCCACCACGAAAAGATCTGCACGGTCACCTATTCGGAGATGCCCGGCATCGATCTGGTACCAATCGGCGAGCTCGCCGGTTAAGCGGTGTACGGCCTGTTCGACGGTCATGAACGGCTGTCCGGCCAGTTGTGCCTCGTGCACGTGCCGCAGTAGCCGCAGCCCGAAGTTGTAGAAGGCCATGTTTCGCAAATGGGCACCGGCATCGGAGAAGCCGATCTGGATGCCGGGATCTTGTGCGAGCTGCTTGAGCACCTCGGGGCGATGGTTGGAAATCGTGGTCCGCCAGCGGATAGCGGCGCCGTGTTCGAGCACCAGGTCGAGAAACGCATCAACGGGGTGCAGCCCGCCTCGATCCTCGCCGACCTGCCCGAAGGACTTGCCGATGACCGAAGCATCCGGGCACGCGACGATTTCGGCGTCGAAAAAGTCCCTGTGCCAGACCCTTACACCGAACTTGCTCTCGTACTCCTTGCGGAACCGGCGCCGGTACTCCTCATCGCGCAGCAACTCATTGCGCTCGACCTCATTACGTAGGTGCAGCGCCGCGGCCCCCGCGCCGAACTCCTCGAAGATCACCAGATCGATACCGTCGGCATAGACCTCGAATGGCACGGGCAGATGCTGCCAGCGGAAGTTGCCGCCCAGTTTGTTGACGATGCGGGCCACCGGCCCCATCGCCCGGATCGCATACGGGTTGGCCTTGATATCGGCGGCCGAGAGTAGCGATGTGGACAGGCGCTTGCGCAGGATGCCCAAGGACTGGACGGCCTGAGACAACACGTTCAGCGGATTCTCGATATCCGGCCCGGATTGCAGCGCCCGATTCCTTTGGCGAAGCTGCGATTTCAGCTTCCGCAGCTCACGCGGCTTGGCGTAGGTCGACGGCAGTGTCCGGGAACGACACACGTCGCCGTCAAGCTTGTCGAACAGGAGCTGCTGAGACGACATACCCACGAAACCGGCATCCAGGGCCTCGGTCAACCAGCGGTCCATCTGCGCCTGCTCACTGGGCGTGGGCCGTTCGTTCCTGCGGGTGGCACGGTCCAGCCCCATCACCGCCGCGCGCATATCCGAATGCCCCAAAAAAGTAGCGATGTTCGGCCCGATGGGTAGCGATTCCAGCGCCTCGATGTACTCACGCGCGTTGGTCCATGTCTTGTGTTGATCCATCGCCCCGATGACGTGGTCGCGCGGTATCGCTTCCACTCTGCCGAAGATGTCCCCGGCATCGATGCCATTGACATGCACCACCGACAGCGAACAGGAGCCCAGCAGCACTGTCGTCACACCGTGACGAACCGACTCCGACAACGCCGGCGCGGCAAGTACCTCGACGTCATAATGCGTGTGGACATCCACCAATCCCGGAAGCACCCATTTTCCGGTGGCGTCGATGATGTGCGGGCAGTTCGTCTCATCGACATCGCCGACGGAGATCGCGGCAATGTGGCCATCCTTGATGCCGATGTTCCGGATGGCGGACGCCGCGCCGGTTCCATCGAACCACCGCCCGTTCTTGATCACCGTGTCGAACTGGACGTCGTCGTCGGAAGCCATGGTGAATTCTCCTTGTAATAAAGCTATTTCACGGGCGCTACACGAAGCGCCGGTAGGACGTAGCGCCGGAAATGTCGACGCAGTGAGGCCGGATCATCCGGGTTAATGCAGTTTCCGGGGACACTTCCCAGGCTGATCATCACGCGGGCGATCCATTCGCTGGCTTCTTCGACATCGGTGCGCGCGTGGATCTCCCCGGCATCACGGGCCTCCTCCACATACGGACGCCAGAAGCCGGCAAGGTCCGGCACCAGACCTTGCACGCCCGTGCCGGCGCAGGCCATGAACTCCTCGGGTTCCCGCACCCGGATCCGCATGAGGAGGGTGCCGGGATCGTCATATGCGCGTCGGCCGATCTTCACCCCGGCCACCAACCGCGCCTCGAAACCGTCGACGGTCGCAAGCTCGGCGGCAGACTGGGCCCAGCTGATCTCGATCAACCGGATGATCGCCGCACCCACCAGGGTCTGCTTATCCGGGAAGTGGCGATACAACCAGGACCGCGAGACACCCGCTTCCTCTGCTACGTCTGTCATCGTAGTTGCACGAATCCCCTTGTCGGCCAAGATTCTTTCGGCTGCATCCAGCAGCCTGCCGGCTACCGATGCGCCATCGGGATCGGGTAGCGAGCCTTCGTCGAACACCGCTGTCATGCCCTCAATGTAAACAAGGCGTGGACACATTTCAAGATCTGTGTACACTCCGAGTGCACAGATTTCAGAAACTGTTCATAAGCGGCCGCACCGCTGCGGTCGTAGCCCTAGGAGTGCCATGACCCGACCCAATACCGCGATCATCGGTGCCGGCATCAGCGGGCTCACATCCGCGAAGATGCTGTCCGACTACGGAGTTCCCTTCACCTGCTTCGAGACGTCGGATCGGATCGGCGGAAACTGGGCATTCGGCAATCCCAATGGTCACAGCAGCGCCTACCGCTCCCTGCACATCGATACCTCAAGGCATCAGCTGTCCTTCCGCGACTTCCCCATGCCTGACAGCTATCCGCATTTTCCCCATCACACCCTGATCAAGCAGTACCTCGAGGACTACGCGACAGCCTTCGATCTCAAGCCCAACATCGAATTCCGCAATGGCGTCGTTCACGCCGAGCGGCTACCCACTGGCGGCTGGGAACTGCTGACACAGTCTGGTGAACGCCGATTGTTCGACCTGCTCGTCGTCGCCAATGGTCATCACTGGGACCCCCGGTATCCCGAGTTTCCGGGTACGTTTGCCGGCACCACCTTGCACTCGCACCACTACATCGATCCGCGTACTCCCCTGGATCTCATGGACAAGCGAATTCTGGTGGTGGGCCTGGGTAATAGTGCGGCCGATATCGCGGTGGAGCTATCGTCACGAGCGACGGGGAACACCGTCACCCTCTCCACCCGATCCGGCGCCTGGATCGTTCCCAAGTACGTTGCCGGACAACCCGCCGACAAGTACTTCCGCACCAGCCCACACATCCCGATGTCATGGCAGCGCAAGGTCTTCCAGATGATGCAGCCGGTCATGTCAGGACGCCCGGATCAACTGGGGCTCCCGATGCCGAACCACAAGTTTGGCGAGGCGCACTTCACCCAGTCCGTCGAGCTCCCGTTGCGCCTCGGGTCCGGTGACATCATCCCCAAGCCCAACATCAGCCGCTTGGACGGTGACACCGTGCATTTCGAGGACGGCACATCCGCAGACTTCGACGTGATCATCTTTGCAACCGGCTACAACATCACCTTCCCGTTCTTCGATCCGGAATTCCTCAGCGCCCCGGGCAATCGCATCGACCTGTACAAACGGATGTTCAAGCCCGGCCTGGATAACCTGATCTTCGTCGGGCTGGCGCAGGCAGTTCCGTCGTTGTTCCCCTTCGTCGAATGTCAGGCACGCCTGGTGGGCGCCTACGCTGCGGGCAAGTACCGGCTGCCCTCGGTCGAGGAGATGCACGAGGTGATCGAGGCAGAGCACCGCAAGTACACCGGGCACATGCTTGATCGCCCGCGACATACCCAGCAGCTGGACTACTTCCTCTATGAACACGATATGAGAACCAAGGAGATCCCCCGCGGCTTCGCGCGGGCAGGAGGAGCGGCATGAACCGACAGAGCATCCGATTCAATAGCCACGGAATCGACTGCGATGCATGGTTTTACCGAGCATCAACGTCAGAGCCGTCTCCCGTCGTGGTGATGGCGCACGGACTGGGCGGCACCAAGGACTCGGGATTGGAGCCGTTCGCCGAGAGGCTCGCCGACGCGGGTATGCACGCCCTGGCCTTCGACTATCGCGGCTTCGGATCGTCCGACGGCTTTCCCCGGCAACAAGTTTCCTTCAGCCATCAGATCGGTGACTATCACGCCGCAGTGAGCACCGCGGCCCGCCTTCCCGGCGTCGATCCCACGCGAGTTGTCCTGTGGGGCGTATCCCTGGCAGGTGGGCATGTGCTGGCGGTCGCCGGAGCACGCAACGATGTGGCGGCTGCCGTTTCGGTAACACCCTTGGTGGACGGGATCGCGGCAGCGCGGTCCGCGATGGGTGAGCACAGTGCCGGTGCCCTGCTGCGCTCTGCCCTGACCGGCGTCCGCAGCCGGGTGGGACGCGGGCAACGCACGATACCGATCGTCGGACACCCGGGAGAGTTGGCGGCGTTGACGTCCGACGGGTATTACGAGGCACACCTGTCGATCGCGGGCCCCTCCTGGCGCAATGAGATCGACGCGACAGTAGGCACGCAACTCGCCTCCTATCGACCCACCCGTTATGCCGCGCGCATCGACTGTCCCACTCTGGTGCAGATCGCCGACTTCGATCGGGCCGCGCCGCCGCATGCCGCCGCCAAGGCCGCCTTCAAGGCTCGCGCCGAGGTGCGGCACTATCCGTGCGATCACTTCGGCGTCTATCAGGGCCAGGAGTGCTTCGATTCCGTGGTGTCGCACCAAATCAGCTTCTTGACGAGACATCTGGGTGTGAAGGCAGCCTCGCTTGCCGAAGTAACCCATGGTTGAGACCATCCAGCAATTGGTCAGTGCCCGCGCCACCGATGACAACGCTGGACTCATCTATCGCGGTGTGACGTGGACGTGGCGCGAGCACATGGCGGTGGCGGCCCGTCACGCGGCGGTACTGATTCGGATGGCCGATCCGGATCGACCGCTGCATATCGGCACCCTGCTGGGGAATACACCCGCGATGGCCACGGCGATGGCGGCCGCCGCCCAGGGCGGATACATCCTGTGCGCCATCAACAACACGCGCCGCGGCGATGGGTTGGCGCGCGATATCCGCAAGGCGGACGTGCAGATTCTGCTCGTGGACACCGAGCATGGGCCACTGCTCGAATCGTTGGATCTGGCCGACATCGTGGTGATCGATGTCGACGGCGCGGACTGGCAGCGCGAGGTTGAGGCGGCCGGGAAGTTGGAGCCCTATCGAACTACCGAGGCACTCGATCCCTTCATGATGATCTTCACCTCCGGGACCAGTGGAGACCCGAAGGCAGTTCTGGTGACGCACATGATGGTTCTTGTCGCAGCCCAATCACTGGTAGGTCGATTCTCGCTATCCCCCACCGATGTCTGCTACGTCTCGATGCCGCTATTTCATTCGAATTCCGTGCTGGCGGGATGGGCTGTTGCAGTCGCGGCCGGAGCCACGCTTGCCCCGGCGAAGTTCTCCGCGTCGGGCTTCCTCAACGACATCCGGGAAGTCGGCGCCACGTATATGAACTACGTGGGTAAGCCATTGGCCTACGTGCTGGCCACGGAGGAACATCCCGGCGATGCATCCAACCCGCTACGCGTGGCATTCGGAAACGAAGCCTCTGACCACGACATAGCAGAATTCGCAAGGCGATTCGACGTCACGGTGTACGACGGATTCGGCTCGACGGAGAATGCCGTCATCATCACCCGGGAGGAAGGTACGCCCACCGGATCCATCGGGAAGGGGTTCCCCGGTGTCGGGATTTACGACTCCGACACGTTGACCGAATGCTCCACGGCCACGTTCGACGCGCACGGCATCCTGGCCAATCCCGATGAGGCAATCGGTGAACTGGTGAATACCCAAGGAGCGGGCTTTTTCTCCGGGTACTACAACGATGAAGACGCCACCGGTGAACGGATGCGCCACGGCATGTACTGGTCGGGCGACCTCGCTTACCGGGACGGCGAGGGCTGGATCTACCTGGCGGGGCGGACCGCCGACTGGATGCGGATCAACGGCGAGAATCTGGCGGCGGCGCCCATCGAGCGGATTCTGCAGCGGCACCCCGCGGTGAACCAGGTGGCGGTGTACGCGATTCGCAACGGGCGGGACACCGACGAAGTGGTGGCCGCACTGGTACTGCGTGACTCGTTGACGCAGTCGAATCTGACCACATTCCTTGCCGCGCAGGAAGATCTGCCACGGATTGGCTGGCCGCGATATGTGCGCTTGACACAGAACCTGCCCTGCACCGCGACCAACAAGGTGCTCAAGCGCGCGCTGATTGCCGACGGTCTTGATGTCGGAGACGACGAGCTGTGGCATCGGAGCGAACGCGGTGCTGAGTATGCGTCCTGGCAGAGTCCGCACTAGTCGCTGTTTCCAGAGTGACTAGAGTTGTCTGTGGAATTCATTGCAGTGCAGACTCTCTCACGATATACTCGAACGTATGTTCGACAGTATGGGCGATGGGGAGTTGATCGACGTAATCACCTCATCCCAGCGCGCCGAGGCGCAGGCGGCCTCGCGCCGGCTTTCGGCGATTGGTGTACTGGTGGATCGACATGCCGATCCACGCCGGGAGGATCCTCGTGATCGGTTCGCGGTGGACCGCTGGGATGAGGTGGCCGCACAAGTAGCCGCCGCACAAGGCATCACCCACGCACTGGCATCCAGCCAGTTGCGTTACGCCTACGTGCTGCGACATCGCTTACGTGCCGTCGCTGATCGATTTGCCGCCGGAGACGTCGACTTTCGCACCGTCGCGGTAATCGTCGGACGCACCGAACTCCTCGAAGACGACACAGTGGTCGCCGCCGTGG
Source organism: Mycobacterium sp. D16R18 (assembly GCA_002013775.1). Classification (GTDB taxonomy): domain Bacteria; phylum Actinomycetota; class Actinomycetes; order Mycobacteriales; family Mycobacteriaceae; genus Mycobacterium. The sequence continues at coordinate 170,709 of MAFD01000006.1, forward strand.
ATGCCGCGATCGTGGCCGCCCTGCCCCGATGGGAACGCTGGTCGATCAAACGGATCGCCTCAGCTCTGGACGCATTGATCTACCGTCATGACCGTGATGCGGTACGCCGCACCAAAACCGCCACCGATGACCGGCATCTCGAGATCCGCCCCCTCGATACCGGCGATCCGCTGGCCGAGGTCTGGGGTGTGCTGCAGACCCCACATGCGGTCGCACTCGACAAGCGTCTCGAGCAGCTGGTGACCACCGTCTGCCCCGCCGACCCGCGCACCAAACCGCAATTGCGTGCGGACGCCATCGGCGCCCTGACGCTGGGGCTGGACCGGATGCGCTGCACCTGCGATGATCCCGACTGCGCCGGACGCGTCATCACCGATACCCAGGTCATCGTGCACCTAGTCGCCAATCAGGACACCCTCGAAAACCCCGAAAGCCTCGAACCCGGCCAGGTATCCGGTTTCGGCGCCATCACTGCGATGCAGGCACGTCAGATCGCCGCCCAACCCGGCACCCGGATCCGCACCCTGCACGCCAAGGACACCGACCGCTATCGGCCCACCCGCACTTTGGACACCTACATTCGGTGTCGCGATCAGCTGTGTCGCTTCCCCGGCTGCTCACACCCCGCCGATACCGCAGACCTGGACCACAGCATCGCGTACGCCGCCGGCGGCCGTACCGCGGCAGACAACCTAAAAGCGTTGTGCCGCAAGCACCACCTTCTCAAGACCTTCTGCGGATGGCGCGAAATCCAGGAGCCGGACGGCACCATTATCTGGAAGGCACCCACCGGGCACACCTACCCCACCACCCCCGCAGGCGGACTGCTGTTCAACAACCTCACCCGAGCCCGCAGCCGCACTCAAGACCGCCAGCGGCGCCGCACCGCCGAACGAAACCTCAACCAACAGCATCGACTACGGCACAAACACACACAAGCCGCACACGCCGAAGCCAATCCCCCACCCTTCTAACCGGTGAGATAGCGCGTCAGCATGTTCGTAACGCAGCATGTTCGTAACATCGTTGTTCCAGTCAGCAACTTTCCGGTCTATACGGTCGCACGATGGCGTCTCCAGCAACGTACGACACATCAGCTCCTGCCCCCGAGGAACAGGGATACCACAAGGGGCTGAAGAACCGGCAAGTCCAAATGATCGGCATCGGAGGTGCCATCGGCACGGGGCTGTTCATGGGAGCCGGTGGCCGGCTGCACAGCGCGGGACCGGGCTTGTTCTTGGTTTATGCGGTCTGCGGGGTTTTCGTGTTCTTCATCCTGCGTGCGTTGGGCGAGCTGATCTTGCACCGGCCGTCCTCGGGGTCCTTCGTGTCGTACGCCCGCGAATTTCTGGGCGAGAAGGCGGCATACGTCGCGGGCTGGATGTATTTCTTCAACTGGGCCGCGACTGCCATTGTCGACGTCACAGCCATCGCGCTATACATGCACTACTGGAGCGCCTTCGAGGCCATACCTCAGTGGTCCATCGCACTGATTGCCTTGATCATCGTGCTGACCATGAACACCATCAGCGTCAAACTGTTCGGCGAGATGGAATTCTGGGCAGCCCTGATCAAAGTGGTTGCCATCATGGGGTTCCTGGTCATCGGGACGGTCTTCCTGGCGGGCCGCTTCACGATCGAGGGCGCCAGCACAGGACCATCGGTGATCGCGGACAACGGCGGCCTGCTGCCCTCCGGCCTGATGGCCTTGGTCATCGTCACCTCAGGAGTCGTCTTCGCGTACTCCGCTGTCGAACTGGTCGGCATAGCCGCCGGCGAGACCGAGAACCCGGAAAAGGTGATGCCCCGGGCCATCAACTCAGTCGTGTTCCGGGTCGCGGTCTTCTACGTGGGTTCGCTCATCTTGCTGGCGCTGCTGCTGCCCTATGGAACCTACAAAGCCGGCGAGAGCCCCTTCGTCACTTTCTTCTCCCGGATAGGCGTGCCGTACGCCGGCGACGTGATGAACTTCGTGGTGCTGACAGCTGCACTGTCCAGCCTGAACGCAGGCCTATACAGCACGGGGCGGATTCTGCGGTCCCTCGCGATGAATGGCAGTGCACCAAAAGTGTTGTCACGTATGACCTCCGGCGGAGTCCCGTTCATGGGCATCGCGGTCACCGGCGCCCTCACACTTGTCGGCATATTCATGAACCTGGTCATTCCCGCCGAAGCCTTCGAAACCGCTCTGGATCTGGCGGCACTCGGGATCATCTCGTCGTGGGCCACCATCGTGATCTGCCAGATCCAGCTGTACCGGTGGTCGCAGCGAGGCATCCTGCGGCGAGGCAGTTTCCAGATGCCCGGAGCGCCGTACACCGGGTACCTGACGCTGGCGTTCCTGGCGGCCGTGGTGGTGTTGATGTGTTACGAGAACGCGTGGAACCTGATCGCGATCGCGGTGCTCGTACCCGTGTTGACCGCGGGGTGGTACCTGTGCCGCGGTCGCGTCCTGCAGCTCGCGCACGAGCGCATCGGATACACCGGCGCCTACCCGGTGATAGCGCACACTCCCATGCTCGACGACCCGCCGGGCGGGCGGGACGAGTAGCAGCTGGCAGGCTGATCCCGCTTGACTCAGCGACTCCAGGTGTCTTCCAGCATCCGCGGTTTGCACGCCTGGAAGGCTCCGATACCGAGCACGGTGATCGCGACAACCAGGAGCCCGAACGGCGCATACCAACTGCCGCTCACGTCATGCAGCACGCCGAACAGCAGGGGGCCCAGGCACGCGACGGCGTAGCCAACCCCCTGGGTAAACCCGGACAGCGCCGCGGAACCGGCCGCGGTACGAGTACGCAAGTTCACCAGCGTCAATCCCAAGGGGAAGGTGGACGGTCCGAATCCCAGTGCGATCACCCACACGGCCGTCGCGGTCATCGGCATCCACAACAGCCCGGCGAAGCCGACGAGGAAGCACACCAGGCACGCCACCACCAACGGGAACGGGTTGCGCATACGCGCGGCCAACGGCGGGATAGTCAGCGTGCCAACGAATCCCACCGCCGAGAACACGGCCACCATCACACCGCCCAGTCCGGCGCTACCGCCGGCAGAGTTCAGAATCGCCGGGATCCAGGTGAACATCGAATACGTCACGAGGGACGTCATGCCGAACATGCCGGCCATGCCCCATGCCAGCGGTGAGCGCCAAACCTGTCCCGCTGCAGAAGAATCCGGATGCGGCTCGGCCGAATGGTCGACGACATCATGACCGCGACGTGCGATGACCACTCCGATCCATGGAAGCAGAGCAGCGATCGGAACAAGCACCCAGGCCGCCAGCGAGAATCGCCATCCGTACGCATCGGCGAGGGGCACCGCGGTCAACGCCGGAACCGTGGTGCCGATCTGCAACACCGTGAGATAGGAAGCGCTCATCAGCGCGACGCGATGGGAGAAGTACCGCTTGACCAACGGCGGGATCACCACATTGCCGATGCCCATACCGAGCAGCGCCAGGCAGGACAGCACCAGCAGGCCGCCGGTTGAGTTCATCGCGGGCCGGGCGGCCATACCGATCACCGTGGCCACCACCGCGGCCAGCGTCGTGCGCTCCAGACCGAATCGCTCGGTCAGCCCGGGTGTCACCAGTCCCGCGACGGCAAACATGGCTGTCGGAAGCATCCCGAACACGCCGATCACCGCAGAACCGAACCCGACCTCGTGAGAGATCTGGGTCAGCAGCGGGGTCAGCGAGGTGACCGCGGAACGAAGGCACAGCGCGAACAGCAGGATCGCGACCAGCACCATGAGGCGCCCACGGCGCAATGCGGCAGCCGATACGGCCCGCATCGAATCGTGCGTCGCGGTTCCGGTGTCCTGCGTGGTCGTGGTCAACGTCCATCCTCCTCTATGCCCCGGCAAATCATAGGATGAATGGATGAATATGTTCAAGGTGATTTCCGCCGCACGCTACGATGAGCCGTCATGCAGCCGGTCCGTCGCCAAACACTGATTGGCCAGGTCACCGAGCAACTCCGCGAGGAGATTCAGTCGGGACGCTGGGCCATCGGTGCGCGCATTCCCACTGAACCTGAATTGTGCGAGCTCACCGGGACCTCCCGCAACACAATTAGAGAGGCCGTCCAGGCCCTGGCGCACGCCGGAATGCTGGAACGACGGCAGGGCTCCGGCACCTACGTGCTTTCCGTCGGCGGCAGCGGCTCGGCCATCGCCGACTACTTCGCCGCCGCCAACGACCGCGATCTGATCGAACTGCGGCAGACCCTCGAAGTGACCGCTGCCGGGCTCGCCGCGCAGCGACGTGACGAGGATGACATCGAACATCTGCGTGCTCTGCTGCAGCGGCGCAACGAGCTGTGGGCGCCGCGCCATGTCGCACCCCAGAATGTCGAGGAGGCCATCTCCACCGACATCGCCGTGCACCGGGCTGTGGTCGCCGCGAGCCATAACGCCCTTTACCTGGAACTTTATGACTCGCTGCTGGGCTTGATGGACCACTACATGCGCGGAAACCCGATCGGTGCGGAGTGCTCGTTCGAGCACGAGCACACCACGCTCGTCGAGGGTGTCATCGCCGGCGATGTCGAGGCCGCCACGTCCGCCACGGAGAAGCTCTTCACGGAGCTGAGCCTGAGTCGAATGCCGTCCAGCCGGAACTTTCGTCATCATCCACACGACTAGCTGAACGTGAAGATCGTCATCCCGGCAGCAGTCGCGCTGTCATTGCTCGCCGGTTGTTCGGCGCATGAGTCCACCCCTGCCGAGCAGGCTTCCGAGGTCACCATCACGGACCAATGGGCCAAGTCCGCGCCCGACGGCTCCATGACCTCGGTGTTCGGCACGGTGCACAACAACGGCTCCAGCGAGGCGCGCATCGTGTCCGCCACCTCGCCGGCCGCCCGATCCGTTGAGCTCCACGAGGTGACCCCCGGCGGGCTCATGCGTCCCAAGGAGGGTGGGGTCGTCATTCCCGCCAACGGCGAGCACAAGCTGTCCCCCGGCGGCGATCACGTCATGCTCATGGGGCTGACCGCCCCCCTGCGCCCGGGTCAGGACGTCGTCATCACGCTGGCCTTCCAGGACGGCTCGACCAAGCCCCTCACCGCCCAGATCCGCGACTTCGCAGGCGGTAACGAGAACTACCAGCCCTGAGCATGACGCGTCGTTCTTTGTCCCGACGGGGACTCATTGTCGGCGGCGGTGCCGCCGCTGCCCTCACGGCGGGCGCCGGTCTGTCGGCCTGGTCGGCCCAATCCCAGGCAGCCCAGCCTCAGGGCGTTCCGGCTGTCGAACCGTTCTATGGTGAGCACCAGGCCGGGATCATCACCGCACCGCAGTCGCACGCGCTGTTCCTCACGCTCGATCTGCTACCCGGCAGCAGTACAGACGCGCGCGCCGCTCGTGAAAACCTGCGGTCCATCTTGCGTCTGTGGACCACCGATGCCGCCAGGTTGACCCAAGGCCTGCCCGCACTCGCCGACACCGAGCCGGAATTGGCCACCACCACAGCACGATTGACGATCACGACGGGCTTGGGCCCATCAGCATTTACCAAGACGGGACTGGCCGACAAATGTCCGGCCTCGGCACGTGACTTCCCGGCATTCGCCACCGACAAACTCGATAAGCGCTGGTGCGGAGGAGATCTCCTGTTGCAGATATGCGCCGACGACATGCTCGTGGTGGCACATGCGGCCCGGGTTCTCCTGAAGAATGTGCGCTCGCTGGCCACCGAACGCTGGCGCCAGACCGGATTCCGCACGCCACGTGCGGAAGATCCCTCGGGGGGCACCATGCGCAACCTCATGGGACAGGTCGACGGGACCGTGAACCCCAGCGTCCCCGAGCTCGACAGCCTGCTGTGGCATCAGGGTGAAGATCATCAGTGGCTCAGGGGCGGAACACTTCTGGTCCTTCGCCGGATCACGATGGACCTGGACGGATGGGACCAGCTGGACACCAAGCTTCGCGACCTGGTGATGGGCAGAAGAACGGACAATGGCGCGCCGCTGACGGGCGAGAAGGAGTCCGACGAACCCGACCTCGAGATGACCCGCGGCGGTATACCGGTCATCCCCGCGACCTCACATATCGCGTTGGCCCGCCACCGAAATCCGCATGAGAAGTTTCTGCGCCGCCCGTACAACTTCGACGACGCACCATTGCCGGGCACATCGTCGAACTCCGGTCTGATTTTCGCGGCATACCAGCGGGATATCGCCACGCAGTTCGTCCCGGTACAGCGAAGGCTGGCCGAACGCGACGAGTTCAATCAGTGGAATACCGCGGTCGGATCAGCCGTCTTCGTCATGCCCCCGGGTGCCGCCGACGGTGGTTATCTCGGCCGATCACTGGTGGGCTAGCAGACGGACGCCAGGCCGGCAGCTCAGTCATAGGCACTCCTTGCAAGTTAGGGTTACCTAAGCTTCAATGGTGAAGTGAGCTTGATGTCAAGACCCGTCTCCGCGGAACCCACGGTGAACATCGGTGAGGCGGCCGCCCTCTACGGCCTGGCCCCCTCGACCCTGCGATGGTGGGAGAAGCAGGGCGTCCTGAATTCGCCGATACAGCACAGCGGCCGTCGTACCTACACAGAGCGAGACCTGCGGCGCATCGGCATCGCGTACCTGTGCTGCATCACCGGGATGATGCCGCTGCGCCAGGCCGCGGTCGTGACATCACATTCGGCCCAACCCGATACCTGGCGCAGCGCGGTCACCGAGCAAGTCGCGGACATCTCCACCCGCATCGAGGAGCTCAATCGCGCCCGCGAATACCTCAACCACCTGCTGTCCTGCCAGAACGAGGACATCGTCGATTGCCCGTATCTCGATGGCGAGCTTCGCATCCGTACCCCCCGCGGCCGGGCTGCCGGCACGAATCTGGTGTCCGCGGCGCGCGGCGCTTGTTACGAATCCCCTCCCGTGCGTGACGAAATCGCCGCCGAGCTGCGCGGACGTTGCGGTTTCTGCGACTCCGAATTGACTAACCATGGGAAGGGACGGCCGCAGCGTTACTGCTCCCCCGCCTGTAAACAGCGCGCCTACCGACAGCGGCACGGTATGAAATGACGTGTGACCCCACCCGCGCCTGAATCGCCGGATCCGCTTCCGCAGATCGCGCGGGCCCGCTCCATCTTGTTCTCCGCTCCACCGGCGGGTCGGCGGTGGAGCATCGGACTGCGTGCCGGTGCCGCCGTCGCCATTCCCGGGACACTCGTTGTCGCCGCCGGATATCCGAATGCGGCGCTCTATGTGACATACGGGGCCTTCGCGGTTCTCTACGGCGAAGGGCGCCCCTACCGGGTGCGTGCCGCCGTCGTGGCCACCGCCGGTATCGCGCTGTTGTTCATCGCGACGCTCGGCGCCATCGTCGGGACCCACGCCCTCGGCGGTATCGCGAACAAGATCGCGATCATCCTCACCCTGACGGCGGTTGCGGTTCCGGTGGTCTACACGGTGGATGCACTTCGGCTCGGGCCACCAGGCGCACTGTTCTTCGTCCTGGTGTGCGGCGGCGCGCTCGGCGCAACGGAATGGGGTGTGGATCCGTTTCGGATTCTCGCCTGCGCAAGCTTGGGAGCGGTTGCGGCGGTCATCGTTTCGATGGCGGGCGCCGCGATCGATCGCCGCAAACCCGAGCGCGTCGCGGTACAGCGGGCAGTCGAGGCGGTCGACGGCTATGCACAGCCGGGCAACGCGACGGTCGATGCGCGCCACGGCGCAGGGCTGGCGATCTCCTCGGCATGGACCGCACTGCACGACGCGGGATACTCCACGCGGTCGGATTCACCCTTGGTGACAACGATGCTCGATACCCATCGCCGGTTCACCGAAACCGCGGTCGGCGCCAAGATGGTGCTCGACCACGTCATCCCCGGCGACCACGTCCTCGTGGTCCGCCCCAGCATCTGGTACCGGTTACGCCGCTCGGTGCGGTTCCGTTCGCACGCCACCATCACCGCAGGGCGCGTCGGCATCGCCTGCCTCGGCGCCGGAGCCATCAGTACCGCGGTCGGACTGACACGGCCGCAATGGGCGATCCTGAGCGCCCTCGTGATCGTCCATCTGGGACCGGACCGGCTGCACGGCACAGTGCGCGGACTGCAGCGGTTCGCAGGAACAGTGGTCGGGCTCGTTCTCTTCGCGGTGCTGTACCAGCTGTCTCTCACCGGGTACGCGCTCATCGCCGCCATCGCCACCTTGCAGTTCTGCACCGAGCTGTTCCTGCCACGCAACTACGCCGTCGCTGTCATGTTCGTGACACCCATCGCACTGCTGTCGGCGGGCGTGGTCACCCTGCAGGGGTCCGTCACCTCCATCGTGCGCGACCGCCTTGCGGAGACATTGGTCGGCGTCGCGGTCGCCATGGCGTCGATGTACCTGATCGCGCCGCGTGCCCATCGCCAGACCTTCGCGTTCACCGAGGCCCTAATCAGACGGGCGGCGCTGGAGCTGGTCTCGAGCGCCCGCGTGCAGGCCGCCCACGACGCCGCATACGCAGAGGCCCGAGACCTATCCTTTGAACTCGAGGGCGCCATTCGGGCCGGCGTGGACAGCGCACACAACGAGCCCGAATGGCTGCAGTCGCACTGGCCCGCACACGCCGCACTCATTCACCACGGTTATGACCTGGTGGCGGCCTGCTGGGCCACTCCCCCCGGCGAGATGCTCGCCGATCCCGACCGCTGGGAGCGCTGCTTCAGCGGCGCTGGCTAGATGTTGCCCGGCAATCTCGATGCACACCCGTCAAGAACCCGTCAAGTTCTCATGGTCCCACAATAATGTGACTAGCGTCACATCAGGTGGATACCCTCGGCAAACGCCATGAGTTGACCCGGATCGCCACCGCCGGTCCTAGCCATCCGGGTGCCGATGTGGTTACGGTCGGACGGTACGAAACCTGATACGAAACTCCAGTTGATACGAAACATGTTGTGGTGATGGTGATTTTTAGTGGTCGATACTGAATTGCAGACTGAAAAACGTTGTACCCCCGTGTGGTCCATGAGCCACCCGACACAGTCGGACGCTCGCCACATGTGGCGCATCGCACGCGACTCCGGCGTGTTGGACGTCAACTCTTCTTACGCATACCTGTTGTGGTGCACTGACTTTCCCACTACGGCCGCCGTCGCACGTGTCGACGGAAGCCCTGTCGGATTCGTGACCGGATACCTCAGACCCTCCGGATCATTGATGATCTGGCAGGTAGGAGTCGACGAGACGTACCGCGGAAAGGGTCTGGCCGCCAGCATGCTGGCCTGGCTCGCAGACTCTCTGGCGACCCTGCAGGGTGAGCCCCTGGTCATGGAAACCACTGTTACACAGTCCAATACCGCTTCTCGTGCATTATTCGCCGGATTTGCCCGCCGGCGGGACATGGAACTCACCGAATCCGCTGGATTCGGCGTGGATCTGTTTCCCGATGCACATGAGGCAGAGCCGCTGCTGCGACTCACTCCGCACCACCTACATATAGCGCCCAGTAATAGTGCCTAAAGGCACTGGGCCGAAAGGGGATACAGAAATGACCGCCACCTTGCCCGCTCAGGAAGCCGGGCTACCGAGGGTCATCAACGAACGTGAATCCGAGGTGCGAAGCTATTGCCGGACCTGGCCCACCACCTTCGCCTCCGCTTCCGGATCCTGGTTGACCGACACCACCGGTGAGCGTTACCTGGACTTCTTCGCCGGCGCGGGCGCGCTCAACTACGGGCATAACAACCCCGATCTCAAGACGGCCCTCATCGATTACCTGACGACCGACGGCGTGGTCCACGGCCTGGACATGGCCACGGTGGCCAAACAGCATTTCCTCGAGGAATTCGAGCGGACCATCCTGCAACCACGCGGCATGGACTACAAGGTGCAGTTCCCCGGGCCCACCGGCACCAATGCCGTGGAGGCAGCACTCAAGCTGGCACGGAACATCACCGGGCGTGAGTCGATCATCAGCTTCACCAACGCGTTTCATGGAATGACACTGGGATCGCTGGCCGTGACCGGTAATTCGATGAAGCGTGCCGGAGCGGGTGTGCCCCTGGTGCACTCCACCCCAATGCCCTATGACAACTATTTCGGTGGAGTCACCGAAGATTTCCAGTGGTTCGAGAAGGTTCTCGATGACGAGGGCGGCGGCCTCAACAAGCCCGCAGCGGTGATCGTCGAAACCGTGCAGGGTGAGGGCGGGGTCAACGTCGCCCGCGCCGAATGGCTGCGCGCACTGTCAGATCTGTGCCGCAAGCGTGAGATCTTCCTGATCGTCGACGACGTCCAGATGGGTTGCGGCCGAACCGGCGCCTTCTTCTCCTTCGAAGACTCGGGAATCCGTCCGGATATCGTGACGTTGTCCAAGTCGATCAGCGGATACGGCCTGCCCATGGCACTGACGCTCATCCGGCCCGATCTCGATCAGTGGGCCCCGGGTGAGCACAATGGCACCTTCCGCGGACACAACCCGGCCTTTGTGACCGCCACGGCCACGCTGCAAAAGTATTGGCGCGATGGCACATTCAGCGAGGACGTACGTCGCAAGGGCGACCGCCTCCATACCGAGCTGTCCGCATTGGTGGCCGACGACGATTCGGTGACGGTGCGTGGCCGCGGCATGGTCCAGGGCATCGCATTCGCCGATACCGAGCGGGGCTCGCGCGTCAGCAAGGCTGCCTTCCAGCGGGGTCTGCTCGTGGAGACCTCCGGCCCCAAGGACGAGGTCGTCAAGCTGCTGCCCGCACTGACCACGACCGACGAGCAGCTCGACATCGGCATTGCCACCTTGCGTGAAGCCATCGCCGAGTCCGCCTAGAAGCCAAACCCAACGAGAGAGGAATTACTGTGATCGTCCGTACTACCCAACAGATCACGGGTACCGAACGCGACGTCAGCGGCGAAGGCTGGCATAGCAAACGGATCGTGCTGGCGGATGACGGCGTGGGGTTCTCCTTCCACGAGACCACCATTGACGCGGGAACCGTCCACGTCTTCCACTACCAGCATCACATCGAGGCGGTATGGCTCACTGCCGGTACCGGCACGTTGACAAACCTGGAAAACGGTGACGTGTTCACACTCGGGCCCGGCAGCATGTATCTACTCAACGGCAATGAACGACACCAACTTTCCGCCGATACCGAGATGCGCATGATGTGCGTGTTCAATCCTCCCGTCACCGGGCAGGAGGTCCACGACGAGTCCGGCGCATACCCGGCCGCGCCTGCATTCTCATGAGCGCTCCCGCGATCACGGATCGCTACCCCAGCCGGCTCGAGACCGAGCAGCCTCCCATCATCAGGACGGAGCCCGTGGTCTGGGGCACCACGGACTCCGGGCCGCTCGCCCCACCGGCGCTCACTCAGATGTCGGATCAGGGATTCCTGATCCGTCCGAGCACGGTCGACGATATGACGGTCTCGACCTTGCGCAACGAGATCGACAGAGTGCCATCACAACTGGGCGATGATCCCAGGGTCATCAGGGAGGCCCGATCGCAGGAGGTGCGCTCGATCTTCGAGGCACACGTCCTGAGCTCCGTGGTCATGGACGTCGCACGCTCGCCGGGGGTACTCGACGTAGCCGAGCAGCTACTGGGCGGGCCCGTCTACCTGCATCAGTCCCGTATCAATGCGATGCCCGCGTTCAGGGGGCGCGGCTTTTACTGGCATTCGGACTTCGAGACCTGGCACACCGAGGACGGGCTCCCCCAGATGCGCACCGTGTCCTGCTCGATCGCGTTGACCGTCAACGTCGCCTACAACGGGACGCTGCAGGTCATGCCGGGCACGCACCGCACCTTCTACCCGTGCGTCGGCGCGACTCCGCACGATAACCATCGGAAATCTCTGGTGGAGCAGGAGATTGGCGTTCCCTCCACACAGACCCTCGCCGAGGCCGCACTCACGAGCGGTATCGAACTGTTCCTCGGGCAGCCGGGGGACGCGCTGTGGTTCGACTGCAACCTCATGCACGGGTCTGGGTCGAACATCAGTCCCTACCCACGATCGAATGTGTTCCTCGTGTTCAACTCGGTGCACAACGCACCGGAGCGGCCCTTCGCCGGGTCCGAGCCACGTCCGGAGTACATCGCGGCGCGGACCTGTACCCCGCTGAACAGCCAATCGCCGGGCACGCGCTGATGGCGACCGCCGGCCCGGACTTCCAGTCACCCGAGGGCCGGCGGATTCTGCACCGGGCCATCGCGGCATCAGCGATGGGTAACGCCACGGAGTGGTACGACTACGGCGTTTACGCCGCCACGACCGTCTTCCTGACGCAGGCCTTCTTCCCCACCCTGGGTACCGCGTTCACGATGCTGGGATATGCGATCTCGTTCCTGCTTCGCCCCCTCGGCGGAATGATCTGGGGACCGCTGGGGGACAGGCTGGGCCGCAAGAGCGTCATGGCCATCACCATCGTGCTGATGGCGCTGTCCACCACGCTCATTGGTGTGTTGCCCAGCTGGGCGACCATCGGAGCGGCCGCGCCCGCGTTGTTGATTCTGCTGCGCGTGGTGCAAGGTTTCTCCACCGGCGGCGAATACGGCGGTGCGGCCACGTTCATGGCAGAGTTCGCGCCCGACAAGAAGCGCGGCAAGTACGGTTCCTTCCTCGAGTTCGGCACCTTGGGCGGCTTTGCAACTGGCGCCGCCTTCGTCCTGGTCCTCGATGCCTGCCTGAGCGCCGAAGCCATGCAGTCCTGGGGTTGGCGTGTTCCGTTCCTGCTCGCACTTCCGATGGGCCTGATCGGCTGGTATCTACGAAGCCGCCTCGACGACCCGCCCTTGTTCAAAGAGATGCAGGAACAGGAGCCGCAAGGCCAGGAGACCGCGTTCGAACGGCTCAAAGATCTGGTGCGTGACTACAAGCGGCCCATGATCGTGATGATGCTGCTGGTGATCGCGCTGAACATCACTAACTACACCCTGCTCAGCTATCAGCCGACCTATCTGAAGACCCGGCTCGGAATGACCGAGACGCAGGGGCAGATCGTCATCCTCGTCGGTGAGGTCGCCATGATGGCGTTCCTGCCCTTCTGCGGCGCACTGTCGGATCGCGTTGGGCGCAAACCCATGTGGGCGTTCTCCCTGACCGGACTGCTGCTGTTCTCGCTGCCCATGTTCTGGCTCATGGGACAGGGATTTGGTTGGGCAATAGTGGGTTTCGCGACTCTCGGATTGCTGTACATACCGCAGCTTTCCACCATCACCGCGACCTTCCCCTGCATGTTTCCCACCCAGGTGCGCTATGCGGGATTCGCGATCTCCTACAACCTGTCTACTGCCGCGTTCGGCGGCACCGCACCTCTCGTGAACGACCTCATGGTGGATGCGACCGGATGGGATCTGTTCCCCGCCGCCTATCTCATGGCGGCCTGTGTAGTCGGATTGTGCGCCCTACCGTTCCTCATCGAAACAGCCGGAGCCTCGATCGCCGGAACGGATATCCCCTGTGCAGATTCCGACGAGGCCGCGACGGCCCCACCGGACGACGCCGCCGTTCGCGCCTGACCCCGTCGACACCCTTAGGTTAGGATGGGCTAAGTAACGGCCCGGGTGTGTCAGCCGGAGCCACGTCGAGCACGAACAAAGGTCACATCACCATGGGTAGAGGCTTCCAGGGCGCGGTGCTGCGCGGGCTCGGGGCACGCGATCACGTGGCCACCGTGGTCGGTACCGCGCAGGTCGCGCCGAATTGTGTGCGGTTGACGATGTCGGCGCCGACACTTTTCGAAGATCTGCTGCACACGCCGGCCGAATGGCTGCGGTTCTGGTTCCCCGACCCCGAGGGC
>MAFD01000007.1:0-178278 GCA_002013775.1 Mycobacterium sp. D16R18
CCAAGTGCACCACATCAACGCATGGGCCCAAGGCGCCAACACCGACATCGACAACCTCACCTTCGCCTGCGCACCACACCACCGCCTCCTCGAACACGGCTGGACCACCCGAAAACACACCGACGGCACCACCGAATGGATACCCCCACCACAGCTGGATTTCACCGGCGTTACGCCCGAAGAATCCCGATCGCTCCCAGTGTGAGGATGATCAGCCCGAGGACTGCCACAATCCCCGCGACGTCGATCCGTCTACGCGTCCGAACCCAGGTGTGCAGGGACGACACCATCTCGTAAGTCCGTGCCGGCATGGCCGCATAACTCAGCAGCGGCAGCGCGACCATCGAGAAGGCCACCGCATTGAAGAAGAGCAGCGCCATGGACTGTATGGGCTGCGTGGCACCCGAGGCATGGATGAGCGCGATCACCGCTAGAAAGTCCGCCGACGGCAAGGCAATTCCCAATCCGCTGACCCCGGCCACCCACAGTGAGTTGTTGCGCAGGAAACCGCGAACTCGCGTCGTCAGCTTTTCCGCCAGGCCCGACCGCGGTGCACGTGGCGCTGCGGGAGGCCTGCGGATCAAAGCCGTGATGGCCAGCACCGCCGCCACCATCAATGCGAGCGCACCAAGACCGACTTGGATGTAAGGCCCTGAAACGTCTGCGTTCCCCATCGGTGACACTCGCAGGACAAACAGCAATGTGAGCCCCAGGGTCAGCCCCATGACAAAGGCACCGCAGAGAAAGACGAAGAGCTGTAACAGCGGTCGCGGCCTGTTCAGCATCAAGACCGTCAATCCCAGCCGGGTGGGCTCAACGCTCACCCCAAGTGCCATCAACAAAACGATGGTCCACATGACTACCGCGCGGGCACAACGTCATTCTGCTGGCAGATCCGCGTGAACATAGACTTCACGAGGTCTACGTAGCGGGTGATCGATTCCCGGGCGATAGGGTTCTCCGGGTACGCGATCATCAGCGTCGTCTCCGTCGGGAACCGCGAGATAAAGATCGTCAGCTGGTAGACCGACTTGCTCTCCGCGTAGAGGCCGATAGGATTGCTGACCAGCAGCGGGTTGGTGAACAACTGCGAAAGTGGCGGAGCGCCACCGTCGAAGAAGTTGATCATGGGGTGGTACGGCCGGGGCCAGTTCAGCTCCGGCACCAATTCCAGTACCCGGTAGAACGGAACATTCACCAGCTGCCTGCCGCGGTCAAAGGATTCCTGTGCCGCCACGGCGGCAGCACCGAAGGTCCCCTTAACGGGCACCGATATCGGGACGAGACCCGTGAACCATCCCGTCGTGAACATATCGGCTTCCGCTCGGGCATCACTCGGCGTGATCCCGTAATACGTATCGGTGCCGGTCAATTCACGCTCAGCGAACCCGAGCGCCGCCATCACACCGCCGATAAACCGGGCGCCCGCATCTACACAGACGGACTCGAACGTCAGCGCCTGCTGCTCATCCAACAGCTGTTCGGTGATGATCGAGGTCCCGGACGGCACCGAGTGATCCCCCAGTGGCAGTGGGAAATCCGGGAGGCTGCCACGGTTGTTCTCGGCGAACCGAACCCAATCGCGAACAGGCTCCGAATCGGGGGTCAATCCGGACAGGAATTCGTGCTGACGGATGCAGTAATCGTCATAGCTGCCGGCCGGCGGAAGATCGATGGGGGCACCGCCCTGGACCAGCGCCTTGTATCCCATCAGGATCTCCATGATCAGCAGACGCGCGAAAGTCGCGTCCAGGTGCAGATGGTCGACGCTGAAATAGAAGGTGAAATGCCCTGAGCTCTGGACGATTCCGAAACGGAAGCAGTCCCACCGGAACGGGTCCGGGGTCTCCGAGACCACCAGCTCCCGCACCTCGTCGGAGCTCATCTCGCCCAGTTTGACCTGAACAAACTCCACGTCTGCCGGATCGGCGATCGTGCGCCGGACAATGTTCTGCTCCTCGTCGAGCGAGAACCAGCTGCGGTACGTATCGTGCCGCCGCAGGTGGGCGTTGATCACATGGCCCATCGCTCGCTTGTCGCACCGCCCCGGCATATCCAGCGTGAAAACGAGCACCCGCGAGAAGTCGAGTCCCTTCGCTGCCTGCCGCAGATACGTGCGCAGATGCTGCACCTGCATGAAGCTCGGCGGTATCTCGCTGACCGGCGCTTCGAGTGCCTTCGCGTACGACGCCGGTGAGGGCTGCCAGGTAATCACCGATCCCGAGGAGGGCTCCCACTTGTCGGTCAGCGACACCGTTACTGGTCCACCACGCATTTTCAATCCCCTTATGACGATGCGACTTCGGATTCCTGCTCGGCCAACTTGTCGTACAGATGCGTCGCCAATGAACGCACTGTAGACACATCGGCCGGGCCGATACGGACGCCGGTGTCCGCCTGGATACGGGTACGAATTTCCAGATTGCCCAACGAGTCCAGGCCGTAATCCGGGAGGGACCGGTCCGGGTCGATGGAGCGACGCAGCACCAGGCCAACCTGCTCGGCGACCAACTTCCGCAGCCGAGTCGGCCACTCCTCACGAGGCAGGGCGTTGAGCTCGTCGAGGAACTTGTTTGTCTCCGTTTGAGTTTGACTCACATCCCGGAATGCCTGCGCAAACGGACTGCGCTCGACGAAGTCGGACAGCCACGAGATCCCGGCCATCGGCGCATAGGCGGTGTACGCCCGGTTGTGCCGAAGCACAGTGTCGAAGGCGTAGGCACCCTCGTCCGGGAGGATGGCCGCGTCCGCGTTCTGGGCCAGGTGGGTGCCCTGTCCGATCTCCGACCAAGCACCCCAGGCGATGACGGTTGCCGGCAGACCCTGCGCACGTCGCCAGTGCGTGAAACCGTCGAGCCAGCTGTTGGCCGCGGCGTAGGCACCCTGTCCTGGGGAGCCCACCAGCGCCGCGATCGACGAGAAGGAGCAGAACCAGTCCAGAGGTTGATCGGCGGTGGCCTCGTGCAGGTTCCAGGCACCATGCACCTTGGGCCGCCAGTCACCACGGTCGATCAGCTCGTCGGTGATGTTGGCGAGCGTGGCATCGTGTACCAACGCCGCGGCATGCAGCACGCCGCGCACGGGCTTACCGGTCTCCGTGGCAGCAGCCACCAGATGCTGTGCCGTCTCCGGCTCCGCGATATCGCCGAGCACCACATCGATCTCGATGCCGCTGTGGCGGATCTGCTCGATAACCTCCAGCGCCTCGGGCTTCGGGGCGCTGCGACCGTTGAGGATGATCCGCCCGCACCCGGCCGCCGCCAGCTTCTTCGCCAGGAACAGGCCCAGCCCGCCGAGGCCACCGGTGATCACGTACGCACCCTCCCGGCGGAACGCCGGCGCATGCGACGCCGGGATCACCGCGTCGACCTCCCCCGCCTTCGGCAGGTCCAGAACGAGCTTTCCGGTATGTCCCGCAGCACCCATCACGCGGATCGACTCGGCGGCGTCCTGCAATGGAGATGACGAGATCTCCGGCAAGGGAAGCACTCCGTCCGCCATCTGCTGATACAGAGCGGTCAGTGTCCGGTAGATCGCGTCCGGCCGCGTCTTCGCCACGAGGACGAGATCGACGGCGTGGAACGACAGGTTGCGACGGAATGGGAACAGACCCAGCCGGGTGTCACCGTAGATATCGCGCTTGCCGATCTCGATGAAGCGGCCGCCGAAGCTCAGCAGTTCCACACCTGCCCGCTGCGCGGCACCGGTCAGCGAGTTGAGCACGATGTCGACCCCGTAACCGTCGGTATCGCGGCGGATCAGCTCGGCGAACTCCGTGCTGCGGGAATCGTAGACGTGCTTGATTCCCCAGCTGCGCAATAGTTCCCGTCGTTCCGTGCTGCCTGCGGTGGCGTAGATCTCTGCCCCGGCGGCACGCGCGATGGCAATGGCCGCCTGCCCGACACCACCGGTGCCGGAATGGATAAGCACCTTGTCGCGTGCGGAGATCCTGGCCAGCTCGTGCAGCCCGTACCACGCGGTGACGTGCGCGCCCGGGACAGCGGCCGCTTCCCTATCGGGCACCTCCGCCGGAAGGGTCGCGGCAAGGTTCGCATCGACCACGACGAAGCTTCTCCAGGCACCGGTGGTCGTCATACCGCCGACCCGGTCACCGACGAGATGCTGGGTGACTCCCTCCCCGACGGCAGTCACCACACCCGCGAAGTCGACGCCCAGCTCCTGCCGGCCTTCGAAACTCGAGTATCGGCCGTACACGTTCAGCACGTCGGCGAAGTTGATGCTGGTGGCCGTGACCGATACCTCGATCTCTCCCGGCCCAGGAGCGACTCGGTCGAAAGCGACGAATCCGAGTGACTGCAGATCGCCGGGCGTGCGAACCTCGAACCGCACGCCCTCGTTGTTTGGTGTCGCAACGGTACTGCGCCAATCGTCGGGGCCGAGCGGACCCAGATTCAGACGCGCCCGGTACCAGTGGTCGCCACGCCAGGCGGTCTCGTCCTCCTCCGAGCCGGAGACCAGCTCACCCGCCACGTTCTGGGCTGCGGTCTGGCCGTCGACGTCGATGTGCGTGACGCGCAAGTGCGGATACTCGGCACCGATGACACGCACCAGGCCCCGCAATCCGGCCTGCTCCAAGTTGGTCACATCGCCGGGCGCGACCGTCTGGGCGTTACGAGTCAGCACATACAGCCGTGGCGGCTCGCCCGGCAGGTCCACTAATTCTCGGGTTATCCGCACTAGATGCCGAACCTGGTCCGCACCTTGCAAGGCGACCCGACCCGCACCGCCGTCGGCCCCCGGGGCCGTCACGACGAGCACCCCGTCGAATCCACCGAATTCCAGCTGGTCATACAGAAGCTTCAGCCCCGCAACACGATCGGTGTTCGGGCGCCACTGGATCAACGCCACCTCACTGTCGCGGAGTTTGAGTGAATCAATCAGCTCCGTCGCCCACGGGTCCACGGTCTCGCCCGTGCTGACCAACAGCCACCGGCGCGGGGCGTTCGATACCGCCTCGGGCAACCGCTGCTGCTGCCACTCGATCGCCAGCAACCGGTTGTTGAGCAGCTGATCACGCTGCTCGTCAACGGAGGCCCCGGTACCAAAGCGGAAGCCCTGCACGGCAACCAGAACGGTGCCGTGCTCGTCCAGCAGATCGATATCGGCTTCCACCTCGGTCGCAGTCACCTTGGTCACCCTGGTGTAGCAGTACTGGGTGGAACGCGCGGATTCGTATACGTGCAAACTGCGCACACCCTTGGGCAGCGGTAGCGCATTCTTGCTGGCTTCCTGGACATCCGGGAGCGCGATCACAGATTGAAAGCAGGCGTCCAGAAGCGCGGGGTGAACGATGTAGCTGCCCTGTTGCGCCCGAACCGACCGGGGCAACGAGACTTCCGCCAGCACCGACCTGACGGACTCGTCGCCGCGGTATGCCGCGGCCAGGCCCTGGAAGGCCGGTCCGTACTGGACTCCCCTCTCGTCGAACGACTCTCGCAGATCGTCGCCCGCCGCGTGATGAGGGTGCTCCGCACGCAAGGCCGCCAGGTCATATGCCACGGGAGCCTCGGACTCGCCGCCGCTGCTCAGGATCGCCGTGGCACGTTTGGCGGTATCGCCTTCGTCATGGGTTTCCACCACGAACTCGATCACGTCCGGGGACTTCACCGTGCCCGTCGCCGAGATCGGCGTCGCCTCACCCAACGTCAGCAGTTGCTCAAACGAAACATCCTCTACCACAGCGCCTTCACCGAATACGGAGGCCGACGCCGAAAGCGCCATCTCGCAGTAGGCCGCACCTGGGTACACCGCAACATGACGGACCTGATGATCGGCGATCCACGGCTGTGCCTCCGTGCCGACATCGGCCTGCCAGATGTAGCGCTCCGGTTCCTCGGTCAGCCGCACATGTGCACCGAGCAGAGGGTGAACGGCCACAGTGTGACCGGCCTGACCAGGCTGCGTCTGCGCGGACAGATCCAACAGATATGACTGACGGGTCCAACTGGGCAGCGGCACATCCACCAGTTGCCCGGATGGATACAGCACCGAGAAGTCCACCACACCACCCGCCGCGTACACGTCGCCCACAAAGTCGCGAAGCCCGTGCGGCAGCTCCTGCTCGCGGCGCATAGCAGCCAACGCGACCATCGGGATATCGACGCTGCGCGCGGTCTGTTCCGCCGGATACACCAGCAGCGGGTGCGGCGCCAGCTCACCGAAGACGCGATACCCGTCGTCCAGTGCCGCCTGCACCGCAGCTGCGAAGCGGACCGTATGGCGCAGATTGTCCACCCAGTAATCGGCGTCCATGATTGGCTTTTCGCGCGGGTCGAATGCGACCGAAGAGTACAGCGGGACAACGGGTGTCCGCGGTGTCAGATCTTCTAGGGCATCCGCCAGGTCGTCCAGAATCGGATCGACTTGCGGTGAATGCGATGCGACGTCGACGGCCACCTCGCGCGCCATCAAACCGCGATCCGACCATTCGGCGATCAACTGGCGAACCGTTTCCGTCGCTCCGCCGACAACGGTGGACTGCGGCGAAGCGACCACTGCCAGCACGACATCGTGGATCTCTCGGTCGGCCAGCTCGGTCACGACCTGCTGAGCCGGCAGGTCGACGGACGCCATGGCACCGGCACCGGAGATCCGCAGCATCAACTGGGAACGACGGCAGATGACCTTGACACCGTCTTCCAACGACAGCGCTTCGGACACCACAGCCGCGGCGACCTCGCCCATCGAATGCCCGATAACCGCGCCCGGGGTGACCCCGTAGGAAACCATCGTGGCAGCCAGCGACACCTGCATGGCGAACAACGTCGGCTGGACACGATCGATACCCGTAACCGTCTCCGGCGCCGAGACCGCCTCGGTCACCGAGAACCCGGATTCCGCGGCGATCAGGGGTTCGAGGCGGGCGATCGTCGCGGCGAAAACCGGTTCCTTGCTGAGTAGTTCAGCACCCATGCCGGCCCATTGCGAGCCCTGCCCCGAGAAGAGCCAGACCGGACCGCGATCATCCTCCGCGACTGCCGCCTGATAAGGAGCCTCATCGTCGGCTACCTCGCGCAGCCCGGCCACCAGCTCATCGACGTCATGGGCCACCACGGTGGTGCGCACCGGTCGGTGCGCCCTTCGACGCGCCAACGTGTACCCCACGTCCCCGATCGAGACATCGGCGCCCTCGGACAGCCAGTCGGCCAATCTGCCCGCAGTTCGACGCAACTCGTCGGCAGACGTCGAAGACACCGGGAAGATGAGCTGCGACCCCAGGGGCGATTCCACGATAGTTCCCGAAGACACCGTGGGCGGAGCTTGTTCCACCACCGCGTGGACGTTGGAACCTGACATTCCGTATGCCGATACCCCGGCCCGCCGCGGGCCCTCAATGTTCCCGGGCCATGGGATAACCGATTGGGGCACAAAAAGGTTCGTTGCGACACCAACAAGCTTGTCGGGGATCCCGGTGAAATGCAGGTTCGGCGGAATCACGCCATGCTCCACCGCAAGAATGATCTTCATCAGTCCCAGCGCACCGGCCGCCGACATTGTGTGTCCGAAGTTGGTCTTCACCGACCCCACCGCACAGGGCCCGTCGACTCCATATACCTGCGCCAAGCCCGTGTACTCGATGGGATCACCCACTGGGGTGCCCGTACCGTGCGCCTCGATCAGCCCGATGGTGTTGGCGTCCACACCCCCAGCCGCCAGCGCAGTGCGGCATGCGGCCGCCTGCGCGTCCGCGGACGGAGTCGACTGATTCACCGTGCGCCCATCCTGATTTGACGCCGTGCCCCGCACCACCGCCAAAATCCGGTCCCCGTCGCGCACCGCATCGTCCAGCCGCTTCAGCAGAATCATGACGCAGCCCTCAGACATCACGAAACCGTCGGCCTCGCCTGTGAATGTGTGGCAACGTCCAGTCGGAGAGAGCATGCGCTGCTGCGAGGCACCGACGTACCTGCGCGGTTCCAAGACCAGGTTCACGCCGCCGGCCAGCACCAGATCACTTTCGCCTGCCGCCAGGCTCTGGCACCCCATGTGCACCGTCGCCAACCCCGCGGCGCACCCGGCATCTACCGTCAATGACGGTCCATGCACACCCAGGGCGTACGAGATACGCCCCGATGCCATGCAGAAGTTTGTACCGGCGAATCCGTAGGGACCGCCGAGATCCGCCGCATCCGCAGCCACCAACTGATAGTCGTTGTGGGTCACTCCCACGAACACCCCGGTCTGCGAGCCGGCAAGGGTCCGCGGATTGAGGCCTGCATGTTCCACTGCCTGCCAAGATGTTTCGAGCAACACACGGTGCTGAGGATCGATCGATACGGCCTCACGCTCGTTGATGCTGAAGAAATCCGCGTCGAATCCACCAACGTCTTCCAGAAAGGCACCCCACTTGGAAGGCGACTTGCCAGGCACGCCGGACTCGGGGTCGTAATACTCGCTCAAGTCCCAGCGCGCGGGAGGCACCTCAGTAATGAAGTCCTCGCCGCGCAGCAGCGCCTGCCAGAACTGTTCGGGTGACTCGATCCCACCCGGGAGCCGGCACCCCATTCCGATAACTGCGACTGGGGTCACAGACGCGTTTTTCATCTTGCTACGTCCTCCTCGCACACGACAATCTGCCTGGTAGTAGAACTGAAGACAACTAGCAGTAGAACCCGACAGACCTAAAGATAAGGTGCGCGAAAGGAATTCGCGACTCGGGAGATCAGGATCACAGTGCCCCGCGTTAAGCCGTCTCGCGACATCGCACAATGGCCTCTTTCGCGCCCCTACCCCATCCCGCATTAACAGCCCATTGATAGCCGGGAAACAAGGAATTCACAATTCAGTCGAGACGCATAAATATTAGCTGTTGCGACGCGACTCAGATCTTCAGAGCCGCCGTCAAGGCATCAGACTTACCAGCTAACGCACTGTATATAAATATCTTTCACGCACAGATCGCCTGAACGCACAGATAATTCACAGCAATTTCCATGGTTTGCCCTGAGTGCATATTCAGAGAATATTCAACTCGGCGACCTCTATGAAATATTTATGCAATTTACTCACCGTGAGCCCAAATTTCCCATGCCTTAGGACGATCAAGATCCAATCCGGCGTGGGATCAACATCCGTGCATACTTTTCATTAGTTTTGTGACTGGTGAGGCGACCAGGCACGCCGGGGCCCCGGCGACAATCGCCTCGTGACGGGGTGCGGCACCGCTCCCCTAGACGAGCCGCCGGGGCTGGACAGATCAGGGCGCCCCGCACGGCCCCATAGTTAGCTCGCCCGTGTCGCGCGCAGAGTCGAATTGGGGTACCGTCCGGACCATCATGCGGAACTTCAGTTCCGTGTGGGGCAATGACGCCCATCTCGACCAGCTGCGGCAGTTCCAAGACGTAAGACCGCCAGTGCTGTGCCAATCATATTGAGCGCAAAGGGGTTTGGGATGCTTCGTGTGATAAGACGAATCTGGATGCCGCTGCTGATCGCCGTGATACTGGCCGTCGGCGGATTCGCGGTACTCCGGGTTCGCGGAATTTTCGGCTCGGACTCCTTCATCTCCTCTGCCGACAACAACGCGAAGGACGCCGTCCCGTACAACCCAAAGACACTCGTATACGAGGTATTCGGAGAACCCGGCGCCATGGCCGACGTGAACTATTTCAACGAGGATGCTCAGCCGACTCGCGTCGACGCCGTGCAGCTGCCATGGTCGTTCAAGATCGTGTCGATCTTGCCGTCGTTGAGCGGAAACATCGTCGCCCAAGGTGACGGCAACCGCATCGGCTGCCGGATCATCGTCAACGGCGAGGTCAAGGTGGAGCGAGTTTCCAACGAGCACAACGCCTACATCTACTGCCTGGTGAAGTCCGCATGAGGCACGGCGGCGGCGATCGCGCCGCGCGGCCTCCGCGGATCGCGCGGGCTATCCGGGTCTTGTCCATCCCGATCATCCTGTTCTGGCTGGGCGTCGCCATCATCCTCAATGTCGTCACGCCCTCCCTTGATGAAGTGGGCAAGGCACATTCGGTATCCATGTCCCCCAAGGACGCTCCCTCGATGATCGCGATGATGCACACGGGCAAGGTGTTCGGGGAGTTCGACTCCGACAGCTCCGTCATGATCGTGCTCGAGGGCAAGCAGGACCTGGCAGATGAGGCGCACCGGTTCTACGACGAGATCATCAAGAAGCTGAAGGCCGATCCCACCCACGTGCAGCACATCTCCGACTACTGGGGAGACCCGCTCACCGCCTCCGGCGCTCAGAGCGCCGACGGGAAAGCCGCCTACGTTCAGGTGAACCTGGCCGGAGACCAGGGCACCACCTTGGCGAACGAATCCGTCGATGCAGTCCGCAAGATCATCGCCGAGACACCCGGCCCCGATGGTGTGCAGGCATATGTCACCGGGGGAACGGCAGCGAGCGCCGACACCGGAACGGCCGGCAACAAGAGCATGCAGAAGACCACGCTTATCGCGGTGGGCGTCGTCGTCGTGATGCTGCTCTTCGTATACCGCTCGGTGATCACCATGTTTCTGGCCCTGGTGGTCGTCGGGGTGGAACTGATGGCGGGCCAGGGAGTGGTCGCGACATTGGGCAATCTCAATGTGATCGGGCTGTCGACCTACGCCGTCAGCATGGTCACGATGCTGGGCATCGCCGCAGGCACCGACTACGTGATCTTCCTGCTGGGCCGATATCACGAAGCGCGCCAGTCCGGAGAAGATCGAGAGGAGGCCTTCTATACCGCGTATTCCGGCGTGTCACACGTGATCTTGGGATCGGGGTTGACAATCGTCGGTGCGACACTGTGCCTGAGTTTGACACGCCTGCCACTCTTCCGGTCCATGGGTGTGCCCTGTGCGCTGGTCATTTTCGTGATTGTCGCGGCGGCACTCACCCTGGCTCCCGCGGTGCTGGCGATCGGTAGCCGCTTCGGACTGTTCGAGCCCAAACGCAAGCATGACGAGCGCAGCTGGCGGCGTATCGGTGCCGCGGTGGTGCGCTGGCCAGGGCCGATTCTCATTGTGACCATTGGGATTGCACTCATCGGATTGCTCACCCTGCCGGGATATACCCCGGGTTATGACGACCGTCAGTACATGCCGGACAACGTGCCCTCGAAAGTCGGTTACGCCGCTGCGGAACGGCACTTCTCCCCGGCCAGGATGAACCCCGAAATGCTCATGATCGAAGCAGATCACGACATGCGTAACCCCGCAGACATGTTGGTCATCGACAGAATCGCCAAGACGGCGTTCCATGCTCGTGGCGTGGGACGCGTGCAGGCGATCACCCGGCCGCTCGGTACGCCGATCGAACACAGCTCGATACCGTTCCAGATCGGCCTGCAGGGAGCCGGCCAGATCCAGAACATGAAGTACATGAAAGACCGCATGGCCGACATGCTGACCATGGCCGATCAAATGGGAACCTTGATCGGCACCATGGAGCGTGTGTACGACATGATGCGCGAGCTCACCGACATCATGCACGACATGACCGGCCAGATGAAGGTGATGCAAGGCAAGATGCACGACATGCGCGACCTGATGGCCACTTTCGACGACTTCTTCAGGCCGATTCGCAACTACTTCTACTGGGAAAAGCACTGCGCCGATATCCCGATCTGCTGGGCGAGCCGCACGGTGTTCGATGCTCTCGACGGCGTTGACGCGATGGTCGAGGACATGGACGGCATGCTCGTGAACATGGACAAGGTCGATGTCCTGATGCCGCGCATGCTCGCCGAGTTTCCGCCCATGATCGCGATCATGAAGTCCATGCACGGCACGCTGCTGACCATGCACAGCACCATGTCCGGGATCATGAATCAGATGGATGAGAGCACCAAGAACTCCACCCTGATCGGCAAGTACTTCGACCAAGCCAAGAACGACGACTCGTTCTATCTGCCGCCCGAGGTGTTCGAGAACGCCGACTTCAAACGCGGATTGAAGATGTTCCTATCCCCCGACGGGAAGGCCGTCCGGATGACCGTCTCACATCAGGGGAACCCGGCCTCCGTGGAGGGAATCGCGACCGTCGGCAATATCAAAGAGGCAGTGGCGGATTCGATCAAGGGCACCCCATTGGAGAACGCCAAGGTCTACTTGGGAGGAACTGCCGCCGCGAACAAGGACCTGCAGGAAGGAGCGAAATACGACCTCATCCTGGCGGGCATCGCGTCACTGTGCCTGATCTTCATCATCATGCTGCTGGTCACCGGCAGCGTAGTCGCGGCTCTCGTCATTGTCGGCACGGTGGCGGTATCGCTCGGTGCATCCATCGGGGTGTCGGTGCTGATTTGGCAGGACCTGTTGGGCATGGACTTGCATTGGTTCGTGGTGCCGTTGTCGGTCATCATCCTGTTGGCCGTGGGCTCGGACTACAACCTGCTGCTGATCGCACGTTTCAAGGAAGAACTGCATGGTGGGCTCAAGACCGGATTTATCCGGGCCATGGGCGGCAGCGGCAAGGTGGTGACCAACGCGGGCCTTGTGTTCGCATTCACCATGTGCGCCATGGTGGTCAGTGATCTGCGCATCGTGGGGCAGCTCGGGACGACGATCGGCCTCGGGCTGCTCTTTGACACACTGATCGTGAGATCCTTCATGACCCCGGCCATCGCCGCACTGCTGGGCCGCTGGTTCTGGTGGCCACTGAACCTCCGCCACTACACCACTGCGCGGACCTCATGACGAAAAATGCTGCCATTCAACGGCAGAGAACACCCGGACGGCTGAACAGGTCGTTGGACCTCGCGATCCTGGAGGCGGCCTTCATCGTGCTCGCCGAGCAGGGCTACGACGCGATGAGCATGGATGTGATCGCCGCTCGTGCCGGTGTGGGCAAGGCAGCCATCTACCGGCGCTGGTCTTCGAAGGCCGCGCTCACCGCGGATGCCATCCTGCACGGACGCCCCTCATTGGGGAAACTCGACGACGTTCCGGACACCGGGAGCTTGCGTGGTGACTTGCACGCGCTGTACGAGGCAAGGGATTTCGGCGATAACGACATCCTCACCGGCAACCTGCTGGCGGGAATCATCGCCGAGGCCGTCAACGACTCCACACTGGCAGCAGCGCTGGATGACCTGCTGCTGTCACAAACCCAGAAGCGGATGGAGGTCGTCTTCGCTCGCGCCATCGAGCGAGGCGAGATAGCCCGCGACCGCGACCTGTCACTTGTCTACGACATACCGTTGGGCCTAAGCCTCACCGCCGCCCTCAAAAGAACGGTTATCGACGAGACGTACATGCGCCGCATGGTCGACGACGTGATTCTGCCGTTGGTTCAGAGACAGTAAGACTCAGAACTCTCTCTCCCGCAGAGGTTCTGCTGTCGCGATGAGCCTGCTTAGAGAACCCGAAGGCGCACGAGGCTCCCCCGCAGATTAGGATTTGTCAGTGATTAGTCGGTAGATGACATAACCGGTAAACCAAAAGATTACGATAGACATCCCGGCCAGCAACGCCTCGAAAAAGTAGACCATCGCGTCGAGCTCCTTAGTGAGTGCGGTCACAGATCTTGTTTGGAGAAGCGTTGGCGCACAGGTTCAAAATGGTTGCGTAAGGCTGGCATCCACACGACAGGTGGAGACATCGCACGTGTCAGTGACGCGCGGGATCTGCACTTCAGGCGAGCACGGGATGATTGCTCCGGAATACGCCGTGGGGATCGTAGCGACGCTTGGCTTCCTGCAACCGAGTCAACGTGGGGCTATCGAAGGCTTCGGCTGCAGTCTGCTCCGATGACAGGAAAGTGAAAGGCGTACGGCCGCTGCTTATCGGAGCCAGTGTGTCGAGGTCTTCGGCGATACGCTGGCGAATAGTTGCGTCTGCTTGTCCAGCCATCGGCAGTCCGCCCAGAACGATGAAGTTGGGGTCGGTGACCAGTCCGGCGGCGGTATCAGAGCCTCGTGACAAGGCTCCGCCGAGATGGCGGATTTGGATAAACGCCAACGGCTCAACGGGCTTGGCGAAAATTTCGGAAATACTCGGGTGATCGATGCTGGTCAGCAGGGCCCCTCGCTGGATCAGCGTCGACGGACGCGTCGGCTCATCGGTGATCGTGCCCAATTCCACCGAACGCAGCATTCGGTGACTGTCGGAAACCCGCCCTGTG
Source organism: Mycobacterium sp. D16R18 (assembly GCA_002013775.1). Lineage (GTDB taxonomy): Bacteria > Actinomycetota > Actinomycetes > Mycobacteriales > Mycobacteriaceae > Mycobacterium. The sequence continues at coordinate 14,096 of MAFD01000007.1, forward strand.
ATTTGCTCGAAGGGTTGCAGCCACGTATGTCTAGGGTCAGACGAACCGAGATAGGTGCTGTAAATGCCCACTGCGGGTTCCATTCCTGGCAGATTGAGCAGGGCGCACCACACAGTCAACTCGTCGGGGGCCATTGCGGTGACCTCTCGGAAGGCTGTCAGAACGTCGTCTGCTCTGGCAGCGGGCCATAGCATCGTGCCGCCATACAGTGAGGTGACGGGGTGGAGCGCGAACTCGAGGCCAGTGACGAGCGCGTAGTCACCGCCCCCACCACGCAACGACCAAAACAGCTCCGGTTCGGAAAACTCTGTTGCTCGGACTATTTCGCTGTCAGCGTTGATGACCTCATAGGCCGTGACACTTTCGGCGGCCCAGCCGAACCTGCGACTGAACCAGCTCAATCCGCCTCCGAGTGTGTAGCCGGTGACACCAACCGAAGGGGAACTTCCGGACACACCCATCAAGCCGAACGGCGCACCCGCTTCCTGCACGGGCCCCCATGACACACCCGCACCCACGCGCGCTGACCGCGTATGCGGATCAATGCGCACATCATTCATCGAGCGGGTTCGCACCAGAATTGTCCCGTTGAGCGCTTCGGAAGCGCCATGCCCATTGGGCTGGACGGCAATAGCGATACCGTTCTCGCGTCCGAACCGGATCAGCGAGCGGGCATCCTCGACGTCAGCGACCTCAACCACGGCGCGCACCGCTTGATTGACACTCAGATCCCATGCTTTGCTCATCTGGCCGAAACCGCTATCGCCAGGCAGAAAGACTCTCCCCCGAACGGCGGCTCGTAAGCTGTTGAGATCACTTGCCGCCGCCTGCGCCCCGGTGCCCATCAACGCCCCCGCCACCACGCCTGCCCCGACGGCGAAGAATCCTCGACGGCCGATCGCTGCCTTGACGCGGTCACTGTTGTTGTGCCCACACGCTTCTGAAGACATCGACTCAAGCCTTTCCTTACGTGGGCCGACCAAACTTTGTCGCCTCAAAGCACCATAGCTACCGCTACTCCGCTTGATCGACCTTCTTCTACGTGAAAAAGAACATCTTGTGTTTGAGGAAAAACTAGTGACACACATCCGATGGCGGACTTCATAGGTTGATGGGCACAATCGAGATCACATCGCTGAACTCTTTGCCTCCCTTGCTGTTTCATGGCCATTGCCGAGCATGCCAAGCGATGCTTTCGCAGTCTGGAGTATCTGGATCGCAGACTCATTTGGACTCGCTACTGAAGCCAGTCCATACGGCACACGTGGAATCGCCTCGAGAGTCTCGATGTTCAACGCCGTCGCCCCAGCCGAAGAAACCTGGGCTCCACACGAACTAGTGACCAGATCGAGCCAGTCCTGAACAGGCACACACACCAAGTGGTTGGGATCACAACGATATCCCTTTGCAGAGGCGATGATTCGCTTGGTATCGTCCAGTACCAACAGCTGGTACTATCCAGTACCAAGCGATTCAATGGTGTATAAAATGCGCTCGACAACAGTATTTCAGTGCCTGTTTGACACGGCCCTAGCGTGTATTCGCGCCTTTCAAGGAGGATTTAATGAAGGCCGTTAAGGGTTTCGCGTTGCTGGGCCGGGTGTGGGTGCCGTTGATTGTGGTGGTGTCGTCCATCGTCGGCGGGTTCGCGGTGTACCGGCTCCATGGAATTTTCGGTTCGGATCAGGCCACCCTGATTGGCGGCGGCAGGCCGGAGCGCATTGTTCACATTAGTCCGAAGAGGGTGACATACGAGCTGTTTGGGCCTACGAAGTCATCGGGGATGATCAGCTACCTAGACGAGCACGCGCAGCCGCAGAAGGCCAGCTTCAACACGTTACCGTGGTCGCACACCATTAACACAACATTGCCCAGCGTTTTCGCCAACATCGTTGCTCAGGGTGACAGTGACTCTCTGAGCTGCCGCATTGTCGTCAACGGAAGCGTTCGCGACGAGCAAACCTCCAGGAAGGTCAGCGCCCAAGCGTTTTGTTTGGTGAAGGCAGCATGAACGGGAGTCCTTTGGGCCCACCCAGGCGACCTATTCTGGCCCGCGTTGTCCGTGTACTTGCAGTGCCAATAATTCTCGCCTGGCTGGTGCTGACTGTAATAGTCAATGTCGCTGTTCCACAATTGGAGACAGTCGGAAAAGAGAATTCGGTGTCATTAACGCCGAAGGACGCTCCATCGGTAGCAGCTATGAAGCATATGGGGGAAAAGTTCCAGGAATTTGATTCCGACAGTTCGGTCATGATCGTCCTGGAAAGTGACCACGAAAAACTCGGTGACGCGGCGCGAACCTATTATCGCGGACTGGTCCAGCGACTACGGCAAGACACCCGCCATGTTCAGCATGTACAGGATTACTGGGGTGAACGCATCACCGCGTCGGGCTCGCAGAGCGAGGACGGCAAGGCCGCCTACGTCCAGGTAAACCTGGCCGGCAATCAGGGCGAGACGCTCAGCGCGCAATCGGTTGAGGCGGCGCGCAAAATCGTCGAAGACACCGCACCCCCACCTGGGATACAGGTGTACGTCACGGGACAAGCCGCGCTAATCACCGATTCGAACGAGGCTGGCGACGCCAGCATGATCACGATGACGATCGTGACCATCATCGTGATCGCGCTGATGCTGCTTCTCATCTACCGCTCGGTCGCCACGATGTTGCTGGTCTTGTTTGTGATGCTGATGGAAATGGGCATGGCGAGGGGACTGATCGCCGTCCTTGGCCATTTCCGCATCTTGGGTCTGTCCACCTTCGTCGTCAGCGTGTTAACGGCGCTGGCAATCGCGGCCGGCACCGACTACCTGATCTTTCTCCTCGGGCGCTACCACGAGGCACGTCAGTCCGGCGAAGACCGCGAAACTGCTTACTACACAACGATTCATGGAGTCTTCCATGTCATCGTGGGGTCCGGGCTCACGATTGCCGGCGCGATGCTGTGCCTGTCGTTCACCCGGCTGAACTACTTCAACTCCCTAGGTATCCCCTGCACCGTGGGAATGTTGGCGGTACTCGCGATGGCGTTGACTCTGGCTCCGGCGGTGCTGTGGACTGCGAGCCGGTTCGGTCTGCTCGATCCCAAGCGCAAGGTCAAGACTCGCGGCTGGCGCCAGCTGGGTACTGCAATCGTGCGCTGGCCCGTTCCGATCCTGGCGGCAGCGTCGGCCATTGCTCTCGTTGGTGTGTTGGCGCTGCCTGGATACCGCACCAACTACAACGACCGCCATTACATCCCGAGCACCGTACCCTCCAACGTCGGCTATGCCGCCGCCGAGCGGCATTTCTCGGCGGCCCGCATGAACCCGGACGTACTGATGATCGAGGCCAACCATGATCTACGAAACCCGCGGGACATGCTGGTACTGGACAGGATCGCCAAGAACATTTTTCGTGTCAAAGGAATCGCCCGGGTCCAAAGCATCACCAGACCGTTGGGGCCTCCGATGGAACACGGCTCAGTACCGTTTCAGGTGAGCATGGAAGCCGTCTCGATCCGCGAGAACTTGCAGTTCCTCAACGCCCGCATGGACGACATACTCAACGTGACTAACCAACTCGGGACCATCATCACGATCTTGGAGCGCATCGATGCGATGGCACGTGAGCTGGCTGGGACCACTCACCACGCGATCGGCACCGCCAAAAACCTCAAAGCCACCGCCGACCAGATGCGCGACAACATCGCCAACTTCGACGACCAGTTCCGTCCGCTGCGCAATTACTTTTACTGGGAGAAACACTGCTTCGATATCCCAATGTGCTCGGCCGCAAGGTCACTCTTCGACACCATCGACGGCATCGACAAGATAACCGAAGACATGACGTCAGCACTCTCAGACCTTGACCACATCGATCAGCTTCTGCCCCAAATAATTTCGCAACTACCATCAATAATTTCCATCACAAAGAACATACGAACCACCACGCTGACCTTGCATAGCACCTTCTCGGGGATGCTGACACAGATCGACCGTATGTCCGACACCACCACCGTCATGGGCCAGATCTTCGATGATGCGAAGAACGACGACTTGTTCTATCTGCCGCCAGATGCATTCGACAGCCCCGATTTTCAGCGCGGGCTGGCACTAATGTTGTCACCGGACGGCAAGGCCGCTCGGCTGACCATCACCCACGACGCCGACCCAGCCACCCCTGAAGGGATCGCCCACGTCGACGCCGAACTAGAGGCAGCCAAAGAGGCGGTCAAAGGCACGCCCCTAGCTGATGCAAAGTTCTACCTCGGCGGCACTGCTGCCACCTACAAAGACATCCAGCAGGCATCGGCCTACGACCTGCTGATCGCAGCCATAGCAGCCATCATCCTGATCTTCATCGTGATGGTTCTGATTACCCGGGCGCTGATCGCCTCGCTGGTAATCGTAGGTACCGTCGTCGTTTCGCTCGCATCCTCATTCGGCCTCTCCGTACTGATTTGGCAGCATCTCCTCGGCATCGAGCTGCAATGGATAGTGCTCGCCATGTCCGTCATCGTGCTGCTCGCTGTCGGGTCGGACTACAACCTGCTAGTCGTCTCGAGGCTCAAAGAAGAACTCGGCGACGGCCTGAAAACCGGACTGATCCGCACTATGGGCGGCACGGGTGGGGTCGTCACCGCCGCGGGCCTGGTGTTCGCGTTCACCATGATCTCAATGGTCACCAGTGATCTTCAATCCATCGGCCAGATTGGGACCACCATTGGCCTGGGTCTGCTGTTCGACACATTCATCGTGCGCTCGCTGATAACCCCAACCATCGCAGTTCTTCTCGGCCGCTGGTTTTGGTGGCCGCTAAAAGTTCGCGACCGGCCCGTGTCGACCCTGTCACCACGGTTGCCTTAACCGGATATCTTTAACCGGGCATAGGGAAGGATTGCTGTGGCTTTACATGTTTCAACATCACGTTCGGAAGCCGAAGACAAGGCCATCGAAGACGGAAACGCCTATCGCCGCCGCCTCATTGAAGGCTTGGAAGCATCATTGGCGGAGAAGAACTTCCAACGAACCACCATCGCAGATATTGTGCGGCACGCCCATACCTCGCGACGAACTTTCTACCAGTATTTCGAGACCAAGCAAGCGTGCCTGCTGGCCCTGCACAAGCAAGCAAGTCAGGATGAAATAGCCGCAGTCGCCGCGGCCGTGGACCACACAATGCCTTGGCAGGTGCAAATACGGCAGGCGACTGAGGCCTGGATCGACTTTGTCGATACACGGCCCGCCCTCATGCTCAGCTGGATACAAGACATTCCCTTGCTCGGCGAGGCCGGAGCCGAGCTTCACCGCGAGGGAACCGACGCATTTATCAACACCATTCAGGCCATCTGCAATAGCAACGAATTCCGCGTTGCTGGTGGCAGCCCGATATCTCGCACTCGGGCCCTTGTGTTAGTCGGTGGGATAGAGCGACTTGCCGCCGAGACTGTGCAGCGCGGCCGCAAACTAGCAACCTACACGGACGAGGTCGTACAAGCCGCCCTTGCGCTCATGACAACGCAGGAACCATCCGGTCCCTTGCCTTAGACCGTCCGTATGGAACGATCGCGCGATCAGGAATGCGAAGGTCGTCCGTCGAGTTCGTAGCCGATAAGGCGCGAGCTGTTGGTGACGACCGCGACCGAAGACGCGTTGTGCAGTATCGCCGCGATAACCGGCGAGAGCGCACCTCCGGCGCCCACCACCAGCCCGATCGCATTGACCGCGATCGACATCGCGTAATTCTGTCGAATAACGGTCACGGCCCGACCGCCCAGGCCCCGCACATCGAGCAGCTTACGCAGGTCATCACTGGACAGCGCGACGTCAGCGGTTTCCACGGCCACATCAGTTCCGTTGAGTCCCATGGCAATTCCAATGTCTGCCGCCGCCAGCGCGGGCGCGTCATTGACGCCGTCACCGACCATCGCGACAACATGCCCGTCACTGCGCAGTTGACTCACGGTCTGGAGCTTGTCCTCGGGCAGCACCTCGGCCTGCCACTCTTCGATTCCCAACTCCTCTGCCACAGCCCGTGCTGTCTCCGTGTGATCGCCGGTGAGCATGACCACCCGCTTGACCCCCGATGACCGCAGTGCGGCCAGCACCTCGGCGGCCTCCGGGCGGATCTCGTCGCGCAGACTGATGAGTCCGACGAGTACGCCGTCCACTGCCAGTAGAAGCGGAGTCTCAGCGCGGCGCCGCAGCTTGGCCACCCACTCGTCGGCCTCCGGGGTCACCCGGACGCTCTCCTTGCTCAGCAGTGCCGGACTGCCCAACAGCAGGGTGCGCCCGTCGGCACGAGTCCGCATCCCGAGGCCGACCAACACCTCACACTCCTCGTGCGGCGGGATGGCGATGTGGCGTTCCTCGGTTGAGCGGATGACCGCCTCCCCCAAGGGATGGCGGGCGTGGATCTCGGAGCTCGCCGCGTACGCGAGCACTTGTTCCGGTTCCCAACCCTCTTTGAAGGCGACGATATTCGTGACCACCGGCCGTCCGATGGTCAACGTTCCGGTCTTGTCGAACACGAACGCGTCCACTCGACCGGCCAATTCCAGATGCGAACCGCCCTTGACCAGGATGCCCCTGCGGGCCCCGTTACCGATGGCCGCGCTGATGGCAGTAGGGGTAGACAACCCCACCGCACATGGGCAGGCCACCAAAAGCATCGTCATCGCACGCCGCACATCCCGCGTCACCACGAGGGTGCCGAGCGACAGTAGGAACGAGGCCGGAACGAATCGTCGTGAGAAGTTCTCGCCGACAGTCTGAATCGGGGCGCGGTCACGCTGCGCCTGCTCCACCCGGGTGATGATCCGGCCGATGATCGTCTGCCCGCCAACGGCCGCGGCACGCACCACGATGCGGCCGCGCATGACGACAGAACCCGCGTGTACCTGTCCCCCGGCCACGACGCTGACCGGCAAGGTTTCGCCCGTGATGGCCGACTGGTCGACGATCGCGTCACCGTCCACTATCTCGCCGTCAACGGGAATGGCTACCTGCTCGTGGACGACTACCTCGTCGCCGATCACCAGTGATGTCGTGGCCACCTGAACCTCGGTGCCATCACGCAGGCGAACCCATGAGGTGTCCTGGCTACCCGACAACAGATCTGCAATGGCCCGCCGGGTGCGACGGAGCGTGAGGTCCTGCAGGTACTCGCCGATGTTGAGCAGCCACAGCACGGTCAGTGCAACCACATTCTCACGCAGCACCAGGCTGGCCACGGTGGCCGCCGACACCAACAGATCCGTGCCTGCCGATCTGCCGCTGCGTAGTGCGGCAAGTGCACCCCGCAGGAATGGGTATCCGCTGAAAATTGTTACTGCCGTTGCCAATACCCGACCTGTGGGCCCCAGCAGCGGCGGCCGCCGTAGCGGATACCGGCGAACTCCGAGCACCACCAGAGCCGCACCGCCCACCGCCATGCGCAGCACGTCGCCGTTACGCACATCGGATGAATGCGGTTCTCGGGTCAACGATTCCGGTAACGGGGCATCGAGGGCGCCGGCCAGTGCGGCGAGGATGTCGTCGGCCGAACCACTCGCCTTCGAGTACCACACCACCACCGCGGCTGTGCGCGGGTATGCGTGCACCGCACGGACTCCCTGCACATGCTGCAGCGTGTCCTCGATCAGCACGGCCCGCCGGACATCGCCGCTGAACTCGATCGCGACAGCACGTAGACGTCCGGCCGCGTCAGATACGACAGTGACCATGTGCGGCTCAGTGCTCGTGGTCGTGACCGGCTTCTCCCACCACGGGCGGCGGAGCCTCTTCTCCAATGCGCTCGCGCGCCTCCGCCACGACATCTCCGATCGCCAACCGTGCACGCTCGGCGCCCTCCTCGGCCTTACGCACACCTCGCAGACCCCAGGCGGTGACGACGACACTGGCGTCGCGGACGGGAACCTTGGCCGCGGCCTTGCGCACGACTTCGTAGGCGGCGACTCCCACCGCACCGGTTGCCACCGTTGATGCGGCCTTCACTAACAGTCCGTGCCATACCATCAGCCAATCACCCTTCCGCTCAATGTATTTGAGTCGCGCTTCATCGCGCGCCGCGGCTCTTTAACGAAACCTACTCTCGATCACGCATTGAGGTGACCGGTTGAGTCATAATGATAACGGTTTCCATTATCAATCAGTATGGCAGACGCTCAGCCGATTGGCGCGCCGACGTCGTCGCAACACGCTTGCTCACCGCGCTCGACATGCGCAACCCCGCTACTCACCGGCTTGAGCAATGCGATTCGCGGTTAGTGCGGTCCGTCATCGTGTCACGGGGTCGCAGCTGAGCTACCCAGCGTCCCGTCTCCGAACCCAGCGCTTGCCTTGACACCGCCGGATGCTCCGGCCCCGTCCACCCCACCGGAGATCTGCGGCCCCAGCGATCCGGACATCGAAGCCGGCAGCCGGGTCCCACGCGACATGTTCAACGCAGGCAACTGCCCGGGAGCGTCAACCGGGCCGTAGGGAGCAGGATGAGGCGACGGTAGCTCCGCCGATGCAGGTACGGTGAGCGCCACGGCAAGCCCGATGGATACTATTGCAGCACATAATGATCGAATCATGGTGCCGTTCCTTCCCTTGTCCCACGTGGGTCCTCCAACTGCCCGGACGTCATTCCGGCACCGATTCGAGAGGTAAATCCCGCGCCGAGCCCAGCCGTTATCCGGGTACCGCGCTGCGGCGGAGGCAATAACCCAAAGGATGGTTGCGATGGCAGGGCTGCTTGATTATTAGGCGCTCCCCCAGGCACTGCTACCGGCACTGCGGGCATCGGTTTTATCGGCAGCGGGTCTGCGGCGGCCGCCGGCGCCCCGCACAAAGAACATATCAAGACCGTTGCGGCACAGAAGAATTTCATCATCAGATCTTGATCGGGTCGCCATAGATGGCGAATTCAGTGTGGCCTGTCTCGGTGGACACACGCAGCGAGGCAAAGGACCGGACGGTGACGTCCCCTCCGCAGGCGTCCGCCTTCACATGGACGTTGTCCAGATCTAGCGCCCCCGTATTGCCCCGCGACAGAACCATGTTTCCCAGCGGCAGGTTCACAATGACGCCCGGTTGCACCACGGTTTGCACAAATCCGCTGACTCCGGCGCTGCCTCCAATTCCCACCGTTTGTAGGGGGAGCACGCCGACGTTCACTGACGGCGCGATACCGGCGGATCCACCGATCTGCAATCCCGATGACACATCGGACTGGCAGCCGAGCTGGTAGCCGATGAGGAAGAGGCTATCGGTGATGGGGTTGCTGCCACCGGTCGCGGTTGCCGTACCCGAGAGCGTAATGAAGGCCTCACGTGAGTTCGTGGCAGCCGCCAGGTTGGGCACGGAGTTCACACGCTCGTTTTCCAGCCGGATCTCCAGATGCCATCCGTCTCGAGTAGTCCTCGAATATTGCTGCGGGGCCATATCTTTTGGCTCTGCGATGGCCGTGGCCGCATCTGTGAGCCCACACGCAGCCATGAAGAAGCCTGTGCTTATGAGGCGGGCAATCACGAAATCCGCCATTCCATGCGTAGGTGGGATACCACGGGGAGAGGAGAACGAGACGCCAGCACATCGTGGCGCACGTTCACAAACAACGAAGGTTTACAGACAGAGGCAGAAGGCTCCACAAGAACCGGTCCAATCAACAGATACGGAGCCGCCCAGGCACCCCGATAACGGGCGTTGCACGGCTGGTGAAGGTTTGATACACGCAAGACGGCAGCAATTGCCGACTCAGCGGTCCCTCAGCGCCGATTGATCCCTAAGAACAGAAGTCGTTGCCACCCAGCATTATCCGGGGCATGAGAAAGTAAAACGCTACGCCGTGACATCAACAGAACCAGCAGTGCCGCGCCACCAAGCGCAAAGACCGAGACGGTGAGAGGCAGCCAAACCGGCTGCACAACTGGCCCGAGGCGAGCACGGGTGACAGCCATGCCGTGCTGCACCGGTTCCCAATGATGAACCTCGGCAGTGTCATACAACGATACCGAGGTCGCCGCGTTTGCTAAACGCGAACTCTCGCCGGGCAACAAGCAGGCGCCCCCGACCAACAAGCACAGAATTGCCAACACGACCGCGGTGCACAGCCGGTACCTGGGCACCCCGCGACCTGACATGTCACCGATGGTACCAGGCAAATTTTCGCAGCCCCAGTCTCAAGACTCTTCGTTCTCGAAATGCCTTCTGTAACAGTTTCTTTGACTGTCACTACCAGACCGAGACGTATGCATCAGCGGTATTGAGGCGCAATCCGACGATTGTGTTCTTCGGCAGCCGTGTACGCCCAGATCATGCCGCCGATCCAGGTGAAGAACCACAGGATCCACGCGAGACCCGCGGAGAGGAAGCCGAGTATGAAGATCATGAAGTTGACCCCCAGCATGATCAGCCCACCGCTGACCGTCGAATAGAGCATCCCGAGTGGCCCGAAGAGGAACGAGAGCAGGATCGCGACACCCGAGCTCTTCCGCGGGATCGCTGGGCCGTACATCGCGATGTTGACGGCGGGCGGCGGGTAGGGATATCCGGCTGCGCCATACGGTGGTTGATTTTGCGCCGGGATAGGCGCGTACTGCGGAGGTGGCGGGTAAGGCAACCCCTGATAGGGCGGATAACCCGGATGTGGAATCTCTGGATTCTGCGGATCTGTCACAGTGCCCCCTCGGCTCAGAGCCGCAGTCTATGTCCCCACGTTGTCGCCCGTGACACAAACCGGGCCACCGCATGAGGGTGCGCCGCCGGATGCGTGTGCAGGTACGAGGCGTGGATGCGTCCCTCCGCTGCCACCACGCCCTCACGACGGACACCGTCAGAGGTGCTCCAGGCCCAGGCGCGATGCGCGGCGTCGTCGCGATAGTCGACCGTGGTGCGATGGAACTCATGCCCGCTCAGCCGTTCTCCTTCGTCGAACAGGATGGAGCCGGTGATCGCCACCGCGTCCCGGTACCCGAGGGTGAGCGAATCGGTGAAGCGCGCATGTGCATCGATCACCCCAGACATGGGCGCGCCATCGAGGTCGTTACACAGGTATGTGAGCCCCGCGCATTCGGCATGAATGGGCCCCGGCATGTCACGAACCTGTTGGCGTAGTGATTCATTGGACGACAAGTCGGTGGCGAACTGTTCCGGAAATCCGCCCGGCAGCACCAAGGCGGCGGTCTCGTCTGGCAAGACGTCGCGGCGCGGGTCGAATTCAGCGACCACCGCCCCAGCTGCGGCCAACAACTCGCGATGTTCGGCGTAGCCGAAGGTAAACGCCGAACCAGCAGCCAGCGCCACTACGGGCTCCCCGACCACCCGGGTGCCGATGGCCTCCGCCGGATCCCACGCAGGGGCCGTCACATCACTGCGGGCGGCAGCGACAATCGCGGGTAGGTCCACATGCGCGCCGACCAGCCGCGTCATCGCATCGATCGCATCGAGCGCTGCCTGGCCATGCTCGATAGCCGTCACCAATCCCAAATGTCTTGATGGGAGCGATATCTCCTCGGTACGAGGCAACGCTCCGAGCACGGACAGTCCGGCACGGTCGGCTGCCGCCGTGAGGATCTCCCGGTGCCGCGCCGACCCAACCCTGTTCAGAATCACGCCAGCGATCCTGATCCCCGCCTCGGCGGCGTGCACCACAAATCCATGTAAGAGCGCAGCCATGCTCTGGCTGTACCCCTTCGCGTCGACCACCAACACCACCGGTGCCCCGAGTAGGGCCGCGATCTGGGCCGTAGAACCCTTCGCATCGCCGATCCGACCGTCGAAAAGACCCATCACTCCTTCGACGACGGCGATATCCGCGTCCCGACAGCCGTGACCGAACAGTGGCCCGATGAGATCGCTGCCCACGAGCACACTGTCGAGGTTGCGGCCCGGCTTACCGGTCGCCAGACTGTGATATCCGGGGTCGATGTAGTCCGGCCCCACCTTGAACGGCGCCACCCGATGCCCCGCACGCCGCAGCGCGCCCATCAAACCCGTGGCCACCGTGGTCTTTCCACTGCCCGATGCGGGCGCGGCGATCACGATCGCGGGAACGCTAGCGGAGGCCACGCTCTACCACTCGATGCCGCGTTGGCCCTTGCGGCCCTGGTCCATCGGATGTTTGATCTTCGTCATCTCTGTCACCAAGTCGGCGGCATCCAGAAGCTGTTGTGGCGCATCGCGTCCGGTGATCACCACATGTTGCGTACCTGGGCGATTCCGCAGTACCGAGACCACCTCGTCGACGTCGACCCAGCCCCACTTGAGCGGATAGGTGAACTCGTCGAGTACGTAAAAGCCGTGTTCCTCCGCGGCCAGTCGCCGGGCGATCTCGGCCCATCCGGCGGCAGCATCAGCGGCATGGTCGGTTTCGGTGCCCGCGCGGCGCGACCAGGACCAGCCGGACCCCATCTTGTGCCACTGCACCGAGCCGCCGATCCCTTGCTCATCGTGCAGCTTGGCAAGCTCACCGAAGACGGACTCCTCGCCCACTCGCCACTTTGCACTCTTGACGAACTGGAAAACCGCGACGTCCGCACCGTGATGCCAGGCACGCAGAGCCATGCCAAAGGCGGCGGTGGACTTGCCTTTTCCCGCGCCGGTGTGCACCGCGAGTACCGGGGCATTACGACGCGCCTTCGTGGTGAGCCCGTCTTCCGGCACCACCAGCGGTTGTCCCTGTGGCATTGAGCCTCCTCCGCTATCTCACGCAGCGGCAGTGGCGCCGCGGACCACGCCGGCCAGCCGGTCGGCATTCAGGTGGTCCAGCTGGATCACCGGTGCGTCAAGCTGTTGAGCCAGCGTGACCGCCAGATCCATTCTCACGAAGGATGTCTCGCAATCGACCACCACGCAAGCGACCTGCTCGGCACGCAGCATCCCCGCGGCACGCCGAGTCCGCCCCAAGGGATCCGGCCCGCCGGTAGCGCGTCCATCGGTGAGCACCACCACCAGCGCGCGGCGATGCGGATCACGGCCACGCTCACGGGACACGAGATCGCGCGCCGCCAAAAGTCCTTGTGCCAGTGGCGTTTTACCGCCGGTATCGAACTGCTGCAGCTTTCGGCCCGCGATGTGCGTCGAACTTGTCGGTGCCAACAACATCGCCGCTTCCTGACCGCGGAACGTAATGACCGCGACCTTGTCGCGTCGCTGATAGGCATCGCGCAGAAGCGACAAGGTTGCTCCGCTGACCGCCGACATCTTCTGGCGTGCCGCCATCGACCCCGAGGCGTCGACAACGAAAATCACCAGATTGCCCTCGCGCCCTTCCCTGATTGCCCACTGCACATCGGAGAGCACCGGCTTGGGCAGCCTGCCGGGTTCGGTCACCCGGCTCGCCGCGGACATCAGCGTGCCGATCACGTGCACCCCGAATCCCTCGTCGGAACTCGGGGCGATCACCTTGCCGGTGCGGTTGCGCGCCGCGGAACGTCGTCCCGGGGCGCCCATGCCAACGCCAGGCACCCGGAACGTTTTGGCGCGAAATGTCGCCGAGGGCGCCGGGCTGGGCCGAGACGGCGCAGGTGAGGGCGCTGAATCCTGCTGCGAATCATCAGCTTTAGCTGGATTCGGGGAAGACTCGGGTGCGCCACCACCGGGGCCATCCGGATCGGGGTCTGGGTCATCCCCGCCAGGATCCTGATCCTGGGGCGGCGCGCTATCGCGCATCGCCTGGTCGAGCTGCTCCGGATCCAGGCCCGGCTCGTCGAACGGGTCTCGGCGCCGCCGGTGCGGCAGCGCCAGCTCGGCGGCCACCCGGATATCGGGCTCGCCGACCACCTCGGCACCACGCCACGCCGCATGGGCGACGGCGGCACGCGCCACCACCAGATCGGCGCGCATCCCATCCACATCGAAGGCCGCGCACAGGGCCGCAATACGCTGTAACTCCGCGTCGGGCAAGGTGACCCGGGGTAGCAACTGACGGGCATCGGCAATCCGTGCCGCCAGCTCAGCCTCCTCGGAGGCGTAACGCGAGACAAACCCGGCGGGATCTGCCTCATAGGCAAGCCGCCTACGGATGACCTCGGCCCGTACCGGCACCTCCCGGGAGGCGTGTACATCCACCGCGAATCCGAAGCGATCCAGCAGCTGCGGCCTCAGCTCCCCCTCCTCGGGGTTCATGGTGCCGATCAGCACGAATCGTGCGTCGTAGGAATGGGATACACCGTCGCGTTCCACGTGCACGCGACCCATCGCCGCCGCATCGAGGATCACGTCGACCAGATGGTCGTGCAGGAGGTTGACCTCGTCCACATACAGCACGCCGCCGTTGGCCCGCGCCAAAAGCCCTGGGGAAAAAGCGTGTTCGCCGTCGCGCAGCACCTTCTGCAGGTCGAGAGATCCAACGACCCGATCCTCGGTGGCGCCGATCGGGAGTTCCACCAAACGTGCGCCATCGACAGAACCCAGCACGGAGGTCAGGGCGCGCACCGCCGTCGACTTGGCCGTGCCCTTCTCCCCGCGAATGAGCACTCCGCCGATATCGGGGCGCACCGCGGAGAGCACAAGCGCCAGCCGCAGCTGGTCGTGCCCGACGATCGCGCTGAGCGGGTATCCGGGAACGGCTGTGGTGCTAGTCATTCCCGGCCATCCAGGTCATGGGCACGTGCGGTATCCCGTCCTCGAGGAAATCGTCACCGGAGACCACGAATCCCAGCTTGCCATACATATCTCTCAGGTGGGCCTGCGCATTCAGTCGACAGTGTGCGCCGCCGATCTCGGCCAGCACGGCGCGGACCAATCGTGCCGCATGCCCGCGGCCACGTTCGTCCGCCGCCGTACATACCCGGCCTATCCAGAAACCCGCGCCCTGCGGATCCGCGAGCACCCGTAGACCACTGACGACATCGCCGTTCTCATTCTTGATCCAAAAGTGCCGGGTCTCTGGCTCGAGATCGCGACCGTCGAGATCTTGGTAGGCACAGTTCTGACCGACGATGAACGCCTCGGCACGTAACCGCAGCAGTCCGTAGAGCGTCGTGGTGTCCAGGTCAGCAGACCTGGACCACCCGGCGTTCACTGCTCCAGGCCGAGAACCTGTGTGCCCCAGTCCCATACCTCACCGAACAGGGTGGGCTCGTCCGACAGGCTGATACCCAGCGACGGGATCATTTCCTTGAGCTTGGGCATCCAGTTGGCGAACCGGTCTGGGAAGCACCGCTGCATGACGTCCAGCATGGCCGGCACCGCGGTGGACGCACCCGGCGAGGCGCCGAGCAGGCCGGCAATGCTGCCGTCAGCCGAATTGAGCACCATGGTGCCGAATTCGAGGGCACCACCCTTGCCCTTGGCCGGCCGAATGACCTGCACGCGCTGGCCGGCGGTGATCAGCTCCCAATCGGAACGCTGTGCCTTGGGCGCGAATTCGCGCAGCATGTCGATCCGGTCGTCTGGAGTGAGACGCAGCTGGCTCAACAGGAAAGTCGCGAGCTTGAACTCGGTGAGACCAACGCCGATCATCGACGCAAGGTTGTTGGGCTTCACCGACGCGGGCAGATCGGTGACCTTGCCCATCTTGAGGAATTTGGGCGACCATCCGGCGAACGGCCCGAACAACAGCCATTCCTTTCCGTTGATCACCCGGGTGTCCAAGTGCGGCGCCGACATCGGCGGTGCACCGAGCGGCGGGAAGCCGTACACCTTGGCCTTGTGCCCCTCGGTGAGGTCAATGTTGTTGGTGCGCAGGAAGGCGCCGCTGACCGGGAACCCGCCGAAGCCCTTAGCTTCCGGGATTCCGGCCTTCTGCAGCAGCCCCAACGCGCCGCCACCGGCACCGACGAACACGAACTTGGCCTTGAGTTTGCGCTTCTCGCCCGTACGTCCGTTGACAAGCTTGAGGATCCACCCGCCGTCGCTTTCGCGGCTGATGTTGCGGACCTCGGTGCCGAAGATCGCGCTGGTGCCGCTGCGAACGCCGAAGCCGACCAACTGCTTTGACAGCTCACCGAAGTCGACGTCGGTACCGTCCTGGCTCCAGTTCAATCCCACCGGATCGGAGAAGTCGCGTCCGGCCGCCATCAACGGTAGGCGACGCGCGAACTCATCGTCATCGTTGATGAACTCCATCTTCGCGAACAGCGGGTTACCGGCCAGAGCGTCGTGGCGCTTACGCAGGTACTCGACCTTGTCGGCTCCGTGCACGTAGCTCACATGCGGGATGGGGTTGAGGAACCCGCGGACGTCGGGCAGCACACCGTTCTCCACGGCGTACGCCCAGAACTGGCGCGATACCTGGAACTGCTCGTTGACCGTGACGGCCTTGCTGATGTCGATCGAGCCGTCCGCCTTCTGCGGCGTGTAGTTGAGCTCGCAGAGTGCCGAGTGACCGGTACCCGCGTTGTTCCACGGGTCGCTGCTTTCGCTAGCCGCCGCATCGAGGCGTTCGATCAAGGTGATCGACAGGTCCGGTTCGACCAATCGCAGCAAGGCGCTGAGCGTGGCGCTCATGATCCCTGACCCAATCAGGGCAACGTCTGTCTGCTCCACCTGCGCTTTTGACACCGGTTCACTGTCCTTTTCGAATCTGATGGAGTGGCAACGCTTCGCCACTACCGGGAAGTACACACAGGTTATCGCGCGGGTAATTCAGTCATTCCTTCAACTAGGCTATGCCCGTGACATGGGAATCCGATGTCCTCGATGGCTACCTTCGTCAGACCATTGAACTGGGCATTGACCCTGACGGCGAAGGTGTAATAACCGCCACACTGGTGCGTCCTGAAATTCAGCCGGACACTGGACGCGCGGTGCTCATGGTGCACGGATATACCGACTACTTCTTCCACACCAAGCTTGCCGAACATTTCCTGGCTCGCGGCTATCGCTTCTTCGCGCTCGACTTGCGCAAATGCGGGCGTTCTCGGCGCGTTCACCAGACGCCGCACTACATCAGCGATCTTTCGCTCTACGACGCCGAACTCAACGCCGCGGTGAACATCATCACCGGGGAGGCCGGGGCGCCGAACACGGGCGCACCGCTGCTCATCTACGGGCACTCGGCCGGCGGTCTGATCGTGTCGCTGTGGCTCAACCGTCTACGGGTGGCCGACCGCCTGGGCGATATCGCGGGACTAATCCTCAACAGCCCCTGGCTGGATCTTCAGGGCCGTCCCTTTCTCCGCAGCGGCGGCACCACCGCGGCCGTGAAGGCGATTTCGCGGTTCCGTGCCAAACAAGCGATCCCGCTACCGCACGAAGGCGCCTACGGTGCGAGCCTGCACAAGGACTTCCACGGAGAGTTCGACTACAACCTGGAGTGGAAGCCGGTCGGCGGCTTCCCGGTGCGGTTCGGGTGGATCAGTGCCATCCGGCACGGGCATGCCGAGCTGCATCGTGGCCTCGATGTCGGCGTCCCCAATCTGATCCTGCGCTCGGACCGCAGCCTGCCCGGGGACGTCGACCCCGCGGCGGCACTGCACGGCGATGCGGTGCTGGATGTTCAGCAGATCGCACGCTGGGCGGGGTGCATCGGCAACTATCAGCGAATCATCCCGGTCCCCGATGCCAAACACGATGTGTTCCTGTCGGTGACAGAGCCACGCCTGCGGGCATACCAGGAACTGAACTCCTGGCTGGACTGGTATGAGGCCTGCAGCTAACTCACCATGAGCTGCTGCGCAGCACCACCTCGGCGGCCAGCTCCGGAGTGAGGTCACGAGTCGCCGACCGGCGTCCCATCAGCTCGACAATCCGGTAGTCGCCGTACACGAAGCGCTGGCTGGCGCGGGCGATGGCCCGGGTGGCATCCGAGGTCACCAACACCGTGGTGTTGATCTCCACCGGCGGGCAGTGCTTGTCGCGAATCAGCCCGGCACGGTCGGCCACCCGCGGATGTCCACGGTCGATCGCCACCAGACCGATAAACCTGTCAAGTTTGCTGGCGGCCAGATCCCAGGCCAGTTCGCCACCGGCACGGTCCCCCACCAGCAGCGCCACCTTGACGCCGATGTCGTCGAGCACTCCGGTGATGGCCTTGGCGTGGAGATGCGGATCGTGTCCGATCACCGCGGTGCGTAACCCCGCGGTGTGCAGCCGCTCGCATACCGAGCGATAACTGAGCGCGAAGTGCCCGGCCGCGGCCAGCATGACGACAGTGGTTCCCTTATCGGGCCCCGACACATTGACCTGCACCGTTCGGCCGTCGATCGTGACGACCTGATGCAACTCACCGTCACGCGCAGGTGGGGGCCCCGGGCGCGGGCGGCGAAGCTCGGGCGTCGGACTCATGGATGAGCCGCTTCCGCAAAGACCTTGGGCATGGGCGCACGCTACCTGAGTACGACCGATCCGGTTGGGCTTTTAACCAGCCCTTTCAGGAAAATTTCGCCCGGACCCGTTACGTGCGTTCGATCTTGTCGACCTGTTTGGCCACGATATCCAGGAATGTCTGGGGCATGGTCGCGGTGGCCTTGACCGACGGATCGCGCAGGTCGAAGGATGTCGCCACCATCGCCACCCCCTGGACATTCGCGAACGCCATGTACCGGGAAGTGCTGCCCTTGGGCATGATCATTGTTTGCTTGAAGGTAAGGACGCCGACCGGCCCGCCCTGCACCGGCTCGGTGATCATCCGCGTGCCGGGCGAACTCTGGTCGAAGAACACCTCGTATGTGGCGCAGCGGGTCGCCACATCCTTGACGTTGGCCAGGTCGATGGTGTCGCGCAGCAGACTGACGATGATGTTCGCACCGTTGAAACGAGCGATGTACCGCGCGGTGTTCTCGGGACCTGCCCTGCCCGCGTTGGCCAGCCGGGGAGACAGCCCGTCCGCGCAGCCCGGCGGATTCGAGGGCATCGCGCCGACGACCTGCTGATTGTTGACGGTCACCGGGCCCAGATCGGCGACAACCCTGTCGTATTTGGTGCCCTGCGGCAACTCATCTGCGGTCAGTAGCGATTGCGCAATGCGCGCCCCCGGCCACGTGGCAGTACCCGGCACCGTCTGGGTGCAACCCGCAAGCGCCAGTGCGGATGCTGCGATAGCTGTGATGTTCCTGAGGCCCCGATGCACCCGCACAGGCTATTCGACCCGCGCCGCAATTACCGGGTATGACGGGCCAGAATGCTGCCGCCCGGATTCTTCCCACACCGCCTGCAGGGCATCGACGTCAACATGGGCATCGATGAGATCAGCCAGTCTGTCCAGTTGAGCCGCGCGACAGTCTCCGACATTGGTGTCCGCCGCGACGGTAAATCCCGAACGTCCGGCCGCGGCCGCCGCCTCGGTGAGCCACGTGCGCCGGAACTCGTCGTTGTCCAGCACCCCGTGCCAATGGGTACCCCGGACCGCGCCCTCGGCGGCACCCTCGTGGTACTCGGTGAGCCACGGTGCCACCGCCGAGCGGGCGACGGTCCCATGGTGAATCTCGTAGCCGGTCAGGCCCGGTGGCTGCCAGCGACGCAGGGTCTTGGCCGGTTCGAATGCGATATCGACATCGAGCAGGCCCAGCCCTTCGACGGTGCCGGCCCCCGACTCGACGCGGTCCTCGATTGTGGTGGCGAGCATCTGGAACCCGCCACAAATACCCAGCACCGGCCCGCCCGAACGGGCGTGTGCGACAACCGCATCGGCGATACCGTTGCTCCGCATCCAGGCAAGATCGGCGACGGTGGCCTTGGTGCCCGGGACAACCACCACATCGGCGTCGGCGATATCGGCCGGATGTGCCGCCCACCGGACAATCACTCCCGGCTCACAGGCGATGGCCTCGATATCGGTCGAATTCGAGATTCGGGGCAGGCGCACCGCAGCCACCCGCAGCCATTCCCGACCGACCGGGGTGGCCGGGCGTCCCACCTGAGCCGACGCCACTACGGACACCGAATCCTCTGCGTCGAGCCACAATTGGTCGTCGTAGGGCAGCACACCGTAGGTGGTTCGGCCGGTCAGTACGGCGAGCTGCGCCAGCCCCGGCTCCAGCAGGGTGGGATCACCGCGGAACTTATTGACGATGAATCCGGCCACGAGTCGTTGATCTGCCGGCTCGAGCACGGCGACCGACCCGAACAGGTGCGCCAGCACACCACCTCGGTCGATATCACCGACCAGCACCACCGGCAGGCCCGCGGACTGCGCCAGGCCCATGTTGGCAATGTCGGTGGCTCGCAGGTTAATCTCAGCGACCGAGCCGGCGCCCTCGCAGATCACGACGTCGAATTCCGCACGCAGTGTGCGCAACTCCTCGGCGACCACCTGCCGTAATTCCTCGCGATGCTCGATGTAGGAACGGGCACTGACGTTTCCTGTCGCCTGCCCGCGTACCACCAGTTGCGAGGTGCGGTCGCTGCCAGGCTTCAGGAGTACCGGATTGAACCGCACCGACGGTTCCAGCCCGCATGCGCGTGCCTGCAATGCCTGCGCGCGACCGATCTCTCCGCCGTCCATCGTCACCACGGAGTTGTTGGACATGTTCTGCGCCTTGAACGGCGCGACACGAATCCCCTTGCGGGCCAGTAACCGGCACAGGCCCGTAACGACCAGACTCTTACCGGCGTCGGAGCTGACGCCCCCTACCAGCAGCGCGCCGGATACGGCGCCCGTCATGTCACGGTCAGGATCTCTACTCCGTCGTCGGTGACCACCATGGTGTGCTCGAACTGCGCGGTCCATAGCTTGTCGGTGGTCGCCACTGTCCAGGTGTCATCCCAGATCTCGTAGTCCAGCGATCCGAGGTTGATCATCGGCTCGATGGTGAAGGTCATGCCCGGCTCGATGACGATGTCCAGGTTGGGGTCGTCGTAATGCGGCACGATGAGCCCGTTGTGGAACGTCGGGCCCACGCCGTGTCCGGTGAAGGAGCGAACCACGTTGTAACCGAACCGCTTTGCGTAGGCCTCGATCACCCGCCCAACGACGCTCAGGGCCCGACCCGGCTTGACGGCATTGATGGCCCGCATAGTGGCCTCCCGGGTGCGCTCCACCAGGAGGCGATGTTCCTCGGAGACATCCCCGGCCAGGAACGTTGCGTTGGTATCTCCGTGCACACCCTCGATATAGGCGGTGACATCGATGTTGACGATGTCACCGTCCTCGATCACGGTCGAATCCGGTATCCCATGGCAGATGATCTCGTTGAGCGATGTGCAGCACGACTTGGGAAATCCCTTGTACCCCAGCGTCGACGGGTACGCGCCCTGGGAAACCATGTAATCGTGCGCGATTCGGTCCAGTTCGTCGGTGGTGACGCCGGGGGCGACGGCCTCACCGGCGAGCGCCAGTGCCTGCGCCGCGATCCTGCCCGCGACGCGCATCTTCTCGATCACCTCGGGTGTCTGGACGTACGGCTCCCCGATGGCTTCCGCGACCTTGGACTTACCCACGTACTCGGGGCGGTCGATCGACACGGGAACCTGGCGCTCGGGGGACAGTGTTCCCGGACGCAGTGCGGCACGAACAGTCATGAAGGCAGCGTAGCGGGGCCCCTCGAGACCACTACCCGTTGATGACGATGGGGTCGCCGATGCCGACGGTGTTGTAGTACCAGGCTGCGTTGTCGGGACTCAGGTTGATGCACCCGTGGCTGACGTTGGAATTACCCTGCGCTCCCGTCGACCACGGGGCACTGTGCACGTAGACGCCACCCCAGGTGACGCGGACGGCGTAGTAGACGGTCAGCTTGTAGCCCTCCGGATCATTCAGCGGAATGCCGATGGTCCGGGAATCCATGACCACGGGACTCTGCTTCTCCAGGGCGGTGAACGAGCCGATCGGCGTGGGGTGTTTTGGCTTTCCCATCGATGCGGGCATCTCGCGCATGACCGTGCCGTCGATCTTGACCGTGAAGGTATGGGCGCTGATGCTCGCGATACCCAGCACCTCCGAGCCGGTCTGGAACTTGTACTTCATGCCACTGACACCGTTGACGGACACGGTGATGGTCGAGTGCGCGGGCCAGTACTCACTCGGGGTGAAACGGACTGTCGCATCGTCGACCCAGCTGAACACCCCGGCGGGAACCTTCGACGCGGAGAAACCAATGGTTCGCTCGGCGGCCGGCCGATCGGTAACAGGGGCCGCGAAATGAATCGTCACGGGCATGGCCACACCGACCGTCTGCCCCGGCGTGGGTGAGACGGACGCCACCCCGTTGGAGGACGCGGCCGCTGCGTGGCCGAGGGTCGCTGGTGCGGTGATGGCCATGTTCATCAGCAGGCCGGCGAGCCCGGTCACCACAAGCACACTACGAAATGCTCTGCGCAAGCTCTCGATCCTCCCTGGATGCTGTTTCACTACATGGTAGTTCGTAATCTTCTGGCCGAACGTTAGCGACAGCGCGCACAATTCCCTTCATGGGCATGTCCGCCGGACTCACACTAGAAGCGATTGTGATCGACTGCCATGATGCAGCCACATTGGGCCGCTGGTGGGCAGACGCGCTGGAATGGCCGTGCTCCATCGATCAGGACGGAGACGTCGAGGTTTTCCAGCCCGACCGGCACCCACCCTCGTTGTTCTTCCTGGCTAACCCCGACCGGAAGGTCGCCAAGAACCGATTGCATCTGGACTTTCGGGGGGATAACCAACACGCCGCGGTGGATCGGTTTCTGGCGCACGGCGCTACCACGATTGACATCGGCCAGGGAGATTCGAGCTGGATCGTACTCGCCGATCCCGAGGGCAACGAGTTCTGCGTGCTGGCGTCGAGTCCCGGCTAGGCCAGGTAGTCCGGCGGTAGCGACTGGAACATGACCCTGGTGGCCCGCACCGCGGCTTCCGAGCCGCCGCCCCCGACGATCAATGTGGCGAACGCCATGTCACCGCGATATCCGGCAAACCAGGCGTGTGATCCGCCCGGGAACTCGGCCTCACCGGTCTTCCCGTAGACCGAGCCCTCGCCCTTGAGATCCATCGCGGTACCGCTGAGCACGGTCTCGCGCATCATCCCGCGTAGACCGTCGATCATTGTCGGGGTCACCGGCGGCCGCGCGCCGGTGATTCCGGTGGTCTGGCCCGAAATCAGCTGCGGTACAGGTGTTTTTCCGTTGGCGACGGTCGCCGCGGCCAGCGCCATGCCGAACGGCGTGACCAGTACCTTGCCCTGACCGAATCCGTCCTCGGTGCGTTCAGCCAGATTGACCGTGGGCGGCACGTCTCCGGAGATGGTCGGGATACCCGCGACGTCGTAGTCGGGGCCGATGCCGAATTGCGAAGCGGCTACGGTCAAACCGTCCAACGGCATCTCGCTGGCGAGTTTGGCGAAGGTGGTGTTGCACGAATTCGCGAAGGCGCGCCACATGGGCACCGTGCCGAGATCGAACTCGTTGTAGTTGGGGATGCTGCGGTCTCCGATGGTGACTCGCTTCGGGCAGCCCAGCATGGTGTCCGGGGTGGCCATCCCGCGCTCGAGTGCGGCACCCGCGGTGATGATCTTGAATGTCGAGCCCGGCGGGAACAGCCCCGTGGTGGCCAGCGGTCCATCCGCGTTGGCTGCGGCGTTCTGCGCCACCGCCAGGATCTCCCCCGTCGACGGCTTGATCACCACCATCATGGCCTTCTGACCGCGCGTGTTGACGGCGTTCTGCGCGGCGTTCTGCACGGCCCGGTCCAAGCTGATCGTCTTCGACGGCGCCGGAGTGGGTTTCACCTCATTGAGCACCGCGGTGTCCACGCCGTTCTGGTTGACACTGACCACCCGCCAGCCGGCCTCGCCGTCCAGCTCATCGAGCACTGCCTTCTTGACCTGCGCGACGATGTCGGGTGCGAACCTGTCATCGGTGGGCAGAATGTCGGCGATCGGTGTCATCACCACACCCGGCCGCAACGCCCCCGGCCGGGTCTCCAGCGCAACGGACACCTTGTCCCAATCGTCCTTGCGCAACGTGATGATGTTCATCGGCGAGGTTTGCGCGCTCGCCTGCTCGGCGAGCGCCGCGGCGTTCATCTGGTCGTCGTAGGGCCTAATGGCATCGGCCAGCGCGGTGGCGGTGCTCATCAGCGACGTACCGGCCTGCGAGGCGTCGAAAGAAATCTTGTACAGGTTGGCCGGCGCCAGCACGGTCGTACCACCCGCCTCGTTGACCGTTGCCCGCTTGGCCGGATCAGTGCGTAACGAGAGTAATTGGCGTTCACCGAGTTTGGGATGCAGATCACTCGGGGCCCACCGGACCTGCCAGCTGCCGCCGGTGCGCAGCATTTCCAGGCGCCCGTTGTAGGTCCAGGTGCGTTTCTTGGGCAGTTGCCAGACGTACGTCGCATCGGCGCTGCCCGTGTCCTGGGTGTACTGCGATCCGTTCACGGCAGCCTTGAATGACGTCGCCTGCAGGCCCGAGAATGCTTGATCCAGGCCAACTTTCGCATCATCCGGGTCGTCGGTGAGCTTCGCCGCCGAGGCGGTGTCGCCGCTGGCAAGTGCCTCGAAGAACTTCTCCGCCACCGGCCCCGGCCCATCGGGGCGCGGGGTGCACGCGACCGCCCCGGCCACCAGCAGCGCGGTGCCGAACAACGACAGGGACAAAACACGTCTGAACATCGGGTCGATGCTATGACCGTGAACCCGCAAAACCCCGCAGGCACACGGATGTACCGGAGATTAGCTAACGAGAACCGTCGCGAATGTGCCGATACGAGTGAATCCCGCCCTGGCATAGGACGCGCGGGCCACCTCATTGAAGCTGTTCACGTACAGGCTGGGGATGCGCCCGCTGTGATGGACAGCCGCCGCCACGGCGGCCACGCCCGCGGTACCGAGCCCGCGGCCACGGAACTCGGGGTCAACCCACACACCCTGAATCTGGCTGACGGACAGCGATTGCGATCCGATCTCGGCCTTGAAGATGACCCGCCCATCCTCGAAACGTGCCCACGCCCTACCCGCTTCGATGAGACCGGCCACTCGCCGTCGGTACCCGCGGCCTCCGTCACCGTTACGCGGGTCGACGCCCATCTCACCGATGAACATCTGGATCGACGCGTTCAAATACTGGTCGAGCTCCTCGGCACGTACCTGCCGCACCGCGGGGTCAACAGCACATGTCGGCGCATCCAGCATCGCCAGCAGCGGCTGGCAGGCGCGCACCTCGCGCGCAGGTCCCCAGACCGGATCGAGATGGCACCACATGTCGAGAACCACATCGGCCGGACCGACCAGGGAGGGGCAGATGCGGTGCTGCTCGACGGCACGTTCGGCGAACAGCCGAGTGGCCTCGGGCCCGCCCGCCAACGGAATGATCGTGGTGCCGACGAAGCACAGGGAGTCCGCCAACGTTCCCGTCGACCAGATTTCGCCGCCGATGGCCGTGGGATCGGCTCCGCGGGCCTCCACACGAGCGGCGAGCATGCAGGATGCCACCGGGTCGAGGTCCAGGACGGCGCGTATCGCCTCGGTATCCGATAACCCGAGCACACGAACGGCGTCGGACGACGATGCTCCGGGCGCTCCTGGCGCCGGCAGTGTTGTCGTCATCGGCAATCGCTCCCGTGTGTCCCGTTACGCCGAGCTTCGTTCAGCTTACGGTGACGACCGGCTGGCCTGTAGGAGTTCCATCGGTTCCGATCTCCGTGCCCATCTCTTCAGCCAACCGCATGGCCTCGTCGATCAGCGTTTCGACGATCAGCGCCTCGGGCACGGTCTTGATGACCTCGCCCTTCACGAAGATCTGCCCCTTGCCGTTGCCGGATGCCACGCCGAGGTCGGCCTCACGGGCCTCCCCCGGACCATTGACGACGCAGCCCATGACCGCGACGCGCAGCGGGACATCCAGCCCCTCCAAGCCTGCGCTGACCGCGTTGGCCAGGGTGTAGACGTCTACCTGCGCGCGACCACAGGACGGGCAGGACACGATTTCCAGCCCACGCGGTCGCAGGTTGAGGGACTCCAGAATCTGATTGCCGACCTTGACCTCCTCAACGGGCGGCGCAGAAAGGGATACCCGGATGGTGTCGCCGATGCCCTTGGACAACAGCGCACCGAACGCAACGGCCGACTTGATGGTGCCCTGGAATGCCGGGCCGGCCTCGGTGACACCCAGGTGCAGCGGGTAATCACACTGCGAGGCCAATAGTTCATATGCGGCGACCATGATCACCGGGTCGTTGTGCTTGACGCTGATCTTGATGTCGCCGAAGCCATGCTCCTCGAACAGGCCCGCCTCCCACAGCGCCGACTCGACGAGCGCCTCCGGCGTGGCCTTGCCGTACTTGCCCAGAATGCGTGGATCGAGCGACCCCGCGTTCACGCCGATGCGGATCGGGATCCCGGCCTCACCGGCGGCCTTGGCGACCTCCTTGACGCGACCGTCGAACTCCTTGATGTTCCCCGGATTCACGCGCACTGCGGCACAGCCGGCGTCAATCGCCGCGAAAATGTACTTGGGCTGAAAGTGGATATCGGCGATCACCGGGATCTTGCTCTTGCGGGCGATTTCGGCGAGGGCGTCGGCATCCTCCTGTCGCGGGCAGGCGACACGCACGATGTCACAGCCGGAAGCGGTCAGCTCGGCGATCTGCTGCAGGGTGGAGTTCACGTCGTGGGTCTTGGTGGTGCACATCGACTGCACCGAGACCAGCGAGTCGCTGCCCACCCCGACGTTTTTGACCATGAGCTGACGTGTCTTACGCCGCGGCGACAGTGTCGGTGGCGGTGCGCTCGGAATGCCCAGGCTGGTCATGTGATCCTCCGTTTGGATCGCTATTGAAAAAGTCTGATCGGATTGACGATGTCGGCGGTGATCGTCAGCAGCATGTAACCGACAACCACCACTAGGACGAGATAGGTCGCCGGCATCAACTTCATGTAGTTGACAGGCGCGCCCGCCGTGAGGCCGCGCGCCGACCGGATCATGTTGCGGATCTTCTCGTAGGTGGCCACCGCGATGTGTCCACCATCAAAAGGCAACAACGGCAACAAATTTATGGCGCCGAGCGCAAAGTTGAGCTGCGCCAACAGTATCCAGAACATGATCCACATGTCGTGCTCTACTGTCTCGCCACCCATGCGGCTCGCGCCGACGATGCTCATGGGAGTGTCCATCGCCCGCTCACTGCCGGTGATCGAGTCCCAGAGGGCGCCGACCTTGGTGGGGATCTTCCCGATCGCCTTCACGGTTTCGACGGCAACGGTCCCGATGAGGTTTCCGGTGGCGGGAACCGCGGTCAACGGGTTGTAGTGCTTCTGCGGCACATAGGTACCCAGTGAGGCACCGACTGCACCCACCGAGATGAGCTTGCCCGCCTTCTCATCCCAGCGCTGCGTCTCGGTCACGGTCACGAGGAGCGATTGCTGCTTACCGTCGCGGACGATCTCGAACACCTGCGGACCGCGCAACTCTCGAATGGCGGTAACCATGTCGCTGGATGTGCTGAGCGGCTTGCCGGCGACCGCGAGTACTTGGTCACCCTCACGCAGGCCTCCAAGCGCCGCCGGTCCCTCCCCGGTGCACGTCGCCATGTCCTTGGGATCCGCACTCTTCTGCGGTGCCACACAGCTCGTTTGCTTGATCTCGGGATGTGTAGGCGCGTTGTTGTCGGGCAGACCCCAGAACAGGACGACGCCGTAGAAGACCACGATGCCGATCAGGAAGTTCATGGCCGGTCCGGCGAACAGCACCGCGACCCGCTTCCAGACCTTCTGCTTGTACATGGCGCGGTCGGATTCCTCGGGGGTGAGCTGTTCCACCGAGGTCATGCCCGCGATATCGCAGAAGCCGCCCAACGGGACGGCCTTGAATCCGTACTCGATGACGTCGTTGGCGCCGCGGTTACTCTTGCGCTTGGTCGACCAGAGCGTCGGACCGAATCCTACGAAGTAGCGGCGCACCTTCATGCCGGTGGCCTGCGCCACCCACATGTGCCCGCACTCATGCAGCGCCACCGACACCAAGATCGCCAGCGCGAAGAGCGCGATTCCGATCACGTACGCAGCCATCAGGTTCGATTTTCCTCCGCGGAGATGAGTTGCGCAGCCTGCTGGTCAGCCCAGTTCTGCGCATCAAGTACATCGTCAACGGTAGCGGGTTCCGCAGAGGTTCCCTCCCACCTACTTGCCGCATCGAGCACATCGGCGATTGTTCGCACGATGGACCTGAATCCGATACGTCCGTCCAGGAAGGCGGCGGCCGCGGTTTCGTTGGCGGCGTTGTAGACGGCGGTCATGCATCCCCCGGCCTCTCCGGCACTCCGGGCCAGGTCGACGGCGGGAAAAACCTGGGCATCCAGCGGCTCGAACTCCCAGGTAGAGGCGGTATTGAAGTCGCAGGCCACGGCCGCGGCGGGTACCCGGTCCGGCCATCCCAGCGCCAGGGCGATGGGCAGCTTCATATCGGGTGGGCTGGCCTGCGCCAGCGTCGACCCATCGGTGAACGTCACCATCGAGTGCACGATCGACTGCGGGTGCACCACCACACCGATCTGCCGGTACGGCACATCGAACAGCAGGTGCGTCTCGATGAGTTCGAGCCCCTTGTTGACCAGAGAGGCCGAATTGAGGGTGTTCATCGGTCCCATCGACCAGGTGGGATGCGCGCCGGCCTGTTCGGGGGTGACGTCCTGGAGCTGTTGCGAGGTCCAGCCCCGAAATGGCCCTCCTGACGCGGTCAGGATCAGCTGCGCCACCTCGCCACGGGTCCCACCGCGCAGACATTGCGCGAGCGCGGAGTGTTCGGAGTCGACGGGGACGATCTGGCCGGGGGCGGCGGCCTTGGTGACCAGCGGCCCTCCGGCCACCAGGGACTCCTTGTTGGCCAGCGCCAGTCGTGCCCCCGTCTTCAGCGCGGCCAGGGTGGGACGCAGACCCAGGGCACCGACGAGCGCGTTGAGCACCACATCGGCCTCGGTGTTCTCCACCAACTCGGTGACGGCACCCGGCCCGCTCAATACGGGTATGTCGAGCCGTTCGGCCGCACTCGCGTCCGCCACCGCGACGTTGGTCACCCCGGTGTCGGCGATCTGCTGCCTCAGCAGGTCGATGTTGCCGCCGCCGGCCGCCAGGCCCACCACCTCGAAGCGATCGGGGTTGGCGGCGATGACCTCGAGCGCCTGGGTCCCGATGGACCCAGTACTGCCGAGCAGTAGCACCCGGCAGACCTCTGAACTACGTGTCACCTAGATATTGTGCGGCCTGCGCTAGCCCGCGACTCCCACCGGACGGTGCAGTTCGACATCACCGGAGGCCGAGCGCACCTTCACCAGGAACTTCTCGTCCCCCGCCAACGGTCCGTCCACCGAGTCCAGCGAGTTGGTGAGGACACCGCTGGCGGTGTCGATCTGCAGCCGGGCTGCGGTGCCCGTCGCAATACCGACGGAGGTATCGCCGCTGGCCGTGTCGAAGATCAGTCCGCCGACCACCGCGGATCCGATGGTCACCGATCCGGAGGACGAAGCGGCCTTGATATTGCCGCGCAGTACCTTCACGGCGAGCTCCCCGCGCGCGGTGTTGAAGCCGGCATCGCCGGTGAGCTCACGGATCGATACCCCACCGGAGGCAGTGTTCAGGCGGGCGTCCCCGATGATGACGTCGATCAACAAGTCACCGCTTGCCGATTGGAATTGCACATCGCCGAACGCGCCGTCGGCGCGCACCTCGGCCGAGGCCACCGCGATGTCCAGGATCGACTGAGTGGGCAGCTCGATGATGATGTCGATGGTGCCGGTGCGGAAGGTCAGCCCCTGCGAAGACAACACCGACAGCACGCCTTTGGAGAAGGTGACCTTGGTGCGCTCGGCGGTCTTGACGTCCAACGCCTTGGCGGCATCGCGTGGCCGGACGTCCACAACGGTGTTGGTGCGCTGGCTCGCAACGATCTGAAGTGTGCCGCGGGCGAGTTCAACCTTGGCGGCGATGGGGTCGAGCGTTTCGAATTCCGGCCGAGCAGTCATGGTGTTCCCTTTCCCTTGTTAGCGGACCCAGCCGCTGATGGTGCGACCTGTACTGAATGTTGTTGAACTGGAGGACTTTTTGGCCGCAGCGGCCGCGGCGCGCACCAACCAGGCGTTGAGCGAGATCCCTTCGTTCCCGGCGGCGGCCTCGACGATGGCGCGCAGGCTTTCCGGGAGTCGCAGCGTCACTCGCCAGGTGCCGGCGCCCTCGTCGATCGCGACGGCGGGTTCGGCCTGCTGCTGATCCACCGGCCGGCTCACCACGAATTCCGGCTCGCGGCCGCGCAGCCGCAGATCAACGGAAGCGGGGGCGAGCTCTCGGGTGATCTGCTCGGCCGCCGCCGACAGCGCGTCGAGCAGGGCGAGCCGGAACGCCGATTCCAGCGGGGCGGTCAACCGATCCGCGAGCTCCTCCGCCTCAGGCCCTCCGGCTCGAGCGGCAACAGCGAGTTCCTGACGCACCGCGTCGACATACGGTTGCAGATCCATGGTGTCATGGTGACACCATTTCAGTGTCATCGCAAGTGTCACTTCTCTAGACTCCCCGCCGGGCGGGGGTGCCGCCTTCACCCAGAAGCGGGTGGGCGTGGCACACTATGGGCTGTAGTAGATGTCTGAGATTGGAGGGCTGGCGGTGGCCACGACTGAGGTTGTCAAGCACGACGGAGTCGACGTCGAGGACGTGCCGTCCGCAGCGTTCGGGCGCGGGCTCTCGGGCCAGAACCCCCGGATCTTCCACATCCTCGGCCTCGCTATCGCGGCCTTCTTGCTGCTCCTGCTCAAGGGAAATCACGCCGGCAAGGTTGAGGACATCTTCTGCGTCGGTTTCGCCGTCATCGTGCTGGCATTCACCGTGAACGACTACCTCGGCCGCCGCTCGGGCCGCATCCGCTAGCTAGCGTTCGGACGCCGCCAATTGTCCGCATGCGGCGGCAATCTCCCGACCCCGCGTGTCACGCACCGTGCAGGAGACTCCCTGCTCGCGCACGCGTCGCACAAACTCCCGCTCCACCGGCTTCGGACTGGCGTCCCATTGGCTGCCCGGCGTCGGGTTCAGGGGAATCAGATTGACGTGAACCAACTGGCCCAAGGCTTTTCGCAGCTTTTTGGCAAGTAGATCGGCACGCCACGGCTGGTCGTTCACATCGCGAATAAGCGCGTATTCAATGGACACCCGCCGTCCGGTGGCATCGGCGTAATAACGCGCGGCATCGAGCACCTCACCGATCGCCCAGCGGGTGTTAACCGGTACCAAGGTGTCGCGCAGCTCGTCATCCGGACAGTGCAGCGACACCGCGAGCGTGACGCCCAACCCCTCGTCGGCAAGTTTGCGAATGGCCGGAGCCAGTCCCACTGTCGACACCGTGACACCGCGCTGCGATATGCCGAAACCGTCGGGAGGCGGCGCGGTGATCTTGCGCAGCACCGTCAGCACCCGGTTGTAGTTGGCCAGGGGCTCACCCATACCCATGAAGACGATGTTCGACAACCGGCCGGGCCCGCCCGGCAGCTCGCCGTCGCGCAATGATGCCGCGGCGTCACGGACCTGTTCCAGAATCTCGGCGGCCGACAGATTACGCGTGAGTCCGCCCTGTCCGGTGGCACAGAACGGGCAGGCCATGCCGCACCCGGCCTGAGAGGAGATACACAGCGTGTTGCGGTCGGAATAGCGCATGAGCACCGACTCGACGGTGCTGCCGTCATGTAAGCGCCACAATGTCTTTCGAGTATCGCCGGAATCGCAGGCCACCTGGCGCAGCGGGTGGAGCAGTCGAGGAAACAGCTCCGCACCCACCCCATCGCGCGCACCCGCAGGCAGGTCCGTCATCGCCGCCGGGTCGCCCACCAGCCGGCCGTAGTACTGGTTCGCGAGCTGCTTGGCACGAAACGCCGGAAGCCCCAGAGCGGTCACGGCCTCGCGCGTCTGCTCGGCGGTCATATCGGCCAGGTGACGCGGCGGCATGGCCCGACGCGGAGCGTCGAACACCAGCGGCAGGTTCCCTTTGTCGGCAGACATAACCCACTCAGTATCCCAGGCCCGCGCTAATTCCCCGAACCAGAACGTGCCCGCACATGCATCCGCTCCCCTTGCGGGCCGAAAATATGCAATACCTCGACGGGCTTATCGGTCGGATTACCGAACCAATGCGGGATATGCGTATCGAACTCGGCCGCCTCACCGGCGGGCAGAATCAGATCCAGCTCGCCGAGCAGCAGGCGGACCTTCCCAGAAAGCACATACATCCATTCATAACCGTCGTGGACCTTCAGGTTCGGTTCCCCCTTCGGCGAATGTGGCGGGATGATCTGCTTGTAGCACTGCACCCCTCCGGGCCGGCGTGACAGCGGCAGATACACCGATCCGTGTCGGGTGAACGGTTTGGGGTGAATACGCGGGTCCCCCGTGGCGGGTGCGTTCACCAGCTCGTCGAGTGGCACCTGATGTGCCTCGGCAAGGAGCAGAAGAAGCTCCAGGGTGGGTCGGCGCTGTCCGGATTCCAGGCGAGACAGCGTGCTTTCAGAAATACCCGTCGTCTCGGACAGTTGGGCCAGGGTGACCTGACGATGCAGGCGCAAGGCCCGCAGCCGCGGTCCCAGGGCATCGAGCACGGCCTCCAACCGCTGATTCTGATCGTCCATACCGACCATAGTGACCATGAAATTGCTACTTTGGCAAGAAAGCTTGCGTGTTTCGCAGGTTCGCCCCAATAGTGGTGTCATGAACAAACTCTGGGATGTGGCCATCATCGGTGGCGGTGCCGCAGGCCTGTCGGCCGCCATCACCCTCGCTCGGTCGCGGCGGTCGGTCGTCGTGATAGACGATCACCATCCGCGTAACGCGCCTGCGGATCGGGTTCACAACTACCTCGGGCGTGAGTCAACGCCTCCGGTGGAGCTGTTCAGCATCGGACGCGGTGAGGCCGCGCAGTACGGCGCGACCTTCCGCGACGCGCGCGTTACGTCGGTATCTCACGCGGACAACCATTTCGACGTGGCTACCAATGACGACGGCTCGACGGTCCACGCCCGCCGGGTCCTGGTGGCCACGGGAGCGGTGGATGAACTACCCGACATCGAGGGACTGGCGCAGCGCTGGGGCCGCGACGTCCTGCACTGTGCCTACTGCCATGGCTGGGAGGTGCGCGATCGCGCCATCGTGGTGCTGGGCACCGGCCCCCTCGCGGTGCACCACGCCCTCATCTTCCGCCAGCTCAGCGATGACGTCACCCTGCTGCGGCACAACGATTTTCCGCTTTCACCCGAGGACGCCGCGCAGTTGACCCGCCGGGACATCGGCGTCGTCGACGGACCGGCGACGCGACTGCAGATCGCCGATGACGCACTCACCGGGGTGGAGCTGGAAACCGGAGCCACGGTTCCGTGTGATGCGTTGGTCGTCGCAACGGTGGTGTCGGCACGCATCGACATGCTTGCGCCCACTGGCCTGACGCCGCAGGAGATGCGACTCGGAGACCACCTGCTGGGGACGTACCTGCCGGTCACGAGGGGTGCCACCACGGTGCCGGGGATCTACGCCGCCGGGAACGTCACTGATATCAAAGCGCAGGTCATCACCTCGGCGGCGGCCGGAACCGAGGCCGCCGCAACCATCAATGCCGACCTCGCAGTCGCCGATGCCCAGGAGCCACAACATGTCTGATCACCACAACCCGCCCTCCGACGAGAAGTCGTGGGATGAGTTCTACCAATCGCACGACGCGCTATGGAGTGGCAATGCCAATCCGCAACTGGTGAATGAGATTTCGACACTGCCGCCACGCACCGCACTCGATGCCGGCTGCGGCGAGGGCGGTGACGCGATCTGGCTCGCCCAGAAGGGTTGGCAGGTCACCGGAATGGATTTCGCGGAGACCGCCTTGCGCCGTGCCGCCGACAATGCCACCCGAGCAGATCCCGAGCTCGCCACCAGGATCACCTGGATGCAAGCTGACCTGACCACATGGCAGCCGAGTCGTCGATTCGATTTGGTGACATCACATTTCATGCACCTGCCGACAAAGCTTCGCGAGCCCGTGTTCACCGCGCTGGCCGCAGCGGTGGCCCCGGGGGGCACCTTGCTGATCGTCGGTCACCATCCGTCGGACATGCAAGCGGCGATCGGGCGGCCGGACCTGCCCGACTGGTACTTCACCGCCGAGGACATCGCCGACGCCCTCGACCCGGGCCAGTGGAATGTCGTTGTCGCCGAGTCACGCAATCGCACCTTCACGCGGGACGATGAAGAGTTCGATATCGCCGATACGGTGCTGCGTGCCGAGCGCAAGCCGGCCGGGGAAACGATCTAGGCGATAGCCGCGGACTCTCCCGAAAGTGCCTCGCGTGCAGCCCCTTCCACGGCCGCATACACCGCGGGGTCGAGCCCGCGGCGGCCGACGACCGATAGCGTCGCCAGGTTCGCCGCGGGCATGGCCTCCACCGGAGCGATGCCGTCGGGCAGCCACCCGATGATGGGCAGCAGGGCCATTCCCAGACCCGACCGCAGACCCGCGTACAGCCCCGACAAATCCGGTGATTCACCGACAATCTGGTACTGACGGCCCAACGTATGCAGCGCGCTGAACATGGGTGCGCGCAAGGTACAGGGCTCGGTGAAGGTCATGACCTGCAGAGAACCAGCGGCACTCGCCTTGTAGCCTCGCGCCGCCACCCACTGCAGGCGAACCGTGCCCACCGCGTTGGCACGGTCCAGACCCGACCCGTCGAGAATGACGGCCAGGTCCATGCTCCCCCGGTCGACGGACTCGGCGAGATAGACGTTGCGATCGAAGCGCACGCGCACCGACCAGTCCGGGAGATGACTACGCAGTGCCGTGGTGATGCTCGGCAGTATCAAGTCCGCGCCGTGCTCGGTGACCCCGAGAATCACCGTGCGCTCCTGGCCGGCTATCAGATCGTCGACCGCGGCATCGTGCGCGGCCAGGATGCGACGGGCATGCGCCAGCAGCTGCGTGCCCCTGTCGGTGAACACCACACCGCGCCCCGCACGTCGAACCACCGGCTCCCCGATTGCGGTCTCCAGCTTGCGCACATGCTGACTCACCGCGGATTGGGTCAGATGCAGCACGGCCGCGGCCCGATGGAATCCTCCGCAGTCCGCGACCGCGACCAGTGACCGCAGCGGCGCGATATCGAGTGTCGAACTCGCCATATCGCCACCGTAGTCCGATCACAATATTTGATCAATATTTCCTCAGCCACGCACCGAGTACCGTGCTGGCGCGCAGTTTGAACATCAATCGATCACAATTACTGATTGATTCTGATCAGTAATTATCGTTGGACATCAGCCACCCGAACCGGCGACGATGGCTGACATGCAGAAGATGCCGGCGTCTTACGCGGTCGCACTGACGTTTCTGTACGCGCTTGGCTACCCGATTGGCGCGCTTTCGGTGTCGGCCATGACGCCGATGTTGGTCCTGGTCGCCCGGTTCGCCCTTGCCGGAGCAATCCTTGCCGCCTGGGCGTTCTTCTCGAAGGTCGCCTGGCCGACAGGCCGCAAGCTCGGCCACGTCATCGTCGCCGGGCTGCTGATGCAGGCCGTGCAGTTCTGCGCGCTGTACGAAGCGCTCGAACACGGGGCTCCTGCCGTCCTGGGCGCCGTCGTCATCTCCATGAATCCCGTGGTCACTGCCGTGTTGGCAGCCCTGTTCCTGGGTGAACGACTCAACGGTTGGCGGATTGTCGCCCTTGGCCTGGGAGTGCTGGCGGTGTTGGCCGCATGTGCCAATCGACTGCTCGCCACGGGCGGTATCGACACCGTGCTGGTGCTGCTTCTGGTCGCGTTGTTGGGCTTGGCCGCGGGCGGGGTGTACCAGCAGCGGTTTTGTGCCGATGTCGACTTCCGGGCCAACAGCGCCATCCAGAATCTCGCCGGGCTGCTGCCCGCCGGGGCGCTGGCATTACTGACACCCAGTGCCGTGCACGACCCATGGAAGGCCGCGGGAGCCGTCGCGGCGGTGGTGCTGTTCAACGCCACGCTGTGCACCTCGCTCTACGTTCGGTCGGTCAGCAAGTTCGGCGCGGCGGCAGTGGCCATGCTGTTCTGCGTCATCCCCGCCGTGGCGGGGCTGTTGTCCTGGATCCTGCTGGGCCAGCGGGTGGATATCGGAATGGGAATCGGCCTGGTGATCGGCGCGCTGGCCTGCTGGCTCAACGCCCGGGCAAGCCGGCCCGTCAAGGCTCGCGAGAATGCCGCAATCGAGGTGGTAGCCGCCGCGCCTACCCATCAGCCGGTGGCGGCCAGCTAGCCTGGCTGCATGCGTGCCCTGTTGCTCGGTGGTCTGACCATGCTGGGAGCAGTGCTCCTGGTCGCCGGATGCTCGAAGGGAGCGTCGGTCTCGCCGACCACTCCCTCATCGAGTGCTCCGCCATCCAGCAGCGCCACAAGCAAGGCTCCCACCTCGACCACCACCACGACTCCCATCGAGTTACCGGAACCCACCGCAGGTGCGCCATATGACGCTGTGGCGCAGTGGATTTCCAAGGGAGCCCCGGTGGACGCCACCAACTTCCACTCGGCCACCAGCCAGGACGGGCAGAAGACCGATCTCGGTGGCAACGTCGCGTTCAAGACTCCATCGGGCAAGACACGATGCATGACGAGCAATATCGATCCGGACACACTATCTTGCCTGGTCAACCTCACAAATCCGCCAAAGCCGCCCAGCGGCACCGAGGGCAACTGGGTCGGCGGATGGACCGATTTCAATGGCCAGCAGGTCACGGTGGGTGGACTGCACGGGGATCCGGGACCCTTCCAAAGCGGTGACGGAAACCCGCTCGATTACGGCGGCCGCCTCACGTTCGGAGACTTTGGTTGCCGCAGTGAGACTTCCGGATTGTTCTGCGAGAACACCAAGACACGGTCCGCCATTCGGATCAGCGACGCCGGGATTGAACCATTCGGCTGCCTGAAAGAGGTCACCCCGAGCGACGGCAGTGGTCGGGAATTCAGCTGCTAATCCGGCACGCGGGCTAGATACTCCTCACCGCGCGGCGAGAGCCGATAGCCCACGGGCAGACTCAGGGTCAGACCCAAGTTCTTGAGCTTGCGCACGTGCACCTTGAAAGACGCCAAATCGGGCCAACGCGAGCAGGATTCGAGGTCTTTGGCCCGCACCTCCGGACGCCGGGAGATCTCTCGCAGCACCTCACGGGTCCAGGGCCCTGGTCTGGCGCTGCGGTCCATCCGATCCAGTCGCGCGTCGATGTCGGCAACGTCGTCGGCCGAGAGAGCCGCCGACGAGGCCAGCTCCGCACGTGGATCGGCCATGGCAACCTTGCGAAATGCCAAGCGATACAACGGGTCGGCTCCGCTCGCACCGACGTCGCTTCGGGCCAACTCGGCCGAGGGATATCCGGCCAACAGCGCGTCGGCATCGTCAATGTCGCGTGCGGTGATCTGGTCGACGGCATCGACCTCGATGAAGTCGAAGGCGGTCATGGAACGAATGCGGTCCGAGCCGACACGGTAGCGGCCGCCCACCTTCACCTGCGGGCGTTTCCAGCGCCGGTACGCCACCAAGATGGTGCCATCGTGGATCCCGGCCCGCAGCCTCGGCTCGAAGAGCATTAGATGCCCAGCTGTGCACCGTAGAGCTCTTCGAGGGCTCGCCAATGGCGCTCGGCCACCGCCTTGTCGTAGGTGGCGTTGTCGGTGACTGCGAATCCGTGCTTGGCGGGATACGTCTCGATGGTGTGTCGCACCCCGGCATCGGTCAGCACCTGCGCCAGCAGCTGCTCCTGCCCGGGCGGAAAGGATGCGTCCTCCTGTGCGGCGGCGACCAGCACCACGCCGGTGATTCGGTCGGCGATGTGGTGGGGGCTGTTCGGGTCGTCGGCGTTGGCAAGATTGCCGCCGTGAAATGAGGCAACCGCGGCCACCCGGGGCGCGTGGATCGCCGCTACCCGCAACGAGATTCGCCCTCCCATGCAATAGCCGGTAAGGCCCACCGCGCCGCCTGCCACCTCGGGCTGCTGAGCGAGGAACTCCAGAAAGGCACCCGCATCGGCATCGATCCGCGCAGGGGTGAGAGTCCCCATCGTCGCGAAGAGACGGCCACGCTCTTCCGGGTCTCCAAATGCGGTCGCCAGATCGAATGGCTTCCAATCACCTTCGCGGTAGTAGACATCGGGCACCAGTGCCACGTATCCCAACGCCGCAAGTCGGTCCCCCATCTCCCGCATGACCTCGCGAGCACCGCCGGCGTCGGGATAGACGATGACAGCGGGTCCGGGCTTGTCCGGTACGTGCAGAGTTGCGGGGCATTGCCCGTCGGGCGTGGGGATCTGAACATCGCGGCGAGACATGTTTTCCATCAAACCAGCCACCAGGGTGAGCAGCTAGCACACTGGTATCTTGGGCCTCACTATCCGTCAATGACCAGGGGGAATCTGATGGCCTTCGCCAGCACGCTGTCGACGTCGTGGCAAATCTTCAAGACATCCGCGAAGGTGCTCAGCTCGCGCAAAGAACTCGTCGTTTTCCCGATCTTGTCCGGGCTTACCGCATTGCTCGTGCTGATCGGGATGGTGGCCCTCGGAGTCCTGCTACTGCCCGCGACGACCGGAGATTCGGTACCGCCGCTCTTCTACCCTGTCTTCGCCCTCGGGTACTTCGTGCTGATGTACGTCACGACCTTCTGGCAGGCGGCCCTCATTTCGCAGGCGAACATCGCATTGGAGGGTGGAGATCCGAGCGTCGCAGCGGGCATCTCAACGGCGGCCCAGCACGGTGGCCGCCTCCTGCCCTGGGTTCTCATCACCGGCGTGGTCTCCTGGATCATCAGCGCCGTCGAGGAGCGGGTGCCGTTCGTCGGGCGATTGCTCGATGTCGCGTGGCGCGTGGTCTCTTTCCAGGTGCTGCCCACGATCGTGCTGCAGAATCTCGGTGCCATCGACGCGATCAAGAAGACCAAGGAAACACTCAAGAACGCCTGGGGCCAGAACGTCGTCGGCATTGTGGGACTGAGCTTCTTCACCGCAATGTTGACGCTGCCCGGAATCGGGTTGGTCTACCTGGGGATCGCCGCGAATGTGAGCGCTGTGACGGGCGTGTTCGCGGCGCTCGGTGTGTTGTGGATCCTGGCGGCGTCCATCATCGGGGCTGCGCTCACCGGGATTTTCCAGACCGCCCTGTACCGGTTCACGGTTGACGGCCACGTGCCGGGACCATTCGCCGGAGTGGACCTGCGACAGGCGCTCAAGACTCGCTAATCGTCCTTAAGCAGCACCGGAATCGTTCCCAGCGTCCCGTGGCGCGTGTCACGCTTCCTTACATCTCACGCGTCACACTGATAACTTGTGTAACACAGGTAACGAATTATCAGGGGACTTGGTGGCTTCATCCAACGCTCTGTCGACATCGTGGGACGTATTCAGAACATCGACACGTCTCCTGCGCCGCCACAAAGCCCTCGTACTGTTCCCCGTCGCGGCCGCCCTTACGGCCCTCCTGTTCGTCGTGATCCTGATAGCTCTGGGACTTCTGCTACCACCGAACATCGACAAGACCGCGCCGCAGTTCGTCCGTGCCGCCTTGGCCGTCGACTACGCCGTCCTCGTGTACCTCATGATGTTCTGGCTCACGGCTCTCATCGCACAGGCAAATGACGCGCTGGAAGGCAGGGCGCCGAGCTTCGCCAACGGCTTCTCGACGGCCGCCCGCTACCGCAAGCGGCTGCTGCCCTGGGCTCTCGTCGACACGGCCGTCACCTGGGGCATCGGAGTCATCGACGAGAATCTCCTGTACGTCGGAAACATCCTCCACGTGATCTTCATCGGACGGTTTCTCGACCTCATGTGGCGTGCGGTGTCGTTTCAGGTGCTTCCCGCAATGGTCCTACAAGACATCGGCACCCTGGGCGCGATCAAGGACGCCAAGAACATGCTCCGACGCCTGCTCTCCAAGAACGTCATTGCCCAGATATGCCTTCGCGTCTTCACCCTCGTGCTGGTGCTGCCGGGCGTCGGTCTACTTTTCGCGGCAGCCGCGGTGCATGACGGAGCGCTCTCCGGTGCACTCGGACTGTGCGGAGGGCTCTGGGTGGCGGTCGCCGTCCTTATCGCCGCGTCGGTGAGCGGGGTCTATCAAACGGAGCTGTACCGACGTACCCGCGCAGCCTAGATAAAGAGAGTCAACACAATCCAGGTGGCGACGGCCGAGGGCAGCAGCGAATCGAGCCGATCCATGATGCCGCCGTGTCCCGGCAGCAACGTGCCCATGTCCTTGATACCCAAGTCGCGCTTGACCTGGGACTCGACCAAGTCGCCGAGCGTTCCGGTAATCACGAGCATGATGCCCAGGGCAACACCGACGAATGGGTGATGCCCCAGCAGGAACGTCACCGCAAGGGTGGACGCGATCGTCCCTACCAGCAGGGAGCCCGCCAAGCCCTCCCAGGATTTCTTGGGACTGATCGCGGGCGCCATCGGATGCTTGCCGAACAAGACGCCCGCCGCGTAGCCGCCGATATCGGAGAAAGTAACACCGAGCATCAGGCAGAACACCTGCTCCGCACCGTTTTCCGGATAGACCAGCAGCGCGCCGAAT
Organism: Mycobacterium sp. D16R18; assembly: GCA_002013775.1. Taxonomy (GTDB): domain Bacteria; phylum Actinomycetota; class Actinomycetes; order Mycobacteriales; family Mycobacteriaceae; genus Mycobacterium. The sequence continues at coordinate 54,454 of MAFD01000007.1, forward strand.
GACGCGAACAGCGGGACCCATGCGGCGACGAATACCGTGATCGCGACATCGCGCAGATAGTTCACGGGCTGCTGGTTCAAGCCGTGCCCAACCAGACGCCAGATCATGCAGACCACGACGGTCGCACCAAACGCGCCAAGCGCACCGGCCGTTCCCCACGGCCACGTCAGCCAGATCATCGCCTGCCCGCCGAAGAACAGCGGGATGAACGGCACCGAGATATCGGCCTGTCGCAGCCGCTTGGTCACCTCCCACATCGCGATCCCGAGGAAGACCGAGATGATGCCGACCCAGATCTCCTTCTGGTACAGCAGCGAGAAAATGATCATGGCGGCGAGGACAACGCCAACGCCGATGGCGGCCGGCAGGTTACGTCCGGCTCGGGACTTCGCCCCCGAAGGGGGCGCGTCGGGGGCCGGAGAAGCGTCGGTGTCTCCCATGGTCGTCATTACCGGGGCCCCTAGACCTCCAGTAACTCGCCTTCTTTGTGCTTCACCAACTCGTCGATCTGGGTCACGTATTGGGACGTGGTCTTGTCCAGATCCTTTTCCGCTCGGCCTACTTCGTCCTCGCCGGCCTCGCCGTCCTTCTTGATCCGGTTGAGCTCGTCATTGGCCTTACGACGGATGTTGCGCAGCGTCACCTTGGCGTCTTCGCCCTTGCCCTTGGCCTGCTTGACGAGCTCTCGGCGACGTTCCTCGGTGAGCTGCGGGACGGCGACGCGAATGATGCTGCCGTCATTGCTCGGGTTCAGACCCAGGTCCGAATTGCGGATCGCATCCTCGATGGCCTTGAGCTGATTGGCCTCATAGGGCTTGATGACCACCAGACGGGCCTCGGGCACATTGATGCCGGCGAGCTGCGTGATGGGCGTGATCGTGCCGTAGTAGTCGATGACTACCCGCTGGAACATGCTCGGATTGGCACGCCCGGTGCGAATCGTCGCGAAGTCATCGCGGGCGACCGCCACGGCCTTTTCCATTTTCTCCTCGGCATCGAGAAGAACCTCGTCAATCACGATTGATCTCCCATCGGGTTTGATGATCTTCGCGCAAGCGGCTCATCTGTATCTGACGATCTTCGCGCAAGCGGCTCATCATGGTGTCACCAGCGTTCCGATCTTCTCACCTGCGACCGCCCTGGCGATATTGCCTTCGGTAAGCAGGTTGAACACCAGGATCGGCATCCGGTTGTCCATACACAGGCTGAACGCGGTGGCATCGGCGACCTGCAGGCCACGATCGATGACCTCGCGATGCGTGATCTCGGGCAGGAACTCGGCGTCGGGATTGGCGCGCGGATCGTCGGTGAAGATGCCGTCGACCGCCTTGGCCATCAGCACCACCTCGGCGCCGATCTCCAATGCCCGCTGGGCAGCGGTGGTGTCGGTGGAGAAGTACGGCAGTCCCATACCGGCGCCGAAGATGACGACGCGCCCCTTCTCAAGATGCCTTCTGGCCCGCAGCGGAATGTACGGCTCGGCGACCTGCCCCATGGTGATGGCGGTCTGCACGCGCGTGACAATGCCTTCTTTTTCCAGAAAGTCTTGGAGTGCAAGGCTGTTCATGACTGTGCCGAGCATGCCCATGTAGTCCGAGCGCGTCCGCTCCATGCCGCGCTGCTGCAGCTGCGCGCCGCGGAAGAAGTTGCCGCCGCCAATCACGACCGCGACCTCGGCACCGCTGCGGACCACCTCAGCAATCTGGCTGGCCACCCGGTGGACCACATCGGGGTCAAGACCGACGGCTCCCCCGCCGAACATTTCGCCGCCGAGCTTGAGCAGCACCCGCTTATATCCGGTGCGGCTCACATCGCGAGTCATCACGCCTCCTCGGTACGGGTTCCACAAAGCCTGTGCACAAAGCACAGCCATCGGGCCCACTGCTTCCGCTCTTCACGCAAGCGGCTCATCGCAAGGCCGCGACGGCGGTGTCTATCCTGCCCTATTGGGCGACGCTCGTTGGCACGACCCGGCGAACCGAGCCCGGGTCGGCTGTGGTTTCGGTGAGGCCGACGAGCGCCTGCGGCAAGGGCGCCACGTGCAGCACCCCGAGACGTTGGGTGGCACGAGTGAGTGCCACGTAGAGCTCGGCCGCACCTCGTGGGCCGTCGGCCAGGATCCGTTCCGGTGCCACCACCAGCACGGCGTCGAACTCCAGGCCCTTGGTCTCCGAAGCGGGCACCGTGCCCGGCACGCCCGGCGGCCCGATCACTACGCTCGTACCCTCCCGAGACTCCTCGTCATGCGTGAATTCCTCGATGGCTTTTGGCAATTGATCCTCGGCGAGATGCCTGGACCAGGGCAGAACGCCACATGAACGAACGGATTCGGGCGGCTGGGTACCCGGCGCGAACTCGGCCAGCAGCGCCGAGGCGACAGCCATGATCTCGGCGGGAGTGCGATAGTTCACCGACAAAGGCCGGTACAGCCAACGTCCGGGTACGTACGGCTCCAGGATTGCGTCCCAGGAGGTGGCACCGGCCACCGATCGACGCTGAGCCAGATCCCCGACCACGGTGAAAGAACGGCTCGGGCAGCGGCGCATCAACACTCGCCAGTCCATTTCGGACAGTTCCTGCGCCTCATCGATCACGATGTGCCCGTATGTCCAGTCCCGGTCGGCCGACGCACGTTCGACGAGGTCGCGGGTGTCGCGCTCGGTGAAGCGTTCCGCCAGGTCCTCGGCTCCGAGCAGATCAGTAGCGAAGAGGTGGTCTTCATCGTCCATCATGTCTTCGCGACCGGTCATCATGTCGAGCACACCGGAGGCATACTCGGCCTCGGCCCTGCGTTCACGCTCGGCGGCGTCTTCCGCCGCCTTGTCGCGGCCCACCAGATCGATCAGCTCGTCGAGCAGGGGGACGTCTGAGACCGTCCACGCGTCACCGACGGCGCGTGCCAGCGCCGGATCCGCACCGGCAGCACGCAGCCGCTCTGGTGAGGTGTACAGCTCCGATAACAGCGTCTCCGGCGTCAGTGTCGGCCACAACTCGTCGAGCGCGGCGGCGAAACCCTCGTGATCCCCTAATTCGTCCAGCAGCTCCGCGCGCAGATGCTCCCAGGCCTTGCGGTCCTCACGCGTGAGCCACCCCTTGCCGATGCGCGGGATCGCCCGCTCGGTGAGCGCCCACGTCAGGACGTCGGTGAAGACGGCCCGCGCCTCGTTGTGCGGGAGCCTGCTCGCACGCGCCTCGTCGATGGCCCACTGCGCGATATCGGCATCGATGCGCACCGCGACATCGGTGAGCTGGATCCGCAGTGGCTCCGCGGGGGTCCGCTGCCGATCGGCGACCGCCGCCGCGAGCACGTCGAGAATCTGCAACGAGCCCTTGAGCCGCGCCGCATCCGTCCCATCCTCTGCCGTGACCTTCAGCCCCGGCAACAGATCTCCCGCCGTCGTGAACACCACGTTGGTCTCTCCCAGCGACGGCAACACCCGCGAAATATGGGTCAGGAAGGCAGCATTCGGGCCTACAACCAGTACGCCGTGGCGTTCCATCCGCTGGCGCTGGGTGTAGAGCAGGTAGGCGACGCGGTGCAGTGCCACAACGGTCTTGCCCGTACCGGGACCACCCTCGATGACCAGCACGCCGGGATGATCGAGTCGGATGATCCGGTCTTGTTCGGCCTGGATGGTCGCCACGATGTCGCGCATCCCGTTGCCGCGCGGTGCGTTGACGGCCGCGAGCAGCGCCGCATCACTCATGCTCCCGCGTTCACCGTCGTGGTCTTCGCTGTCCGGCCGGCCAAGGAGCTCGTCGGCGAAGGCATCGACATGACGTCCCCGAGTCCGGAATTGGCGTCGCCGCCGGGTGTTTTCCGGATTGGCGCCCGTAGCGGTGTAGAAAGCCTCCGCCGCCGGAGCCCGCCAATCGATCAGCAGTGGTTCATAGTCGTTCGTCTTGTCGAGAAGGCCAATGCGCCCGATGTAGGAGTGCTCCCCCGTGAGGGCGTCCAGCCGACCGAAGCACAGCCCGTCATCGGCGACGTCCAAGCGTTGTGCCTGCCGGGCCAATGCCCGCACCTCATCATCGCGTTCGACCATCGCCGCGCCGTTCTGCTGATCGACCGGCTCGCGCAGGGCGCTGCGGTATCGCCCCTTGACGCGTGCACGTTCGGCGTCCAGCAGCTCGTAGAGTCCGGCGATGTACTCCCGCTCGGATTCCAGTTCTTCTTCGTATGTCGTCAACCGGATGTTCCCCGTTTTCGTTCTAGTTCATGGCATCTGACATTCAGTCTGCGATGTTCAGCCTGCGATTGTGCGGTATGACCGGGGTCTTGCCGCAAGCCCCCCGGTCCGATATATCCTGAAAGGGGCGGGGTATTCATATCGATTCGGCGACCGCCACCGCCCGCAGCTCTTTTCTCCAACTCCACAGGCCGACCGCCGCCATGACGGTCAGGAACGCGTAAAAGCCCGCCGTGAGATGGAGCCCCTTGAACAGGTAGACACCCACGGAAAATGCGTCGGTGACGATCCACAGGGCCCAATTCTCTATCCATTTTCGGTTCATCATGAATTGGGATACGAGGCTGAGCCCAGTGATTGCCGAATCAAGCTGAGGGGCATTGGAATCGGTGAAGGTGATCAGGAATACATAGAGCCCTGCCACCAGGGCCACCACACACGCTGCCAAGGGCAGCCAGGCCCACGGCGGCGTCCGCCGCACCGCTACCTCGTACCGCCCCTGGCTTCGCCGCCGCCACAGATACCAACCCTGTACGGCTAGCGCAATAAACATGATCTGCAGGGCGGCATCGGCGTAGAGGGTCTGCCCGGCAAAAACCACGATGTAGAACAGCGAGCTGACGATGGCTACCGGGAAGGTCCAAATATTTTGGCGGACAGCAAGGATGACGAACAGCACACCGGCCAGGCTGCCGATTAGCTCAGTCCACTCCACCGCAACAGGCTAGCCGAGCACCAGTAAGCTCGCGCCATGGCGACACCGGCCCGACTGCGGAGCTTCTCGTGGCTGGCCGGGCTCATCAACGAGAGCCATCCGCGTTGCGGGGACGTGCGCGTCGTCGCCATCGACGGCAGGGGCGCCGCCGGCAAGAGCACCTTTGCTGCGCGATTGCACAACGCACTGTCCGCGACAACCCCGTCGACGGTGGTCCTGCACACCGATGATTTTGCGTCCTGGGACACGTTCTTCGGATGGTGGCCCCGGTTCGAGGAGCAGGTGCTGACGCCCTGGGCGCACGGCAGGGCTGCCCGGTATCGACGTTACGACTGGGAGGCCCGCGAGTTCGGCCCGCAGGAGCAGTGCCCACCGCCATCGGTGCTGATTCTCGAGGGCGTCGGGTCCGGCCGCTCCGCCGCCGCCGACCGGTTGAGTTCGCTGATCTGGGTGCAGACCGATCAGGTGACCCGTCGACGCCGTGCGGAGGCCCGCGATGGCGCGGAGCTCCGCGAATTCTGGCGACTGTGGATTGACGCCGAGGACGAGCACTTCCGCCAGGATCCCACCGCGGAACGTGCCGACATCACCGTCGACGGTAACCCCGAGGTGGTCTTGGACGACCCGGACCGCTACTTCCTGCTCGACGGTTAGCGCAGCGTTGCCGTCGGCCCCTTCGGATCGAGTGGCGCACAGCTGTCCTGCCCCACTGTCGTGGAACATTTCGCCGCCGGGATCACCGGGCGATAGCCGGGTGCGGTGCCCGCGTCCCGAGTGATCTGTGTATAGGCCCGGACGGCATCGGTGGGCACTCGCTTCAGCGCCGGATCACCCAGCGCGTCGACGGTGTACAGGCCGAAACGTGGCCGGTAGCTTCCCCATTCGTAATTGTCGACCAATGACCAGTAGTTGTACCCGATGATCGGAATGCCGTCGGCCTTGGCCCGCTGGAGCCAGAAGACGGTGTCATTGAGGTACTGCGACCGGGTCACGCCATCTGACCGCGGTTTTCCGTTGTCGGTGACCATCCCGTTCTCGACGATGTAGATCGGCAGCCCGGGATATCGCTGCGCGTAGTGCCGCGATACGTAGTAGATGTCTTCAGGCTGCAGTTTGATGTTCCAGCGCGCGGACATGCTTTGCCCCGAGGCGGGGTTATCCGCCGCGGTACCGGTGTAATAGTCGAATCCCAGGTAATCCAGGCTGCCGGTGACCCGGTCGAAGAACGATCCCTCGATACCCTTCACCCCGAAACCTGCGAACTGCGCCAACACATCCGGCGGGATGTAGGCCTCGTTGGTCGTCACTTTGGCCTTGGGGTCTGCCTCGTGTGCGGCCCGGTACACCGCACGGTGGGCCTGAGCGACCCGGTCCAGAAACACATCGAACTGGTCGGGCTTGATCGCGCCGGTGCGCACCTCCATCGCTCCGAAGGCCAACGGTTCGTTGACGCTGACCCACAGCACCCCTTGCCCGGCATAGCGTTTGGTGATCGCCTTGGCGAACTCCTCGAATGCCGCGACGTTGTTCATAAACCCGCCGCTATCGGCGACCCAGCCCGGATACACCCAGTGCATGAGCGTGATCATCGGCGTCATGCCGTTCTCGCGCAGCGTGGAGACGATGGAGTCGTAGTACGCGAGTTCCTTCTCGTCCCACTTGCCCGGTTCAGGCATGACCCGCGACCATTCCAGTCCGAATCGAAATGTATTGACGCCCATGGCATGTGCATTGGCGATGTCCTCGGCGTACCGGTGCCGAAAGTCGTCTGCCTGCCGGTACGGGTCGACGGGCCCATCCCCGAGAGGGTTGGATTTGTCGGCTACCGCGGGCATGCCCGCAGTGCGGTCGACGTAGCGGCGCCAATTGCTATCCGGAGCGTTCCCCTCGACCTGGTAACCCGCGGTTGCAGTGCCCCAATAGAAGCCACGGTCCCACGCCGAGTCGTTCCCTGCCTCCTCCTGCCGGGGGCTGCAGGCGGTCAACCCCACCGCGAACACGACTGCCGATGCCATGACGGCACTCATCCACTTCATTCTAAAACCATACACTGTATGGTTTTAGTGAAGCAGCTGCTCCCACACCCGGCGCATGTGATCGCCCATATCGATGGACGGGTCCGACATCCATTGGATCTGAATGCCGTCGGCGGCGGCTATCAACGCGGTGGCGGCAAAATCGGCATCGACATGTGCGGGCACCGTGCCGTCGGCCTGGCGTCCCCGCACGTAGTCGGCGATGCGTGCACGCATCCTCTCGTACCGGTCGCGCAGGTACGCCCCGGCAGGATGCCCCGGATCGACGGCCGCGGCGGCCGCCAACGACAGATACACCGTCCCCGAGCCAGGCTTACTCGCCTTGTCCAGCATGGCCTGCGCCAGCACCTCGCCCGGATCGATCTCCGCGCTCGAATCCCGGTACCGCTCTTCGAATGTGGCATCAGCACCGCGCTGGATCTCGGTGAGAATCACGTCCCGCGCCGGGAAGTAATGCATCAGTCCGGCCAGACTGATGTTGGCCTCCTTGGCGATGACGCGCATCGAAGCGCCCGCCTCCCCGTCGCGCTCCAACACCGTCAACGCGGCAGCAAGGATTTCCCGGCGCTTGGCCTCCCCTTTGGCGTATCGCCCGACAGCTGGCATGGCCGAAGGCTAGCGCACCCTCTCCCAGCACCACGACCTTCAAGAGGCCGGAGGTGATCAGTCCGAGCGCGGGTGAACACCCTGCTACCTGGATGGTGCGCGGACCACAAAACTGACCGTGGTTGCCGTGCTACCACCGATATTCAGGGTGCCGAAACAGTCCGCACCCTCGACCTGATAGTCACCGGCGGTTCCACTGACCTGCTTAGCGGCATCGACCAGCATCCGCACCCCGGTCGCGCCCACCGGATGTCCGGACCCGATCAGTCCACCGCTCGGGTTGATAGGCAGCCGGCCGCCGATCTCGATGTCCCCGTTCTCGATTGCCTTCCACGACTCTCCTGGTTCGGTCAGCCCTATGTGATCGATAGCGAGATACTCACTCGGCGTGAAGCAGTCATGCACCTCGAATCCGCTCACGGCCCCGAGTGTCACCCCGGCCCGTTCAAACGCATCGGCGACGGCCATTCGAACGTGTGGGAACACGTAGGGCGATTGCGCATCACGATCGAGCTTCTGCTGCAGTCCCAGCCCCACCGTCCGGTGACCCCAGCCCTCGATGCGCCCAAGCGGGCGAGCCCCGGGGTGCTCGCGCAGGTACTCATCGGTGACGAGGACCAGGCCGGCGCCACCGTCGGTCAACTGACTGCAGTCAAGACGGCGGATGCGGCCCTCGATCACCGGATTGGATACGTCGTCGATGCTGTCCAGATCCGGCAACGTCCAGGCTCGAGTTTGCGCGTTCGGATTTCTCCGGGCGTTCCCGAAGTTGGTGGCGGCAATGGCCCGCAGATGGGTTTCATCGATTCCGTAGCGTCGGTCGTATTCCGCGGCGACTCGCGAGAACACGTGCGGCCACATGTACGTGATGCCGTCGTCCTCGTGCCCGGTCCAGGCGGCGGAGGCCAGGTGCGCAGCACCGACCTCGCCGGGCACCGTCTTCTCTAGCTCGAGCCCCAAGACCAGCGCCGAGTCATAAAATCCGGCCCGCAGGTCTGCGATCGCAGCGAGGGCCGCGACGCTGCCGGATGCGCAGGCCGCTTCATGCCGGGCCGCCGGAACACCCCACAACTCCTCATGAACCGTCGCCGGCATCGCGCCCAGATGGCCTTGAGCCGAGAACATTTCACCGAACGCGTTGCCTACATGCACCACACCGACATCACTGCCGGCCAGACCTGCCGAAGCTAATGTGCCATCGACTACCTCGCGAGTGAGGTCGGCGAAATCGAGCCCCTCCCGCGTGAAATTACGCCCGAAGTCGCTCTGATAGGCGCCGAGGATCCAGATACCCTGAGACATTCGCTTATGATTCAATTGACAGAGTAACTCTGTCAAGCATAGTTTGGCCGCACACGCCGAATCGCGGGAGAAGCTATGGCCACCGAACTGATCAACACCTGGACCTCGACCCTTCCGGCCGACGACGACCACCCCTACCGCACCGGGCCGTGGCGGCCGCAGCTGCGCGAGTGGGACGCATACGATCTCACCGTCGTCGAGGGCGAAGTACCCGCTGACCTCGACGGCCTGTACCTGCGCAACACCGAGAACCCGCTACACCCCGCGGCAACCAACTATCACCCGTTCGACGGGGACGGCATGCTGCACATCGTCGAGTTCGCAGGCGGCAAGGCGTCCTACCGCAACCGGTTTGTGCGCACCGACGGCTTCGCCGCCGAGAACGCGGCTGGCGGCCCACTGTGGGCCGGGTTCATCGAAATGCCCACCGCCGCAAAACGAGACGACGGCTGGGGCGCCCGCCGCCGCATGAAAGACGCCTCCAGCACCGATGTGGTGGTACACCGTGGCCTCGCGTTGACCAGCTTCTACATGTGCGGCGACCTGTACCAAGTCGACCCGTACACGGCCGAGACCGTCGGCAAGGAGACCTGGCATGGCAAGTTCCCCACCGAGTGGGGGGTGTCGGCGCATCCGAAAACAGATCCGATCACCGGCGAGATGCTGTTCTTCAGCTACAGCAAGGAGGAGCCGCACCTGCGATACGGAGTCGTGGACAAGGACGCCAACTTGGTGCACCACATCGATGTCCCGCTACCCGGACCGCGCCTCCCTCACGACATGGCCTACACGGAAAACTATGTGATACTCAACGACTTTCCGCTGTTTTGGGAACCGTCACTCATGAAGCACGGTGTACACGCGCCGGTGTTCCATCCGGATCTCCCCTCCCGATTCGCGGTGGTCCCACGCCGTGGCGACTCCTCACAAATCCGCTGGTTCGAGGCCGCACCAACCTACACGCTGCACTTCGTCAACGCCTACGAAGACGGCGACGAAATCGTGCTCGACGGATTCTTCCAGAACGACCCGACCCCTTCGACCGAGGGCGCAAACTCATTACAGGAGGCTGCATTTCGCTACTTGGCCCTGGACGGGTTCAAATCCACACTGCACCGCTGGCGATTCAACCTGGTCACGGGCACCACCACCGAGGAGCGGCTCAGCGACAACTACACCGAATTCGGCATGATGAATCGCAATTTTGAAACCCGGCCCTACCGGTATACCTACGCAGCGACCGGCAAGCCGGGCTGGTTCCTGTTCGATGGGTTGGTGCGCCACGACCTACACACTGGTTCGGAGGAACGCATCTCGTTCGGCGATGGCGTCTTCGGCAGCGAGACGGCCATGGCTCCGCGACCCGGCAGCACATCCGAAGAGGACGGCTACCTGGTGACACTCACCACCGATATGAATACCGATTCCTCCTACTGCCTGGTGTTCGAGGCCTCCCGGATGAGCGAAGGCCCGGTGTGCAAACTGCAGCTTCCCGAAAGAATCTGCAGCGGTACCCATTCCACATGGGTACCGGGAGCCGAGCTGCGTCAGGCCCGAGGCCCGCGTTGACCTCAACACTCAAGCCCGTCAGCACCAACGCCATCGGACGCATGGTTGGTCTGCTTGGCGACGAATGGACCCTGCTACTCGTGCGCGAATCACTTTTGGGTGCACGGCGATTCAGCGATTTCGCGGAGCGATTGCCGATATCCAATGCTGTACTCACCCAGCGGCTCCAGAAGCTCGTCGACGACGGCCTGCTCCGACGTGAGGTGTATCAGGAACGGCCACTACGCGCGGGCTACCAGCCCACCCGACAGTGCCAGGCGCTGTGGCCTGTGTTGGTATCTATCTGGCATTGGGAGCGAACCTGGGTGCCGGAGCACCCCGAGAAGATGCCATTGATGCATCACCTGACCTGCGGGCAGGACTTTTCACCCGCGCTTCGCTGTGCGCATTGCCACCGGCCCGTGACCCACGACCACATCGTCACCGAATGGGGCCCGAGCGGCGGGTGGCGCCGGTCCGTACCCGAGGGCGCAACTCGGCGGCGCAGCGGCGCCGAGTTGCGCGGGCAAGCGGGGCTGTTCCCCGAAACCATGTCCATTCTCGGCAACCGCTGGGCGTCGGCGATGGTGGCCGCCGCATTCCTCGGTTCACGGCAGTTCGGCGATTTCCATACCCGGCTCAGCGCCCCACCGGCCGTGATCGCCGACCGGTTGCGTGGCTTTTGCACTATGGGGGTACTGCAGCGTGCCTCTCACCCCAAGCGTTCCGATTGGTCCGAGTATCACCTGACCCCAAAGGGCCTCGCATTTTTCCCGGTCGTGATGACGGCCGTCGACTGGGGGCAGAGGCACTTCCCATCGGCAGACGGTCCGGCGATGATCTTCACTCATCGCGAGTGCGGGCGTCCGTTTACCCCCGAACTTGCCTGCGACCAATGCGAGCAGAGCCTGGACTCGGACGCCATCGAGCCCCGATGACAACTCGGCCCCGCACAGGAACGAATCCTGGCGGGGCCGAATTGGTTTGGGCGGGTAGCCCAAAGATCAAGCCTGTCCAACCTCGAACCGCGCGAAGCGGGTCACGGTGACACCGGCCTCGTCGAGAAGTGCCTTGACGGTCTTCTTGCTATCGGACACCGATGCCTGATCCAGCAGCACGACATCCTTGTAGTAACCGTTGACCCGACCCTCGACGATCTTGGGCAGCGCCTGCTCGGGCTTGCCTTCCGACTTCGCGGTCTCCTCGGCGATGCGACGCTCGTTCTCGACCACATCGGCCGGAACGTCCTCACGCGTCAGGTACTTGGCCTTGAGCGCAGCGATCTGCAATGCGACCGAGTGCGCAGCCTCGGCGCCAGATCCCGTGTACTCGACCAGCACGCCGACCGCGGGCGGTAAGTCCGCAGCACGCTTATGCAGGTAGGTCTCGACGGTGCCGTCGAAGTACGCCACCCGGCGCAGCTCCAACTTCTCACCGATCTTCGCGGAAAGGTCGGCGATGGCCTGCTCGACCGTCCGGCCGTCCTCGACCTTCGCGGCCTTGAGGGCGTCCAGATCGCCGATCTTGCCGGCCGCAGCCGCACCGACGATGATGTCGGCGAGCCCCTGGAACTCGGCGTTCTTGGCAACGAAGTCGGTCTCTGCGTTCAGCTCGACGAGCACACCGTCACGCGCGGCAACGAGGCCCTCGGCAGTCGCACGCTCGGCGCGCTTGCCAACGTCCTTGGCACCCTTGATGCGCAGCACCTCGACGGCCTTGTCGAAATCACCATCGGACTCCGCCAGGGCGTTCTTGCAGTCGAGCATTCCGGCACCGGTCAGTTCCCGGAGCCGCTTCACATCGGCGGCAGTGAAATTCGCCATTTAGCCTTCCTCGGTTGCGGTTTCGGTGGTTTCGGTAGCAGCAGCCTCTGCGGCAGGAGCCTCAGCGGCCGGAGCCTCTGCAGCTTCGGCGGCCGGAGCCTCCGCCACGGCGGAGGCAAGCAATTCCTGCTCCCACTCGGCGAGCGGCTCGGCGGCCTCTGGCTTCTCGTCGCCACCGGCCAGACCGGAGCGAGCCTGAAGGCCCTCGGCGATCGCGGAGGCAACAACCTTGGTGAGCAGCGCAGCGCTGCGGATCGCATCGTCGTTGCCCGGGATCGGGTAGTCGACGACATCGGGATCGCAGTTGGTGTCCAGGATCGCAATGATCGGGATGTTCAGCTTGCGGGCCTCGGCAACAGCGAGGTGCTCCTTGTTGGTATCCACCACGAAGATCGCCGAAGGCACCTTCTGCATATCCCGGATACCACCGAGGCTGCGCTCGAGCTTGTTCTTCTCACGCGTGAGCATGAGGATTTCCTTCTTGGTACGTCCCTCGAAGCCACCGGTCTGCTCCATGGACTCCAGCTCCTTGAGGCGCTGCAGACGCTTGTGGACGGTGGAGAAGTTGGTGAGCATGCCGCCCAACCAACGCTGGTTCACGTAGGGCATGCCGACGCGCGTCGCCTCTTCAGCGATCGGCTCCTGGGCCTGCTTCTTGGTGCCGACGAACATGACCGAACCACCGTGGGCGACGGTCTCTTTGACGAACTCGTACGCCTTGTCGATGTAGGTCAGCGTCTGCTGCAAGTCGATGATGTAGATGCCGTTGCGGTCGGTGAAGATGAACCGCTTCATCTTGGGGTTCCAACGACGGGTCTGATGCCCGAAGTGCGCGCCGCTGTCAAGCAGCTGCTTCATTGTTACGACGGCCATGGTGAGCCATTCCTTATGTTGTCGGTTGCCGCCCAGGATCGGGTGATCCTGGGCCCTAGCGTCTGCCGATGCCGGAACCCACTCCATAGAAACCCATGAGATGGGACCGCCCGGCATGCTGATCACGAACTCGTGGGCAGACGCGCGAAGTCAACCCGCTAGGCGAGTTGCGGTGATGAGTTTACATGCTGCGACGAGTGCTTTTCGCCACTGTCGCCGGATTGCGCGGGAGCCCCGGCAGTTATCCACAGAGCCCACACGGCTCTTTCCCGCACCGCCACCGTCCGGTCACCATGACATCGTGTGGTTCGTCGTGTGGCTCAGATCGCTCGGGTGTCCCGTATTGATCTCCACCCTGGCGGTGGCCGTCGCGCCGGTGGCGCCCGCCGCCCCTGGGGATGCGCAGGACCGTTTCGGCTGGCCGTTACGTCCCCGACCTGCGATAACTCGGTACTTCGACGAGCCGCGGGAGCGCTGGAACCGCGGCCATCGCGGGGTAGATATGGCCGGCGCCCCCGATCAGCGCGTGATCGCGGCCGGGCCAGGAATCGTGGTGTACGCCGGATCGCTCGCCGGGCGGCCACTGATCTCGATCGAGCACGCGGGCGGCTTGCGTACCACCTATGAACCGGTCGCACCGCTGGTCAAACCGGGTCAGCGGGTGTCGGAAGGATCGGTCATCGGGACATTGCTACCGGGGCATCCGGGCTGCCCCGAGGCCGCCTGTCTGCACTGGGGCGCCCTGCGCGGGCCCGCGTCGGCCGCGGACTATCTGAACCCGCTGGGACTATTGGCCTCGACGCCGCTGCGACTGAAGCCGCTTACGCGTGACTAAGCCGCTTAGGCAGGCTGACAGATGTCGACGTGCGCGGGTTTTCCGGTGGCCTGCGACAGCCTGGACACCGCATCATGAAAGCGATCGAGCGCGTCCTGCTCGCTGACGACTTGGTAGAACGCGCGCATCTCACCACCGTTGGCCATGCAGACCCACCACGGCGGATACACATCGGCGAGTGCCGTTCCCGGTGCCACGATTCCGAGGCTCAACACGGCGGCGGTGGCCGCCACCAGAATTCCGGCGCGCATGCTTGGCACTGTAGTCATCGGACCGATTTCGACCAGGCTCTTGCCCACAATTCCAGCGGGGCCAGCGCGACAAGCAGCGCCTTGCCCACCGCCGTCAGCGAGTACTCCCCATCCCGGCTCCGCACGATATGCGCGGCGGTCAACTCGTTCAGACGTGAGGTGAGCACGCCGCTCGACACCTCCGCCGCGTCGCCCATGTCCCGCCTCAGCTCCGAGAAGGTCTTTGTCCCGGAGCGCAGTTCCCACAGCGCCAGGATTGCCCACCGTCGACCGAAAAGGTCGAACGCCGCGTTGAGTGGCTGCCCGGAACCGGACCCTCGTACGGGCCTGCCGGGTCGAGGCGCGGCGGTCCCGTCGGGAGACTCCGCCTCCGATATTCCGGCGCTAGCGATGACCGTGAGCAGTCGACTGGCACGCTCGGCCATCTGCTCCGCGCTCTGTTCGGGGTGCCGGATCCACCAGGTGATCGTGGCGCCGACCATCCCCATCCAGCCCTGCGTCAGCACACCGATGTCCTGAGGGTCACGCAACTGGGTCGCCGCGCTTCCCACCGCGGCCACGCCCTGGCCGGCCAGTGCGGCGAGCCGCCTTCTGGCGACCCGAGCCGCGGCAAGTGCATCGCTACCCTCGGGCAGGGTCTGATCCCAGATGACCAGCCAGTCAGACGGGCGGGGCGCCAACGCCTGAAAGATGGCCTGCAGCACGGCCCGCGGCAACGCGAGCGTGGGCGGTGCCGCCTCCATCGCCGCCGCGATGTGATCGCCCACGATCGTTCCGGCGCGCTGCACACACGCGATGTAGAGCTGTTCCTTGGACCCGAAATACGCCAGCACCATGGGCTTGGACACTCCGACGGCCGACGCCACCGCGGCCAGGGACATGCCCGCGTACCCGCTGCGGCCGAACTCCTGACATGCGGCATCCAAGATCTGTTGCTCCCGCTCGGCGCGGGGCATGCCCTTGGTACCTGCCCGTGTCACCAGTCCCTTCTACCAGTTTCCCGTCACCCAGGGCCACGTATTGATGTGCGCCGCATCACAGTAGACCGATCGGTGTGATGTTGATTTGACCGACTGTTAAATTAACGATCGGCCAGTTAACGTCAACGCTCACCAACCGGATCAATGAGGAGCTGGAATGCGTGGCGCGTGGGTGTATCTGGTATCGATTGCGATCCTCTGTATCGCCGGGGGCTACATAGCCCACCTACGGCTCAGCGACATCCCAGACCCTGCGATCGGCCATTCGGCCAAGCCCCCAGTCATCGGCAAGCCAAGGGACAAGGTCGTCGAATACCGGCTGGACGGGCCCGCAGGCAGCGCGGTCACGGCGTCCTATCTGGACATCGACGGCGCCGTACGCGAAGTGTCGGGCACGCTCCCCTGGCAGACCACCCTGCACGCGAAACAACTTGTCGTCCCTGCGGGACTCGTCGCGCAATCCAGTTCGGGGCAGATGTCCTGTCGCATCACGATAGACGGGCTGACACGTGATCAAAGCGCGGCCAACGCATCTGCCGTCTCCTGTCAGGTGGCGGTCGCGTGAATCTCTTGGACAAGTTTCGCGTGCACGTGTGGGACAAGCTGTGGGCAAGCCCCGCCGATGTGACACCTACACCGGGGCGACCACTCTTGGCGCGGCTGCTCTACCGGTTCTCCATACCTATCCTCGTGCTGTGGCTCGGCGCGGCCGGCATCCTCAATCTCGCTGTCCCCCAGCTGGAGACGGTGATCAAACAGCACGCCCGTTCGTTTCTGCCCGATGACGCCGCCTCCGTGCAGGCGATCTCGAAGATGGGCGATTACTTCGGCGGTGCCGGTACCAACAACTTTGTCTATCTTCTCCTCGAGGGCGATGCGCCCCTAGGGGCCGAAGCGCATCAGTACTATTCGTCGATCCTTGATCGGATCAACCGGGACAAGAAGCATGTCAACTCATCCATGGACCTGTGGTCCGATCCGCAGTTCGCGCCGGCCAACGAAAGCGCCGACGGGAAGGCCGCTTACGTCCTGATCAACCTCAAGGGCAACATGGGGACTGCCCTGGCCATGGAGTCGACCGCGAAGATCCGCGAACTCATCGCCCAGTACCCGCCGCCCAAGGGAATCACCGCGCACCTGACGGGCCCATCCGCGGTGGTGAACGACGAGCTGGTGTCGATCAACGACTCGATCCTGATCCTGCTGATCGCGTGTGCGGGGCTGGTCGGCCTCATCTTGTTGGTGGTGTACCGCTCGCCGATCACCATCGCGCTGCCGCTACTTGTCGCGGGAGCGGGGCTTGCCGTCGGACGGCCCATCGTCGCGTTCCTCGGCCAACACCAAGTCATCGGTGTGTCCATCTTCGCCTCGGCACTACTGGCGGTGATCGTGCTGGGCGCCGGAATCGATTACGGCATTTTCCTTTTGGGCAGATACCAAGAGGCACGGCGGGCGGGCGAAGACCCGGTCGAGGCGTACTACACGGCGCTGGCGGGGGTGCAGCACATCATCATCGCCTCTGGTCTCACCGTTGCCGGTGCGACAGCCTGCATGGTCTTCACCCGCCTAGCCATCTTCAGCACCTCGGGGCTGCCGTGCACGGTTGCGGTGGTGGTCACCCTCGCCGCAGCGCTGACACTCGCGCCCGCCGCACTCGCCGCGGGTAGCCGATTCGGATTCTTCGAGCCGCGCGAGGAGAAGTCACAGCGCCGGTGGCGACGCATCGCCACCTACGTGGTGCGCTGGCCGGGGCCGGTGTTGGCGGGCAGCTTGGCCGTGCTCGCGATCGCATTTCTGGCAGTGCCCGGGTTCCGGCCCAGTTATAACGAGCGGGAAGCTCAGCCCAGCGACTCCCCCGCAAACGTCGGCTTCGCCGCCTCGGACCGCCATTTACCGCCAAACATCATGTCGCCCAGCGTCTTCATCGTCGAAGCGGACCACGACATGCGTAACTCAGCGGATCTGATCGCACTGGCGAAAATGAGCAATGCCGTATTGAACATTCCCGGCATCAGCAACGTACAGGGCATCACCCGGCCGCTGGCCGCCCCGTTGGAACTCGGGACGCTGCCCGCGCAGGCGGGTTATGTCGGTGGGCGGCTGACCCAGATGACCAAACTGCTTACGCAGCGCATCGAGGACCTGACCGCCCTCAGCGGCCGGGTGGGACAACTTTCGCTGACGGTGCGGGGCCTGGAGCAGGCGCTGCACACCGGAACAGTAGGTGCGACCCAGATACATTCAGGTGCAACGGAATTACGCACCAGTCTGGCCGCCGTGGTGCAGAAGGTCGACTCGTTGCGAGGGACCGCCAAACCTGCCGAGGACTTCATCGGCGGGATCCCGAACTGCCGGGATAACGACTACTGCCAGGCCGCACTCACCGGCTTCTCCCTCTTCGACGACCTCCACCGTTTTGACGGGCTTGTCGGCAATCTGGTGAACGGAACCGGCACGCTGGCACAGACCTTGCCGGCACTCGGTGCACAGCTACCGGGGCTCAAGGACTTCATCACCCAGGTCAACGCGGTCATCGCACCGCTGCAGAGCACCCTGCAGGTTCTGCTGCCCCAGGTCACCGAGATCACTCAGTTCACCGATGACCTCAGCAAGAGCTTCACGGCGGGCGACCCGAGTAGCTCCTTCTTCATACCCACGCAGGCCTTCGAGAATCCACTCTTCAAAAGCGCTATGCCGTACTTCTTCTCACCCGACGGCAAGGTGACCCGGATGGTCGTCACTCCGGAGAAGGAGGGGTTCAGCCAGGAGGCCATGGACCTGAGCTCCCAGATCATCCCGACGGCACTACAGGCCATCAAGAGCACATCGTTGGCAGGCAGCACGGTGAGTATTGGAGGGCCGGGTGGCACGCTCCTGAACATCGAAGCCTTCACACGTGAGGACTTCATCACCAGTGCTGTGGCCGCGTTCGCCTTCGTGTTCTGCGTAATACTGATCCTGCTGCGCAGCCTCGTCGCCGCGATGGTGGTCATCGGCACTGTCGCGCTGTCCTACGTCTCGGCACTGGGCCTAACCGTGTTCGTCTGGCAGGAGCTCGTCGGCATCCCGCTGCATTGGTCGGTGGCCCCGCTGTCATTCGTGTTCCTTGTCGCCGTCGGCGCCGATTACAACATGCTGCTGGTGGCCCGGTTCCGGGAAGAGATACACGCGGGCATCAAGACAGGCATCATCCGCTCGATGGCCAATACCGGCGGGGTGGTGACAACCGCGGGCCTGGTGTTCGGCTTCACCATGTTCGCGATGATCGTTGCGCCGGCGCGCAACATCGCCCAGCTCGGTACGGCTGTCGGCCTCGGCCTGCTGATGGACACCCTGATCGTGCGATCGTTCCTGGTGCCCGCCATCGCGACCCTGCTGGGCCGCTGGTTCTGGTGGCCAGTGGTGGTACACGACAGGGCCGCCAGCCGCGACGCGGTCCGAGAGGGCGCGACACCCTCGGGCACGCTGGATCGTGCACAGCTCGTAGGTGCGCCGCGATGACGCAACACATGCGGTGGCGTAGCGTTTCATCAACTGGTAGACCCCACACCTCTGTCGAGATGCACTTAGGTACAAGATATCTCAAAGATCACGGGTGTGAATTAAACCTCGGCCCCGTGCAGATTCACATCGCCACATCGCGCGCCTGGAACCGCGGGTAACTGCCGTGCCTACGGGAGCCGGGTTCGCCGCAGTGCTTCTGTTTTTGGTGGTGGTAGCGCTGTGGGCGGCAGGTGGTAACGGAGGATCGATGAGCTACTACCAGCGCGAGGTAGACCGCATGATGCGCAAGCAATCACGGCAGGAAAAGGCGAGTCTGGCAGCGAGAACCCGCCCCACCCGACGACGACACTGGACCAGTCAAGTCAATCCCGCCCGAATATGCCGATGGAGAAGGAAGCCACGCGATGCCGCGTGACGCCGTCACGCCCGCGGATGTGCCTGATCGTGGACAGCCCGTAGACGCGCCACGGTGACATGGGTGTACAGCTGGGTGGTGGCCAGGGTGGAGTGCCCGAGTAGCTCCTGAACCACACGCAAGTCCGCGCCGCCCTCGAGCAGATGCGTTGCAGCGCTGTGCCGTAAGCCGTGTGGGCCGATATCGGGGGCACCGGGCACAGCGGACATGGTCTGGTGTACCACGGTGCGGACCTGACGCGGATCGATGCGCCGCCCACGCGCGCCCAGGAGAACCGCCGCACCAGAACCCGAGTTAACAAGATGTGCTCGACCGCGGTCTAACCAGGCGGTCAGAGCATCGGCGGCAGGGCCCCCGAATGGCACCGTGCGCTCCTTGTCGCCCTTACCCAAGACGCGCAACACTTTTCGCGACCTGTCGATATCATCGATATCCAGGCCGCACAGCTCGCTGACGCGGATGCCCGTGGCGTAGAGCATCTCGACGATCAGCCGATCCCTCAACGCCATCGGATCGTCTTGTTCCGCACCCGAATGCGCTGCTTCCATCGCCGCGACGGCCTGATCTTGTCGCAGCACCGCGGGCAACGTACGGCGAGATTTAGGCTGTTGCAGGCGAATCGCGGGATCTGTCTGCAACAGCCCGCGGCGGGTCGCCCAGGCGGTGAAGATCTTCGCCGCGGAGGTACGCCGTGCGACGGTGGAACGTGCCGCACCCTGCCGGGCCTGAGCGCCAAGCCATGACCGCAGCACGGGCAGCGAGAGATCAGCCAGGGTCGCGTCCGGATCGACCGCCGAGAGGTGATCGAACAACGAGGTGAGATCTCCCCGATAGGCGCGCTGCGTGTGCACCGACCGCCCGCGCTCCAGCGCCAGATGCTCGGCGAACTCGTCGAGAATCGCGGTCAGCTGCGGTGTCACTCCCTCACGGTAGCTTCGGTAGCTGCCAGCTCCTGTTTCCACACGCGGAAAGACTCCTCGGTACGGCCGCGACGCCAATATCCCGAAATCGAGGCAGCCCATTTTGGTGCGACCCCACGCTCCTTGCGGATGTATGGCCGCAGACTGTGCATGACGGTCTGAGCCTCGCCGTGGATGAACACCTGTACCTGCCCGGGCAGCCACTCCGCAGAGCGCACTGCGTCGACCAATGGGGCGTTATCGCCCGCCAGGTTCTCGTCGACCTCGTCGGCACCGGCGCCGCGGTGGACCCAGACGATCTCGACATCACCGCGGGTATCGAAGGTGATCTCGTCCTGCGGACCGGCCACCTCGATGAACACCTTGGCGCGAGCACCCTTCGCAAGTGCCTGCAGCGCGACGGTGATCGCCGGGACGGCCGACTCGTCACCTGCTAGCAGATGCCAGTCCGCAGCGGGATCGGGCGAGTAAGCGCCGTGCGAATCGGTGACGTAGAGCCTGTCTCCGGGCGTGGCCCGCGCTGCCCACGGGCCGGCCACACCGGTGTCACCGTGCACTACGAAGTCGATGGCGATCTCGCGACGGTCGACATCCACAGAGCGGATGGTGTACGTGCGGACGGTGGCCTGCATATCGCGCGCCTGGTCAATATCCCGTGGACCTGGCCCTTCGTGGCCCTGCGGAAGGAATATCAGCTTGGCATAACTGTCGGTCTCTGGGGTGGCCTCGAAACCGTCAAAACCGTTACCGCCGAGCACCACCCGGGTGATATGCGGAGTCACCCGCTCGGTCCGAACTACCTGCAACTCATGTAGCGGGCGTGCCATATCGCCTCCTGCGTCGAATCCTCTATGTCAATTGCCTTGACTATACGGAGGAACAGCCGCCAATGGGCGCCCCCGTCACGGCAACATGCCTCTGACGATCAGCTCAGCGGCGGCTTCGGCGTGAGCCTGAACTTGCTCTGGATCGAATACGGCATCCCCGAACACGGTACGTGCCAGCGCTCCGCTGCTGAACAAGGCGGCGGTGCCGGACGTGATGAGAAAGAAGCTGGTCTGGAGCGGTACATCACGCAGCTCCCCCGCCTTGACCGCCTCCTCGTAGACCGGGCCGAGCCGTTCCTGCATGGGAATGACGTAGGCCTGACAGATGTGCTGCAGCCGGTCGCTATCCTGGCCCGCCTCGATGTCCATGATGCGGATCAACTCGGGATGTTCAGCGGCGAAGATGACAAACATCTTGATGAATCGTTTGATCCGCTCGGAGGAACTCAAGCTCTCATCGTCGTCTGCGAGAACCTTCTCGACGATCGCCTGGAATCCCCAGTCAACGGCGGCGTACCAGAGCTGTTCCTTGGACGAAAACCGTTGATGCAGCAGGTTATGGCTCACTCCCAGCTCGCGGTTGAGGGTGCGCATCGACATGCCCTGATAGCCATGAGTGGCGAAAGCTTGTAGCGCCGCGGTGAAGATAGCGTCGGCTGACACCCCTTCCCCACCTTTGCGCGGTCGGCCACGAGGGCGCCGCGTCAGCTCACCGGCATCAGTCACGAAATCCGCCACATCCTTCCTCCTCAACCATCATCCCCCCACCTACCGGCAATCGCGTTGAGGACTTCCGCATACCGGTCATGATCTTTATCGGGATCGCCGAACACCACTGTTACGGCCGGGCATACTGACGCGATGGAGACCTGGTTGTGGATCAGTGCCGGCGTGCTCGCCGCGGTGCACATCGGCGCGGGTGCGTTCAAACTACTCACCCCGTACGAAAAGATCGCGGCCAATCCCAACCTGGCCTGGGCCACCGATTTCACCCCCAACGTCGTCAAGGCGATCGGCGGATTGGAAGTGCTCGGCGCAATCGGCGTAGTGCTCCCCCACGCGACGGGGATCGTCCCGGTGCTCAGCCCGCTTGCGGCTGCCGGACTCGCGGTGCTGCAGGCCGGAGCCTTCGGTGTTCACGTGCGTCGCAACGAATGGAAGCTGGCTCCCGTCAACGTGATCCTGATCGTACTTGCGGTATTCGTCGCGTTCGAGTGGTACGGCTGATCGACCGCCGAGCAGCGACTACGGCGCGCCCACGAGATTGCCCTCGGCGCCGCACAATTCGCTGACATATGCGGCAAAAGCCTCCGCTTCCAGCGTCGCACCCTTTGCCCTCCACACAAGTGCGAGGCGCCCTCGCATCACCCGATCAGATATGTCAATCTGCCGGATTCGGTCCAGACGGTCGGGTGAAAGCCCGGGAGCTACGGCGACGCCGAGGTCCCGAGTGACCAAGTGGCCCATCATGTCCACTGAGCTCGTCTCAAAAGCGATGTACGGTACGAATCCCGCTGCCATGCAGGCCCGATCGAGGATTGTCCGAATCCCGGACCCCCGCGGATGACTGATGAGCGCACGGTCCCGCAGGTCCTCGACAGTGATCGACGCACGGCCCGCGAGAGGGTCGTCGCCATGGACTATCGCCACGATGTTCTGCGGGGCAAGGAGCTGCTCGCACAGCTGCGGGGGCAACGCCGCGGCCCGCCCGACCACAGCCATATCGAGTTGGCGTTCGAGCACCGCCGCAATGAGTTGGTCAGATCTTGCTTCGGTCAGGGTGATTGATACCGCGGGGTGAACCTGATGGAACGCAGCCAAAGCGTCTGCAAGCAAAGGCAGCGGGTGAGCCACCGCCCCTATTGCCAAACGCCCGCACAGCTCTCCTGCCATGGCGTCGGCGGCCAACCGAATCTTGTCGACGGTCTCCAGTGCCATTTCGGCGAGCGGTCGCAACGCCCTGCCGAACTCGGTCAGATTGAGCGCCCTACTCGAACGATCGAACAGCTCGTGGCCGAGTTCGCGTTCCAATCGCCGGACCTGAGCGCTCACCCATGGTTGGGCGACGTGCAGAGCTTCGGCGGCGCGCGTGAAGCTCGCGTGGTCGGCCACCGCGCGAAAGTACTCGAGCTGCCTCAGCTCCACAGCGGATCACCCACGGCCTCAACAGAGGAGACAGTGCTTACCAACGCAATCGTCAGTAGTTGATGAGCCAGAGGGGCCCGAACTTGGCTATCCCCAAAGCGATGAACAGGACCGCAATGATCGTCGCGGTGGCGAGGTCGTTCATGCGCTCGATGGGACTGTTCGACTCAGCCTTGTGGGGCTCGTAAATCTGAAATCCGGGCTCCATGACGTGCTTCCTTCCCTACTTTGATTGAACAACTGTTCTGAAAACATCGATCTGGTGATGCAACCGGCAAGGATCGCCGCATCACTCAACCGAGAATGGTCTTTCGGTCGGAGTGGAAAAAGGTGACCAGAGTTGTTGCACCGCATATCAACCCGACGGTGAGTATCACCTTGGACCCGCTATAGAGCGAGGCTATGCCCCCACCGATGGCAGCGCCCAGGATGAAGGACAGGTAAAGCATGGCGTACCCGAGCCATTCAAAAACAGAACCCTTACCAAAGAGATGCCGCTCGAGACCCTGGCCCAGTTTGACGACTGTCCCCGTGACATAGCTCAACGGAATAGCAGTCTCGCCCTTCTTCACGAACGACGTGTTCAAGGCCCCGATCGCGAAGGCCAATAAGAGGATTGGTGTGAAGTGCACGTCGATGTTCGCCGTGAAACTCCGGTCCTGATAAAAGTCGACCGCGGCAGCAGCGAGAAGACCCACCGTGGTCAGGACGGTCGCCCCGTGCGGGTGATTCTTCCAGAATTTTCGCCTGCAATAGGACGCCACCATGACCCCGAACAGGAAGGCACCAATCATCGAGATAGCGGCAATCGGACCCGCACCCGCCACCTGCTGTTTGTCGGTAACCTTGAACCACGTCAGCACCGCGCGCTCGGTGTTACCGGTCATAAATGTCACGAAATAGCCTGCGCTGTGCAGGAAAGCGACGGCTCCCACCATTCCCGCAAGCCCCGAAAGCAGCCAGGAAAGCCGAGCCTCGCTGCCGATCGCGGCCTCACGAGTTATGACCGCGTCGGCAGATGTGGATGCCGCGGCTTCACCACTGCGATTATCGAGTTCCATGTCGTCCTGGGATCTGTTCTCTACAGCCACGGAACCGCTACCGCTCTTCCTGTTCATGACGACCAACTCAGGGCTTATCGATGTCGCCGACGTGGCCGTGCAAGACAACGCGCCCGTCGGCAAGTTTGTAGGTCAGATACACGATGGCCAGCGTGTTGGCCTCGACGGCATCGGCCACCACCTGCGAGCGCTGCAGCAGCTTGATACCGGTCTCTTCCACATGGCGGGCCTCGAACTCATCGATCCGGGATAGCCCGTCCTTACGGCCGCCCAGGATCGAAGGCATGACCCGCACCACCAGATCCCGGATATGCCCGCCCGGCACCTCACCGGTGTCCAGAGCCTGCACGGTGGCGCCCACCGCACCGCAGGAGTCATGGCCAAGGATCGCGATCAACGGCACACCCAGCACCGCCACCGCATACTCAATCGAACCCAGCACCGCCGAGTCAATCACCTGACCCGCGGTGCGCACGATAAACATATCGCCCAGGCCCTGATCGAAGATGATCTCCGCGGCCACCCGGCTATCGGAGCAGCCGAACAACATCACCTGCGGGTGCTGGCCATTGGCAAGTTCCGTCCGGCGCGCGACACTCTGACTCGGATGCTGTGGAGAACCGCCGACAAAGCGCTCGTTGCCCTCTTTGAGTGCCGTCCACGCGGACTTCGGATCAGATCTCATATTTCCTTCATACCCTACCGGGGTATCGCATGTCTGTGACCTTCAACACACAGTTGACTCAATTCAACCATAGGTTGACTTCCGAAGGGACCGGAGCACTTCCCGTTGCACATCGAGACACGCACTGCTGGAAGCGAATACGTCGGATCGCAGATTCGATAGCCGACAGTGACAGCCCTGGCAGATCTCTCCGATGGGCGTCGCAGTCATTGAAAGCACCCGAATCCAATATGCCTGGAATCAGTGGATGCCGCAACGCCAATCCGCAATCAGTTGGCAATCATCCACCGCCACAACACACTCGAATGCCCCTCACCTAGCTGGACTACGGATACCCCCCATCACCGAACGGCGCAGCAGCGCAGGCTATTTCACCTTCTGCCTGGTGCGACGATGCGCATGGCTGAGTAAGCCCAAATATTCACAGGAAATGCTCAGACTGTGCCACTTCATAACAAATCGTTCTAGCTGCCAGACAAAGTCGATGATGGCATTGGCAACCCGCTTCGCTGCACCATGGAAGGGGCCACCGGATTTGCAGCTCCACGGAGACGAGAGATAAGTGAAAATGTCACGCACACAAGAGGAATCGATGGTCAACATCCACTATGGGCCGCTGTGGAAGTACGAAGGAAGAACCGGATACGCCGAATACGTGGAGACCAGCGCCGTGGCAGGCACTCTCTACATATCAGGCCAGGCCGGGTACTCATCGTCCGGCGAGCTCCCCAAGAAGGACATGCGCACCCAAATCCGCAATACGTTCGCGAACATCGCGGGGCTGCTGAAAACCGCCAACTACCCCACCAACCACGTGATCAAGATTCACATCTATGTCACCGATATGGAACGTGCGCTGGAGGCCTACGACGAAGTCACCGAGGGCCTTCAACAGTGGGGCGCGGCACCGACATCGGTCATGACAGAGGTCAGCAGGCTGGCGTCAGCTGACATGCTCTGCGAAATCGAAGCGGTGGCCGTCAGATGAGCAATCCCCCGCTTATCGATGTCCATCACCACGCCCTACCCGTGGTGTACACCGCCGCACTTGCGCGGCACGACATCACCGAGGCAATACCCGGGCAGGAGTTCCCGGCCTGGAGCCTGGAACTAAGCCTGCGATTCATGGACGCTCACAATATTCAGAAGGCGTATCTATCGGTCACGGCACCGGGATTCGCCGGACTCACCGGCCGCGAGGCGATCACGCTGGCACATGACGTCAATGCGTGGCTGTCCACATTGTCGAGCGAATCGACCGGCCGGTTCGGGGCGTTCGCGATGATCCCGCTCGACTCTGCCGACACCGCCCGTACGGCAGCGGTGACTGCGATTGAGGATATGCAGCTCGCCGGTGTAGGCCTGTACACCAGCACTGCGGGGCAATACCTGGGCTCATCGGATCTAGACCCCCTCTGGGAGTACCTTGAGGCACAGCAGATTCCAGTGTTCATCCACCCGGTGGTGGGTCCGGGCGGGGTCCCCAATTTTGGCCTTCCGGCTTCGATCCTCGAATTCCCCATCGAAACGGCAAGAGCCGTCGCGAGCTTTCTGTTCAGCGGAAGGCTCGACCGGTTTAGCAACCTCAAGCTGATTTTCACCCACGCCGGGGGCGCGTTGCCGATACTCCTACATCGGTTGAGCCTGCGATGCAGCGTGGATCCGGCGCTGGCCGCCAGACCCCCAATAGACCTGATGGCCAGCATTGGTCGTCTGTACTTCGATCTGGCGATGTCGGCGGCACCGGGGAACCTGGAAGCCTTGCTTTCGTTGATATCCGCTGACCAACTGCTGTTCGGCAGCGACTTTCCCTTGCAGGACGAGTTCTATGCCGGAGAGAACGCCGACATCGTCTACTCCACGGATCTGGCACGCAATACCACCGCCAATGCGCACGCCGTCTTTGCGCGCCACCCGGTCAGCCTCAGCGCTGCCGCCCCCTGCTGCGGCGAGTGATCTTCCAGTCACCGTCCGCGTCCGTCACCAAGTCCTCGAGTTCCAGGATCGCCAACGCACCCTGCACTCGGCTGGTGCTCAACCCCGATTCGACGACCAGCTGTTGGACTGAGGCACGACCACGGCCGGGCAGCGCCTCGTAGACACGCTTCTCGTCCTCACCGAGCTCGTCGCCGACATTGGTGGGCCTTTCCGGGCCAGGCGCGAAGTCGCCCAATCGACCCGCCAACTCGATCACGTCTTGGGCGCAGCCAATGAGCCGCGCGCCACGCTCGGCTATCTCAATATGCGTACCCGCCGACGCAACAGAGGTGATTGGGCCGGGTACCGCACCAACAGGCCGACCAAGCCCGCGCGCCCAGGCGGCGGTGTTGGCGGCTCCGCTGCGTATGCCGGCCTCTACCACTACGGTCGCGCCGGAGAGTGCCGCCACCAACCGATTTCGGGTGAGAAATCGGTAGCGCGCGGGCCGCACGCCCGGCGGGTACTCGCTGATCACCAGTCCGTGGCGGGCAATTCGGTAGAGCAGCCCAGAGTGACCGGCTGGATAGGGTACGTCCACACCTCCCGCGAGTACTGCGATGGTGATGCCCTCGCACGCCAGTGTCGCCCGATGCGCGACGCCGTCGATCCCGAACGCGCCACCGGAGACCACTGCTACGTCACGGGCCACCAGACCCGTCGCTAGCTCGGCCGTCACATGTTCGCCATAGCCTGTACAGGCGCGCGTACCCACAAGTGCGGCGGCCCTGGACGCAACCTCTGGCAGGGAGTGCTCACCAATCACCCAGAGTGCGAGCGGTGCTCGCCCACTCGGCATCCGCTTCCTGTCGACCATGGCGAAACTCTGGAACTGCCACCGCGGCCATTCCGGGTCATCGGGTGTCACGAGACGCCCACCAAGGCGACACAAGATCTGCAGATCCTCGCGACTGCGGTCGATATCGTGCCGGGCCCGCACGATGGCCCGCACCCGGTCCGGTACATCCAAGCGCCGGACGCGTTCGGCGGTCTCGTGTGCGCCGAACACCGACACCATGGCCTCGAGTTCCGCACTGGGCGCCTCGGCCACGCGTGACAAGTAGGCCCAATCGGCCGGTTCGCCGCTCATCGCTTGTCGCGGAAGGTCAACGCGAGCTTCACATCGTCGGCGCCCGGCAGATCACGCCCGGCGAGATCGGCGAGAGTCCACGCGACACGTAGGCAACGATCCAAAGCCCGAACGCTAATGAGCCCGCGTTCCATGGCGTTA
Organism: Mycobacterium sp. D16R18; assembly: GCA_002013775.1. Lineage (GTDB taxonomy): Bacteria > Actinomycetota > Actinomycetes > Mycobacteriales > Mycobacteriaceae > Mycobacterium. The sequence continues at coordinate 82,378 of MAFD01000007.1, forward strand.
CGAAGGGGCTCCATGACCGTCCGCGACGGCCGGAACTCCTTGCGCAACAGCGGGCCCGGAGCATCGGCGTTCACGCGAAATCCGTACTCCGACCAACGGCTCGCTGCGCGTTCGCGGGCCAGGACCACGCGCTCACGCACCAGCGCCGTGCCCTCAGCAGCTTCGTTGAGAGCGGTTTGACTGACCGGGTGCATCCTTACCCGAAGATCCACCCGATCAAGAAGTGGCCCCGACAACTTGCCCAGGTACCGACGACGCACCGACGACGGACACGTGCAATCCCGTGGATTCGCCGGTGCACAGGGGCATGGATTGGCTGCCAGCACCAGCTGAAAGCGGGCCGGGTACACGACGACACCGTCACGTCGCGCCAACCGAATCTCCCCATCCTCCAACGGCGTACGCAACGCCTCCAGCGCAGGGGTCGAGAGTTCAGCACATTCGTCGAGGAACAGCACCCCGCGATGGGCTCGGCTTACCGCGCCAGGTTTGGCCGTGCCGGAGCCGCCGCCGACGAGCGCGGCGACACTCGAGGTGTGGTGCGGCGCCACGAATGGGGGTTGGGTGATCAACGGCTGCTGTGCCGTCAACAGGCCCGCCACCGAGTGGATGGCCGTGACCTCGAGCGCCTCGCCGTCCGTCAGCGGCGGCAGCAGACCCGGCAGGCGTTGCGCCAGCATGGTTTTACCGATTCCGGGCGGTCCGGTCAGCATGAGGTGATGCGCGCCCGCCGCCGCCACCTCGACCGCGAATCGCGCATCACCATGCCCGACCACATCCGCCATGTCCGGAATGTCGTTCTCGCATTGCACGTCCAACCGCACTACCGGGTCCAGCTCACCGTCGGCACACAGCCAGGCCGTCAGTTGCCGCAAGGTCTGGGCACCCAACACCTCGATACCGTCGACCAGCCCCGCCTCCCCCAGATTCGCCTCGGGTACCACCACGGTCGGCCACCCGTCACGTTTGGCCGCCAGCACCGCCGGGAGTACTCCGCGGATCGGGCGCACCCGCCCATCAAGGGCCAACTCCCCTAGGAGCAGTGTCTTTTCCAACCTTGTCGGCGGGATCGCCCTACTGGCCGACAACACGGCGGTGGCGAGAGCGAGGTCGTACACCGAACCCATCTTCGGCAATGTCGCCGGTGACAAGGCCAAGGTCAGACGCGATGCCGGCCACGTGAACCCGCAGTTGGTGATCGCCGCACGTACACGATCACGAGATTCCTGTAGGGCGGCGTCGGGCAGCCCGACAAGGTGTACTCCGGGGAGTCCCGCGCTGATGTCGGCCTCGATCTCCACCGTCTGTCCGGTTACAGCCTTGACCGCAACGGAATATGCTCTCCCTAGTGCCATCTCAGCCCACCCCGTGAATGTGGGTGATCTCGGGCACGGGTCCGCTCAAGCGGATCTCGATGACATCGATACGTACGGCCTGCCACGAACCGCCCTGGGCAGCCAGCCAGATGCCCGCAAGCCTCCGCAGCCTACGCAACTTGGTGTGCGTCACCGCCTCTGCGGGCGTTCCGAACGCGCGGCCGGTGCGGGTCTTCACCTCGACAAAGACCAACACCTCACCCTCGGCCGCGATGATGTCGAGCTCTCCGTACCTGCACCGCCAATTGCGATCGAGGATCGTGAACCCGTCGCCGCTCAGGTATTCAGCGGCCAGATCCTCTCCGCGGCTACCGATCTGTGCGCGTGTGGTGGTTGTCATGTCGTCACCATCCGCACAGGTACCGACACGGGTGCAGCCGAGGTACCTCAGGGATGAGGGCTATCCACATTCCGGCATTCATCCACAGGACCCGGCCGTGGACCTTCCTACCGAGGTACAGGCAGGCGTTCAAGCACAGAGAACGGAGACTTCATCGAGCCCGGAGTTCTGCGGCGAGGTGGATACAAGCCCAGTCTGATCGCGCGTTTCTGGCGAAGACGCCCGCGGCGGGGCCACTGCCCGAACGGTTCTGCCCGTGCGGCTGGCGATGTCAGCGTCTGCCAGCGTGCCCGCGGCGAGAAGCGCAGTCTCTGCGCGTGACCAGCGGGAGCCCACTAACGCCGAATGATTCTTGCCGGCAGTCCACCTTTCAAACCCATGGACATTCGGTACTGGTGCCGAGGCTCATACCCTGCGGGAAGTTCGAATCGGTAGCGCTGGAACGCCGTTGCGATGGTCAGAACCGCCTCGATGTAGGCCATTCGCATTCCCAGACACAGGCGCTGTCCACGCCCGAACGGAACGAACGCGCGCAAGTCGGCTTCGTTGTTCAGGAATCTGTCCGGGTGGTACCGGTTGGGCTCTGGCCAGAACCGCGGATCTCGCTGCATCGCGAGCGAGGAATACAGAAGCGTCGTACCCGCCGCAATGCGATAGCCGCCTACCTCGTCGTCGACCAGCGCGGTCTTGGGATTGATCACCAATCCCCCTTGTAGGCGTTGCGCTTCGTCGAAACACGCACGCGCCAATGGCAACTTGGCCATATCTCCAACCGTCACAGGGTTTCCGCCCAGGGCGTCCACTTCGTCGATCAGTCGTCGTTCGATTTCTGGATGGCCGGACACGAGAGCGAATGTCCACGCCAACGCGGCCGCCGTGGTCTCGTGTCCGCCGACGATCATTCCGGCGATTTCTACGGCGATCTTGTCGTTCTCCAACGGACGGCCGTCGTCGTATGTGGCGTTGATCAGCAGATTCAGAATGTCGGTGCGCTCGGTGGGATGGCGTCGTCTCATCTCGATGAGTTGGTCAGCGCCGCCCATGATCATGTCGAGCATGCCGTCCATGCGCCGCTGAAACGGACGGGGAATCCATGCCGGGAATGAGTACATCGCGACGCGCACCGTAGTCGCCAACATCCCGAAGCTGATCGCGTTCTTGGTCACGGACGCCTCGAGCATTCGCGGCGACAGGTACTCGTCGAACATGGCATTGAACAACACGATCAGCGCGAGTTTTCGAGTCTTCTCCTCGATATCGACGTAACCATCGGCGTCATCGGAAGGATCCGCCCAGCTGTCAACCTGCTCCGTCACCGCTTTGGTGAACAGATCTCCCAGCTCGGCAAGATTCTTCTGGGTGAAACTCGGACGATAGAGCGAGCGTCCCCGTTGCCACTCCTGGTCATCGGCGAACGCGAAGAAGTTGTGCCCAAGTTTGGGTGGCACCATCTGCTGGGCAACCATGTCCGAACGCCGGTAGCGATCGGGATGCTTCACCAGCACGTGGTCAACCCAGTCCGGATGGCCGAGATACACGGTCTTCACGAATGGCGTGGGGACCGAAACGATATCCCCGTACTTCCTTGTCAGCTCCAGCGGATAGAGCCAGGGGTCGCGGACCAGACGTGCCAGCACACTCGCCCGTCCGGTCCCGGCAGGGCCGGGCGGAGTGGGCAGACCAGCCACCCCGGCGGGACTCAGGGTCTGCGAACTCATGCCGTCACCCCCGCGTGCTGTGTCCGCCGTTCGCTCGAGGCCACCGCAGCCGCCTCATCGCGAATCTCGCGTAGTTCCGGTATCTGCAGCAGCAGATACGTCGACAGAATCGACGTGGCGATCACGGCGCCGGCTGCCAACCAGGTCACCAGAGCCGGCGCCGAGGACTGAACCGCTTGGTATGCGGGCCAACTCACGCCAACGATGTAGCCGATGGTGGTCGCTGGAATCAACAGAACCAACAGCCAGATCCGAGAACCCTTGAGGTACTTCACCGCATAGAAGATCACGATGCCGTACACAGGTAAGAGCGTGGTGTTCTGCACGATCGAGTACAGCGGAATCCCCCCGACCCGGGTCGGGTTGTCACCGTAGTACGCGATGACTCCCGTGAAATGCCAGACCATTTCGATGACGATTTCCGGAATCCCGACGTATATCGCCGACAGCAGGAAGATGTCGCGCAGGGACCTGCCGTGAGATATGTACCGGTAGGCGATGTATCCCCCGATCGCCACGTAGGACGATGCCCCGACCAGAATCCACGCCGGCATTCGTCGACCCATCACCGTGTAGCCGAACCACGGGGTGTCGTTGGCGTAGACGATGGAACCCACCAGATCACCCAACGGCTCGATGTTGGCCGCGACGAGTCCCGCGACGAAGAGCACCAGCGGAAGCACCTGCCGGTGTTTCACCAACTTCCACAGCGACCATGCCAACGCGGCCGCCGCGCCCCCGTACGCCAGTGCGATCGATACCCATGCGACCAACTGGTTCGCATGAAGTTCCGGAGCGACCGGTACACCGCCCTCACCGGGGAGCAGCACGCCCGAACCGCTATAAGCCCAGGTTGAGACCTGATCGAATACTGTCATGTTACTATAGTTATCAAATCAGTCACATTAGTCAATACCCGACATGCGGCGACTCAGCGAAGCGAGGTGGGATCATCGAATCCATGCCAGGCACCGGTGCGATCAACTGGCCGGATGTCGTCGCCACCGCGACCGCGGAAGACCCGGCCACCCTTTCCTCTTCCGACATCCGAATCCTCGATGCAACAGTCGAGGTCCTCGGGATATGCGGAGAGCAGCGGCTGACCATCGACATGGTGGCCGATCGCGCGCACATGTCACGGATGACGGTTTTTCGCCGCTTCGACTCCAAGCAGAACCTGATCGACACCGCGTACCGCCGTGAAATCAGCAGAGCCCTCCGCGATATCACCGACTACGCAGGCAGAACGGACACCGCTGCGCGTCGTGCGACTGCCATCGCGACGCGGATGGTGGACAACGCCACGCGAATTCCCGCCTTGCAGTGGATCATTCGTGTTGAGTCGGACGAAATTGTCAGAATGTGGCGCGATCTGGAGCCGCCCGGACAAGAACTCGGCCGCGCGTACATATCCACGCTGCTTCAGGATCCGCAGCTGCAAGATCCGCTACCGACTTCGGATGCGGACTTTGTCTCAGATGTGTTGATACGCACCGTGATGTCACTCGTCCTTGTGCCGGATCCGGCCTATCACAAGGCCAGCATCGTCGAACTAGAGCAATATATCCAGCGAGTCGTCGAGCGCCTACTGCGTTAGCGCGGTCAGATCACTAGCCCCACATCTTGACCGGATGAACCACCGGCGCAACCTTGCCAATCGCACCCGACGCGGGCCCCGGCAGGTCCTTCGAGTTGGGAGCTGACTTGATCTCGACATCGTCCCTCGCGGTGCAGACAGCGCTACTCGACTTCGACGGCGCACAGTGCGCCTGCGGCTCGGACACGACCGCACCTGGTGAGTCCACCGGCAGGGCAACGACAATCACCGGTGCGATCATCGCCATCGCCCTCATCAGCAAAATGCCCATCGGCAGAGAATGGGCCACGCACACCACATTCGCAACTCGAACGATGTTCCGCTGGACAGTAATTCCCATCACAGTGCCCAGAATCTGTCAGGTCTAGACAGATAGCAGCAAGGAAATGCCACCACGACCTAGCGCGGTGCGTTGCCCTCAAGCCGATCGAGCAGCGATTCGAGTGCCTCTTCGAACTCTGTTGCGCTGTGGTCCTCGCTGAGCTGCTTCTGCATCCGTTGCAGGTTCGGATAGTTCGACAAACTCCGCAGAGTCTTCTCGGGCAGCTCGTCCTCCACCGGGCTCAATGAGACTCCGCGCGCTGACACCTCCAGCAGGAGCTGGCCCAGCAGGAATGTGGTGTACGCGCGATAGGCGGTCACCGCACCGCGATCGTCGAAGCCGTAGGAGATCAGTGTGTCCAAGAAGGTCTCCATCCACTTCATGCTCCGCAGCGGTGGCCGGACCCACGGGGCTTCCGGTGGCCGGGTCGCCAACGTCGGGAACAGATGCGGATGCTCGATCGCAATTGCTCGTACCCCGTGCGCAAGTCTGACGAGATAGTCCTGCCAACCATCTTCTTGCCGACGTGCGGCGAGTTGGTCGTCGTAGAGCCTCTCGACTAAGTGGTCGACAATTCCGCCGAGCAGGTCCTGACGGCCGTGGACGTGACGGTACAAGGCCATCGCCTCGACACCGCAGGCGGAACCAAGCCGCCGCATGGTCAGCTGATCCAATCCGTCACGGTCTACCAGGCCGATCGCGGTATCGAGGATCTCAGCACGAGTCAGCGATCGTGGCCGGCGCCCCTCGGGGTTACCTGCACTTGTTTGGTTTTCCGTCTCTTCCACTGCGTCCGTCACTCCCACTGTGCATTTCTGGGCTCGGGCAACGACGGCGTCCCCGTGGCGGCTTCGCCGTCCACACGACGGTACCTCTGCCAGCTAAACGCCTGGCCAGCACCTGTTTGTTTACAAAGTAGTTTACGTAGTACACAACCCTTGCTACGGTGGATTTGTCATCTCACGACGAGGTGACATTGAGCGGTTGCACCGCACACGCACTGAAAAGGAGCGGACACATGAGCGATGACAACAGGGACAGCGGTATCGAGGCCGGCATCAAGGGCGTCGTCGAGGACGTCAAGGGCAAGGCCAAGGAGGCCTTCGGCAAGCTCACGGACGACGAGTCGCTGGAGCGCGAAGGCCAGGCACAGCAGGACAAGGCCGAGGCCCAGCGCGAGGTAGCCGCCAAGGAAGCCGAGGCAGAAAAGGCCCGCGCCGAGGCTGCCGTGCACCAGGCTCGCGAAGACGCCGAGAAGTAGCACAGATCGTCATAGCAGCCCGCCCCCACTCCAACGAGAATCAGGAAACCACAAATGATTTCACCTATGGCCGCTGATGTTGCGGCAGCCCACCTTGGCTTTGGCATCGGCTGGATCGGATGGATCGTCATCGGCGGAATCGCCGGATGGGTGGCCAGCAAGATCATGGGCACCGACGGCCAGCAAGGGCTCCTGCTCAACATCGTGGTGGGGATCGTGGGCGGGCTGCTAGGCGGATTCCTACTGAACCTGCTCGACGTCGGCACCTATGGCTTCGGCTGGGTTCTGACCTTCGTCACCGCACTGGCGGGCGCATGCATTCTCTTGTTTCTCGTGCGTCTCGTCAGCGGCCGGCGATGAGTGACAAGAGATTCCAGCAGTCCACAACCGAAGGGGCCTTAGTGATTTCGTCCATATCGAAGAAGCTCGCAGTAGCCGTCGGCATGGCTGCGGCCGTCTCGCTGGCGGGCTGTTCCAGCGTGATCAACCAAGGTGGCGACACCACGTGCAAGGAGTACCTCACCCAGGACGAGGGCACGCAGAACGAGGCCGTCATCAAGATGCTGAAGGACGAGAACCAACAAGACCCCACCGGTCTGCAGTCCACTGCGGCACGGACGTCCGCCTTGGCCTACTGCAAGACGCTCGGCAACGAGAACAGCAAGATCAAAGAGGCCCCCCACATCTAGATCGGGAGTATTGGATGAGAACACGAATAATCAAGCACAACAAGGTCTTTGCCGGATGTGCCATCGTGCTCGGCACAGCACTCGCCGGATGCGGCGCCAGCACCGACAACGGACCGACAAGTAGCAGTACGTCGACCACCACGACGACAACCACCACGACTACCGTCCCCGCGCCCAGCGGCGCACCGGAAGGCACCCCGGCGCCCGGCCCGACCGGTAGCGGCGGACCAGAGGGCGGATCCGGCGCCATCCCCGGCGGCCCGACCGGAGGCGGCGGACCCGGAGGCGGGAGCGGCAGCATCCCGGGCGGACCCACCGGCGGTGGCGGACCCGAGGGCGGCGGAGGCAACATCCCCGGCGTCGGCGGCGGTCACGGCGGCCCGGGTGGCGGCAGCGGGTGCGTCGACAACGTCGGTTGCGTCAGCATCCCGTAAATCACGTTCGGTCGAGCTGCGTCTATCGGAGATCTACTCCGGTAGGCGCAGCTCTGGCTTGTCGACCTCTTCGATGTTGACGTCCTTGAAGGTGATCACGCGCACGTGTTTGACGAAGCGCGCCGGCCGGAACAAGTCCCACACCCAGGCATCGGAAAGCCGCAGCTCGAAGTACACCTCGGAGTCGGTGTTCCGCGGAATCACCTCGACGCTATTGGCCAGGTAAAACCGTCGCTCGGTCTCCACGACGTAGCTGAACTGCCCGACGATGTCCTTGTACTCGCGATACAGCGAGAGTTCCATCTCGGTTTCGTACTTTTCGAGGTCTTCAGCGCTCATAGACTTTCCATTATCCCCCCTGTGCTCGATTCTCTTCGCGCAAGCGGCTCATCAACGAACTTTCCCTGCGCCGCATTGCGCACGTTCACGAATGACTGTCGATGCTGAACTGACGGCCCCAGACGCTGCAACGCCTCGGTATGGACCGCCGTGCTGTACCCCTTGTGCACCGCGAATCCGTATCCGGGGTGATCGGAGTCCATGGCCACCATCACCCGGTCCCGGCTCACCTTCGCCAGCACACTGGCCGCAGCGATGCAGGCCGCCGAGGCGTCGCCGCCGATGACGGGCAGAGAGGGCACCGGCAATCCCGGCACCCGGAATCCGTCGGTCAGCACGTAACCCGGCTTGCGGCCCAGACCTGCGACCGCGCGGCGCATTCCCTCGATGTTGGCCACATGCACACCAATGCGGTCCACCTCTTCGGCCGGCACCGACACCACGTGATACGCCTCGGCATAGCGGCAGATGAGTGGAAACAACGTCTCACGCATCTTCTCGCTGAGTTTCTTCGAGTCATTGAGCGCCGCAAGGCTTTTCCGTTGACTTGAGCCCAGCACGCAGGCGGCGATCACCAACGGCCCCGCGCAGGCCCCACGTCCTGCCTCGTCGACACCAGCGACCGGCCCCAAACCCACTCGGTCGAGCGTCAATTCGAGGGTGCGCAATCCGGATGCCTTGCGAATCACCGTGCGTGGCGGCCAGCTGGTAGTCATACCGCTAGGGCTACGTCTGGGGATTCACCGATGTGACGCCGCCCCACCGTCCGGGCGGCCATGCGATGAATCGCGCCTTGCCGATGACGTTGTCCACGGGCACGGTGCCGATGTTCGGGTCTCCGGTGCAGTACACCCGCTGACGCTCATCCATCCCCGACCTGGCATCTCGTTCGAGACTCTGGCAGTGCGCACGCGAGTCTCCACTGTGTGTCCGGTTATCCCCCATCATCCACAGCTTGCCCTCCGGCACCTTGACGGGGCCGAACTGGAAACTCCAGCAGGCGTTGGTGGGGTCGATGTCGCTGCCGGGACCGATGGTCTCCGGATCCAGATACGGCTCGTTGAGCTTCTTGCCGTCAACCGTCAGGCCTGTGTCCCAGCGGCATTCCACGGTCTGCCCACCGGTAGCGATGACCCGCTTCACCAGGTCGTTCTCGTCAGGAGGGACCACACCGATGAAGGACAGGGCGTTCTGCAGGTATCGGACGGCTGTGTTGTCTGACCGGATCGACCGGTAATTGCCGTTCCACTCGGACGGGCCCTTGAACACCACAACGTCACCGGGCTCTGGATCCGAGAATCGGAACACCACCTTGTCGACCATGATCCGGTCGCCGGTGCAACCACGGCAGCCGTGCAAAGTCGGCTCCATCGACTCCGATGGAATGAGATACGGACGGGCGATGAAGTTCTGCGTAATGCAGTAGAGCACCAGGGCGATCAGCAGCAGAACGCCGACCTCTTTGAGCATGCCGGAGCTGCTGTCTTCGTCAGCGGACTCGTCTTTGGAGGCTTCCACAGAGTCCCCGTCGTGCTGCTTCTCGGTATCGTCGCGAACGGTCTCGAACTGCCCGAACGCCGCACGCGACTCATCCAAGGTCACATCGGAGAAAAGCTTCTCGGCCTGCGGATCCCATGCACTCAGCCCGGTCTCTTCTTCGATGATTTTCGCCAACCGCATCAGATGCTCGACGCGTGAGTCGAAATCCGACGACGTTGCCGCGCCATAGGAAACACCCATACCTACGCCGTCAGGTGCGTAATTCACCTGCGCGGTGGTGATCGAGTCGGTGAGCTCCCACTTGCCGTCCGACCCCTCGAACACGTCGGGGGTATTCATATCGGCAATGAGCCGGGAACGCAGATCCGGCGAATCCTTCAGCGGATGTTCGTTCTCCGGAACGTCCTCGTAGCCTTCAGGAGGATGCTGACGTACAAAATAGACGTCATAGGACACTATGGACGTCCTCTACCGGAGTCGGGCCGTGTCCCGACTCGGTCAGCGCTTCTCCTTGATCTTGGCCTTCTTGCCGCGCAGCTCACGCAGGTAGTACAGCTTGGCGCGACGGACCGCACCACGGGTGACGATCTCGACGTGGTCGATGTTCGGGGAGTGCACCGGGAAGGTGCGCTCGACGCCGACGCCGTAGCTCTCCTTACGGACGGTGAAGGTGGCGCCCACGCCACCACCGGTGCGGCGCAGCACGGCACCCTTGAAGACCTGGATGCGCTCCTTGGAGCCTTCGATCACCTTGACGTGCACGTTGACGGTGTCGCCGGGACGGAAGTCAGGCACATCCTGGCGCAGCGAAGCCTGATCGACAAAGTCCAACGTGTTCATCGGTGTACTTCCCTCTTGGTCTCTCGACTCAATCGCGCGGCCGGGTCGCATACGGGGTATGCACCTCGGCCGATCAGTAATTGCTTAGTTCTGTCTGGGTTGTGGCCAAGCGGCAGCAGACAGCTAGTCAATTGTGCCAGACAGGGGCCCTTCCAGTGAAATCGCCCACCCGAGCACCCCTTGGGCAGCGACTATCCAGACAGTACTAGTAAGCTACCGAGACCGGAACACCTGCCACACAGGTAACAAAATCAGAGTCTGACCGCCGAGGGGGTCTATGTGATGCGCGGCCAGCACCTCTTCGTGGGCTTGACGCTCGCCGCGGTGACCACGCTGACCTCGGGATGTGTGGCATCGGTGCGCAGCGATCCGGCTACCCCGGTACTGGCGGTCGTGAGCGCCCCCGCCGAACCGGCGCCAGTCTTCGAGGTGGAAAGCCCCCCTTCCTTCGAGACCCTGCCCGAGCGCACCACTGCGGCAACCGCCCAGGCCAAGAGCGCCGGCGCCGTGCTCACCGCGGTGATCAAGGATCGCGCTTCCGGCGCCGTGGTCTCCAACGGCAACAACAGCACCATTGCCATCGCCTCGGTGGCAAAGCTGTTCATCGCCGACGACCTGCTGATGAGGGAATCGACTGGCGACGTCACCCTGACGCCCGCAGATCGCATCTCCTTTGACCGGATGCTGCAGTCCTCTGATGACAGCGCGGCCGAGATCTTCTGGCAGCGCGGCGGCGGAAACTCGATCATCACCCGTGTCGCCGCGCGATACGGGCTCGCCTCCACCAACGTGCCCTCCGACGGCATGTGGTGGAACACCATCAGCACCGCCAACGACCTGGTCCAGTACTACGACATGCTGCTCTCCGGCGCGGGGGGCTTACCTCCCGAGCGCGCGAACATCATCATGGATGACCTTGCCCGCTCGACGCCCAATGGCATCGATGGCTATCCCCAGCGTTTCGGGATTCCGGACGGCATCCCCGGCGAGCCCGTCGCGGTGAAGCAGGGCTGGATGTGTTGTGTCGGGTCCGCATGGATGCACCTTTCGACGGGCGTGGTGGGCCCCGATCGGCGATTCATCGTGGTGGTGTCATCCCTGCAGACCGCCAACGATGCGACAGCGCGCAACACGCTAACTCAGGCCGTCACCGCCATGTTCCCCGGCGGACGAATCGAAGCCGAGTAGGTCAGGGCGCCGCTGCGCCGTCCGATAGCGTGACTGTTCGGCCCGCCAGGCCGCAATCTTGGCGTGATCACCAGAGAGCAGCACCTGCGGTACATCGATCCCCCGCCAACTCGGCGGCCGGGTGTACGACGGCCCCTCCAAGAGCCCGTCGGAGTGTGAATCTTCTTGCGCGGAAAGCGCATTGCCCAGCACGCCGGGAACCAGACGCAGTACCGCCTCGATGATCACCAGCGCCGCGGATTCCCCGCCATTGAGCACGTAATCCCCGATCGAAACCTCGCGCACCCGCATCCGGGTCGCGGCGTCGTCGGCAACCCGCTGATCGATTCCCTCATAGCGTCCACACGCGATCACCAGATGATCTTCGGTGGACCAGTGCCGGGCGGTCTCCTGCGTGAAGGGATATCCGGCCGGCGTCGGCACCACCAAAAGCGTTTCCGGTGTACAAATCTCATCTAGGGCATCACCCCAGACGGTCGGCTTCATCACCATGCCGGGGCCGCCGCCATAGGGCGAATCATCGACCGACTTGTGCACGTCATGTGTCCAGCGCCGCAGATCGTGCACGGCGACGTCAACCAGTCCTGCGTCGATGGCCTTGCCCGGCAAGGACTGCCGCACTGGCTGCAGATAGTCCGGGAAGATCGTGATGACGTCTATCTTCATGCCGGGCTTCTCACGACAGGTCCAACAGGCCTTCGGGCGGATCGATCTCGATCACCTTGTCCGCCAGGGAGATCGACGTGACGATCGCGGAGACGAACGGCACGAGAATCTCGGGCTGCTTGTCGCTGCTCGGGGGCTTCACCGAAAGGAGCTCACCGCCTGGGGTGTGCAACACCTCAGAAACGGTCCCGATGTCCGTACCGTCCTGAGTCCGCACCGTAAGCCCCTCGAGCTGATGGTCGTAGAACTCATCGGGATCCTCGATCGCAGGCAGATCGGCGGTGTTCACCGTGAAAAGGGTGCCGCGCAACGCATCTGCCGCGTCACGATCAGATACTCCGGTAAATCTGATCAGCAGTCGCCCGCTGTGCTCACGCACCGATTCGATGACAAATTCACGGCTGCCGCCACCACGGGGCAGCCGACCGTTCAGCACCGAACCGGCGGCGAAACGTTCGTCTGGATCGTCGGTGCGGATCTCCACCGCCAATTCGCCGGTGACGCCGTGCGCCTTGGCAATACGCCCGACCACAAGCTCCATCGGAGCTACCGGTCTGTATCCACCACGTCGACCCGGATGCCGCGGCCACCAACACCCGCGACCAGGGTGCGCAGCGCAGTGGCGGTACGCCCGCCCCGACCGATCACCTTTCCGAGATCGTCGGGGTGGACGTGAACCTCTACCGTGCGGCCGCGACGATTCGTCACCAGGTCAACGCGGACATCGTCGGGGTTATCGACGATTCCTCGTACCAGATGCTCGACGGCGTCGACCACGACAGAACTCATCCGAGGTCCTATTCGCTTGCGGCGTCAGCAGATTCGGCAGGAGACTCGGCGGCTTCCGCGGCCGGAGCCTCGGCATCGGCGGCCTCAGCCTTCTCGTCTTTCTTGGGGGCCTTCTTCTTTTTCTGCTGAATGGCCTCGCCAGTGGGGGCGCCGTCGGCCTCGGCCAGGGCGGCGTTGAACAGCTCCAGCTTGCTGGGCTTGGGCTCCTTGACCTTCAGGGTTCCCTCGGCGCCCGGGAGGCCCTTGAACTTCTGCCAGTCACCGGTGATCTTCAGCAGAGCCAACACCGGGTCGGTCGGCTGCGCGCCGACGGACAGCCAGTGCTGCGCGCGCTCGGAGTCGATCTCGATGAGGCTGGGCTCTTCCTTCGGGTGGTACCGACCGATCACCTCGATGGCGCGGCCTTCACGGCGCGTGCGCGCATCGGCGACCTGGATGCGGTACTGCGGGTTGCGGATCTTCCCGAGGCGGGCGAGCTTGATCTTGACAGCCATGACTACAACTTCTCCTTGAGGTATCACGCGGCAATTCGGCGACACGTGCGGACATGCACGATCCGGTTTTGCCTCGCGTGGGTCTGACCGCCTACGGCTGGCGATGAGCGCTTACGCGAAGAGCATCAACACCGCCGTGCAACGGACGGTTTGCCATTGTGCCAGAGCATGGCCTACCTGCCCAAATCACACCGAAACTACGGTTTTCGACGCATCGTCCGAGAGGCCCGCACCAAACACGGCGTGTCGGCGGGTTTGTGGCTGCTAGACGAACCTGTTGAAGCACTTCGTCTCGACACGCCGCGTCAGCCGCCAGCCGTGCCGCGTCCGCACCACCGTGTCGTCGTACCAAAGCCCAAGAAAAAGCACCTGTTCGGTGTCCCCACCCGGAACCATCGGGTTGAAACACAAGCTGCGCACGGTGGCCGAGCTCCGCTCAGCGCCGCCTTCGGAGTCGAAGCGGATCGAGATGTTTCCCAGCATGTGTGCATACATCGGGAACGCCGGCAGCACCTGTGCCAACCACGCCTTGACGTCCGGATAGTCGCCATCGACGCCACCCATCGCGCGGTAATCGATGTACGCGTCATTCGTGAACACCTCGTCCAGATCGTCGAACTGACGGGTGTCGATGGCGGTCGCGTAATCGACCAACAGCTGCTGGATCTGCAGGCGGTCGGAAACTTCGTCGAGGGTCCAAGCGGATGTCATAGCTTGTGAGCATGCCCACTCGGACCGAAATCATCACGCAATTCGTCCCGAACTCCCCGCTGTGTCAGCATCTCGGCATCGCCCTGACCGAAATCGGCAGCGATCGCGCGGTGCTGAACATGCCGTTCAAGCCCCAGCTGGCAACCATGGGCCACACCGTGCACGGCGGCGCGATCGCGACCCTCGCCGACACCGCGGCTATGGCGGCGGCGTGGGCCGACGATGCGGTACCCGAAAAGCTCGGTGGCTCAACGGCTTCGTTAACCGTCAATTACGTCACTGCCGCCGACGCCGCCGACCTCACCGCGGTGGCCCAGGTGGTCCGCCGCGGCAAGCGGCTCTCCCATATCGAGGTCACCGTGTCCGATGCCACCGGCCGGGTGATTGCAAAGGCATTGGCCACCTACAACTTCGCTTAGGCGGCTCCAAGCTCGTCGCTGGCCAGCAGCTTCCGAACGCGCGGAATGACCTCGGTGCCGTACAACTCGACGTTCTGCATGCCCAGCCCTGGCTGCGCGGCCTGGTACACCATGCTGAACCGGTCAGCACCGAGACCGCGAATGGTCTTGGCCATCTTGGCCGCCACGGTGTCGGGCGAACCGACATACAGCGAGCCGGACTTCACTTCGGCCAGATACTCCTCGTAACGCGGGGGCTGCCAGCCACGTTCACGCCCGATGGTGGTGCGCAATTCCCGGAATCCCGGCCAGTACTGCGCGATCGCCTCCTCATCGGATTCGGCGATATGCCCGGGACTGTGAATGCCCAACGGCATCGGCTCGGTGACTCCGAGCTGGTCCTGCGCACGCCGGTAGAGGTCCACGTAGGGCTCGAATCGCATGGGATTGCCGCCGATGATCGCCAGGATCATCGGTATGCGATACCGCACGCTACGAACCACCGATTCCGGCGATCCGCCCACACCCACCCATGCCCGCAGACCATCGGCTGTTTTCGGGAACACATCCACGCCGTCCAACGACGATCGCAGCTTCCCCGACCAGGTCACCGGATCGCCCGGCAGCAGCTTGGCCAAGAGATCGAACTTCTCCTCGAAGAGTTCGTCGTAGTCGGCCAGGTCGTATCCGAACAGCGGAAAGGAATCCGTGAACGATCCCCGACCGAGCACGACCTCAGCACGGCCATTCGAGATGCCGTCGAGGGTCGCGAACCGCTGATACACCCGCACCGGGTCGTCGGTGCTGAGCACTGTGACGGCGGTCGCGAGCGTGATCCGCTCGGTACGGGCGGCAATCGCGGCCAGCATCATCTCCGGGGACTCCCCCACGAATTCAGTGCGGTGATGCTCCCCGATGGCAAAGATGTCAACGCCGACCTCGTCGGCACGCACCCCTTCCTCCACCACGGCGCGGATTGCTTCCGGATTGGTCATCCCCGCGGGGACGTCGGCGAAGGTGTCCAAACCCAACTTCACTTCATTCGTCATAACGACATAAACGGACCGCAGTCCGGTTATGTTCCCGATACTCGCCGCGCTAGTGTCGGAGCCGATGTCTTCCTTGCCGCCGCCCCTTGGCTACCGCGTATTCGCCGTGCTCAGCGCCCTGTTTCTCGCTCTCACGATCCCCGGCCTGGCCCACGCGGATACGGCTGCACCGCCACCTGAGGGTCCGGCGCAGGCATGGTTGGTCGCAGATCTGGACTCCGGCCAGATCCTCTCCGCCCGCGACCCGTACGCCACGCATGCACCCGCGAGCACCATCAAGGTTCTCCTGGCCCTGGTGGCACTCGACGAGTTGCCCCTGGACGCCACCGTGGTCGCAGATGCCGCCGACTCCCACGCCGAATGCAATTGCGTCGGCATCAAGGCCGGACAGGTCTACACCACCCACGATCTGCTCGCGGGCGCGCTGCTGGAATCCGGTAACGACGCCGCCAACACGCTCGCCCACATGCTGGGCGGCCGCGAGGTGGCCGTCGAGAAGATGAACGCGAAGGCAGCGGCGCTCGGTGCGACCGGGACACACACCGCCTCCCCCTCCGGGCTCGACGCACCGGGCATGGACATGCGTACCACCCCACACGATCTGGCCGTCATCTTCCGTGCGGCACTGGCCAATCCGGTGTTCGCGGAGATCACCCACCAGCCGGCGGCCGACTTCCCCGGTCGCGTCCTGCACAACCAGAACGAGCTGATGTATCGCTATCCGGGAGTGATCGGCGGTAAGACGGGCTTCACCGATATCGCCCGCAAGACCTACGTTGTGGCCGCCGAGCGCGACGGCAAGCGACTCGTCGTGGTGATGATGTACGGCCTAGTGCACGAGGGCGGCCCGACCTACTGGGATCAAGCCGCCAGCCTCTTCGACTGGGGCTTCGCCAACGACGGTCAGGTCACCGTCGGTTCGCTTTAAGCCTTGGAATTGAGCACCTGAAGCACTGTTTCGCCCGCGCGCACCCGGCACATGGCAATCGCCAGCGCGACGGCGTCCTTGGGTGAGATCTGGGCCACCGCATTGCCACCCGCGGCCGCTTCCTGAACCGCCGCCAACTTTCCGGCGTCATCCATCGTGTTGAAGTCCCCGCAGAGAGTGTCGGCGTGAGCAGTTGCCGGAATCGCAACCGACAGAACCAACACGGTCACCAAAACCCCCACGGTTCGCATGGCCGAACTCTAGCGAATCTGACCGCGAAGCACGACGAGATCAGGTCGCGACAGCACATGCGGACCGGTGCGCGGGTCTTCGTGATATCCGACAAGATCGGCGGGTGCGCCGTGCTCCAGTCCCGGCCGCCCCAGCCATTCCCGTGCCCGCCACGACGCCGCACCCAGCGCATCGGTGGGGCTCATGCCAATGCGTGTGAGCGCCGCGACCTCATCGGAGATGCGACCGTGTGCAATTCCGCCGCCGGCATCGGTGCCCGCGTAGATCGGCACTCCGGCGTCATACGCGTTCCCGAAGGTCGTGTGCAGCCCTGCGTACAGGTCGCGCATGTGTTGGGCGTAGACCGGGTACTTCGCCGCGGAGTCGGCGATTCCAGGGAAGTTCTCGATGTTGATGACGGTCGGAACGAGCGCGGTGCCGTGCTCGACCATCAGGGCGATGGTGTCATCGGTGAGTCCGGTGCCGTGCTCGATGCAGTCGATCCCGGCGCGAATCAAACCGGGCAGCGCGTCCTCACCGAAGACGTGCGCGGTGACGCGCGCGCCGTGGGCATGCGCGGCCTCAATGGCCTGTTCGAGAATCTGGTCCGACCACAGTGGCACCAGGTCGCCGACGGAGCGATCGATCCAGTCCCCCACCAACTTCACCCAGCCGTCGCCCCAACGCGCTTGCAGGGCCACGGCTTCCGGAAGCTGCGATTCGTCCTCGATATCGATGGGTAATCCGGGGATGTAGCGTTTGGGCTTGGCCAGGTGCCTGCCCGCGCGGATGATGCGCGGCAGGTCTTCTCGCTCGTCGAAACTGCGGGTGTCCACCGGGGATCCTGCATCGCGCAACAGCAGTGCGCCCACATCACGCTCGGCTTCGGCCTGCGTAACCGCCTCTTCCAGCGAGGTGGGGCCGTGCGGCCCGACACCGACATGACAGTGCGCGTCGACAAGTCCGGGCAGCAGCCAGCCGCCGTCGAAGATGGTGTCGGCACCCGAGATCGGTTCGCGGCTTATGACGCCGTCGTACACCCACAGATCGATCTGCTCTTCGGACGGAAGAGTTCGGCCCCGCAGGTGCAAGCGCATCGGCTCAGTTCTTGGGGAACTTCAGCTTCGAGATGTCGATATCGGCCAGACCGGGTGGCAATTCGCCGAGGCCCTCCGGCATCCCGGAGAGATCGGGGAATCCGGCCGGCATGCCCGGAGGCATCCCCGGGAATCCGCCCCGAATCTTCGGCTGTGTCGGACCCCGTGAGCCCTTCTTGCCCTTTTTGGCGTTCTTGGCGCCCTTGCGGTTGCTCTTGCGACTGATGGCGCCCATACCCATCCGACCCGCCATCGACGCCATCATCTTGCGCGCCTCGAAGAAGCGGTCCACAAGCTGATTGACCTCCGAGACCGCGACCCCGGAACCGTTGGCTATCCGCAGTCGCCGCGAGGCGTTGATGATCTTCGGGTCGGTTCGCTCGGCGGGTGTCATCCCGCGAATGATGGCCTGCACCCTGTCGAGCTGCTTGTCGTCGACGGCGGCCAACGCATCCTTCATCTGGCCGGCGCCGGGCAGCATGCCCAGCAAGTTGCCGATGGGTCCCATCTTGCGGATCGCGAGCATCTGCTCCAGGAAGTCCTCGAGCGTGAGCTCTCCCGAGGTGATCTTCTCGGCGGCGGCCAGGGACTGTTCGGCATCGAAATGCTGTTCGGCCTGCTCGATGAGGGACAGCAGGTCGCCCATGCCCAGGATGCGGCTAGCCATCCGATCGGGGTGGAAGACGTCAAAGTCCTCCAGCTTTTCGCCGGTCGACGCGAACAGGATCGGGGTGCCGGTGATCTCACGCACCGAGAGGGCGGCACCACCGCGGGCGTCGCCGTCGAGCTTGGTCAAGACCACACCGGTGAATCCGACACCCGCGCGGAACGCCTCGGCGGTGCTCACCGCGTCCTGACCGATCATGGCGTCGAGGACGAAGAGCACCTCGTCGGGGTCGACGGCGTCACGGATGCGTGCCGCCTGGTCCATCAGTTCGGCATCGATACCGAGACGGCCCGCGGTGTCGACGAGCACCACATCGAAGTGCTGAGCCTTGGCGTGTGCGAGACCGTCGCGGGCCACCGCGACCGGATCGCCGACAAGTGAGCCGACCTCTAACCCCCCAGGCGCGGCACCCGGGTGCGGTGCGTAGACGGCGACTCCGGCGCGCTCTCCAACCACCTGCAGCTGGTTCACCGCGCCGGGGCGCTGCAGGTCGCAGGCCACGAGAAGTGGTGTATGCCCTTGTCCCTTAAGCCATTTCGCGAGCTTACCGGCAAGGGTCGTCTTACCGGCACCTTGCAGACCGGCGAGCATGACAACGGTCGGCGGAGTCTTGGCGAAGGCCAGCTGACGGGTTTCCCCGCCGAGGATGCCGATCAGCTCCTCGTTGACGATCTTGACGACCTGCTGCGCCGGGTTCAGCGCACCGGAAACCTCGGCTCCGTTGGCGCGTTCCTTGATGCGACCGATGAAGGTACGCACGACGGGCAGCGCGACATCGGCCTCCAGCAGCGCCAGCCGGATGGTCCGGCAGGTCGCCTCGATATCGGCGTCGGACAGACGTCCCTTACCCCGTAGGCCAGCAAGGGCATCGGTCAACCGGTCAGACAGCGATTCAAACACGTCGACCAGCCTATCTTGGCCGTGCTGGGACGATGAGTCGGTGACCGTTCTACGACGTGTTGTTCACGCGCCTTGCCTCTAGCTGGCCGCCTTCTTCGGCTCGGGCGCCGCCGCCGGCAGCACCGCGGCGATGGCCGCCTCCAGCACCGCTTGCTCCGGCCCGGTGCTCAGACAGAAGGTGTCGACCACCGAGGAACCCAGCGTGTTGACTCTGGCCCACGCGATATCCACACCGTGCCGCTCCAGGGTCGCGGTGATGCGCGCCAGCAGCCCGGGCGCATCGGAGGTGCGGATCTCCACGATCTGCTGATCAGCGTTGCCGGCCGGCTCGAACCAACGGATGCGCGGCGGCGCGGGCGCGTAATTGGTGGGGACCGCAGGTGTCGCATCCCCCACGAGGCCGGTTCCGAACTGCGCGGACTCGCGTTCGCGCTCGTCGAGTGCCGCGATGATGTCGGTATCGCCGTCCAGAGCCGAGATCAGCTGCTGACGCAGCAGACCGGCCGCCGGAGGCGAACCGAACCGCGGTGAAACCTCGAAAGTGTTGATGGCCGATCCGGCATGGCTCGCCACCGAGGCCGAGTACACGCGCAGTGAGTTCAGCGAGAGCACCCCGGCGGCCTTGGACAGCAGCCCGCGCTGATCGGGCGCGATCATGCTCACGGTGTACATATGGGGCGACCCCGCGGGCAGCAGCCGTACCTGTACTCCCCCATCGGTTGCCAACGAAAGTAATTCCGGGTCAATAGGATCGGGTTCGGGAAGCTGTTCACCGCGCATCACCATCCGGCATTTGCGCACCAGCTCCCCGATCAGCGACGACTTCCAATCGCCCCACACCCCGGGGCCGGTAGCCAGCGAGTCCGCCTCGGCGAGCTGTTGCAGCAGCTCCAGGAGCAGTAGATCACCGCCGAGCGTGTTGACCACGGTCTCAATGGTTTCCGGGTCGGCGAGGTCACGCCGGGTCGCGGTGTTGGGCAGCAGCAGGTGATAGCGCACCATCTTGGACAGCAGCTCAACGTCGGAGGGCCACAAACCCAGCCGGGTGCCGATCTGCACGGCCAGATCCGCGCCGACGACGCTGTGATCACCGCCGCGGCCCTTGCCGATGTCGTGCACCAGCGCACCGAGAATCAGTAGATCGGGTCGAGAGACTCTGGTGGTGAACGCGCTCGCCTGCGCGACCGTCTCGACCAGATGCCTATCCACGGTCCAGATGTGCACGATATCGCGCGGCGGCAGGTCTCGCACCGGGCCCCACTCGGGGAAAAGCCTGCCCCACAACCCGGTTCGATCCAGTGCCTCGATGGTGGCCACCGCATGACGACCGGCCTCCAGGAGCACCAGCAGATCCTTGAGCGCCTCCCGAGGCCATGGTGCACGAAGTTCGGGAGCGGATTCGGCAAGACGACCCAAGGTGGACGCGGAGATCGGTAAGCCGGTGGTCGCCGACGCCGCGGCCACACGCAAGATCAGCGACGGGTCACGCTCCGGGCGGGCGTCACGGGCAAGCACCACCTCGCCGGCATGCTCCACCACCCCTTCGTCGATCGGACGTCGGACCGTGCGCCGCAGCACCGAAATACCCCGTCGTGGAATTGCATTGGCGGCTACCCGCAACCCGACATCCACCGAGTAACTGATGGTGCGGGCCGCGTCGGACAGCATCCTGGCCAGGTCGAACCTATCGCCAACACGCAGCGCCGCACCGATTTCGTCGGCGAACTGAGCCAGTAGCTGATCGCGCTCTCGCCCGGCGACCCGATGCAATTCGGTGCGGACATCCAGGATGACCGAATGTGCACCGTCAAACGACTTCGCCAGACCGCTGTCGGTGAGCTGAGCAATGGCCAACGCGCGCAACAGCTGAACATCACGCAGACCGCCGCGGCCGGACTTCAGATCCGGCTCGGCCCGGTGTGCGATCTCGCCGCTGCGCCGCCATCGCGCTTGCGTGTATTCGATCAGTTCGTCGAGTCGAGTCCGGATCTGCGAACGCCATTGTTGGCGGACGCCGCCGATCATCAG
The DNA here is from genome assembly GCA_002013775.1 of Mycobacterium sp. D16R18. GTDB lineage: Bacteria > Actinomycetota > Actinomycetes > Mycobacteriales > Mycobacteriaceae > Mycobacterium. Next base: position 103,940 of record MAFD01000007.1, read on the forward strand.
GCTGGACAGCTGCGCATCCCCGGCGATGTGCCTGGCATCGAGCAGCGACAGCGCCGCTGACATTTCCTGCCCGGCGACGTGCAAGGTGTCGGCGACCGTGCGGACACTGTGATCGAGCCGAATATTGGCGTCCCACAACGGATACCACAAGCCGTCGGCGACCTCACTGAGAGTCTCCGGCGCGATGTTCTCGTCGTGCAGGAGCACCAGATCCAGATCCGAGTGCGGCAGCATCTCGCGTCGCCCCAGGCCGCCGAGTGCCACGATGGCGAATCCACTGGAGTCGGTGATGCCGACCTCGGCGGCCTTGGTCGTCAGCCACAGCTCATTGAGGTCGGTCATCGCCTCACGAATCGCACCGGCGTTGAGCCGGCCGCTCTCACCGAGCAGCTGCGCCCTGGCGGCCACGAGGTCCGTTGCGGCGCCCATGTGATTACCGTCCTAAGCGGTTAGAGGGCCCTAGCCCTACAAAGCGTCGGTCCCCCGCTCGCCGGTGCGTACCCGCACCACCGAGTCAACCGGGCTCACCCATACCTTGCCGTCGCCGATCTTGCCGGTGCGTGCGGCGGTCACGATGACCTCCACCACCTTGTCGACGGCGCTGTCGTCCACCACTACTTCGACACGAACCTTCGGCACGAAGTCCACCGAGTACTCGGCGCCGCGGTACACCTCGGTGTGACCCTTCTGCCGGCCGTAGCCCTGCACCTCGCTGACCGTCATGCCGAGGATGCCGGCCTGCTCCAGACCAGTCTTGACATCTTCCAGCGTGAACGGTTTGACGATCGCGGTGACCAGCTTCATGTCCCTCATTCCTCCCTGCCGCTGCTGTGGCGGCCGATGACCGAACCACTTCCCAGTGCGACAAAGTCGTATGCGCCTTCAGCGTGTTGGGATTCGTCGGCGCCTGCCGCCTCTCCCTCGTCGCTGATGCGCAGGCCAATGGTGTACTTCACGATGACAGCAACGATAGCGGTGCCTATCGCCGAATAGAGCAGAACCGCCCCCGCGCCAACGGCTTGGCGCCACAGCTGTTCTAGTCCACCGCCATAGAACAGACCGGCCACAGCCGCGCCGGTCTCTGGTGCGGCGAACAAACCGATGAGCAAGGTGCCGACAATACCGCCGACAAGGTGCACACCGACAACGTCGAGCGAATCATCAAATCCCAGCTTGTACTTCAAACCCACCGCCAAAGCGCACAGAATGCCGGCGATGACGCCGATAGCAAGAGCGCCAAGCACATTCACCGAGGAGCACGACGGCGTGATGGCCACCAGGCCGGCCACGATTCCCGAGGCCGCACCCAGTGAGGTGGCGTGCCCATCACGGATGCGCTCAGTGAGTAGCCAGCCGAGCATCGCCGCGCCGGTGGCCACGGTGGTGGTCACAAACGTCGAGCCCGCCAAACCGTTGGAGCTCGTTGCCGACCCGGCGTTGAACCCATACCAACCGAACCACAGCAGACCGGCACCAAGCATCACGAACGGCAGATTGTGCGGGCGCATCGGCGTACCGGGCCAGCCCTTGCGTTTGCCCAAGATCAGCGCCAGCACCAGACCCGCGGTACCGGCATTGATATGCACCGCGGTACCACCGGCGAAGTCGATTGCCTTGAGCTGGTTGGCAATCCAACCGCCCTTCTCGGCGGCCGCGCCATCGAATGCGAAAACCCAATGCGCCACCGGGAAGTACACGACGGTGACCCACAGGCCCGCGAACAGCAGCCAGGAACCGAACTTCAACCGATCGGCCACCGCACCGGAGATCAGCGCAACGGTGATGATCGCGAACATCAACTGGAAAGCCACGAACACCGTGGCCGGAATGCTACCCACCAACGGGATGTTGACCGCAGCGACCGCATCAACGGCATTGGCCGGGTCGGCCGCCACCGCCTCGGCCCCATTTCCGCCGATCAGACCCTTGAGCCCGAAGAATTGCGTCGGGTTACCGAACAGACCCGACACGTCGTTTCCGAACGCCAGCGAGTACCCGTAAAGCACCCAGAGCACCGTCACCAGGCCCATCGCACTGATGCTCATCATGATCATGTTGAGCACGTTCTTCGCGCGGACCATGCCGCCGTAGAAGAAGGCCAGACCAGGTGTCATCAATAACACCAGCGCGGCGCTGGCCAGCATCCACGCAGTGTCCCCAGTATTCGGGACACCCATTGTTGGGAAACCATCCACTAGCGGCATTCCTCTCGGGGATCTTGAAGCTTGAACTCTGCCCATGCAGAGTGCGCAGCGGATGTTTCCGAGAGGGCGCGCGTGTGTTTCGCGTCTGTTACCGGTTTGGGCGGGCTGGAGGAACCTCCCGCTCGCGGGGGCAACCCAAGCGACCCGGGAGGAACGGCGAGCTATCCCAGCAGTGCGTCAACGAAGGCAGGCGGCTCGAACGGGGCGAGATCGTCCGGCCCCTCCCCGAGGCCAACAAGCTTCACCGGGACGCCGAGTTCGCGCTGCACGTGAAAAACGATGCCGCCCTTGGCTGTTCCGTCAAGCTTGGTGAGCACCACACCGGTGATGTCCACCACGTCAGCGAACACACGTGCCTGCGCCAGACCGTTCTGCCCGATGGTGGAATCGAGAACCAGTAGCACCTCGTCCACCTCGGCGCGACGTTCCACGACGCGTTTGATCTTGCCGAGCTCATCCATGAGACCGGTCTTCGTGTGCAGTCGCCCGGCGGTATCGACCACCACGACGTCGGCGCCCTCCCGGATCCCGGCGTCGACAGCGTCGAAGGCGACCGACGCGGGATCGGCACCCTCGGCACCGCGCACCACCTGGGCACCCACTCGCTGCCCCCAGGCCTGCAGCTGATCGGCCGCGGCCGCACGGAAGGTGTCGGCGGCCCCGAGCACGACCCGGCGTCCATCGGCGACCAGCACGCGGGCCAACTTGCCGACGGTGGTGGTCTTACCCGTGCCGTTCACCCCGACGATGAGCAACACCGACGGTTTGTCGTTGTGTGGCAGCGCCTTGATCGACCGGTCGAGGTCGGGCCGCAGCTCGTCGATGAGTACCTCGCGCAGCAGTGCCCGAGCCTGCGACTCGGTGCGCACGCTGCGTGCCGCCATCTCGCTGCGCAACCTGTCCACGATCGAGGTGGTGACTGCGGTGCCGAGGTCGGCGATCAGCAGGGTGTCCTCGACCTCCTCCCACGATTCCTCATCGAGGTCTCCGGCGCCCAGCAACCCGAGCAGACCCCGACCCACGGCGTTCTGCGAGCTGGCCAGCCGCCCCCGCAACCGATCGAGTCGTCCCGCCACCGGCGCGATCTCATCGAGTACCGGCGCGGGCTCCAGTTCCGGCTCAGGAGCGGGCTCGGGCTCGGTGACCGGTTCCGGTTCGGGCTCAGCCACCGGTTCAGCCGCCACGACGGGCTCCGGTTCCGGGGCCGGCTCAGGTAGCTCGACATTGGAAATACTGCGCCGGGGCGCGTCCCGCGGAACTTCGGCGTCATCGCCCACGCTGGGCACGGGGGTTGCTTGCGCACCGCCCTCGCTGAAGGTGATGGTGGAGCCGGCGCTGTACCCGCCGGAGCGGTCGGCCGGTGTGCCGCCCTCGGTGATCTCAGGAGAGCGTGTCAGGCTGATACGACGGGAGCGGTAACGCACCAGTCCGAAGACCAATGCGGCAACAACCACGACGGCGACGATCGCTACGGCGATCCACACTTCAAGAGGCACCAGGGCATTGTTACAGGAACGCAAGAAGCGCCACATTGACGCCTGCCTGAGCGATCCAGTGCAGTACGTCACCCGAACCACCGGTCTGGAACGACTCGACCTGCCTTATATGGCGTTGCCGAACTCCAGCCTCGCCCGGGTTGACCTGTCTACCGAGTTCCTGGGCAAGCGATTGGCCGCGCCGGTCCTCATCGGTGCCATGACGGGTGGCGCGAAGCTTTCGACCACCATCAATCGCAATCTCGCCGCCGCCGCCCAAGAGCTCGGCATCGGGATGATGCTCGGTTCTCAACGGGTGATGCTGGTCGATCCCGAGAGCGCCAAAACCTTCGCGGTGCGCGAGGTAGCGCCCGATATCTTGCTCATCGGCAACATCGGGCTCGCGCAGCTCGGCAACATTGCCGCCGCCGCGCAGCTCAGCGACCTGGTGCAGCGGGTCGGGGCGGACGCGCTGGCGGTGCACACCAATCCGTTGCAGGAAGCCGTGCAACCCGACGGCGATACCGATTTCACCGGTCAGGTGTACCGGCTCGCGGAGCTGACCCATGCGGTCGATTTCCCCGTGCTGCTCAAGGAGGTCGGTCACGGAATCAGCGGGGCCGCCGCGCGCCGCCTTGGTGGCTGCCGACTCGCGGCCATCGATGTCGCGGGTGCCGGCGGCACGTCCTGGGCACGCGTCGAGCAGTTCGTTCGGTTCGGCACCATCACGTCACCCGAGCTCGCCGAGTGGGGCATTCCGACGGCTGAGGCCCTCGTCGAGGTGCATGCCGAGCTTCCGCATCTGCCGCTGATCGGATCGGGTGGAATACGCACCGGTATGGACGCCGCCAAGGCGATCGCGCTGGGAGCGAGTGTGGTGTCCGTTGCACTCCCGCTGCTGGCGCCGGCGGTGCAATCGCCGCAGGCGGTGATCGCCTGGCTCGAACAGTTCCTCGGCGAGCTGCGCATCGCCATGCACTGTGCCGACGTCAACACGATTGCGGATTTGCGGCGAATTTCACTGCGTCCCCGTTCAAGCCCCCGCTAAACCGAAGACACCCGTCATACACTGCGGGAGTCACTTCTCGTCCCAGGAGGTTCTTGGCATGAATATCCAATTCGGGGGACGTAACAAGTTTCGGGCCCAGAAGGATCGGGCCCAGAAGGTTCGAGCCCAGAAGGTTCGAGCCCAGAAGGTTCGAGCCCAGAGGGTTCGAACACTGACGAGGACCCTTGCGGTCGCCGTCGCTGTGTTGTTGATATCGACTGGCATCGTCCGGGCGCCCACGGCGCGCGCCGATTCCCTGCTCGATTTCACCGGTACCACCGTCTCGGGCGCGCCCTTCAACGGGGCCAGCCTCAAAGGCAAACCGGTCGTGCTGTGGTTCTGGGCTGCATATTGCCCGTTCTGCAATGGCGAGGGACCGCATGTGAGTGCGGTATCGGCGGCTAACCCCCGCGTCACCTTCGTCGGCATCTCCGGCCGCGGCTCCGTGGGAGACATGGAGGCATTCATCTCGCGCTACAACCTCCACTTCACCAATCTCAACGATGCGGACGGATCGTTGTGGCGGCAGTTCGGAGTGCCCTGGCAGCCGGCGTACTTGTTCATCAATTCCAACGGCACCTCGGACTTTGTGAACAACCCCACGTCGTCGATGTCCGAGCAGGAGCTCAGCGACCGGGTGAAGGCACTCACCTGACATCTCTGGCCTTCGCAGCCGGGCTGATCGCCGCGCTCAACCCGTGCGGTTTTGCATTGCTCCCGGTCTATCTCGCGCTCGTGGTGCGCGGACCCGGCGCCGAGATCGGGAGGTCGCAGGCGCTTGGCCGCGCGGTCATCGCCACCGTGGTGATGGCGGCCGGGTTCGTCGCGGTCTTCACCGTCTTCGGGTTGTTGACGGTGTCGGTAGCGTCGGTGGTCCAGCGTTATTTACCTTTTGTGACAGTCGTTTTCGGAATCGGTCTGGTGATTCTCGGGCTGTGGCTACTCTCCGGCCGCGACATCATCGCACTCATGCCCAAGGTGCTCGATGCGAACGCTCCCACCACCCGGCTGGGCTCTATGTTCGGCTACGGCGTGGGATACGCGGTGGCCTCGCTCTCCTGCACCATCGGCCCCTTCCTCGCGGTGACCAGCACTACCTTCGAGAGCGGCTCCTTGTTCGACGGTGTCATGGTCTACCTGGCATACGCCTCCGGTATCACCCTGGTGGTGGGCACGCTGGCCGTATCCACCGCACTGGCAAGCACGGTGCTGCTGAACGCCATGCGCCGTGCACTGCCCTACTTGAACCGGATCAGCGGTGCCATCCTTCTTGTGGTTGGCGCTTACGTGGGCTACTACGGCAGCTACGAGGTCAGGTTGTTCCACGCCAATGGCGACCCAGATGACCCGATCGTCAACGCGGCCGGGAAGATTCAGCGCGCGATCTCTGGCTGGGTGTACCTGCACGGCGCCTGGCCGTGGTTGTTCATCCTCGGCTTGGCGGCGGTCGGCGCAGCCATTTGGTGGCGCAATACAGCCAAGGAATAGAACCCCGGGCGTAGGATATATGCATGACTAGCAATGAGACCGTCGCACCCGAGAAGGCAGGGACTTGCGACAACCCGAACTGCACCTGCGCCGACTGTCAGTGTGGATCCAGCTGCTCCTGCGGTTCCGACAAGTAACCCCGGGGAATATCGGCGGCGGGTCAGTGCGTTCGCCGTGAGGTGACCACACCGGAGTTCGCCCCGTACGGATTCTTCACTCACTACGCGACGGTGGACGCAGATCTTTTGCGGGCCGTCGAAGACCTCGGTTTCGATACCGCATGGCTGGGCGGTTCGCCTCCGGCTGATCTGCCGTGGGTTGAACCGCTCCTCGCCGCCACCGAGCGCCTCCGGATCGTGACCGCGATCGTCAATATCTGGTCCGCCCCCGCGCGGGAAGCCGGTCAATCGTGGCAGCGCATCGAGACGGCGTACCCCGGGCGTTTCATTCTCGGCATCGGTGCCGGCCACCCCGAGATCGACAGCGGCGTTCCCTACAAGCCGTACTCCGGGCTGGTCGAGTATCTCGACGTGCTCGACGAGGTCGGAGTTCCCAGGGAAGGCCGGGGTCTGGCAGCGCTCGCGGAGAAGTCACTCAAGCTTGCCGCGCAGCGCTCGGCGCTCGCACATCCGTATCTCACACCGCCATCGCATACCCGTTGGGCCCGCGAGCTCCTGGGACCCGACGCGATCATCGTCCCCGAGCAGAAGGTGGTGCTCACCACCGATGCCGATGAGGCGCGCGAGATCGGCCGCCAGGCGCTGGACATGTATCTCGGCCTGACCAACTACCTGACCATGTTGGAGCGCTTCGCGGGCACCAAAGAAGATCTAGCCAGGCCCGGCAGCGACAAACTGGTGGATTCCCTTGTCGCTTATGGCACTCCGGAACAGATCGCGGCCCGGCTACAGGAACATCGGGATGCGGGCGCCACCCAAGTCGCGATCCAGGTGCTCGGCGATCCCGCCAAACGCGCTGAGGCGCTAGGTGTTTTGAGCCGCGAGCTGGGTCTCTAGCCCACGCATGCGCTGCGAGACAACCTGCGTGATGCCATCATCGCGCATGCTGACGCCGTAGAGCGCGTCGGCGACCTCCATGGTCGGCTTCTGGTGGGTGATGACGATCAGCTGCGACTTCTCCCGCAGCTGCTCGAACAGCCCGATCAGGCGCTGCAGGTTGACATCGTCAAGCGCCGCTTCCACCTCGTCCATCACGTAGAAGGGTGAGGGCCGCGCCCGGAAGATAGCCACCAGCATGGCGACCGCGGTCAGCGACTTCTCTCCACCGGACAGCAGTGACAAGCGCTTAACCTTCTTGCCCGGCGGGCGCGCCTCCACCTCGATACCGGTGGTGAGCATGTCATTGGGGTCGGTGAGCACCAACCGGCCTTCACCACCGGGGAAGAGCGATGAAAACACACCCTTGAACTCGCGCTCCACATCCGCGTAGGCCTCGGTGAACACCTGCAGGATGCGCTCGTCTACGTCGGCAACCACATCGAGCAGATCCTTGCGAGCGGCCTTGACGTCCTCGAGCTGTGTGGACAGGAAGTTGTAGCGCTCCTCTAGCGCTGCGAACTCCTCCAGGGCAAGGGGATTCACCTTGCCCAGCTCGCGCAGGTCCTTCTCGGCACGCTTGGCGCGGCGCTCCTGGGTATCCCGGTCGAACGGCATGGGTTGCGGCGCACTCACCTGTTCCCCACGCTCACGAGCCTGCTCGTACTCGTCCATCTCCTGCTGCGTGGGCGGCAGCTCGACATGCGGGCCGTACTCGGCGATGAGGTCGTCGGCAGCCATACCGAACTGTTCGAGCACCTGCTCCGAAAGCTGCTCGATACGCAACACCGCTTGGGCTTTGGCTACCTCGTCACGATGCAGCGCATCGGTGAGGCGAGCCTGGCCGGCCGTGAGTTCGCGGACCTGGTCGCGGACGGCCCCGAGCGCCGATGTGTGCTGCGCGCGGGTCGCTCCGAGTCGGTCCCGCCGGGCGGATGCTGCGGCCACCACATGTTCAAGGCGAGCGGCAACCAACCGTCCCGACTCGGTCACGGCGGCCGCGACTGCGGCTGCCCGCATCCGGGCCGCGGCTGCCCGCTCGGACCGTGCTCGTGCCTCACGCTCGGCCGTCGCGGCGCGGCGCAGCGAATCAGCTTTACCGCGAACAGAATTCACCCGCTCCTCGGAGGTGCGTACCGCCAGCCGCGCCTCGATCTCGACCGAACGCGCCTCGTCGAGCTCGATGGCCATGTCGTCGCGATCAATGGGCTCGTCGTCGAACAGGTTGGGCGCCTCTTCGGCGTTGCGCAGCCGGGACTCGACCTCGGCCAGCTCCTCCATGGTCTTGGCGCGGCCGAGCTCGAGCTGATCGCGTTGCAGGGTAAGTTTCCTCACCTCGTCAGCGGCGTGACGGGCGTCTTGCCCAACACGGCCCAGCTGCTCGTACACCGCGGAGATGGACGCATCGGATTCGTTGAGGGCTGCCAGGGCCTGCTCGGCGGTGTCCTGACGCGCGGTCTGCTCGGCGAGCGCGCCGGCCAACGCGGCGGAGATCTCACCCACCTGAATCTCGGTGGCCCGCAACCCTTCTCCTGCGGCCTCGATGGCGGCCTGGACCTCCAGGGTGCTCTGCTTCTTGTCGGATCCGCCGGCAACCCATCCGGCACCCACCCGGTCACCGTCGATGGTTACGGCACGCAGCAGAGGGTTGGCCAGCACTACCTCGATCGCGGCACCGAGCTCGTCGACCACCACCACCGAGGCCAGTATCGCCGCCACCGCCGTGGCTAGCCGCTCGGGCGCCTCGACCAAGTCGGCAGCCCAGTGCGCACCGGGAGGCAGGCTGACTGTGGGGCGCACATGCGTGTGCGCTGGCCACTCGCCGAACACGATCGCAGCCCGCCCGCCGTCGGAGGCCTTCAAGGCGGCCACTGCCGCCTGCGCCGCGGCGGGATTCTCCGCGGCCACCGCGTCGGCGGCCGGTCCCATCGCCGTCGCGATGGCGCCCTGGTAGCCGGGCCGCACCTTGACCAGCTGTGCGATCGACCCGAAAATTCCAGCACCACTGCGGTTTTCGGCGAGCCAGGCCGAGCCGTCCTTGCGTTCCAGACCGATGGCCAGCGCGTCGATACGCGCCTTGAGCGAGGCGATCTGCCGTTCTGCCTGGCGTTCGGCCGACAGCAATTCGGCAACGCGTTCGTTGGCGATCGACAACGCCGAGACCGAACGCTCGTGGTGTTCGTCCAGCCCGATCTCGCCCTGATCCAGCTCGGCTACGCGCGCCTTGACGGTGTCGAACTCGGTCTGCGCGGCCTCGCCGCGCACCGTCGCCTCTCCGATCGACTCGGTGAGCCGCTGCGCCTGGCCGTCAATCGATTCCAGTCTGGTGCGCATGGTGTCGACCTGGCCGGTGAGCCGGGCCAGGCCCTCGCGGCGATCCGCCTCGGCGGCCACGGCGGCCAGATGTTGCCGCTGCGCCTGGGCTACCGCAGCCTCCTTGGCGGCGAGCTCGGCCTTCGCCAAGGTCAGCTGCTCGGTGACCGTTTCCAACTGTGCGATCAGCAGTCGTTCCTGCTCGGCGACGCGCTCCGCCTGTGCCTCGAGTTCCTCCGGGTCTGGTCCTGTCGGCACGGCCACCACGTCGTCGAGGTGGCTGGCTCGCTCGCCGGCGATCCGGACCGTGGCGCTGACACGTTCGGCGAGCGCCGAGAGCCGGAACCAGGTCTGCTGAGCCAGTTCGGCCTGCGGCATCAGCTCGCCCAATGCCGTCTCATGCTCGGTGAGCAGCGCGGTTGCCACCTCGAGCTTCTCGGTGATCTCCGAGTGTTGCTTGCGCAGCGCGGTCTCGGCATCGTTGGTTCCGTCGAAATCCGCCCGGCGCGTAACCAGGTCATCGGCGGCCAGACGCAATCGCGAATCGCGCAGATCGGCCTGCACGGTGGCGGCGCGGCGCGCGACTTCCGCTTGGCGGCCAAGGGGTTTGAGCTGGCGGCGCAATTCGGTGGTGAGGTCGGTGAGCCGGGCCAGATTGGCCGCCATCGACTCGAGCTTGCGGACCGCCTTTTCCTTGCGCTTGCGGTGCTTGAGCACACCGGCGGCCTCTTCGATGAAGGCGCGGCGATCCTCCGGCCGAGATTCCAGGATCTGCGACAGTCGCCCCTGCCCGACGATGACGTGCATTTCCCGGCCGATGCCCGAGTCGGACAGCAGCTCCTGGACGTCCATCAGCCGGCAGCTCTGGCCATTGATCTCGTACTCGCCCGCACCGTCCCGGAACATCCGGCGGGTGATCGAGACTTCGGAGTACTCGATCGGCAGCGCGTGGTCGGAGTTGTCGATCGTCAAAGTGACTTCGGCGCGGCCCAACGGCGCGCGTGTCGACGTACCCGCGAAGATGACGTCTTCCATCTTGCCGCCGCGCAGGGCCTTGGCACCCTGCTCGCCCATCACCCAGGACAGGGCGTCCACGACATTGGACTTACCCGAGCCATTGGGGCCCACGACACAGGTAATACCGGGTTCCAGGCGCAGAGTCGTCGGCGAAGCAAAGGACTTGAAGCCCTTCAGCGTCAGACTCTTGAGGTGCACAGCGGGCCAGAATACCGGTCTTGGCGCTAACGCTCGGTAAACCCGGAGATGGGCTCGCCGGACTCCTGCCAGCTATCCACCACAAGATCTACGCGACCTGGCGTTTCACCGCTGTTCAACTTGGCAAGCAGCTGTTCACACGAGGCCTTGTCACCCTGCGCGACGACATGCACCCGCCCGTCGCGCGCGTTGGCCGCATATCCGGTCAGGCCGAGTTCAAGGGCGCGGGATCGCACCCACCACCGGAACCCGACCCCTTGGACATGGCCGTGCACCCACGCGGAGAGGCGAATGTCCGACATCTGCTATCTGTCTTCGTGCGAGCGCGCATCCACCGCGAAGTTCACCTCGGCCCCCGCCTTCAGGGTGCGTCCGACCGTGCATACCTGGTCGACGGCGCGCTCCACGACGGTGAGCACCCGGGCGCGTTCCTCGGGAGTCAGTGCACTCAGGTCGATGACCATCTTCTCGTCGAGCACCGGGTAGCGCTCCTGCTCCCGATCTGCGGGGCCGCTGACGTCGATACGTACCTGGTAGTCCTCGCCGAGGCGGCGTGCGAGAGGCTGGTCGCTGGACATTCCGCTACAGGCCGCGAGCGCGATCTTGAGAAGCTCCCCGGGAGTGAACACCCCGTCGACCGTCTCCGACCCAATCAGCACCTGCGCACCCCGAGAGCTGTGTCCCGTGTAGCGGCGATTGCCCGTACGCTCTACCCATAATGACGTCACGCCCGCAATGTTATGTAATCGCCGCCGCCATGCTGGCCGCGGCGACTTTTTGGGCGCCAACCGCTGCGGCAGAGCCCGTAGTGACGCTAGAGTCGCTTCTGCTGCGTCCGTACAGCGAGGTACGGGCGCAGTTGTTGTCTGGTTCCTGGGCTCCTCGTATCGAGGAGCTGGTGTACATCCCACCCGGTGAGCCCAAGATCGTGCCGACATCGGCGATGCGGCAGACCTATACGGTCGTGGACACATGTTTCACCAAGCGGATCACACCGATGGGCATCTACCTGTTGCTCGCCAAGCCCGAAACCGTCGAGCAGATCGGCCCGGATCAATTCAAGGCGAGCTACGGCAAGCTGGTCCCCAACTACCGGCCCGGGTGCGATCCGGATGTCCAGCAGATCGACCTCGGCCGACCGCCCTTCTAGCCGTCTTGCAACATCACTCCTGGAAGCGGTATCCCATCCCCGCCTCGGTGAGCAGATGCTTGGGATGAGCCGGATCGATCTCCAGCTTGCGGCGTAGCTGCGCCAGATACACACGCAGATAGTGAGTTTCGGAACTGTACGCGGGACCCCAAACCTCGTGTAGTAGCTCCTTCTGCCCCACCAGCTTTCCGCGATTGCGCACCAGCACGGCCAGCATCGACCACTCGGTGGGCGTCAGGTGCACCTCCCGACCGTCGCGAATCACCTTGTGCGACGACAGATCCACGTCGAAGGTCTCGGTATGCACCACCGGTTCGGCGCTGTCCGGTGTGCCGCGACGCACCGCGGCCCGCAGGCGGGCCAAGAACTCGTCCATGCCAAAGGGTTTGGTCACGTAATCGTCGGCACCCGCATCGAGTGCTTCGACCTTGTCCGCCGAATCGGTGCGCGCCGAGAGCACGATCACCGGAACCTCGGTCCAGCCGCGCAGCCCGGCCAGCACCTCGGTGCCGTCCATATCCGGTAATCCGAGGTCCAAGATCACCACCTCGGGCTGCGTCTCGGCGGCCGCCCGCAGGGCGCCCGCCCCCGAGGAAGCCGTCACCACCTCGTAACCGCGCGCCGACAGATTGATCCGCAGGGCGCGCAGGATCTGTGGCTCGTCGTCTACCACCAGCACCCGCGTCACCGGATCACCCCGGCAGGGGAGAAACCCGCACTGGGTAGATCGACGATCATGGTCAGACCGCCGCCGACAGTGTCGGTCGCATTCACCGTGCCCTCCATTGCTTCCACGAAACCCCTCACTACCGAAAGACCAAGCCCCACACCGACTGTGTTATCACGATCGCCGAGACGCTGGAAGGCATCGAAGGCCGCACCGCGTTTTGATGCCTCCAGTCCCTTCCCGTGGTCGGCAACGATCACCAGTGTGCGGTCCTCCACCTCCTCGTAGCTGACGCGCACGTCTGCCTGTGAGTATCGCAGTGCATTGTCGACAAGGTTGGCCAATACGCGTTCCAACAGGCCCGGATCTGCCCGAACCACCGCACCATTCAAGTCCAGGTGCACCCGCTTGCGGTCGTTCTCGGTGGTACCCAACAGGGCCCGGTGCGCGATTTCCTCGACGTACACCGGCACGGCACGGGGTTTGACGACACCCGCTGCCAGCCGCGACGAGTCCAACAGGTTGCCCACCAGAGCGGTGAGTTGATCGGTCGACTCCTCCACGGTGGCAAGCAGTTCGGCGGTGTCCTCGGGCGAGAACTCGATATCGGGACTGCGCAGGCTCGACACAGCGGCCTTGACCGCGGCGAGCGGTGTACGCAGGTCATGGCTCACCGCCGACAACAGCGCCCGGCGCAGCCGATCGGCCTCGGCAAGGGCAGTGGCCTGCGACGCCTCCTCGGCCAGGTGTGCCGAACGAACCAGACCCACCGCCGTTCCGGCGACCACCTGCAGCACCCGCGCGTCGGTGGACGGCACCGGTGGCCCATTGAGCGCCAGTGCGTACGCACCATCGTCGACGCGGAACACCGAGTCGGCCTCCGATTCCCGCATGGGTGGCTGTTCCCCCACGCTCGCGATAGCCGGCCCCTCCGCGCACAGCAGACTCACCGCCGTCTGGTTGTAGGTGGTGCGCACCCTTTCCAGTAGGGCCGAGAGATCCGAATTCACCAGGACGCCACCGGCGAAGAGCGCCAGCAGTTCCGCTTCACGGGCGGCGCGCCGGGCCTGCCGTGCCCGGGTGGCGGCCGCATCGACCAACGCCGCGACGGCGACTGCGGTCACCATGATCATCAAGATGGTCAGTGCGTTATCGGTCTCACCGATGGTGAAGCTGTATCGGGGTGATACGAACAGATAGTTGAGTAGCAGGCCGGAGATTATCGCGGATACCAACGCAGTCGATACACCGCCGAGTAATGAAACACCCAGTACCGCAATGAGAAACAGTGCGCTCTTGCTACCTACCCCGAGCGCAGCATCGAAGAAGTGAATGAACAATGCGGTGGCAGCAGGCACCAGGATCGCGGCCAGCCAATTGATGACGAGCCGCTTTCGCCCTTCGGTCGGCACCGACCAGCCGCCCTGCGGAGCAGACCGGGTCTGTCCGTGCGTCACCATGTGTACGTCAATGGCCCCGGAATCGCGAATGACGGCCGCGGCCACCCCTTCGTCGAAGATCCGGGCCCACCGTGAGCGCCGGGAGGTGCCCATGACCAACTGGGTGGCGTTGACGCCGCGGGCGAAGTCCAGCAGCGTCTGCGGCACGTCGTCCCCGGTGACGGTTTGCACCGAGGCGCCAATGTCGTTGGCCAGCCGGCGCACCTTCCCCATCACGGCTGTCGAGGCGCCCACCAGGCCGTCACCGCGCACCACGTGGACCACCAGCAGTTCGGCACTCGACTTGGCGGCGATGCGGCTTGCCCGGCGTACCAGGGTCTCCGACTCAGGACCACCGGTAACCGCGACAACCACGCGCTCGCGTGCCTCCCAGGTCTTGGTGATCCTGTTGTCCGAGCGATATTTGGCGAGTGCTGCATCCACCTGGTCCGCGAGCCACAGCAGCGCGAGTTCACGCAACGCCGTGAGGTTGCCGGTGCGAAAGTAGTTGCTCAGTGCCGAGCCGACCTTCTCCGGCGCGTAGACGTTGCCATGAACCATTCTGCGCCGCAACGCCTCCGGCGTGATGTCGACAAGCTCCACCTGCTCGGCACGACGCACCACCGCGTCAGGCACGGTCTCGCGCTGCACAATCCCGGTGATCTGCTCAACGACATCGTTCAGACTCTCCAGGTGTTGCACATTGATGGTGGTGAGCACATCGATCCCGGCATCGAGAATCTCGTCGATATCCTGCCAGCGCTTGGGATTCCGACTACCCGGCACGTTGGTGTGCGCCATCTCGTCGATGAGCACCAGGGCCGGCTGGCGCGCGATCACCGCATCCACGTCCAGCTCGTACATGGCGGTTCCGCGGTACGTCATCTCCTTGGGTGGGATGAGCTCCAAACCATCGAGCAATTGAGCGGTCTTGCTGCGTCCGTGGGTCTCCACGGTCGCAGCGACCACATCGGTGCCCCGGCTGGCCCGACGGTGTGCCTCGTTGAGCATGGCGTAGGTCTTGCCTACTCCTGGCGCGGCGCCCAGATAGATCCGCAGTGTCCCGCGCGGCAATGTCTCTCCTTCATCGGCAAGGCGGGCCGGTGAGGCCCAATGCCACGTTCAGCGTGGGCACGTTGACCCGCGGCCCTCCCAGAATGCCCCATTGCCGTGATGACGTGTGCGCATCCACGAGCTCTTTCACCCGTGCCTGGCTCAGCCCGGTCGCCGCCGCGACCCGCGGTATCTGCAGCGCGGCATACTCCGGGCTGATGTCGGGGTCCAGGCTCGAACCCGATCCGGTCACCGCGTCGGCGGGAATCCGTGCGGGATCAACGCTCTCGCGTGATGCAATGGTCGTGCGACGCGCCTCGATATCCGCCTTCAGCTTCTCGCTGTTGGGCCCCTGGTTCGAGGGCAACCCCGCGGCGGGATCACCGCTGGTACGGGTATGGAAATAGGGGTCTGCACCGGTCGCTTGCGGATCCACTCCGATAAGCGATGATCCCACGACGCAGCCGTTGCGGTCCGTGAGCGGCGAGCCCTCGGCTGCCGCCGAGTCGATGCGCCCGAACACCCATACCGCGGCCGGGTAGGCGATACCGAGCACCACAGTCAGGCCCAGTAACACCACCAGGCCGGCCACGCTCTGACGCAGCCACGCGATCACAACCTTGTTCACGAGATCACCCAATTCCCGGTAGGAAACGCACGACCAGATCGATCAGCCAGATCCCCACAAAGGGGACGATCACGCCACCGAGGCCGTAAATCAACAGGTTTCGCCGCAGCAACTCCCCGGCGCCCACCGGCCGGTAGCGGACGCCCTTGAGCGCCAAAGGAACCAACGCGATGATCACAAGGGCGTTGAAGATGACCGCCGAGAGAATCGCCGATTGCGGAGTAGCCAGTCGCATGACGTTGAGCGAGTTCAGTTGCGGGTAGATGCCACTGAACAGCGCAGGCAGGATCGCGAAATACTTCGCGAGGTCGTTGGCCAGCGAGAAGGTGGTCAACGCACCCCGGGTGATCAGCAGCTGCTTGCCAATGGCCACCACGTCGATGAGCTTGGTGGGGTCAGAATCCAGGTCCACCATGTTCCCGGCTTCCTTGGCCGCCGATGTGCCCGTGTTCATGGCCACGCCCACATCCGCTTGTGCCAGTGCCGGAGCGTCGTTAGTACCGTCGCCGGTCATCGCAACCAGGCGCCCGGCCTTCTGCTCCATACGCAGCAGCTCGAGCTTGTCCTCCGGCGTGGCCTCCGCGACGAAGTCGTCGACACCGGCTTCGGAGGCGATCTGCTTGGCGGTCAAGGGGTTGTCGCCGGTCACCATGACGGTACGGATGCCCATGGCTCGCATCTGAGCGAACCGTTCGGCCATACCGGGTTTCACCACATCGGAGAGTCGGATCACTCCCAGCAGTCGGGTGCCCGTGCTGTCGTGATCGGCGACCACCAGAGGCGTGCCGCCCTCGCCGGCCACGTGGTCGGCGGACTTTCGGACCGCGACCACCATCGGGTCGTCTTCCTGGACGCCGGAAAGGCTGGCCACCCAGGTGAACACCGCATCGGAGGCACCCTTGCGGATCTGCCTGCCCTCGACGGTGTCCAATCCACTCATCCTGGTGGCCGCGGTGAAGGCCACGAAATCGCCCTCAATCGACCCCTCGCCGCTTCTTTCCCCCGTCGCTTGGCTCGCCCCGGCGGCCAACTCCACAATGCTACGACCCTCTGGAGTCTCGTCGGCGAGGCTGGAAGCCCGCGCCGCCTGGGCGAGGGTTTCATGCGAAATACCCGGCGCAACAATAAATTCGGTAGCCTGCCGATTGCCGAAGGTGATGGTGCCCGTCTTGTCCATCAGCAGGACGTCGATATCACCGGCAGCTTCCACCGCGCGACCCGACTTCGCCAGCACGTTGTGTTGCACTAGCCGGTCCATGCCCGCGATGCCGATCGCTGACATCAGGGCGCCGATGGTGGTGGGGATCAAACAGACGAGCAATGCGATGAGCTTGATCGGATCCTGTTGTTCGCCACCGTAGTTGCCCATCGGGCCCAATGCGACGACCGCCAGCAGGAAGATGATGGTGAGCGAGGCCAGCAGGATGTTGAGCGCGATCTCGTTCGGAGTCTTCTGGCGCGAGGCACCCTCGACGAGCGCGATCATCCGGTCGACGAAGGACTCACCCGGCGCCGCGGTGATCTGCACGATGATCCGGTCCGACAGCACGGTAGTGCCGCCGGTGACGGCACATCGGTCACCGCCGGATTCCCGTACCACGGGTGCTGATTCACCGGTGATGGCCGACTCGTCGACGGTGGCGATGCCTTCCACCACGTCACCGTCGCCGGGGATGACCTGTCCGGCCTCGACCACGACCCGGTCCCCCGGTCGTAGCGAGCTGCCGGGCACCTCTTCCTCGGCCTCGTTACCATTGCCGTCTCCCACCAACTTGCGGGCCACGGTGTCGCGCTTAACCTCTCGAAGGCTCGCCGCCTGCGCCTTCCCGCGCCCCTCGGCGACGGCCTCGGCCAGGTTCGCGAACACCACCGTGAACCACAGCCAGGCGGTGATGGCCCACGCGAAGATCGACGGATGCAGCACCGCGAGCACGGTGGTGGCCACCGACCCGACGGTCACCACGAACATCACCGGATTGCGGGCCATGTGCCGGGGATCGAGCTTGCGCACAGCAAGCGGTAGCGCCTTGACCAACTGCGTGGGGTCGAAGACTCCGGTACTGACTACGTTCTTGCTCACAGGACTGCCTCGGCGATCGGTCCCAGCGCCAGCGCCGGGAAGAAGGTGAGTGCGGCCACCAAGAGAACTGTGCCGGTGTGCAATCCGGCGAACATGGGGCCGTGGGTGTGCAGCGTTCCGGCCGATACCGGCGTCTTCTGCTGAGTGGCGAGCGATCCGGCCAGCGCCAGCGTGAAGATGATGGGCAGGAATCGGCCCAACAACATCGCCACACCGAGCGAGGCCTGGAACCAGTGACTGGTCACCGTGAGGCCGCCGAAGGCGCTGCCGTTGTTGTTGGCGGCCGAGGCGTAGGCATACAACACCTCGGAGAAGCCGTGAATGGACTGTGGGGTGCCCGGATCACCGCTGTTGCCTTGGTATCCGGGAGTCGTAGACAGGGCCACCGAGATACCCGTGCCGATGAGCACGAGCGCCGGCATGACAAGCACGGATAGTGCGGCCATGGTGATCTGGCGACGGCCGATCTTCTTGCCGAGGAATTCTGGTGTGCGACCCACCAACAGACCACCGACGAACACCGCGATGATGGCCAGCACCAGGATGCCGTACAGACCGGTTCCGACACCACCGGGTGCGATCTCGCCGAACAGCATGTTCAGGATGAGCGCGCCGCCTCCGGCGGCGGTGAAGCTGTCATGTGCGGCATCGACTGCACCCGTGGAGGTTCCGGTGGTCGCCACCGCGAACAAGCTGGTCGTGGGGATGCCAAACCTGACTTCCTTGCCCTCCATCATGGCACCGGCTGCTTGCGCGGCGATACCACGCGGGCGGGACTCCGCCCAGGTGACGACGGCCAGCATGCCGCCGAAGAGCGTGGCCATGACCGACAGGATGGTCAGACCCTGGCGCTTGTCACCCACCATTGTCGAGTAGGTGCGGGTCAGACAGACCGGGACAATGAGGATGGCGAGGATCTCGACGATATTGCTCAGCGGTGTCGGGTTCTCGAAGGGGTGTGCGGAGTTGGCGGCCAGAATGCCACCACCATTGGTGCCGACCTCCTTGATGGCCTCCTGCGAGGCGACCGGTGCCAGGGCGATGTGTTGTGCCGTACCGTCCAGCCCGGTGGCGGTGAAGTGCGTGTACAGGGACTGAATGGTGCCCTGCGACAACAAGATCAGTGCGACGATGAACGATATTGGCAGCAGGATGCGCAGGCTCGCACGCACCAAGTCGACCCAGAAATTGCCAAGCTCGCCCCCGGCCGTCGTCCGCACGATGCCGCGGATCAGTGCGACTGCGACCGCGAGCCCCACCGCGGCCGAGACGAAGTTCTGCACGGCCAGCCCGACCATCTGAGTCAGGTTGGTCATGGTGGTCTCGGGTGTGTACGACTGCCAGTTGGTGTTCGTGACGAACGAGACGGCGGTATTGAAGGCCACCGCGGGGCTCACCGCGCCCAGATCGCCCGAGAGGGGCAAGACACCCTGGATGCGTTGCAGCAGATAGAGGAAGATCACGCTCGCGAATGAGAACCCCAGCAGCGACAGGGTGTAGCCCACCCAGGTCTGCTCGGTGTCCGGATCCACCCGCCCCGTGCGGTAGATAAGACGCTCGACGAACGAGTGCTTGATGGTCGATGATCCGCTTGCGCGAAGAGAATGAGGACCTGTGAAGACGCGCGCCATGTAGTCCCCCAACGGGACGTATGCGATGGCGAGCACCAAGATGACAAAGCCGATCTGAAGACCGGCCGCCAGAGCGGAATTCACCGTTAGAACCTTTCCGGGTCGAGCAGTGCGACCACCAGATACACGACGAGCGCAGCCGACAAGACAATCAGCACAATGTTGGTGACAGCATCAGTGCCCAAATCGAGAGTCATCGCGCCTGCAATCCACGTACGACGGCTACGCACAATGCGAAGCCCACGACAGTCAGGACCAGGTACCAGAAATCAACCACGCAGGAATCATGATCGCCACTAAGGGCACTACCTGCGTTCTTTACGCGTCCCTGACGGGCCCGTCGGGGCTCTTGACGCGCTATTTACGGGCTTCAACCAGCCGTTGACAGCTCGGGCAGAAGTACGACGACCGGTTCATAAATGCCTCCCGGTGCATGGCGCGTCCGCAGCGGCGACACGGCTCACCCTCGCGTCCGTACGCCTCCAAAGAACGCTCGAAGTAGCCGGATTCGCCGTTCACATTCACGTACAGATCGTCGAACGAGGTGCCGCCCTGCGCGAGCGCCAAACGCATGACGCCCGCCGCGCTGTCGAGCACCTCGGTGAGCTTGGCGCGCGTCATGCCGTCGGTGAGGCGGCGGCCGTGTACGCGCGCCTGCCACAGTGCCTCGTCGGCGTAAATGTTCCCGACGCCGGACACCACGGTCTGATCCAGCAGCGCGCGCTTGATCTCGGTGTGCTTACCGCGTAGCCGGGTCACCACAGCCGATATGTCGAACCGTTCATCGAGCGGGTCGCGCGCGATATGCGCAACCGGCTCAGGGAGTTCGCTTCCGTCGACGGTGACAACATCGGTCACCATCCAGCCGCCGAAGGTGCGCTGATCGACGAAGCTCAGCACTGATCCGTCGTCGAGCGTCGCGGCAATACGCAAATGCTGTGGTCTGGAGATGGGCCCGATGAGCATTTGGCCGCTCATCCCCAGGTGGACCACCAGTGCCTGTCCCTCGCCCAACGTGAGCCACAGATACTTGCCTCGGCGACCGGTACCGCTGATCTGCTGTCCGGCAAGCAGTCCCGCCAGCTCGACGGCGCCACCGGGCTGCCTGCGCACGGCTCGGTCGTGGTGCACAGACGCCGATGCGATGGTCTTACCGACGAGGTGATGGTGCAGTCCGCGGCGAACCACCTCCACCTCGGGAAGTTCAGGCACCCTCGGCGCTTCCCCCGAGGGGCCCATCGCTACTGATGCCGTTCCACGCCTCCGAGGCGGCCTTTTGTTCGGCCTCCTTCTTGGACCGGCCGACGCCCACGCCGTGCGCGGTGTCATTGACCATCACGGTCGCGGTGAATTCCTTGTCATGATCAGGCCCGGTCGAGGTGACTACATACGATGGTGCGCCCCAACCCTTTTCCGCGGTCAGTTCCTGCAGGCTGGTCTTCCAGTCCAGGCCGGCGCCAAGCGTGGGCGCGGTCTCTAGGAGCTGGCCGAACAACTGCAGTACGACCGTGCGGGCGATCTCCAACCCGTACTCCACATAGACCGCACCGAGAATCGACTCCATACCGTCGGCAAGAATGCTGGACTTGTCGCGGCCGCCGGTGTTCTCCTCGCCCTTGCCGAGAAACAGATGTGCGCCGAGCCCGTCGTCGGTCAGGCCACGCGCCACTCCAGCGAGCGCCTGGGTGTTGACGATGCTGGCTCGCAGCTTCGCCAAATCACCCTCCGGGCGTTCGGGGTGGCTGTGGTACAGCGTCTCGGTAATCGTCAGTCCAAGAACGGCATCCCCGAGGAACTCCAGCCTCTCGTTGGTGGGCAGGCCACCGTTCTCGTAGGCATAGCTGCGGTGCGTGAGCGCCAGAGTCAGCAGATCGTCACCGACCCGCACACCAATCGCGGCACGCAGATCGTCGTACCGATCTCCTGGGGCAGGACTCACTCGTCGTCACCGAAGTTGGCGAGCTTTGCCCAACGCGGATCAATCTTGTCGTGGTGATGATCGGGTTCGGCTGTGGCCAAAGCGATTCCGCAATCGGGGCATAGCCCTGGGCAATCTGGCCGGCACACCGGCGTCAGCTCCAGGTCGGGCACGATGGCATCGACGATGGTCTGTTCGAGGTCGACGAGGCCGTCAACCACCCGGTGTATGTCTTCTTCCTCGGTGGTCGCCTCGGTCCGACTGTCCGGGTACGCGAACAATTCGGTGAGGTACGCATCCGCATGGCCGGTGACAGGACCCAGGCAGCGTGCGCATTCTCCAGCCAGATCGCCGGCGATGGTTCCGGTGACGAGGACGCCCTCCGAAACCGACTCCACCCGCAGATCCATATCCACGTCCGCGCCCTCGGGAATCGCGATCAGGTCGTTGCCTATGCGCACCGGGCTCGCAACGGTGCGCTCAACCTCCTGCATCGACCCGGGACGCCGCCCAAGCCCAAGGGCCAGGACATCAAGCACAAAAGGTCCCGGCATGAACCTAATATTAACGCTGCACGTAGTCGTGCGTGCCAGCGCCGGTACGCAGCTGGTGACGCCCACGGCCCACCGAGCGCAGCGTGCCGTTCAGGTAGTCCTCGAACTCGGCCAGCTTGTTGTCGACGTAGATATCGCATTCACCACGCAGCCGGTCGGCTTCGGCATGGGCCGCGTCGACCAGTCGGGTGGACTCGGCATTGGCTGCCTGCACGACTTCGGTCTGAGCCACCAGGCGCTGCTGCTCCTTGATGCCCTCCTGCACGGCCTTGTCATAGGACGCATTGCCGGAATCGACCAGGCGATCCGCCTCCGCCTTGGCACGGGCGACGGTGCTCTCCTGCTCGCGCTTGGCGTTGGCCACCGTGTGGGCCGCCTCTTCGCGTGCCTCGACGACGGTCTGCTCGGCATGGTTGCGCGCCTCGGCAACCATGCGGTCGGCCTGCGACTTGGCATCCGCCAGTAGCCGGTCGGCCTCGTTGCGGGCATGGCTGAGCGTCTGCTCGGCGTCGGCGTTCGACTTGCCGATCACCGTCTCGTGATGCTCCTTGGCCTCACGCAGCAACGAATCGCGTGCATCGAGGACATCCTGCGCGTCATCAAGCTCGCCGGGAATGGCGTCCTTGATGTCGTCAATGAGTTCCAGGACGTCGCCGCGGGGCACGACGCATCCGGCGGTCATCGGAACACCGCGCGCTTCTTCCACAATGGCGCCCAGTTCGTCGAGCGCTTCAAATACTCGGTACACGGCTACACCCTTCACGCGAGTTTCCACTGTTACCAGTGTGCCTGGTGTGACTGCTGTGACCGTGCTAGCTGACCGGTGTGTCGGCTATTTCTGCGCGGCCTCTTTTCTATTGTGCCTGGCCATGCAGTTTCCCGAGAAGTCGTTGATGAACAGCAGGGGGCAGCAACGCCGAGACATCTCCCCCGTAGGTCGCCACCTCCTTGGCAAGCGAGGACGAGACGAACGAATATGCGGGGGCGGTAGCGACAAAGAAGGTGTCCACCCCCGCGATGTGCTTGTTCATCTGAGCCATCTGAAGTTCGTACTCGAAGTCGGTGCCGGTACGCAGCCCCTTGACGATCGCATTGAAACCGCGCTGTCTGACGAAGTCCACCAGCAGACCCTGCCCCGATTCGACGCGCAGATTGGGCAGGTCGGCGGCGGCCTCGCGGATCATCTCGATGCGCTCGTCGATGGTGAACATGCCCGCTTTGTTGGGATTCACCAGCACCGCGACGATGACCTCGTCGAACTGCGCCGCGGCTCGTTCGAAGACATCCAGATGCCCGAGGGTTACCGGATCGAACGAGCCGGGGCAGACAGCTCCCGTCATGCGGACGATTTAGTGGCCGAGCGAATTCCGATGCCGCTTCCGATTTGCAGTACACCGATCACGATGAGCCAGATGCCGACGACGAGGGTGAGGGTGACGATCGAGCTGATCGGGTAGACGATGAGCACGATGCCCGCGATCGTCGAGATGACCCCGCTGAAGATCTGCCAGCCACGCCCCGGTAGGTCCTTGTCGCCGATGGCGGTGATGGTGCCCGCGATGCCCTGAGCGATCCAGCCGACACCGATCCAGATGGCCAGCAACAGAATTGAATTCAGCTCATCTTTGAAGCACAGCACACCGAGGACGAACGAAATCGCGCCGGTGAGGAACAACAGCACCCGCATGCCGGCGGATGAGACCGGCAGCGTGAAGGCGAAGACGACCTGAGCGATACCGGATATCAATAGATATGCGCCGAAAGCGTATGCGGCGACGAGCAAGGTGACTTGTGGCCATATCAGCACCACGGCCCCCACGATTACCGCCAAAACTCCTGATACCACCGCTGTTTTCCAGAGGTGCTTGACGAGGTCCTGCCCGACACTTGTAGTCATACCCCAAGGGTATTTCGTCGGGAACGGCCGCGGGGACTTATCAGCGGCGATTCGTGCAGTGCGTTACAGACTCACAATGATTCTGTTATCTCCTGACCGGGCAGGTGAACTCAAGTTCGAATGTCGCGGGCGTGCTCAGGCCTGCCGTTGCGCCACCGGCAATCTTGTAGGACTGCCCGGACTTGGTCACCTTCGGCTCGGCCGCACCATGCCCCGAGTTGTACATCACCGGGTGGCCATCGATGACGCCCAGGGTGAGACTCTGCAGCGTTGGGTTGTCGCCCGCCGCAAGTGTGGCGGCAATCCCATCACTAAAGCTGCCGATGTTCACGAAGGTCATATCGGCTGCGGTGACGCACTCGACCCGATTCTCAACCGATCTCACGACACCATCGACAACCACACGCGGACCGGCGGCCTGGACATCGCCTGCCGAACTAGATACCGGAGTGTTCGCCTGCGAGTCATGGCGCAAGCCCCCACCCGATGTACAGCCGACAAGGCACACGGCAGCCGACAAGGCGCCACCCACCATCACTATGCCGCCATAACGCATGTGCGCCCTCCCGTCCGCCCCGGCCGATGATCCGATTCAGACTAATTCGGCCACTGCACTAATCCCACCAAAACTTCCAGGTTCGCGCACCACTGATCTGCCGGGCATAGGCGCTCAAGGTGCCCGCGCCCTGATCGATGTTGTCGGGACAGAACCCGTAGTGCTCATAGCCGACCGGCACCGAGAGATCGGCGCCCGGCGGACGCGTCACCTCCACGTCAATGGCGTCGAAGTCCACGGTCGTGAGCACCGCACCGAATCGGTCTTCCCAGGACCGAAGAACCGCCGACAGCGCCACCTCGGAAAGGTCGTAGTTCACGCCGTGAGTCCATCCCAGAGCATTGAGCGCGTCGGCCGGACGTGTCGTCGGCACCAGAATCAGCAGCGAACCCTGCTCCAGGTGGTCGGCGGTCAACGCGAGCGCGCGCTGGGGCGGCTGGGTGCGCTGCTCCAGTGTGATAGGCGCGACCGGTACGTCGATGGCCACAGCATTAGCCGACGAAACCTCTTTAACAAGAAAGGATTTCGCGTCGACGGCTCCGACATCGGCGGGTTCAGCAAGGTGTCGGAGGTCTTCGGGATCTGACCATGGCCGACGAAGATCCCCACTCAGTCCACGGGAGGCCAAGGGCCACAGTCCCGTTCGGTCGAAACGGCCCGCCAATCGCAACCAGAGCGACTGGATGTCGACTACCGCGGCATTACTCACCCACGCCAGCGAACTGCCCGCCGGACTGACGATCAGGTGCCCTTCGGGCAGCTTGATGCCATCCACGCTCCACTTAGCGGCATTCTCGGGACGAGGCAGCTGACCCGCGCGTTCGGCGTGCACCGGCACCAGAAGTTCGGCGTAGGCGGGCAGATCATGCGCGGGTTCGGGATTTCCCACAATCGCGCGCGTACTCCAGTAGGCCTGACCGAACAGATACGACAGCCCGAGTACAAGCACGGCGACGATTGCGCTCAGCGATGTCCACCCTTTTGGCCCCACCTGCGCAGATTAGCTGAGTGGCCGGGCTTCAGCTGGAGGCCAGCATCCCATTCGCCTCATCTGCGGGTGCGTTTTCTCGCGCAGCGCGGCGGGCGCGATTCTCCCGGAGTGCTTGCCGTGCGGACTCCAGGGTGGTGTTGCGTGGATTAATCCCTTCCCTCTCGAAGCCTCGCACCGCAATCGGCAAATAGAAGAACTTCAGAGGAAGGACACGCTCGAGAACCGCGTAGAACCGCCGAAACATAGCCGTAAAGCGGCGTAGCATCTCCTCGTCCTCGGGGGTCCATTCCACATTGAACAGCTCCCGCACATGGGACGGATAACTACCGAGAACGACTTGCCGCCGACCCACCAACCAGGGCCACACAAATTTCTTCATGACCGGGGGCCACCACCGCGGCGCTACGCGGCGCTCCATAAATTGTTCCAGCATGGCCTGAGTTACCTGCGAGTTCACCAAATGGTTGCGCTCGATGTTTTCCAAATACCGTTCGAAGTCTTCGTACGTATCGGGCTGAGAACTATCATCGACCCCCCATATGCTGTACCACTCCTTGGATTCCTCAAATATCTGCTCCTTTATCGCGCGTGGCATTGCCCCGCCGAAATGCAGCCGCTCGATTACCAGTAGCATGTGGTGATAAAAGAAGGTGGCATGCGCGAAATAGAAGGTTTCTGCATTCAAAGCATGAAACGTACCGTCCTGCAGCGCGCCTTTGACGGACTTGTGCATGTTACGGGTCTTTAGCCCGTATTTTTTTGCATCTTCCGGAGCGTCGTACACCGAGCCGTAAATGTACTCACGGGATTGCTGACGCCGTTTCTTATATATCGTGGCGCGTGCACGGAAAGAACTGTCACCAGTGAAAAGAACAGAACCGGCGGTCCCTCTCGCCATCTGCGGCCATGCACCCGCAATAGGACCCAACACCCCGCTACCGAAATACATCACGTCAAAACGCCCCCAATACTTCCATATCAGGGAATCAGCAGGAATCGGATGCTGACAAAGATCTTTCCGTCGCAGACTATTATCTCCGGTAAATTCTGTCACCCTGACGTCTTCCGGGATTACCAGCTCCGGATCGAATGTCGTTTGCATGATTTTCTTAAATGCCTTGATACCCCGGACCACCACGTCAGACTCCTTGCGTTGCCGACACCCGATATTTGACTAACCCCACCACGACTGTGGCTCACCTCACATTAAGAGGTGATGATGCTCCCGGCACCACCCAAAATCAAGGGAGGTACGGATGGTTTCGGAGCAGACCGAATCAAGGATTCGTACGGGTAGTTGTTAAGCAGCTTGATTGGCAATACCTGAGCGGCTAATTCCCGGGTTGATCAACGGCCGGGGCCTGATCGTCCGCGGGCGGAGTCGCGGGGCACTTGCCGGTGCCGACGGGGTGCTGGTTCTGCATGGACGCCAATGTGCTGTCCGGAATCACTCCGTTGAATCTGTCGGTCACCGACTTCAGCAGGCTGCCGGACCCACAAATCTCGTTAAGCGGTGACACCGGACTGGTCGGTGACAGCACCGGACCATCGGTCGCCAGCGGACCGCCCGAAGCCGTCAGCGGGCCGTTGGCCGACAGGGGACCGCTGGGAGATAACAGCGGACCTTCCGCCGACAACGGACCACCCGGCGCTCCCAGGCCCGCAATCGGAGCCGGCAGGCCGGCGGATAAAGCATCGTTAGCCACTGATGGGCCGACTGGAGCCTTCGCGCCGCCGGGCAGCAGGTTCGCGACAGGCGAGGACGCGGAAGGCTCTGGTGCAGGCGGTGCCGGTGAATCGCCGTCGTCGGCCAGCGCGAGGCCAGCAGCGGCGAGCGATACCGCGCCAGAT
Organism: Mycobacterium sp. D16R18; assembly: GCA_002013775.1. Classification (GTDB taxonomy): domain Bacteria; phylum Actinomycetota; class Actinomycetes; order Mycobacteriales; family Mycobacteriaceae; genus Mycobacterium. The sequence goes on from MAFD01000007.1 coordinate 131,153, forward strand.
GCCACCGCCACCGCTACCGCTCTACACCACATGGTGAGCAAGACTAAGCGCACATCAGCCGATGTGCTGACCGAACCAGGCGGTCAGACGCTGCCAGGCATCTGCCGCCGCACCGGGGTTGTAGCGCGGGCCGCTGTCGTTGAAGAAGGCATGATCGGCTCCGGGTTCCACGACGATCTCGTGAACCAGGCCCGCCCGCTGCAACGCCGCGGCCGCCTGGTCCTTCGATGAGGTGACCCGCTTGTCGAGCTCACCGTAGAAGGCGAGAACAGCCGCCTTCGACTGCGAAAAGTCTGGATTATCAGGAAGCGGACCATAGAACGGGACGGCCGCTGTGAGCCTCGGCTCCCCCGACGCCAAGAGCTGCCAAATCAGGCCACCGCCGAAGCAGAATCCCACCGCGCCGGCGGGCTTGTCGGGCACGCGGCGCAGAATTTCGTCCACGCCGGACTTCAGATCCGCGACGAAGCGTTCCGGCGAGACCTTGCCCAGCGCCCCTGTCGCCTCGGCCGGGTCCTTGAACGTCGAGGTGCCACCCTCCTCGGAGAGCAGGTCAATGGCCAGCGACGAATATCCGACGCCCGCAAGCCGTCCCGCGACGGAACCAACCCAATCGTTGAGGCCTTTGTTCTCATGAATAACCAGCACCGAGCCGCGCGCCTGCGCCGCCGGTGCCCATGCCCCCTGGAGCGTGCCGTTGGGCCCGTTCCAGGTAATCGGCTCCGTAGCCACCGCCTTGTCCTTACCCGGAGGCGGCGGTGTGGAGGCCGACGTCGCAGTGGCTACGGGTTTGTCGTCGTTGCCGCAGGCCGCGATGAGTGCGCTGGCGGCGGCGGTCCCGACACCCAGGAGTGCCAGCCGACGTATGGCCTCACGGCGCGTCAGCAGTCCCTCGACATGGTCGGTGGCGATCTCTTCGGCGATGTACCGCTGCAGCGGGGTCATGATCAGAAGTGTGCGCCCGATAGGTAAACGCGCGCTGTGGATTACCTGGACAGTTACAGAGATCCCAGCTCTAACCGCGTTCCGCCGTACTTGCGGGAGGACACCTCCCAGCCATCCGGCCACACCGCCTCGGGTCCCGTCGCGTCACGCTCGAGCACCACAAGAGCCTCGTCGTTGACCCAATGATCGGTCAGGCGCGACAACAGAACCGAAACCTCCTCGGCAGAAACCGAATACGGTGGATCGGCGAGGACCAGATCGTAGGCACGGTTGGGCGATGTCGACAGGAACGTCGATACCGCAGACTGCCGTAGCTCGGTACCGGGCAGGCCTACCGCCGCGATGTTGGCCGAGATCACCTTCGACGCGGCGGCGTTCGACTCCACGAACGTCACGTGTTCCGCACCACGTGAGAGCGCCTCCAGGCCCAGTGCACCGGAGCCTGCGAACAGATCAAGGACCGCGATTCCGTCGAAGTCCAAGCGCGCCTGCAGCATGCTGAACAGCGCTTCCCGTACCCGATCCGTCGTGGGCCGGGTTCCCTTCGGCGGCACCGCGATCCGGCGTCCGCCCGCGGCACCGGCGATGATCCGGGTCAGCTGATCACCACCAGCAGATCTCCACCCTCGACCTGAGAGGTCTCGGTCAACGCCACCCGCGCCACGGTTCCCGCCTTGGGCGCGGTAATGGAGGCCTCCATCTTCATGGCCTCGATGGTGCCAATGGTCTCGCCCGCCGTAACCTCCTGGCCCGAAACCACATTGAGCGTCACTACACCTGCGAACGGCGCGGGCACATGATCGGCATTGTTCCGATCGGCCTTCTCGGCACTGGCCACCGCGCTGTCGATACTCCGGTCACGCACCTGCACGGGGCGTAGCTGACCATTGAGGATGCACATGACGGTCCGCATACCGCGCTCATCAGCATCCGAGATCGCCTCTATCCCGATGAGCAGCTCGACGCCCTTCTCCAGCTTGACGCGGTGCTCCTCCCCGTACCGCAGGCCATAGAAGAACTGGTTGGCCGAGAGCCGTGAGGTGTCACCGTACTGCTCGCGATGGGCCAGGAATTCCTTGGTCGGACCGGGGAACAACAGGCGGTTCAACGCCGCCCGCCGGGTCGCGCTGTCGCCATCGAGCTGGGTCTGGTCATCGGCCGTAAGCTCAACCTCCGCACGGGCGGGACCGCGACCTTCGAGCGCGCGAGTTCGGAACGGCTCGGGCCAGCCGCCGGGCGGGTCGCCCAGTTCCCCGCGCAGGAACCCGATCACCGACTCCGGGATATCGAAACGTCCAGGATCCGAGGCAAATTCGTCGGCACTCACACCGGTACCCACCAACGCCAGGGCCAGGTCGCCTACCACCTTCGAGGACGGGGTCACCTTGACCAGACGTCCGAGCATCCGGTCGGCGGCCGCATATCGTGCCTCGATCTCCTCGAACTGGTCCCCCAGACCCAATGCGATGGCCTGCTGGCGCAGGTTCGACAGCTGCCCACCGGGAATCTCGTGGGTGTACACCCGGCCCGTCGGTGAAGGGAGCCCTGATTCGAAGGGCGCGTATACCTTTCGCAGCGCCTCCCAGTACGGCTCCAGATCGCATACCGCGGTCAGTGACACTCCGGTGTCGTATTCGCTATGCGCGGCCGCTGCCACGATCGCCGACAACGACGGCTGGCTGGTGGTACCGGCCATGGGTGCCGCAGCGCCGTCCACCGCATCAGCCCCGGCCTGCCACGCCGCCAGGTAGGTGGCCAGCTGACCACCCGCGGTGTCATGAGTGTGCACATGCACCGGCAGGTCGAACCGGGACCGCAGTGCCGACACCAGCGTCGCCGCCGCGGGCGGACGCAACAGGCCCGCCATGTCCTTGATCGCGAGCACATGTGCACCCGCGTCGACGATCTGCTCGGCGAGCTTGAGGTAGTAGTCCAGCGTGTACAGATTCTCACCGGGGCTGGACAGGTCGCCGGTGTAACACATGGCGACCTCGGCAACCGAGCCGCCGACCTCACGTACGGCGTCAATGGCGGGGCGCATCGCCTCGATGTTGTTGAGCGCGTCGAAGATTCGGTAGATGTCTACCCCGGTCGCGGTCGCCTCGCGAATGAACGCCTTGGTCACGGTCTCTGGATACGGCGTGTATCCCACAGTGTTTCGGCCACGCAGCAACATCTGCAGGCAGATGTTCGGGACGGCCTCACGCAGCTCGGCAAGCCGCTCCCACGGATCTTCCTTCAGAAAACGAAGCGCCACATCGTAAGTCGCGCCGCCCCAGGCTTCGATCGAGAGCAGCTCGGGAGTAAGCCGCGCCACGTACGGCGCGACCGCGAGCAGGCCGGTGGTACGCACCCGGGTGGCCAACAGCGACTGGTGCGCGTCACGGAAGGTGGTGTCGGTCAGACCAACTGCCTTCTGCTCCCGCAGCGCCTTCGCGAATCCCTCAGGGCCCAGGGCCAACAGTCGCTGGCGCGAACCATCCGGCGCTGGCGCCGACAGATCGACCGACGGCAACTTGTCATGCGGGTACACCTTCGAGGGCTTGGCCCCGTGAGGCTTGTTGACAGTGACGTCGGCGAGGTAGTTCAAGATCTTTGTGCCGCGATCGGCCGAGGATCGCGCCGTCAGCAGCTGCGGGCGCTCCTCGATGAATGACGTCGTGACATGTCCCGACCGAAAGTCCGGGTCATCCAGAACCGCCTGGAGGAACGGGATATTCGTGGCGACACCACGGATACGGAACTCGGCGACGGCGCGGCGAGCTCGCGCCACCGCGGTCTGGAAGTCGCGCCCGCGGCAGGTCAGCTTCACCAGCATCGAATCGAAATGCGCGCCCACCTCGGCACCCAGCGTCGTCCCGCCGTCCAGGCGGATACCCGCACCGCCGGGGCTGCGGTAGGCGGTGATGCGGCCGGTGTCGGGGCGGAAACCGTTGGCCGGGTCCTCGGTGGTGATCCGGCATTGCAAGGCGAAGCCCCGCGGCGGCGCCAACGTGTCCTGGTGCAGGCCAAGGTCGTCCAGTGTCTCGCCGGAGGCGATGCGCAGCTGGCTCGCCACCAGGTCCACATCGGTGATCTCCTCGGTCACCGTGTGTTCCACCTGAATCCGGGGATTCATCTCGATGAAGACGTGCTTGCCGCGCTCATCAAGCAGGAACTCGACGGTGCCTGCGCAGCTGTACCCGATGTGACGCGCGAAAGCGACAGCGTCTGAACAGATCTGCTCGCGCAGCTCGGCAGGCAGATTGGGCGCGGGGGCTAGCTCGATGACCTTTTGGTGGCGCCGCTGCACACTACAGTCGCGCTCGTAGAGGTGGATGACGTTGCCCGCGGTGTCCGCGAGGATCTGCACCTCAATATGCCGGGGGTTGATGACGGCCTGTTCCAGAAAGACCGTCGGGTCTCCGAATGCCGACTCGGCCTCCCGGCTGGCCGCCTCGATCGCCTCGCGCAGTTGCTCGCGCTCCGCAACCCGGCGCATGCCGCGGCCACCGCCACCGGCGACCGCCTTGACGAATACCGGAAACTCCATCGTCTCGGAGGCTGTCAACAGCTCCTCGACCGAAGCCGAGGGCTCCGAGGATGCCAGCACCGGCAGCCCCGCCTCACGTGCAGCCGTGATCGCGCGGGCCTTGTTACCCGTCAGCTCCAGGACGTCAGCGGGTGGTCCCACAAAAGTGATACCCGCCCTGGCGCATGCCGCCGCCAGTTCGGGATTCTCGGAAAGGAATCCGTAACCCGGGTAGATGGCGTCGGCGCCGGCGTTCTTGGCCGCCTTGACCACCTCGGGCACCGACAGGTAGGCGCGGACCGGATGCCCCTTCTCGCCAATCTGGTACGCCTCATCGGCCTTCAGCCGATGACCCGAGTTGCGATCTTCATACGGGTAGACAGCGACTGTCGCGGCACCTAGTTCGTAGGCGGCACGAAATGCCCGGATCGCGATTTCACCGCGATTGGCGACAAGAACCTTCGAGAACATAGTCACAGACCGTACCGTGAGGATTCAGCGAACGCGCGTCCGCTGAACTTCACAATTCGGTTCAGACGAGTGTGATCCAGTAATCCCAGAATCGCTCGACAATTGCCAGGATCACCGCGGCGTACCAGAAAGCCACCAGCGACCATCGCCATTGATAGAGGACCCTCGCCCAGCGATGAGATCCCAATGGCCGCAAGGCAATCGATGCACTGACCACCAGCAGCGGAATCGTGACCGTCCAGACCACCATGCAGTACGGGCACAGCGCGCCGATCCGGTACAGACTCTGGAATATCAACCAGTGGACGAAGACGGCCCCCAGCAGGCTTCCGATGGCCAGACCGCCCCAGTACCAGCGCGGCAGCTCCACCTTGGCGACCGCCAGCACGCCCGTCACCAGCACCACCGTGAACGCCACGATGCCGATGAGCGAGTTGGGGAATCCGAATGCCGAGGCCTGCTCCGTCGTCATCACCGAACCGCAGGAAATGATCGGGTTCAGGCTGCAGGACGGGACGTACGTCGGGTCGATCAGGATCTCGATCTTCTCGATGGTCAGGGCCAGCGCGGCGGCCAGCCCGGCCACCCCGGCGACCAGGACGTACCAGGCGGTCGCGGGGCGGATCGTCACTGCAGGCCCGGAACAGGTCCGGTGATGTCCGTGACGGCCTTGATCAAGTCTGCCGGGGTGGTGTTCCTTCCGAGTTCCCAGTCCTTGCCGTTGATCCGGATAGTCGGTGTGGCCTGGATGTTGAGCTTCGGCCCGAGCTCCTTGACCATGTTGATGTACTTCTTGTCCTTGATGCACTTGGACACCGCATCGGACGCGCCCACTGCCTTGGCCTGATCGATCAACCACTTGTCGTCGTGCCAGGTCTTGGCGTTGACCTCATCGGGCTGCTTGTTCGGGTCGTAGAGCACGGAGTGGAACTTGAGGAACAGCTCGTCGGACTGGTCGGCCACGCAGTAAGCCGCCGCCGAAGCCCGCGACGAATAGTCGCGTTTGAGTCGGGGCACATCCAGGATTCCGACCATGTTGTAGTCGGCACGCACCGCGCCGGTATCAATGAGCTTCTTGACGGTGGGTCCGAATTCCTGCTCGAACATGGCGCAGGCCGGGCAGATCGGATCCTCGATCAGAGTCAGGACGACCTTAGGATCGGTGGTTCCCTCTTTGGTGATGAGCTTGGCCGGTCCCGGGGTGATCACCTCGACTGCCTTGACCTCACCCGCGGGGGGAGCCGGCGGACCCGGGTCCTTCTTGTTCTTGACGACGATGAAACCCACCAGCCCCGCGGCGAACAGCACGACGATCGCCGTGAGCGCGATTTGGATGAGCTGGCTTCGGCGCTGCTCCGACTTCTTGAGGTCGTAGCTGGGGGGTTGCTTCGGTTTGGCCACGCGCACAGCCTACCGGGCAAAAATTAGCGAGACAGGTGCGCGCGCAGTGCCGAGGTCAGCTCGTCCACAGCCGCTGCCGGAGCACCGCGCAGCCGGGCCATGTTGTAGAAGCCGTGAATCAGCGACCCCTGTACCCGCAGGTCCACCGGCACTCCGGCGGCCCGCAGCTTCTCCGCATACTCGTTGCCTTCATCGCGCAGCGGGTCGAAGCCGGCGGTCGTGATGAGTGCAGGGGGCAATCCCGCCAGATCCGCGGCCAGAATCGGTGACACTTGGGGGTCGGACTTGTCGACGTCGGACCCGTCGAAGTAGTGACCTTCGAACATGTCCATGGCGGCCTTGGTGAGGAAAAAGCCCTCGGCGAAAAGGTCGCGCGACGGCCGCCGCACGGTGAAGTCGACGGCCGGATAGATCAGGAACTGCAGCAGCGGCAGCTGTGCACCGGTGTCGCGCGCCTGCTGCGACACCACGGCGGCGAGGTTGCCGCCGGCGCTGTCACCGCCCACCGCAACTCTGTCGGGTGTGGCGCCTAGTTCACCGGCATGTTCAACGGCCCACAGATAGGCGGCCAGGCAGTCTTCGGCCGCGGCAGGCGCCGGATGTTCGGGGGCCAGCCGGTAATCCACCGACAGCACCGGCACACCCGCATCGCGACACGTCTGCCGACAGGCCTGGTCGTGTGTCTCCAGATCGCCGATCACCCAGCCGCCGCCGTGGAAGAACACCAGCACGGCGCCGGTGTTCTCGACCACCGGCCGGTAATGCCGGACCGCGATGGGGCCTGCGGGGCCGGGAATGGAGAAGTTGCGCACCTGCCCCACCGGGGTACTGAACGACAGCAGCGCCGACTGCTTACGGATGTTGGCGCGACTCTCTTCGGCGTCCTCGCCCTTGGTGATCTCCCCCTCGCCCATCAGCTCCATTCCGCGCAGCAGCAGCTGAGTGGACGGATCCAGAATGTTGCCGTCGATAATCACCTGACGACCCGCCATGGCGCGTCGAATCGCGAGGGGAATGTGCGGTGTCGCGGCGGTGCTGACACGCAGGGCGAGGTCGCGTAAAGGGCTCACGACGTAACCGTAGCGAGTGCTCCTAGGCTGCCGGTATGGATATCGGTATTGCCCTGCCCTTCATGTGCCGGGAGTACACCCGCGAGTCGACCATCACCTGGGCCCGTCTGGCCGAGGAAGGAGGGTTCTCCACGATCTCCTCCGGTGAGCGGATCTCGTATCACAACCAGGAGATGTGGGTGACGCTCGCGGCAGCGGCGGCGGTCACCGAACGCATCCGGATACTCGCGAATGTCTCTGTGCTGCCCGCGCATCCGGTGCCGTTGGTCGCGAAACAGGCCACGACGCTGGACGTGTTGTCCGCGGGCCGGTTCACCCTGGGAGTGGGTGTGGGCGGGCGCGAACACGACTACCGATCATTGGACGCGTCCTTCGACCGCCGCCACCAGCGCCTCGATGACCAGGTGGCCGAGCTGCGGCGGCTCTGGCGGGGAGAGCCTCCGTTCGAGGGCGCCGACCCGGTGGGCCCTGCGCCCGTGCAGGCCGGCGGCCCTCCCATCGTCGCCGCCGCGATCGGTCCGAAATCGCTGGCCCGCGCGGCACAATGGGCCGACGGCATAACCGGTTTCAGCGTTTCCGGGGCGTCGTCCGAGCTTGCCTACTCGGCGGGGGCCGCGCGCGCAGCGTGGGAGGGGGCCGGGCATGCCGAACCACCGCTGCTGTCCAGCGGGTGCTTCTACACGCTGGGGATTCCCGACGCCGAGTCCGAACTCAAACAGTTCACCAGCGACTACCTCGCCATCTTCGGACCGCAGATAGCCGAGAATGTTCCGAAGACATTGACCAACTTCGATGCCGACGCGTTGAGCCGCACCCTCGACGGAGCCGAGCAGGCCGGGCTCGATGAATTCATCCTCGTGCCAGCGGCGTCCGATATCGCGGTGATCGAGGCGACAATTAAACTCATCGAGAAGCGCTGACCGAGGCGAAAACTCCTCTAGCAGTGTGTGATTCAGATGCCGCCCGAAGAACTTGTCCGCGAGGAAAACGACTTCCCCTGCGAAGTTTGCGATGCAGGGAGACCCCCGCAGCAATGAGACATTGGTGTATCATTTGAGTCGACTATGGCGCACGCATCGGCGGGTCGCGCCCGTTTAAGGAGTTGTTGTGGTGTCCAGGAATTTTGACCGGAGATGGGGCGCAGTTGCCGGAGTGGTGATCTTGGCCGGAGCACTGACCGGGTGTTCCTCACCTCGATCATCACCGGAGCGGGCGCACATGAATTTCCAGGTGAGTACGGATTCTCAGGGCACATATGAAGTGCCATCCCATTTGCCCGATGGCAATCGTGGCGATTTAATTGCCTCGGCCAATCAGGGAGCGGACGCGGGCTTAGGAGCGTCGAGTCGGGTAACCCTTCTCTATCGCTCAGTGAACTCACGGGGGCAGGATGTTGTTGTCAGTGGAGTTTTGCTGATTCCACACGGAGAAGTGCCCGCCGGAGGCTGGCCGCTGATTTCCTGGGCGCATGGAACAGTAGGTATCGCAGACCGCTGCGCCCCCTCCCACTCTCCTACAATGGGTGGTGAATTTAACGGGGAGTACGTAAAGTCACTATTGGATGCGGGCTACGCTGTCGCGGCCACGGACTATATCGGTTTAGGCACCCCCGGCGATCACACGTACATGGGTGCCATCGACCAAGGCAATGCCGTGGCCGATATCGTCCCGGCCGTCCGCCAAATTAACCCCCATTTATCCGAGAATTGGTTCGTCATCGGACACTCGCAAGGTGGGGCGGCAGCACTGTCCGCCACACGTGCAGGCGTCAAGGGCCAGCTGCCCAGCGGTCTTAAGGCCGTGATCGCGATCGGTCCAGGCAACTCGGCGGAGATTGCGCTTCAGGCGGTGATCGATGGGACTGACACCGACCCATTCGCTCCAGCCCTGGATCTTTTTGTTCTAATCGGTGCTGCCGCCGCGGATCAAAACATACATCTGGAAGAGATTCTGTCGCCACAGGGACAGAAAATCGTGGACGAGGTGCGAAACAATACGTGCCTGGCGGACCTGCTGAATAATACAAGAAGTCTGCCTGGAGCTGACATATTTCTCCATGACTCTCGAACAATTGCGGAGCTAAGCCAGCGCCTGAGAATATATGGAAATCCGGACAACGGACCTACAAATGGTCCTGTATTAATTATTACCGGAGACGCGGACACTATCGTGCCCACGGCCGGCACGCTAAAGCTTATCGATAGTCTCCGCCAACAAGGGTCAGAAATTGAGGACCTCGTGTTACCCGGACAGGGGCACATACAACCCCTCTACGATTCCTTCTGTGAACAACAACGGTTTCTAGCAGCCCATGGCGGTCCGCCCGCACCACAAACCTGTCCAAAACGCTAAACAAGCCTGGGGCTAGGTGGACGTGCTCACAGTGGTTGCCAGTGGCAAGCGAAGTCGATCGGCGGCAAAGGCAGTGCCGCCCACTGACGCCTCAGGGCGTATTCACCCCATCCAGCATCAGACTCGCGATCATGTGGGAAAAGTCTCGGCGGGCGACCCTTCCGGTCTGGATAGCCCAAGCCGCGCCGGTGACCAGGCTGAAGAAGACTTCGGTAAGCCACACCGCCGTTAAATCGGTACGGAACTGGCCGCTTTTTTGCCCTCGTGCAAACAGTGCAGTGATCTGATCCTCAACACCTGAAAAGCCTTCAAGAGTCTCGGGAAGGTCCAGGTTCTGATACTGGGCATAGATGAGAACGAGTTGGTCTGCTATCGGCTCACAGGCCCCGACCAGCCGCTCCAAGGCATCGGTGGCCGAGTCCTCGGTCAACCGCGCTCCGGCCAACGCCGACTCCATATTGCTCAGCGCCAGCACGGTCAATGCTTCTATCAATGCGGCTCGGCCCACAAAATGTCGATGAAGCGTCGCGCGACTCACTCCCACCGCCACCGCGATCTCATCCATAGTCGCCGCCGGCTGTCTGCCCAAGAAGACAGCCGCCGCATGCAACAAGCTGTCACGACTCACAGCCATTGACCCTCCCGGTTGCTCCGCGAATAGCGGTATCTCATATGCGACATAATCGTCTCATATTTGGCAGGGTTGACTTGGTGCGCTGACGCGTGCCAGCGGTGTCCGATACCGCGGTGATCGCGATATCGATCGAACTCATCCAGACGCGCTGACCGATTCCGTGGGTGAGTTGATCTCCCGCGCCGCGAAGTCCGCGGCCTGGTTGGTCATCCCGTTGTCTCCGTACGAGCCGTGTGCGGCGTTGTCGCTGCCGTCCGGGGAACAAATCGGATCCTCCGGGTTGCACATGTCGACGGTCTTACCCGCGTAGAGGTGCCCAATGTTGATGGGAGGAGCCGTGTTGTCGATGCGTTGCAGGAATCCGGTGGACGGCTTGCCGAACAGCGCCACCGCCGCGACGTGGTCGGCCACCTCGGGCGGCATCGGCCCGGTGATCCCTTCCGGGAGCTCAAATCCCGGGGGCACCGCGTCTGCGGTGGTGTACGCGACGACTGCCGCACCCTGCGAGAAACCACCCAGCACGATCTTGGTGTTGGGGCACCGCGCGGCAACATTCTTAACCCGGTTGCTGGCATCGATGACACCCTCAGCCGCGGTCGCAAAAGCTAAGGACGCGGGGTACTCGACGGGATAAACCTCCACCGACTTGCCCTTGGTGCGCGCACGCAATGCACTGACAAATGCTTCTCCGGTGCCGCCGACACCCGGAGGTTCGAAAGTGCCTCTCGCAAATACGATCTCAACGTCGGGACACGCAGCAGCCGCTGCAGACGGCATGCCGACGGGCGAACTGAACAGTGCACACGCCACCGCCACGGCAAGTAACCAGCCCCACCGAACTCTCTTCATCAACGACCACCACCTGTTCGGGCTTCCGTTCCTGTCTACCACAAATTCAACGGTTGTGGACAGGCACGCGCCGCCTCACGGATGGCCTTGGCCGATCGCTCGTCTTGTGAAAGATGGTATCCACGAACCACTTCCACAAGGAACGGCCAAAACACGGCGCGCTCAGAGTGGGCTAATCCGCCACCGCACGCGCCGCGGTCAACACCGGCAGGAAGTATGTGATGGCGAGATTCCTTGCCTCGTCGTCTGTATCTGCACGAAGGACCTTCGACGGAGCCAACAGCAGAGTCGCGGTGATTCGCATAATCAGCTCGGCGGCTTGCTTGGCGCCCGCTTTCGGATACCCGTCCCCCATCAACCTCATGACAAGAACGGAAAGTGCCAGCTGGTAATTGCCGTGTTCGGTCTCGAACAGTCTCATCGACATCGATTCGGCCTCGTATTCCTTGAGCGCTGCAACTACCGGATTCACCCGGCATTCACGCATTCCGGTAACGAACACCTCCACAACCTGGTCTTCAACCTTGTCGCCCGGATCCAATAATGGCGCCAGCATGAGGAAGAACTGGAGTACCTCACGACCAACGACCGCGGACACCATGTCGTCCTTATCGCCGCATCGGCGATTCAGAGTCTGTCGAGAAACCTTGGCCCGCTTCGCTATATCAGCCACCGCTGCCCGACGGAACCCGTGCGCGACGAACTCTGCGCGCGCGGCATCAAGTAGCCGCTCACGCTCCTGATCCTCGGGGGCGGCCCGCCCCGACGACCACTGCGACCACATCGCGCCTAGATCCACGGTCGATGATGTTACCTCTTGACGTAGAGACACTGTTACATCTACAGTCCAATGTCTCATGCATGAACAACTCTTCTCCGTCACCGTCGACAGGGACATCTGTATGGGGGCCGGCTATTGCTACGGCTCCTACCCGCAGCTGTTCATCGAAAACTCGGATGGCACGAGCCTCGCGCGGGACACAAACAGCACCGAATTGCTTGCAGACGCATCGAAAGCCAGCCAGATCTGCCCGTCGGGGGCAATCGAGATTCACCGTGGAAAGGACTGATGTTGACCGCTACTGCGGCCCAGTGCCCGGAACATCGTCACAGCAGCGATGCAGAAACAGACGACCATCGACCTCCAGCGGTTACACCACCCCGGTGGGCCACCGGACGCCGCGCCGTGATCGCGTCGTTGAAGGACGATCCATTCTGGCCGACCCGCAAGCCGCTGCGCGCGTCCTTCAGTCTGCTCACCGGCTGGGGCCGCGACAGACCGATTCCACCCGGTCCAATCGGACTTCCCTTCATAGGTTCCGCAATTCCCATGGCGCGGAACCCATACAAATACCTACAGGACTGCCATCGCAGATACGGAGACATCTACCGAGTACCACTGCCGATACATCCGCTGGTCCTCGCCAACCACCCTGACCTGGTGAGCGAGTTCATGGAGAGCACTGAGCTCAAATACAGCATGTCGGCCCCACTACAGGGCCGGAGGCTCCAAAAGGCCGTAAAGAATGTTGGCTGCCCGGTTCAAGTCCTTGAAGGTCAGGCGCTTCGTGATAGGCGCAAAAAGCTCATGCCTATGTTCGGCAAGAAACATCTGTCAGTCGTCTCGGACAAGTTCGTCGAGGTGTTTACCGACCGCATCGACAGATGGCTTGCGGTCGCCGGCACCGGACGGGAGGTGAATCTCCAGGCGGAGTTGCCGAAGGTCGTGCTACCAGCATTCATGTACGCCATGTTCTCGACGAAACTTTCCGATGATGAAGTGCTGCATGCTGACACGGCGACTCGATCCGTTATGCGTGCCATCGCATCTGGACTGTTTCTAGCAACTCCGCCAAACATTTTTCCGTCGCTCGGCAAGGAAAATCTGACGGTCTCCGGGGTTCATCTCATGCGGACCATCCGTCGAATGATCCAGGATCGGCGTGCCAACCCAACCGATGATGCAGACCTGCTTAACATCTTGCTCGCGGCACGCAGCCACGGCAGCGAACCGCTCACTGAGATCGATGTGTACTCGGAGATCATGTCCGCGATTGGCGGCGGTTACGAGACGATAGTCGCGTCGATGTCATGGACGCTGGCCCTACTGCTGCAACATCCGGAACATCTGGAACGTCTCTACGACGAGATAACCGTTCTTGACGGCAACATGCCAACTCCCGAAGACCTACCAAAATTACCTTGGGCACGAGCATGTTTCGATGAGGGTCAGCGTCTTCAGGGTTCCCCGATCAACCCGAGATACGCAATGGAGGACACCCAACTCGGCGGCTACCCCATACCCAAATACACACTGGTCGCAAGCTCGCTGTACGTGGTTCACCGAGATCCCCGATGGTGGGGCGAGCAAGCCGAATCATATGACCCGATGCAGTTCTTCGATCAGAGTCGAGTAAATGCACGTCCGCGCCTGGCATTCCAGGCCTTCGGCGCCGGACCGCACCACTGCATGGGAACCGGGATGGCCTACATGATGGCCCAGTACCTGTTGGCCATCATCTTTCAGCGCTATCGCCTACACCTGCGGCCAGGGTGGCAACCACAACAACTCTTCAGCCTGTCGACATTGGTCAAGGGCGGCGTGCCCGCCACCATCACCAAGGCATAAGAAAGGAATCGCATGACGAACACCGAGGTACGAAAAGTTGACCCATGCCACCCGAGCTGGGGAGCCAAAGCCCCTGCAGGCCGCGTCTATCCACCAGTCGCCGAATCCGAAGCACTCATCGAACCGTTCCTGCGGCGATGCAGGGATCAGGAGAACATGTACGTTGCCGCAGGCTTTCCGCTGGAGGGGATTACGGACTTCTGGGGTGCGTGGTTCGCAGCCTGGAATGATGACTCGCCTGAAGCCCTTGAGGAATGCTGGACGCACGACCTGGTGTGGACCATTTCCAGTACCGGTCAACTTGAATACCACGGGCGCGAAGAGACTGTAGATCTCGCGAGGTTTGGATACCTGTTTGCCCGTGAACTCGGCTTCTACCCTTGGGATGGAACGGACACGCATCTGCCGTACTACGACTTCCTCGACGGCCAAGTGCGCGCGGCATTCCCATACAGTGGCGCAACACGAACATTCTGGCAGAGCGCAATCCCCTGGCCACGCAGGCCTATTCGTGGGTGCGGAGTCGACCGCTACCTACTGCGCAAGGAAGGGAACCGTTGGCGGATAGCCCGCATCGACACCGACCAAGACGTATCCGCACCACTCCTGCAAATGCTGCCGTTCGCCGATGCGTCAACACGTTTCATGGCTTGGCTCGTGCGGGCCCTTCCCGCGGTGGGCCGAAAGCTTGGGTTGTATGACAAGGAATCCCTCTACAGCCGTGAATACGCCGCTAGCCGACGGTCCAGAGATCTGCCGCAGAATTAATGACCAGGTAATCAGTGTGGACAGGTCTGTGCTGCCTCACGGATGGTCTTAGCCGATCGCTCGTCGAGTGAAAGATGGTATCCACGAACCACTTCCGCGAACTGCATGGAGTATTGGCACCAGAATGCCTTATTCGGCGGCATCCAGGCCGAGGGCCCCGCATCACCCTTGTCCTTGTTTGCTTGCCCCTGCACCGCGATGAGATTGGCGGGATCATTGGCAAATCGCCAACGCATCGAGGGTTGCCATTCACGCGCCCCCATGTCCCATGCGTACGCCAACGGAACGATGTGATCGATCTGGACCGCTTCGCCGCTCTTCGGGCCACGACTAAAGGCCACCTGCGTTCCCGTGTAGGGATCGTGCAGCATGCCGGCCCCCACCGCGCTGGGGCATCTGCGCGTGAACACGAAGCTCTTGTCGGTCAGGTCGCGATTCAGGATGTCATTGCGTGTATCGCACCCGTTGTGACCACCCGGAGCGTCGGTGTCATCAGACCAGGCATCACCGAACTCGGCACGCTGGTAGTCCTTTCCTCGCATCCGCTTGGGTATCACCATCACCCCGGCCAGTGGATCTTGTCCAGGGGCGAGCGTCGGAATATTCGATTGCCCGGCAACCGCATTGGCACGTTGTAGCCGATACCGAGCCGATACCTGATACGCCACCACCACCGCGATCGCCGCGGCAATCGCGACGATGAGCACGGTGCGATTCCTCACGATTTATCCAGGTACTCGATCTGATCGGCGACCAAGAAACGCCGCGCCATACCCGCCAGCGCCGGTTGTCTCGTCAGCTCGGGATCCTCGGCACACGCCCGCACCGCCATGTCCCGGGCGGTCTCGATCATGTCGCGGTGATCCATCAGCGAAAGCAGCCGTAGATTCACCGCGCGGCCGGACTGGTCGCGACCCAGGACATCGCCCTCGCGCCGCTCCTCCAGGTCCAGCTCGGCCAGGGTGAACCCGTCCAGGGTGTCCTGCACCGCGCGTAACCGCCGTCCCGCCGAACCCGCGGGGCTGCTGGGACTTACCAACAGGCATAACCCCTTGTTGCCACCACGGCCCACGCGACCGCGCAGCTGGTGCAGCTGGCTGATGCCGAAACGGTCAGCATCCATGATCAGCATCACGGTGGCATTGGGAACGTCCACGCCGACCTCGATCACGGTGGTACACACCAGAACATCGATCTCACCCGCATTGAACGCCGTCATCACGGCATCCTTCTGCTCCGAAGGCAGCCGACCATGTAGCAGTCCAATGCGCAGCCCCGGCAGCAATGAACCACGAATGGTTTCGTACAGGTCGGTGACGGGCACCGGCGGCGGGCGCTTCTCTTCTGCATCGTCAGGGCCGGAATCTTTGTCGTCCGGATCGATCCGCGAGGCCACCACATAGGCCTGCCTGCCCGCGGCCACCTCCTCGGCAATCCGCTCCCAGCCACGTGCTAGCCAGCCCGGTTTCTCGCGGGTGAACACCGCGGTGGTGGTGATGGGCTGGCGCCCGCGCGGCAGCTCCCGCAGTGTCGATGTCTCCAGATCGCCGAACACCGTGAGCGCCACCGTGCGCGGGATCGGAGTGGCCGTCATCACCAGAAGGTGCGGCACAATGCCTTCGGGGGCCTTGGCCCGCAAACGATCCCGCTGTTCAACACCGAACCGGTGCTGCTCGTCGACGACCACCAGACCCAGATTGTGGAAATCCACCGAGTCCTGCAACAACGCATGGGTTCCGATGACGATGCCAGCAAGTCCAGTCGCCACATCAGCCTTGACCTGTTTCTTGAGCGCCGGCGACATCGACCCGGTGAGCAGCGCGATGCTGGTCGCGTCGTCAGGCGCCCCCAGTTCGCCTGCGGTGGCCAAAGATCCGAGCATGGCGCGCAACGACCGCGCGTGCTGAACGGCCAGCACCTCGGTGGGAGCCAAGAGTGCACACTGATACCCGGCATCGATGGCCTGCATCATCGCGAGCAGCGCAACAACGGTCTTACCGGAACCCACCTCTCCTTGCAGCAGCCGGTTCATCGGCTTGACCCCGGCAAGGTCCTCCCCGATTTCGGCGACAACTTGTTGCTGCCCCTTGGTGAGCTCGAACGGCAGCTGGCGCTGCAGATCCTCGCGCAGTCTCCCCATGGTGAGCGGCATCGACGGACCCGCCGACCCGATGTCACTGCTGCGCCGTATGGCCAGCGCAAGCTGCAGACCCAACGCCTCATCGAACGCCAGGCGCCTGCGTGCCTGCTTTTGCTCTGTGGCGTCCTCCGACATGTGGATCTTGCGCAGGGCTTCGTCTAGGGACATCAGGTTGTGCTCTGCCAGTACGGCTTCCGGCAGCGCCTCGGGTACCGGATCCAGCTGGGCGAGCACCTGGTCGATGCACCGGTAGACGTCCCAGCTTTCAAGGTTCTTGGTCGCGGGGTAGATCGGAAACACATTGCGCTCGAACGCCGAGATGGCCGTCGACGCATCGCGCGCCGTTCCGGCGATACCGCGCAGCGCGGTACTCCCCCTCGTCTCGGTGTTCTCACCGAGCGCGGTTTCCAGCACCAGATAGTCGGGGTGGGTCAGTTGAGGCTTGCCCCGGAATTCTCCGACTGCGCCCGAGAGCATCACCCGGTTGCCCACCTGCAGATCACGTTTCACCTTGTGCGGATGAAAGAAGGTGGCCTGCACGGCGTGCGGGGCACTTCCCAACATGACCGAGAGAAACTGCCCCTTACGGTTGCGCATGCTCTTCAGTTCCGCCGAGGTGATGAACCCCACCAGCGTGGTGTGCTCACCAGGTTTGGCGCGTTCGCCGTCCTGCTCGTCGCGCAGACTGAAATCGGTGCTGTACCGGCGCGGGTAATGATGCAGCAGGTCTTCGACGGTCAGCAGACCGAACTCGGCGTCGAGGACATCGGATGCCTTGTGCCCCAATACATGATCGAGACGATCGGAAAGTTGCGCCATCTATCCCCTGCTATGACCTGTCACTCGACGCCAATGTGCACGACGTCGGTGTGTTGCCCGGTGCGATAGATCATCACCTCGACACCGCCATGGTGCGATCGGGTGTGCTCGATCAGTGCGTCGGCAAGAGACTCATCCGCCTTGTCCGACAACAGCACCGTCACGAGCTCTCCACCGGAGGACAACATGATGCTCACCAAAGCCTTTGTGGCATTGGCGACATCGTGGTTCAGCACGAGCACCTCATCGCCGATGATGCCCATCGCGTCTCCCGGCTCGCAGGTTCCGGACCAGGTAAGAGCACGCTCGGTGGCCACCCGCACCAATCCGAACCGGGTAGCGCCCGCTGCCCGCGCCATGGTGTAGCTGTCGTCGACTGCCATGCGCTCCGGATCATGCACGGCCAGCGCCGCCAGCCCCTGCGCCATGGACGCCGAGGGCAGCGGAATGACCGTGATCCCCCAGCCGCGCGCCGCCGCACAGACCGCCACCAGTTCCTCGGCGGCCATCAATCCATTGGGCAGCACCATGATCTGGTGCGCACCGCTGTCGATTACCGCATCCAGCAGACGTTTCGCGCTCGCGGGAGGTTCGTCAACGCGCAGCACCTGGGCCCCCTCGCTGGAGAACAGTGTGGCTGCGCCGTCGCCCTCCGCAAGTGCCAACACCCGGCGGTGCCGGTGACGTCCATCGTGATGTCCCCCACCCACATCGCCGCGCAATGAGGAGATCTGGATCGATTGCGGAATACCGAACTTCATCCCGGCCTCGATGGCCGCCCCGGCGTCGTTGACGTGTGCGTGTACCGAGTACCCCATATCGCCGTCTCCGGCAATGGCGATGGAATCGCCCATCGCGTCGAGTTGTGTTCGCAGATCTGCGATCTGTAGCTCATCACACCCGCACAACAAGTACATCACCTCGAACTCAGGTGGCAGTTCCCGCGGCGGATCCAGGTTCAGGCCGCCCGAACCGCGCCCGGGCCCTGCCACCCATACCTGTGAGGGCGCGTTCTTCGGTGGCGACGGGCTGTACTCACGGCGCATGGGCAATTCCCCGGCCACCACCAACACCAGCGCGTCGAGGATGACGACGAGGCCGCGAGCACCGGCATCGACCACACCGTTATCGGCGAGGACATCGAGCTGCTTGGGAGTCTTCTCCAGGGCGGCCACCGCGGCATCGGCGGCCGTGGTGACGAGGCCGGGGAGATCGTCGGCGTACGCGCCATCGACGGCGGCTCGGTCAGCTGCCTCGGCGGCAGCGGCAAGCACCGACACAATGGTGCCCTCGACCGGAGTACTCATCGAAGCGATCACGAACTGCGACGCCTGCCGCAGCGCCCGGCGGACCACATCGGCCCCGATGGCGTCATGGTCGGCGGCGGCATCGGCGATCCCACGCACGATCTGCGACAGGATGACCCCCGAGTTCCCACGAGCTCCGTGGACTGCACCCCGGGCCAGCGCCGCGGCGACCTGTGCGACTGTGGCGGCTTCCCCCAGTGCCTCGGCGGCGTTCACCGCCGAACGCATGGTGAACAGCATGTTGGTGCCGGTATCGGCATCGGCGACTGGGAACACATTCAGTCGGTTGATCTCGTCACTACGAGAGATCAGCCCGTCGACCGAGGCCCGCGCCCAATGGAGCAGCGCAGCGCTGTCCAACACCGAGAGCTGCATGTGAGAAAGCCTATCTACCGGAGCTGACAGAGTTGAAGGGTCTCGCCGAAGCTGGGGATCCCCCGCTGGCCGGGGCCACATTGACGCCTATTTTGGTGTTCACCGGCCGGTCAGGCTATTCTTGCAGGGTTGTGGGCCGCCCCGGCTCTGGCTTCGTGATGAGTACGTGCGCGAAGAGCTGAGAAGGCGGCCGTAATCGCGAACTTGAGGAGTTTCACTATGGCTGCCGTCTGCGACGTGTGCGGCAAGGGACCCGGCTTCGGCAAGTCGGTTTCGCACTCGCACCGGCGTACCAACCGTCGCTGGAACCCGAACATCCAGACGGTGCACGCCGTCACCTCCCCCGGTGGCAACAAGCAGCGCGTTAACGCCTGCACTTCCTGCATCAAGGCCGGCAAGGTAGTCCGCGGCGCCTGACGGGGGTCGTGACCACTGTGTCTTCCACGCCTGCGCAGTCTTCTGACTACGTCGCCGTTCGCAACGGCGTTCTGCACATCACCATCGCCACTGCGGCGGCTGGTACCTCGTTGGACTTCGCGGGTGTCGACGCTGCGGTTCCGGTGCTGCAGGACTTACCCGCCGAGGTCGGTGCAATCCTGCTGACCAGTAGTGGGGCCAATTTCTGCGCGGGTGGCAATGTGCGTGACTTCGCCTCCGCCGAGGACCGGGCCGCCAAGCTCACCGACCTCGCCGGGCGCCTGCATGAGTTCGTGCGCGCTGTGAACGCCGCGGATCGTCCGGTAGTGGCCTCCGTGCACGGGTGGGCCGCCGGCGGTGGCCTGAGCCTGGTGCTGCTGGCCGATATCGCAATCGGTGGCGAGTCGACCAAGCTGCGCGCCGCCTACCCCGGAATCGGGTACTCCTCTGACGGTGGCATGTCCTGGGCACTGCCCCGCGTTGTCGGCAAGGCCCGCGCCGCGGACATCCTGCTGACGGATCGTGTCGTCGAAGCGCCCGAGGCGCTCTCCATCGGACTGCTGAGCCGCGTAGTGGCCGACGACGAGGTACAGGCAACCGCCGTGGCCGCCGCCGAGAAGCTCGCGGCCGGTCCGCGTGAGGCGCAGAACCGCATCCGTCGGCTGCTGCGCCTGAGCGCGAACAACACCCTGGATGCGCAGCTGGACCTGGAGCAGGCCAGTATCGCCGAGGCCTCGGTCAGCCCCACGGGTATTGAGGGTGTCGACGCCTTCGTCGGCAAGCGCAAGCCTGTCTGGCCCTGACCTAGCCGAGTTCGGCGGTCTTCGCTCAGGCGCTCATCCCTGCAGCTTTTTCCGAATCCAGTTCACGACCCACGGGATCGCGAGCATATCCGCGGTGATGTGTTCACCGGGCAGAGCCCAGTAGTCCACCTCAGCACCGTTGGCGCGCCAGGTATCGCGCAGCGCCAGGGCGCCTTCTTCAGGAATGAAGAGATCGCCGACCGCCTTGCTGCGCGAGCCGTGATACAACAGCACCGGCATTGTCGGCGTGAGGTCGCCGGGCCGGTTGGCACGGATAACGTGTTGCCCCAGCTCCGATTCGAACGGTGCCTCGATCGCCGACAGTAGATCCAAGTCGAATCGCAGCAGGCCCGCCGCGGCCAGCGGAGGCTGGGGAAAGTCCTTTGCGCGGATCGCACAGTAGAGCGCGAATTCGCCGAAAATCGTTGCTAATTCCGGGAACTCACGGGCCTGACCAATGACGGCGGCGGAAAAGAGCCCTGCCCCAAGACCACGGTTCATGCTGCCATGTAGCAGGGTGTAGTCGGTGGGGGTGCCTCCCGCCGCGGCGCCTGCGATGCGCAGCTCCGGCGCGTATGTCGGCTGCAGCTGCGCGGCCCACACGGTGGCGATGGCGCCACCGCTATATCCGTGCATGACAATCGGCGAATCAGCGAGATCCGGCCGCTCCGAGATCATTCCGCGCACCGAGTCCAGTACCGCATGCCCCGCCATCTTGCCGGCCGCATACGACATCCGGGGCCCTTCATGATCCGGAAACAGCACGGCGTAATTCTGGGCGGACAGGAACGGGAACATCGGTGGGTTGTCCCGATACCAGAGGTGCGCCAGACGATAGGACGGCGTGAACTTGAGCCCCAGGGAGTTGATCGCCTGATTGCGCACCACCACCGGACGCGCACCGGGACCGTGCCACGGACGATCCGGTTCGATCAACGCGGCCGTCACGGGGACGGGATTGCCCGCGGTATCGGTGGAACGCACCATGATCCGCTGCATGGTCGCCTTGCGTAACGGAAGCCGTGGCGTCACCCGATCAGCACGAATGACCTCGCCCGGCGCCAGCAGGCTCAGATCACCCGGGTCACTGTAGAAGTCGTCGCCACCGATGGGCGTCGGAAGGATCGCCGAGTACGGGTCGGCCCGCTGTTCCTCGGTCAGCCGGCGCGCCGCCCAGGCGTTGAGCCGGTCGACCACGGCCGGGGTACGCAGCGCGGTGCCACCGGTCGCCAAGGCCGCGGCCAGTCCACCCGCGGCGGTCAATGCGCCTGTTGACCAACGCATTACGGCAGCCTCCAATCGATCGGTTGGCCGCCCAATCCGCCGAGCAGTTCGTTGGCCCGGCTAAATGGTTTGGATCCGAAGAATCCGCGTGAGGCGGACAACGGTGACGGATGCACCGATTCGACAGTGGGCACGCCGGGCCCCAGCATCGGCTTGAGCGTCGCCGCGTCACGTCCCCACAGAATGGCCACCAAGGGTGTGTCCCGCGCGATCAACGCCCGGATCGCACATTCGGTCACCGCCTCCCAGCCCTTTCCCCGATGCGAGGCCGGGTTGCCCGGCTGCACCGTCAGCACCCTGTTCAGGAGCATCACTCCCTGCTGCGACCAGGGCGTGAGATCGCCATTGGCGGGCTTGGGCAGACCAAGGTCACTCTGATACTCGTCGAAGATGTTGGCCAAGCTGCGCGGCACCGGTCTCACCTCGGCGGCCACCGAGAAACTCAGACCCATGGCGTGCCCGGGCGTCGGATATGGATCTTGCCCGACAATGAGCACCCGGACATCGGCCAACGGATAGGTGAAGGCGCGCAGCACATTTGTCCCGGTGGGCAGGTATCCGCGACCTGACGAGTTCTCCTCGCGCAGGAACTCCCCCATCTTGGTTACCTGATCGGCAACGGGTCCCAGCGCGTCAGCCCAGCCGGGATCAATCAGCTCGGTGAGGGGTCGGGCAGTCACGAAGAGTCAACTTAGCTCACGAATGAAGCGCTTGCGCGAGGACATCAGGCGAACGAATCCCATCCCATCGGCTGTGTCCACGCGACGCCGTCAACCGTTACCCCCGGGTCTCCCGTCCTCACCTCACCGATCGCGACCCAGCCCGCCGGGAGTGTCCCGGGAAACGTCGCAACCAGCGCGTGCTCCTCTCCGCCGGTCAAGATCCATTCCCAGGGATCGGCGCCGAGCAGCCCCGAGGCACCCGCCACCGGCACCAGATACGGCTCCAGGCTCGCCGAGCTCAGGTCGATGTGGACGGCACTTGATTGCGCGATATGCCCCAGATCGGCCAACAGTCCGTCGGAGACATCCGTCATCGCCGTCGCTCCGGCCAGGGCGGCGACACGTCCCTGCCCGTACGGCGGCGACGGCACCAGGTGCACCTGACGCAACTCGGGGAACTGGTCAATCCCGTCCTGCCACAACCGCAGGCCCGCCGCCGAGGTACCGAGCGCACCGCAGACGGCGACGGTGTCTCCCACAGTGGCTGCGCCGCGAGTCACCGGCGCGCGCCCCTGCAGGTCACCGAGCGCCGTCACCGAGACCACCAGTTCACGCGCGGCCACCAGATCTCCGCCGGCGATCGACGCCTGGACCCGCGCCGCTTCGGCCCAAATTCCCTCATTGAGCTGATCTAGGAATGCGATATCGGTTTCCGCGGGCGCGCCCACCGCGACCACAAAGGCCGTGACCCGTCCACCCATGGCCTCAATATCTGCGGCGTTCTGCGCCACCGCTTTTCGGCCGATATCCGACGGCGAGGACCATTCGAGCCGAAAATGTCTGTCCTGCACCAACATATCCGTCGATACTAGAACTCGACTATCCGGCGCACGGACCACCGCGGCGTCGTCACCCGGGCCGAGTTCAATGTCGGCGCCGAACACACGACCCGCTGTGATCCGGCTGATCACGCCGAACTCGCCGGTATCGCCCAGATTTGGCACTCGGATAGTGTAGGCCCGTGCAATCCGACGACGGCCCGCCACGCAAGCTCCTCATCGGTATCGCGGTTTTCGGCGCGGTCGCGGCCCTCGCCGTACTCTTCGGCGTCCTGAAGTTCGCGCAGTTCCAGGACGACAAGAAACCCATAGCGATCACTAATATTCCTGCACCACAGGCTAATTCACCGCTCTGCATAGACATGACCACGGCATACCCGGCTAACATGGCGGGCGATTGGAAGCGAGCGCAGATCGTCGAGCCCAAGCCGCCCGCCACGGCCGCGTGGCGCCGGGGCAAGGATTCGGTGGTCGCACGCTGCGGTGTCGACCGACCGGCCGAGTTCGCTGTCGGCACCTCCGTAGAGCAGATCAACTCGGTGCAGTGGTTCCGGGTCACCGACGCCGCGATCGCGACCACCACCTGGTTCGCTGTGGACCGCGGTGTCTATATCGCGCTGACCATGCCCGATGGTTCGGGTTCGGAGCCATTGATCGAGATGTCTGATGCCATCGCTAAGGCGCTGCCCGCCGTCAAACCCGACCCGGTGCCGCTACCCCGCTGAGTCACCGAGCGTTCATCGAAGCCCGGTGCCCCGCGCGAGCGCAGTGCGCACCATCGCATCCAGCAGCGCCGGATAGTCCACACCAGTGGCCGCCCACATCCGGGGATACATAGAAATCGTGGTGAATCCGGGCATGGTGTTGATCTCGTTGATCAGCGGGCCGTCTTCGGTGAGAAAGAAGTCCACCCGGGCCAGGCCCTGGCCATCGATCGCCCGGAACGCCGCCACCGCCAGCTCACGGATCTGATCGCTCACGTCATCGTCAACCTTGGCCGGTACGTCCAATTCGGCGGTGTCGTCCAGGTATTTGGTCTCGAAGTCGTAAAAGCCATCCTCGCGGCCACGTACACCCTCGACCCGAATCTCGCCGAGCACGCTGGCCTGGATGTCCCCGTCAGGGAACTCCAGTACACCGCACTCCAGTTCCCGCCCGATGATGGCGGCCTCGATGATCACCTTCGGGTCGAACTGGCGCGCATGTGCAATGGCAGCAGGCAGTTCCTCCCATGCGGCCACCCGGGAGACACCGAACGACGAACCCGCCCGAGCGGGCTTGACGAACAGCGGCAGCCCCAGGTCCTCACGCTGATCCAGGGTCAATGTGGTGTCACGCGGGCGGAGCACGACGTACTTGCCGATCGGCAGCCCCTCGGCGGCCAGAAGTTTCTTGGTGAACTCCTTGTCCATACCGGCCGCACTCGCCAGCACACCCGCGCCCACGTAAGGCACTCCGGCCAGCTCTAATAGTCCCTGGATGGTGCCGTCCTCGCCGTACGGTCCGTGCAGCACCGGGAACACCACATCCACCGAGGCCAGCACCTGGCCGGCGGCGCTCGAGTCAACGCTCACCAATTGGCCGGCACGACGCGGATCGGTGGCGAGCACCAGTTCGGTACCGGATGCGTCGGTGACCTGCGGCAGTGTGCGGTGGCTGATCGCCAGTTGCGCGGGGTCGCCGTCGGTGAGCACCCAGCCGCCCTCGGGGGTGACCCCGACCGCGACCACCTCGTACGTGTCCTGGTCCAGATTGCGCAGAATGCTGCCGGCCGACACGCAGGAGATCGCGTGCTCACTGCTCCGTCCACCGAAGACGAGCGCGACCTTGATCCGGGAGTCATTCACAGTGTCAGACCGTACCGGCTGCGAGCGCCGTCTCGATGTCGGCCAGCAGATCGTCGGTGTCCTCGATGCCCAGAGAGATCCGTGCGAATCCTTCCGGAACGGCGTCTCCCCAGCGGGCCCGGCGATCCACCGAGGTGTGCACGCCGCCAAAACTCGTCGCGGCCGCCAACAACGCGCTGTCACGCACCAGCGCGTGCACGGCGTCGGCATTGGCCAGTTCAATCGACACCAGCGAGCCGAACCGGCTCATCTGGGCGGATGCCACGGGATGGGACGGATCGCTCGCGAGCCCCGGGTACCGCACGGACGTCACCGCGGGATGTTCGCGCAGCATCGTGGCCAGTGCGATCGCGTTCTGACATTGACGCTCGAATCGCAACCCGGCGGTGGCCAGGCTCCGGGCCCCCAACCAGGCTTCGAAGGGACCCAAGATCGCTCCGGCCCGCGACCGTTCCTGCGCAACGGCCGACATGAGGTCCTCACGCGACCCCGCGACGTATCCGGCGATCAGGTCACTGTGACCCGAGAGCGCCTTCGTCGCGCTGGCGACCACCAGATCGGCGCCCAGGTCCAGCGGCAGCTGCCCCATCGGGGTGGCCGTGGTGTTGTCCACCACCAGCACACCGCCGCGCGCATGCGTTTCACGGGCCAGCAGAGCCAGGTCGACGACGTCGAGCCGCGGATTCGACGGGGTCTCGGCCACCACCACATCGGCCTGCGCGGCGGCAGCCACGATCTGGTCCGATGTGGCAGCGATCACGTTGATACCGAGCGCCGCAAGGTTTTCCGTGGCGTATCGCCGTGTCTGGTAGTACCCGTCCTCCGGGACCACCAAGGTCTGCCCGGGGCGGATCAACGCGCGGAGCGTCGAGGCGATCGCTCCCATACCCGAGCCGAACACCAGCGCACTATCGGCGCGCTCGAGTGCCGCCAAGCCCGATTCCCATTGTCTCCAACTGGGATTGGACGCGCGCGCGTAGGTGTCCAGCGAGTCATCCTCGGGCACCGGCAGATGATAGGCGGAGGCGAACACCGGCCCCGCCAGAAAGGGTTGCCCGGCAACAGGTTCAGCGGTGGCGGCCACAACGGCCCGGGTCGATATCCCTGGCTCTGGCATGTGCTTACTCCGGTTTGGTACTGCGCCCCAACAACTGAGCGACGGCATCGGTGACGCTCAGTCCGCGATGACAGACGCCATGAACAGCTTCCGTGAGCGGCATCTCGACGTCATAGCTTGATGCCAGCGCCAGGATGGACTCACAGGAGGTGACTCCCTCCGCGACCCTACCGCCGGCGGCGTTACGCGCCTCTTGCAGCGTCTCACCGCTGCCCAGCCGCATGCCGAAGGTCCGGTTCCGCGAATGTGTCGAGGTGCAGGTGGCCACTAGGTCACCCACTCCCGCCAAGCCGGCAAGCGTGGTGTGGCTGGCGCCCAGGGCCAGCCCCAGCCGGGTGATCTCGGCCAGGCCGCGGGTGATGATGGTCGCGATCGTGTTCTCCCCCAAGCCGACTCCGGCGGCCATGCCGCAACTCAGGGCGATCACGTTTTTACACGCACCCCCCACCTCGCAGCCCACGACGTCGGCGTTGGTGTAGGGGCGGAAGTAGCGCGTGGAGAACGCGCGCTGCAAGGCGACGGCTCTGGTCGAGTCGGTGCACCCGATGACGGTGGCGGCGGGCTGGCCCGCGGCGATCTCGCTGGCCAGATTCGGACCGGTGAGCACCGCGACCCGGCTGGGATCGGTGCCCAGCACCTGGGTGACGACCTGGCTCATCCGCATGAGCGTGCCCACCTCGATGCCCTTGGCCAGGCTCACCACCGAGGACCCGGGTTCGATGAGGTCGGCCCAGGGCGTCAGGTTGGTGCGCAGAGACTGTGACGGCACCGCCAACAGCACCAGCTCGGCGCCCTGCAGGGCCTCCTGCGCCACCCCGGTGGCGACGATCGAGGCGGGCAGATTCACATCACTGAGATACACCGAGTTCCGATGCGTCGCGTTGATCTCATCGGCCAATTCGGATCGGCGTGCCCACAACCGGACATCGTGGCCTGCGTCGGCAAGCACCTTGCCCAACGCGGTCCCCCAGGAACCAGCACCCATCACCGCAGCCGTGGCCATGGCAGACACCCTAGCGGGGGCTGGCACCATGGAGAATGTGGGCAGACAGGCTGACGCAGACTTCGGCGTGATCATCGCGGTCAAAAACTTGGCGACCGCCAAGAGCCGCCTGGCACCGTCGCTCTCTGCACCTGAGCGGGAACGGCTGGTACTGGGCATGCTGACGCACGCCATCTCCGTGGCCTTCACCGCCGCCCGAACCGTCGCGGTGATCAGTCCGGATCCGGCGGCCAAGGCAGCGGCGGGACAGGCCGGGGCACGGTTCATCTTCGATGACACTCCCGCAGATCACCCCGATCCACTGAACAACGCGTTACGCAGCGCCGCCACGCAGCTACGCGCGTCGTCACCGAATCTTGTTGTGTTGCAGGCCGACCTTCCCGCGGTGACGGCCGAGGAGTTCGCGGCCGCGATGCACGCTGCGCGAAATCATTCACGCAGTTTCGTCGCGGATCGGCACGGCACGGGCACCGCGGCACTATTCAGCACCGACGGCGATCTTGATCCCTTGTTCGGAATCGATTCGGCACGGCGACACCGGGATTCAGGAGCTGTTGAGCTCGCCGGGGATTGGCCCGGATTGCGCTGCGACGTCGATACCCTGGAAGATCTGGCCGCGGCCCGCGAGCTGGGGGCCGCACTACCGCTCTGAGCCGCTCCGGTAACTCTATGATCACAAGGGTGACCACACCCAGCGTTCCCCCGGCCGCAACCACGATCGCGTCGGCTGAGGAGCTGCCCGAAGACCGGTACCTCAACCGGGAGCTCTCGTGGCTGGATTTCAACACGCGCGTGCTGGCTCTGGCCGCCGACGAATCCCTGCCCATCCTGGAGCGCGCCAAGTTCCTGGCGATCTTCGCGTCCAATCTGGACGAGTTCTACATGGTCCGCGTCGCCGGTCTGAAACGCCGCGACGAGACGGGGTTGTCGGTGCGTTCGGCCGACGGCCTGTCGCCACGCGAGCAGTTGAAACTGATTGGTGAGCGCACACAGGAGATCTCGATCCAGCACGCCCGGGTGTTCAGTGACTCGGTACGGCCCGAGCTCGCCGAGAACGGCATCTTCGTCGTCACCTGGGCCGATCTGTCGGAGAACGAGCGGAGTTATCTCTCCTCCTATTTCACCGACCAGGTCTTCCCGGTGCTGACCCCGTTGGCGGTCGACCCGGCGCATCCGTTCCCCTATATATCCGGCCTGAGTCTGAACCTGGCGATCACCGTCCAGGTTCCCGAGACGGGCGGTCAGCATTTCGCCCGAATCAAGGTGCCTGACAACGTCGATCGATTCGTACGGCTGCGTAGCCCCGATGGTGCCGAATCCGCTCAGGCCGCCCACACCTCGCGCTTCCTGCCCATGGAAGAACTCATCGCCGCGCACCTGTCAGCGCTGTTCCCGGGTCTGGAAGTCGTCGAGCATCATGCGTTCCGCATCACGCGGAACGCAGATTTCGAGGTAGAGGAAGACCGGGACGAGGATCTTCTGCAGGCACTCGAAAGAGAATTGGCCCGACGGCGATTCGGTTCACCGGTGCGACTCGAGGTCGCCGACGATATGACCGAGCACATGCTCGAGCTGCTGTTGCGCGAGCTGGACGTGCATCCGGGTGATGTGGTGCAGGTGCCAGGGCTGCTCGACCTGTCTTGCCTGTGGCAGGTCTATGGCGTGGATCGCCCCGCGCTTAAGGACCCGACATTCGTGCCGGCGACCCATCCCGCATTCGGTCAGGGCGAGACGCCGAAGAGCATCTTCTCCACCTTGCGGGATGGTGATGTGCTCGTCCATCACCCCTACGACTCGTTTTCCACCAGCGTGCAACGGTTTATCGAGCAGGCCGCCGCCGACCCACAGGTGCTGGCCATCAAGCAGACGCTGTACCGCACCTCCGGTGACTCCCCCATCGTCAACTCGCTCATCGACGCCGCGGAGGCCGGCAAGCAGGTGGTAGCGCTGGTGGAGATCAAGGCGCGCTTCGATGAGCAGGCCAACATCAAGTGGGCCCGCGCACTGGAAGATGCGGGTGTGCACGTGGTCTACGGCTTGATCGGCCTGAAGACCCACTGCAAGACGGCGCTGGTGGTGCGCCGTGAGGGTTCTGCCATCCGCCGGTACTGCCATATCGGCACGGGAAACTACAACCCGAAGACCGCCCGGCTCTATGAGGATGTCGGCTTGCTGACCAGCGCGCCCGAGATCGGTGCGGACCTGACCGACCTGTTCAACTCCCTCACCGGATATTCGCGGAAGGTCTCCTATCGCAACCTGTTAGTAGCGCCGCACGGGATTCGCGCGGGAATCATCGACCGCATCGACCGTGAGATCGCCGCTCATCGGGCAGGACAGGACGCCCGCATCCGGCTGAAGATGAACGCATTGGTCGACGAGCAGGTCATCGATGCGCTGTACCGAGCCTCCCAGGCCGGGGTCCCCGTCGAGGTCGTGGTGCGTGGGATCTGCGCGCTGCGGCCCGGAGTTCCCGAGTACTCCGGCAGCGTGACGGTGCGATCCATTCTCGGCCGGTTCCTTGAACATTCGCGCATCATTCACTTCAACGCCATCGAAGAATTCTGGATCGGCAGCGCGGACATGATGCATCGTAATCTGGACAGACGAGTCGAGGTCCTGGCCCGCGTCACCGACCCCAAGCTCACCGCACAGCTCGACGACATGTTCACCTCCGCGTTGGATTCGCGGACCCGCTGCTGGGAACTGCAGTCCGATGGCCAGTGGTTGGCTTCGCCTGCGGACGGCGAGGAGGTGCGCGACCATCAGGTTGAAATGATGAAACGGCACCGCTCGCAGAACGTGAGCTAGCCCAGGTTCTTCCGGCTGAACAACTCTCCCCCGAAGGAGCTTTCGTGCCCGATCCGACCACCCGGACCGGTACGGCGGTCCTTGCCGCCGGAGCCGCGCTCTGGCGGTACAAGGACGACACTGCCGGCGCCATCGAAGTAGCACTGGTGCACCGGCCACGGTACGACGATTGGTCATTGCCCAAGGGGAAGCTGGACCCCGGTGAGACGGCGGCAATCGCCGCGGTCCGTGAGATCGCCGAGGAGACCGGGTTCACCGCGCGGCTCGGCAGACGATTGCCGTCGGTGAGTTATCCGGTGGCACAGGGAACCAAACGCGTCAGGTACTGGGCGGCACAAGCTTTGGACGGCAAGTTCGAGGCCAACCATGAAGTCGATGAGATTCAATGGCTCCCGATAACGCGGGCGATCAAGACGGTCAGCTACGCCGTTGACCGGAAAGTGCTGCGAAACTTCGCAAAGCATGAGATTGACACTCGGACATTGATCATTGTGCGCCACGGAAAAGCGGGGCGAAAGGAACGCTATTCCGGGGATGACACCCTGCGGCCATTGGACAAGAAAGGTCGCGCACAGGCGGAGGCGCTCACCAGTCAATTACTCGCATTCGGCGCCAGTGCCATTCACGCCGCCGATCGATTGCGCTGTCGTCAGACTGTGGAACCGCTTGCCGAGGAACTGAACACGGTGATCTACAGCGAGCCCGCACTCAGTGAAGAGGCCTACTGGGCCGACCGAAAGCGCGCACATCGCCGAATTCTCGAAATCGCGGGATCCGACGGCGTACAGGTGGTATGCACTCAGGGACGGGTCATCCCGGATCTCATAGATTGGTGGGCGGAGCGCGACGGCGTCCGCCCCGACAAGTCACGTAACCGCAAGGGCAGTATGTGGGTGCTGTCGATACACGGCCAGAAGCTGCTGGCCGCAGATCATCTGGACAGCCCGCTGCCCGCCGGGAGCTGACGTACGGGTTCCCCGAAATGCTGACGGGGACTAGCCCCTTGACGTGCAGCAGCTGGCTGCAGGACTAGCCCTGAAATGCTGACGGGGACTGCCCCCTTGAGCTGCAACAGCTCGCTGCCGGACTAGCCCTGAAATGCTGACGGGGACTGCCCCCTTGAGCTGCAACAGCTCGCTGCCGGACTAGCCCTGAAATGCAACATCGGGCCCCACCCTGAGGTGGGACCCGATGTCGGCTGAAACTACTTGCGGCCCTTCTTGGCAGGAGCCTTCTTGGCCGGCGCCTTCTTGGCGGGAGCCTTGGTCGCGGCCTTCTTGGCGGGAGCCTTGGTCACGGCCTTCTTCACGGGAGCGGCCTTCTTGACCACTGCCTTCTTCACGGGAGCCTTCTTGGCGGGAGCGGCCTTCTTGACGACCACTGCCTTCTTGACCGGCGCCTTCTTGGCAGGAGCGGCAACCTTCTTGACCACTGCCTTCTTGACCGGAGCGGCCTTCTTGGCAGGAGCCTTCTTGGCCGGGGCGGCCTTCTTGGCGGCGGCACGCTTGGCCGGGGCGGCGGTGGAGCCACGCTTCACAGCGGGACCGTCGGCCGGAAGCTTCTGCGAGCCAGAGACAACCGCCTTGAACTGTGCACCGGGACGGAACGTCGGGACCGACGTCGGCTTCACCTTGACGGTCTCACCGGTGCGCGGGTTACGGGCGACGCGCGCGGCACGGCGGCGCTGCTCGAAAACACCAAATCCGGTGATGGTCACGCTCTCACCCTTATGCACGGTGCGAACGATGGTGTCGACGACGTGCTCCACCGCGGCGGTGGCTTGCCGGCGATCCGAGCCCAATTTCTGTGTCAGAACGTCGATGAGCTCTGCTTTGTTCATGTAAAACCCTCCGAAGCCAGTGGTCCACTTTGAACCGACTTCGAACACGGTAAACCCAACTGCACCTGATTTCCAAGTGCCACGCGTAATTTCGGCAAAATTCTCTGAGCTTTTTATCGGGCCATATGCCGACCAAAAGCAATGCCCTTGCCCCCCAAGGGCGCCCAATCAGCTACTCAGAAGGCTCCAAAGTACGGGGTTTGAACTTCGGCCGCGACGCCTCAAAAGCCGCAATTTCGTCGACTTTTCGCAGCGTAAGGCCTATATCGTCCAATCCTTCGAGCAGCCGCCACCGGGTGTAGTCGTCAATCTCGAACGGCACCACCACCGTTCCGGCGGTCACTGTCCGATCCTCAAGATTCACAGTGAGTTCCAAACCTGGATTCTGCTCGATCAGTTTCCACAGCAGCTCAATGTTGGACTGATCCACCAGTCCCGCAACCAGACCGGCCTTACCGGAGTTGCCCCGGAAGATGTCTCCGAAACGGGACGACAGTACTACTCGAAATCCGTAGTCCATCAAGGCCCACACGGCGTGCTCGCGGGATGATCCGGTGCCGAAATCGGGCCCGGCGACAAGGACACTGCCCCGGTTGAACGGTTCCAGATTGAGAATGAACGAGGGATCGTTACGCCAGGCGGCGAAGAGCCCATCCTCGAAACCCGTTCGGGTGACACGCTTGAGATACACCGCCGGGATGATCTGATCGGTATCGACGTTGGAACGACGCAGCGGCACACCAATTCCGGTGTGAGTGTCGAATGCCTCCACTATTTCCTCTCCCTGCTGCTCTAGAGCGCGGATTTTGCCAAATCAGCTGGCGATGAGAGCTTTCCCCGCACCGCGGTGGCCGCGGCGACGGCCGGTGACACCAAGTGAGTACGGCCGCCCTTACCCTGGCGCCCCTCGAAGTTTCGGTTCGACGTCGAGGCGCATCGCTGCCCCGGAGACAGCTGATCGGGATTCATGCCCAGACACATCGAGCAGCCCGCCTGACGCCATTGAGCGCCCGCGGCGGTGAATACCTGGCCCAGCCCCTCGGATTCGGCCTGCGCGCGCACCCGCATCGAGCCGGGAACGATGAGCATGGTGACCCCCTCGGCCACCTTCCTGTCCCGCAGCACCTCGGCCACCGCCCGCAGATCCTCGATCCGCCCGTTGGTGCAGGACCCGACGAACACGGTGTCCACCGGAATCTCACGCATCGGGGTACCCGGGGTGAGATCCATATAGGTCAGCGCCTTCTCGGCCGCCAGCCGCTCCTCCTCGTCAGCCATCTGCGCTGGATCGGGAACATCGGCGCTCAAGGGCACCCCCTGGCCCGGATTGGTACCCCAGGTGACAAAAGGCGCCAATGTACTGGCATCGATGTGCACTTCGGCGTCGAACTGAGCGCCATCGTCGGTGCGCAGCGAGTCCCATTCGGCCACAGCGGCATCCCACAGCTCACCCTTGGGCGCGTGCGAACGGTCCTTGAGATAGGCATATGTCGTCTCGTCGGGGGCGACCATTCCTGCTCGCGCGCCCGCCTCAATAGACATATTGCACATAGTCATTCGGGCCTCCATCGACATCTCCTCGACGGCCTGCCCTCGGTACTCGAGGACGTACCCCTGACCGCCACCGGTGCCGATCTTGGCGATGACCGCCAAAATGACATCCTTGCTGGTAACGCCGGTCGGCAGGGGGCCGTCGATGTTGATGGACATGGTCCGAAAGGGCCTCAGCGGCAAGGTCTGCGTGGCCATCACGTGCTCGACCTCGGAAGTTCCGATGCCCATGGCCAGCGCTCCGAATGCTCCGTGCGTGGAAGTGTGGCTGTCACCGCACACGACCGTGGTGCCCGGCTGGGTCAAACCCAGCTGCGGACCGACCACGTGCACGATGCCCTGTTCGGCGTCGCCCATCGGGTGTAGGCGGATGCCGAATTCTTCGCAGTTGCGTCGCAGCGTCTCTACCTGAGTACGTGACACCGGATCGGCGATCGGCTTGTCGATATCGATCGTCGGCACATTGTGGTCCTCGGTCGCGATCGTCAGATCTGGCCGACGCACCGGTCGCCCTGCGAGCCGCAGGCCGTCGAAGGCCTGAGGGCTGGTCACCTCATGGACCAAATGGAGATCGATATAGATGAGGTCGGGCTCACGCGCCTCACCCTCACCGGTTCCGCGTACCACTACGTGGGAGTCCCAGACCTTCTCTGCCAGGGTCCGGGGCTGTTGGACACTAGTCATCATTGGCTCCGTGCTCATTGCGTCTCATTATTTGGAACGCTAGTATCGTTCCGTGAGACAGCATAGCGGTATCGGCGTTCTCGACAAAGCGGTGCAGGTCCTGACCGCCATTGGCGACTCCCCCTGCGGACTGGCCGAATTGTGCGAGCGCACGGGACTCCCCCGTGCCACCGCGCATCGGTTGGCAGCGGGGCTGGAAGTGCACCGATTCTTGTCCCGGGACGGTGCCGGGCAGTGGCAGCTCGGCGCTGGGCTGACCGAACTCGCCGCGCACGTCAACGATCCGCTGCTGAGCGCCAGCGCGCAGGTGTTGCCAAAGCTGCGTGAGATCACCGGTGAGAGCGTGCAGCTCTACCGCAGAGAGGGCACGGTACGCATATGCGTGGCGGCGCTCGAACCACCAGCGGGGCTTCGCGATACCGTGCCGGTCGGTTCACGCCTGCCCATGTCTGCCGGATCGGGCGCCAAAGTTCTCCTTGCCCACAGTGATACCGCCACTCAGGCGGCGGTACTGCCCGGCGCGACGTTCACCGACCGCGCCCTGGCCGACGTGCGCAAGCGGGGCTGGGCGCAGAGCGCGGCCGAACGCGAGGCCGGAGTCGCCAGCGTATCGGCACCCGTTCGCGATCGGCACGGCAATGTCGTTGCGGCGATATCGGTTTCCGGCCCGATCGATCGGATGGGTCGACGGCCGGGAGCACGCTGGGCCGCCGATCTCGTTGCCGCCTCCGAGGCCATAACCGCCCGGCTTTAAGCTCCGATTATGGGAAGCAATCAGCGCTCGCAGATCGTCATGTCCGACGAAGAGATCACCGAGTTCATAAATAATTCGCGCACCACGACCATGGCGACCATCGGCGCCGATGGCCAGCCGCATCTGGTGGCCATGTGGTACGCCGTGATCGATGGCGAGCTGTGGTTCGAGACCAAAGCCAAGTCGCAGAAGGTGGTGAACCTCAAACGCGATCCGAGAATCACCTGCCTGATCGAAGACGGACTCACCTACGACACGCTGCGCGGGGTATCGATCGAGGGCGAGGCCGAGATCGTCGAGGATGCGGACAAACTCTTCGAGGTGGGTATCAGCGTCTTCGAGCGCTACACCGCGCCGTACACCGAGGAGATGAAACCCATCGTCGAGGCGATGCTCAACAAGCGCATCGCGGTCCGGGTGCGAACTGCCCGCATCCGGTCCTGGGATCACCGCAAGCTCGGCCTGCCCGCGATGCCCCTTGGCGGGTCGACGGCACCACAGCAGTAGGTACGACGGTGGGCCAGCTCGTACGCGATGCGTTCGACTCCTTTCGCGAGGGTCTGCGGCATAAGAAGATCAAGCGGCCATTGAGCGACGCGCTGGTCCACCACCTCGACAGCGGCGAAACGGCCGCAGAGCACGGCGATCGGATCCGCGAGCTGTGCGCCGAAACCCTCGATATCGAGGTGAACGTCAAGAGGGCCGGCACGCATCAAGCGCGCAAATTTGTGATCTGGACCTTGCGGGGGCGCCATCCCGAACTGACCGAGGAAGCGTTGCGCATGTTGGGCGACTACCGCGCCGAAGGCTGGCTATAGATTTCGCATTGAGAGCTGGTACCCCCGATGGGATTCGAACCCACGCTACCGCCGTGAGAGGGCGGCGTCCTAGGCCGCTAGACGACGGGGGCTAGAACATTCCGTGCAACGCGCGAGGCGCGCAGACTTGACAGTCTAGCTCACCGGCGTGCATCACACCAAATCACTTGTTGTGCAAATGATTTGCGCTGGGGTACCAGGACTCGAACCTAGAATGGCGGTACCAGAAACCGCTGTGTTGCCAATTACACCATACCCCATTGGCCTCGCAGAACCGCAGGTCAGCGCGCTGACTGCGGACTTTGGAGCCGACGAGCAGACTACCAAACCAACCGCGATTAACCCGAATCGGTTTGGCTCTCCACCTCATTTTCCCAGGTCCGCGCGTTTCGCAGCCGCTGCAGGGTGCGATCGGAGCCCAGTAGTTCCATCGATTCGAACAGTGGCGGGCTCACGGTCGCACCGGTGACCGCGACGCGCAGCGGCCCGAATGCCTTCCGGGGTTTGAGTTCGAGGCCCTCGATAAGCGCGCCTTTGAGCGCCTCCTCGATGGCCGGGGTGGTCCATGCATCGATGGACTCCAGCGCACCGATCGCGGCGTCCAGCACCGGCAGCGAGGCCTCCCCCAATTCCTTGCGGGCCGACCCCGGGTCGATCGCGTACACATCGTCGTTGAGGAACTTCAGCAGGCCCCAGGCATCCCCCAGCACCACGACCCGCGTCTGCACCAGGTCTGCGGCCACTGCGAAGGCACTGTCGTCGACACCGAGCTCGTATCCGTGCGCGGCGAAGAAGGCCCGCAGCCGTGCCACGAACTCCTCTGGGGCCAACAGCCGAATGTGCTCGGCATTGATGGCGTCGGCCTTCTTCTGGTCGAACCGCGCCGGATTCGAGTTGACGTCGGCGACATCGAAGGCGGCGACCATCTCCTGCAGGCTGAAAATGTCGTGATCGTCGGCGATCGACCATCCCAGCAGTGCAAGGTAATTCAGCAGCCCCTCGGGAATGAACCCCCGGTCGCGATGCAGGAACAGATTGGACTGCGGATCGCGCTTGGACAGCTTCTTGGTGCCCTCGCCGAGCACCGACGGCAGATGTGCGAACACAGGTATCGAATCGGCCACGCCGACTCGGATCATGGCCTCATACAAGGCGATCTGACGCGGCGTCGACGGCAGCAGATCCTCGCCGCGCAACACGTGGGTGATCTTCATCAACGCGTCGTCGACGGGGTTCACCAAGGTGTACAACGGATCTCCGTTGCCGCGGGTCAGCGCGAAGTCGGGCACCACACCCGCCGCGAAGGTGGTCTCCCCGCGCACCAGGTCGTTCCAGGTGATGTCGTGATCGGGCATCCGGAGGCGGACAACGGGGCTGCGCCCCTCTGCCCGGAATGCCGCACGCTGTTCATCGGTGAGTTCACGGTCGTAGTTGTCGTACCCGAGTTTGGGGTTGCGTCCCGCGGCCAGGTGACGGGCCTCAACCTCTTCCGCCGTGGAGAACGCCTCGTAGGCATCCCCGGACTCGAGCAGCTTGCGCACCACGTCGAGGTGCAGCTCCTTGCGCTGCGACTGCCGGTAGGGCACATACGGCCCGCCCACCTCGGGCCCCTCGTCCCAATCCAGGCCCAGCCACCGCAGCGCGTCCAGCAGCGCCAGATAGCTCTCCTCGCTGTCGCGGCCGGCATCGGTGTCCTCGATGCGGAACACGAAGTCGCCTCCGCAGTGTCGCGCGTACGCCCAGTTGAACAACGCGGTCCGAATCAAGCCGACATGCGGGGTGCCCGTCGGCGACGGGCAGAATCGAACCCGGACCCTGTCAGATCCAGTGCTGTCACTCATTGTTACTTCGCCTTCCGCACAACAGGATTGGACAACGTGCCGATTCCCTCGATGGTCACACTGACGGTATCGCCGTCGACGATGGGTCCGACGCCTTCGGGCGTTCCGGTAAGAATCACGTCACCCGGCAGCAGAGTCATGACGGCGGACACCCACTCCACGATCGCTCCGACATCGTGCAGCAGTAAAGAGGTGCGGCTGCTCTGCCTGACTTCGCCGTTGACCTCGGTACGGATGGCCAGGTCCGACGGATCCAGGTCGGTGACGATCCACGGCCCCAGCGGGCAGAACGTGTCGTGCCCCTTGGCGCGGGTCCACTGGCCGTCGGCACGCTGGTGATCGCGCGCCGACACGTCGTTGCCGATCGTGTATCCCAGGATGACCTCGGCCGCCCGGGAGGCGGGGACGTCCTTGCACGGCCGGCCGATCACAATGGCCAACTCGCCCTCATGATGTACCTCGGATGCGCTGGGCGGCAGCTGGATCGGAAGACCCGGACCGATGATGGAGGTGTTGGGCTTGATGAAGATCACCGGGGACTCCGGCGGGGCACTGCCCATTTCGGCGGCATGGGCGGCGTAGTTCTTGCCCATCGCCACCACCTTGCTGGCCAGGATCGGCGCCAGCAGCCTGACATCGGCGAGTGGCCACTGCCGCCCCGTGAAGGTGGGCGTCCCAAAGGGATGCTCGGCGATCTCACGGGCGGTCTCGGAGCCGTCTTCTCCCTCGATACTGACGAAGGCGACACCGTCTGGGCTGGCAATACGTCCTAGGCGCATTTACATGAGCCTAGTTGCCGGGCTTTGCGGCTTCCTCGGCGTCCTCGTGTTGGTCCTCCCGAATGTTGGCGCGAGTGACCAACGCCACCAGGAAATCCTCCAACCGACTGTGGGTGATGTCTAGCTCGCCGCGAAACCACGTGGTGACCAAGTCCAGCCCGCCGGAAACCAACGTGAACGTGGCCAGGTCCAGATCGGGGTCCAGCGCGTCATCGGCGGGGAGCAGCACGCGCCCCTGATCGGCCATCACCTGCGCCAGCGTCTTGACCAGATCGCGCCGGCGCGCGGCCAGCCCCTCGGTGGCCTGCGATTCGACCAGGAGCCTGCCCCGGCGTGGATCGGCGGTGAGGAACCGCAGGCCGCTGCCGACGGCAGCACGCGTGCGTACCACCGGATCGTTGGACGTCGAACTCTTCGCGATGGCCTCGATGATGACGGCCGAGCCCGCGAGCATCTGTTCGTCCAGCATCGCGAGCACCAACTCGTCGGTGCTGCGGAAGCTTTCGTAGAAGTACCGATCGTTGAGCCGGGCCTCGGCGCATACCCCGCGCACCGTCAACCCCTTCACGCCGTTACTAGCGACCAGGTCCAGTGCGGCATCCAGGAGCACCGCGCGTCGTCGTGCGCGTCGTTCACCGGATGTCGCACCGCCATAGGTCCGGGATGGCATCTGCCGATTGTCGCACTTTGGTCCTTGACCTCACGGCATTTTCTGGTGATGATTCTCACCAGATGGTGAGACGTGTCACCAGATGGTTGCTTTCAACGACGAAAGGATGCCCTCGATGGGTACGAACTGGCAGAAGCTCCCCAACCCGCCGCAGCTTCGCGAGTTCCCGTTCAACGTCTTCACCCGCTTCCTGGCCGGACGGGACATCCGCGCGACCGCCGAGCAGCGGGACACCTTCCGCCAGTACGCGCACGTTGGCGATCCGCTCGCCGATGCGGTGGTCGCCATGTTCGCGCGTTTCCCAGCAGGTCAGGGGCGCCGGATGTTCGAGATGGCCCTGGAGTCTGGCATCGAATCGGTCGACAATCCCCCTGAGGAACTCGTTGCGTTCTTCGCACAGGTCGATGCCCGGCCGTACTGGCTCGATGACGCGAAGCTTGAACTCGCCGCGCGGGTCAGCATGCGCACCGGAGTCGTCGGCCTGGGCTTGGCACTGCCCGGCCTTGCCCTAACCGGGGGCTATCTCTCGTCCCGTGCCGATAAGCCCTTGGTCGGTACCGGCAACCTGAATCTGCAAGCCGCGGCTCCGCGTCGACTGCACGAGACGGCGCAATGGCTCATCGACGTCACCTCGCCCGGTGGACTCGAGCGATTCGCCACCGGTTTCAAGGGAATCTCTCGCGTCCGCCTGATGCATGCGTTGGTTCGCGGTGCCATGAACCGGCGCGATGACTGGGACTACGAGAACTGGGACACCCCGATCAACCAGATCCAGTTGGCGGGGACATTGATGCTCTTCTCGCTGGCCAATCTGGCGGGGTGCCAAGCGATGGGCATGAGTTTCTCCGACAGTGAGCGCGAGGCAGTCTTCCATTTCTGGCGATATGTGGGGCAGCTCATGGGAATTCAGCCCGAACTCGTACCCACCAGCGAGGAGGACACCTGGCGGTTGTTCTGGCTGGAGGCCGATACCGAGTTCCTGCCCGACGAGGATTCGTACTCGCTGACGCAGGCGCTGCACGGGTCGGCACAGGACGAGCCGGCGTTCATGCGGCTTTCCCGCGCCTACCTTTCCTCCTACAGCCGCCTCATTCTCGGGAAGACGCATGCCGATCATCTGGGGCTCATCGACAGCAAGTCCATGCAGGCCGCAGTCCTCGGCACGTCGGTGGTCAACTGGTTCTTCGAGCGCCGCAATGTCTTGCCCGGCATGACCCGCATCAGCGAGGAATTCGGTCACTTCGCGCGACGTCAGATCGTCTCGCGTGGCATGGCGCAGACCGGTGGTGATCGCACCTACCGGCAGCACGACAAGCTCGCGACAGCCAGCTAGGCAATCTCATATATTGAGATAGTAGTTCAACAATATGAGATGGGTGTGGAACCATGACAGCCATGGTTCGTGTCGATGAGATTGGGACAACACGCCGTTGGGTCATGCTGGCCATTGCCCTGGGGTCCACGGCGGGTGCAAATGTCTTCATCAATGGTGTGGCATTCCTCATACCGGCCCTGCACACCGAGCGCGGTCTCTCCCTCGCCAACGCGGGGCTGCTGTCGGCGATGCCCAGTTTCGGAATGGTGCTGACGCTCATCGCGTGGGGTGCCCTCATCGACAGGTTCGGCGAACGGATCGCGTTGGTGAGCGGTCTGGCACTGACGGCCCTCGCCGCATTCGCTGCGGCCGAGGCACCGTCGTTGGTGATCACGGGCGTCTTCCTACTATTGGGTGGAGCCGCCGCCGCGGCATGCAACTCGGCCAGCGGCCGCGTGGTGGTGGGGTGGTTCCCACCGAGTCAGCGGGGCACGGTGATGGGCATCCGCCAGATGGCCCAACCGCTGGGGGTTGCCCTGGGTGCCCTGGTCATTCCCCGTATCGCCGAAGGCCACGGCGTGGCAACGGCATTGATCTTCCCGGCGGTCGTATGCGCGGTGTCCTCGGCGGTGTGCCTGGTGGGCATCATCGACCCGCCCCGCCCACCTCGCGCGGAGGCCCCAGAAGAGCACCTGGCCAACCCCTACCGCGGATCCCGGGTGCTGTGGCTCATCCACGGCGTGTCGGTACTGCTGGTGGTCCCCCAGGTGGTGGTGTGGACATTCACCCTGGTGTGGCTGGTGACCGAGAGAGGCTGGAGCATCGGTGCCGCCAGCATCATGGTCACCGTCGCACAGGTTGTCGGCGCGCTGGGCCGGGTCGTGGCCGGGATGTGGTCCGACCGTTGGGGTTCGCGCATGCGGCCGATCCGCCTGATCGCGCTTGCCGCGTCGGCGACCATGGCGTTACTGGCCGTCACCAATCAGCTGGACTGGTCGATCAGCGTCGTCGTCATGCTCGTGGCGTCGGTGATCACCGTGTCGGATAACGGCCTGGCCTATACGTCGATCGCGGAGATCGCCGGACCGTTCTGGAGTGGCCGGGCCCTGGGGGCGCAGAACACCGGTCAGCTGCTGGCCGCCGCGGTGTCACCACCGGTGTTCGGGGCGATCGCCACGGCGGCGGGATTCTCTGCGGCCTTCGCCGTGTGTGCGCTGTTCCCGCTGGCGGCAGTCAGTTTGGTGCCTGTGAAGCTGGAGACACCCGCCCAATAACGCCGAATGCGAGCCTGACGCGACTTTCCGGCTGGATTTCCGCGTGAGGCTCGCACTCGATCAGGACTACAGGAAGCTGGCGATCCGATCGCCGGTGGCCGAGGTGGACAGCTTCTCTTGCCCGCGGGTGGCCAGATGCTGCTCGACGGCCTTCTCGACGCGCGCCGCGGCCTCGATCTCGCCGAGGTGATCCAGCAGCAGGGAGACCGAAACGACCGCGGCCGTAGGATCGGCGATCCCCTGGCCCGCGATATCGGGGGCGCTGCCGTGCACGGGCTCGAACATTGACGGGTTCTTACCCGATCCGTCGATGTTTCCGCTTGCGGCCAAACCGATTCCACCGGTGACTGCGGCTGTCAGGTCGGTGATGATGTCACCGAAGAGGTTGTCGGTGACGATGATGTCGAACCGGCCCGGGTCGGTCACCATGTGGATGGTGGCGGCATCGATGTGCTGGTAGGACACCTGCACATCCGGGTGCTCGGCGGCTACCTCGTCGACCGTCCGCGTCCACAACGAACCGGCGTACTTGAGCAC
Organism: Mycobacterium sp. D16R18; assembly: GCA_002013775.1. GTDB lineage: Bacteria > Actinomycetota > Actinomycetes > Mycobacteriales > Mycobacteriaceae > Mycobacterium. The sequence continues at coordinate 173,270 of MAFD01000007.1, forward strand.
GTTGTTCTTGTGCACCAGCGTCAGGTTCTTGCTGCGGGCCTCGGCACGCTGGAACGCGTTGCGCACCACACGCTCCACCCCGAAACGGGTGTTGAGGCTGACCTCGGTGGCCACCTCGTGCGGGGTCTCGACCCGGATGGCACCGCCGTTGCCGGTGTACGGCCCTTCAGTGCCCTCGCGCACCACGACCAGGTCGATGGCCGGGTTACCCGCCAACGGACCCGTCACACCCGGGTACAGCTTGGCCGGGCGCAGGTTGATGTGATGATCGAGCGCGAATCTGGTGTGCAGCAGCAGACCGCGCTCCAACACTCCACTTTGCACTGACGGATCGCCAATGGCGCCCAGCAGAATGGCGTCATGGCCGCGGAGCTCGTCGAGCACCGAATCCGGCATCAGCTCGCCGGTGGCCAGGTACCTGCGGGCACCCAGGTCGTATTCGGTCTTGTCGACACCGGGCAGCACCGCATCGAGAATCTTGACGGCCTCGCCAATGACCTCGGGTCCGATGCCGTCACCGGCGATGATCGCGAGTTTGGTCATGAAAGGTCAACCAGCTCAAGGGTTGTCGCACCGACGGCGGCACGGATCTCGTCGAGCACGGCGTCCGGGGCGCTGCGGTCGATACGCAGGATGATGGTGGCCGCTTCTCCGGAGGCGTCCTGGCTCAGCTGCGCGGCCTGGATGTTGACATCGGCGGCGCCCAACACGGTGCCGATCTTGCCCAGGGCACCGGGTACATCGGCGTAGTTGATGACGAGGTTCTCGCCCGCGGCACGCAGATCGAAGTTGCGGCCGTTGATCTGGACGATCTTCTGCACCTGCTGCGGGCCGGACAGGGTGCCGGCGACGTTGATCACAGAGCCATCCGCGTACACGGCGCGCACGTCCACCACGCTGCGGTGGTTGGGGCTCTCGGTGGCCGTGGTGATCTCGGCGCTCACGCCGCGCTCCTCAGCGATCGACGGAGCGTTCACGAAGGTCACCTGGTCTTCGATCACCGAGGAGAAGAGTCCGCGCAGCGCCGAAAGCTTGAGCACTGCAACATCTTCGGAGGCCAGCTCACCACGGACATCCACCGACAGCGACGTGGGCAGCTGCTCGGAAACGGCACCGATGAGCACGCCCAGCTTGCGCACGACCTCCAGCCACGGCGCGACCTCTTCGCTGACTACTCCCCCGCCGACGTTGACCGCATCGGGTACGAACTCGCCCGCCAGAGCCAGCTGCACGCTCGCGGCCACGTCGGTACCGGCGCGGTCCTGCGCCTCGCTGGTCGAGGCACCCAGGTGCGGGGTCACCACTACCTGCTCGAGCTCGAAAAGCGGACTGTCGGTGCACGGCTCGGTGGCGAACACGTCGAGCCCAGCGCCGCGGACATGGCCACTGCGGATGGCGTCGGCCAGCGCCGCCTCGTCGATGAGCCCACCGCGCGCGGCGTTGACGATGATGACGCCCGGCTTGGTCTTGGCCAGTGCTTCCTTGCCGATGAGCCCGGCGGTTTCCGGGGTCTTGGGCAGGTGCACCGAGATGAAATCTGCGCGACCCAAAAGTTCGTCGAGGGTCAGCAGCTCGATGCCGAGCTGGGCGGCACGAGCCGCGGAGACGTAGGGGTCGTAGGCGACGATGTGCGTGCCAAACGCGGCAAGCCGCTGCGCGACGAGCTGGCCGATGCGGCCAAGCCCCACGACACCGACCGTCTTGCCGAACACCTCGACGCCATTGAACGACGAGCGCTTCCAGGTGTGCGCCTTAAGCGAGGCGTCCGCGGGCGGGATCTGCCGCGCGGTGGCCAGCAGCAGGGTGACGGCATGCTCGGCGGCGCTGTGGATGTTCGAGGTGGGAGCGTTGACCACCAGGACACCGCGGGCGGTGGCGGCCTTGACGTCGACATTGTCGAGTCCGACGCCGGCGCGCGCGACGATCTTGAGCTTGGTTCCCGCGGCCAGCACTTCGGCATCTACCGTGGTGGCCGAGCGCACCAATAGCGCGTCTGCGTCGGGTACCGCGGCCAGCAGCGCGGGGCGATCCGGGCCGTCGACCCAGCGCACCTCCACACCATCACCAAGTGCTTCGACGGTCGACTGGGCAAGTTTGTCGGCAATCAGCACGACTGGACGTTCGCTCACGTCGTCATAGCCTAGTGTGCCGCCCGGAGCGGCGGACATCACAGTCGCCGACAACCGGGGTCCTGCGCCGTCACATCGAGTAGCGCACTACTCGCGACCCAGGACGCCCGCCCGGATGACGCTGTGCGCATGACTGAAACACATGTACTACCGATCAGTGGCCAATACACGGTCCGCAGCGGTGACACGCTGTGGAAACTGTCCGAAATGTTCTACGGCGACGGCCGTCGCTACGGGGTCATCGCGGTGATCAACGGCCTGTCCGATCCGGACCTCATCGAGGTCGGGCAGGAACTTCAAATCCCCTATGTCACGTACCGCTACCAGGTCAAAGCCGGTGACACCAAGGGGAAGATCGCAGAACACTTCTACGGCAGCTTCTCGATGAGCGGGGTGTTCGAGAGCCCCAGTGGCGTGTCGCAGCGCGACCTCATCGTCGGCGAATGGCTACTGATGCCCGATCTCGCCAACGTAGGGCATCACACCGTGGTGTCGGGTGAGACGCTGCAGGTGCTCGCGGACCGGTGGTACGGCGACTGGACACTGTGGATAGTGATCGCGATCGCGAACCAGCTGAGCGGCGATGACCCGGAACCCGGCACGGTGCTGATCCAGCCCCGGCTCAACCGACGCCACACAGTTGTCGCCGGTGACACGCTCTGGACGCTGGCGGGCCAGAACTATGGCGACTATGGCGACGAGCGGACACTGGTGGCGGTGGAGATGGTGGCCGCGGCCAACCTGATCGAAGACCCCGACCGCGTCACTGTGGGACAGGTCATCTACTTCCCGTCGATCGACGTGGGCGGCTGATCACACGCTCGAGAGGTCGACCGCGCGAGTCTCACGGACGGCCAGCAGCGCCAGGAAACTCAGCGCACCGGCGACGGATAGGTACACGCCTACCCAGCCGACGCCGAAGTCGTGCACCAGCCACGTAGCGATGAACGGCGCGACCGCGGCGCCGATGATGGAGGCGAAGTTGTAGGCGATCCCCGACCCCGTGTAGCGCACATTCGTCGGGAACAGCTCGGGCAGCAGGGCGCTCATCGGCCCAAAGGACAAGCCCATCAACGCCATTCCCAGGCTCAGGAACACCAGCATCGTGGTCTTGTCCACGGTCGCCGGGTCCAGGAACCAGCCGAACGAGAGCCCGAACGCGATGATTCCGGCAGTGAACGTCAGCAGCACCGGTCTGCGGCCATACTTGTCCGCCAGCCGACCGGATATCGGCACACACGCGGCCAGGAACAGCACCGAAATCAGTTGCATCTGCAGGAAGTCGACATAACTGATCGCCAGTTTGACCCCGGATTTGTCGACCACCTTCCCGGTTCCGTACGACGCTGCCCAGGTCGTGGCGACGTAGAAGATCGTGTACGTGGCCAGCATGACGAAGGTGCCGATCACCAGCTGCCGCCACGAGGTCCTGACCACCTCGGCCAGCGGCGCACGCACCTTCTTGCCCTCGGCAACCGCCTGGGTGAACACGGGTGTCTCGGTGAGCTTGAGCCTCACGTAAAGCCCGACGACCACGATGACCGCGCTGGCCAGGAATGGAACCCGCCAACCCCAGGACAAAAACGCGTGATTGGCCGCGGCACTCTTGGCATCGAAACCCATGACGAGCATCAACAACAGGAAGGTGCCGTTGGCGAAGAAAAAGCCGATCGGTGCGCCGAGCTGTGGCCACATCGCTGCCCAGCCCCGCTTGCCCGGCTCGGCGGTTTCGGTCGCCAGCAGCGCCGCACCCGACCACTCCCCACCCAATCCCAGCCCCTGACAAAAGCGCAGCAGCGCCAGCATGGCCGGAGCCCAGTAGCCCACGGCCTCGAAGGTGGGCAGCAGCCCGATCGCGAAGGTCGCCACTCCCATCGTCATCAGCGATCCGACAAGCGTGGCCTTGCGTCCGATCCGATCGCCGAAGTGTCCGAACAGCATGGACCCGACCGGACGGGCAACGAAGGCCAATCCGAACGTCGCGAATGATGACAGCAGCGCGGCCGTGTCATTTCCCTTGGGAAAGAACAACGTTGGGAACACCAGCACCGCCGCGGTGGCATAGATGTAGAAGTCGAAGAATTCGATGCTCGTGCCCACCATGGACGCAATGACGATCCGGGTGCGCGGGACCACAGGCGCGGTATCCGGTGTCAAGGCCACCGGCGGAGACTAACGCAGCGACTCGATCCTCGTGGCCAGCATGGCCGTCCATTCCGCGATGTAGTCCTCGTCGGCGATATCAAGACCGGGCCTTCGGAACACCGTATTGGTCGCGCGCTTGCCCAGGAGCGCATTGACACCAAGTACCCCAATCGATTCCGCATCCCGCTTACCGATACCGGGCGCCCAGCCATGAACCCAATCGGTCAGTTCTCCGTACAGGCTGTCGAACAGCGCCGCGTAGGCGTCATCGAGCCGCGTCGGACGGCCAGACGGCACGCTGGAGACGATCTGCAGCAGCTGCGATTCCTCGTCGAGTATCGCCAAGATGTAGCGCCCCATCATGGTCAGTTCGTTGCGTAGATCTCCGAGGCCGCCGAAGAGCGCGCGGATGTCGCGCATAGCGCTGCGACGGTCGAGCTGGCGATCGATACCGGCCTCGAGCAGCGCCTCCTTCGATCTGAAGTGGTGATAGAGCCCGCCCGAGCCCGGCGTGAGGCCGGCGGCCTTCTCGATCTGCGCCACGCTGGTGGCCTTGTACCCCTGCTCACCGAACAACCGCATGGCCTCGGTGACCAGGCGCTCCTTGGTGGAAATCTCACCCATTGACGCCTCCAAAGTAATCACTTAGTGTGACTCAGTGAGCACTTTAACAGCTGGGACGAGTCAGCGGTAGGAGGCAGCCATGGCAGAGGAGCTAGTGCCCAGGGGCAGGAT
>MAFD01000008.1:0-160919 GCA_002013775.1 Mycobacterium sp. D16R18
CTTCCCACCCCCGAAAACCCCCTTCCCCGGCGACTCGCCTTCCTTGGCGCCGGTGTATGTCTGATCGCGGTGATCGTCGTTGCCGGGCTCAGTGCACGTCGCAGACAGGAGAGCACGAGTGAGTAAGAACGTGAAGCTGTATCGACCCCCGGTGCCGTGCACGCTGCGGCTGACCCTGGTGGCGACGCTGGTTGCCACGAGCGCGTTCGCGCTCTACCGTCGAGACCCCGCCGACCGCTGGATCGCGATCACCGCCGGGGTGCTGGCGCTGGTACTGCTGGTGTGGTGGCGTGGCACCTTCCTGACCGACATTCTCGGACGGTTCACGAAGATGCTGACCCGCAGGATCTCTCGTCGATCTTCCACGAACACCGCGCAGGTTGTCGCGGCGGGAGTCGACGCGCGTTCCACGGTGGCACTTGAGCTCAAGGCACCTGCATCCGGTGAACAGGTACCGGTCGGGCTTCTTGCCGGATACCTGGATCGCTACGGCATGCGCTGCTCATCGATCCGCGTGACCACCGCCGATATCGTCGGCGCCGAGGGAAAAACCTGGGTGAGCCTGACCCTGAGCGCCGCGGACAATCTCGCCGCGCTGCAGGCACGCTCTCCTCGAATCCCTCTGCGCGAGAGCGCCGATATCGTGGGGCGCCGACTCTCCGATCATCTGCGCGAGCTGGGCTGGCAGGTCAATGCCATCGACACCCCGGGTGCACCGCTGCCCGAGGAGGTCAAAGAGGGATCGCGAGCAGTCTCCGACGATCGCGGTTACCTGGCTGCCTACCGCGCCACGGTCAACGGCGATCTGCCGGAGACCCTTGGAAGCATCTGGAATGCGCCGCTGCCGGAGCGCTGGACCGTTCTTGAGCTCACCGGCACCACCGACGCCCCCCAGCTGACCGTGGTGTGCGCATTGCGTACCCAGGAGAAGCCGGAGTCCCGCGCACCGTGGGCCGGACTGACGCCGTGCTGGGGTGAGCACCTGCTCGTCCTGGAGGCGATGAACCCGCTGTCATCCGACACCTTCGCGGGAACCGGCACTGAGGTCACCGAAGAGTTCCTCGACGACCTCACACAGCAGGACGAAGCTCCGGTACTGGTCTGAGCACGAGGGCTAGCGCACCTAGGTGCGCTAGCCCGCCGGGGTATAGCAGCCCTCGGTACCCTTTCGGGGTGATCGCAGGTTGGGCCAGAAGTCTGGGAATTTTCGCCGCCATTCTGGGCCTCATACTCACCGCGTGCGGCCGGGAGGGCCCCGATCTCACCTCCTGGCCGCCGGCCGACGGCCGCGGCCCCTGTGCCGTCGCCACGAAGACCGACGTGCCGGCAACCATGCGCGATGGCACGATCCTGCGTGCCGATGTCTACCGTCCCAAGCTCAAAGACCCCGTGCCGGTCATCCTGATGCGCACCCAGTACGGCAAGAGCAGCGCACAGGTCAAGCCCTCGCGATTCCGGACTCCCGACTGGTTCGCCTCACACTGCTATCTCGTAGTGGTGCAGGACGTTCGGGGTCAAGGAGCTTCGGATGGGATATTCACCGAATTCGGTAATGACGGCAACGACGGTTATGACACCGTGGAGTGGGCCGCCGGACTGCCCGGTTCCACCGGCAAGGTCGGAATGTATGGCTCCTCGTATGTCGGTGCCACACAATGGCTCGCTGCCACCACATCTCCCCCGCACCTGACCACCATCGTCCCGTCCAACACCGCCTCCGACTACTACGACGGATGGACTTACGAGGGCGGCGCATTCCGGCTCGGCTTCGTGCTGCCGTGGGCGATCGAGACCATCGCCACCACCGCGGCGAAGAACCGGGGCGATGACGCGGCCGTCGAGCAGCTGGAGGCTGCCAACAAGGAACGCGATCGCTGGATCAATTTCCTTCCATACCAGGATCTTCCGCCGATGCAGCCGGGCAATCCCCACGTCGCGCCGTGGTATTTCGAGTGGATCCGGCATGCAACTCGCGACGAGTATTGGAAGCGGTGGAGCATCCGTGATCGGTACGAGAACGTGAAGGTGCCGGTGCTGCACTTCGAGGGCTGGTACGACGCCTTCCTGCGCGGCGGTCTGGAGAACTTCGCGGGCATGTCCACCCGTGGCGGGTCGCCGGAGGCGCGCCAGCATCAGCGCATTGTTATCGGCCCGTGGGACCATCTGGCCTGGGGCCGTGAAACATCAAGTCCCTCACCACTGTTGAAGAGCCTGGGAACCGGCGCCAACAGCCCCGTGAACGAGCTGCAACTGGCATGGTTCGACCACTTCCTCAAGGACACCGACAATGGTGTCGCCGCCGAGTCACCCCGCGTCGACTACTACCTGATGGGCGCCAACCGATGGAAGAGCGCCCCTTCCTGGCCACTTCCGCAGACGGATTGGACCATGTATCAGTTGAGCGGTCCCGGCGCTAAGCACGATGGGCGACTCGGCAACTCGACCCCACCCCACGATCCGCCCGACACCTTCCTCTACGACCCGGCCAATCCGGTCCCCAGCGCGGGTGGACACTCCTGCTGTGCCGCGGATTCGGCCCCGGAAGGACGCTACGACCAGAGCATCGTGGAACGGCGCGCCGATGTGCTGACCTACACCAGCGAGCCGCTCACCACCGACACCGAGGTCACCGGACCGATTAGCGTCGACCTATGGGCCTCGTCCTCGGCCCCGGACACCGACTTCACCGCGAAACTCGTTGTCGTGCAATCCGATGGTGCCGCCGTCAATCTCAACAACGGAGTTGTCCGCACCTCGCTGGCACAGTCGCTGTCCGACCTGCGCCCCATGACGGCGGGCCAGCCGCACAAGTACCGCATCGACGTATGGCCGGTGAGCTACCAGTTCCGCGCGGGCGAGCGCATCCGATTGGAGATTTCCAGCAGCGACTTTCCGCAGTACGCGCCCAACCCGAACACGGGCGCACCATTCGGACAGAACTCCGAGCTGCGCACCGCCACACAGACGATCCTGCACGATGCCGCGCACCCGTCCACGCTCACACTGCCCGTCATACCCGCGGGCGACACAGGAACCGAACAGTTCCCGATGCCCCAGTGATCGACGCGGTAATCAACCGGGAGCGCTAACCCCAGTTCTCCGGGCCGCCGAGGTCAGCCGAGAGCCAGTGTTCCGGGGAGACATAGACGGCAATCTGCTCGCCGTACCCCTCCGAGTACTTGAGATACCCGTCGAGCAGCTCCTCCGGGATGTACCGGGCGGCCACCTGCCGATGCTGGTCGTGCTCGAGAGGTACGACCTTGGTCACCGGTCCCTCGACGCTCACATACCGCACCGTCGGCTGCTCACGGTCGACCATGAGCGTCAGGCGACCCGCGGCCTCGATCAGCTGATGCTTACGCGATCCCTTGCCCGTCGGAACCCAGAGATCACCACCCGGGGTGTAGAAGTACCAGATCGGCACGGTCAGCGGAGCGCGGTCCGCCCCGGCACTCACCGAGATTGCCGCCACGTGGGGCTCGGCCAGAAATGCCTGTCGTTCTTCCAAACTCAATCCCATGAGTCCACCCTACGAGCCCGCACTGACAACCGCACCGGACTCGACAATCCGCGTGGGCGCCCCGTGGTTCACTGGATCGATGGCACGTCCACCCGCACTCGCCCGGCGCCTCTTCGAACGTTTCGAACCAGTCCACGGCATCACCTACTTCGCCCCTGAAGCTCGCGCCGCCGCCGACGAGCTCGGCTACCGCGGATTCTGGCGTGGCTATTTCGCCACCCGATCGGCGCCCTTGGGCAGGGTGGCCTCCAGAGTTGTCGAGGCGGTTTTTTACAACTTCACGGCATTCCGAGTCGCCAAATCACTCGACGGCGCCTGGGATACCGTCACCCCCGAACAGGCACTGGCCGCGCGGCAGGCCGGCGCCGTCGCGGCATTGCGGCGCTACGGCCTCACCGATAACGAAACTCTTCGTACCGCAGCAGAATTACTCGGCCGGACAGCCCGCAACGCCTCGCCGTCCGGGCGCCCCTTGTACGCGGCGCTCACCGCAGTGCCCTGGCCCGACGAACCCGTCGCGGCGCTGTGGCATGCCGCCACCCTGCTACGCGAGCAGCGCGGTGATGCCCATGTTGCCGCGCTGGTCGCCGCGGGCATCGACGGCCGTGAATCGAACGTGTTTCACGTCGCGGCGGGACGGGCCACTAAGGACGGCATCATGCGCAGCCGCGACTATGACGACGGGGAGTGGGCCACCATCGAACAGAATCTGACTCGGCGCGGCCTGCTCAACGACGGCGAGCTGACGGCAGAGGGCCGGGCACTGAAGACCGATATCGAGGGCCGAACCGACCGGGTGTCACTGCCGGTACTCGATGCCCTGACCGACGCCGAGGTGGAGAGGCTCTTTCAGGCGCTCACCCCAATCACCCGACAGGTCATCGCGGGTGGTGATCTGCCTGCGTCGACACCAATGGGGTTGCAGCGCAACGACCTCGACGACAACAGCGCGGGCCTGCGCTAGGCGGCCAGTGCCCCCCGCTTCTTGAGTAGCGGAAGCACTCCCTCGGCAAACCAGTACGCCTCTTCCAGGTGTGGGTATCCGGACAGGATGAACTCGTCGAACCCGAGCGCGTGGTATTCGGAAATCAGGTTGGCGACCTCTTCATGGCTGCCCACCAACGCGGTACCCGCACCCCCGCGCACCAATCCGACGCCCGCCCACAGATTCGGGTAGATCTCCAGTTTGTCCAGGCGACCGCCGTGCAGCGCCGTCATGCGTCGTTGCCCCTCGGATTCGGATGTGGAATGCAGCGCCGTCGCCGCGGCGATCTGATCAGGGGTCAGCTCCCCCACCAGAGAGTTCGCGACGGCCCAGGCCGCCTCGGAGGTATCGCGACTGATCGTGTGCAGACGGATGCCGAATCGCAGATTACGCCCGCGCTCCTTGGCCAACGCGCGCACCGTCTCGATCTTCGCGGCCGCGGCCGCGGGCGGCTCGCCCCAGGTCAGGTACACGTCGACATGCTCGGCAGCGATGGGCAGTGCCGCCGGAGAAGAACCTCCGAAATACAGCTGCGGCAACGGTGTTGGCGGCTCCGATACGCGCGCATCGGTCACCGTGTAGTGCTTGCCCGAATAGTCGACGGGCTCGCCCTTCCAGATGTCCCGGACAATCTGCAGGAACTCCCCCGTGCGCTCGTAGCGCTCGTCGTGGGTGAGCCAATCACCGAAACGGCGCTGCTCGGTATCGTCGCCGCCGCTGACGACGTTCAGCAGCAGGCGCCCATCCGAGAACCGCTGAAATGTGGCCGCCTGCTGCGCGGCCAGAGTCGGCGGCACCAATCCCGGCCGAAAGGCCACGAGGAACTTCAGGCGCTCGGTCTGCTCCAGCAGGGCCGAGGCGGTGAGCCATGCGTCCTCACACCACGTGCCGGTAGGAGTCAGCACACCCTCGAAGCCCAACCGGTCCGCGGCGCGGGCAATCTCGCCGAGATAGCGCAGGCTCGGCTCGCGGTATCCCACCGGGATGGTGTGATGCGATGACGCATGCGAGGCGCCCACGATGGAACGGCTGTCACCATTGGTGGGCAGAAACCAGAAGAACTTGGCGGCCACGGGAATTGCTCTCCTTGTGTGGGATGGGATGTGCGGTCTATTGGGACTTGGCGAAGTACTGCGTGAGGACGTCGTTGTAGCGGTTGTCGACGAAATCGGAGAACGTGGGCTTGCCCTGAATCTGGCCCGACTGCGCGAACAGGTCGGTCAGCTTCTGCTCCGAGGCCGTCACCTCACCGGCGAGTGGTATCGGTTGCCGCAGGCTGCGCGACTGCGCCAGCTCTGCTGCCGCAGGGTCGATTCCGATTGCGGCGGCATACTTTCCGTACCACTCCTGTGGATGGGCTTGGGCCCATGCGCTGGCACGCGCGATGCGCTGCACCAGGTCGGCCAGTGCGGTATTGCGTTGAGCATCACGCAGCGCCACCTGCGATGCGACACCGAATCCGTACCCGTTCGAGACGCCGGTAGCAGTCACCAGCGTACGAACCTTCAGCTGTTTGTCGGCCAGCGCCGTGTAGGGGTCCCAGATCGCCCACGCGTCGGCCTGACCCTGACTCAGTGCGGTGAACGCATCGGCGGGCTGCAGAAATACCGGCTGGATGTCCTTGATGGTCAGATTGGCCTTCTGCAGCTGAAGCAACAAATGACCGTTCGCCGAACTCCCCTTCCCGACAGCCACCTTTTTACCCCGCAGATCCGCCACGGAATGAACTGGGGAGGTGTCGGCAACCAGGATCTGGTCACCGGAGGCGTCGTTCGTATACCCGGACACCACTTTGATTCTCGCCTTGGAGGCCGCACCGAAAATCGGCGGTGTGTTGCCGGTGACGGCGAAGTCGATCTTGCCCGCGGTCAACGCCTCGATCTGCGGGGGGCCAAAGGTGAAGGTGGAGAATTCGACCTTGTACGGTGCGTTGTCCAGTTCTCCCGCCGCCCGCAGCAGCGACTCGGTGCCACCCTTCTGATCGCCCACGCGCAGCGTGAGATTCGACAGCTCCGAAAGCGGGACGAGCTGCGGCACCACAGAATCGCCCTTATCGTCGCGGCCGGAGGTGCAGGCCGTCAACGACAGCAGGATCGCGGTCGCGCTGACGATTGACTTAAACACCAAGCTGCGCAAGGAGCTCTCCTCGGTAGTTCTCGGTTTCGGCGTCGTGCTTACCGTGAGGTTTACGGGGATTACCAATGCGCAATGTGTGCACCAGTCGGCCCTCGTCTAGCACCAGGATGGTGTCGGCCAGCGATATCGCCTCATCCACATCGTGGGTGACCAGCAGCACACCGAACTCGTGTTCCCGCCACAGGTTCAACAACAGCCGGTGCATCGAGAGCCGGGTGAGCGCGTCGAGTGCGCCGAAGGGCTCGTCGAGCAACAGCAGCTGCGGCTCCGCGACAAGTGCACGCGCCAGGGATACGCGTTGCGCCTGCCCGCCCGAGAGCGTCAGCGGCCAGGCTTGTGCCTTGTCGGCAAGCCCCACCTCATCAAGAGCCCGGTCGACGCGGGAAAGTGCTTCCGTCTTGGATAACTTGGTGCGGGTGAGTCCGTACAGCACGTTGTCGCGTACCGAGCGCCACGGGAACAGGCGCGGCTCCTGGAAGGCCACCGCGGGAGCGCCCAGCACCTCGCGTTCGCCCTCGTAGTCGCCGGCCAACCCGGACAGCACCCTGAGCACCGTCGACTTACCCGAGCCACTGCGGCCCACCAACGCGACGATCTCGCCACGTCCGACCCGCAGTGAGACGTCGTCGAGAACGCGGTTGCGTCCGTACCATTTAGTGACCGAGGTGAGCTCGGCCGTCGGTACAGCGGACTGTCGCGATAATTCGGTGACCTCGAAAACCGCTGTCATGATGTGCCTTTCATGATCGGTACCGCAGCGCGCGCCGTTCCAGCACGCGCACAATGGCGTCCGTGACAATGCCCAACAGCGCGTAGACCACGAGCCCGAAGATGATCACGTCGATACGCAGGAAATCGCGCGCGTTGTTGATAAGGAAACCCACCCCGGCGTCGGCATTGATCTGCTCGGCGACGATGAGCGTCAGCCAGGACAGCGCCAGGGATTGCCGCAACCCGACGAGCACCTGCGGAGTCGCACTGGGGATGACGATGACCCGCAATCGCTGCCAAAACGAGAACCCAAGTACCTGTGCGGTTTCGAACAGTTTGGGGTCCACCTGCCGGATCGCCGAGGTGGTGTTGAGGTACAGCGGGAAGGCCGCCCCGAGGGCCACCATCAGCACCTTGGGAAGCTCACCGATGCCGAACCACAGGATGAACAGCGGGATGAGTCCGAGGTGCGGCAGCGCCCGGATCATCTGCATGGTCGGGTCCACCACGGCATCGACAAGCCGCGACAACCCCACCGCCGCGCCCAGCACCACGCCTACCAGGCCACCCAGCAGCAGTCCTTCGGCGGCACGGATTCCGGAGACTCGCAGCGCCTCCGCGAGCTGGCCATTGCCGACCAACTCGATCCCGGCGTGCGCGATCGTCGACGGCGCCGGCAGGATGTCCGGATCGATCAGCCCCCAGGCACTCCCCGCTTGCCAGACGAGCAGCACCACGAACGGCGAAAGAAATCGAATGATCTCCCAGCGCCGGTTGAGGATCCACTCCCGCCGGGACGGGGTGGATATCGGGGCATCGGTGTCAGTCGCCGCGGCGGCCACCAACGTATTGCGGGTGGTCATGAAAAGCTCGGGAATCCTCACGGGTCGGCGGCTAGCGTCGACAAGGTATCGACAGGTGTTGACAAACTATGGGCGCGTTTGGATTCCGTGAAGACTTAATATCGCGCTGATTCGACGGGTCTTGCCCACCTGCGCGAACTGCGGAAGCTAGCGCCAGCCGTCGGCAGCCTTGGTGGCGCGCAGCAATTCCTCGCATAACTGGCGCAGCTCGTCGTGGGTCGCGCCCTCCTCGACGGCGGTCGCGACATCCTCGGCCGCGCACCGCGCCTGATACACCCGATCGGCCAGATCGGTCGCCTCGTCGGCGGTCAGCACCACGGCATCCGCGGGCACCGAGGTGCCCTTGACCGCCGCGCGCTGTTCATACGCGCGCTGACGGCAGGATTGGCGACAATATTGGCGTCGTCGGCCCAGCTCTGCGTCATCGACTTCGCGCCCGCACCACTTGCAGGGCTGAGCGTGTTTGCGACGTGCCACGTGTCAGCAGCGTAGTGGTGACCCGGTTCCCGCCTCTGAGCGGTGAGCTCTCGGCCCAGTGGACGCGGTCTGGATCAGCGAACCGATCGGCCGCCGCCACGGCTGAAATATCGGCACTGCCCAGATAGGCAATACGGCTGGTAGCGCGGGCGCGATAGATGCGGTTTCGCATGGCGATATGCCAACGAGCGCAATTACCACAATTACCGAGAAAACGCGCGACGGTGCGCTAATCTTGCGGAATCACAGCGGCATCCAACGTCGGAGGTTGTGCGATGAAGAAGATCATCATGGTCGGGCAGGCCGTGTTAGCAGCAGGCGTCATCGCCGCCCCGATCGCTCTGTTGAGCGCGGGCCCGGCGTCGGCGCAGCCAACTCCCGCCCCCACTGATGTGTGCTTTAACGGACCGTATCCCTCACCCCCACCCCCGTGGGGACCAGGAAACGTCGAGGGCTGTGTCAACCCCGACAACTGGTTCGACGCGTGGGGTTGGCGGTATTCAGGCCGAAACTGGCAGGGCGAAGGTGGGCGACTGCCGGCCCCAGCCCCGAACTGGAAGTACGTGGGTCCGGGTTGCGAATACTCAAGCAACCCGAACTGGCAGTACACCGGCCCGGACTGCCAGCGCGAAACCCCGTAGTACGACGCCGGCCTCGGCGGCTAGTAGGAGTACGAGCCGCCGAGAGCCAGCTCCGCCTCGTGCGTCAAGATCGTCGCCAAGGCCTGCGGATTCGACCAATAGAAGTAGTGCCCACCTGTCACGAGGATGCTCGTGAACTCCCCCTTCGTGTATGGGGCCCATCGGCGCGGCGGTGCGAACTTCGGGATCACCTCGTCGTCCTTTGCGCTTACCTCGGTGATCGGCGTCTTGATCCGGCGGCGCGAAATCGATTGCAGGCCAAGACTGAAATCGATCACCGCATGCAGCCGCGCCTGCTCCAGCAGCGACTCATCGGCTATCTTCTTCGGCGGCCACGCCCCGCGCTGCTCATCATTGGTGAGCCTCCAGAGCGCGTGTTGTTTCGGGTTATGGCCCCGGGTCTTGGCGTAGAGAGCATCCATTCGCCATAGGGACGGATGCCCACTCACCACCGGGACGAACCGCCCCACGGCGAAGTCCCGTGACTCCAACGCCTGACACACCGTGTAGCCGAACAACCCGCCGAAACTCTTTCCCGCGAGAACCGGTCGACGGCAACCGAGGCCGATGATCGCCGACGCGCACTCCTCCGACAGCGCGCGCAGACTCTCCGGCGACGGCTCGGTCGACCGGGTGCTGCGCCCCGGCATCCGCCACACGCCGAAGTTCACTCCCGCCAGATGCGGGACGAGGTGCTGTTCACCGGCGTGATTGGCCCCGGCGCCCGGAAAGAACAGGACGGTGGGCAGGGACGGCTGATAAGCCCTGGGCCACCACCAGCATTCACGCGGAGCGGGAGGCTGAGTAACAGTCACGACCAGCTACATCCCGTCGTGCTCGGGATCGCCGACCCCTTGAGCGATGAGCAGTGCGACGCGAGCGCCGACAGCCTCGAGGGTGAGGTCGGGGGTGAACTGGAACGCACTGATCTGAATGTTCAACTGCTTGCCGGCACGGGCCGCGAACTCCACCGCCATGAGGGAGTCGATCCCCAGATCGGCGATCGGCCCGGTGGGGTCG
Source organism: Mycobacterium sp. D16R18 (assembly GCA_002013775.1). GTDB lineage: Bacteria > Actinomycetota > Actinomycetes > Mycobacteriales > Mycobacteriaceae > Mycobacterium. Next base: position 10,354 of record MAFD01000008.1, read on the forward strand.
ATGCTGTCCACATCAACCTTGAGCACGTTGGCGAGTTCCTTGGCCAGTTCCTTGGTGACCATGGGCCCGCGCTCTTCCTCCGGCAGTGCCAACACCGCCGCACGGAAGGCAGCCTGTTCGTTGGACACCGCGGCGGCCTCGGCGGACAGATGCGCGAAGCGCGTGCTCTTGGCCGTCGAGGGCAGCGGAGTGCGCAAGACCCCCCAGTCGACGCCCGCGATGGCGACATGCGGAAGCGGGAAACGGGAGCACTCGTGCATGAGCGCCGCGCCGAGATCCATGTTGAGGCGGCGCAGCCCGACCGAATCGAGAAACTTCACGATGGCCTCTACCTCGGCCATGCCACCGCCGCTCATCGCGCCCCAGCTCACCGACAGGGCGGGTAACCCGGCCGCATGCCGCGCCTGAGCGAGACCGTCGAGCGTGCTGTTCGCTGCCGCATAGGTCAGCTGCGGAACAATGCCGATGAGGCCACTGATCGAGGAGTACAGGACGAAGTGGTCCAGTGGCACATCGTGCTCGCGCGTGGCCCTGTCGAGGTTCAGCGCGCCCTCTACCTTCGGCCCGAAGACCTTGTACAACGACTCCGCACTGATATCCGCGAGTACCTCATCATGGGCCACCGCGGCGGCATGGAACACACCACGCAGCGGATGGCCCGAGGCCTCCACCTTCGCGACCAGGTCCACAACCTGGTCATAGTCGCTGATGTCGATCCGCTCTTCCCACACGTCGACGTCGGCGGCCCTGAGCGCCTCGATCTGCGCCCGCGCGACCTCCGTGGTGGCGCCGCTGCGGCCCGCGAGGATCAGATGGGTCGCCCCGGCCCTGGCCAACGACCGCGCAGTGGCCAACCCGAAGCCGCCGAATCCACCACTGATGAGGTACGAGTGGCCCGGACGCACCGGTGCCGGCTCGGGCTTGCGCGGCAGCAGCTTGGGTGCCTGATCGCGCAGATCCAGCACGATCCGGCCCATATGCGCGGCCCGGAACACCGCCTCGAACGCCCCCACGACCTCGTCGATCGGGAACCGTGTGAACGGGAGCGGGGTGAGCTTGCCCGAGGTGAGCATCTCGGTGCACTCGCGCCTGAGCTCGCGGAACGTCTCCGGACGTAGCCGCAGCATGCGGTCCATGTCGATCGCGTGGAAGGACAAGTTTCCGCTGAACGGCTTGAGATCCATCGCGCCGCCGAAGTAGATATCCGCCTTCCCGATTTCGATGATCCGGCAGAACTCTCCGGCGACCGCGAAGTTCTGGGCGATCATCTCGCCGGGCAGCGAGTTGTAGATGACATCTACCCCGCGCCCTTCGGTGATCCGCAGTATGTCGTCGACGAACCCGACCGACCGCGAGTCGAACGCCGCGGTAGCGCCGAGCTCCAGTGCCGCGCGCCGGCGTTCCTCGCTACCGGCGGTCGCGTAGACGATCGCGCCCATGTTGACCGCGATCTGCACCGCGCCCATACCCATGCCGCCCGCCGCGCCGTGGATCAGGACCGTCTCGCCGGGTTGCAGGTCGGCGAGCTTGTAGAAGGCATAGCCCGCCGTGAAGAAGGGCACACCGGAACCCACCGCGAGCGGATCGAAGTCCTCACGCTGGAGATGCTCTTCTTCTATCCGCTCCCAGGCAGCGCCACCGTCGAGGTCGAAGGTCAGATAGCGGCGCAGCAGACCCCGCTCCGCGACGGCGATACTCTCGCCGACTCGGAGCTCGTTGACCGCGGAGCCGACGCGCGTGACGACGCCGAAACCCTCCATGCCGGGCTCCAGCTTGAAATACGTCTCGCCGAGCTCGCGCTCTGTCAAGATTCCGAGGATCTTCAGCGGGTCCTTGTAGTTGAGTCCGAGGGTCTCGACGCGGACCTCCACCTGCCGAGGTCCCGGCTCGACGCGATCGCATGCACGAAGCGCAATGTCCTTGAGCGTCCGCGTATCCGGGATCTGCACCTCGTAGGCCACCTCCGGGTCCGTGGGCTCGAAGGTCTCTTCCCATGGCGCGACGAGTTCGGACAGCGACCGACGCATCCGCTGGGTCCACCGCACGCCGGCGCGTACCGCGACTTCTTCCGCTCGATTCATCGCGCTGATCTCTGCGGTGACCTCATCTGCGGTGACCGAATCAGACAGGTCCACCAGAGACCATTTGGCGGGATGCTGCTCGTTCGCCAAGACGCGTCGCGCCCCTACGAGCGTGGCCTGGTCCAGGATGAGGCCGCGATCGCCGGGCGCGAGGAAGGCGTGCGTAGTCACCAGGACGACCTGCACGTCCGGATTCACGACACCGCGCTCGGTTTCGGCCTCCAGAACCGTCCGCAACGCCTGGGCAACCATGACGAGTTGATGGAGGTTCTCTACCGAGGACTTCCCGGAGCCGACAGTCACCAGAACGCGCAAGAACGTGTCTGAGTGCAACGCTTCGCCGAACACCTCGGCGAGATCTGCTCCCTGCTGGGCTTCGGCGCGCCGGATCGCGACACCGGCGCGCGCCGCGCGGCGGGCACCTTCAGCGACAGCCGCGGTTACGTCCCCGATCTCGACGATCGCGTTCGCCGCGTGAGCAGCGGCAACAGGCACCGGGACCCGTTGTCCCTCTTGCCCTTCCGGCTCCTCATCGAACGGCTCCCAACGAGGCTCGTAGAAGTACTGCTCAAGCTCGGACAGCGGGTCCGACGCCGCTCCCACAGGTCGCAGCGTCACTCCGATCATGGCCAGGGCGACGTCACCGTCCGGCGAAGCGAGGTAGGCGTTGGCGCGCAGCGGCTGCGTGCTCGTGATCTCGACGACGGCGATGGGGTCCTCGGGCACCTCGTGGTACAGCCGCACCCGGTCCACCGAAGCCGGGATATGCGCGGTCGGAGGTATATCCAGCTCCGGACGCGCGGCCAAGAGGACCGCGATGCACTGCAGGGCCGCGTCGGCGAGCGCGGGGTGGACAGCGTGCTTGGGGGTAACCCCCGCTTCGGGGCTCGCCAGCTGCGCGACGCAGCCCGCCGAACCGATACGCGCACTCTGGATCCGCTGAAAAGCGGGACCGTACGACAGTCCGACCGCTGCCAACCCCTTGTAGACGTCTGCACCGTCGAAGACCGTGTCGTGTTCGGACTGCGGGACATCGATCCGCAACGTCCCCAGATTCGCCTCGACCAGTCTGCCGTTGGCATGCGCCGTCCACAGCTGGGTGTGTGCGGAACGGCCATTGACGGTGAACCGCTTGGTGGGCTCGTCCACGGTGAGACGGGTGATCGGCGCGTCGTGTTCGGCAACGACCAGCGGCACTGCGAAGACCACCGAGTCCAGACCGGCCTGGCCACGGCCAGAGCGTTGGCGCACGGCGGACAGCGCGGCGTCGAGATACGCGGTTCCGGGCAGCACGACCGAACCGAGAACCGTGTGGTCCGGCAGCCAGGGCAGGTTCGCCGGAGCCAGGGTCACCTCCCATTGCGGTGTCAGCGCCTCCGCCCTATCGCCGAGAAGGGCAAAGCGATCCGCGTCCCCGTAGCGTGCGCGCAGCGTGAGGGGGTCTTCTTCCCACAATTCCTCTTGCGACCACGGGTACTTCGGCAGATCCATGTGCGGGATCGAGCCGTTCGTATAGAGATCAGCCTCACCCGGGGCATCGATCGCACCCACCGCGTACAAGTCGGTGACAGCCTGCAGCACCGACTGCTCGTCATCCTGCTCACGGTGCAGCGTCGGGACCGCAGCGCCCGAGACACTATGACGCACAAAGCTTTCACGAATGTTTCCGAGGAGCACCGGGTGCGGTCCAAGCTCCAGGAACACCCGGTACCGGTCATCGATGAGCGTGTCGATGGCCTTCGCGAACAACACGCTTTCGCGCACGTTCTTCAGCCAGTAGTCGGGGTCGGCGAATGCCTGACCATCCGTCTTTTCGCCGGTGACCGTCGAATACAGCGGGACGTCCGCCTGACGTGGGGCAAGTCCGGCCAGCGACGCGGCGAGCTCACCAAGGATGGGGTCCATGAGCTGACTGTGATACGGGACCTCTACATGCAGCATCCGGGCGAAGACGCCATCTTCGGCGAGCTCATCGTGCAGTGCCTGCAGGGCTTTCGAGTCGCCGGACAACGTCGTCGCCGCGGCGCTGTTGATCGCCGCGACACAAACCGCCGATCCGAAGCGCGCGATCCGGCGTTGGGCTTCCTCCGCATCCAGACCCACGGCGAGCATGCCGCCGGATCCCGCCGTCTTGGCCTGCAGCCGGGAACGGTGAAACGAGACGGTGACGGCGTCCCGTAGGGACAATGCGCCGCTCACATACGCTGCCGCCACTTCCCCGACACTGTGCCCCACCACTGCCGTGGGCCGGATCCCAAACTGTTCGAGGTGCTTGGCAAGTGCCGCCTGCACAAGGAAGTTCGCCGGCTGGGCGATCTCCGTACGACTGACCCGGGAGTCCCCCTCAGTTCGCAGCAACTCGGCGATGACCGACCAACCCGAGACCTGCTGGAACACCGCGTCGATCTCAGCGGCGGCATCGCGGAAGGCGCCGGGGCGCTCCAACAAATCGCGCGCCATCCCCCACCACTGTGGGCCCATGCCGCTGAAGACGAACACGGGATCGGAGATCCCTTCGACGAGGGCGCGCGCGGGTGCCGCTTCGTCGCTCTCGGCATAGGAATTCAGCTGCGCAAGAAGGTCATCCGCGTCGCGGTAGATGAAGCCCTTCCGGAGGTAATGCTGCGCCCTGCGTCCGGTGACCGCGGTCTTCAGGCGTTGCGCGGCCTCATCGGAGACTGTGCCCTGGGTGTCCCCGGTGCCCGTTTCGGGCGTCAGGAGCTTGGCGTAACGCCCGGCGACCTCGTGGAGCGCAGCACCGCTGCGGGCGGAGACCGGGAAGATCCGAATGCTGTCCCTGACGGGCACCGCCGCGACTGCCGCCGGCGGCTCCTCCACAAGTACGTGCGCGTTGGTCCCGCCATAACCAAAGCTGTTCACCGCCGCGTACGCCGGAGCACCCAGATCAGGGTAGGTTTGAACCTCGGTCGGAATCCGAATCCCGAGCTCGTCAAAGGGGATTGCGGGATTGAGCTTGTCGAGGACAACCTGCGGCAAGACGGTCCGGCGCTGCACGGTGAGCGCGGCCTTGATCAGGCCCGCGACGCCCGCGGCAGCCTCGGTGTGCCCAAAGTTGTTCTTCACCGATCCGATCAGCAGGGGCTGTGTGCGGCCGGCCGCCTGACCGTACGAATGGCCCAACGCCTCCGCCTCGAGCGGGTCGCCGACACTCGTGCCCGTGCCATGGGCCTCGATATATCCGACGAGGGCGGGGTCGACGCCTGCCTCCGCGAGTACCTGCTCCGCAAGCCGCTGCTGCGACACCGGATTCGGCACGGGCAGCGCTATCGTTCTGCCGTCCTGATTGACTCCACTGCCCCGGATCACCGCGTAGATGCGGTCGCCGTCACGCTGCGCCTGTTCGAGGTTTTTGAGCACGACGACGCCGACGCCCTCGCCGCGACCGTATCCATCGGCAGCCGCATCGAATGACTTGCACCGGCCGTCCGCGGCGAGAAACCTGCCCTTGCACATGGTGATGAAGGTTTCCGGCTGGAACATGGCGTTCACGCCACCCGCGAGCGCCACATCGCACTCACCGCCGGCGACCGCCCGCACCGCGAGGTGCGTCGTCACGAGGGATGAAGAGCACGCCGTGTCCACGGTCATGCTCGGCCCCCACAGGTCCAGCGCATGAGCGATGCGGTTGGACAGCAAAGTCTGAGACGCACTGAACGCGGCGAAGTTATTGATCTTTTCGAGGTTGCGGGCGAGCGCCCGGCTGACCATGTTGTCGTTCATAAAGCCGCCAATGAACGTTCCCACTTTGCCGCCCAAGGCTTTTCCGGCGATGCCCGCGTCGTCGAGTGCCTCCCAGGAGGTTTCGAGAAGGAGTCGCTGCTGTGGGTCCAGGACGGCCGCCTCGCGGTGCGAGATCCCGAAGAAATCCGCGTCGAAGCGGCGGAATCCTTGGGTGAGGAAGCTTCCTCGCCGGGTGTACATCCGCCCCGGAGTGTCCGGATCGGGGTCGTAATACTTGTCCGCGTCCCACCGATCCTTCGGGATATCGGCCACGGCGTCGCCTCGGCGCAACACGAACTCCCAGAAGGACTCCGCGTCTTCAATACCCCCAGGGAACCTGCATCCAATGCCAATAATGGCCACCGCGACCAATGTGCTGCCCTCTCCTAGTTATTGGACCGTCCGGAAACTCTGGAACTTTTGCCGAAACAGCGGGACGTTCTTAACTCATCTGCAATCATCGTCACCATCGAAGAAGCTTTGCCTGCCGTGTCATCCTGTGGAATTCGCACTGTACGCGCCTGATTGGCAACAGGAAGGGTGTTTTCACAATGGATTTGCCGCTTCCTCCAAAGGTCGCTTAATGAGAAGCGCCTGGGTGTATCTTGTTGTGCTGGCGGTCCTTACGGTCGCCGCCGTGTTCATTCTCAAGTTGCGGTCGAGTGAGATCCCGGACGAGGCGGTGGGAACCGTGAGCCGCCTTCCCGTACTCGGCAGCCTCTCCGAGCGGACCATCCAGTACGAGGCCATCGGGCCCGCCGGAACGCCGGCGACGGTGTCCTATCTTGACGACAACGGCCACAACCAGAACGTCAGCACAGTTCTGCCATGGCAGGAGGCACTGCGAACCGTGGAACCCTCCCTTGTGACCAGCATGGTCGTGCAGTCCAATGCCACTGGGGTCGGATGCAGGATCACCGTCAACGGGCAGATCCGCGACGAACAAGTCGCGACCGCCACGGGTGGCATCGCCAGTTGCAAGGTACAAGTCGCATGACCGGAGACGAGGCCGAAGCGGCAACCGGCCCGATACCCGCTCCCGGCGCGCCTAGTGCACCTGACGCACCCGACGGGTTCGCCGCCCGATCGCGCGCATTCGGTCGCCGAGTGCGCGGGGAATTCTCTGTGCCGTTCCGTCGTGAGACCTATGCGGGCACCGAGCAGCACCGGCCCCTCTACGCCCGACTGCTGTATGGACTCTCCATACCCATCGTCGTTCTGTGGGTGCTGCTCGCCTGCGGGCTCAATGCCACAGGCCCCCAGTTGGAGAAGGTGATTGAGGGACACGCCCTGTCCTTCTTGCCCGACGAGGCCTCATCGGTGCAGGCGCTGTCCAACATGGGCAAGTACTTTGGCAACGGCGGTACGAACAACTTCGTCGCGGTGCTGGCCGAGGGCGACCAGCCGTTCGGCGCGGAGATGCACCGCTACTACGCGAACTTGATGGAGAAGTTCAAGGCGGACAAGAAACACGTCATCACGACGATCGACCTATGGTCCGACCCATCGTTTGCCCCAGCGTTCGAAAGCCAGGACCGGAAGGCTTCGTTCAGCTACCTCAACCTGGGTGGCAACATGGGCACCGCGCTGGCCATGGAGTCCACTCAGGCCGTGCGCGACATCGTCAAGGCGTACCCGCCCCCGGCGGGGGTCAAGATCTACGTGACCGGTCCATCCGCTGTCGTGAACGACGAGCTGCTCGCCATCAACCGATCGATCCTGCCGATCATCTTCGCGTGCGCCATCTGCATCACCATCATCATGTCGTTGACCTACCGGTCGCTGTTCACGGCCGCCATGCCACTGCTTGTGGTGGCCGTCGCGTTGGTCACGGCCCGGCCGATCGTCGCACTTCTCGGCCAGCACGAGATCATCGGCATTTCCATTTTCGCGTCAAGCTTGCTGGCCGGAATCGTGCTTGGGGCGGGGACCGACTACGGCATCTTCCTGCTCGGCAGATATCAGGAGGCACGACGAGCCGGCCAGGATCCGACCACGGCCTACTACACCGCACTGAAGAGCGTGCAGCGCATCATCTTTGCCTCGGGGCTGACCGTGGCGGGCGCGACCGCATGTATGACGCTCACCAGACTCGCCGCCTTTTCCACCTCCGGCCTGCCGTGCACGATCGGCATCCTCACCGCCCTTGCCGCGGCGTTGACCCTCGGCCCCGCACTGCTGGCGATCGGATGCAGGCTCGGACTGTACGAACCACGCGGAGAACGCGCCGTTCGGCGCTGGCGACGCATCGCCACCCATGTGGTCCGCTGGCCGGGTCCGGTGCTCGCCGGCAGCCTCGCCGTCCTGGCACTCGCGATTCTTGTGCTGCCGACCTACGTCATCAGCTACAACGAGCGCGCGGCCCAACCGGCCAACACCGAGGCCAATCTCGGTCTCGATGCCGCGGATCGGCACTTGCCGCCCAATCTGCTCAATCCGAATCTTCTGTTCGTCGAGTCCGATCACGACATGCGCAACTCCGCCGACCTGATCGCACTCGCGAAGCTGACGAACGCCGTCTACTCCGTGGATGGCGTCCAAGCGGTGCAAGGCATCACCCGCCCACTCATCACTCCGCTTCCCCAAGGCACCCTGACCTATCAGGGCGGATACATCGGCGAACGGATGTCCCAGATAGCCGAGATGGTGAGCACGCAGCTCAACGGCATCGCCAGAATCACCGGTCAGATCGATCAGCTGTCCGTGGGGGTCAAGGTAGTCCTCAAAGACCTCGAGGTGACCCAGCGCGCGGTGGAGCTGCCCGGCGGCACCGGCGCAGCCACCCGGCAACGGCTCATCGAGCTGTTGAAGATGGCGAAGAGCATCCACAACGACATGCAGCCGCTGGTCGCGGACGGCATCGACGCGGCAGGCCAGCTCGTCGACATGGTTCCCGACTGCAGGCAGCTTCTCCCCTGCAACGGCGCGCTCACCGGTCTCGCTGTTCTCGACGGACTCAACCAGACGGGGGGACGCAAGTTCGAGGACATTGTGGACGCCTCCCGAGTCGCCTCGGAATCATTGCCCAACTTGGTGGCCCAGGTCCGGATGCTGGACCGTTTTCTCGCCGACTCGCAACGCACGCTGACACCGATCCGCGGCATGGCGGACTCACTGCTCGTGCAGATGAACGAGGTCACCCAGTTCCTCAGAGAGATCGCGGACACCTATATGAAGGGAGACCCGAGCGGGTACTTCTTCCTTCCGAGCCAGGCCTTCGAATCCCCGTTGTTCCAATCGGCGCTCTCCGTGTTCTTCTCTCCGGACGGCAAGATCACCCGGATGCTCGTCATGGGCGATGTGAATTCGTTCAGCCGAGAGAGCATGGACTACAGCGCAAAGATCGTCCCCGCGGCCAAGGCGGCGCTCAAGGGCACCTCACTGGGCGGGAGCACGGTGAGCATCGGAGGAGCCGGGGGCACGCTGCTCAATATCGCCGCCTTCGCCAAGGAGGATTTCCTCACCAGTGCGGTCGCGGCGTTCGCATTCGTGTTCTGCGTCGTGCTGCTGTTGTTGCGCAGCTTCGTCGCCGCCGTCGCCGTCGTCGGCACCGTGGGACTGTCCTTCCTTTCCGCGTGGGGGCTCAGTGTCGCCATTTGGCAGTACGGCATAGGTCTGCCCTTGCACTGGGCTGTCGCACCGTGTTCCTTCATCTTCCTTGTCGCGGTCGGCGCCGATTACAACCTGCTGCTCGTCGCCCGGTTCAAGGAAGAGCTCCGCGCCGGGATCAAAACCGGGATCATCCGCGCCATGGTGGGCACCGGCAGTGTTGTCACCACCGCGGGCCTGATCTTCGGTTTCACGATGTTCGCGCTGATCGCCGGCTATTCCAGCACGCTCGCGCAGATCGGCACGACCGTTGGCGTCGGACTCTTGCTCGACACGCTCATCGTCCGCTCGCTCGTCATCCCCTCCATCGCGACCCTCCTGGGCCGGTGGTTCTGGTGGCCGATGCGCGTGCCATGCCGCGCGCTGCGGGAGTCGGACCCGGCATTGGTCGGCTCAAAATCCGGTGGACACCGGGCCTAGACGTGGATGTGGGGAATGTGCTGATCACCAGATGCGGAGACCGGTGTGAGTAGTCGTCGTCTTGATCGTCGGGCGAGTTTTACGGCGCAATCCTGCGCAGCCCAACGCGCGGCGGAAACGTTGCAACCGCCGCGGCGGCGCCTGCTCGACGATCCGTACTCGCGGCATTTCATCCGCAGTCCCCTACTACGGGCCTGTTTGATTCATCCTTTGGTGGCGCGCGGCTTTATCGGAGTGCTGAAATCCGTGTTCGGCGCCGCGGGTCACTTCTTCCTGGTCTTGCGGGTGCGCTACACCGATGATGTCCTCGATGCCGCCATCAACGATGGTGTCGATCAGGTTGTGCTGCTGGGAGCCGGATTCGACACCACCACGTTGCGCCGGGCCGCACACAGTTCGGTCAGGATCTTCGAAGTCGACGCGCCTACCACCCAAGCGGACAAACGCGCCGTCATGGAACAGCTCCAATCACCCGACCACAACGATCAGATCGTTTGGGTGCCCTGCGATTTCGAGCACGATGTACTACGCGAAAGACTCCTTGCCAACGGATTTGATCCCACCCGGCCGAGCCTGTTCATCTGGCTGGGCGTGACTGCCTACCTCACCCAAGACGCGCTCGACGCGACACTTGCCGACCTCGCGACGGTATGCGCGCCCGGGAGCCTGCTGGTCTTCGACTACCTCGATACCAGTGTCGTCACCGGAGGAGACAGCAAGTCTGTACGCGCCAGGCTATGGACCGAGGCGGCCGCACGGTTTGGCGAGCCGTACCTGACCGGCCTCACCGCGAGTGACGCCGACACACTGCTGGCCTCACACGGGTTCCAGTGCCGCAAGCACCTGACCACACTCGAATTGCTGCAGCGGTACGCACCGACTTACGCCAGCCGATCGCCCGCCGACGGCCGGGCAGCGATCACCACGGCACAGCGGGCCTGACCCGGGCAATCGCGATACCCCGCCACGCGTCACAGACGCACAGCGGTGAGCGCCGCAACCGCGTTCACCAGCTATAATGAGGGCCACAACCTGCGCGAACAGGGAACTAACGGCGCGGGTACGGCGTTGAGGTAGACAGCCACCAGCAATTCGAGCGCGGGATCCGATCCGCAGAGACCCGCAGTGAAGAGGAGAAGTACACATGGCAGATCGTGTTCTACGGGGCAGCCGACTCGGCGCCGTCAGCTACGAAACCGATCGTGACCACGACCTGGCGCCCCGCCGTATGGCTCGCTACCGCACCGAGAACGGTGAGGAGTTCGACGTTCCCTTCGCCCACGATGCCGAGATCCCGGCGAACTGGGCATGCCGCAATGGCTTGGAAGGCACCCTCCTCGACGGCGATGTGCCCGAGCCCAAGAAGGTCAAGCCCCCGCGTACGCACTGGGACATGCTTCTGGAGCGCCGCAGCGTTGAGGAGCTCGACGAGCTGCTCAAGGAACGTCTGGAACTGATCAAGGGCCGTCGCAGGGGCTAGGGCGCGGCAGCGTAACTCGCCCCGATGAGTGCCTCGAGCAGGTCCGTTGCGGGTTCGGCCGTTCTCATCACCGGTGCCGCCAGCGGCATGGGGAAGGCCACTGCCCGGGTTTTCGCCGAGGATGGCGCGTTTGTCGCGGTCACCGATCTTCGGCTGGAGGACGCACAGGCAGTCGCCGCTGAGATCGGTGATATGGCAGCGCCCTGGGCGCTGGACGTCACCGATGATGCGCAGATCACCGAGGTAGTCGGGGCTGTCGCCGAGCGATTCGGCCGACTGGACATTGTGGTGAACAACGCCGGTTTCGCGGCGTTCAGGTCGCTCGATGACCCCGACTACGGCGAGACCTGGGCTCGCTCACTTGCCGTCCATCTGACCGCACCCCAACGGATTGTCCGTGCGGCGCTTCCGTTCCTGCGTCACTCCCCTGCCCCGCGCGTGGTCAACATCGCCTCCACGGAGGCTCTCGGCGCCACCCCGTATGACAGCCCATATGTCGCGGCCAAGTCCGGCCTGGCCGGTCTGACCAGGAGTTTGGCCGTCGATCTGGGGCGAGACGGGATCACGGTGAACTGCATCTGCCCCGGGCCCATCGACACCGCGATGACAGCGGCGATCTCCACCGAGGACAAGGACACCTATGCCCGTCGGCGCACCGCGCTGCGTCGCTACGGTCGCGCCGAGGAAGTCGCGCACATGACATTGAGCGTGTGTCTACCGGCAGCGTCCTATCTCACCGGCACGGTCATTCCCGTCGACGGCGGCCTGATGGCCCGCAATGCGTGAGGGCTGAGTACCTCAGCGATTGATGCCGCGCGCCCGATCCAGGCGGCTTCTGATACCCCATTTGGTCACCTTGACCAGGGCCTCGTTGATGATCGATCCGCTCATCTTGGATTCGCCGATCGCGCGTTCGGTGAAGGTGATCGGCACCTCGGCAACCTCGAATCCGTGCGCGATGGTGCGCAGTGTGAGGTCGATCTGGAAGCAGTAGCCGTGTGATTCGACGGCCGCCAAATCCAGCTTTTCGAGCACCTCACGCCGGTACGCGCGGTATCCCGCGGTGATGTCGTGGGGTTTGACGCCCAGCACCAGCCGGGCATAGACGTTCGCGCTGCGGGACAGCACCAACCGCCGCCACGGCCAGTTGACGACGGTGCCCCCTGGAACGTAGCGAGAACCGATTGCCAGGTCGGCTCCGGCGTCCACAGCATCGAGCAGCCGGCACAGCTGTTCGGGGGCGTGACTGCCGTCGGCGTCCATCTCCACCAGCACCGAGTACTGACGTGCCAGGCCCCAACCGAAGCCGGCAATATAGGCGGCGCCCAGGCCGCCCTTTTCCTTGCGGTGCATGACGTGCACGCGATCCGGATCGGCAAGCGCGGCCTCATCGGCAAGTTCGCCGGTGCCGTCGGGGCTGCCGTCATCGACGATCAGCACATGGACATCGGGTTGCGCCTTGTGCAGCCGACCAAGGATCAGCGGGAGATTCTCCCGCTCGTTGTACGTCGGAATGATCACCAGGGTCCGGGCGCTCGGACGTTCGGTCACGGGATCCACTCCGGTCAGGTCTCCTTAATCGGTGAGGCCGGCTCTACCTCACGTTCCGGCCTCTTCAGCCCTCCATTGTGCAGTATCGCCAGGCCAGCCGAGGCCAGGACGGCAAGTCCTGCGATCAAAGCAAGAGCCCATTCGATCCAGGGACCCCACTGCGTGGCGGGTGTCACGTCGTTGTGCAGTCGCACCTGCATGTCGATGTACGCCGGTTCGAAAAACTTGGTGCGGCCCGCGTCGACGCCATCGGGAGAGATAAATGCGCTGATCCCGGTGGTGCCGACGACGATGACCTCCCGGTCATGCTCGACGGCCCGAACCTTGGAGATGGCCAGCTGTTGTTCACTCATCGCCGTACCGAACAGGGCGTTGTTGCTCGGCACGGTGAGTATCTCGGCACCGTTGAGAGTGGACTGCCGCAGCGCCCGATCGAACAGAACCTCCCAACAGGTGGCAACGCCGATCTTCACGCCGCCCGCGGTGACGACACCGTTGCCGTCTCCCGGGACGAAGTATCCGGCGCGGTCGGCGTACTCCGAGAAGTGCGCGAAGAAACTCCGCCACGGCAGGTACTCACCAAACGGTTGCACGATCTGTTTGTCATGACGTTCGCCCGGGCCGGTATCCGGATCCCACACGATGATCGAATTGATCGATTTGGGCTGTTCGGGGGTCGAATCGGGATGGCGCAGCACGCCGCCGACCAGGATGGGCACGCCGATGGCCTGTGCTGCCTCGGTGATGGCCTCGGCCGCATCGGCGTTGCGGATCGGATCGATATCCGAGGAATTCTCCGGCCACACCACGAACTGCGGTGCCGGAGCCTTGCCCGCCTTCACGTCCTGGGCCAGCAGGAGGGTTTCCTTCACGTGGTAGTCGAGTACAGCGCGCCGCTGGGCGTTGAAATCGAGCCCCAAACGCGGAACGTTCCCCTGCACCGCGGCGACGGTGACGGTCCGCCCATCCGTGGCGCCGTGGCTCGCGTGCCGAACCTGCTGCCAGCTCACCGCCATGGCGATCAGCACCAGACACACACAGGCTCCGGGCAGCAGCACCGCGGGCACCGGCCGCGCACCATCGGGGCCCAGGGCCGGGCTGCGCCACCAGTGGTACATCTCGATGCCCAGTGCCGTCACCGCGAAGGCGCCCAGGGCCACCGTAAAGGACACCAACGGTGCTCCCCCGTATCGCGCCAGGCTCAGCATCGGACCGTCGCCCTGTCCGAAAGCGATACGACCCCAAGGGAACCCACCAAACGGGACGCTTGCCTTGCCCCATTCGGCAGCGGACCACGCGGCGGCGAACCACAGCGGCCAACCCGGCAGGTTCCGGACGACGACCGCCAACACACCGAAAAGGGCCACCCAGGTCGCGCAGAGCAAGGACAGCGCGAGCCACGGGACGGCCCCCACCAGCTGACCCGTCCACGGCAGCAGCGGGATGTAAAACGCGAGACCGAACAGCAGTCCATACCCGAGCCCACCGCGCAGCCTGGTCTTCGGTGACCAGAACACCCAGCCCAGGATCGACAGTGCCGGGAATGCGGCCCACCAGAAACCCCAGGGCGGGAAGCTCGCACACAATGCGAAGCCTCCGATCAGCGCCGCGCCCTGGCGGGTCGCCGCACGCAGCCAGGCCTGGCCGAACGCGATACCGCGAGCGCGCACGGCCCCCGCGAAGGCCGCACCGCGTGACGGGCCGGTCTCACCCGAAGCCTGCCGCTCGTCATCTATCGGCTCGTTGTCTATCTGCTCGTTGACCTCCGCATGGCGCCCCGGCACGTCCTCACCAACAATCTCGTCGACGGATTCGTCGACAGTCTCTTCAGCCATGGATCACCGTGCCGCGGTGCACGGTGCGTAGACATTTGGGGAGCACAGCAGCGGCGTCCGACAAGTCCGGCAGCGCCGGGACCCGTGAGCGCGGGTCCGTGGACCACCGCTGCACTCCCGGTTGGCTGGTGTTGATGGTCAAGTCCCCCGTCTCCCAGATCGCATAGCTGGCAAGAGCTCCCGGGGTCAACGTGCCGGTCGCACCGTCATGAACTCCCTGTGCACGCCAGCCACCTCGCGTCGCGGCGCCGAACGCCGCGCGCACCGAAATCGAACTGCTCGCGGTGCGGTGATGGACCGCCGCCCGCACCGCCACCCACGGATCCAGGGGCGCGACAGGGGCATCAGAACCGAACGCGAGGGGCACGCCTTGGGATGCTAACAGCGCCAGCGGGTTTAGCTGGGTACCTCGGTTTGGGCCGAGTCGTTCCGCATACATGCCATCTGGGCCACCCCAGAGGGCGTCAAAGGCCGGTTGCACGCTGGCGATCACCCCGAGGCGACCGAGTTGCTTGGCCTGTGCCGCTGAGACCATTTCGAGGTGCTCCAGCCGATGTCCGCACCGCGCCACGGCCGGCACGCCATATCTGTCGGCGACACGCTCGAGTGCGTCGATCACCTGTGTGACGGCGGCGTCTCCGATCACGTGGAAACCCGCGGCGATACCGGCCTGAGTGCACGAGTCCAGATGCTTCTCAACAGTTTCCGCGTCCAGATGCATCGTGCCGCAGGTGTGCGGCGCATCGTGATACGGCTCCTGTAGCCAGGCGGTATGCGATCCCAGCGCTCCGTCGACGAAGAGGTCACCGGCCAGGCCGGCAGCCCCCGTTGAGGCGATGAGCTCACGCGCATGATCGGGGTCGCGAGCGGGCTCACCCCAGTATCCGGTGACCTGCACGCCATGCTCGGTGGCCAACAGCTCGCGGAAGTCATCCAGCCCACTGATCTCCGGCCCGCCGCATTCGTGCACCGACACCAGGCCGAGCGATGCCGCGCTGTCGAGGGCCGCGCGCCGTGCCCTGGCCCGCCCGTTGACGGAGAGCGCACCGCGCGCGTGTGCCCGCAACAGGTGGTGAGCCGCCCCGGCCAGCGGGCGCTCGGGGTGAAATCCCGTGGCATCGGCAAGGCCGGGCACCTGCCTGCGCAACGTCGTCGAGGCCGCGGCCGAGTGCACATCGATACGGGTGAGGTAGACGGCCCGTCCGGGTGCCGTCGCATCCAGTTCGGCGGTGCTCAGCGGCTCCCGATCCGGCCATCGCGATTCGTCCCAGCCGTGTCCCCAGATCACCTCATCGGCGTGCTGACGGGCGTACGTGGCCAGTCGGGCCAGGCACTGCTCGCGCGAGGTGATGTCGGACAGGTCGAGCCCGATGATGGACAGTCCGAGTGCGGTGAGGTGAACATGGGCGTCGACGAACGCGGGGGCAACGAAGGCACCCTGCAGGTCGACGATGTCTGCGCCGGGGAACTCTGCGCGACCAAGGTCGTCCTCGCCGATCCAGCTGATGACATCACCGGTCACGGCCATGGCGGTCGCCGCCGGATGCGACGGGCTATGCACGCGCGCATTGACGAGCAGTTGAGTCTGCACTCGGTAATTCTGCCGGGCTCGGACGACGTCTACGCAGGCAGGTCGTGGCCAGGACGGTAACGCGAGGACGGTCCGGGCTGCTCGTCAGTCACGTCAATGACCTCACCGTCGACGTAGTCGACGGTGCTCGCTCGCGTTTGACTGGCCTGAAACGCGCCGTATCGGCCGGAATGACGGTGATGAGAGGCGCGCGCCGACTCAGCTGCCGCGCCGCGACGAGGGTCAGCACCGGCCGCAGGACGGCACGGGTCGGCGGCAGCAGCATGAGCAGCCCGATGGCCGAGGACACCAGTCCCGGGATCACCACCGCGACTGTTCCGAGCGCGATGAGCGCACCGTCCGCGACAGCTCCTCCGGGGGATCGCACTCCCCGCCGCAGCTGATCGATGGCACGCCGGGCCTGCGAGCCCGCAAGCATCAGACCGACCACAAAGGCCGCCGCGACGGCGATGAAGGTCCAGCCGATGCCCACCGCGGAGGTCAGCGCCACCAGGGCGGACACCTCGACGATCACATACAGCAGAAACAGGCCTGGCCACATACCCGCACAACGCACCGGCCCGTCGCCGGGTTCCCGGTTCTGCGTTCCGGGTCAGGCGGTGACGGCCAGCCCGATGGTGCCGCTGCTGCCTCGGCGCAGCACGCTGGCCTTCACCAGCACCCACCCCAACAGGCCGTACTTACCGGTGATGGCCGCGCGCGCCCGCTCGGTGCCCTCGGGGTCCAGGACTCGCGCGGTGCCCTCGATCTCGCCGCTGCGAACCTTGCCGCGCACATCGCAGACGGCCAGCGTCACGCGCGGGGTGTTGCGGATTCGGCGCACCTTCCAGGATGTGGTTTCGGTCCACACCAGAAGCTCACCGTTCTCGGGTGCCGCCCACACCGCGGCCGGTTTGGCGCGACCGTCCTTGGTGTAGGTGGTCAACTGGACATATTTGGCGGCGCAGACATCGTCGAATGTCGGCACCGGGAGGTTCGCACCCATGCCGATCAGTCTAGAAACCTCAGAGCGTTTCCGGCGCGCCGAGCGTCACTGAAATACCGACCCTGGCGCCATTGCGCCGGTCCAGCCACGCCGTCACGATCCGGCTGGGCAGTCCGTACCGTTTGACCACCGACGCCCGAATACGAGCCACGGAGGCCGGATCCTCCACGATCACCGCGGTGCCGTCGGAGACCGGGCTGATCACCCGGCCGCTCCGTGTACAGACGGCCACCCTCACCTTCCGGTCTCGCCGGATCCGTCGGACCTTCCAGGTGTTCGCACTGGTGGTCAGCAGCAGCTCATCACCCTCTGCGACGAAGCCCATCGGAGTCGGTTTGGGCACACCGTCTTTGGTGAAGGTGGTCAACAGGATGTAGCGGCCTGCCGCCACCATGCCGATGTCCAAGCCGTTGTTCCGGGCCATGTTCCGATGCTACGACTCGAGCTCGCCCTCGGTCTCCAGGAATACCGATCGCAAATCGCTCAAAACTTGCTGATCCGGGTTCTCCCACAGGCCGCGACTGGCCGCCTCCAGCAACCTCTCGGCAATACCATGAAGTGCCCACGGGTTGGACTGCTGCATGAACTTGCGGTTCTGCTCGTCGAGCACGTAGCTGTTGGTGAGCTGCTCGTACATCCAGTCGGCCATCACGTTCGCGGTGGCGTCATATCCGAACAGGTAGTCGACGGTGGCAGCCATTTCGAACGCTCCCTTGTAGCCGTGTCGGCGCATCGCCTCCAGCCACCGCGGGTTGACCACACGCGCCCGGAAAACCCTTGTGGTTTCTTCGGATAACGTGCGAGTACGCACGGCATCCGGTCGGGTGTTGTCACCGATGTATGCCGCCGGAGCCTTACCGGTGAGTGCCCGCACCGCCGCGACCATGCCGCCGTGGTACTGGAAGTAGTCGTCCGAATCGGCAATATCGTGTTCGCGGGTGTCGGTGTTCTTCGCCGCGACCGCGATCCGGCGATACTGGTGACGCATATCCTCACTCGCGGCAGCACCATCGAGTCCACGGCCATAGGCGAATCCGCCCCACGCGGTGTATACCTGCTCCAAATCCGAGTCGTTGCGCCAGTTTTGACTATCGATCAGCTGAAGTAGTCCTGCGCCGTATGTGCCGGGTTTGGAGCCGAAGATGCGCATGGTCGCGCGCCGCCAGTCCCCGTGCTCGGCGCGATCCGCTTCGGCGTGCGCCCGCAGATAGTTCTGCTCGGCGGACTCCTCGAGACCCGCCACCAGCGCGACCGCGTCATCGAACATGGTCACCACGTGCGGGAAGGCATCGCGGAAGAATCCGGAGATGCGCACCGTGACATCGATCCGTGGGCGCCCGAGTTCTGCCAGGGAGATCGCCTCCAGGCTCACCACGCGCCGCGAGGCCTCGTCCCATACCGGCCGAACACCCAGGAGTGCAAGAACTTCGGCGATATCGTCACCGGAGGTCCGCATCGCCGAGGTTCCCCAGATCGAAAGCCCGACAGACCGCGGCCAATCTCCGTAATCGGTGCGGTATCGCTCCAACAGCGAGTCCGCCATGGCCTGCCCGGTCTCCCAGGCCAGCTTCGAGGGAACCGCCTTGGGGTCCACCGAGTAGAAATTGCGCCCGGTCGGCAGCACGTTGACGAGCCCCCGCAGTGGCGAGCCAGAGGGCCCGGCCTCGATGAAGCGGCCATCCAGAGCGCGCAGGATCGCATCGATCTCACCGTTGGTCCCATCCAGCCTGGGCACCACCTCGGTCGCCGCGAACCGCAGGATCTGCGCGACCTGAAGGTCATCGGTGAGATCGCCCACCGCATCGGGATTCCAGTCCGCGCCCTGTAGTGCGGTCAGCAGTGAATGTGCCTGCTGGTCAATCTCATCGACGCGCACACGGTCGTCGGTGCCGTCCTCGGCCAGCCCGAGTGCCTGACGCAATCCGGGTACCGATTGTTCACCGGCCCACATCTGCCGGGCGCGCAGGATCGACAGCACCAGATCAACCTGAGCTCCGCCGACGGGCGCGCTGCCCAGAATGTGCAGGCCGTCGCGGATTTGCACATCTTTGATCTCGCAGAGCCATCCATCGACATGCAGCAGCATGTCGTCAAAGACGTCCTCGTCAGGGCGATCCTCAAGCCCCAGGTCGTGGTCCATCTTCGCCGCGCGCATGAGCGTCCAGATCTGCTGGCGGATTGCCGGTAGTTTTGCCGGATCCAGTGCCGAGATGTTCGCGTGCTCATCGAGCAGCTGCTCCAAACGCGCTATGTCCCCATAGGTTTCGGCGCGAGCCATGGGCGGGATGAGGTGGTCGACCAGGGTCGCGTGTGCGCGCCGTTTGGCCTGGGTGCCCTCACCCGGATCGTTGACCAGGAACGGGTAGATGAGCGGCAGATCGCCGATGGCTGCGTCGGTAGCACAATCCGCTGACAGGCCAACGGTTTTGCCGGGCAACCACTCCAGATTGCCATGCTTGCCCAGGTGTACCAGAGCATCGGCGCCGAACCCGCCCTCATCGCGCGCGGCCGACAGCCAACGGTACGCGGCGAGATAGTGGTGGCTGGGCGGCAAGTCGGGATCGTGATAGATGGCTACCGGGTTCTCCCCGAATCCACGGGGCGGCTGCACGAGCAGCAGGGTATTTCCTGCTTGTAGCGCAGCAATCACAATATCGCCGTCGGGGTTCACGCTGGTGTCGACGAACAGTTGCCCCGGTGGCGGACCCCAGTGTTCGACCACCTGCTCGGCGAGCCCCGGCGCCAGCCGGGAGAACCATTCCCGGTACTGCCGCGCCGGTACACGAATTGGGTTGCCCGCCAGCTGTTCCGCGGTCAACCAGTCCGGATCTTGGCCACCCCGTTCGATGAGGGCGTGAATCAGCGTGTCACCGTCCCCGTCGGTGGCGGGCCGACCGGTAGCGGGCAGTCCGGGGATGTCACCGTCGGCACCCACGTCATAGCCGGCCGCACGCATGGCGGTCAGCAGTGCCACCGCGCTCGCCGGAGTATCCAGGCCCACCGCGTTACCGATCCTGGCGTGCTTGGTGGGATACGCGGAGAACACCAGCGCTATCCGACGCTCACCGGCGGGGATTGATCGAAGTTTTGCGTGCCGCAACGCGATACCCGCCACCCGTGCACAGCGCTCCGGATCGGGAACGTAGGTGATAAGACCGTCGCTGTCGATCTCCTTGAACGAGAAGGGCACGGTGATGATGCGCCCGTCGAATTCGGGGACCGCGACCTGGGTGGCGACGTCCAACGGGCTCATACCATCGTCGTTGGCGTCCCAATCGTCTCGCGGGCTGGTCAGGCACAGCCCCTGCAGAATCGGGATATCCAGGGCGGCAAGGTGTCCGACATTCCACTCGTCGTCGGCTCCTCCGGCTCCCACGGCCGCCGGGGTCGCACCACCCGCGGCCAGCACGGTGACCACCATGGCGTCGGCGGCGGCCAGCGTCTGCAGAAGCTCCGCCGGCGCGGTACGCAGCGAGGCGCAGTACACCGGAAGTGCTCGTCCTCCAAGGTTTTCAATGGCAGTGCAGAGAGCCTCGATGTACGTGGTGTTTCCGGCCAGCTGTTGGGCGCGGTAGTACAGCACCGCGACGGTGGGACCGTCGGTGTTCTGGGCGGCTCGCTGTAGCACCCCCCAGGCCGGGTATGTCGTCGGTGGTTCGAAGCCGATCCCCGTCATCAGGACGGTGTCGGACAAGAAGGCATGCAGCTGCTGCAGATTCGCCGTCCCGCCCTCGGCCAGGTACCGGTGGACCTGCAGGGCGACGCCGCCCGGGACGGTCGAGCATTCCATGAGCTCGGCATCGGGGGCCTGCTCACCGGAGACCACGACGGCCGGGACTCCGGAGGCGATGACGGCATCGATGCCCTCCTCCCAACCGCGACGGCCACCGAGAAGCCGAACGACCACCGCACCCATCCCGTCGAGCAGGTCTGGCAGGTCGTCGACGTGGATACGAGAAGGGTTGGCCCATCGATAGTTCGCACCACTGGCACGCGCACTCAGCAGGTCGGTGTCCGATGTCGACAGGATCAGGATCGGGGCATTGCTCACAGGACATTCGTACCGTAGTCCTACGGTGAGTAGGTGACCCGCTCCAGCCCTGACGACGCGTGCCCCGGTGCGCTGCGTCTGCACGAGGCTGCCGACGGAGCGCTGGCACGCATCCGGTTGCCCGGCGGAATGGTCACGTCAGCGCAGTTGGCCGCGTTGGCGGAGGCGGCAGGAGACTACGGCGCGCCGGTGTTGGAGCTGACCTCCCGCGGCAATGTTCAGCTTCGATCGATCCGTGATGCGGATGCGGTGGGCACCCTCTTATCGCAGGCCGGGCTGCTGCCGTCACCGAGCCATGAGCGGGTGCGCAACATCGTGGCCTCACCGTTGTCGGGGCGGGCCGGCGACTTCCCCGATGTGCGTCCACTGGTCCTCGAGCTGGACCGCGGGCTGATCTCTTCGCCCGTCCTCGCCGAGCTGCCGGGTCGCTTTCTGTTCGGTCTCGACGACGGACGCGGCGATATGGCGGCCATGGGCGCCGATATCGGGCTGCGGCACGAGCCGGTTGGGTGGCGAGTCATTCTCGACGGTCGCGCCACCTCGGTGCGCGTCGACGACCCGGATGCCGCCGTGGCACGCGTGCTCGCGATCGCGCAGACCTTCGTGCGCATTCGGGGGAACGCCTGGCGCGTGGCGGAACTGCCGGACGCCGCCGCGACCCTTGCCGAGGCGATCGACGCGACGCTGATCGAAGGACTGCAGCATCCCACGACCGCGGTGCGTGCACCCGTGGGATGGATCGAGCAGCCACCCGACGGCGAGTTGGTGACACTGGGCGCCGCGGTTCCGTTGGGTCAGCTACCGGCGAGAGTGGCCGCCCTATTGGCGGCCGCCGAAAAACCTGTCGTGATCACCCCGTGGCGATCTGTGCTGCTGTGCGATCTGCCCCACGAGGACGCCGACGTGGTACTGCGGGTGCTGGCGCCCCTGGGCCTGGTGTTCGACGAGCGCTCCCCGTGGCTCAACGCAAGTTCGTGCACCGGGCTACCGGGATGTGGGCGCTCGCGGGCCGATGTACATGCCGATGTACGGCTCGAAGTGGCCGAGGAGATCACCAGCGGTATCCATTCCCCGGTGCATCGGCACTGGGTTGGCTGTCCCCGGGCGTGCGGCTCCCCCGCCACAGGCCAGGTGCTGGTAGCGACGGAGCTGGGTTATCGACCGCTGGAGCGGCACCCGTAGGGTTAGCGCGTGCTGGACTACGTGCGAGACGGAGCCGAGATCTATCGGCAATCGTTCGCGACCATCAGGGCCGAGGCCGATCTGTCGGCATTCCCCGACGACGTCGCCCGCGTGGTGGTCCGGCTCATTCACACCTGCGGACAAGTGGATCTGCCCGGCGAAATCGCCTTCTCCCCCGACGTGGTGACGCGCACCCGAGCGGCCCTGGACGCCGGTGCCCCCATCCTGTGTGATTCGTCGATGGTCGCAGCCGGAATCACCCGCTTGCGCCTGCCCGCCGACAACGAGGTGGTGTCCCTGGTGGCCGATCCGCGCGCCGCGGACTTGGCCCAGCGCACCGGAACCACAAGATCGGCTGCCGCCGTGGACCTCTGGGCCGATCGGCTGCCAGGATCGGTCGCCGCGATCGGGAATGCCCCCACTGCCCTGTTCCGCATCCTCGAACTCATCGACGAAGGAGTCGCTGCCCCGGTGGCCGTCCTGGGCGGCCCGGTCGGTTTCGTCGGCTCGGCACAGTCCAAACAAGAGCTGATCGACCGTCCGCGTGGCATCGACTACCTCTTGGTGCGGGGACGACGGGGCGGCAGCGCGATGGCCGCCGCCGCGGTCAACGCGATTGCGAGCGATCAAGAATGAGCAGAGGAACCCTGTGGGGTGTGGGCCTTGGCCCCGGCGATCCCGAACTGGTCACCGTCAAGGCGGCCCGACTGATCGGCGAGGCCGATGTGGTGGCGTTCCACAGCGCCCGGCATGGCCGCAGCATCGCCCGCTCGATCGCGCAGCCGTATCTGCGGCCCGGCCAGATCGAGGAGCACCTCGTCTACCCGGTGACCACCGAGACGACAGAGCATCCGGGCGGATACCGCGGCGCCATCGATGATTTCTACGAAGAGTCTGCGAATCGGATTGCCACCCATTTGGATTCCGGCCGCAACGTGGCGTTGCTGGCCGAGGGTGATCCGCTGTTCTACAGCTCGTACATGCATATGCACCGTCGCCTGACCGATAGGTTCGATGCGGTCATCATCCCCGGCGTGACGTCGGTCAGCGCCGCCTCCGCGGCAACGGGGACGCCCCTGGTAGAGGGCGACGAGATTCTCACCGTCATCCCCGGCACCTTGCCTGCCGACGAGATCGCAAGCAGGCTTGCCGATCTCAAATATCGAGGCGCCGCGGTCATCATGAAACTGGGCCGCTCATATGGCGCCGTTCGGCAGGCGTTGGACACCTCCGGGATGTTGGACCGTGCGTACTACGTGGAACGGGCCAGCACCGCGGCGCAACGGGTGTTGCCCGCCGCCGATGTCGATCCGTCCTCGGTGCCGTACTTCTCACTGGTCCTGATTCCCGGGGCGCAACCCACCGCCGACACCCGGCTCGACGGATTGGTGACGGTGGTGGGTTTGGGCCCGGGCCACCATGACTGGACCACCACCGAGGTGCGGCAGGAATTGGCGCGCGCCACCGATCTCATCGGCTACGGCCCATACCTGGATCGCATCGCCGCACGGGACGGCCAGGTTCGTCACGCCAGTGACAACCGCGACGAACCCGCACGCGCCGAACTGGCCTTCAAACTCGCGGCGGGCGGCCGTCGCGTCGCCGTGGTGTCCTCTGGGGACCCTGGCGTGTTCGCGATGGCCGCAGCAGTGATGGAAGAGGCCCGCGCGTGGCCCGATGTCACGGTGCGGGTGCTCCCGGCAATGACGGCGGCGCAGGCCGTGGCCAGCCGGGTGGGGGCTCCCCTGGGCCATGACTATGCGGTGATCTCGCTGTCGGATCGTCTCAAACCATGGGAGATCATCGAGTCCCGCCTACGTGCCGCGGCGGCGGCTGATCTCGTGCTCGCCGTGTACAACCCGGCCTCGAAGTCGCGGACATGGCAGGTCGCATCCATGCGCGATGTGCTGCTGGAACACCGCGACCCGGCGACTCCAGTCGTGCTGGGGCGTGATGTCGGCGGTGCGGCAGAGTCCGTGCGAGTGACGACGCTGGGTGAGCTCGACCCGTCAGAGGTTGACATGCGCACCCTGCTGATCGTCGGGTCCTCACAGACGCAGTGGCAGGACACCGATTCCGGGCCTCAGGTGTTCACGCCTCGGCGGTATCCCGCTCAGTAACCCACTGCTGCGCCGCGTCCACGGTGGTCACCGTGCACACGTTCTCCGGTAGTGCCGGCCTGTCGATCATCACGACGGGAATACCAAGCGCCGCAGCGGCTTCCAACTTGGCCGAGGTCATCGTTCCCCCGCTGTTCTTGGTGACCAGAACCTCGATCTCATATTGGCGCATGAGCTCGGTTTCCTCGTCGAGCGAGTACGGCCCACGCGACAACAACACATGGTGCCGCTCGGGTAGCTCGTCGGCGGGCACCGGCTCCACCACGCGAATCAGGAACCAGGCGTCCGAAAACAGGAAAGCCCCGATACTAGAGCGACCCGACGTTAGGAACACCCGCGAAAAACCCTGCGCCACCACCACATCCTTGGCCTCGGCCGCCGACGACACCACCGTCGCGTCACCTGCAGGCCAGGGCGGGCGGCGCAGAATGAGGTGTGGGATGCCCAGCCGCCCGCACGCCGCGGCGGCGTTCTCCGTGATCGTCGCGGCGAATGGATGGGTGGCATCGATCACGGCATTGATGTTGTTATCCAACAGCCATTTCCGTAAACCTGCCTCGCCACCGAAACCTCCGATGCGCAGCTCGCCCGCCGGTACCGCCGGGTTGCGCACCCGGCCCGCGAGCGAGGTGGTGACGTCGAACCGTGGTGCCAGCCGCTCGGCCAGCTCGCGCGCCTCTGCCGAACCTCCGAGGATCAAGATCTTCATCTAATGCGATGCCCCTCTACGACGTCCCGCCGAATACAGATAACTGTCGGTAAATCCCTCTGCGGCAAGCACCTTCCCGACAAAGATGACCGCCGTCTTGGTGACGCCCGCATCCCTCATCTGCCCGGCGATGTCCGCAAGGGTGCCGCGAAGGATGACCTCTGATGGCCAACTGGCATACGCCACCACAGCAGCCGGCGTCTGCGGCGGGTATCCCCCGGCGACGAGATCAGCCACGACGGTGTCAATTTGGGCCGCCGCCAGGTGCAACGCCAGAGTCGCCCCCGGCACGGCCAGGGTGCGCAAATCTTCGCCGGCGGGCATCGCGGAGGACAACGTCGAAACCCGGGTAATCGTCACGGTTTGTGCGACGCCGGGGACGGTAAGCTCGGTGCCCAATGCCGCCGCGGCGGCGGCGAAGGCCGGAACACCCGGCACGATCTCATGGCCGATACCGAGAGCATCCAGCCGACGGCACTGCTCGGCGACCGCGCTGTACAGCGAGGGGTCACCCGAGTGCAGCCGAGCAACATCCAGTCCCTGTGCGTCGGCGCCGGATATCTCCTCGATGATCGCATCCAAGGTCAGTGGCCCGGTGTCGATGATCCGGGCGTCCGGCGGGCACTCGTCCAAGAGATCACGCGGCATGATCGATCCCGCGTACAGGCAGACCGGGCATCGCTGCAGAATCCGCTGCCCGCGCACCGTGATGAGATCGGCCGCGCCCGGTCCCGCACCGATGAAGTAGACCGTCATGGATGACCCGCTTGCGGGAAGACATCAGGCGCGGGATGACCCGCTTGCGGGAAGACATCGGACAGGGGCTTTTCCGCGCTCCATTGCGTAACAGGCAGCCGGGACCTCCAGCTGGTAAAGCCCCCGAGTGCGGCGGCATCCTCGACACGGTACCGGCGCAGCTCGCCGCCGTGGGCGCAATACCATTGCAACAAAAGCGCTTCGGATTCCGCGGTCACCGCATTGACGACGATGCGGCCTCCGCTCGGTAGCCGCCCCCAGCAGTGTTCGAGCAATCCGGGGCCAGTGACGCCGCCACCGACGAAAATCGCGTCCGGGGCCCTGGCCTGTTCGAAATCATGTGGTGCCGAACCGAAAACCTCGATATCGACGCCGAACTTCGTCGCGTTGGCGCTGATCGCGGCCCGCCGCGACGGCTCGATCTCGAAGGCCGAGGCGCTACAGCCGGTGCCACTACGTGACCATTCGATCGCGACGCTGCCCGACGCCGCGCCCACGTCCCACAGCCGCTGACCCGGCCGCGGCGCCAGCGATGACAAAGTGATCGCCCGGATCTCCCGCTTGGTGATCTGTCCATCGTGTTCGAACATGCCCTCCGGCAGCCCCGCGACCAGCGGTAGGACGGTAACCTCTGCTGCCGGAACATATTCGACGGCAATGACATTCAGCGCGTCGCCGGGCGAATGGGTCCAACCACAGGCAGCACCGGCGAACGAGTGCTCGGCCGCACCGCCCAGCTGTTCCCAGACCGTCAGTTGTGAAGCGCCAAGCTCGGAGCCGGCCAGGACTCGCGCCAGGTCCCCCGGAGTGTTGGCATTGCGGCTGAGCACCACGGCCCGCCCGCCGTACCGGCGAGCCGAATCGACCGGCGCGTTCACCAGGCTGATGACCTCGACATCGTTCACCGCCCAACCCATTCGGGCGCAGGCCAACGACACACTCGATACATGCGGGAACACCCGCACCCGCTCGCCGCCGAACAGCCGGGTCAGCGTGGTGCCGACACCATGCAACATGGGGTCACCACTGGCCAGGACGTGGACGTCACCGAGACCGTCGAACATGGTGGACAGCGCAGGCAGCAGCGGTGAGGGCCACACTCGGCATTCGGCAGCCATCGATTCTGCGGCGAGCAGTTCCAGCTGGCGCAGTGAGCCGAAAATGACTGATGCACGCTGCAATTCATGGCGTGAACGCATCGACAGCCCGTCGACCCCGTCCGCGCCTATCCCGACCACGGTGATCAGCTGTGCTCGACGCTCTTCGCTCGGGGGACTCATCGCGGCATCCTGCGCCATACAGACGACGGTACCCACCGCATGATGAATGCCAACGTTCCCAGTGCTCGCGGAATCCACACGGTGCGCTTCCCGCGCCGCAGTGCCCGCACCGTCGCCTCCGCCACCTGCGGCGGCGTGCTCGCCAAGGGTGCCGGTGACATGCCCGCCGCCATCCGACCGATCACGAAGCCGGGGCGCGCGATCAGCAGGTGCACGCCGGAACCATGCAGGGCGTCGGCCAGCCCGCTCGCGAAACCGTCCAACCCCGCCTTGGCGGACCCGTACACGTAGTTGGCGCGCCGCACCCGCCATCCGGCGATCGACGAGAACACCACCAGCGCGCCGCGCCCGGCGCCGCGCATGCGAACCGCCAACTGAGTCAACAGAGCCACCTGTGCCACGTAGTCGATGTGCACGATGGCCGCCGCATGAGCGGGATCTGTTTCCGCCTGCCCCTGATCACCGAGCAGCCCGAACGCGAGCACTGCCACGTCGATGGCTCCACGCCGCTCGATGATGGCGGCCAACACCGATTCGTGGCTGTCGAGCCGGCCGGCGTCAAACTCGACGCAGTCCACGGCAACGGCACCGGCATCACGGACACGTCGTTCCTCGTCGTGCAGGTCATCGGCCCGGCGCGCCGCCAGGACCACGGTGTTGCCCGGTGCGAGGCGAGTCGCCACCTCCAGCCCGATTTCGCTACGGCCGCCGAAAATCACCACCGTCGACGGTCTTCCCGCACTCGGATCATCCCCAAGCTGGCCGGAGTGTCGCACCGTGTCGGTCACGTCAGCGATTATGTCCTGCGCTAGCGTGAGAGTTGATGGTGAACACCCCTACGACTCGACTTACCGATGATGCGCTGGCGTTCCTCTCCGAGCGCCATCTCGCGATGCTGACCACGTTGCGGCAGGACAACAGCCCGCATGTGGTGGCCGTCGGCTTCACTTTCGACCCCGCGACCCATATTGCGCGGGTCATCACCACCGGCGGGTCGCAAAAGTCGGTCAACGCCGAGCGCGGTGGGCTTGCGGTGCTCAGCCAGGTCGACGGAGCTCGCTGGCTCTCCCTGGAGGGTGCGGCCACCGTCGTCACCGACAAGGAAGCCGTACGCGATGCCGAGCTGCGTTACGCGCAGCGCTACCGCACTCCACGCGTCAACCCGCAGCGGGTGGTCATCGAGGTCAAGATCGAGCGAGTACTGGGCTCCTCAGATCTGCTGAACCGCGGCGACACCGCAGCTGATTAGCGGCCGAACGGTACCACCGTCAGGCCGTGCGGCCGTGAATTCACGGACTCACAACCGTTTTCGGTGACGATGACGATGTCCTCGATCCGTGCGCCCCACTGTCCCGGGAAGTACACACCCGGCTCGATGCTGAAGGCCATTCCGGGTTCCAGGATCAGGTCGTTGCCCTCCACGATGTACGGCTCCTCGTGTACCGACAGCCCGATGCCGTGCCCGGTGCGATGCACGAACGCCTCCCCCATCCCGGCTTCGACGAGAACGCGGCGCGCAGCTGCATCCACAGACTGGGCGCTCACGCCGGGACGAGCCGCCCGAACCGCAGCCTGCTGCGCCTGTTCAAGGATCGAAATACGTTGAGCCACATCGGGATCAGGGTCACCAATGCTGTAGGTACGCGTACTGTCGGAGTTGTAGCCCGGCTCGTAGCTGCCGCCGATATCCACCACCACGATGTCCCCGGCCTGCAGCTCACGATCGGAGCACTCGTGGTGCGGGTCGGCCCCGTGCGGGCCGGAACCCACGATGATGAAGGCGACCTCCGAATGCCCCTCGGCCACAATTGCTTCCGCGATGTCGGCGGCCACGTGCGCCTCCGTGCGCCCCGGCACCAGCAACTCGGGCACCAGGGCGTGCACCCGGTCGATGGCGGCTCCGGCCTTGCGCAGCGCATCGATCTCGGAGGCGTCCTTGACCATGCGCAGTCGGCGCAGCACCCCGGTGGCCAGTACCGGCACGCTCCCGATCAATTCGGTCAACGGAAGCAGATGCATTGCGGGCATCGACTCGGTGACCGCCACC
Organism: Mycobacterium sp. D16R18; assembly: GCA_002013775.1. Taxonomy (GTDB): domain Bacteria; phylum Actinomycetota; class Actinomycetes; order Mycobacteriales; family Mycobacteriaceae; genus Mycobacterium. Next base: position 39,792 of record MAFD01000008.1, read on the forward strand.
GTGCCTGACCCAACACCGCCCGCAGAACCCAATGCCGCACGCACCAGCTCGTAGGGGTTCTCACCGTCCACCCAGTCGCTGATCGGAATGTCGAGGTCGCCGATCGCCGAATCCTGCAGCGCCGCAAGCTCCATCCGCGGTGCGACCACGGTGGGCGCACCCGAGGCCGGCACCACCAACGCGGTGAGCCGCTCGAATGTCTGCGCACGCGAGCCGGTCAGGTATCGCAGGTCGTATCCGGGTGTGATCACCAGTCCCGCCACCCCGGCCGCTGCCGCCTCGTGGGCGGCACGTCGCAGGCGGTCGGCGTACACATCGGACTCGAAACGCTGGGGTGCCATACGGTCCAGGCTATCTGGCATAGGTTGAGTGCCGTGCAAGATGACCTCGCGCGACCCGTCCTGCTACTCGATGGCGCCAGCCTGTGGTTCCGCTCGTACTTCGGGGTTCCGGATTCCATCACGGCACCCGACGGCAGACCCGTCAACGCCGTCCGTGGGTTCCTCGACACGGTGTCGCAGCTCATCACCCTGCACCGGCCTCACCGGCTGGTGGTGTGCCTGGACCTGGACTGGCGTCCAGCCTGGCGGGTGGCTGCGATTCCGTCGTACAAGGCGCATCGGGTGGTCGCGGATGATCCGCTTGCGGGAAGACCATCAGACACTGCAGGGTCACAGACCGTTGACGTCGAAGAGATACCCGACGAGCTGACACCCCAGGTCGACATGATCGCCGCCATGCTGGACGCGTTCGGCATCGCGTCGGCCGGCGCCCCGGGATTTGAGGCAGACGATGTGTTGGGCACGCTCGCCGCGACCGAACGCCGGGACCCCGTGATCGTGGTCAGCGGTGACCGCGACTTGCTGCAGGTGGTCACCGATGCCCCGGTCCCGATTCGCGTCTTCTACATGGGCCGCGGGTTCGCCAAGGCCACCGTGTTCGGACCGGCCGAGGTGTCCGAGCAGTATGGGGTGCCCGTGGAGCGTGCCGGCGCGGCGTACGCGGAACTGGCCTTGCTGCGCGGTGACCCGTCCGACGGCCTGCCCGGTGTCGCCGGCGTGGGCGAGAAGACGGCGGCCAAACTTCTTTCCGAGTACAGGTCACTGACCGGCATCCTCGCCGCGGTCGACGATCCGGAATCCGGGCTGGCCAAAGCGGTTCGCGCCAAGCTGCTGGCCGCTACCGACTACATCGCGGCCGCCGAAGCGGTGGTGCGAGTGGCTGTGGATGCGCCGGTCACGATCGATCGCGACAGCGATGCGCTACCGCTGGCGGCGCGAGATCCTCAACGGGTCGCCGAACTGGGTGCCGAATTGGGGATCGGGTCGGCGATCACACGCCTGCAGAAGGCGCTCGACGGACTCCCCTGAACACAAAAATGCCGAGTGCGCGGATCTGCGCACTCGGCATTTTGGTAAGGCCGTTTACTTGGGGCGGCCTACCTCGTAGGTGCCCTTGTCATTCTGGAACGTGACGGTGACCTGGCGTTTGGTGCCGTCGATGCTGACATCGCAGTTGAAGGTCGCGCCCTTCTTCACCTCGGGGTTCTTGCCGTCATTGCACTTGACGTCCTTGACGTTCTTGGCGCCGTATCCGTTGGTCTCATCGGTAAGAACCTTGGTCACGCCCTCTTGAGCCTTGCTGACGTCCAGGGTCGTGGTCATGGCCCAGCCGGGAGCCAGGAAGGCGGTAACCAGCACCACGATCAGGATCACCGCGGCCGCGACAATGCCGCCGATGATGGCGATGGTCTTGGTGGAACGCTGCGGCTTACCGGCACCAAACTGCGGGAACGGCTGTCCCTGCTGCTGCCCGTACTGGCCCGGGTATCCACCCTGCTGGCCGTACTGTCCCGGCTGGCCGTAGGCGCCGGGCTGGCCGAACTGACTCGGCTCGCCGAATCCCTGCTGACCGGGCTGCTGGCCGAACTGGGTCGGATCCCCAAATCCACCACCCGGGAAACCCGGCTGCTGGTACTGCGGATACTGCTGTCCCTGGCCGTAGGCCGGCTGCTGCCAACCCTGCTCGCCCTGCTGCGCCGGATCTGAGGATTGCGGTGTCTGCCACGGCTCTTGGCCTTGCCCAGGTTGCGGCGCCCACTGTCCGCCAGGTTCGGTTCCCTGTGGACCGCTCATCGTTCCTCCCGTGTCGCGACATTGTTACTTACCGGTGTGTAAGAGCGTGCTGACGCTCCACCTTAGCGTTTGCTCGACCTTATGTGCCATCAACGGCAACGACGCCACGCCGCACGTCGGCGACCGCGGCCCTCGCCACCGAGCGCACCTCGGCGTCCGGCGCAGCCTTGTTGATTTGGTCGAGCAGATCAACGACTTGCCGGCACCACCGCACGAAATCACCCGCCGGCAGCGCGGTACCCGTATTGCCGGCCGCCTCCAGCGATGCCGCCAGATCGCCGGTGGTCGCCCATCGATACACCGCCGCGACGAAGCCCTCGTCGACCTCACGGGTGGGCGAGAGCTGGTGCTGCTGTTCATCGCGGCGCAACCGGGCCAGGGCCCGGTGGGTCTCGGCGAGTGCCGCGCGCAGCGCAGCCGTCGGCGCCTCACCCGTCGCCGACACCGCATCACCCCGCGACTCGTACAGCACGGCGGATGCCACGGCCGCCAGCTCCGCGGGTTTGAGCCCCGCCCACAGCCCGCGCCGCAGACACTCGGCCACCAGCAGATCACTTTCGCTGTAGATCCGGGCCAGCAGCGTGCCGTCCCCGGTGACCTTCACACCGAGCTCGGCGCTGTCCTCTACGTATCCACGTTCGGAGAGCAGCGCGAGGATCCGGTCGAAAGTGCGCGCGAGTGAATTGGTCGCGGCCGACACCTTCTTCTGCAGTTGTTCGTTATCGCGTTCGATGCGCAGATAGCGCTCGGCGGTGCGTGCCAATTCCTCGCGGTTGGGGAGGCGATGCACCGGATGCTCCCGGATTTCATGACGTAACCGTTGGACCTCGACTCCGAGATCCGAGCCGTCGCCGTCCGCACCGTTCTTGCGGCCCTTCACCGACTGCGGCCTGCGTACCCGGCCCTCGTCAAGCGCTGACCGCAGCGCCGAGGCCACATCGCGTCGCACCTTGGGCTGACGATGCTCGACGCGCTTGGGTAGCGTGATGGATCCGAGCGGTTCGGCGCCCGCCGTGTAATCCGCCGACGAAATCCTTCCGGCCCAACGGTGTTCGGTTAAGACCAAAGGACGAGGGTCCTCGTTGTCGTTGGCCGGCTCCAGCACCACGGCCACGCCATTGCGACGGCCATGCGGGATCGCGATGACATCACCGCGCTTGAGCGCGGCCAGGGCATCGTTGGCCGCACCGCGACGTTCGAGCCGTGACGCGCGCGCGGCGGCGCGCTCACGTTCGGCGAGGTTGCCACGCAACCGGACGTACTGCAGGACCGAACCATCATGTCCGTCAATCTCGTTGGCGATCTCGTCGAGCATTTTCTGGCCACGTTCGATGCCACGCACCAATCCCACCACGGAGCGGTCTGCCTGAAACTGCGCGAAAGATCGCTCCAGCAGTTCGCGTGCCGGACCGGGGCCCATGCGGTGCACCAGATTGATTGTCATGTTGTACGACGGCGCGAAGGAGCTGCGCAGCGGGAAGGTGCGGGTGGACGCCAGTCCCGCGATCTCGCTGGGCTCCACCTCGGGTGTCCACAACACGACGGCGTGTCCCTCGACGTCGATGCCGCGCCGGCCCGCGCGCCCGGTCAACTGGGTGTACTCCCCCGGAGTCAGTGCCGCGTGCTGCTCCCCGTTGAACTTGACCAACCGCTCCAACACCACGGTGCGCGCGGGCATGTTGATGCCCAATGCCAGTGTCTCGGTGGCGAATACCGCCTTCACCAGCCCCTTGGTGAACAGCTCCTCGACCGTATGCCGAAACACCGGCAGCATGCCCGCATGGTGCGCGGCGATACCGCGCAGCAGCCCCTCGCGCCACTGCCAGTACCCGAGCACCTCCAGGTCGCCCTCTGGCAGCCCTTCGGTGCGGCGGTCGATGACGGCAACGATCTCTCGCCGTTCCTCCTCCGTGGTGAGGCGCAACCGGGACCGAAGACATTGGGCCACAGCGCCATCGCACCCGGCACGCGAGAAGATGAAGGTAATCGCCGGAAGCAGCCCATCCTCGTTGAGCCGGGTGATGACTTCGGGCCGCGACGGCGGACGGTACAGGGTGGGCGGCCTCCCCGAACGCTGGTTCGGCCCGCCCTGATGGGGCCGTCGGTGTGGGCGGTCGAAGTCGGCGAAGCGATCGGCCTGGCGGCGCTGGGCTATGTAGCGCGTGAGCTCCGGATCGACTTGAGAAGGAATTCCTGCCCCGCCTGATGCTCTTCGCCCGAGAGGCTCATCGCCATCAAACAGGTCGAACAGCCGCTTGCCCACGATGACGTGCTGCCACAACGGAACCGGCCGGGTCTCGTCGACCACCACGGTGGTGTCTCCGCGGACCGTCTTGATCCAGCCGCCGAATTCCTCGGCGTTGCTCACCGTGGCCGACAGACTGGCCAAGGCGACGTCCTCGGGCAGATGCAGGATCACTTCTTCCCAGACCGCACCGCGGAACCGATCGGCCAGGAAGTGCACCTCATCCATCACGACATACGAAAGACCATGCAGCGCTGGAGAATCCGCGTACAGCATGTTTCGCAACACCTCGGTGGTCATCACCACCACCGGCGCGTCGGAGTTGATCGACGAGTCCCCGGTGAGTAGGCCGACCTTCTCAGGTCCGTACACCGACACCAGGTCGTTGTACTTCTGGTTGCTCAGCGCCTTGATCGGGGTGGTGTAGAAGCACTTGCGTCCGGCCGCCAGGGCCAGGTGTACCGCGAATTCTCCGACGATGGTCTTGCCCGCACCGGTGGGTGCGCAGACCAGTACGCCGTGGCCGTTCTCCAGCGCAGTACATGAGCGAACCTGAAACGGATCGAGAGCGAAACTCAGCCCTTGGGAGAACGCACTAAGTTCGGTTCCGATGCTGGTCACTTGCCCATGTTGTCAAACCGCTCGGGGGGACCGATCGGTTCGGGCGCGGCAATGGCCTCGGGCGCGTCCAATGCGGAGGCCTCGTCATCGTCCAGCTCCTGCGCGGCCTCCCGTCTGGCCTTGCGCCTGTCGTGCACACGGGCCACCTGAATGGAGAACTCCAGCAGCAGCGTCAGCGCGAGCCCCAGTGCCGTCATCGAGAACGGATCGGCACCCGGCGTCGCGAAGGCCGCAAAGACGAACAGGCCGAAGATGATGCCGCGGCGCCAATTCTTGAGCTTGGCGTAGGGCAGCATCCCGACGAAATTCAGCATGATGAGAAGCAGCGGAAACTCGAAGCTGACACCGAACACCAGCAATAGGTTGATCAGGAAGCTGAAGTACTCATCACCCTTGAGCCCGGTGACCTGAACGTCACTGCCCACCGTCAAGAGGAAGTGCAGGGCCTTGGCCAGCACCAGGTAGGCCAGGAACGCGCCGGTGACGAACAGCAGGGCCGCCGCGGTCACGAAGATGACACCGAACTTGCGTTCGTTGCGATAGAGGCCCGGGGTGATAAACCGCCAGATCTGGTACAGCCACACCGGGCAGGCCAGCACCACGCCGGCCGTCAGGCCCACCTTGAGGCGCAGCATGAACTGCTCGAAGGGCGCGGTGGCCAAAAGTCGGCAGGCCCCATCCGCGCTGAGATTGGCGCGCGCGCTCGCCGGCAGCGAGCAGTAGGGCTCACGTAGCCATTCACCGAGGCTTTCGATGCCGAACATCGTGTGCTCGTACCAGACGAAACCAATGATGGTGGTGAGCAGAACCGCCGCCACCGAGATGAGCAGGCGGGTACGCAGCTCCTGCAGATGCTCGATGAGCGACATGGTGCCATCGGAATTTTTGGGTTGCCTGGACTTTCGCCGCAGCCCAAGAGCACCCAACACCTTATTCATGAACGCATGACCTATCCGGCCGGCCTATCGCGGCGGAACGCGGCTAGGCAGTGGGCTTGTGACCGGGAGTCGATTCGATCGGGGGCGCTTCCACCGCGACAGCGGGAGGCACTTGCTGCTGCTCCACGGCCTGCTGGGTGTCGGACGCCTTCGCAGCATTTCCCTCGTTTTGCAGTTCTTTGACTTCCGACTTGAAGATCCGCAGCGACTTACCCAGCGAACGCGCGAGGTCCGGCAGCTTCTTGGCTCCGAAGAGCAGCGCGAACACCACAATTACGATCACCCAGTGCATGGGTTGTAGACCGCCCAATGTGGTCACCTCCTCTGGCGTCGTGTCTGCCCTGAATGCTACCCCAGGGCCGATCGCGGTCAGCTGGCCTGATACGCCGCCAGCGCCACCGCCGCATCAGCGCGCACCCGCCGCGCCAAGGACTCCGGCGCCTGCACGCGGATCGCCGATCCGAATCCGAGGACCAGCCGCGCCATCCAGTCCTCGGAGGCATAGGTCATGGCGGCCTCCACCGACCCGTCAGCATGCTGGACACCGGTGGGCCGCATCGGGAAGTAATCGAAGACCCAGGACGCACTCGGACCGACCAGCACCGTCGCCGCGGGAAGTGCAGGGTCCGCCTCAAACAAACCGGTGTCGGTGGCCGTCTGGACCGCGGGCGCGGGTGGCGCCGCGCGCTGGTCGAGCACCTCGGCCCGTTCGATTCTGTCGAACCGGAACAACCGCACCCCCTCCGATGCGCGGCACCAGGCCTCCAGGTAGCTGTGGTCTCCCACCACAGCGATCCGAATAGGATCGACTATCCGCTCCGACAACGCATCTCGCGATGCCGAGTAGTACTCGATGCGCAGCGCCTTGCGGTTACGCACGGCTAAGCGCACGGCGGAGACCGCCTCGGACTCGACGGGAGTCGCCGGTGAACTGCCCGATTCGGTGTCTAATTCTCTTCGCCCGAGCGACTCATCACCGGCCCCCGCGGCGTCCTCGATCTTGGCGATAGCACTGCGCGCGGCCTCCGGGTCAACGGTGCCGGGCATGTCCAGCAGGGCACGCAAAGCGACCAACAGTGCCGTCGCCTCGGGAGAGGTCAGGCGTAGCGGACGGTCGATACCGGCCGAGAACGTGACCTCGATGCTCTCCTCGGAGAAGGAGAGATCGATCAGATCGCCCGGCCCGTAGCCGGGCAGGCCACACATCCACAGCTGGTTCAGATCGGCCATCAGCTGTTTGGTCGTCACGCCCAGGTCCGTGGCGGCATCGGCGGCACTGATACCCGGATTGGCCTGGAAGTACGGGACCATATTCAGCAACCGCGTAAGACGATTCGATAACTCGGTCATGCCGTCACTCCACTAGATCCTCTTCGCGCAAGCGGCTCATCCGCCGCGTGCTCCTGCAGACGAGCGATGACCTCGTCACGCACCTGCGCCGGCTCCAACGCGACCGCATCGGCGCCGTGGGAGGCGATCGAGCGAACCAGGCGGTCGGGTGAGGCCACCTCGATCTCGACCACATCCCCGTCGCGCTCGCCCCGCCGCTGCGGTTCGACGACGGCACCCATCCGGCGCAGCTCCTGGGCGCGCCCTTCGGCGATCCACACTCGCGCGGTGATCCGCACCGGGCCGTCGCCGACGGCCCTGGCCACGATTGCGCGCAGGTCCACCCCATCGGGGCGCCGTACCGTCCCCGGTTTGTCGAGCATCGTGACGTCCTCCCCGATACGGGAGAGCCGGAAAGTGCGGGTGGCGTTGCGGTCCCGGTCGTGTCCGACCAGGTACCAGCGGCCGCGATCGGTGATCACGCCCCAGGGCTCGACGGTGCGCGTCACATACGGCTCGGCGCGCGATGGCCGGTGCCCGAATTGCACGGCCTGACCGGAGTCGATGGCGGACAGCAGGATTCGCAGTACCGATTCCGATCCACGGCCTCCGGGCATGGCCAGGTTTGTCGCGGATCCCACCACCGAGACGTTCTCGGCGGCCGGGTCGACATCCACCCCCGCGGCGCGCAGCTTCATCAGCGCACCCTGCGCGGCGGTGACCAGCTCCGGCGACTGCCACAGCTGGGTGGCGACCGCGACGGCTGCGGACTCGTCGGCGGTGAGGGTGATATCGGGCAGCTCGTAGGCGTCGCGGCTGATGCGGTACCCCTCGGTGGCGTCGAAGGACGACACCTTCCCCGTCTCCAGCGGGATGCCCAGATCGCGCAGCTCGTTCTTATCGCGCTCGAACATCCGGCTGAAGGCCTCATCGCTCGGCGAGTCCGAGTAACCGGCCACCGAGGTACGGATGCGTTCGGCGGTGACATAGGTGCGGGTGGACAGCAGGCAGATCACCAGGTTCATCAACCGCTCGACTTTGGAGATCGCCACGGCGGCAAGCTTAGAGGACTATGGCGTGTTTCCTGCCAGCACTTTAGGGGGTGTTGCGAAAGTTTGTTCGACGTTCGGCGCAAGCATCAAGATCGCAGCGGCACCCCGCTACATGCTGGCGATGAGCCGTTCCACCCGCTCGTCGACGGACCGGAACGGGTCCTTGCACAACACCGTGCGCTGTGCCTGGTCGTTGAGCTTGAGGTGCACCCAGTCGACGGTGAAATCGCGGCCGGCCTCCTGAGCGGCGGTGATGAAATCACCACGCAGCTTGGCGCGGGTGGTCTGCGGAGGCTGGTCGACGGCGGCCTTGATCTCCTCGTCGGTGGTGATACGGGCGGCCAACCCCTTGCGCTGCAGCAGGTCGAACACGCCCCGGCCGCGCTTGATGTCGTGATAGGCCAGGTCCAACTGGGCGATCTTCGGGTCGGAAAGTTCCATGTTGTAGCGGTCCTGATAGCGCTGGAATAGTTTGCGCTTGATCACCCAGTCGATCTCGGTGTCGACCTTCGAGAAGTCCTGGGCCTCAACGGCATCCAGCGTGCGGCCCCAGAGCTCCACAACCTGCTCGACCTGCGCGTTCGGCTCGCGGGTGTTCAGATGCTCGACGGCGCGGGCGTGGTACTCACGCTGGATGTCCAGCGCACTGGCCTGACGTCCACCGGCGAGCCGGACGGGGCGGCGGCCCGTGAGGTCATGGCTGACCTCACGGATGGCACGGATCGGGTTATCCAGCGAGAAGTCCCGGAAGGCGACGCCGCTTTCGATCATCTCCAGTACCAGCGCCGCGGTGCCGACCTTGAGCATGGTGGTCGACTCCGACATGTTGGAGTCGCCGACGATGACGTGCAGCCGCCGGTACTTCTCGGCGTCCGCGTGCGGCTCATCGCGGGTGTTGATGATGGGACGGCTGCGGGTGGTCGCCGACGACACGCCTTCCCAAATATGTTCGGCGCGTTGCGACAAGCAGAAGGTCGCCGCCTTGGGGGTTTGCAGTATCTTCCCCGCGCCACAGATCAGCTGGCGAGTCACCAGGAAGGGCAGCAGCACATCGGAAATCCGGGAGAACTCCCCCGCCCGCACGATGAGGTAGTTCTCGTGGCAGCCGTAGGAATTGCCGGCGGAGTCGGTGTTGTTCTTGAACAAGTAAATGTCGCCGCCGATGCCCTCGTCGGACAGGCGCTGCTCGGCGTCGATCAGCAGGTCCTCCAGGACGCGTTCCCCGGCACGGTCATGGGTGACCAGCTGCACCAGGCTGTCGCATTCGGCGGTGGCGTATTCGGGGTGGCTGCCCACATCAAGGTAGAGCCGTGCGCCATTGCGCAGGAAGACGTTGGAACTGCGCCCCCAGGACACCACGCGACGGAACAGGTAGCGGGCAACCTCGTCGGGGCTCAGTCTCCGGTGGCCGTGAAATGTGCACGTGACGCCGAACTCAGTCTCGATGCCCATAATTCGACGCTGCACAGCATCGAGACTACTGGGTGAGGCCATCGGCGGCGGGGAGGCTGGCCTTTCTCCGGGCCTTCTGTCTGGGTATCTCAGCAGCACGACCGGCGATCCGATACGGTTCGGTTCGGGTTGGGCCCGGTTTCCGCACGCCGTATTGGCACACAACGACAAGGTTTCGACGATGCATATTGCGCTGTTCACCGATCTTCATCCCGAGAGCCTGGGCGGGGCGCAGATCTCGGTGGCCCGGCAGCGTCACGGCCTGGAGCGGCTGGGGCACAAGGTGACGGTGTTCACCGCACCATTGGCCCACACCGTCGATCCCGACCCGAACGTCGTCGAGGTCAAGCCCGTGCCGTTCGTGGCGGAGGCGATGCGCAAGCTCGGCAAGCACGATGACTTCACCTTTGTATGGCCGGGAACGGCGAATAAGGAGCTGATCGACCGGGAGCTGCGCGCCCGCGGACCCATTGACATCATCCACAGCCAGGGCGACCTGGGCGTCTGCATCGCCGGTGTGGAAGCCGCACGCCGCAATGGCATCCCGGTGGTGCAGACCAAGCACACCCGGTACGACGTGTACTTCGAGAAGGCCAGCCCCAACCCCCTGCTGTTGGCGTGGATTTTCAGCCAGATGCAGGAGCGCCACCTGCCCAAGGATTTCCACCTGACGACGGTGCAGGAGTCCGCAGCATCGCGGCGGGCCTGGCAGCTGATGATGGCTCAGGCGCAGGCCGTGGACCACGAGATCACCCCGACGACGCACTTCGCGCAGGCCCTCACCGAGCGCGGCCTGCGCCGGCCCATCTCGGTGGTCTCGAACGGTGTCGACGACGAGCTGGTGGACATCGCCCGTGAAGCGGCGGACGACAAGCCGACCGACGATGAGCCGTTGCGGCTGATCTGGTGTGGACGCCTCTCTCCGGAGAAGCGGGTGCTGGAGGCCGTGAAGGCCGCCACCCAGGTCAAGAACTGTGTCATGGACATCTACGGTGACGGCCACCTCGAGCACGCCATCAAGAAGTATGTCGATTCGCACGGTGCCTCCAACCGGATCCGGTTGCGCGGCCGGGTCAGCCAGGACAGCTGCCTGGCCGCGATGGGAGCCAGCAGCGCCCTGTTGTTCACGTCCTACGGCTTCGACACTCAGGGACTGGTTCTACTGGAAGCTATTTCGATGTCGACCCCCGTCATCTTCTGCGACGAGATCCTCGGCGAATCGGTACCCGACGGCGGTGGCCTGGTGACGGAGAACGAGTCCGTCGAGGCGATCGCGGCGGCCATCCGCTCGCTGGCCGATGACCGCGGCAAGCTGAGACAGATGACGGAAGTTGTCGCCGCGCATCAGGACGAGCCGCGCCAGTCGCTGCAGACCGAGAAGATCGTCGCCATCTACAACGATGTACTAAAGAAGGCCACCGCCTGATGGCCTGAGGCCGCATAGGCTGGCCGGGTGGATTTCTCCGAATACTCCCAACACGACGCCACCGGCCTGGCCGCTCTGGTCGCCAGCAAGCAGGTCAGTCCCGCCGAGCTGCTCGCGGTCGCCCGCGCCCGAGCGGTAGCGGTCAACAATGACGTCGGCGCCATCGTCCGGACCATCCCCGAGGCCGACCAGCAGGTCGCCGGGGACTTGACCGGACCGTTCGCCGGAGTGCCCTTCCTCATCAAGGACCTCGGCCAGGACTACAAGGGCCACCCGACATCGGGAGGGTGCCGGGCGTTGTCCACGCGCCCCGCACCGGAACACTCCACCATCGTGCAGCGCTGGCTCGATGCCGGTCTCGTCATCTTCGGCAAGACCAACACCCCCGAGTTCGGGTCGAAGGGCATCACCGAGCCGGAACTCTTTGGACCAAGCCGTAATCCGTGGAATCTGAACCACACCCCGGGTGGGTCCTCGGGCGGCTCCGCCGCTGCCGTGGCCGCGGGAATCGTGCCGGTGGCCGGTGCCAGCGACGGCGGCGGGTCGATCCGCATCCCCGCGGGATGCTGTGGTCTGGTGGGCCTCAAGCCCGGTCGCGGTATCACTCCGATGGGTCCGGGGGCCGGTGAGCCCATGCACGGCGCGGCGGTCAGCGGCACGGTGTCGCGCACTGTCCGCGATACCGCCGCCATGCTCGATGTCATCGCCGGCCCCGAGCCCACATCGCCGTATCTCCCGGCGATGCCCGAGGATTCGTATGCCTCGCAGGTGGGCCGGGATCCCGGCAAGCTGCGAATCGGGGTGCGCATCCCCACCGTCATCACCCCGAATCCCGATCCCGCCGCGGTGGCCGCCGTCGAGACCGCGGTGCGCCTCCTGACTCACCTGGGCCATGAGGTGGAAGAGGTGAGCGCCCCCTACGACGACGGGCAGCTCGCCCGTGATTTCCTGCTGACCTGGTTTGTGCACGCCGCCTACGAGGTGGACGACACCAAGAAGCTGACCGGAGCGGGCGACGAGGGGTTCGAACGCGACACCCTGCTCATCGCCACCCTGGGCCGCGCCACCAGCGGCCCCGATTACGTTGCGGCCGTGGAGCGCCGTCACAACTACGTGCGGGAACTGGCAACCTTCTTCGGCGACTACGACCTGCTGCTCACGCCCACACTCGCCAAGGCTCCGCCCCGGATCGGCGAGTTCAATCTCCCGGCACCGCTGGCGGCCGTATCCGATCTCCTGCTGCGTACCAAGACTGCCCGCGTGCTCAAGTACGCGAACATCGTCGACAGCATGATCAACGACAACCTCGGCTGGGTCCCCTATACCCAATTGGCGAATCTCACTGGGCGCCCGGCGATTTCCTTGCCGTTGTATCAGACACAGAAGGGTCTGCCGCTCGGCGTGCAGTTCGTCGCGCCGCTCGGCGGTGAATCTCTGCTCATCCGGCTGGCCGCTCAGCTCGAAGCGACCGAGCCGTGGGCACACCGACGCCCCACGCTCTAGCGCGGTAATGTGAGTGCCGGGCGTGCAGGAGCGCCCGGTGTCCGCCCGAAGAGGCTCAGCCTCCCTGCCTTTCTCGACGTGGTTTAGCCGACCTCTTCTCACACCTGGTCTCGCGGACATCGGGTTCACGAGAGGAGGCCGTCATGGCCAGCACCCTTCCCACCAATCCGTCACTCGATCGCGTCCGCGGTGATGCGCGCGAACTTCAGCGCGCGGTGCGTACCGCGAATCCCGGGGCCGTCGACACGGTGCGCAGGCACCACCCCCGCCCCGATATCGCCTTGGCCGGTGAGCGATTCGCGCTGCACGATGCCCAGCTGACAGTGGCCCGCCGCTACGGATTCACCGGCTGGCCCGCGCTCGTGCGCTATGTGGAACTTGCCGCCGGACTCAGCACCGATCCGAGCGCGGTCCATGAACCGGACCTCGACACCGCCGACCGGTTCTGCGCGCTGGCCTCGCTGCGGTACGACGAGGACGACGAACCTCCGCGCTGGCAGGCGGCAGCTGACCTGGTGACCGCCGATCCGGTGCTGGTGGATCGGCATGTGTGGGCCGCCGCGTCCGCCGCGGACCCGGTCGCGCTCGCACGTCAGCTGGCGGCGCAACCGGCATTGGCGACCACGAGCGGCGGTCCATACGACTGGTCCCCGCTGATGTACCTCTGCTATGCACGGGCACCGTTGCACCGCACCATGGACGACACGCTCGCGGCTGCGCGCCTTCTTCTCGATGGCGGTGCCGACCCGAACTCGGGATATCTGTGGCGAGGACTGTCCACCCCGTTCACCGCGTTGACGGGGGTGTTCGGCGAGGGTGAGCAGGGGCCCGGACGTCAGCCCCGCCACCCCTTCGCCGATGCACTGGCCACCGTGCTGCTGCAGCGGGGTGCGCACCCGGCGGACCAGCAGACTCTCTACAACAGGATGTTCCGTCCCGACGATTCGCATCTGGAGCTGCTGTTCTCGCACGGGTTGGCCGACGCCGGCACGAGCCCGTGGGAGCGTCGCCTGGGCGAGGCCATGGAGACCCGCGAGCAGATGTGGCGGCGGCAGGTCGACTGGGCCGCCGAGCATGGGTTCGCCGATCGTCTGGAGCTGCTCGCGCGGCACGGAATCGATACCACCGGAGCGACTCTCCTGATGGCTTCCTTTCCCGCCGACGTCAATGCCCGCGACGAAGAAGGCGCGACACCGCTGCACCAGGCGGCCTGGGCCGGTGATCTGGCGCTTATCCGCCGGCTCCTGGAGGCCGGGGCCGATCCCGCGACGGCCGATACTCGCTTCGGATCAACACCGCTGCAATGGGCAGAGCACGCCTATCAGACCGAGGCCGCGGCGCTACTGCGCGAGCACCCAAGCTAGGCGGCCGCGGCCTTCACGGCCTTGCCCACCTCGGTGCGCAGTTCGGCGTATTCGGGGGAACGGCGTAGATCGTCCGGGTCGATGCCGGTTCGGGGCAGGTTCACCGGGATGTCCAGTGCCACCTGGCCTGGACGGCGGGTCAGCACCACGATGCGTGACCCGAGGAAGGCGGCCTCGTCGGCACTGTGCGTGACGAACACCGTGGTGCGGCCCGACTCGGCACTGACCTGACGGACATCCTCTTGGAGGCGTTCGCGGGTGAGTGCGTCGAGCGCCGCGAAAGGCTCGTCGAGCAGGAACAGCGGAGTCTCCGCGGCGAGAGCGCGGGCGATGGCCACCCGCTGCTGCTGGCCACCGCTGATCTCCCAGATACGCCGCCCGGCAGTGCCTTCCAGCCCCACTCGGGCAAGCAGCTGGTCACGACGTTGCGCCCATCGTTCCCGAGGCACCTTCGCATACTTCAGGGCGAGCTCGACATTTCCGCCGACCGTGCGCCAGGGAAACAGCCGCGGCTGCTGGAACACGACCCCGGAGGTGATGCCGGGCGTGGGCGCGTCGCCCGCCACCTGCACGGCCCCCTCGCTCGGCGACTCGAACCCGGCGAGGAGTCGCAGCAGGGTGCTCTTACCGCAGCCGGAGGCCCCGACCAGCACGAGAAAAGTTCCCGGATCGACGGTCAGATCCACCGGGCCCAATGCCGTCGTCCGTGCTGCACCGCTGCCGTACCGGTGCGTCACACCGCTGATCCGGATGGATCCGGTGCTCCGTTCCTCGGCAGCGGCTTCCACATCATCGACTAATGACACCGGGCAGACCCTTCGTATAGACGGCATTCTCGAACGTCGAAAGCGTTGCGGCAGTCGGAATCTGCTTCTGTTCGGCCAGGAACTGCGACGCGCTCTGCAGGTCCACGGCGATATGGCCCGGCTTTCCGTCCTCACCAAGCCATTTCGGTGAGGCGATCTCGCCGGGAGTGAGATAGATCCCCTGGGTGAGCTGGCCGGCCACCTCCTGCGGGGTGAGCCCGTTCTCCGCGGCGATCGCCTTGGCGGCGGTGCTTGGATCTTCGCGGATGAGTCGCAACGCCCGCGCCTGCTGCTGACGCCACACATCGACAACCTCGGGGTGCGCATCGGAGAAGGCGTTGGCCACCGCGGCGAGGTCCAGGGTGGGCTTGCTCCCCTGGGCCAGCTGTCGGCTGGTGATCAGGTCTCTACCGTTCTTGCGCACCTGGTCGACCGTGGGCAGCCAGGTGTAGACGGCGTCCACGTCGCCACGATCGAAGGCGGCCAGTGCGGCCTGCGGCTGGAGGTCCACCAGCTGAACATCCTTGGCCGACAGTCCGTTCTGAGCCAATGCGGCCAACAGGCTGTAATGCGCGGTGGAGGCGAAGGGGGTACCCACCCGCTTGCCCCTGAGACCGGCGATCGTCGTGACACCGCTGCGATTGCTGGCCACCAGGGCCTCGTTATCCCCGGCGACATCGAGAACGAATGCCACGCGGTACGGGATGTTCAACGGGGCCGACAGCCCTCGCGCGAAAGGACTCGAACCCAAGGACCCGAAGTCCAGTTCCCTGGCGATGAACGCGGTGTTCACATCGGCGCCCGAGTCGAATCGTGTCCATTTGATGTTGTATTCGGGCAAAGCCGTTTCCAGCCAACGATTTTGCTTGACCACAAGGTCGCCGCTGGGGAAGTTCTGATAGCCGATCCGGATGGTCGGTTTGCCATCCTGCAGGCCGGAGTGGTCGATGGCGCATCCGGACAGCACCCCGAATGCCACCAGCAATGCCGCCGCGATTGCGCCCGGTCTCATACCTTCCCCCGCCACGGCACCGCACGGCGCTCCACGGCGCGCAACGCCGCGTCGATTACCAGTCCGGAGATCCCGATCGAGAAGATTCCGACGAGCACCACCGGGGTGTTGTTGTAGTTACTGGCGTCTTTCACCAGGCCGCCGATGCCGGGTATGCCGTTGAACAGTTCGGCGGCAACCACCGAGGAGTAGGCCATGCCCACCGCGAGGCGCACTCCGGTGAATGTTTCGGGCAGTGCCGAGGGGATGACGACGTCACGGACCACCTGCCAGCGGGTGCCCCCCAGGGCGCGGGCGGCCTCCACCAGCCCGACCGGTGCCGCGACCACGGCGGCCGTGGTGGCGACCGCGGCCGGCGGTAGCGCCGCCAACGCGAGCAGCGTGATCTTGGGAGCCTCGTCGATGCCCAACCAGATGACCAACAGGAAGAAGTACGCCAGCGGAGGCAGCGTGCGCAGGAACGTCAGCCAGGGTTCCAGGACGCTGCGCACCCAGCCGACCGATCCCATGACCAGGCCCAGCAGCACACCGCCGGTGACACCGATGACGACACCGAAAAGCAAGCGGCGCAGTGTCATGTACAGATGCTCGGCCAGCAGGTAGCCGCCATACCCATGGACGCCGTCGTGGTTGGTGGACACCTCGATGAATGCGTTCCAGACGGTGCTCGGATACGGCACAAAGGTCTGGTTCCAGATACCGCTTGCCGCCGCCAGCTGCCATATGCCGACGAAGGCGACCACCGACAACAGCGGCAGGGCGACGTTGGTCAGCCGACGGCGCCATTGCGACGGGCGCGCAGCTTCTTTCGATGCGACGGGCGATTCTTCGGGGGGAACGATGTCAACGAATACAGACACTATGCAGACAGCTTTCTGTGGCTAGGCGCTACGGGACGGCGTCAGGCGACAGCAGCTATCAGCAGAGGGTGTCGAAGGCACCCGGTATTGATACCGGCGCAAACCCAACCCCTCAAGGGTCCGACTCAGCGCGAACGAAACCCACGCCGCGGCGGCGGCCCGAAATCGTCGTCGGCCCCATCGCCCTCCCATAACCCGATGACCGGGGCCGAGCCCCTGGGCAACTCCCCGAGCAGCTCTCGAGTGTTGTCGCTGTTCACGAGATACTTCGGGCTGTAGTGCTCGTTTTCGTCACCGCGCCGCTGGTTTGCGTGCGCCGGATAGGCGCCCATCATCGGCATCATCGGGCCCCACGCCCGTGTCGTCGCCCCCGCACCGACACCGCCGGCATTGGCCACCGTGGGTCCCGAACCGAGCAACGGCATCCGGTCGGGAGAAAGTGGCTGTCGGCCCGTCGGCGTCGCCGATTCGAACCCAGCACTGCGGGTTGGGTTCTCACGCCACAGTGGATCGCGCATCCAGTTCTGGCCCGCGTAAACGTCGTCCTCACCAAGCTCGTCCGCCTCCGATCCGGTGGGCGATCCCAACCCGAAATCTCTGCCCCGGAACGGGTTACCCGACATTCCCGCCATCGTGAGAGGTATCTGTAGCGGCATACCGGTGTTGGCCGGGGGCACCGTCTGCTGCGGGTTCAACTCCGGCCCCCAGCGTGCCAGGAACTCCCCGGCCCGTTCGGCCTGCTCATCGGCCGCCCGGTTGGGCACCGCATCCGCGTCGGCGCCGGATCCGAACCGGAGTCGCTCCTGAGGGCCGATCAGCTCGGCAACCGCATTGCCGGCCTGTACCGCCGGGCCGCTGTACATGGTGCGCACCTGAGCCAATGCCTGCTCCCACAGGTCGAGGTTCTCGGCGACCGGCGCCGCCCACCCAAGACCTACACCCATCCGTCCGACCGGCGCGTGGGTGGACGGGGACGCGATCTTCTGCTGCAGTTCGCTCGTCGCCCCGGCCAGCACCTCCAGGCCGGTCGACAGGGTGAACGCACGCCTGAGCGCAACACCCGAGTTTTCGACGTACGTCCGCATGGTGCCCAGTGCCGCCCGCGCCCCGGGACCGCTCCAACTCTCGTCGATCATCGTGGTCACATCCTCCAGAAAGACTGCGAACAGTGAATCAAGTTCACCCAGAATGCTTTTCCATTCTTCGGCGATGCGCGTGATACCCGCGGGCGCCATCCGCGCCTGCATGTCCATGATGGATTCGTGGCTCCACTTGTCGCCGTGCCATTCATCGGGCCGCACGGTGCCGCTCATCGCGCCGACTTCCGGGAGCGGTCCGCGGAGCTCCTGTCGGTGTCCAGGTAGGCATCACCGATGCGCCGGAAGGTCTCGGCGAACTCGGTGAGTGCCGTTCGATGCTGCTCGAGGACGGCGGCCAGGGATCCCGTCGGCGCCTGGACCGTGTCGTGTACGACCCGGCCCCACCCTCGACCCTCTTCGCAGTCCCCGAAGAGGGCATGGCTGACCGGCACGAAGGTATCCAGGCGCGCGATCATGCCCGCGAATGAGCTCCGTAGCCGCTCACAGCGGGTGGCCAGCGCCTCACAGGCGCCGTCGGCGAGCCGCAGCGTCGCGAGATCGATGTACGTGTCCTGATCGTTGACGGACATTGCTACTCCTACCTGGTGCAATACGGGATTGATACCAGGTAAGACAGCCGACGTACGCGCGCGGTTTCATCGATTTCAGGCTGTGGATAACCCCCTCGACACGGGGTCACCCACTCTCGGCGCCGAAAGCGCGCGAGCTAACTGTCCTTGGAGTCTTTCGAGTCTTTGGAGCCCTTGGTCTCCTTGGAATCTTTGGTCTCCTTGGGATCACCGGACTCCGGTGCGGGATCTCCCCCGCCCTCGGTCTGCCCTGGTGAGAAATCCTCGGGTAGAAGCGCTTCCAAGCCCGGTCCCTTGATTCGCCGGAACGCCCGCCGTGGACGGCTCTGCTCAAGTACCGCGACCTCCAGGCCTCCGAGTACCCGGCCCTCCGCGGAGCCATTGGCCGCACCGGCCCCGGCTTGCAGCGCCTTCACCGCGAAACCGACCGCGTCCTTGAGCGTGGCCCCCTCGGCGTAGCTCTCCTTGAGCGAGTTGATCACCGGCTCGGTGTTCCCGCCCATGACCACCCAGTGCGGCTCATCGGCGATCGACCCGTCATAGGTGATCCGGTACAGCACCGGCTCGGTGTCCCGACCGTGGTGGGCCACCTCGCCGACACACAGCTCCACCTCGTAGGGCTTGGCCTGCTCGTTGAAGATGGTGCCGAGTGCCTCGGCGTAGATGTTGGCCAGCTGACGTCCACTCACGTCACGGCGGTCGTAGGCATAGCCGCGCATATCGGCCCACTGAATTCCACCCCGGCGCAGCCGGTCGAACTCATTGAACTTTCCGACAGCGGCGAAACCGACCCGGTCGTACACCTCGCTGACCTTCTGCAACGAGTTGGACGGGTTCTCGGCGACGAACAGCACTCCGTCGGCGTAGGTGAGCGCCACCACCGAACGACCGCGGCTGATCCCCTTGCGCGCCAATTCCGAACGGTCGCGCATGAGCTGCTCGACCGACGCATAGTACGGAAAGGTCATGACGTACCTCCCGATTCACGCAATTGCGATTCGGCACGCGCCGCTTCTGTCCGCTTCTCGATGACCTCGCGCGCGATGCGTTCGATGTCCGCCTCGGGTACCCGGACCGCTCCCCCGGAATCGATCCGAACGGCCGTCGGGAACACCCGGCGCACCAGATCCGGTCCGCCCGTTGCCGAATCGTCTTCGGCCGCGTCGTAGAGCGACTCCACGGCCACCGCCAGAGCACCGAGCGCGTTGCCGCCGGGCTTGTACAGCTTCTTGATCGAGGACTTGGCGAACATCGAGCCCGAACCCACCGCCTGGTAGCCGTCGCTCTCCACGTGCCAACCACCCGCCACGTCGAAAGACACGATGCGCCCAGCGGATTCACCATCGGGATCGTCAATGTCGTAGCCCACCAACAGGGGCACCGCCACCAGACCCTGCATGGCCGCGGCGAGATTGCCGCGCACCAAGGCCGAGAGCCGATTCGCCTTACCGTTGAAGGTCAGCGGCACACCTTCGAGCTTTTCGTAATGCTCCAGCTCGACGGCGTACAACCGCGCGAATTCGACGGCGATGGCGGCGGTTCCGGCGATACCGGTCGCGGAGTAGTTGTCGGTGATCTGCACCTTGTCGATATCGCGGTTGGCGATGTAGTTGCCCTGGGTAGCGCGCCGGTCACCGGCGATCAGGACTCCGCCGCGGTACGTGAGCGCCACGATGGTAGTGCCGTGCGGCAGGTTCGCGATCACGTCACTTGACGCCTTTCCGACTGCCGGAAGCAACTCCGGGGCCTGAATCCTCAGGTACTCGGAGAACGACGAAAGGTGCGAGTGTCGGGTGAACTGCTGGGGCGCGATCGAGTCATCGCGCCAGATCACTGGCCACCCTTTTGGACGTACGCCCGCACGAAGTCCTCGGCGTTCTCTTCCAGCACGTCATCGATCTCGTCGAGCAGATCGTCGGTTTCCTCCGCCAGCTTTTCGCGGCGCTCCTGCCCGGCCGGTCCTCCCAGGTCGGTGACATCGTCCTCGTCACCGCCACCACCGCGCTTGGTCTGCTCCTGCGCCATCGCTGCCTCCTGACTGCTAGGTCGGTTGTGATCAGCCTACCGGGCAGCGCCGACGGCGTGACGTTTCGCTGGCGCGGGTCGCCGATCGTGTTACGTGGTGAGCTGATCGACCAGTTCAGCAGCCGAATCGACCGAGTCCAGCAGGGAGCCCACGTGGCTCTTGCTGCCGCGCAGCGGCTCCAGCGTTGGAATCCTGACAAGCGAATCCCCGCCCAGGTCAAAGATCACCGAGTCCCAGCTGGCGGCGGCGATATCGGCACCGAAGCGGCGCAGGCACTCGCCACGGAAGTAGGCGCGGGTGTCCAGCGGAGGCCGGGTCACCGCGTCGAGCACCTGCTGCTCGGTGACCATCCGTTGCATGGATCCGCGGGCCACCAACCGGTTGTAAAGCCCCTTGTCGAGGCGCACATCGGAGTACTGCAGGTCCACCAGGTGCAGGCGGGGCGCCGACCAACTCAGGTTCTCGCGCTGCCGGAAACCCTCCAGCAGTCGCAGCTTGGCGGGCCAGTCCAGCAAGTCGGCGCATTCCATCGGATCGCGTTCCAACAGATCCAGGACCTTGGCCCACACCTGCAGCACGTGGTCAGCCTGCGGATCTGGGTCGCGGGACGCGACTAGCTCGGCCACCCGTTCCAGGTAAATGCGCTGCAGCGCAAGCGCTGTCAGCTCGCGGCCGTCCGCAAGCGCCACGGTGGCCCGTAGCGACGGATCACGACTGACCACATGCACCGCGTGCACCGGCCGGGCCAGGGCCAGGTCCGACAGATCCGCCCCGGATTCGATCAGGTCGAGCACCAGGGAGGTGGTGCCCACCTTGAGGAATGTCGATGTCTCGGCGAGGTTGGCGTCCCCGATGATGACGTGCAGCCGCCGATACTTGTCGGCGTCGGCATGCGGCTCGTCGCGCGTATTGATGATGCCCCGCTTGAGGGTGGTTTCCAGGCCGACCTCGACCTCGATGTAGTCGGCACGCTGTGACAACTGGAAGCCCGAGTCGTCGCCGGAGGGCCCAATACCCACACGACCAGAACCCGTGACAACCTGGCGCGACACAAAGAACGGGGTGAGGCCGGTGATGATCGCCGAGAACGGCGTCTGGCGGTCCATCAGGTAGTTCTCGTGGGTGCCGTAGGAGGCGCCCTTGCCGTCAATGTTGTTCTTGTAGAGCTGCAGCCGGGCGGCACCGGGCACGCTGGCGACATGTCGTGCGGCGGCCTCCATCACGCGCTCACCGGCCTTGTCCCAGATGACGGCGTCCAGCGGATTGGTGCATTCGGGCGCCGAGTACTCCGGGTGCGCATGATCGACGTACAGGCGAGCGCCGTTGGTGAGGATCATGTTGGCCGCTCCGACCTCGTCGGCGTCGACGATGGGGGCCGGACCGGTGGTGCGCCCCAGGTCGAAGCCGCGGGCGTCACGCAGCGGTGACTCCACCTCGTAATCCCAGCGCGTGCGCTTGGCCCGCTGTATCCCCGACGCCGCGGCGTAGGCCAGCACCGCCTGCGTGGAGGTGAGGATCGGGTTGGCGGCGGGGTCCGTGGGTGACGAAATGCCGTATTCAACCTCAGTACCGATGATCCGTTGCATGACGTTCAGCCTAGAGAGGTGGGGCTGAACACCACGCCGGGGACTGTTCAGACTCCTCTGAGTGCCGCCGAATCGGCGTTAGCGTCGGCTCCATGAGCCACCCCGAGAAGATTCATGTCGATCTGCGCGGAGCGCCGCAGACCATGCTGGCGACGTTCTATGCCAAGGCGCTGGATGCCGATCTGCCCGAGCCGATCCTCGGCGACCGGCTCGCTCGCGATATCGCCGACCGCATCGACTACGACTGGTCCAAGACAACCATCACCGCGGGCACATCCCCCGCCGTCACCACTCGCTCCGCGCATTTCGACAGCTGGGCTCGTGCCTTTCTGTCGAGGCATGCCGAGGCCGTCGTGCTGCATCTGGGTTGCGGTCTCGATGGCCGCTTCTTCCGGCTGAACCCCGGCCCGGGAATCGAGTGGTACGACATCGACTATCCCGATGTCGCGACACTGCGCCGCCAGCTCTATCCCGCGCACGACAACTACCATGTCGTTTCCGCATCGGTGATCGATCCGGCGTGGCTCGCGCACATTCGGGGTGACCGCCCGGTCCTGGCGATCGGCGAAGGACTCACGATGTATCTGACGGAGGCGGACGGCATCGCACTGTTTCGCCGGATCATTGATCACTTTCCCTACGGGGAACTGCAATTCGACGCATTCAACAGGCTCGGTATCAAGACGCAGTGGTCGAATGCGGTGGTCCGGCGCTCCGGAGCGACGCTGCATTGGGGCATCGACCGCCCCGAGGACCTCACTCGCGTGATACCCAAGCTGCAACTGCTCGATTGGGAGTCGCCGTTCGATTCGGAGGCCTTCCGCAAGACCAAGACCGCGTATCGGCTTCTGGCGAAAGCGATGTCACTGTCGCCGACGCTGCGATACATGGCGCAGTATCACCGCTACGCATTCTGAAAAGTTGGGGTTGGCCGCGGCAGTCCTTGCCGTTTCGGGGCCGGCAATCGGGGGGACGGATCGCCGCGGCCAACCAGTCTATGACGCAGGTCTACTCATCTGGGGCGCTGCGCCTTCGCCGATCTCGTCGATCTCCAGCAGCCGTCGCGCGACAATGGCCATCTCACGCGGATCACCTACGGTGAGCCGGACACCGCCATCGGGGTATTCCTTCGCGACAACGTCATCTGTTCCCAGGATGGACACCCAGGGCTCCCCATCGCCGCGCGCGGGTAGATAGACGAAGTTGGCATGAGAGTCCGGGATGTGCGCACCCATTTGTGCGAGCCGTTCCCGGAGCTGATCACGTTCGTACACAATGGAATCGACCCGCAGCCGCAATTCCTCTTCGGCCGCGTACGACGCCGCAACCGCCACGGCGGCCGCGCGGTTCATGCCGAACGGAAGCTGGTATCTGCGAATGACACCGCAGACCGCGGGAGCGGCCAGCCCATAGCCGATGCGCAGCCCCGCCAACCCGTACGCCTTGGAGAATGTGCGCAGCACAACCAGATTCGGGTGCGCGGCGATCAGACGCGGAATGTCCAGATGTGCGTCGGGATCCACGAATTCGATATAGGCCTCATCGAGAATGACGACACTTGTCGGCGGAGCCTTACGGACAAACTCATAGACCTGATCGGCAGGTATCAGCGTTCCGGTCGGGTTATGTGGCCGGCACAGCACCACAGCGGCGGCATCGGCGTCATACGCCGCTCCCAACAGCTCATCCAGATCAGTCATCCCGTTGTCCGCCAGCGGGATCGGCACCTGGATCAGTCCGGCAATATCGGCCAGTATCGGGTAGCCATCAAATGTCGGATGCGCAAAGACCAGGGAATCGCCCGGCTGGCACAACGCCTGCAACACCTGCAGGGCAACCCCGGTGGCCCCCACACCCACCACCACTTCCTCCGGTGTCATACCGACACGTTCGGCGATCAATCTCGGGAGCACCACCGGCAAAAACTCGGGGTACCGATTCACCTCCCCGATGTCATGCCTGAGCGCATCGCGCACCGATGGCAGTGGACGATAAGGGTTCTCGTTCAGCGCCAATCGGAGCGGACTGATCGTCACAGGCCCCTCCCGCCCCAGCGCACGGCCGCCGCGGCCGCGTAGTCGCCGGCATGGGCAAATCCCGCCAACATCACGGTGTCGCCGGCCTTGACCTGCCCATCGGAGATCGCCTGATCGAGCGTGTGGGGAATACCCACCCCGAACAGGTTGCCGCACTCATCAAAAGTATCGGGATGCTTCTCCCGGGGCAGCTGCAGGGCATCGCGCCAGTTCCGCAGGAAGATCCGGTTTGGCTGGTTGGTCACCAGTGCGTCGAGATCCGTTGACGGGACCCCGATTCGATCACAGACGGCCAGCGCCACCTCGGGCACCATCCGGTTGCCCCGGGCCAGCACCTTGCTGATCTTGTGCTCGGTGAATGCCACCCGCCCCTGCCCCGGCCCGGCCTCCCAGTACTTGCGATGAGGCGTCACCGCGTACGTCATGTCTCCCGCGAACTCGCCGAAGTTCCGCGTCTCGATACCCAAGACCGGCGAACCGCCGTCGCGGGTGATCAGCGCCGCGGTGGCGCCGTCTCCCGGTATCGAGGCCTGTGCGGTGGAGCGCACCTGCTCTTGCACAAAGATCTGGCCGGCCGCATTCTGCATGTTCACGATGAGCGCCGAACGGGCGCTCGACGAGGCCATCATCTGCTGCACCAGCTTGAGCATCAGGACGAACGAGACGCAGCCGCCGTTGTGCACATCCAGAATCCACTCGGGGCGGATCTGCAGCCGGTTCGCCACTTCCCCACCGCAGCCCACGAAGGGCAGGTCGGGCAACTGGGTATGTGTCAGGAGAATGTCCACCTCGTCCAGCACACCATCGCCGTGCCGCTCCTTCAGTCCGGCGACCGCGCGCTCGGCCATATCCACCGCGGACTCGTCGGTGGCGACGTGATGCCGGTAGGCCGGGCTGCGGAACATGACGTTCTCGGCCAGGTCATCATCCTTGGCATACTGCGCGAAATAGTCTGCGCTTACCCGGTTCTGGGGAAGGTAGCTGGAGATATCGAATATGCTGACGGTCATTTCATCCACTCCGGAACAATCGGCAGCCCATGGCTGTGGCGGTATTCGGCGATGGCCTTGAGATTCAGCAGCTCCAACAGGTGGCCCGCGCCGAACATGTCCCAGAAGTCCCCCACCCACGGCTTACGTTGTGGAGGCGCGGTTTCCGGATAGGGATTCTCGTCGTAGAACGGGTGGTGGCAGTTGGTCCACAGCACGACGGAGCCCGGTTTGTTGAGCACGATCTGCGCGTCGACGACCCGCATGAGGTAGACCATCCACAGGTGATCGCCCTGATCCCAGGCACAGTGATAGTCAACCGTTCCGGATTCGGCGTTTGATTCGGTGCGGGTATAGATCAGCGTGTCTGAACCCAAACGGTCGTGTGCGACCCACAGCCCGGGCTCATCGGTCTCCTCGAAGCCGCGCAGGCTGTAGGTCCACTCCTCCAGGGAACGGGTGTCGGATAGGTATCGATGCAATTCGTCGGGTGGGCAGTCCACATACTCCTGGACGGTGCAAAACGGGCCGAACACCTGATCGTGCGGATACACCGATCGCATCATGTCCATGATGATCGGTGTCGCCTTCTCACGTGGCGAGGTCTCGATGCGATGCACCCCGGGCAGCGCGTCCTCGGTGCCGGCGTCGGTCGCGATATCGCTAAGCGCGGGCAAGGCTTTCAGCCCGGGCTTGGATGTTTCGGTAATCGTGTCGGTCATGTGTTTTCTCCTTAGCGATTTCAGATGACAAGAACGGGCCGAACGGGGGTATCTCGTCGGTAGAGCAGATGACCTCCACCACGGAAGGACCGCTATGGGCCATCGCCGTATTCATGGCGGCCTCGAAATCGGCCACCGTGTCGGCCGAATGGCACATCAGGCCGGGGAACATTGCCGCCAGCCCGGCCCCGATGTGCGAGGGCGAGAACCGGTTGAAGCTGTATTGCCCTCCGTAATACAGCTGTTCCCGGGTGACACACATGGCGTGTGCGTTGTTGTTGACGATGACGAAAGTCACCGGCAGTCGATGTTCGATTGCCGTGTGAATCTCCATGCCGTGCATGAAGAATGCGCCGTCGCCCGCGACCACCACGGTGCGGCCGCCCCGCGCGAACGCACAGCCGATGCCGGCGCCGAAGGCGTACCCCATGCCACCCATCCCGAGCGCCACGACGTAGCGCCCCCGGTGTCGGGCGCCCAGGTGGTGCACCGCAGCGGCTCCGGTGTTGCCTGCGTCGACGAAGATATCCGCCTCCGCAGGAATCACCCGGTCCAGAACATGCATGCCATCCTGGTACCTGACACCTTCGCCATCATGTGCCGGTGGTTCCAGATGAGCTGGTGCGTAGATCGTTTCACTGTCGGGGCAGTCCGCGCGTGCCGGTAGGGCCGCGGCGAGCTGCGCCAATGTCGACGCCAGATCCTCGGTTTGCAGGTGCCGCGATGCGATGTGCGGTGTCGCCGAACCGATCGAGAGCACCGGTGTTGTCGCGAAGTCGACGCCCCCACGAGTCATTACGGGCATGGTGGTGCCGACGCACACACACGTCACACCGTGGTGCATGACCCTTTCCACTGCTGGGTGTCCCATCACCCCGATGACACCAAGCAGTCGCGGATCCTCGCCGTCTACCGCATCCTTGGCGTCGGGCGACACCGCGACAAATGCGTCGAGACGATCGATGAGATCCGATAGCTCGTCACGGGCGTCGTGCCGCGCCACCTCCGGGCCGGCCACCACCAAGATCCGGCCGGGCGTATCGGCCAGATGCTCGGCGAAATCGGCGAGCTGGGCCGGCACCGCTCCGGGTCGAACATGCGGCTCCCGCGTCTGCGGTAGGGCCCTCAGGCGGGCCTGCTGAACATCTTTAGGTATCAAGAGCACAGCGGGCAGGCCGTCGCGAACCGCGGCCAGGGCATGGGCGAACGCCTCGGCGATTTCTTCCGGATGCTCCACTCGGGCGCAGTAGCCGGAGATGGGACGGAAAACCGCCTGCAGGTCCATGCTTCCGCCACGCCCGCTCCCGTCCTGAAAGGCGCCGTTACCTTCCAACGGGCGGGGCGGCTGGCCCACGATCGCAAGAACCGGAACCCCACTTGCATATGATTCGGCAAGCGCGGGAACAAGATTGACAGCGCCACCGCCGGATGTCGCGGCCACCACGCCCATCCGTGACGTGGCGCGCGCGTAGCCGTCGGCCATGGTGCCCGCCGAGAACTCGTGCTTGGCGACAACGGCTTCGATGCCGGGTGTGTAGTGCACGGCATCGTAGAGATCCTCGATGTTGGCGCCGTCGACTCCGAAGACGTAATCGACATCGTGGTGACGCAGCTCCAGCGCGAGCCAGTCAACCACTCGTATGTTCCCGTTCCCGGCACATATCGGCGTGGTCATGACTAGTACACGACTGTCACACGTGACCGGTTCAACAATCCACGAGAAAAAGTGATCGAGCTATCTCAATCATGTGATGGCACAATATGAATCGAGTTTCAGGTAGCGCTGATATGGGCACGTCAAAGCATCACTAGCCTGACGTGTGTGGACTTCAGCGGCGCAGTTCGAGGAACACCAGCGGTGCCGCGTCGCCGTGATTGTCGATCACCTGGACGCTCTCGATCTGATCCTGAGCCATCGGAACGGTGGTCGAGGTCATCATCGCCGAGCCCGGCTTGGCCGTCCACGAACTGGCGATGATGTTCCCGCCTTCGCGGGTGCCGATCCGCAGCGCGTACGGCGCCGCCGAGTCAGCGGGATCGTCTCCGTACGCCGGATAACTGCACCA
The DNA here is from genome assembly GCA_002013775.1 of Mycobacterium sp. D16R18. GTDB lineage: Bacteria > Actinomycetota > Actinomycetes > Mycobacteriales > Mycobacteriaceae > Mycobacterium. The sequence continues at coordinate 67,629 of MAFD01000008.1, forward strand.
CATTTCGATACGGGTCCCGGCACCGTCGCGAACAATGGCCACTTGCGCGCTCAGCGGCGATGGCGTCACCTGACGCATCGGCTGCCAGTGCTCACCCGATGGCAACGAACCCGCCGCGACATTCATCGGTGCGGGCCGGTGATACCACGGTGGCGGCACCAACGAGACCGTCAGCGCGACGGTGGCGGCAACCGCGACGGCACCCACGTACGCGAGTCGACGCATCGCACTCTGCCGACGCCACCGGGCCTGGAGCTTGGGCCACAGGGCCTGTACCGGGCAGCTGGTAGCCGGCTTCGCGAGCGCCGGGGGGTCTTCGAGTTCCATCTTCTCGGCGTAGCCGCGATCGACCTTGGACAACAGACCGGGCATGGCGGTGACCTCAGACAGCGCGCGCTGGCAGCTGGGGCAGTCGACCAGGTGCTGTTCGTACTCACGCCGTTCGGTCGATGAGAGCGCGCCCAGCACGTAGGCGGCATCCCAGTCGGCGTAGACATGTTCGATAGTCATCGCGTGACCCCCATTTCCTGCAGCGACAACCGAAGCGCGCGCACGCCGTAGTGCAGGCGTGATTTGACGGTACCTTCGGGCACCCCCAGCTCAGCGGATATGTCGGCGACTGAACTCCCGCGGTAGTACGCACGCAGGATGACTGCTCGGTGATCGGTGGACAGTGTGCGTAGCGCCTCGGCGACCAACCACGCGTCCAGCGTCGCATCCACCTGGTCGGGGGACGCGAACTCGGGTGTCTCGGCGGTGGCTATCTCACTACGAAAACGGGAGCTACGCGCGTTATCGCGGACCAGATTGTGGGCCACCGTGAAGAGCCAGGCGCGCGCCGAACCCTCGGTCTGGTTGACCAGTGTTGGATGCCGCCAGGCGCGCAACAGCACCTCTTGCACGATGTCCTCCGACAGCGCCGAATCGTGGGTCAGATACATGACATAGCGATGCAGCGGGCCTGCGTACTCGTCATAAAAGGCCCGCATAAGACCCGATGAGCCATTGACGCCGATGCCTTTCGGCCCAGCCTGCCCATCCGCCATGAAACACCTCCGACGGTTACACGAATCGACCGCCCGATTGGTTCAACGTACGCCCGTTTTGCCTCATCGAACAGCCTTGTCATCATGATCAGGTGCGCAATCTGGAGGACGTTCACGAATGGTTCCTGTCCCGGGGGTTACCCGTGGTGCTGGACCGGCGGGTGCGCTCACGTGAGCTCCTCGACCGCGCCGCACCCATGATCGGGGTGGCCGGTGCGGGCGTCTCGCTGTACGAATTGCTCTCCACCGACAACGACACCCGCTCGATCATGCTGATGATGCTGCTGATCGTGCTCGCGCTGCTCATGGCGGCGCAGCCGCTGGTGCTGACGGCGCTGCAGCGCCTCGGCACCGTCCGGGCCGATTCGGTGCGCCGCGCCTTGTCCTGGCTGGTCATCACGATCTTCGTGATCGTCTTGCCCCTTGCCGACACCGGATCGTGGACATCGGCCGCCGCGATGATGCCCGCGTTCCTGCTCGCCGCGCTGGTGCTGATCTGGCTGACCTATCTGGGCGCAGGATCCATTGGTCTGTGGGCACTGCGTTACGCCTCAACGCAGTTCGGCGCACTTGCCACACTCATGTCCCGTGCGCTGCCGCTGCTCATGCTGACCGTGGTGGTGTTCTTCACGGGCGAGCTCTGGCAGCTGTCGGCACGCATCACCCGGGAAAGGCTGTGGCAGACAATCGGTTTCCTGGCGCTCACGGCATTGGCCTTCATGGCCGTGACGGTGCGCGACGAGCTGGCCAGCCTGCGCGAGAACCGTGCCGGACAGCCGGCGTCCGCATCGCTGCTGGTGGGCACACCCCTGGCGGATCTCTCCGACGACGACGCACCGCGCCCGGCGTTGAGCTGGCCGGAACGCCTGAATGTGCTGCTGGTGATGGTGGTTTCACAGGCCATTCAGGTCGCGTTCTTCACCGCGGGAGTGTTCGCCTTCTTCATGCTGCTGGGCATCGTGGCGGTGCCACACGACGTGATGGCCCTGTGGTCAAACGAGGCCGCCTGCGCATCCGGGGCCGCACCGCCGTGCGCGGGCACCTGGTTCGGGATCCGGATCGGAGTACCCCAGACGCTGATCCATATGGCGTTGTTGGTCGCGGTGCTCTCGGGGTTGTACTTCACAGTCAACAGCAGCGTCGACCCCCAGTACCGCAGCCGCTTCTTCGAACCGCTCATCGCCGATGTGGCGATCAGCCTGGCCGGCCGCGACGCCTACCTCGCGGTCACTCGCGCCTAGCGCATCCGCTGGGCCAGGGTGTCCACGCCCTCGCCGTCGAGCTCACCGATCACCACCGGGCGCCCTGCCATTGCCAGCACCAGCGCCTCGCCGGTGCCGCGTACCTCGGGCCCGAAGCCAGTGGTCCAGTCCACATCGGTGGCCACGAACCGCAGTCCCTTGGTGTATCGCTTCGGGTGAGCACCGAAGTCCGGATGGCTCAAGGCGAAGATCAGCCGGTCCGTGGGAATGGCACGCGGTTTGCCCAAGGGTCTCCTGATGTCCTGCTGGTGCACCATGGCGTCGGTATGAAGAGCCGCGGGCGCCATCTTGCCGAAGGCTCCGGGTTGCACCGCCGACTCGAAGTGGCGCAACAGTTCTTGATTCGACAGATGGCCGGTGCGTTCGACCAGCGCATCGTTGAGCTTGTCGATCGATGGGTTACGTAGCGCGGTTCCCAGATACGCGCCCAGCGATACCGCGTCGACACTGGCATGTGCCACGACATCGCGGACCCGCCACCCCGCGCACAGCGACGGCGCCATCCAGTCATCCTCGGTGAGCGTGTGCAGGAATTCGGCCAGGCTGGCGCGCTCGGCGCACAGCATTTCTCGGGGTTTCATGTGTCCTCCGTGGGGCTGGAGTCGGGCTCTACTCGCCATGCTAGGAAGATCGCGCTGACCAGCACCGCCGCCGCCTGCCAGGCACTGCCAGATAGTGCCAACGCCTCATCGTGCGCCCGTCGGACTTTCTATTCTCGCGATATGCCCTCACGTCGACTCGACCAAACCGCGAGCCTGACCGCACAATTCAATGCCTGGCAGCGTGCCGCGGAGTCACTGCAACCCGGCGGCCTACTCGATGACCCGCAGTCCGGCTGGTTCGTGACGCATCCGCTGTTCCGGCTCGGACTCACCTCGCCGACGGCGGCGCGGTGGGGCCTGCGACTGCTGGACCGGTGGTGCGGTGGTCTGCACGCCCACATCATCATGCGCCGGCGGGTCTCCGATCACGAGCTGCGCGCGGCGGCCGCGGCCGGCATCACCCAAGTCGTTGTTCTTGGTGCGGGATTTGACACCAGCAGTCAGCACCTCGGGTCGCTTCCCGTCACCGTGTTCGAGGTCGACGCGCCCTCGACGCAGCGAGACAAGAGGCGTCTGCTGGAACACCAGGGCGTGCAGCCGCAATGGGCACCGTGCGATTTCGAACGGGACGATCTGACCGCCAGCCTGCACGCCGCGGGATTCGATTCGGCGGCACCTGCGCTGGTGGTGTGGCTCGGCGTCTCCTACTACCTGACGATGCCTGCGCTGGAATCGACACTGACGAAGCTGACAAAGCTGTGTGCGCCGGGAAGCCGGCTGGTGATGGATTACGGCGATCCGGACATCGTCGGCCATGACAGTCCCCGCCCGATGGTGCGCCGAGTGTCGAAGTCCGTCACCCGACGGGGTGAGCCGTATCGCACCGGGATGACCACAGCCCACGCCGACGAACTCCTTGCGCGCCACGGCTTTCGGACGGTCACCCACCAGCGGGTGCCCGAGCTCCTGGACCGCTACGACCCGATGAACAAGCGCCGGCTCGCGCGCGGCGATTGGAACGCGGTGCTGACAGCTCAGCGAGTGTGAACTGTCAGCTCCGGCTACCAGGGACTATAGGTACTGGCCCAGGCTCGATTCGGTGTCGATCGCACGGCTGGCACTCGAGCTCTTGCCCGTGACCAGCGTGCGGATGTAGACGATCCGCTCGCCCTTCTTGCCCGAGATCCGCGCCCAGTCATCCGGATTCGTGGTGTTGGGCAGATCCTCGTTCTCGGCGAACTCGTCAACGATCGAGTCGAGCAGATGCTGGATCCGCAGACCCTTCTGACCGCTCTCCAGCACCGCCTTGATGGCGTTCTTCTTCGCGCGGTCCACGACGTTCTGGATCATGGCGCCGGAGTTGAAGTCCTTGAAGTACATGACTTCCTTGTCACCATTGGCATAGGTGACCTCCAGGAACCGGTTGTCGTCGATCTCGGCGTACATCCGGTCCACGACCTTCTCGATCATGGCCTTGATGGTCAGCCCGCGATCACCACCGAACTCGGCGAGATCGTCTTCGTTAACCGGCAGCTTCTCGGTGAGGTACTTGGAGAAGATGTCCTGTGCCGACTCGGCATCCGGCCGTTCGATCTTGATCTTCACGTCCAGGCGGCCGGGCCGCAGGATCGCCGGATCAATCATGTCTTCACGGTTGGAGGCGCCGATGACGATCACGTTCTCCAGGCCTTCGACACCGTCGATCTCGGAAAGCAGCTGCGGCACCACGGTCGTCTCGACATCGGAGCTGACACCGGTACCGCGGGTGCGGAAGATGGAGTCCATCTCGTCGAAGAAAACAATGACCGGCGTACCGTCCGAAGCCTTTTCGCGGGCTCGCTGGAAGATCAAGCGGATATGCCGCTCGGTCTCACCGACGAACTTGTTGAGCAGCTCCGGGCCCTTGATGTTCAGGAAGTAGGACTTGGCCTCACGCGAGTCGTCGCCACGCAGCTCCGCCATCTTCTTGGCCAGCGAGTTGGCCACGGCCTTGGCGATGAGCGTCTTTCCGCATCCGGGGGGCCCGTACAACAGCACACCCTTGGGCGGGCGCAGGGCGTACTCCCGGTAGAGGTCCTTGTGCAGGAACGGCAGCTCTACCGCGTCGCGGATCTGCTCGATCTGCCGGGTCAGGCCGCCGATATCGCCGTAGCTGACATCCGGCACCTCCTCCAGCACGAGATCCTCGACCTCGGCCTTGGGGATCCGCTCGAAGGCGTACCCCGCCTTGGTGTCAACCAGCAACGAATCGCCGGGCCGTAGTTTCCGGGGCTTGAGATCCGCTCCGTCGGCGTCCTCGGACACGTCGGAGAGGTCGGGTGCGATCAGTGGATCGGCCAGCCAGACGATCCGTTCCTCGTCGGCGTGTCCGACTACAAGCGCGCGGTGTCCATCGTCCAGCAGCTCCCGCAGGGTGCTGATCTCACCGACAGATTCGAAGTGACCGGCCTCGACCACGGTGAGCGCCTCATTGAGGCGCACGGTCTGTCCTAGGCGCAACTCAGCGGTCTCGATGTTGGGCGAGCACGTCACCCGCATCTTGCGGCCCGAGGTGAAGACGTCCACGGTGTCGTCGGCCTGCACCGCCAGCAACACGCCGTAACCGCTCGGCGGCTGTCCCAGCCGGTCAACTTCCTCGCGCAGCGCCAAGAGCTGCTGACGGGCCTCCTTGAGGGTGTCCATCAGCTTGGCGTTCCGCGCGTTCAGGGAGTCGATGCGAGCCTCAAGCTGGTTCAGGTCGCGCAGACGACCGGTATCGCCGGCGCTCGCTCCTCGCTGAGTCGCACTGTCTTCCAGCTCTTGGCGAAGCGCCGCAATCTCTCGGCGTAGCCGCTCCAGCTCGGCGGCATCCGGTGTGCCGAACGCCTCTGAACGCTCCGACTCACTCATGATGTCCTCCTTTCCCACACCGAGAATTGGTGCGGTGGATACTTCAACGCTACCGGCGATTGGCCGGTCATGCGGGGTCTACCCGTTGTCTGTGACGTCTACGCTGTTAGCGTTCGTCACATTCAGGTCGATCGAAAGGACAACCGTGAGCTCACAAACCGGTATGTCGGGGGTCGCCATGCTGGGTTTACTCGCGGCGGCCGCGGTTGGCTTGGTAGTGCCAATGGGCGAGCCGACAGCCAGCTCTCCTGGCCCGACAGCAACGATCGCGATACCCGCAGGTATCACGCCCGTGTCGTGGGATATCCCGATGGACGTTCCTTCCGACCCGGCCGATGCCACCCCGACATCCGATGAGTTGAGCGGTTTGCTGTATTCGCTCGCCGATCCGGGCGTGTCGGCCCTCGCCAAGGGCGGCCTGGTCGAGGGCGGCATCGGTGCCGGAGAGGGGATCTACGCCGATCGCGCGTTCAAGAACGCCAACCGCGACGGTTTCCTACCGCTCGCCTTCACGGTGTCCGACGTCAAATCCACCGGACCGGGTCTGGCCTCGGCCGCGGTCACCATCACCGGACCCAAGACCCAGGCCTACACGACGAAGATCAACTTCGTGAATCAGGACGGCTGGAAGATCAGCAAGGCGTCGGCCATTTCGCTAATCCAGGCGGCATCCGGTAAGTCTGGAAGGTAGACGTAGCCGATATGCCGAATGGAGTCACCTGGATCATGGCCCGTCACCTTCAACTCGCGGTCGTCGCAGCGGGTGCAGCCGTTCTCGCCCTGACCGCCTGCAGCAGCTCAAACGATAAAGCCGCCCCGGCCAGCTCGTCGGCGACGCAGCCCGCGTCCTCGGCTGCCGCCGCGGCGGCAGTCCCAGATCATCCGCTGCCGGATCCGGCGGTGCTGACCGATGTTCTCAACCGTCTCGCCGATCCGAACCTGCCCGGCGCCGAGAAGGTCACCGCCGTTCAGGGTGCCACCCCCGAGCAGCTGGACAAGTTCACCAAGGCGATCGGCGACGCCGGTTTCTCCCCTTTGTCGTTCACCGTGAAGGACCCCAAGTGGTCGACGGAGACTGCGGGCGACGTCGAAGCCGTCGTCACCATCAACAGCCCGAGTCCCAAGATGGGCGGGTTCGCGGTGCCGATGTCGTTCTCACCCGAGGGCCAGGGTTGGAAGTTGTCGAAGCGAACCTCCGATCTACTACTCAAGACCGGAACATCGCTCGCGGGCACTGCCGCGCCGCATGAGGCTCCTCCCGCCGGAGCTCCGGCTCCACAGGCGCCGGCCGCCCCCACACCTACCCCGTAGCTACGGGGTTAGGTCGGTAGCCGCTTACGCCGCAGTGGCGTGGGGGTGATCGTGTCCGGCGCCAGGCGACGGGCGCTGACCAGGAACGCGGTATGCCCACGCATGCTGTGCTCCGGACGCACCGCCAGACCGACGACGTTCCAGCCGCGCTGCATCGTCTCCCAGGACCGCGGCTCGGTCCAGCATTGCTGTTCCCGCAACGCCTCGACGACACGCGAGAGCTGGGTGACGGTGGCGACGTAGACGATCAGGACGCCGCCGGGCACTAGCGATTCAGCGACCGCCGGCAAAGTCTCCCAGGGGGCCAGCATGTCGAGAACCACCCGGTCGACACTGCCCGCATCCGCCGGCCGCTCGCACAGGTCGCCGAGCACCAGCTCCCAGTTGTCCGGTCGCTCCCCGAAGAATGTTGTGACGTTACGCACAGCGTGTTCGGCGTGATCCTCACGAATCTCGTAAGAGATCACCGTTCCCTCGGGTCCCACCGCTCGCAGCAGCGAGCACGTGAGCGCGCCCGAGCCCGCGCCGGCTTCCAGCACCCGCGCGCCAGGGAAGACATCGCCGTCGTGCACGATCTGTGCGGCATCCTTCGGGTAGATCACCTGCGCGCCCCTCGGCATCGACAACACGTAGTCGATCAGCAAAGGACGCAGCACCAGGAACTGGTCGCCGTTGGTCGATTTCACGACGCTGCCCTCCGGAATGCCGATCACCCCGTCGTGCACGATGGCGCCCCGATGGGTGTGGAACTCCTTACCGGGCTCGAGCACCATCGTGTAGTGCCGCCCCTTGGGATCGGTCAATTGCACGCGATCGCCGACGACGAACGGTCCGGTTCGAGACATGCGCTCACCTTGCCAGGTATGCGTTGCCGATTCCGAATCGGGCAGACATCAGGGCAGGCAGGAGTGTCCGCCACCAGTGTGTTTCGCCGCACAGGTTTAGCTATCGACGCCAACAGGCAGTAGTGTCTAGTACTGAGCGCTGAATTTGCGCTCGCGTCGAAGAACGTTTCTTTCGTCAGCCAGCGTGAATTTAGGCAGACTTTCAGGCTCTTCTCTCGGCGATCGACATTGCCCATTGGCAATCTCGCCACCACAATGCCTCGAAAGGCGTTCAACTACCCATGTCTCAACCCACATTTGATTCTCTCGGCGTGCCCGCACCACTTATTGACGTGTTGCAGGCCGCCGGAATCAGCGCGCCGTTCCCCATCCAGGCCGCGACTCTTCCCGACACTCTCAGTGGCCGTGACGTACTGGCCCGCGGCAAGACCGGCAGCGGAAAGACTCTCGCGTTCTCCCTTCCTGTCGTCGCCCGTATTGCCAGCGGCAACCGGGTGCCCCGCAAGCCGCGCGCACTCGTGCTGGCACCCACCCGGGAGCTGGCGACCCAAATCAGCGCAGTCATCGAACCTTTGGCGTCGATCTGCCGTCTCAAGGTCACCACCATTTTCGGTGGAGTCTCCCAACACCGGCAGGTGCAGGCCCTCACGGCCGGCGTCGACATCGTGGTCGCCTGCCCGGGACGCCTGGAAGACCTTCTGAAGCAACGCCATCTGAGCCTGGACGCCGTGGAGATCTGCGTGCTGGACGAGGCCGACCACATGGCCGACCTCGGATTCCTGCCCGCGGTAACCCGGCTGCTGGCCGCGACACCGAGTTCCGGTCAGCGCCTGCTGTTCTCGGCCACCCTGGACAACGACGTCGACAAGCTCGTCAAGCGGTTCCTGCACAACCCCGCCGAGCACTCGGTCGATTCCGTCGACTCCCCCGTGGCCGCGATGACCCACCACGTGTTCACCGTCAGCGGCCCCGATGCCAAGCGTGATCTCGTCAACACGCTGGCCTCCGGTACCGGGCGGCGCATCCTGTTCATGCGCACCAAGCATCAGGCGAAGCGGCTCGCGCATCAGCTCAACCAGTCGGGTATCCCATCGGTTGACTTGCACGGCAACCTTTCTCAGGGTGCACGCGACCGTAACCTCGCAGCCTTCTCCAGTGGCGAGGCACGGGTGCTGGTGGCGACCGATGTCGCCGCACGCGGAGTCCACGTCGATGACGTGACATTGGTCGTCCACGTCGACCCGCCCGCCGAGCACAAGGCCTACCTGCACCGGTCGGGCCGCACCGCCCGCGCCGGCGGCACCGGTGACGTGGTGACGGTGGTGCTTCCCGAACAGCGACGTGACGTCACGCAGCTGCTGCGCAAGGCCGCTATCACGGCCACCCCGCAGCAGGTGACGGCTCATTCCGACGAGGTCAAGACGCTGGTGGGCGAGGTGGCACCGTATGTGAAGCCTGCTCCCGCCCAGAAGACCAGCGGCTCCCCCGCACCGAACGGACAGCGCGGCCAGCGCGCGCAACGTCCCCGTGGCGGCACCGAGGGACGCCCCGCGCGGGCGCCTCGGCGCGGTGGACACGGGCAGCGGTCCGCGCAGCGCACAGGCAGCAGCACGTCCAGGTAGATCTGAATCCACGATCCTCAAGCCGACTACCGGAGGTCATCCGCCAACCGCGGGTGACCTCCGGTAATTGCGTTCAGGCGCTTCTTGCCGCGCGCGCGGCCGCCTTCTCCTCGTAGTACTTGGCGCGTTCATCCACGGCGGCAAGGAATTTCACGAGAGTCTCGCGAGCCTGCTCACCCTCGGGCCCGATATCGGAACGTTCGAACACCCGCCAGAACCGCAGGATGGGCTGCAGCACCTCGTCGTGATGGATACGCAAGTCGTAGATGCCCGCCTTCGCGATGGCTATCGCGTTCTGCGCGAAACCCGCCATCCCCATACCCGGCATCGAGAAGCCCACGATCTCCTTGCAGATCGCCTGTAAGGCGGCATCAGGCTCGATATCGAGTGCCGCCGACATGAGATTGCGATAGAAGACCATGTGCAGGTTCTCGTCCAGCGCCACCCGCGCCAACAGCTGGTCGGCAATCGGGCAGCCCGAGGCCTTCCCCGTATTGCGGTGCGATATCCGTGTGGCCAACTCCTGGAACGACACGTAAGCCAGTGCCTCCAGGGGCGTCTTATCCCCCGAGTCGTAGCCGGCGACGGTGTGCGCCATGCGCATTGCCTCAAGATTGGTCGGGTCGACACCACGGGTGACCACCAGATAGTCGCGAAGCGCGATGCTGTGCCGCCCTTCCTCCGCAGTCCATTGGCCTACCCAAGTTCCCCACGCGCCGTCTCGCCCGAATCTCGTGGCGATCTCACGGTGATAAGACGGCAGGTTGTCCTCGGTCAGCAGGTTGACGATCAACGCCGACTGGGCCACCGGATCCAGCGGGCTGTCCTGCGGCTGCCAATCCTCGCCACCGAGGAAGGCGAAGTCTCGGCCCCGGCTCCACGGCACGTAATCATGTGGGGCCCATGGCCGCGCGACAGCCAGGTGCCGTTCGAGATTCGCCTCGACAACGGGCTCCAACTCGGTGAGCAATCGCGTTTGTAGTCCTGTCACCATCTCGTTCACCTCTCCATTTCGGTCTACCGTCATCTCTAACCTACGGTACCGTAAGTTACAGAAAAAGTGACTGAGGAATTGGTGAACTTACGAGGACTAGGCAGCCCCGGCGCCGACGCCCACAATCACGGGTGCCACCAGGTAACTCGGCTGGTCAGGGTCCAGAACCAGGGCCTGACCGTGACGGCTCGCCCACAGCTCAGGGATGGACGGTATGTACCTCGGCAGGCTGGCAGCCGAGATGACGACCCGCAGCCGGTGCCCGGCCGCGATCACCGCATCTACCTCTGTGAGATCGATGTCGAGCGTTATCGGCACGCCGGGCTGCACCGGGAGCTTGCATCCCGTGCCGGTGGGGTGCCAGGGAGATAGATAGTCACCGTCTACGGTCCGCAGACTCTTGTCTTCGTCCACTCCGCGTCGCGATGCCAGCAGCGCGCCCTCCGCCAGCATCCGGGAGAAGCCGTCGGGCGCCACATCGGTCACCGAGACGACCCAGAATGCCTCCGTACCCATCGCTTTGGTGCGCAGATGAAGGTTGAGAGCCCCGGAGATCACCCACGGCTCCGAGGCGGCGCCGCTGGTGAACGTGAGTGCGCCGCGCTCGAAATAGCGCGAGTCCTTAAGCCCGGACGTGCCCAACACCGCGGTGATACCGGCCGTCAACCGGGAGGTGGTGGGCGATTTCAGCAGTCCCATCCGGCGGCTAAGGAGGTGCTCGGTCCCACTGAGCGGTGCGGCATCTGCCAGTGACCCGTCGAAGGTCGAACCAGCGCCCACACCCGAGGGCTCGGCATGCAGGTAGAAGCGTTGCGGTCTTGCCTCGGGACGCGGATAAGCGTCGAGGGTGTGCCAACCGCCATTTTGCTGCTGCAAGGTGAGCGGGCCGTAGCTCTCCATTCCGTTGTCAATACCCTTGAGCCACTTGTCAAACCATGCACGCTGCAAGACATCCAGCCGAGGCGGTCCACTCTGGCGGCCAAGCTGTGAACCCGGAGAGCCGTGGTACCCCTCGTTGATGACGACCTGAAATCGGCCACCCGGCAAAGCGGTTCGGCGATGGATGCGCAGGGCGGCCGGACCAAAGATGTCGTCCCACGCCCCGTACACGAATGTCGGGATCTCGATTTCCTCGAACCGGGGACTGATCTGTTGGAAGTACTGGTCGTTGTCGATCAGCGCACCCTTGCCGCGCAATCCCTCGAAGATGTACCGCACCACGCGATTCAACGGCGCACGCAACCGCCCCGCGAGCCAGCCGCGCCCAATGCCGCCGCGTGTCACATCCGACGGCGACGGCAGCCACTTTCCCAACGCGACGGCAAGCATCCAGACGGGCAGGAAAAATGTCTGGGCTCCACCGGTTTTCATGAGGTCGCGGGAGATATCACTGACCGGCTCGACCGCGAACACCGCGCCGAGCCCAGGCACCCGGTTTCCGGCAGCCTGAAGCGAGTTGATCGAGCAGTAGGAAATTCCATACATCCCCACCGCGCCGTCGCACCACGGCTGCGCCTGTGCCCACGCCACCACCTCGGCGGTGTCGCGCTGCTCGAGATCGTTGAGCATTCCCCAGTCACCGGCGGAGGCGCCGGTTCCACGAACGTCCACAACCACCTGGGCGTAGCCACTGCGAATCAGCGAGTCGTTCACCCCGAACGTCGTCAGGCCACCGCCCGGAATGGCCCGCGCCAGCTCGGCGAGCTCGACAAGACGCGGGTTCTTCGGCGGCGCGGCAGGCACGGTCACGCCGAACCGACTCAGTCCCCGAAGCAGCCACGCCGCCAGATGAGTAACGGATTTGTTGTACGGAGTGAGGTTGAAAAGCACCGGCACCGGCTCGCTCACCGGAGTCCCGTCGGCATTGGCCGGCCGGAACACCTGGGCTTTGAGCACGGTCCCGTCCGACAGCGGTATCGAGACATTGGGCGTGAAGGACACCCGGGAGTACCGACTGGGTCCATCGGTCATCGCGGTCCACCGCTCGGCCTGATTGGCTCCGGCGAGCGCCGTGTCCTTTACCTGCAGGCTCTCCAGCGGGCTTCGATGCTTTGCCGTCGTCACTGCGTGTTCCTCTCGGGCGGGGCCTCGCTGCCCATGGCCAATGAGAGGTTGACGTTACTTCGAGTACGGGTATTTTGGGGACGACTTGTGACATGTGTTGAATGACGCCCACCCGTTTTGTGCGCGGCGTGGCGTCAGCACCTGTCGGACGCGGTGCCTAGGCTGCCAACCATGAACGAGACCACGCAGAACCGGCCGACGCGCCGGCCCGCGCTGTCTCCTTCCCGCGCCAGTGACTTCAAACAGTGCCCACTGCTGTACCGGTTCCGCGCCATCGACCGGCTCCCTGAGCCGCCCTCAACCGCGCAGGTGCGGGGCAGTCTCGTGCACGCCGCCCTGGAAGATCTCTACGCCCGGCCCGCTGCCGAGCGCGAGTACGCCACCGCCGCCGGATTGGTGGAGCCCGCCTGGGAACGCCTCGTGGAATCGAACCCCGAACTGGCCGCGGTGGTCGAGGCCAACCAGCTTCCAGGGTTTCTCGACGAGGCCAGAGACTTGCTGTCGGGCTACTACCGACTCGAAGATCCCACCGGATTCGATCCCGACAGTTGCGAGGAGCGCGTCGAGGTCGAGCTCTCCGACGGCACGATGCTGCGCGGGTTCATCGACCGCATCGATGTCGCACCCGGGGGCGCGATGCGTCTGGTGGATTACAAGACCGGACGCGCACCTCGCGCCTTGTTCGAAGCCAAGGCGTTGTTTCAGATGAAGTTCTACGCCGTCGCGCTGTATCGCACCCGCGGAGTGGTGCCGCGGCGGCTGCGACTGCTGTATCTGTCCGATGGCGAGGTCCTCGACTACACACCAGACGAGGCAGAGCTGCTCAAGTTCGAGAAGACGTTGATGGCGATCTGGCGGACGATTCAAAACCTTGGCGCGACGGGCGACTTCCGGCCCAATCCGTCCCGGTTGTGCAATTGGTGCGCCCATCAGTCGCTGTGCCCCGCATTCGGCGGCACGCCGCCGCCCTACCCGGGTTGGCCCTCCGATTACGGTGTCTCCGAGACGGATATCGAAGATGCCGAAGCCTCCGCGACCGCGATCCCGGGAGATGCCGCATGACGTTGGACCCCACTGGCTGCTACTACCGGCGCCTGGACGCCGACGGCGAATTCCAGGTGTTCGAGTCCACCACGCTGACCGCCAGCGGGTGGGGGCCGAATCTGCAGCACGGCTCTCCCCCGATGGCATTGCTACTCAAGGCCATCGAGGAGCTGCCCGAGCCGCGCGAGAGCCTGCGCATCGGCCGGGTCGCGCTCGACATCCTCGGCCCGGTTCCGCTGGAGCCGGTGCGCGTACGGGCGTGGATCGAACGGCCGGGCCGCCGGATCGCACTTGCGGTCGCGGAGATGGAGGCGCATGCCAACGGCGGATACCGTGCGGTCGCGCGGGCCAGCGCGTGGTTGTTGGCGACATCGGTGACCGCCGACAAGGCGAGTGACCGGTATCCACCGCTGCCCGAGTATCCACCGGGCCCCACCCCGCCGGCCTTCGGTTTCGAGGGCTCCAACTACTCGAAATCGGTTGATTTCCAGTGGTTTTCGGTGCCCGACGGGGAACCGCAGGTAGCCTGGATGCGGCCACACGTGCACATCGTCGACACCGAGCCCACCACACCGTGGCAGCGGCTGGCGTCCGTCATCGACTCCGCGAACGGGATCGGCGCAGTACTCAACCCGTTGCGATTCGTCTACATGAACACCGACACCGTGATGCACGTGCACCGGATTCCCCACGGTGATGATTTCGGAGTGCGTGCCCGCATGTCGGTCGGGCCAGACGGCGTCGGCGTGACCACCGCGGAGATCTTTGACCGCCGGGGTTACATCGGCTCCAGCGCACAGACCGTCTTGGTCCAGCGGCGCTAGATTACGGCGAACCGCTTCTGCGCCGGACGGTTTCCTTGATGTGCTCGGGCAATGCGGGAACGTCGAGCAGCTGGGGAAGCAACGCGGGTTCACGGGTCAGCGCCCGGAAAGCCAGCCCAACGGTTACATCGTGGTCTGGACTGTTGCCGACCACGATCCGATCACCCTGGCGTACCGCTCCGGGCGAAACCACCCGTAAATATGCGCCGGGAACCGCCTGCACGGTAAAGGTTTTGACCCACCCCTGTTGCTCGAGCCAGGCCGCGAATGTCCGGCACGGTATTCGCGGTGACGAGACCTCCAGCACCAGACCGTCGGTGCCGACATGCCATTGCTCACCGATTTTGGCGCCGGTCACGTCGATATCGCGGGTGGTGAGGTTCTCCCCGAATTGGCCGTTGGTCAGCTCCCGGCCCAACTCTCCCTGCCACCAGTCAAGGTCTTCCCGGGCATAGGCGTACACGGCCTGGTCGTCGCCGCCGTGCACGCTGTGATCCCCAATGGCGTCACCGCCCAGACCGCTGCCGCGAGCGTCACCCATCTCCCCGGGCGCACGCACCGCGACCGCCGAATCGGTGGGACGCTTATCGATCCCGGTGGGAATCGGCCCGCCCGTGGGGTTCGAACGCAGTCCGCCCACATTCACCGTCAACACTGTCGCCACCGCACCAGGATACGGAGCGCGCTAGCGGGCAGCACGCATCAGCGGCAGCAGATACCTGCCCGCGAATTCGCGGGTGTCTTCGTCGGTATCGGTCGGCACGAGCATGGAGGGATTCATCAGAAACGTCGACGTCAGCCGCAGCGCCAAGTCCAGCGCACGCCTCACCGCCACAGCGGGATAGGTGTCATCGGCCAGCAATTCCGCGATGACCGCGAGCAGACCTTGATAGCCGGACGCATTCACATCGAAAACGTTCCGCGAGAACGATTCCGCGTCAAATTCCTTCAGTGCCAGCACCAGCGGATGATCACGCGCCTCGCGCATGCCCATGACGAATGCTTCGACCATCCTGTCTTCTGCGTTCGACAAGGGCTCGAGCACCGCCTGTGCCCGGACGAAGAATTCCGTTGTCTCCCTGACTAATACCGCCGCGACAATGTCTTCTTTGTCTCCACACTTGCGGTACAGCGTCGGGCGGGACACGCCGGCACGACGCGCGATGTCTCCGACCGCGGTGCGGGCGATCCCGTGCGCGACGAATTCCTCGCGTGCGGCGTCCAGCAGGCGCGAGGTCGCCACGTTGGTGTCCGACAAGGTCCCCGTGGCCAGCTGCCGCAGCAATGAGTCGAGCTCTACCACGGAGCCGATCCTAACGGCGACGACAGGTGCGCCCTCGACACGACTCACGGCTGCTCCATCCAAACCGCCTACCTGGTGTTTGAATCAATGAATTACTTTTGATTCAGTATTGCACACCGCTCCGATCCCCCATACACTTCGCCACCAGAATCACCGTTCGGCACCGCGGCGAGCCCGGCTCCGGGCCTTACCGCAGAGAAGAGGCAGACATGCACGCCACCGACACGAACTTCCCCTCACTGCAACGACCCCAGGCCGAGGAACCCCGGCTTCCTCCGAGGCTCCCGATGCGGCGGGCGGCGCTCTTGGGTCTCAGCTGTATGGGCGACCCATCTCGTCTGCCCTACCTGCTACTGCCCAAGATCGCGAATCAGTACGGCGACATCGTCCGCTTGTTCACGGGGCCGAAGCCCGCACTCACCCTCACCCTGATCAACCATCCCGACTACGTCGACCATGTCTTTACTCGCCACCACGACCGCTACGTCAAACACGAGGCCACCATCGAGTTGGTCTCCGGGGAGCCGGTGGCCCTCCCCCTGCTGGAGGGGCAGGAGTGGAAACGTGTCCGCTCCGCGTTCAATCCCTACTTCGGCGAGCGGGCCCTGGCAGGCGCGACTCCGCTGATGATGGACGGAATAACCGATCGGGTCGATGCCTGGTCCCGCCACGCGGCCAGCGGGAAACTGGTGGATCTCGAACACGAACTCGGCGCGGTGGTGATGGACGGGCTGATGCGCTCGATGTTCAAGGTTCAACTCAGCCCCGACGAGATCGATCACGCAGTCGACGGCGCGCGGCGATATGGCGTATACGTCATCAGCAGAGTCGCCTTGCATTTCCTGCCCAACTGGGTACCAAACCCTTTGCGCCGCAAGGGTGAGGAGTCCAAGGCGGAGCTCTTTGGCATCCTCGACCGCTTCGTCGACGAGCGCGCGGGCTGCCCGGTTTCCGATACACCTGACCTCGTGGACGCCTTGCTGGGATTGGAATTCGACGGCTGCCCGCAGACGCAGCACCGGCGACGGCGATCCGAGGCCGCCGGGCTGGTGTTCGCCGGATTCGAAACCACCGCCGCCGCCCTCGCCTGGACAATCGCACTGCTCTGCCGCAGCCCGATCGCGCTCGGTAAGGCGTACGCAGAGATCGACGCGCTCGGCGGGAAGACGCTGGAATACGACGACCTGGAGAATTTGAAGTACCTGCGGGCGTGTTTCGATGAGGCGCAGCGCTTTCAGGCCGCACCCGCCAATGTCAGAACGGCCGTCCAGGACGACGAGATCGGCGGCTACTTCATTCCACAGGGCTCCCAGGTCATCATCACGCAATACGCACTGCAGCGCGATCCCCGGTTCTGGAAGGAACCGGACACCTTCAATCCCGACCGATTCCTGACCGACAAGATCAATCGGAATGCGTTTCTACCCTTCAGTATCGGGCCGCGTAAGTGCATGGGAACACGAATGGCCTACATCGAGGGAACCCTGGTCCTCGGAACCATCTTGCAGCGCTATGCATTCCAGATCCGCGACGGGTGGACGCCCCGGCATCGTGCGCGGGTATCCACCGGCCTGGCAGGCGGCCTACCGATGCGGCTCTTCGCCCGCTGAGTCATCACATGTTTCCCACAATGAAAGGAAAGAAATGAGCAGATTGGAAAGGCTGGGGCCATCCCCGGAGCACGCGAAGTACCAGCCACTCATGCCGGAGTTCTGGAAGAAGGTGCAGCAACAGGAAAACAACGACATCGAACGCGGGCTTCCCGCCCAGGGCCGAACAGAGTTCGCGCACACGTGGTTCGACGCCTGGGCCGAGCAGGACATCAAGAAGATCGACTACTGCATCGCCGAGGACTGTAGCTACATCGACAGCTCGACGTTCCAGGAGAACAGGCTCGGACGCCAGTTCACGATCGACAACTGCCAGGCCGCCTTTGACGTCTTCCCCGACTTCGCCTTCTACCCACAGGATGGGACGAATCGGTCGCTGCCCTACTGGGACTATTTCGACGGCCAGTGGCGCGTGACCATTCCGTGGCGAGGCATCGGCCGCATGATCGGCGAGACCATCGAGCCCAACACCGGAGCCAAGCTCAAGGGAACGGGCCGTTGCCTGAATTTTATTGGCATTGACCGCTACACATTGACCGAAGACTTCAAGATCACCCACATCGATACCGACTGGGACATGCTCTACGGCGCCGCACAACTGGCCGGAATGGGCCCCCTCATGCGGAGCCGCAGCCTTCAGAAGATCGGACTACGCGCCGCCAGCCTGGTCGCACCGGCGTTCCGTCTGGCCACCCTGCTGACCACACGGTGACCGCATCGCTTTGGTCACGACCGGTCAGCGGGCGCGGAAAGACCTTTGTAGCAAGCAATGAGGCCTCCGATGAACCCGAGAGCCGCCGCCTCGATGGCCACAATCAACACATTGGTCGGACTCATCAGCTGCGCCAAGTTCCCGATGAACAGACTCAGCGGAGTGTGCTTCCCGAAAGCCGAGAAGAAGTAGACCCCAGCTGCCCCAACAGCTATCAACGCCAGTGGCACCGCAGCGACCGCCGTTGCAAGGACACGGGGAACAACGAACCCGTGCGTGATGTCCATGCCCCTGGCCCGCATCGCGTCGATCTCCTGCTGAATCCGGGACGAATCCGCCTCGGCGAAGACCACGGTGGCACCCGTGGCCGCCGCGACCAGCACCGCGTGCGTCGGGAATCCCGTCGGGCCGAACACCAGGGCCTCGAGGACGAGCACGATCACGACGCCAAGCGGTATCGCCACCATGCACATCGGCAGCACCGACACCCTGGCTATCGACCACACCTGCCGGAAGAACTCGCCCACCGCGGGCGGGCGACGCAGCATGACACCCAACGTGTCCAGTGCCATGCCCAGAAAGCCGGTAAATGTTCGCCTGGGCTTCTCGGCAGGACTCGAGATCAGGGGATCACCCCGGTCTGTGTCGGTCACCGTCGGGGCTTCTAGATACGTGGTCACCTATCAGTACATATCGCGTTCTGCTCGCCTTCGCGGCGGAATCATCAAGATCGCCGCACGACACGCGGATCACCGGGCGAGGAGCGGGTCCGGCCACACCTGCCCGGCCCGTACAAAAATCTAGACGGGCACCTTGCTACGGCGGCGCTCACGAACCATGGCGATGGCCGTCTTGAGCCCGCGCCGCGGAACCGAATTCGACTCGGCAGCAGGTGGTTCCAGGACCACGAACATGCGCTCGCTACGAGTTTCCGGCGCGTTGTCCGCGGTCGCACGCAGGAACCGGTCCGGTAGCGACAGCTTGGCAATGGTGCGCCATGTCTTCGCGTACTGAAACATCATCGATCCGGTGGTGTACGGCAGGTCGTAGCGCTCGCAGATATCCCGCACGCGCACCGAGATCTGGTGCAGCCGGTTGCTCGGCAGGTCCGGGTAGAGGTGATGCTCGATCTGATGGCACAGGTTGCCACTCATCAGCCGCATCGTCGGCCCCGCGTCGAAATTCGCGCTGCCCAGCAGCTGGCGCAAGTACCACTGACCACGTGTCTCGTTCTCCATATCGGTCACGGAGAACTTCTCCGCGCCGTCCGGAAAATGCCCGCAGAAGATGACGGCATTGGACCAGAAGTTGCGAATCAGGTTGGCCGTTGCCGTGGCGGTCAATGTCGACCGGTAGGTCGCCCCCGGCGACAGCGCGGTGATCGCCGGGAAAGCGACGTAATCCTTGAAGACCTGCGAGCCCGCGGACGTGATCAGCTCACGCACCCGCAGCTTGGTCGCCTCGCGGGTTTCCTTTGTCCAGATCTTCCGGAATTCCAGGTGCTGCAGGGCGATTCCCCACTCAAATCCCGCCGCGAGGATGAAATTGAGCGGCAGGTTCAGAAGGTTGCGTACCTTCCACGGCTCGTCGCGCGTGACGCGGAGGATCCCGTAGCCCACATCGTCGTCCAGATCCAGGATGTTGGTGTACTTGTGATGCTCCACGTTGTGCGTGAAGCGCCAGTGCTTGGAGGCGCCGGCCATATCCCACTCCCATGTCGAGGAGTGAATCTCCGGATCGTTCATCCAGTCCCACTGGCCATGCATGACGTTATGGCCGATCTCCATGTTCTCGATGATCTTGGCGACGGCCAGCGTCACCGTGCCGGCCCACCAGGCGGAGCGCTTCTTGCTCGCGGCCAGAAGGGCGCGGCCAGTCAATTCGAGCGCGCGTTGCGCGCCGATGGTGCGCCGGATATAGCGCGCGTCACGCGTACCGCGCGACTCCTCGATCTCACGCCGGAGCCCGTCGAGCTCAACGGCCAGGTTCTCGACGTCCTCGCTGCTGAGATGCGCGAATGCCGAGATGTCCGTGATCGCCATTGGTGTCCTTCCGCAGCTGCGATACCGCCACCCTACGGTACCGTAGGTTACTCGCCGGTAAATGGACACGCCACAAGTGGTGACAACCAGGCCACGCTATGGCTCGACACGCCGCATTCTGCGCGGATCAGGGGCGTGTCGGCGCCGCATACGGCGAGTCACGCCCGGCGACCGGTGACTGGACTCACCTGGCGAAGTTGACGAGATTCCCGACCAGTTCGAGCAGCGGCTGGGGTACCACGCCCAGTAGGACGGTGACCAGCGCGCTCACTCCAATCGATATGGCCACGGCGGGCCCCGGAATCCGGAGCACCCCCGAGTCCGACACCGGATCGGCGAAGAACATCAGCACGATCACCCGCACGTAGAAGTACGCGGCGATGGCGCTGCACACCACACCCACCACCACCAGCGGCATGGCCCCGCCGGACGCGGCGGCCTCGAAGACCGCGAACTTGCTGACGAATCCGCTCGTCAGCGGGATACCCGCGAAGGCCAGCAGGAACAGCGCGAAGACAATGCCGAGCACGGGCGAACGGCGACCAATTCCCGCCCATCGACTCAGATCGGTGATCTCGTCATCCTCATCCGGGCCGTCCTCTCCGCTTCCAGAGCGCACGAGCCCCGCAATGGCAAATGCCCCAACAGTGCTGAAACCGTATGCCGCCAAATAGAACAACGTCGACGACACACCACGGTCATTGGCGGCCGCGACCCCGGTCAAGAGAAATCCGGTGTGTGCGACTGCCGAATAGGCCAGCATGCGTTTGACGTCGGTCTGCGTCACGGCGCCGATGGATCCGATCAGCATGGTGGCGATCGCCACCGCCCAGAGCACCGGGCGCCAGTCGGCGGTGATCCCTGGCAGCGCGACATACAGAACCCGGAGCAATGCGCCGAAGGCCGCGATCTTGGTGGTGGCCGCCATGAATGCGGTGACCGGGGTCGGTGCCCCTTGATACACATCGGGGACCCAGAAGTGGAAGGGAACCGCCCCTACCTTGAACAACAGACCCACCGACAACATGGCGACTCCGAGTAGCAGGAAGGACCGCTCCCCCGCATCCGCCTGGACCGCCCGCGCGACGGCGCCGAGTTCGACGGTTCCGGCGTACCCGTACACGAACGCCGAGCCGAACAGGAAGAACGCCGAGGAGAACGCGCCGAGCAGGAAGTACTTGAGCGCCGATTCCTGGGACAGCAGACGCCGGCGTCGGGCCAGCGCACACATCACGTACAGCGGAAGCGAAAACACCTCCAGGGCAACAAACATCGTCAGCAGATCGTTACAGGCAGGGAAGAGCATCATGCCGGCGATCGCGAATAATGTCAGCGGGAAGATCTCCGTTTGGGTGATACCGGTCCTGTTCAGCACTCGCTCAGGTTCGCCACCCGGAACGCTGGACGCCTGCGCGGCGAAGGCGTCCAGGCCACCGCCGCCGCCCACCGTAGTAGGAAGGGCCGCAACCATTCTGCGTTGTGCCATCACCGCCAACGCCAGACCGGATGCCACCAGGATGAGCCCTTGCAGGTAGAGCGTGGGGCCGTCTATCGCCACCGCGCCGTTCATGACGACCTGGCGCGAGCCGCCCAGCGCGACCACGCCCACAAAGGCGCCGAGGATTCCTCCTGTGGTCAGCGCCAGTTGAGTGGTGAGCCGGTACCGCCGCGGAACGAATGCCTCCACAAGTACCGATACCACCGCGACCCCGAACATGATCAGCATGGGCGAGAGCGCGCCGTAGGCGATCGACGGGGCGGGAAGGATCCCGATATCGGTCATCGTCGCTCGCCTTCGCCATGCCGGAGGGCAACATCCGCCACGACAGGCGGTGGGTCCTTCTCATTCACACTGCGCAGTGTCTGCTCGACCGCGGGATTCACGATGTCCAACAGTGGCTTGGGATAGATGCCCAACACAAGAAGCAGCGCGACCAACGGCACCACCACGGCGAGCTCACGGCGTTTAAGGTCGCCGATGCTCTCGTTTCCAGGTGCTAGCGGGCCGGTCATCATCCGCTGATACATCCACAACACGTAGATAGCGGCGAGCACCAACGCGATGATCGCACACGCAGCGGCCACCGGGTACCGCGTGAATGTTCCCACCAGCACCAAAAACTCGCTGATGAACGGCGCCAGCCCGGGCAGCGACAGCGTGGCCAGACCGGCCACCAAGAAGGACCCGGCGAGGACCGGTGCCACCTTCTGCACGCCGCCGTATGCCGCAATGAGTCGAGAGCCTTTGCGGGACACCAGGAACCCCGCCACCAACATCAATGCCGCGGTGGAGATGCCGTGGTTGACCATGTACAGCGTCGAACCCGATTGCCCCTGACTGGTCATCGCGAAGATGCCGAGGATGATGAATCCGAAATGCGATATCGAGGTGTAGGCGATCAGTCGCATCACGTCGGTCTGACCGATAGCCAGGATGGCACCGTAGACGATGCCGATGACCGCCAGCGTGATGATCACCGGCGTGAAATATCTACTGGCATCGGGGAAAAGCTGGATGCAGTATCGCAGCATTGCGAACGTCCCCACCTTGTCGACGATCGCCATCATCAGCACCGCACTGGCCGGGGTGGCGTGCACGGCGGCATCGGGCAGCCAGGTATGGAGCGGCCAGAGCGGGGCCTTCACCGCGAACGCGAACATGAAACCGAGAAAGAGTGCCTTGGCCACACCCGGGTCGATCCCGAGCGCGCCGGTGGCGACCATTTCGGTGATATCGCGCAGATCAAAGGTTCCGCCCTGATTCCCGGTCTGTCCCTGCCCCGTGACCACGTAGAGCCCGATGACGGCCGCCAGCATGATCAGGCCGCCAAACAGGTTGTACATCAGGAATTTCACCGCCGCGCGTGACCGCTGCCTGGTGTCGGAGTGGCTGCTCCCGAATCCTCCGATGAGGAAGTACATCGGGATGAGCATCGCCTCGAAGAAGATGTAGAACAGCAGCACGTCCAACGCTGAGAAGGACAGCAAAACCATCGATTCCACGACCAGAATCAGCGCGATATAGCGTTGCGCCACCGGGCGACTCTCGTACCCCGGCGTGTCTGCTCCGTCATTCCATGCGGCCAGCAACAGGATCGGTAGCAGCCCCGTTGTCAGCAGCACCAGCGCGAGCGCGATTCCGTCGAGACCCACCGCGTACTTCATCCCGAATGCCGGTATCCAGGTGACCGATTCGACGAACTGGTACTGCGGACCTGCGGGATCAAAGGCAACCGCCAGCGCAATCGCGACGATCAGAACCAGCACCGAGGCACCCAGCGCCACGTATTTGGCCAGGGTCCGCTGCTGGGTCGGCATGATCAGCACGGCACCGGCGCCCACCAAGGGAATAAGCCACAGAGCTGTCACGGCCCCCATCGCACTCACCACCTCACTGCCATCAACGCCGCGACCACCAGAGCCGCTCCGGCACACATGGATAACGCATAGGAGCGAACGTGGCCGGTCTGCATATGTCGCACCCAGCCCGAGACGACGCCCAGAGCGGAGGCCACACCGTTGACGAGGCCGTCGACCCAGCGGTCATCGGCGAGCACCAAGCCACGGGTGAGCCGTTGTCCAGGGCGCATGAACACCGCCTCGTTGACGGCATCGCCATAAAGATCCCAGCGCGCAGCCACGGTGAGCGCCGACCCCTGCGGCACCGTTTCCGGCACGTCGGCGCGGTACATCCGGTAGGCCACCCCGACTCCGCAGAGCACCACCGCGACGGTGACAGCGCTGATCACCCAGGCCGGAAGGGGTAGCTCGCCGTGATGCGTACCGACGACAGGCTCCAGCCAGTTCTGCAGGGCCCCACCGAAGCTCAGCATGAATCCTGCCCCCACCGACCCGACGGCGAGCACCATCATCGGCCAGGTCATCACCGATGGCGACTCATGCGGATGCGCGTCCTGTCTCCATCGACGGGCGCCGAAGAAGGTGAGAAGCATGACCCGGGTCATGTAGAACGCCGTGATCCCGGCGCCCAGCAGCGCGACCGTCCCGAGCAGGAATCCACCGGCGCCCCCGTGTCCGAAGGCGACCTCGATGATCTTGTCCTTCGAGTAGAACCCCGCGAACGGCGGGACCCCGATGATGGCAAGGTATCCCAGCCCGAACGTGATGAAGGTGATTGGCATGACGGACCGCAGCCCGCCGTAACGGCGCATATCGGTTTCTTCGTTCATACCGTGCATGACCGAACCGGCGCCGAGGAACAGCCCGGCCTTGAAGAACCCGTGTGTGAGCAGATGCATGATCGCCACCGCATATCCGGCGGGCCCGAGCCCCGCCGCCAGCACCATGTAGCCGATCTGCGACATCGTGCTGGCGGCAAGGGCCTTCTTGATGTCGTCCTTGGCGCAGCCGATGACCGCTCCGAAGAGCAGGGTGATGGCACCGACGCTCACCACCGCGACCTGCGCGTAGGGGGCGCGTTCGAAGATCGGTCCGGATCGGGTGATCAGATAGACACCGGCGGTCACCATGGTGGCGGCGTGGATGAGGGCCGATACCGGCGTGGGGCCTTCCATCGCATCCCCAAGCCAGGACTGCAGCGGCACCTGCGCCGACTTTCCGCACGCCGCCAGCAGCAATGCCAATCCGATTGCGGTGTCGCGACTCTCGCCGGCCGCACCCGCCGAGCCGAGCACCTGGGCGAAGCCGACCGAGCCGAATGTCGCGAACATCAGCATCATGGCCAGGGCCAACCCCATGTCGCCGACGCGGTTGACGATGAAGGCCTTCTTGGCCGCGGCCGCGGCCGAAGGTTTCTGGTACCAGAACCCGATCAGCAGGTAGGACGCCAGGCCGACCCCCTCCCAGCCCACGTACAAACCCAGGAAGTTGTCGGCGAGCACCAGCAGCAGCATGGCCGCCAGGAACAGGTTCAGGTAGCCGAAAAACCTTCGCCTGTCAGGGTCATGCTCCATGTATCCGATCGAGTAGATGTGGATGAGTGAACCCACCCCGGTGATCAGCAGCGCGAAGCACACGGACAGCTGATCGAGGGTCAAACCGAAATCGACGTGCAGTGCCCCGACCGGAACCCAGGCGAAAAGCGTCTCGTGCACCACACGTTCGGAGCCCGTTCGGCCGAGCATGCCGATGAATGACACGACGGCCACAAGAAAGGAGGCGAGCGCCGTCGCACAACCCAACAGATGCCCCCAGCTGTCCCCCCGGCGGCCGACGAGCAGAAGTACGGCCGCACCAGCCAGGGGCAGCACCGGCATGAGCCATGTCACGGGCACTCCTTCCTAGAACTATCCCTAGAATCTCAATAGATCGGCGTCGTCGACCGAGGCCGACCTGCGGGTGCGGAAGATGGTCATGATGATCCCCAGTCCCACAACCACTTCCGTGGCTGCGACCACCATGGTGAAGAATGCGATGACTTGGCCGTCCAGGTTCCCGTGCATCCGGGCGAAGGTGACGAACGCCAGGTTGGCCGCGTTGAGCATCAGCTCGACACTCATGAAGACCACGATCGCGTTGCGGCGCAACATCACGCCAGCGGCCCCGATGGTGAAGATGAGCGCGGACAGATAGAGGTAATTGTCGGGATTCACCGTGCCTCCATGTCTCGGGGGGTGAGCACACCGCTGACCGACAACTCGGAGAATGACCCATCGGGAAGCAGCGCAGGCACATCGACAGCGTTATGCCGTGCATACACACCCGGATTGGGTAACGGGGTGGCGCGGTCGCCATGCTGGAAGCGCCGAATCGACAACTCGCGCTGTCCGCCGGTCTGCCCCAGCTTTTCGCGGTGCGCGAGCACCATCGCGCCGATTGTCGCGGTGATCAATAGCGCGCCGGTGAGTTCGAACGCCCACAGGTAGTCGATAAAGATGCGCTCGGCCAGACCCTCCACATTGCCGCGACTGTTGGCTTGCTCGAGCCCGACGAACGCTGTGGTGGAGGCATTTCCGATGCCCGCGACGGCCAGCATCCCGAACCCCAGCCCGGCCGCGATGGCACCCACCCGCTGCCCCGGCAGGGTCTCCACCAGAGAGTCGGAGGAATCTACGCCCACGAACATCAGGACGAACAAGAACAGCATCATGACCGCGCCGGTGTACACCACTACCTGGGCGACACCAAGAAACATCGCACCCTGGGCCACGAAGAACACCGCGAGAATGACCATGGTCATGGCAAGGAAGATCGCCGAGTACACCGCCTTGGGTGCGGCGATCACGCCGAGCGCACCCAGCACGGCGATAGTGCCAAGCACCCAGAACGTCACCCCCTCCCATGTCGGTGTGCGAGAGAGCCCCTCGGCCGCAAGCACTGTCACATGGCCGGCCACGACCTCTAAGCTCACCGGACGTCCTCCCCCGCCTTCGGCAGATTGCCCAGGTAGTAGTCGGTGTCGGTGGTACCCGGGTACATCGCGTGCGGCGGTGGCGCCATTCCCGGCTGCAGTGGCGCCAGTAGTTTGTCCTTGCCGTAGATGAGGTCGGACCGGTTGTCGTCGGCCATCTCGTAGTCGTTGGTCATGGTGAGCGCTCGAGTCGGGCATGCCTCGATACACAGCCCACATCCGATGCACCGCAGATAGTTGATCTGGTACACCCGGCCGTATCGCTCACCTGGCGAGAAGCGTTCGTCCTCGGAATTGTCTGCGCCCTCGACGAATATGGCATCGGCCGGACACGCCCAGGCACACAGCTCACAACCGATGCATTTCTCGAGCCCATCGGCATACCGGTTGAGTTGGTGCCTGCCGTGATACCGGGGTGCGGTGGGCTCCTTCTTCTCGGGGTACTGCTCGGTGAGCCTCTTTTTGAACATGGACGAGAACGTCACCCAGAACCCCGCCATGGCATCGACCGAATGTCGCAGACGATTAGGCATGTGCGTCCTCCTTTGTGGTCGATCCCGGGCCCGCGCCAATGTGCTGCCCGGGCAGTGGCGGCACCGGGAATCCGCCGGCCATCGGGTCGAAGCTGCTGGACAGCATGGGTTTTGGTGGTTCGGTGCGCCGCGACAGGACGCCCACGAAGGCGATACTGCCCACCGAGACCACGACACCGGTGACCCCGAGGATGATCGACGGATTTCCGTACCCGTAGAGCGCCATCGCCTGCACCACTCCGACGACGACAATCCATACCAGCGCCACCGGGATCAAGACCTCCCAGCCCAACCGCATGAACTGGTCGTAGCGCAGCCGCGGCAGTGTTGCCCGCAGCCACATGAACAGGAACATGAAGCCCCAGACCTTGGCCACGAACCACAGCGCCGGCCACCATGAGGTGTTCGAACCGTCGATGAGGCTCAACGGCCAGGGCGCGTGCCAGCCACCAAGGAACATGGTCGCCGCCAACCCCGAAACCGTTGCCATGTTGATGTATTCGGCGAGCATGAACATCGCGAAGCGCAGCGAGGAGTATTCGGTATGGAAGCCGCCGACCAGCTCGCCCTCCGCTTCGGGCAGGTCGAACGGTGCCCTGTTGGTCTCGCCGACCATGGCGGTCACATACACCAGGAACGACGGCAGCAGCAGGAAGACATACCAACGGCCTGCCTGCGCCGCAACGATCCCCGAAGTCGACATCGTTCCGGCCAGCAGGAACACCGCCGCGAAGGTCAGACCCATCGCGATCTCATAGGAAATCACCTGCGCGGAGGACCGTAGTCCACCCAGCAACGGGTAGGTGGATCCGGATGCCCAGCCGCCCAACACGATCCCGTACACACCCACGGAGGTAACCGCCAGCACGAAGAGAATCGCCACCGGTAGATCGGTGAGCTGAAGTGGTGTGCGATGCCCGAAGAACGAGACCACGGGACCGAACGGAATGACCGCGTACGCGACGATCGCCGGCACCACAGAGATGATGGGCGCCAGCAGGTAGATGGGCTTGTCGACCCCCGCCGGGGTCAGGCCCTCCTTGAGGGCCAGTTTCACGCCGTCGGCCAGGCTCTGCAGCAGCCCGAACGGGCCCACCCTGTTGGGACCGATGCGACGCTGCATCCAGGCAAGTACCTTGCGCTCGACAAGAATCGCCACAAGCACTGTCAGCAACAGAAAGGCGAACACCGCAACGCATTTCACGAGCACGAGCCATAGCGGGTCGATTCCGAATTGTGACAAGTCCGTCTTGCCCGTCACGGCGCCACCTCGATTCGAACCACTTGGCCGAGCGCCGGACCGAGCTGCTGATGAACCTCCGAACCGGCCGAGCGCATGGGCACCCACACCACCCTGTCCGGCATCTCGGTGATCCGCAGCGGCAGGGTGATGTAACCCTGGATCGCCTCCGACATGCTGCGCACGGTCACCAATTCGCCCTCGGAAGCACCGATCTCGTGCGCGGTCGCCTCCGATAACCGCACCTGCGCGGGGTGCGCGGTCCCGGCAAGGAACTGTTCACCGTCCTGCAGCCGACCGGCATCCAGCAGCTGCCGCCAGGACGCCAGTACTGCCTCTCCCGCCTCGGGCCGCGGCCTGGCGGTCGCCCGGATTGGTCCCGGGTTCTCCCGCGCACCCTCCCACGGGCCGATGTCCGCGAGCTCGGCGAGTACCTCGTCGCCATGGTTCAGGCCGATCGGGCGATCCATCCGCCGAGACAGCGCGGCAAGCACTCTGAGATCGTCGAGGGCATCACTGGCGTCGAGCGTGGTCTGAAAAGGTCTCAACCGGCCTTCCCAATTCACGAAACTGCCCGATTTCTCCGCGACCGCCGCCACCGGAAGGACCACATCGGCGAGCTCGGTGACGGCACTGTGGCGCATCTCCAGGCTCACCACGAATCCCGTCTTCAGCGCACCGACTGCCGCGGCGGGATACGGAAGATCAGCCAGTTCGACTCCACCGACCAGAAACGCGTCGAGTCCGCTCCCGGGGTCCAACATGCCGGCGGCGTCAAGTCCGGGCATATCGGGCAGGGCGATCACCCCCCATTTGTCGGCGACATAACGTCGTGCCGCACTGTCCGATACCGGATGGCCGCCGGGCAGGAGCCTGGGCAGCGCCCCCGCCTCCAGGGCTCCCCGCTCCCCTGCCCTACGCGGCACCCACACCAGCGTCGCACCAGTCTTCGCCGCGAGCTGGGCCGTCGCCGAGAGCGCTCCGGGTGTCCACGCCAATCGTTCCCCCGCCATGATCACGGCCCCGGGTCGGCGCAGGAGTTCCGAATCAGCCAGGCCCGCGATGGTTTCCGGCTCGCTACCGGGAGCGGTGGCGATCACCTGAGCCGAGAGCTTGGTAGATCCGCGGCTGACGAAGGGCGCGATGGTGAGCACCGTGAGTCCCCGCTTACGGACTCCCTTGCGCAACCGCAGGAAGACGATGGGCGATTCCTCTTCCGGCTCGAACCCCGCCAGCAGAACCACCGGCGCGGACTCCAACGCCGCATACGTTTGCGTCATTCCGTGCCCGGCAACGCCCGAACCGAGGAACGCGGCCTCCTCAGCACTATGTGCGCGGGCGCGGAAGTCGATGTTGTTGGTGCCGATCACCATGCGGGCGAACTTGACGTAGGCGTAGGCATCTTCGACGGTGAGCCGTCCACCGGTAAGGACCCCCGCATTGGCGCCGGCATCCACCAAACCCTTTGCGGCGGTTTCTAAGGCCTGTGGCCACGAGACCGCCACCAGATTTCCGGACTCGTCTCGAACCATCGGATTGGTGATGCGATCCCCCGCGGTGGCGTACGTGAACGCCCAGCGCCCCTTATCGCAGTTCCATTCCTCGTTGACTTCTGGATCGTCACCGGCCAGGCGCCGCAGCACCTTTCCTCTCCGATGGTCGGTGCGCTGCGCACATCCGCTCGCACAGTGCTCACAGACACTGGGAGTGGACACCAGGTCGAACGGGCGGGCCCGGAATCGGTATGCGGCACCGGTGAGAGCACCAACCGGGCAAATCTGGACGGTATTGCCGGAGAAGTAGGACTCGAAGGGTTCGTCGCTCGCGATGCCAACCTGTTGTTGCGCACCGCGTTCGAGTAGCTCGATGAACGGGTCACCGGCCACCTGCTGGGAGAACCGGGTGCAACGCGCACACAGGACACAGCGCTCCCTGTCGAGCAGGACCTCGGTGGACAGCGGAATCGGCTTGGGGAATGTGCGTTTGGCCTCGGCGAACCGGGTCTCGGCGCGACCGGTCGACATCGCCTGATTCTGCAAGGGGCACTCTCCGCCCTTATCGCAGACCGGACAGTCGAGTGGGTGATTGATCAGCAGCAGTTCCATGACGCCGCTCTGCGCCTTCTGTGCCGCCGCGGACGTGACCTGCGTATGCACCACCATCTCGTCGGTGACGGTGGTGGTGCACGCGGCCAGCGGTTTGCGTTGCCCATCCACCTCGACCAGGCACTGGCGACATGCACCTACCGGCTCCAGGA
Source organism: Mycobacterium sp. D16R18 (assembly GCA_002013775.1). GTDB lineage: Bacteria > Actinomycetota > Actinomycetes > Mycobacteriales > Mycobacteriaceae > Mycobacterium. Next base: position 98,100 of record MAFD01000008.1, read on the forward strand.
GCGGGTGATCGCAGAACCGGGGAATCTGGACGCCGATCAGCTCGGCGGCACGAATGACCAAGGTGCCCTTGGGCACCGAGATGTTGGTTCCGTCGATGTTGACGGTGACCAGCTCAACCTCGGTCCCCCTTTCCACGGCGGTCATCGGTTCCCCTCCCTGAACACGGTGCTGGCCCCCGAATCGAAGGGGCATCCGTTCTCTAGGTGCGCCTCGTACTCTTCGCGGAAGTATCTGAGCGAGGACATGATCGGACTCGCCGCGCCGTCACCGAGAGCACAGAAGGACTTACCCAGCACGATGTCCGAGACATCGAGCAGTTTGTCCAGGTCGTCGGCGGCCCCGCCGCCCGATTCCAGTCGCTGGAGGATGCGGACCAGCCAATAGGTACCCTCGCGGCAGGGTGTGCATTTGCCACAGGACTCGTGCGCGTAGAACTCGGTCCACCTCAGCACCGCGCGCACCACGCACGTGGTGTCATCGAATATCTGTAATGCCTTGGTACCCAGCATCGATCCGGCCGCGCTCACGCCCTCGTAGTCGAGCGGGACATCCAGATGCTCGGCGGTGAACAGCGGCGTCGATGAACCACCGGGAGTCCAGAACTTGAGCCCATGTCCGTCCCGCACTCCCCCGGCCAGCTCCAGGAGCTCGCGCAGCGTCACGCCGAGGGGAGCCTCGTACTGTCCGGGAGTGCGCACATGGCCGGACAACGAGTACAGCGTGAATCCCGGGGATTTCTCCGATCCCATGGTCCGGAACCATTCGGCACCGCGTCTCAGGATGACAGGGACGCTCGCGATGGACTCGACGTTGTTGACGACCGTCGGACTGGCGTACAGACCGGCAACCGCGGGAAATGGGGGGCGCAGCCGCGGCTGGCCGCGGCGTCCCTCCAGTGAGTCCAAGAGAGCGGTCTCCTCCCCGCAGATGTAGGCGCCCGCACCGGCGTGCACTACCAGCTCCAGATCGAAACCGCTGTCAAGAATGTTGCGGCCCAGGTATCCGGCCTCATAGGCCTGTGCCACCGCGGTCTGCAGCCTCCTGATCACCGAGATGACCTCACCGCGCACGTAGATGAAGGCGTGCGCGGCGCGGATCGCATAGGCGGCGATGACGATTCCCTCGATGAGGGTGTGCGGTGTCGCGAGCATCAACGGAATGTCTTTGCAGGTACCGGGTTCGGACTCGTCGGCGTTCACCACCAGGTAGTGGGGCTTGCCGTCACCCTGCGGAATGAAAGACCATTTGGTACCAGTCGGGAATCCGGCGCCTCCTCGCCCACGCAGACCCGCTTCCTTGACCAGGGCGATGACCGCATCCGGTTCCATGCCCAACGCGGTGCGCAGGCCCTGGTAGCCCTCATGGCGCAGATACCCGCCGAGGGTCCAGGAGTCGGCCTCGTCCCAGTGCTCGGACAGGACCGGGGCCAGGATCGTTGACGTCACCGCGCCTCCCCATGTACGTCTTGCACTTCCTTGGCCAGTCGCAGTCCCGCCAGTGTCGGGTCGCCCGGCAGCGCCGCGGCGACCGCGTCGGGCCGCTCGTCGGCGAACCCGGCCAAGATCCGGGCGGTCTGCCTGAACGTGCACGGCGGCGCACCGCGCCGTGGCTCGGGAACACGGTCGCTACGCAGGCCTTCCACCAGATCTACTGCTCCATCCGGGGTTTGGTTGTCGAAGAACTCCCAGTTGACCATCAACACCGGCGCGTAGTCACAGGCGGCGTTGCACTCGACATGTTCGAGGGTGACCTTGCCGTCCTCGGTGGTACCGCCGGGTGACACGCCGAGCTCGTCGACCAACCGCGTCAAGATCGCGTCACCCCCGAGCACCGCGCACAGCGTGTTGGTGCAGACCCCGACGAGATAATCGCCTGTAGGTTCGCGCCGGTACATCGAGTAGAAGCTCGCCACGGCGGTGACCTCGGCGGATGTCAATTCGACTTGTCCGGAACAGAATTCGATGCCCGCCATGGTCACATAACCATCCTCCGACTGCACCAGGTGCAGCAGCGGCAGCAACGCCGACCTCCGGCTCGGATACCGATCAAGGATCTCCTTGGCGTCGATGGCAAGCCGTGAAACCACCTCCTGTGGATAACTTTTGCGCCCGGAGAAGCTACCCTCGTCCTCCGGCGGGCGGCTCCCGAGTTCAAGAAAGACGCCCTCGCGCTCCGTTGGATGTTCTTCGCCCGAGTGGCTCATCACCGGTCCACCCCACCCATCACCGGATCGATACTCGCGACCGCGGCGATCAGGTCGGCCACCATCGCGCCCTCGCACATCGCCGAGACAGCCTGCAGATTGGTAAACGACGGATCGCGGAAATGCACGCGGTAGGGCCGGGTGCCGCCATCGCTGACCATATGTACCCCGAGTTCGCCGCGCGGCGACTCGACGGCCACGTACACCTGCCCGGCCGGCACCCTGATCCCCTCGGTCACCAGCTTGAAGTGGTGGATCAGCCCCTCCATGGAGGTGCCCATGATCTTGGCGATGTGCTTGGGCGAGTTGCCCAATCCATCTGGGCCGGACGCTAGGTCGGCGGGCCACGCAATCTTCTTGTCGTCCACCATGATCGGTCCTGGCCGCAGCCGATTCAGACACTGCTGAGCGATCTTGATGGACTCGCGCATCTCCTTGACCCGGATCAGATACCGGCCATAGGAGTCGCAATCGCCATCGGTGATGACCTCGAAGTCATAGTTCTCGTACCCGCAGTACGGCTGTGCACGTCGCAGATCGTGCGCCAGCCCCGTAGCGCGCAGCACCGGACCGGTGATGCCCAATGCCATGCAACCGGTCAGATCCAGGTATCCGACACCCTGGGTCCGCGCTTTCCAGATGTAGTTCTCGTTCAACAGGTTTTCCATATCGCGCAACCTGCCGGGCAGGATGTTCAGCAGATCCTGCACCTCTTGTTCGGCGCCATCGGGCAGGTCCTGCGCCAGCCCACCGGGCCTGACATAGGCGTGGTTCATGCGCAGGCCGGTGACCGCTTCGAATACCTTCAGGATCATCTCGCGTTCGCGAAATCCGAGGAACATCGCGGTCATCGCACCCAGCTCCATACCACCGGTCGCCAGTGCCACCAGATGAGAGGAGATGCGATTGAGTTCCATCATCAACACCCGAATCACGGTGGCGCGCTCTGGGATTTCATCGGTGATGTCGAGCAGCTTCTCGACTCCGAGACAGTAGGCGGTCTCGTTGAAGAATGGTGAGAGGTAGTCCATCCGGGTCACAAAGGTGACGCCCTGTGTCCAGGTGCGGTACTCCAGATTCTTTTCGATGCCGGTGTGCAGGTAGCCGATTCCGCAGCGCACATCGGTAACCGTCTCCCCCTCGATCTCCAGGATCAGCCGCAGCACTCCGTGGGTCGACGGATGCTGGGGACCCATGTTCACGACGATGCGCTCGTCGCCGGCTTGTGCAGCGGCAGTGACGATCTCGTCCCAGTCCTGCCCACCGGCCATGAGATGAGTCTCGGGCTGTGCTGTCATTAGTTGTAGGACCTCCGCTGATCGGGCGGCGCAATGGTCGCCCCGTGGTATTCGACAGGCACACCACCGAGCGGATAGTCCTTACGCTGGGGGTGCCCCTCCCAGTCATCCGGCATTTCGATTCGCGTCAACGCGGGATGATCGTCGAAGATGATGCCGAAGAAGTCGTAGGTTTCCCGTTCATGCCAGTCGGTGGTCGGGTACACGGCATTCAGCGACGGAACATGCGGATTATCATCCGGCACAGCTACTTCGAGTAGGAGACGGCGGTTCCAGGTAATCGACATCAGCGGGTAGACGGCATGCAGTTCCCGCGCGGCGTCGTCTGGGTAATGCACACCGCTGACGCCGAGGCAGAGCTCGAAACGCAGTTCCGGGTCGTCCCGCAGCGACTGGGCGACCTGCACCAGATGCTCGGCCCGGACGTGGATCGTGAGCTGATCGCGAAAGACGACAACACCCTCGATGGCATCCTCGTAGGTGACGTGTTCCTGATCCGCGAGCACAGATTCCAGCCGGTCCACGACCTGGTCGAAGTACCCACCATAAGGACGGGCCGAACTGACCGGCAAGGAGATTGGCTGAACCAGTCCGCCATAGCCCGACGTGTCGCCACTGCCGTGGACCCCGAAGAGGCCGTGCCGCACCCCGATGACCTCGCCGGGATTCTGCTCGTTGCCCGTCACCGCAGCAGGCCCTTCATCTCGATGGTCGGCGTGGCGGCGAGGGCCGCCGCTTCGGTCTCACGGATGACTTCCTCACGGTTGGCCCCGAGCGGCATATGGCCGATCTTCTCGTGCAGCTTCAAGATCGCGTGCAGCAACATTTCCGGGCGCGGCGGACACCCGGGAAGGTAGATATCCACGGGCACAACATGATCGACACCCTGGACGATGGCATAGTTGTTGAACATCCCGCCGGAAGAAGCACAGACCCCCATGGCGAGCACCCATTTCGGTTCCGCCATCTGGTCATAGATCTGCCGCAACACCGGGGCCATCTTCTGGCTGACCCTGCCCGCCACGATCATGAGGTCGGCCTGCCGGGGTGTCGCCGAGAACCGTTCCATGCCAAAGCGGGCGATGTCGAATCGCGGGCCCGCCGTCGACATCATCTCGATGGCACAACAGGCCAATCCAAAGGTGGCGGGCCACAACGAACCTTTGCGCACATACCCCGCCAGCGTCTCGACGGTGCTCAGCAGAAATCCGCTAGGCAGTTGTTCCTCAAGACCCATGGCTCTCCCGACAGGTGTGCTTATTCGTGATGTTGCAAGGACTTACGCGCCGCCCCACCGATGCACAGGGGCTAATCCCAGCTCAGGCCACCGCGTCTCCATTCGTAGGCGTACGCCACCGACACGTTGACGATGAACAGGGCCATTGCGAGCAGTCCGAACACTCCGAGGGCCTCGAAGTGGACGGCCCACGGATACAGGAAGACGATCTCGATATCGAAGATGATGAACAACATCGCGGTGAGGTAGTACTTCACGGGCACCCGGTGTCCGCCGGTGGCGGCACCGTGATGATCACGGCCCATTGAGTGCTGGGTGGGCTCGATACCGCATTCATACGCCTCAAGCTTCGCGCGGTTGTACCGGCGCGGACCGACGAATGACGAAATCCCAATGGAGAAAACGGCAAAGGCCACCGCAATGGCGCCGAGTACCAAGATCGGTACATATGCATCCATGGCAGAACAGCCTCCCGAATCGATCGATCGGGTCCCTGTGCTGGATCGGCAACGCTGCCGCGTCATTGCTGTCTGTGGTCGAGGGCTGCCGACCAGTACAGATGTGACCTAACAAACACACTATCGGTTGGCGCCTGCTCCATGCCACCGTTTGACGGTGTTTTGCGCAATTAAGTACTTGAGCCGAAGTGCCTGGGACGGCTGATGTCAGCGGTGTGTCGCGGCGGCCGAACCAAGCAGCTCGATCACCGTCGCGGTCAGTCGCATCGGGTCGATCGGCCGCGGCACCACGCCCTCGGCGCGGGACCAGCTCGCCAGCCAGCTGTCTTGCGGACGTCCGGTCAGGACCACGATCGGAGGCGGTGCATCGATCTCGTCCTTGATCTGCTTGGCCACGCCCATCCCACCGAACGGCGTCGCTTCACCGTCGAGGATCGCCAGGTCGATTCTGTGCCGGGAGCCCGACACCGTGAGGCGTTCGATGACCATGGGCCCGGTGGCCACCTCGACAAACTCAAGCGGCGGCAATGCGGAATCCGGCCGTGTGCCGATTCCCTCAATTACCTTGCGCCGGACCGTGATGTCATCGCTATAGACGAGGACGTGCAGGGCCATACGGCCATGCTAGGCCGAGCCGCGGCTACTCGCGAAGGAATCCGGGGAAAGCCAGGGAAACTAGGCCCGGAAGAACCTGACTTCGGAGGCCAGGATGGCCTTGGCGCCGATAGCGGCGAGCGCATCCATGGTGGTGTTGACACCCTTACGCGGGGCCAAGGCACGCACCGCCACCCACTTCTCGTCGGCCAGCGGGGCCAGCGTCGGAGACTCCAGGCCGGGCGTCACCTTGAGTGCCTCGTCCAGAACCGCGCGCGGGCAGTCATAGTCGAGCATCAGATACAGCTGGCCGAACACCACGCCCTGGATGCGCGCCGTCAGCTGTGCGCGAGCCGTTTCCGTTGCCGGATCGGCGTTCTCCCGCTCGATCAGCACGGCCTCCGAATCGCACAGCGACTCACCGAATGCCACCAGTCCGTGCTGGCGCAGGGTGCGGCCGGTACCGACGATATCGGCGATCACATCGGCCACACCGAGCTGGATGGATATCTCGACAGCGCCGTCCAGCCGAATGACATCGGCCTCGATTCCCTTGGTGGCCAGATCCTTTCGGACCAAGTTGGGGTAGGCGGTGGCGATGCGTTTCCCGGCTATGTCGTAGATCGTCCAGTCCCGCTCCGCCGGCGCGGCGTAACGGAAGGTCGATCCACCGAATCCCAGCGCGAGTCGCTCGGTCACCGGCGCATCGGAGTCCATCATCAGGTCGCGGCCGGTGATACCAAGATCCAGCTCGCCAGAGCCGACGTAGATTGCTATGTCCTTGGGCCTCAGGAAGAAGAACTCGACGTCGTTCTGCGGATCGAGCACCGTGAGGTCCTTGGCGTCTCCACGCCGCCGGTAGCCTGCCTCGGAAAGAATTTCCGAGGCGGCCTCGCTGAGCGCCCCCTTGTTGGGGACCGCGACACGCAACGCTCCATTCGCATTGGTCATGTCAGAGCTTCCGGTAGACGTCATCGAGTGTGAGACCGCGGGCAATCAGCAGCACCTGCGCCCAATAGAACAGCTGGCTGACCTCTTCGGCCAGCGATTCGTCACTCTCGTGCTCGGCGGCCAGCCACACCTCACCCGCCTCTTCGAGCAGCTTCTTGCCCAGGGTGTGCACACCCGCATCGAGAGCCGCGACTGTCCCACTTCCCTCGGGCCGGGTTCTAGCGCGGTCACTGAGCTCGACGAACAGCTCCTCGAAGGTCTTCACGGGTGGCGATTCTGTCACGACCGGCCCCGTCGAGTCACATGGGTTTGCAGGTAGTCGCTGTCAGGACCTCGGCGTGGGCACGCCGCAAGTCCTCCGGAGACAGCCCCGACAACGTGGTGGCAAGCCTGCGCCGATCGGTGCCGGGCACCTCGACGTGGTTGGGCACCACCAGCACCACACAACCCGCCGCCTCAGCCGCGGCGGCGCCGGTCGCCGAGTCCTCGATGGCCAGGCAATCGGCCGGATCTATGCCCAGCAGCGATGCGGCCCGCAAGTACGGGTCCGGGGCCGGTTTGGTGCGCGCCACCTCGTCGCCGCATACGGTTCCGGAAAACCACTGTGTACCAATGGTCTTGAGCGCCTGGTTGGTGAGTGATCGGATGGTGTTGGTCACTAGTGCCATGGGCACCTGCTCGGCGGCGAGCTGCGCCAGCATGTCTTGAGCACCGTCGCACCAGGTGAGATCGGTTTCGAAGAGCTCGCCGGTGTACTCGTGCAGCCAATCGTTCTCGCTGGCCATCAGCTCGGGGTCCGGCTCCAGCCCAAACGCCGCGAACATCATCTTCATGGTGGCCTCGGCGGATCCGCCGAGCAATGCGGTACGCAGCTCGGGGGTCATCTCGCCGCCGAGCCTGCGGCACGTCTCGGCCATCGAGATATCCCAGAGCTTCTCCGAGTCGATGAGCGTGCCGTCCATGTCCCACAACACCGCTCGCATGCGACCAATTCTGTCAGAGGTCGCCTGCTGCCCATGACGCTGGTGCTCAGTCCTCAGGGTTGTAGCCGAGGTTCGGGCCGAGCCAGCGCTCCGCTTCCTGCATTGTCCAGCCCTTGCGCTTGGCGTAGTCGGCGACCTGGTCCTGGGCCAGCCGCCCGACCACGAAGTACTGCGACTGTGGGTGCGAGAAGTACCAGCCGCTGACCGCGGCGCCGGGCCACATCGCCATCGATTCGGTCAGCTCGATGCCGGTCCGTTTCGTGACATCCATCAGCTCGAACAGAGTCGTCTTCTCGGTGTGCTCCGGGCAGGCCGGGTAACCGGGCGCCGGGCGGATTCCCCGGTACTTCTCGCCGATGAGCGCCTCGTTGTCCAGCTGCTCGTCGGGCTGGAATCCCCAGAACTCCTTGCGCACCCGCTGATGCATCCGTTCGGCAAAGGCCTCGGCCAGCCGGTCGGCGATCGACTCCAACAGGATCGCGCTGTAGTCGTCCAGGTCCGCCTTGAACTCCATGATCTTGTCGTGGCTGCCGAGCCCCGTGGTGACTGCGAAGGCGCCGATGTAGTCCCGATGCCCGGTTTCTTTGGGAGCGATGTAGTCGCCGAGGCTCCGGTTCGGGATGCCTTCGCGGTGCTCGCCCTGCTGGCGCAGGTTGTGCAACGTGCTCAGCACCTCGGTGCGGGTGTCGTCGGTGTAGACCTCGATGTCTTCCATATTCGAGCCGACCGCGTTCGCGGGGAAGAAGCCGATCACCCCGTTGGCCGTGAGCCACTTCTCCTTGATCAGGGTGTCGAGCATCTGCTGGGCGTCGTCATACAGCTTGCGCGCGGCCTCACCGGTGGCCGGGTTGTTGAGGATGTCAGGGAACCGGCCCTTCATCTCCCAGGCATTGAAGAACGGCTGCCAGTCGATGTACTCCCGCAACTCGGCGAGGTCGTAGTCCAGAAACTCCCGCACGCCGATGCCCTGGGCGGGCACGGGCGGCGTGTATCCGTCCCACTCGACAGGTGTCCGGTTGGCTCGGGCCTTCTCCAGTGTCAGCGTCGGCCGCTCGTTCTTCTGCGCATGCCGTTCACGAAGCGACGCGTAGTCCTTCTCGGTGGCCTCCAGTAGTCCTGGCCGCTGCTTGTCATCGAGGAGTGCGGCGGCGACCGGCACCGAGCGGGACGCGTCCTTGACCCAGACCACCGGGCCCTTGCGACGCGGCGAAATCTTCACCGCTGTGTGGGCGCGCGAGGTGGTCGCGCCGCCGATCAGCAGCGGGATCTGAAGCCCTTCGCGTTCCATCTCGACGGCGAAGTTGGCCATCTCGTCCAGCGACGGGGTGATCAGCCCGGACAGCCCGATGATGTCGGCGTCGTGCTCCTTGGCCGCGTCCAGGATCTTCTGGGCAGGCACCATCACACCGAGGTCGATCACTTCGAAGTTGTTGCACTGCAAGACGACCCCGACGATGTTCTTGCCGATGTCGTGGACGTCGCCCTTGACGGTCGCCATGATGATGGTGCCGTTGGTGTCCTTGGATGCGGTGGCGCCGGACTCTTGCTTTTCCTTCTCGATGAACGGCAGCAGGTACGCGACGGCCTTCTTCATCACCCGGGCCGACTTCACCACCTGGGGCAGGAACATCTTGCCGGCACCGAAGAGGTCACCGACGACGTTCATGCCGTCCATCAGTGGACCCTCGATCACCTCGATCGGGCGGCCGCCCGCGTCAGCGATCTCGGCGCGCAGCTCCTCAGTGTCGTCGTCGACATGGGCGTCGATTCCCTTGACCAGGGCGTGCGTAATCCGTTCGCGTACAGGAAGACTGCGCCACTCTTGAACAACCGAGGGACCGGTCTCCTCCCCCTTGCTGTTGAACCGTTCGGCGATCTCCAGGAGCCGTTCGGCCGCGTCCTCGCGACGGTTCAGGACGACGTCCTCTATGCGGTCTCGCAGCTCGGAGTCGATCGAGTCGTAGGGCACCAGCGCGCCGGCGTTGACGATGCCCATATCCAGGCCGGCCTTGATGGCGTGGAACAGGAACACCGCGTGGATGGCCTCGCGGACGGGGTTGTTTCCACGGAACGAGAACGACACGTTCGAGATACCGCCGGAGATATGCACTCCGGGCAGGTTCTCCTTGATCCAGGCGCAGGCCTCGATGAAGTCGATCCCGTACGTCGCGTGCTCCTCGATACCGGTCGCCAGCGCGAAGCAGTTCGGATCGAAGATGATGTCCTCTGCCGGGAAGCCGACCTCTTCGGTCAGGATCCGGTAGGCGCGCCCGCAGATCTCCTTACGACGCTCCAGGTTGTCGGCCTGACCCTTTTCGTCAAAGGCCATCACCACGACAGCAGCACCGTACTTGCGGCACAGCTGCGCTTCGCGGATGAACTTCTCCTCGCCCTCCTTCATGGAGATCGAGTTGACGATCGGCTTGCCCTGCACGTTCTTCAGGCCCGCCTCGATGACCTCCCACTTGGAGGAATCGATCATCACCGGGACGCGGCTGATATCGGGTTCGGCCGCGATCAGCTTGGTGAATCGGTCCATCGCGGCGACGCCGTCGATCATGCCCTCGTCCATGTTGATGTCGATGACCTGGGCACCGACCTCAACCTGCTGTAGCGCGACCGACAGTGCGGTGTCGTAGTCCTCAGCCTTGATCAGGTTGCGGAACCGGGCCGAACCGGTGATGTTGGTGCGCTCACCGATGTTGACGAACAGCGAGTCGTCGGTGATGTTGAGGGGCTCCAGCCCGGAGAGGCGAGTCGCCACCGGCAGGTGCGGCATCTGCCTGGGTGCCATGCCCTCGACAACCTTGGCGATCTCCGCGATGTGTGCGGGCGCGGTCCCGCAGCATCCACCGACCAGGTTGACCAGGCCTGCCTCGGCGAACTCGGCAAGGTAGCCGGCCTGGCGCTCAGGGGACTCGTCGTACTCGCCGAAGGCATTGGGCAGACCTGCGTTCGGATAGCAGGAGACGAAAGTGTCGGCAATGCGCGACATCTCGGCGATATAGGGCCGCATCTCCGGGGCGCCCAGCGCACAGTTGAGGCCCACCGCGATGGGCTTGGCGTGCCGAATCGCGTTCCAGAATGCCTCGGTGACCTGGCCGGACAACGTCCGTCCGGACGCGTCGGTGATGGTGCCCGAGATGATGATCGGCCAGCGCCGCCCGCGCTGCTCAAACAGCGTCTCTACGGCGAACACCGCCGCTTTGGCGTTCAGCGAGTCGAAGATGGTCTCCACGAGGATGACGTCGGCACCACCGTCGACCAGGCCATTGGCCGCTTCTAGGTAGGCAGCGACCAGCTGGTCGTAGGAGACGTTGCGGGCTGCGGGATCGTTGACGTCCGGCGAAATCGAAGCGGTCCGGGTGGTCGGCCCCAGCGCCCCGGCGACATACCGGGGCTTCGCAGGGGTGCTGTAATCGTCGGCGGCCGCCCGAGCCAGCGCGGCACCGGCGTAGTTCAGCTCGTAGCCCAGCTCTTCCATGCCGTAGTCGGCGAGCGACACCGCGTTCGCGTTGAATGTGTTGGTCTCGAGGATGTCCGCACCTGCCTCGAGGTACTCACGGTGGATGCCCTCGATGATGTGCGGCTGCGTCAGAGTGAGCAGATCGTTGTTGCCGACGAGGTCGCTCGGCCAATCGGCGAACCGTACGCCGCGGTATCCCGCCTCGTCAGGCCTGTCGCGCTGGATTGCCGTGCCCATCGCACCGTCGATCACCAGGATCCGCTGTTCGAGAGCAGTGGTCAGCGCGTCCGTGCAGTCGGGCCGGATATTCGGCTGCAGATTGGTCACGTGCATCCTTCCAGAACGGAAGGCGTCCTTAACTCTGCCGAGCGTGGCGGTCACGGGCTGTGATCCGGAACCGTTGCAACGCCTCTCGACCAGATGAAGTCTACGTCGTCGCTCAACAGTCGTGCGAACGCCCAATTGTCGTGCAGGTTTCTACCAGGGGCGGTCATATCAACAATGTGAGCCGGCTATCCAATCCATTCTCCGCCTGCCGCGGCTCATCCCCGTCACGCAGGGCTTACGCTGGCACCGTGACCGCGTCGGATACCGCCCAGAACGGCCTACCCGTGCTGCGCGACCCGGTAGTGGTTGCCGCATTCGAGGGCTGGAATGACGCCGGCGATGCGGCCAGCGCCGCGTTGGAGCATCTGGACACCACCTGGCAGGCCACCCCGTTAATGACCATCGACGATGAGGACTACTACGACTACCAGGTCAATCGTCCCATCGTGCGGCTGGTCGAGGGCGTCACCCGCGAGCTGGAGTGGCCCGGGATGCACATCTCCTACTGCTCACCGCCCGGCTCAGAACGCGATGTGGTTCTGATGCACGGCGCCGAGCCGAATATGCGCTGGCGCACCTTCTGCAACCGCTTGCTGGCCATCGCGGACCGTCTCAACGTATCGACCGTGGTGATCCTGGGCGCCCTGTTGGCCGACACGCCGCACACCCGGCCCGTGCCCGTGAGCGGCACCGCCTACTCACCCGATGCGGCCAAGTTCTTTGGCCTGGAGGAGACCCGATACGAGGGTCCGACCGGCATCGCCGGAGTATTCCAGGACGCCTGCGTGAACGCCGGCATACCGGCCGTCGCGTTCTGGGCTGCGGTACCGCACTACGTATCCCAACCCCCCAATCCGAAGGCAACGGTCGCCCTGCTGCAGCGCGTCGAGGACGTGCTCGACGTCGAGGTACCGCTCGGAGATCTGCCGGAGCAGGCCGAGGAGTGGGAGCAGGCGGTCTCCGAGATGACCACTGAGGACGAGGAGATCGCCGAGTACGTGCAGTCGCTCGAGGAGCGCGGCGACGCCGAGGTGGACACCACAGAGATTCTCAGCAAGATCGACGGCGATGCCTTGGCCGCCGAGTTCGAGCGTTACCTGCGACGGCGCGGACCCCGATTCGGGGGGTAATCCCTAGATGTATTCGAGCTTGCTCGCAAGCCAGCGACCGTTCACCAGCTCCATGGTCATTTTCATCCGGCTCCTGTCGATCCTTGGGTCGGGCCTAACAGAATTGGCAATGGACTGATCCACCGCGAGCAGGATCACGACGCTCTTCTCGGGTTTGTCGGCGGTATCTGATTGCACCGCCGAGGCGACTACCTTGCCGGCCGCGCTGGCCTTGTTGTCGATCAACAGCTGTCGCAGTTGCACTGAGCCCTTCGCGAACTCGTCTTTGAGCTCGCCCGTGCAGCGCTCCAGGATCTGGGCGAAGTTCTCGTCGACGTTGCCCGAATCGACCGAGGTCAAGATGACAGTTAGCGGCTCGGCTGCATCGCGCGCCTGCTCCCTGAATTCTCCGATCTGACGGTCACGATTGAACTCATCGTGTTCCTGCGCAGCCTTCTCCCGCTGCGCAGCCAGAATCGGACCGTCATGAAGCTGCTTCCACGCCAGAAATCCGCAGGCACACAGTGCGACAACGGCAACGCCAACCATCAAGCTGGCGAGGACAATTCGCAGCTGGCCACCAGGCGGCGCGGGATAACCGGTCATATCAGCTCGACATCGCTTGCCAGCCAACGACCGTCGACCTTCTCCATGGTCATTCGCACCCGGCTTCGATCAACACGTGAGTCGGGTACCGCGACGTTGGCCACGGACTGATCGACGAAGAGCAGCATGATGACCTTGTCGACCGACTCCGTGTGAATCGCGGAATCGATCACCTTGCCGCTGGACTTCGCCTTGTTGTCGACCAGAATCTGGCGCAATTGAGCGCTGGACTTCGTGTACTTCTCTTTGAACGCACCGGTCGACTTGTCAAGTATCTCCGACGTGTTTCTATCGACATCGCGGTAGTCCGTATTGATCATCAGCAGTGCGAACGCGGTGGACGCTTCCTGCGCTTGCTGGCCAGCCTTGTGCGCCTCTTGAACTCGGCTCAGTTGGACATGCCATTCTCCCGAGGCATCGGGAACCTCCCGACCATCGGCCACCAGTTTCCACCCCAGAAACCCGCACCCGGACAGTGCAATCGCGGTGATCAGCCCGGAGGCGATGATCGCCACCGTCGCCCATCGCCTCGTCCTGGGCAAGGGCGTCGTATAACCCGGATACGGGATGGGCCCTTGAGGCCACTGCTGAATCACGACACCCCCATTCAGTTGCCGCGCATCAGGAAAGCCGCTGCACCGCCAACTCGTCGAGCGAAAGATAGCAGTTCACGGCCATGGTCAGGTCGGCTTCGGCCAGCAATGACTGGATGACGTGTTTGACGCCGTCGGTTCCGTCCAGCGCCAGCCCGTACACGTACGGCCGGGCGATCCCCACCAGGCTGGCGCCAAGGGCTACCGCACGCAAAACGTCGATGCCGTCGCGGACCCCGGAGTCGAAAGTCACCGGCACCGAGCCGGCCGCCTGAACGGCCGCGGCCAGACCGTCGATGGCTGGAATGCCGCCATTCGCTTGCCGTCCACCGTGATTGGAGTAGGCAATGGCATCGATACCACGATCCACTGCCTGCCGAACGTCGTCGACGTCGCAGATGCCCTTGAGGATGATCGGGAGTTTGGTCAGCTCGCGATAGCGATCGATGTCCGCCCACGTAAGCCCCGGATGGCTGAACAGCGACGCCCACACCAGACCCGCGTGCATCGGGGCCAGTTCCGCGGCGGAACGCACCCCCGCGATCTCGAGGAATCGAGGGTCGGAGGTGTAGTTCGCCAGGCAGTGCCCGTGCAGCATTGGCAGGTAACCGTGTTTGAGGTCACGGGGGCGCCATCCCAGCGTGCCGGTATCCAGGGTCACCGCGAGCGCGTCATACCCCGCCGCCTCGGCACGCCGGATGAAGTTGTCGGTCAGCTCGGCATCCGATGACGGATACAGCTGGAAGATTCCGTATGAATCACCACGCTCGGCGGAGACCTCCTCGAGAGTGGCCGAAGAGAGCGTTGAGTACATGGCGGGCACATCTAGCTCACGGGCGGCGGCAGCCGTGAGCAGATCACCACGGTCACGGACCGCGCCCAGCACGCCAACCGGGCAGATGAATAGCGGACTGGTGAGCTCGCGTCCCAGAAATGAGGTCGACATGTCTCTGTCCGTGCGATCTCGCAACATCCGGGGCACCAGCCCGTAGCGGCGCAGTGCGGTGGCATTGGTGTCCTGGGTGTGCTCATCACCGGCGCCACCACGCACGTAGCCGAAGATTCCCTCGCCCAGCGTCTGCTCCGCGCGGCTCTCCAGTTCGGCAAAGGTGAAAGGAAGTGTTGACACCTTGCCGAGTGCACCCGCCGCATAGAACTGGAGTTGGAAATCGCCGAAGCTCATCGAGCACTCCTCATCGTTCGGACATTCGCTGGATGCTCAGCGTACTGAGCACATTCGGCTTCATCCAGCACCATCAACCGGGCGGCCGCTCGTACTCGTCTGTCGGGTCGCACATTAATCCGCGGTGCAGATAACTCATGCATCCAAACGGCTGGCAGCTATCCACCCGTCCAGCAAAGAGAGCCCGAGTTAGGGATACCTTACCGGGGTTCCTTATGATCGTCGGTGAAACGCCTACGCATTCGGCGTCGGTACACGTCCCGGAAGGCTTCCGTTGCCTGCTCTCACCTACCCTGCTGGGACCCGGTTCGCCCTACGCGAGGGCGCAACGTGCCTCGTCACAGCGGCGGGCGGGATACTCCTGAACCCACCGCGCAACGAAAAACTCACCGGGCTTTCGCAGCAACAGCGGCGCGTACTGAAGACTCTCAACAGCGGTCCCGCGACGCTCGCGGAACTGAAAACCGATTCCGATAGCGACGCCATCGAGGCACTCATCACGCGGCTACTCGAAGGTGGATGGCTGTCGCTGGCGGTCCGTGACGACAGACACGACCTCTATGCCGTCGAGTGCTTCGGCGTCCCCGGCCCCCAACCCACAGATGCCGCACCGTCGGGTATCCATCTGTCGAAATTCTCCGTACTGCATCGCGATTCACGCGGATACGTGTTGGAGAATCCGAGGAGCTGGTGCGATATCCGCATCCAGGATCTGCGCCTGCTCCCCCTGCTCGATGGCCCAGAACACGCTATCGCCAACCTAGGCGAGGATCTCATCGAGCGGTTCCTGGCCGATCTGCGCTGGGGCGGATTCGTTGTCTCCAACAGCGATGAGGAAAACCACGAGTTCACCTCGGTCAGCTGGAGCGCAGCGGACCTGTGGTTCCACCGACGCAGCACCCTGGGCGAACGCACCATCACCTGGGACCACTTCGGTCCTACGAAATGGGCCAAAGGCAAGTTCCCGCAGCCTGCAGCGCGCAAACCCGCCTATCCGGGAAGCCCGGTCGCGCTGCCCGCGCCGGATCTGGCGGCTCTGCGTGCGCAAGACCCCAGCCTCACCACGGTCATCGAGGACCGGATCTCGGTGCGCGCCTTCGATGATGCCAATCCCATCACCATCGAACAGCTTTCCGAGCTCCTGTATCGCACGGCCCGTACCCGTGGCGCCCGCTCCGAAAGCGAAGGCGAAGAACTGCTGTCGCGCCCGTATCCCTCGGGTGGCAGCGTGTACGAGCTCGAGCTGTATCCGGTGGTGCGCAATGTCGCCGGACTGGCACCCGGCATGTACCACTACGACTCCTTCGAGCACGTGCTGCGACCGGTGGCCGATGCCGGCTCCACCCCAGTGAAGCAGCTGCTGAAATCGACCTCCGCGACCCTCGAGGGCGGCGCAGAACCGCAGGTGCTGCTGGTGATGGGCGCGCGCGCCGGCCGGGTGATGTGGACTTACGAACAGGTCGCCTACTCGGCCATCCTCAAGCACGTCGGTGTTCTCATGCAGACCATCTACCTAGCCGCAACCGCCATGGGCCTGGGCGCATGCGCCCAGGGCTTCGGTGATACCGGGGCATTCACCGCGGCTGCGGCCGTTCCGGAGCTGCAAGAGTGCAGCGTGGGCAGCATGGTGCTGGGCACGCCCGCGATCTCCTGACCGGTCAGGCGGTGCCGGCCAGGATATCCTCATCGGTCATCGCCGCGATCTCCAGATAGTGGCCCGCAACCACGGCCAGGCGATCCGGCGTGCCGAGTTCGATCTCGCGCTGCTTGAGCCTGTCGGCAAGGCCGGCGACGGTACGAGTGGCAAAGAGATCGCCGACCAATGCGTGCTCGACCGACAGCCAGTCGCGCACGCGCGCGATGACCGTCGTGGCGAGCACCGAGTCGCCGCCCTGAGCGAAGAAATCGTCATACACCCCAATGGATTCCACGCCCAGCACACCTGCCATCAGATCGGCGAGTGCTGTGTCCAGATCATCCCGGGGAGCCGAGTCGGTGCCGGTGGCGGCCACCTCATCGAGCAGCGCGGTCACCGCCGCCCGATCGATCTTTCCGTTGGGGGTCAACGGCATCTGATCGAGGAGCTCCACACGGGCCGGAACCATGTAACTCGGCACGACATCGCCGAGCAGTACTGCATAGTCTGCCGACGGATCCGGAGTACCCGATACCGCGGCAACCAGGATCGGCGCATCACCGCCGACGATGGCGGCGACGGCATGGCGTACGCCGGGCACCAGCCGCAACGCGCTTTCCACTTCGCCCAGCTCGACGCGATAACCGCGGATCTGCACCTGATGATCCGCGCGACCCAGGAATTCAATGGTTCCGTTCGGCCAGTACCTGGCCATGTCTCCCGTCCGATACCAGCGCAGTCCGTCGTACTCGACGAATCGCTGCGCGGTGCGTTCGGGGTCATTGCGGTATCCGGCCGCGACATTGGCACCGCCCACCCAGAATTCACCGGGCACCCAGTCCGGGCAGTCACGACCCGCGGGTGACACCACCCGGCATCGGACATTGCGCAGCGGCACACCGAATGGCACCGTCGCCCAGTGTGCGGGCGGATCTCCCACCACCTCACAGATGGTGTTGTGAATGGATGTCTCGGTGGCCCCGCCCAAGCCGGAGAACCTGCAGCCCGGGACCTGCGCTGCCAGACGGGTCGCCAGGTCAGCGCCCACCCAGTCGCCGCCCAGGGTGACCGCCCGCAGCGATTCACCTAGGCCGTTGCCGCCAATCTCCAGGATCATGTCCAGCATGCTCGGCACACAGTTGAGGATCGAAACCTTGTGGTGCCGTAGCAGATCCACCCATGTGGTGGCCTCGGCGCGTTGCGCGACGTCGACCGCCACCAGCGATCCGCCCACCGCGAACATACCGAAGATGTCATACACGGATGCGTCGAACTCCAGCGCCGAAAGCGCCAGCACCCTGTCGGTCGGCCCGACATCGAACCATCCATTGACCGCATCAATGGTGTTCATCGCCCCGCGATGAAGGACGTCCACACCCTTGGGCGTGCCGGTCGAGCCCGACGTGAAAATGACGTAAGCGATCGCATCGGTCGAGGGAATGACCGGTGAAGCCAACGGCTCACTGTGGTGCCGGGCGGTATCGATGGATACCGACGGCACCGGAATATCAGCGCCCGGCGCGGTTATCGCCATCGCAACACCACCGGTTTCGAGGATGCTGGCCCGGCGACGGGCGGGCTGATCAAACCCGATGGGGATGTACGTCGCCCCTGCGGCAAGCACACCGAGCACGGCAAGAATCTGATCGCGCCCCTTGGGCAGCTGCACCGCGACCGCATCGCCGGGCTGAACGCCACCTGCGCGCAACGCACCGGCCACGGCCAAGGCCTGTGCGGCCAGGTCGCCGTACGTCCACACCCCGTCCTCACCACCGAGGCCCCACACCACCGCGGATGCGCTGGGGTGCGTCTTCGCGAAATCGAAAAAGCCTTCATGCAGGCACCGGCCGCTGACCGGGCCGTCGGTCGCATTGACGGTTCGCCTGACCTCGGCCTGCGAGGTCGGAAGCCGCACGGCCGCATCGGCATTCCAGCCGTCGTCACCGGCGCAGAGCGCGGCCACCGCATCGGTGTAGCGCGCGAACATGGTGTCGACCATGCCGTCCGGGAAGGCCGACTCACGCACGTCCCAGTTAAGCAGCAGGCCGCCACGTACCTCAGTGACCTGCGCATCCAACAGCACCTGTGGCCCTTGGGAAATGATCCAGACGGGTTCGCCAAAGGTCTCGATAACCGACGTAGCGAACAGCTCCCCCAGATTCAGCGCGCTGGTGTACACAACCGGCGCCAATACCGGCTCACCGCGGTGCCTGCCGAGGTCACGGAGCACATTGAGCCCCGGGTACGCCGAATGCGCCCCGCTCTCGTACATGCTGCGTTGCAGGGCGCGGGCTCGGTCGGCCACCGACATCTGGTCGGTCAGATCGACGTCGAGCATGATCGAGGAGGTGAAATCACCGATCACCCGGTCGATGTCGGGATGCACCGATTCACGATGGAACAGAGGGACATTCAGCAGGAAGCGGCTTTGCGCGGACCACCCTCCGATGGTTTCGGCGAAGACCGCGGCCATCGCCATCGCGGGGGTGATTCCGCGCTGATGTGCGGCAGCCAGCAGCTGCTGCTTGGCCTGCGGTTCAAGCCAGTAGTCGTATCGGACCGTGCGGTGTGGCTCGGATCGTTCACTCACCGGCACGGTGGGCAGCTCCGGCGCACCCGGCAGGTCGTCCAGCCGCTCGCTCCACCATTGACGGTCACGTTCACGCGCCGACTCATCACCGCGCTGCTCGGTGCGATACCGCCGGTAGGTGTATCCCAACTCCGGTTGCGCGGCACCGTGATACAGCGCAGCCAGATCGGACACCAACACCCGGTAGCTCATCGCATCCCCGGCCAACATGTCCACGTCCAGATGCAGCCGGCTACTCGTCTCGTCGCGCAAGGTCAGCGTCACGTCGAGCACCTGACCGTCCTCGATCGCCAGGCGCTGATGCGTCTTACGCTCACGGAGCTCGGTCAGTGCCGCCTCGATCTCCTCATCCGCACGTCCACGCAGGTCCACCACGCTGAACACATCGCGCCCCGGGAAGGAC
The DNA here is from genome assembly GCA_002013775.1 of Mycobacterium sp. D16R18. Taxonomy (GTDB): domain Bacteria; phylum Actinomycetota; class Actinomycetes; order Mycobacteriales; family Mycobacteriaceae; genus Mycobacterium. Next base: position 117,738 of record MAFD01000008.1, read on the forward strand.
AAGGCCTGTTGGGTGCCGTCGGGCAGAAACCTGGTGCGCAGCATGGGATGTGCCGCCACGAGCCGATCGACAGCCAGCCGTAGCCGCTCAGGATCGATTACTCCACCATCGAACTCGACGTACAGGTGCGCCGCGACGCCACCGAGCTCCTGATCCTCCGAACGACCGATCCAATAGGCGTGCTGCATCGTGGCTAGCGGGAACGGCGCATCCTCCGCGGTGTCTTCCGCGTCTTCCGGGGTGCCGTCGGCCGCGGTGTCGTCACGGACGTCCGAGACCGGTTCCGCGCCGTCTCCCAACAGCGCATGCCAGGACTCCACCGACGGCTCGGCGGCGAGCTGCGCAAAGGTGATGCGGCTCCCCCGCTTACGCCATCCGCCGGCCAGCGTCATCATGCGGATCGAGTCCAGCCCGAGCGTGATGAGGTCATCCACGTCCGAGATCTCCTGGGGAGCAAGCCCAATGAGGTCGGCGACGGTGGCCTTGATCTCGTCCCTGCTGATTGATTCCATCCGTGCTGTCTTCCTGTCGCTATACGTCGAGTGCCTGAGCCAGCGCGGCAACGCTCCGTTGCCACAGCCGCGCCAGCTGGTCGGCATCTGCCGAGGTGAAAAGGTTTGAGCTCCACTGCCAATTGGTGACCAACTGCGGTCCTTCGGCGGTCGTCATCACCGCCGAACCGATGTTGATGGCAAATCGCAGCGGCAGATCAGGTTCGGAATCCGGAGGCACAGCGAGACTTCGAGAGTCCGTGATGAGTGACCACGGCCGATCGTCGATACCGCTGATATCCATTCGACCCACGTAGTTGAACTGGATCTGCGGGTCTCGTGCCGAAGCCAACTCCAGGTTGCGCTGCGTATAGCGAAGCAAACCGTAATCCAGTCCCTGATGTGGAATCTCGCTGAGGTGCGCGGCAATCACATCCAATAGCCGCCTGGCCGCTTCGCTGTCGTTCTCCGCTTGATCGACGTCTATGGCGACCTCACCAGCTCCCACCCGTACCGGATAGACGGTGGTGAACCAGCCGACGGTGCCGCTGGTGTCGGTGTCGAGCTCCTCGTCGGCCCTGCCATGCCCCTCCAACGAGACCAGTGTTCCCGCGGCCGGGTCCTGTCCGCGCTCCACCCGCCAGCTGGCCACCGTGACCGCCAGCGCCGCTAGCAGGAATCCGTAGACACCTTCGGGTTTGTTCAGCGAGGCCAGCAGACGAGCGGTGATATCGACCGGTGTCGGTATCGCAGTGGTCTGCAAGGTCCCCCAGGTGTCGTGGGCCGGGTCGGCGTGCCGTGACCCGAGCTCTGGGTCCGCACCCGAGACTTCCGTGGCCCAGTAGTCCCGCTGACCCGAAACGTCCTCGCTGGAGACCCTCTGCTGCATCAGCTGGCTCCAGCGCCGATACGAGGTGAATTCCATGGGCGCCTTGGGCACTCCGCCGGATTCGACCGCGTGCCACGCATCTGCGAGGTAGCCCAACACGATGTGCCAGGACACCACGTCCATCGCCAGATGGTGGACGGTCAGCAGCAGGGCGTCGCCCGCCTCGGCGTCCACGAGCCACGTTGCCCGCATCATGGCTCCCGACCGCGGGTCCAGGGCGTCAAATGCCTCCCGTGCCGCAGTGGTGATCGCGGCGTGAGTGCCCTCTCCCGACGGCAGTTCCACCCGGCCGAGCACACTTTCGGCGCGCACCACCCCGGGTTCGCGGGTGACGACCCAAGGCCCGTCGGGGGTGTCCACCAGCGTCGACCGCAGCATGGCAAATCCATCGAGAAGCAGCTGGAGCATCTGCTCGATCCGTGGGCCATCGATACTCTCTGGCAGCCGGACAAGCACCGACAACGACAGCCGGCGGTAGGTTTCGCTTTCGTACATCCACGACACCACCGGTAGTGGTGGAACCTCGCCGTAGTCCGCTTCTCCGGCTAGGGAATCGAGGTTTTCGGACCGATTAACCCGGTCGGCTCGTTCGTCGATGAGGGCCGCGAGCTGCCGGATGGTGGGCGCGGCCAGGACCATGCGCGGGGTAATCACCAGGTCGCGCTTGCGCGCCTTGTTCACCAACGAAATCGCGACAATGCTGTCCACTCCGAGGGAAAAGAAGTCGTCGTCAATGCCTGGAGCGGTTCCGTCGAACAGGTCGGCACAGCATTCGCACAGGGCACATTCGGTGGTGGTGGCGGGTAGTGTCGCCACTCCCTCGGCGCCGGCGCCTCCAGACAGGGCGTCCAGCGCAAGCCGCTCCAGCACATCGCCATCCAGCTTGCCATTCACCGTGACAGGCAGCCGCTCAAGCACGACCAGACGCGACGGCATCATGTACGACGGCAGCCGAGCGGCCAGACTCATCAGAGTTCTGGTGGTATCGAATTCGGCCATTTCCCAATGGGAAACAACAAACCCCACGAGAGTCGCGCCGCCTGCGCGGCGCACCACGGTCACCGCGGCGGTCTGCACACCCGGTTGTAGCCGCAGCGCAGATTCGATCTCGCCGACCTCGACCCGGTAGCCGCGGATCTTCACCTGGGAATCGGCCCGGCCCAGATACGCGAAACCTCCGTGTGGCAGACGGCGCACCAAGTCGCCGGTCCGGTACATGCGCTGACCCGGTCGCTGCGGATCGGCGACGAAGGCGCCCGCGGTCACCGCTGGCTTACCCGCGTATCCGCGGGCCAATTGGGCACCGGCGAGATACAGCTCGCCCACGGCACCGTCCGGCACCGGCCGCAGCCGCGAATCCAGAACGTACCCGGCCATGCCCTGATTGGGTGTGCCGATGGTGGGCTCCGAATAGTCCTTTACCGGTGCCACAACGGCTTCAACCGTCGTCTCGGTGGGACCGTAGCAGTTGTAGACGGCGGTGCCGCTCAACGAACGCAGCCGGTTCCACAAAGCTGTCTCGATGGCCTCGCCACCCAGTGCCAAGACGGGAAGTTCCCGATCGAGCAGCCCCGCGACCGTCAACTGGGCCAGCATCGACGGCGTGGTGTCGATCATGTCGATCTCGTGCTCGGCCATGCCCTGCACCAGCCGGTGCGCGTCCCGCATGGCCTCGGCGTCGAACAGATGCACGGTGTGCCCATCCAGCAGACCGATCATCGGCTGCCACGAGGCATCGAAACTCAACGACCAGGCATGGGCAATCCGAAGTTTGCGCCCGAGCCGCGTAGTCGCCGGTCGGTACACCCGATCACGGTGGTCGGCAAAGTAACTCATCAGCGCACCGTGTGTACTGACGACACCCTTGGGCTCACCGGTCGAGCCGGAAGTAAAGATGAGGTAGGCGCTCTGCTCCTGGTGCCTGCCGATAGTGATGATCTCCGCCGATCGGCGTGAAATCCGCTCGACGGTCGCGGGGTCGTCGAGAACCATGACCGGGTACTGCGCTCCGGCGACATCGCCATGCTCGGTAGTGGTGATGACCAGTTTCGGATCAGATTGGCGCAGAATCGATTCGATGCGCGCCGCAGGTAATCCGATGTCCACCGGAACGTAGGCCGCACCAGCGGCCAGTACCGCGAGAATGGCCACGACCGCATCGGAGGAACGTGGAAGTGCCAGCGCCACAGTGCTTTCTGAGCCGATATCGCGGTCACTCAGCTCGGCCGCCAACCGACTCGCCTCGGCATGCAACTGCGCGTACGTGTAACGCTTGTCGGCTCCCTTCGACTGCACCGTGAGCGCAACACCATCGGGGTTCTCGGCCGCCTGTGCCGCGAACAGCTCCCACACCGAATCGGCCCATGGGTCGGCCGACGAGGGCGTGACGACAATCTCGGCGCGCTCACGCGCAGTCAATACGTCGAGCGCATCCGGTGTCCGATCACCGATTTCCGGCAGCTGACATAGCACCGAGACGAGGCGCTCGCCGATGCTGGCCCCCGAAACATGGGGTATCGCTTCCGGAATTGCCTCAATGAGCACCAGCAGCGAGTCCCCGTGCATATGCGACACCACGGTCAACGGATAGTGAGCCAGGCTTTCCATCTCAACCGGACGGAAGCGGGCGCCGTCCGCCATCTCGACGGCCTGGGCCGCATCGCCAATCGGGGCGTTCTCGAAGACGAACAGGGTGTCGAACAACGCGGCGCTGCCCTCCGCCCGTTGCAGCGCAGACAGGCTCAGATACCCAATATCGCGCATCGCAGCCGCTTCGCGCTGCAACTGTGCGCACTGCTCGACCACCGAAGTCGAGTAATCGATGTGATGCACCATCGGCACCGAATTGATGAAGAGTCCGACCATCCGCTCGACATCCGGTAGCTCCTTGGGCCGCCCGGACACAATCGTGCCGAACACCACATCCGTGCGATCGGTCAGCCTGCCGAGCACGAGCGCCCACGCGAACGCCGTTACGGTGTTGAGGGTGAGCCCATTCACGGCCGCCCACTGGCGAAGCCGTGCGGTTTCCTCTGGGGTCAAAAGGAATTGCGACTTCTGCGGCGCACTGTCGTGCGCGGCGATAACGCCGTCGGCAAGCATGAGCGGCCCGGACACGGTGCTCAGGTAGCGCGTCCATCGCTCGGTCGCCGCGGCAGTGTCCTGCGCGTTGAGCCATGCGATGTAGTCGCGGTAGGGCCGCACCGCCGGTAAGCCATCGACAGACCCATCTGCCTGATAGGCCGCCAGAAGCTCACTAAAGAAGACAGCGATCGCCCAGCCGTCCATGAGGATGTGGTGGGTGGTCACGATCATGCGATGCCGTGAATGACCGGGGACGGTGAGCAAAACGATACGGATCGCCGGCCCCCTGCCCAGATCGAACGGGCGGCGCCGCTCACTTAGCGCGATATCGTCGAATTCCGTTGGCTGTGCCTCACGTTCCTCCCACGGAATGTCCGCGTGGGTAGGCACGATCTGCACAGGTTTGGGCAGCCCGCGGTCCCAAAAGGCGGCGCGCAGATTCGGATGCCGCGTCAGGAGTGCCTGAGCGCTGCGGTGCAGCAGATCGACATCGAGCCCGCCGTCGACATCGGCGACGAACTGCATGCTGTACAGATCGACGCTCTCCTCGGCCAGCTGGGACAACGCAAAGAAGCCCTCCTGCAAGGGGCTCAGTGCCAGTACGTCCTCAATCTGGGGCTGTTGTTCGGTTCCCGTCACGGCTGCGCCTGCCACGATGCGGTGAGCTCAGCGAGCGCCTCGGCACTCAGACCCGAAGCACTCATCGGAGCGCTGGACTCTGTTGAACTGTTGATACCCGAATTCTCTTCTCTCACAACTTGGTCAGCGGAATCGACGGCACCCGCCAGCTGCGCGATCGTCGCACATTCGAACACCATTTGCGGAGTCATCGCCAGCCCTCGCTCGGCGGCGCGGGTCGACCATTGGATGGAGATGACGCTGTCGCCGCCAAGAGCAAAGAAGTTGTCCTCGGGATCTATGTCGCTGATCTCCAGCAGCTCCTCCAGGATGCCGATCAGCGCGAGTTTGGTCTCCTCGGACCCCTCATTCACCGGCGCCGCAATACGTTCGTGCGCGGCCGCAGGCGCAGCCAACAGCCGTTCCATGGCGTCTTGCGGTAGCAGCACGAGCTCCGAAACCCGTACGTCCTGATCGATCGCGAACGCATCGAATGCCGCATCCAGAGCGCGTGCGATCAGGCGTGTGGTCTCAGCGTCGTACAGATCGGCGTTGGCCACCACCGACACGTCGAGCCCGCCCGACGGGGTGACGTTCAGCGCGAAGTTCAGATCCAGATAGGAGACATCCACTTCCAAGGGCAGTGGCACCAAGGAGGTCTCGCCGGAGCCGGTCAGATCTCGCGCCTCCGTACCCCAATCCGCGCCACGGAAGTTAACCATGGTCTGGAACAGGGGATTCCACGAAAGAGAACGCGGCGGGTTGATGGCTTCCACCAGTTTTTCAATAGGCAGTTCCTGGTGTGCATGCGCGTTGAGCGTGGCGTCGCGGCTCCGCTTCAACACCTCGCGCAGTGTCGGGTCCTCAGACAAATCGTTACGGAGCACCACCATATTGGCAAACAGCCCAACAAGATTCGCAACATGTGGATGTACCCGGGCGGCAACCGGGCTACCGATCACGATGTCCGTGCCTCCGCCGAGACAATGCAGAAGGGCGGCCAGTGCCCCTTGGTAGACCATGAATTCGGTGACACCATGCTGTTCGGCCATCCGAGTCAGCGCCTGCCTGCGTTCGGGCGGCACGGTGAATCTGTCTACCTCACCACGCTTTCCGAGGACCTGCGGCCGAGCACGATCGTGTGCCACCGCAATCTCGATGGGAACCCCGGCCAACAGCTCACGCCAGTAGGCGATCTCCGCCTGCCCGAACTCGCTACCGGAGCCGTACGCATCGCGCTGCCACAAGACATAGTCCGCGTATTGCACCGGTTGCGGACCCCATTGTGGTGCCTGCCCCACGATCCGCGCGCGATACGCGGCCACCAGATCGTCGACGATCACGGTGAACGAGACATGGTCCACCACCAGGTGATGAACGGCCAGGGCCAGCACGTGCTCCTCAGCACTCAGTTCTACGATGGAAGGACGGAACAGCGACTCCGATTCCAGCCCGAATATATGGTGTCGCAGTTCCGCGAGGGTGTCCGCAAGATTCTCCGGATCGGTCCGGATGATCGGAACCGACAGCTCCCGCGACGGACGCACGATCTGGTACGGCCCTCCCTCATGGATCGCAAAGTTGGTGCGCAACGTCTCGTGACGAGCGACCAAGTCGTTGAGGGCCGCGATCAACGCGGGTGTCTGCAAGGGACCGACGAAGCGCAACGCCAGCCACATGTTGCCGATATCGGTAACACCCTCCATCTGGCACTCGAACCACATAGACAGCTGGGATGAGGACAGTGGGAGACGCTCCGGACGCGCGGCTTCGACGAGATCCGGGCGACCGTCCTGGGGGGCAACCTCCATATCGTCGGAGTCATCGAGGTCCAGCTCGTCGAGCTCGATCTCGAACTCCTCGCGGAAGTACGCGACGAGCTGCTCGGCGAGGCCCGCCGGGGTGGGACTGTCGAAGACCGTGCGCACCGTGAGGTCGATGCCGAACTGCGCACGGATCTGGGCGACGAGGCGCGCGGCCAGTAGCGAGTGGCCACCCAGCTCGAAGAACGAATCATCGACACTGACCGCGGCACGCGCGAACAAGTTGGAGAAGATCGCGCACACTCGACGTTCGGTAGGCGTAGCCGGGGCCAGAAATGCCCTCTCCGCCATTGCGTCTGGGGCGGGTAGTGCTCGCTTATCCAGCTTGCCGCTGGTAGTCAGCGGAATCTCGGGAATGACCGTGAATGCGCTGGGCACCATGTACGCCGGCAGCATTTCCTTAGCCCGAGCGCGCAATTCGTCCAGATCGATCTCCGCGCTGGACCCATCGGCAGCGGGCACGACGTAGGCGGCCAACATAGGACCCACCTGCGCGTCCTCCACCACGGTGACCACACAGCGACCGACTCGCGGATCGGCACCGATAACCCCTTCTACCTCACCGAGCTCAATGCGGAATCCGCGGACCTTGACCTGCTCGTCGGCTCGGCCGACAAACTCGAGCTGACCGGAGACATTTCGGCGCACCAGATCACCGGTGCGGTACAGCCGACCTCCGGAACCGAAGGGGTCGGCCACGAATCTCTCCGCGGTGAGCACGGGGCGGCCACGATAGCCGCGGGCCAGCTGCGCACCGCCAAGATACAACTCACCGACAACGCCGGCAGGCACCAGCTCGAGCGTCTCGTCCAACACGTAGGCGTAGACATTCCGATTCGGAAGGCCTATCGGCACGACCGAATTGCCCTGGGGGCCTTCAACAGGCATGTATGTCGAACACACCACGGCCTCGGTGGGTCCGTAGTGATTCCTGAGCTCGACGTCGAACATCTGGGAGAACTTGTCTGCCACCTCGCCGGGAAGCGCTTCACCACCGACGGGAATGTGCCGCAGCCCGCGCAGTTCACGGGCCTCTGGCATCAACATCACCGAATTGAGCAGGGACGGCACCATGTGTAGCACTGTCACGCCTCGACGCCGGACCAGATCGATCACATACCCGATATCGGAGAATGGATTTGGCTTCGGAACAACGACTTGCGCCCCCAAGGACAACGGGCAGAGAATATCGGCCAACGAGGCATCAAAGCTGACCGAGGTCGACTGCAGCATCCGATCCTCAGCGGTCATGCTCCAGTCGGCCGTGAAGGACACCACGTGCTCGGCGATCGCCGCATGCGCAACGGCAACGCCCTTGGGCCGTCCGGTGGACCCGGAGGTGTAAATCACGTAGGCCACGTTCTCAGGGCGCAGCGGACGCAACCGATCCGTGTCGACAACCGCGGTATCGGCAAGAACAGCGGCCTCCTCCTCGGCGGCCTGGAACTCCAGCGCGCCCAACACCATCCGGGGCCCCGCATCGGTGATCAGATACTCGATGCGCTCCTCGGGAAGCGCAGGGTCGATGGGCATGTACGCGGCACCCGATTTGAGGACCGCGAACATCGCGACGATGAACTCGACCGATGTCGACATCTGGAGAGCGATCACATCCTCGGCGCCAACCCCTTGCGCGATGAGCCACCGCGCGAAACGGTTGGCGCGGCGGTGCAGCGCGTCGTACGTGAGTTCCGACTCATCGGACACCACCGCCAAGGCATCCGGTGTCGCCCGTGCCGCCGCCTGAAGAACATCTACGAGCGTCGCGCGCGGAACATCGGACAGCGCTCCGTGCGACTGCGCCAGCACAGCCGAACGCTCATCTGCACCAAAGGGGTCCAACCGTGAGAGTGGTTCGTTGGGGCGAGTCAAGCCATCCTCGAGTAGCCGCTCATAATGCACGAGGAGTTGATCTACCAGCCACAGCGGTAGCGCATCGGTCTGGTATTCGATCTCAATTACCGTGCCCGTCGAGTCCGTCGCGATCGCCAGAGCCAGCGGCACTTGCGCGGCACCCGCATCGAGGTCGAATCGGGTGGCATCCACGCCCGCCAACCGGTATCCGTTGGGGTCCTTGCGCATACTGAAGCCGAGCCGCACCAGCTCATCCAGTCCGTCGCGGCCGGTACCGCGACTCGGATTGACCTCACGCACCACCTCGTCGATTCCGATGTCCTGGTGCCCAAAAGCCCCCAGGCACGCCTCGCGCACTGTGTCCACATATGCGGCGAAACCGGCCCTCGAATCCAGACCCGCTCGCAACAGCACCGTATTACCGAAATAGCCAATTGCCTTTTCGGCGTTGGCCTTGCGCTCCACCACGGGGATAGCGATCAGGAAATCGGATGCCGCGGTGTATCGATGAACAAGCGTCCCGAAGGCCGCCAGCAGCACCATGAACGGCGTCGCCGAGTGCGCTCGGGCGAACTCTTCCATCCGCGTCGCAGTCTCGACGGACAGCGGAATTGCGCGCCGCCGCGCGGTTCGTGAGGCCAGGTTGGACGACGACGAGCCGGGAAGCTCCAGCGGCTCCGGAAGCGGCGTCAGGGACTGATGCCAGTAGTCGATGCCAGCATCCGGTGACCGGGCGGCGGTTGCCCCCACCACCATGAATTGAGGGGCGTCGCCCTCGACCGGGCGGGCGTTGTAATAGTCGCTCAGCTCGGCGAAGAACACTTCCCAGGAGTTGTCGTCGAAGCTGATGTGGTGCACCACCAACAGCAAAACGAAGTCTCGCCCACCCAGACGGAACAGCGTGACCCGTAGCGGCAGGTCGACAGTCAGGTCGAACGGACGGCCGAGCTCGCGAACTGCCAGCGCCTGGATCTGGCGCTCGTAGGCGCCCTCCTCAAGATTCTCTAAATCTATCGTTGTCCAAGGAAGTTCGACATCCTCGGCAAATATCTGATATGGCTCTCCGGCCGCGTCTACGCCATAGGTAGTGCGCAAGATGTCATGCCGCCGGATCATCGCCGCGAACGCATCGCGCAGCCGAGTCTCGTCGAGAGAGCCCCGCATCCGGTGCGCGACACCGACATTCAGTGTGGTATCAGCCTCATCCTTGGTCTGCAGGAACCACATACGTCGCTGACCTGGCGCGAGTTCGCGTCGCTCGCCCGCTTGGACCCGCGGGGCCGCGTCGGTGGCAGCTTGCGCCTCGACGCCACTTTCGGCAAGTCGTTTGCGCAGCAGCTCTCGTCGGCGGTCCAGTGCGGACAACTGATCTCCACTCACCGAGCACCACCACTCAGGTCGAAAGCCTGGAATCCGAACGACTCCGCGCGCATGAAACGGACCACCTCAATCTAGAACTATGCCTAGCCTTACCTTAATGTCTGTCGACAGCAGCGAGTGACCGCCCATGGGTGCCGTCAATCACCATGCCCGGAGCACGAGCTACATACCCAATGGCGGGTTACGTTAGGCTAATCTAACTATCTGCAAGTCGGAAGGAAGCTCGACGTGGATCGCAAACTCGGATGGATCAGGCAGTTTCACAAGCCGGAGTCACCCGATGCACCATTACTACTGTTCTTTCCCCACGCAGGTGCTGGTGCCTCGGCATATCGCACACTCTCGAAAGCTGCTTCAGCAAATTTCAATGTAGTGATATTTCAATACCCTGGGCGCCAGGATCGTGCGGGTGAACCGGCGCTGCCGACACTTAACGATATTGCTTCGGGAGCGTTCGCCGAGTTCGAGTCATCGGAGCACAATCGCGGCCTTCCGATCCATACCTTCGGCCACAGCATGGGCGCCGTGGTCTCCTTCGAGTTCGCGCGGCTAGCGGAGGCAGCCGGGCTGGGCGTGCGTCAACTGACCGTTTCTTCAGCGGTCGCGCCGGCCAACATCGCGGACAAGCCCGCCCTGCCGACCGACGATGACGCGGTAATGGCACATATGGGCGCCCTCGACGGCACGAATTCCGCGGTCATGGGCAGTCTCGACGTCATGCGGATGGCCCTACCGGTCATGAAGGGCGATTACCAGGCCTTCAACGCGTACGAGTGCGCCGAGGGCGTCAAGGTTGCGGCACCTATCCACTCGGTCGGTGGGGACCAAGACCCCATGATCACCATGCGCGACCTCTATGGCTGGGGTAAGCACACCAACGAACTCGACGTGACGTTGTTCGATGGCGGGCATTTCTACCTGAACTCCCAGACCGAGGCTCTGGCTGAGCTGCTGGCCGCGAACGCGGCCCGCACAACCTCGCCGCAACGATGAGCGCCAGCGACGCCGATCCCGTTGTCATCTCCGGGATGGCGATCGAGATGCCTGGAGGAATCGACACCCCCACAGCGTTCTGGAACGCACTGGCCGACGGTCGAGAGCTCATCAGCCCTTTCCCTCGTGATCGCGATTGGCCCATCGCCGAACTGCTCTCGCTGTCCAATCTCGACGGCTGGGGCGGCGTCTCCGATGCCGGTGGATTCCTCGCCGATGCAGGCGTATTCGACCCGGGATTCTATGGCTTTACGCAACGCGAGGCTCTCACCATAGATCCGCAGCAGCGCGTTGGGGTCCGAGTCGCCTGGCGCGCTCTGGAGAACGCCGGTGTCAACCCGGGCGATCTGGACGGCGCCGATGCCGGATGTTTCGTTGGCGCCTCACCCAACGAGTACGGCCCACGTGTGGGTGAAATGAACCCCTACACAGGTCACCGCACGGTGGGTGGCGGACAGCTCGGCGTCGCGGCCAGAATTTCGCATGGCCTGGGGCTCGTGGGGCCGTCGATGTGTGTCGACTCGGCATGCGCATCATCCTTGGCGGCAGTGCATCTCGCAGTTTCCGCGGTACGTTCCGACGAATGCGAATGGGCTCTGGCAGGCGGAGTCTGCGTCATGGGTTCCCCAGGCGCGTTCTACGAATTCTCCCGGCTCCACGCACTCGACCCCGACGGGCACTGCCGCTCGTACTCCGATGAGGCAAACGGCACGCTCTGGGGCGAAGGCGTGGGAATGGTTGTGCTAGAACGTGAATCGCGCGCACGCGCCCTGGGCCACCGGGTGTACGGACGCATCATGGCCATACGCACCAACCACAACGGCGGGGGCAAACCCATCCTGGTGCCGCGCGGGCGCGCACAGGCAAAGCTGGTCGCCGCGACCATCGCCGCCTCCGGTGTCGATCCGGCCGATGTCGGGATGCTCGAAGGACACGGCACCGGCACCCGCGCCGGCGATCCGCTGGAGATCATGGCGCTGCAGAGCACGTACGGAGCCGGAGGCTCCAACGCACTGCTGGGATCTGCGAAATCCAATGCCGGGCATGCACAATCGGCTGCGGGCATGGTGGGTCTGATCAAACTGCTGTTGGCAGGCCAGTATGGACACATCCCCCCGACCCTGTTCGCGGATAACCCCACCACCAAGGTCGATTGGTCGATGACCGGGATCCGCCTGGCCACGAAGCTGCACCCCTGGGAGCCTAAGAACGGCATCCGGTACGGCGGTGTCTCCTCCTTCGGGGCCGGGGGCGCCAACGCGCACGCCATCATCGCTATGCCCGCCAGCGACGCAGTGGGAGAGGACGGCGACGATGTCTAGCCACCGGTTACCCGACGGGACCGCCCCCGTCCTGCTCTCCGCGGACACCCCCGAAGTACTGCGCCGGGAAGCCTTTGCGCTCCTGGCCTACGTGCTTGACCACCCGCGAATCGCCCCACATCGCATTGCGGGCATGCTCTTTCGGACCCGTGGCGCACGCAGGTACCGCGCGCTGATCGCAGTCGAAAACCACGACCAACTGGCAGCCGGCCTCCGGGCCGTCGTTAGTGGTGCGAACCACACCCACGTGGTCTGCAATGCCGAGCCGGCGACCTCACGGCGGCGCGGATTCGTGTTCCCCGGGCAGGGCGGACAACGCCCCGGCATGGGAAGACTCTTCCACGATCGGTTCTCAAGTTTTCGCGACGAGGTTGACCACTGCGCGGAACTGTTCGGCACGCAGTTCGGCCGTTCACCGCTGAATTATCTTCTCGATGAACACCTTCCCGCCGATGACAGCGCAAGCGTTGTCCAGCCCGCACTGTTCACTCAGATGGCGGGCCTGGCCGCGCTGTGGCGTTCCGTGGGTGTCACCCCGGATGTCGCGATCGGACACAGTCAGGGTGAGATCGCCGCGGCGTATGTCGCCGGTGCCATGTCCCTTGCCGACGCGGTGACTGTGGTGGGAACCCGGGCCCGGATCGCCGACGAGTTCCCGGCGGATGACTACGTCATGGCGGTGATCGCTGCCGATCGCGACGCCTGCGAGGAACTCCTTGCCCGGCAATCGGGTTGGGCCGAGCTCTCGGTGATCAACTCCCCCTCGATGGTGGGAATCTCCGGCCAGCGCGAGACCGTTCAGCTGATGGTTGATCGCCTCACCCAAGACGGGGTCTTCGCGCGGATTATCCCGGTGCGATACCCGGCGCACACCAGCATGATCGCCTCGATCGGCGCCGAGATCCGCAAGGCACTTACCGAAAGTCTCGGCATCAGCGAATTCGCTGCCTCCGAAATCGATTGCATCGGATCAACACTCGGCGCACCGATTACCTCCGAGGTGCCCGTGGAGCAGTACTGGTTCTGGAACCTGCGCAACATCGTCCGCTTCGATCGCGCCATCGCGACCGCGGTGACGGCTCAGGTCGACACCTTCGTGGAGTTGGCCGAACACCCCACGTTGCAGCTGGCGATCCGCGAGAATCTCGCGGCTCTGGACTCCGAGCGCACCGCGTGCGTGGTGGGCACGTCCACCCGAACCGCAACGGATCTGGCCGAGTTCACCGCCAACCTCGCGAACCTCGCCGTCCACGATCTCAACTACAACTGGGACGCGCTACGCACCGAGACATCCGAACCCCTATCGCTGCCACTGCGCGACTTCCCGAATGTCCAGAACAACAACGTGCCTCTCTGGCTGTCCTATCGCTCGCCGGACAGCGGAGTGTCAGCACCGCCGGAACAAGCTGCCGGAAAAAGGACCGACCGCCCAACAGACCATGTCGACTCTCCGGCGCATCCGCGACTACTGCGCGAGGCCTGGACCAAGGTGACCCGCCGTTCGATGATGCCGCCAAGGTCCTACGGATTCATTGATGCCACCGGTGAGGCCGGGCCGCTCATCGAAGCACTCCGCGAGGGTGCATCGGATTTCGGTTCATCGGCCCATATCATCACCAGCGCAGCGGTATCCGGCACCGGCGACGCCGACACTGTGGTGATCGTGCTTCCCGCTGCGGGGCACCTGGATGATCCCGAGGCTGCCGACGCGGTGGCACAGTTCTTCGGCGACCGCGCATGGTGGCCAGGGTTGTCGAGCTCAGTGACCGGATGCTGGATTGTCACGGTTGGCGGCGAAGAGGTCACTAGCACAGACACGTCATCGCATCCGGTGCATGCCGCGATCGCCGCCGGGTTCCGCTGCATGGGTGCCGAGCATCCGGGAATTATCTTCCGGCATCTGGACCTCACCCCCGATATCGCGCACCCGGATAGTGCCAGCACCATCTTGGCCGCCCTGCAATCGGCCGGAGAATCGGAGTTGGCGCTCCGGGCAGACGGTATGTACGCCAAGCGCATCTTGGACGCCGATCACGAAGGCGAAGGCGAAACTGTCACTGCGGTACCCGATCACGTCGTAATCACCGGCGGCACCGGAAAACTCGGTCAGGAATTCTGCGAGCACTATGCCCGGCTGGGTACCCGGCAGATCACTCTGATCAGCCGTTCTGGCGAAACCGAGACCGTGACCGGACGGCTCGACGCCATCCGGCGCAGCACCGGTGCGACGGTCCGTGCGCTCTCGTGCGATGTGACCAGTACGTCCGCCGTCGCCGAGCTCGCCGATGAGCTGCGCGAAACGCCCGCGGACCTGATCATCCATGCTGCGGTGGACTATTCGGATCTCCCGCTCAGCGAGGTGACTGTCGAGAGGTTCCAGCAGGCTCTGCATGCGAAGGTCGCGGGGATCACAAATGTTCTCGACACCCTGCCCCGCACCGATTCCTGCCGTGTCGTCTTGTGCTCCTCGCTGGCGGCGACGATCGGCGGCAAGGGCCAGCTGATGTATGCCGCAGGCAACCGGATGCTGGACGTGCTCGCGACCCGTCGGCGCGCTACCGGGCTGGATTGCGTGTCCGTGCAGTGGGGTCAGTGGACGGCGCACCTCAATCTCGACGACACGGGTATCGCAAAACTGGCCGCTGCAGGGGTCTATCCGATGCGGCCCGCCGATGCACTTGCCGTTGGAATGGGACGACACATCGGCAACACTCTGGTCGGAGCGTTTGACCTCACGCAGGCACGCGAAATGCTGGGTGTGTTCGGGTACGGACCGTTGCTCTCCGAGCTTGTGGACAAGAGCGGGCCGGTAACGCCCAGCGAAAACATTCGGCCCTCCGCGGTGGCGCCCGAGAATCGCTCTGGACATCTGATCCAGCTGCTCGCCGAGGTCATCGGTGCAGACCACGCCGACTCCATCGATACCGCCATGCCCATGGTGGCGATGGGCCTGGATTCCTTGCAGGCACTGGAATTTCGACGGCGGGTGCAGGCTGAACTCGACTTCGAGCTGCCGGTACAGGATCTGCTCGGCGGCGCCTCCGTGGATCACGTCATCGAGGTGCTGGCGGCCCAGACACGCTGACCTATGCCCAACAAACTTGTTGGGTATACTCATGGCATGGCAGCGACACGGCGTGGCACCACCGGCAAGGCGGTAGTGGCTTCCGGGCCCGCCAAGAAACGCGGGTCTACGGCGATTCGCACGGTGAGCGCGCCCCAACGTGTAGTGGTCGGCAACCTGGCGGTCGCCACACAGCCTGCCGACGATCCGCTTGCACCGCTGCGGGTGTCCTACCTGGTGGATGCCGTTGGCGGGGCCGCACAGTTGGCACGGATTATCGGAGTGAACCGGTCGCAACCGTCACGGTGGATATCCGGCGAGGAACGCCCCGGTGGCCGTACCGCCCCCCTCATCATCGACCTGGAGCACGTGGTGTCCCGGGCACGTCTGGTGTGGGGTGACCCTGCCGCCACAACGTGGCTGGAAAGTGCGAACAGTTACCTCGGGGGCGCCCGCCCGCTGGATGTGCTGCTGAGCGAGGGGCCGGGCCGGGTCCTCGATGCACTGGATGCGGTGACCGCGGGGTCCTTTTCGTAGATGCTGGCCTACCGGATCTTCCCGTACCTCGCGAATGCGAAGACGGGACAACCTGGACATCCGCTGTACCAGCACCGACCGCAACGCGGTGGCCGAATCGACCATCCCGACTACTACGTCTGGTACCTGGGAACGCGGCCCGAGGTGGCATGCGGAGAGGTCTTCGGGGATCTACAGATCTGGGACGACTCGATACTGGAGTTCCCCTTGCTGGGTGCCCGCAGGGCGCTCGGAGTGTTCAGCCTTCCTGACAATCTACGGGTATGCGATCTCGATGATGCGAAACAGCTTGTCAGGCTTGGTCTTCGGCCTACGCAGGTGGTGGCGCGCAACCTCGCCGTCACTCAGGCGTGGGGACATCAGATCTGGTCGGAGACCATGGCCGACGTCGGGGACCAGCGCTGGCAGGCCGTCAGATGGTGGTCATATCACCGGCCGTCGTGGCCGGTGCTGGCGACTTGGCACCGCCCGAAACTAGAGCGGGTCGAACTCCTGGACCTCGACCACCCCGCCATCATCGACGCGGCGGCGGCACTGAACCGTCCGATCAGCCGCTGAGACTAAGGCGTAAGGATGCGACGCACGGATTGTTCCGGGCGAAGATCCAAGCGGCGCAGCAACTGTGCGTTGAGCGCGACCACCACGGTGGATACCGACATCAGGATGGCCCCCACGCTCATCGGGAGCACGAATCCGATCGGGGCGAGGACGCCGGCTGCCAACGGGACCGAGATCAGGTTGTATCCGGCTGCCCACCAGAGGTTTTGCTTCATCTTGCGATAGCTGGCTCGCGACAACTCAATCACCGACAGCACAGACCGCGGATCCGAGCTGCCCAGAATGACACCAGCGGAAGCGATCGCGACATCGGTTCCCGCTCCGATCGCGATGCCCACATCGGCTTGCGCCAGCGCGGGGGCGTCGTTGACACCGTCACCGACCATCGCCACGGTGTGCCCTTCGGACTGCAACTGTGCCACCGCGACCGCCTTGTCCTCGGGCCGCACCTCGGAGAACACCCGATCCACGCCGAGCTCAGCGGCCACCGTGTTGGCCACGGCATGCGCGTCACCGGTGATCATGACCACCGACACACCCAGCCTGTGTAGCGCCTCGACGGTGTCCCGGGACTCCGGCCGAATGTCATCGGCCAACCGCAGCGCGCCGGCGACCTGCCCATCGGTCAGCACATGCAGAATAATCGCGCCCTCGGTACGCCATCCGTCAGCGATCGGCAGCTCTTGTGCACCATGCCTTTTCAGCAGCGCGGGGCCACCGACTGCGACCTGCACACCCGAGACCTCCGCCGTGACACCCAGCGCGGGCTCGGAGGAAAAACCGCCGGCGGCAGGGACACGCAGTCCCCGGCCGCGAGCGGCTTCCACGATGGCACGCGCCAGCGGGTGCTCGCTGTCGGCTTCGGCCGCGGCCGCCAGCGCCAGCACGGCATCCGCCTCGCGTGCGTCGACGGGTTCGACACCCGTCACCGTGGGGGCACCCTTGGTCAGCGTTCCTGTCTTGTCGAACAGCACAACATCGACGGTGCGCATCTGCTCAAGGGCCAAGCGGTCTTTCACCAAGACCCCACCTCTGGCCGCGCGCTCGGTGGCGATGGAAACGACCAGCGGGATGGCCAGACCCAATGCATGCGGGCAGGCAATCACCAGCACCGTGATGACCCGAACTACCGCGGTGTCGGGCTCCCCCAGAATCGTCCAGGCCACGGCCGTCAGCGCCGCAGCACCGAGCGCGAACCAGAACAACCAGCCCGCGGCGGTATCGGCGATCCGCTGCGCCCGCGAGCTGGACGCCTGAGCATCGGCGACCAGACGCTGGATTCCGGCGAGTGTGGTGTCGTCACCGACCGCCGTTACTTGCACGCGCAGACCGGAATCGGTGGCCACGGTGCCAGCGACCACCTGATCGCCGGCCTGACGACGGACCGCGCGTGACTCCCCCGTCACCATCGATTCGTCCAGATGGGCACTGCCCTCGGTGATTCGACCGTCCGCGGGCACCGAGCCGCCCGGGCGCACCACGACGACATCACCCACCCGAAGATCGGCCGGTGCGACAGACACCACCGCGTCTCCCTCGACGCGTTCGGCGCTGTCGGGCAGCAGCGCCGCCAAGGAGTCGAGGGCCGAGGTGGTCTGCGCCAGCGACCGCATCTCGATCCAGTGCCCAAGCAGCATGATCACCACCAGAAGCGCCAACTCCCACCAGAAATTGAGCTGGTGATCGATCAGGCCGAGGCTCGCGCCCCAGGACGCGACGAAGGCCACCGTGATCGCCAGGCCGATCAACAGCATCATTCCCGGCTTGCGACTCCGTACCTCCGCGACCGCACCGGTCAGGAAGGGCTTGCCGCCCCAGAAGTAGAGGACAGTTCCGAGAATCGGTGAGATCCACGGGACCCAGCCGGTGGTCGGCAACTGATAACCGATGACCATCGCAAACATGTCGTTGAACGCCACCACCGGCACGGAGAGCCCGAGCATGATCCAGAACAACCTGCGGAACTGCCCGACGTGGTCACCATGACCCCCGTGGCCTCCGCCGTGACCCGCATGGCCGTGGCCGTGGTCGTGGTCGTGATGACCGTGGTCGACATGATCCGATTCGCATGTTGCGGCAGGCGGATGAGACGACGGATGGTCGGGGTGATCCAAGTGCGAACTCATACTCCCGATTAAATACCCCCCAGGGGTATACGTCAAGCGATCAACACTGGATGTCGACGTGGTACACGCCGTAGAGCCATACCCGTCTGGTCGGCCCGGACGAGATGTTCGGATAGATCCGCGGGTTGCCGAAGACGTCGAGATCTTTGCGCACACGCGTGACCACGCATTGCGACAACGGCCTGTTGCCGCTCTTGGTGACGATGACCTTGTTGCCTTGGGCCTTGAGGCCGTCGATGACTTGTTCGGCGTCACCGAGCGCGCCCGGGCCCGCCCGCGCGGTCGGGGCCGCCAGCAGTGCCGCGGCGATCGCGGCCGTGGCCCAGGCCAGTTTGGGCAACCGCCCACGAAAGTTGGAGTTCATGACAGAAACCTCTTATGCGTGAAGCCGCACCCAGGAGATGCGGAGATGACTGATGATTGCCGCGGACCCGGCATGAGAGGACGGCCCGCCACAGCAGGCGCGGCACGACGGCCGCCGCCACGATGACCACCTTCAACGAAACTCGGATTACCCGAGGCCGGTCAACATTGAATGTCGACGTACACGGTGCGGTACATCAGCTGTGACCCCACTCCGTTGGCACGTTTCGCGCGGTTGGGGTCGGCAATACGGGGCCGAGTCCACCAGTATTGGGACTCTCCTTCGCGCACCGATGTCACGGTGCACATCTGCAGCGGTTTGTCACCCGTGCGCTGGACGATGACCTTGTCACCTTGGCGTTGCAACTGCGTGATCACCTGCAGTGCATCGGGTGACGCCGGACCGGCCGAGGCGGCCGGAGATGTGGAGACGGCCAGGGTCGTCGTGAGAAATGTTGCCGCCACGATGGAACGAAACGGAAAATGCTTGCGGTGCATGAGAATTCCCTAACACTGAACGGTGACGTACATGACGTGAGAGGCCAGCGAGCGCGTAGGCGGACCCTTGCGCTGCGGCGCCTGCCGGTAGATGTGCCGACCGACTCGCACCGACGTGGCGGTGCACTGCGACAGCGGCTTCTTGGGGCCGTTGCGGTTGATGACGACCTGATCCCCGCGGACCTTCAATGCGGTGATCACGGCCTGGGCATTACCTGGTGCCTGCGGACCTGGTTGCGTCGGACCGGCGTAGACGGGGGCCGCCCATACAAGGGCAACAATCCCGGCCGCCAACACCGATCCGCCGATACGACCGGCGACAGCGCGCAGCACAGCCGCAGATGATTTAGCCACGATGATCGTGTCCTTATCTGAAAAGTGTTGAAGCCATGAGTGGTTGGTTGACCCGACGGCGCATCGCCGCCTACGCGTTAGACGTTGGAGTGCCGATCAACACACAACACAGTGGGCGGTACCGGCACCGCCGCGGCTAGCAGGACAGCCGGAACCGGTCAGCGTCGCAGCACGCAGAAATGCAGGAGACGCTCATATCCATTGCTCAACAACCAGTGAGGCTGCACCCGGGGCGGACCGTGCGTGCTCGGGCGCCACATCGCGCACACCGCGAGCGCCACGAAGGTCACCGCCGCGGCGGCCACAGCCCAGCCGGTGAGCACACCGGTCGCGGCGGCGACTGCGGCGGTGGCCACGGGCAACGCGTGGCAATCGTGATGATCTTCAGCGCTCACCAGATTGGCGAGCACGTGTGGCACCTGGTCGACACTCGCCGATGCGGTGGACGTGCCGACAAGTCCGGGAGCCGCATCCGACGCCGCGGGGCACGTCAACAACGGCATCAGCACGACCGCGATGATCAGCAGTGCCCGCAGCAGTATCGAGGCCATGGTGAGGCCCCCGCGTCGCGCTGCGTGTTCACCGCCGGGGGTCATCACCCCACGATACACATACACCCCATACCCGTAGTGGGTATGGGGAGAAGACGCTAGACCTGCTCTGCCTGGTCATGGGCAGCGCGCTGCAACGCGGCCACCTCGGCGTCGATGCGCGGCAGGATCTCCGGAATCATGCCCCGCAACGGCATCTCGCCAACCGGCGTCGACAGCACAGGCTTAAGCCAGTGCGTCACACCCACCCAGCCGGGGCAGTTGATCCGCCGACGACGGCGCTCGATGCCCTTCACAAAGGCCTTGCCGCAGGCTTCTACCGAGGTCACGATGCCCAACGGCGGTGGCAGGCGGGTCAACATCTCCGAGAACGCCGACAGGTTGGCCTTCTGGTCGTTCACCATCGAGGTATCGATCCACGACATATGCGCCGAACCGACGTCGACGCCGCGGTGCGCCACCTCCAGGCGCAACGCGTTGGCAAAGTGCTCAACAGCCGCCTTGGAGGCGTTGTACGCCGTGACCCCCGGTGCGGCGGCATACGCGGCCAGGGAGGACACGATGAGCACGTACCCCTGTCGTTCAATCACCGAGGGCAGCGCCGCGCGCACCGTATGAAACACCCCGAGCACGTTGACATCGATCAACTTCTTGAAGGCGGCGGGGTCGATCTGCAGCACCGAGCCGAAGGCCAGCAGGCCGGCGTTCGCGAGCACCACATCAATCCCGCCGAACCGCTCCGCGGCTTGTGCGACGGCCTTCTCCATGGCCGCCAGGTCGCAGACATCGGCAACCGCGACCAGCACGCGTTCACGACCCAGCTCGTCGGCAACCGCGGCAAGCTTGGCCTCGTCCAGATCGGTGAGCACGAGGTTGGCACCCTTGGCATGCAGCCTCTGCGCGACTTCCACTCCGATTCCACCGGCACCACCGGTGATCAGCACGGTCTTACCAGCGAAGTTGTTCGGCGATGAACCCATGAGCCGACGCTACAGCTGCACTCCCAGCAGGGCATCCACCGCATGACGCACATGCGTTCCGGCCTCGGTGTCATGGCCGCCGTACGCCAACGCATCGGTCACCCAGTTATCGAGGGCGGCAAGGGCTTTCGGCGTATCAAGATCGTCAGCGAGATAGCGCCGCACCCGGGACACCACGTCGCGAGCACTCGGCGCGGTGGGCAATGCCGCCGCGTGGCGCCAGCGGGCCAACCGGCCCTGTGCATCGGAAAGCACGGCGTCGCTCCAGGACCGATCGGCGCGGTAGTGGCCGGCCAACAGCCCGAGCCTGATCGCCGCGGGATCCACACCATCGGCCGTCAACCCCGAAACCTTCACCAGGTTCCCGCGGCTCTTGGACATCTTGTGCCCGTCCCACCCGATCATCCCGGCATGCACATAGTGCCGCGCGAAACGGCGTTGCGCCGTAACGGCTTCGGCGTGCGCGGCACTGTACTCGTGGTGCGGGAAGATCAGATCGCTGCCACCACCCTGGATGTCGATACCGGCACCGAGCTCACGCAGAACGATCGCCGAGCACTCCACATGCCAACCCGGCCGGCCCGGCCCGAACGACGCCTCCCAGCTGGGCTCCCCCGCTCGCGCGGCGCGCCACAGCAGGGCGTCGAGCTCGTTGGCCTTACCGGGACGGTCTGGATCACCCCCGCGCTCGGCGAACAGCCGCGACATGGTCTCGATGTCGTACCCCGACTCGTAGCCGAACTGCTCGGTGGCGTCGACCCGGAAGTACACGTCCGGATACTCGGGATCGTCCACCACATACGCGGCGCCCGAAGCGAGCATCTTCTCTACGAGTTCGATGATGCAAGCGATCGACTCGGTGGCTCGCACATACTCCCGCGGTGGTAACACCCGCAGCGCGGTCATATCGCCCCGAAAGAGGTCGGTCTCCCGGTCCCCCAGCTCACGCCAATCGATGCCGTCACGGTCGGCACGTTCGAAGAGCGGGTCGTCGATATCGGTGACGTTCTGCACGTAATGCACATCCAGGCCCGCGTCGAGCCAGTGCCGATAGATCAGGTCGAACGTGAGATACGTTGCGGCGTGGCCCAGATGAGTGGCGTCATAGGGAGTAATGCCACACACGTACATCGTCGCGCTTGACCCCGGACCCGACGACGGCGTGACCGGCCGCACCTGACGATCGGCGGTGTCGTACAGCCGCAGCTGCGGACCACGACCGTCGAGTTCAGGAACCTGCGGCGACGCCCACGACTGCATGCTCACAGCTTATTGGGCCGCCGGGCGGCCTCGGTGCATGAGGTACTTGACCGCAGGTATATCGACTGGTCTACTTCCGGTATACCGATCGGTATCATCACGACCACCGGAGGAGCGTCCGTGCAGAAGGCAACAGAAAAGTGGGACGCGATCGTCATCGGGTCCGGTCTCGGTGGCATCTCTGCGGCCGCGCACCTCGCAGCGGTCGGCCAGAAGGTGCTGGTTCTCGAACAGTACGACGTCATCGGTGGCTCATCACATGTGTTCCGGCGCAAACGTGAGTGGGAGTGGGATGTCGGGGTGCATCACATGGGCGACTGCGGCCCGGACGGCATTCTGCCCGCGTTGTTCAAGAGCCTGGGCGGCGAAGGACGGGTGGAATTTGTCGAACTCGACCGCAAGGGCGTGGAAACCTACACGCTGCCGGGGCACACCTTCACCACTCCACGAGGATGGGACAACTACCTCGCCCGGCTGATCGACGCGTTTCCCGACGAGGAACGAAAAATCCGGCGGTTCGTCAAGTTCGTCCGCCGTGCCGGCCACGGGCTAGACCGGGACCGTGGTCTGTCCAGTCTGGGCCGTACCGCCGCCGGAGTTCTGCGCTCGGGTATCGCTGCCCCGCTGCTGGGTCTGCCCATGTCGCGCGTCTTCCGGCTCTTTGGATTCTCACCGGCACTGCAGATCGTCCTGTCCCCGCCGTTTGGCAGTGTCGACGCACCACCGAGCAGACTCCCCTTCGCCGTCTACGCGGTGTTCCAGTGCATGTTCATCGGCGGCGGAACCTGGTATCCGAGGGGCGGAGGCCAAGTGCTCTCCGCGCACCTGGCCGATGTCGTCCGATCGGCGGGCGGCATGGTGCTCACGAACGCGTCAGTCTCCCGCATCACCATCGAGTCGGGCGCGGTAACCGGAGTACACCTCGACGACGGTCAACAATTCTCCGCAGCCGTTGTCGTCTCTAATGCCGATATCAAGAAGACCTACCGCGATCTTGTCGGGCACGAGCACCTGAACCGTCGCACCCTGCGGCGCGTCGAGAAATACCGGATGGCCCTGCCATTCTTCAACGTGTACATCGGCTCTAGCCTCAATCTCGCCGAGACGACGCCGCCCCGGGACGCGTTCGTGTTCCCGACACTTGTCGATTTCGACGAGTTGGAACGGCGAATCAGCGCCCCAGGGCTGACACCGCAGGAGTGGCTAAACCTCATTCACGACTTTGCCCCGGCGTATATCCATTGCTCGAACTTGAAAGATCCTGACGGGACCCGTTATGCGCCGCCCGGGCACTCCTCGATCGAGATCATGCTGCCCTTGCCCTACAACCCACGGCTATGGCATATCGAACCAGGATCAGAGTCTTCATATCGCCGCGTGCCCGGATACCAGCAGATGAAGGAAGACCTCACCGACATCCTCATCAAACGCGCCGCCACGGTCTTCCCCGGTTTCGAAGACTCGATCGTTTACCGCGAGGCCAGCACACCGCTGACCCAGGAGCGCTACACCCGATCCTCGGAGGGCTCCGCCTACGGAATCGAATTCAACACACGGCAGTTCGGTCCGCTGCGACCGGGCGTTCGCACCGAGATCGAGGGACTGTTCCTCGTGGGCTCAAGTACCTCGTGGGGCCCCGGCACAGAGGCAGCGCTGCTTAGCGGTCGTTGGGCGGCCAGTGCAATCACTGGGCGAGACCTACAGCGCGAGGTTAGCGGAGGAGCACGATTCGTGAACCCCGGCGATCTAACACCCGTCGAAACTGGTTGGGATGCACTCGAATTCAGTAAAACAATCGCAACGCAAAATCGCCCGCTGAGCGCCGGCGTAGCGGAGTGATTCGATGACCCACTCGCTAGCCCACGCTAGTTAGGCGAGCTCAGCCACCGCATCCAGGAGAGGCCGCGCCAGATCGGCGCGGCACATGATCAGGTCCGGCAGGTACGGGTGCGGTTGGTTGTACAGCAGCGGGGTTCCATCCAGGCGCGAGGCATGCAGCCCGGCCGCGAGCACCACACCCGCAGGAGCGGCCGAATCCCATTCCCACTGGCCGCCGCCGTGCAGATAGGCATCGGCCTCACCACGCACCACCGCCATGGCCTTGGCCCCGGCCGAACCCATGGGTATCAGTTCGATGTTGTGCCGCTCTGCCATCTCGACCAACAGCTTCGGAGGACGGCTGGCACTCACGACAACCCGGATCGGATCCGATTCAGCGCGGGCCGAGGGGGTCACCCTGGTTTCGTCGGTGCGAAACACGGTGCCCAATCCGGGCAGCGCGACGGCGGCATCGGTGATCGACCCCCCGCCGTCTTGTCCCTCCGGGTCCGCCTGCCACAGCGCGACGTGCACCGCCCAGTCGTCACGGCCCTGGATCCCGAACTCGCGAGTGCCATCGAGCGGGTCGATGATCCACACCCGCCGCGCGCCGAGGCGGACCTTGTCGTCGACAGCCTCCTCCGAAAGCACCGCGTCCGCGGGGCGTTCGGAGGCCAGCCGCTCCAGCAGCAGCGTGTTGGCACGCTTGTCACCGGCCGCGCCGAGCGCCTTGGGGTCGTCGAAACCAACCTCGGCGCGCACCTGCAACAACAGCTGTCCGGCTTCGTGGGCGAGTTCTGCGGCAAGTGCGGCATCGGAAAGAGTCACCCGGTCAGTATTACCCGATCAGGATTTGTCACACCCCGTCGGCATACTCGCGCACATGACCGCCGGCCTCCAATACGGAATCGTCCTGACAACGGGAGACGCCGCCGACGTCGCGGAGCTGGCCGCGCTGGCCGAGGAGGCGGGCTGGGACGCCGTCTTCGGCTGGGAGCCGGTGTGGGGTGTCGACGCATGGGTGGCGTTGACGGCGGCGGCCATGCGCACCACGCGAATCAAGCTCGGGACCATGCTCACGCCGCTGTCGCGCCGCAAGCCGTGGGATCTGGCATCCACCACTGCGACGCTGGATCGACTCTCCGGTGGCCGGGTCATCTTGTCGGTGGGAATGGGTGCGCTGCATGACAATTGGCTGGCGTTCGAGCGCGACCAGGGCCGCAAGGCTCGCGCCGAGCTTCTCGACGAGGGACTTGACGTCCTGTTCGGGCTATGGGAAGGCCAGCCATTCAGCTACCGGGGCACGCATTATCAGGTGACACCCACGACGCATATGGTGCCCGCCCCACCGGCGCAGAAGCCGCGCATCACCACCTGGTGCGTGGGCTTGAGTGGCTCACCCAAGTCCATGTCTCGCGCCGCCCGGTGCGACGGGCTGCTGCCCAACATCACCACGACCGACGGACAGTTCGACTTCAACCCGCCGCTGTCGCGATGGATCGAGGCTGCACGTGAAATTCACTCATTACGAAGCGAATTGGGCTACACCGGCAGCTATGACGTGGTGTACGAGGCAACTACCGACTTCGGCGACCTTGCTGCCACACGGGAGAAGATCGCCGCCCTGCACGAGGCCGGCTACACCTGGTATCTGAACTCGGACTGGCACACCGACCACGACGATCCCCTAGCGGCACTGCGTGCCCGCGTCGAAAGCGGGCCACCGCGTTAGACGTCAGTGCTTGACGTCAGGACACAAGGTCTTTGGAGCGATATCGACGATCGAGGACACCTCCCATCGAGCCTGAAGGCCCGGAAACACGGTGGCAGCGGCGATGGCGTCTTCCCTGGAGGACCCCGCTCTCAACGCATCACAGGCCCGATAACCGCTGGCAAGGTATCGAGCGGAAGCACCGCCAAAGATCGCGGTGCCCGGCGTGGTGTCGTTCAACATTTGCAAGAACTCACCCTCGCCATCGGCATGTGCGGGTCCGGCGAGGCTGACGGCCCCAGCAACCGACGCGGCGAGTATTCCGGCAGCCGAAAACCGGCGGAAATTTGTGATCATGATGTCCCCTCTGATGAGGAGACGATCTTATTGCGCGATAGCGACTGGTCGGAAGCGTTTTTCCATAAGTTGACCGATCCCAGTTTTAAAGATCACGGAGCGAACTCGCTTGTACAGATCGCCATCGGCGGGTCGGGGAACGCGAAGGAATGAACCACCCCGGGCTTGCCCTTGCATTGCGCAGCCTCCTTCGTCCCCGGAATCACGAACAACACGACGAAGGCCTTTGGCGCCTGGCAGGAATCCGCGGCCACGAACACGGTGCTTCCCATGACCACTGCCGTCTGATAGCAGGAACCGACACGCAGTTGCGGGGCAATGCAATACGAGAAATCACCGGCCGTGAATCCGGTGTACGTCTGCCGGCACTTGCCGCCGGGAACGACCTCGATCACGCGCCACGCCGCCTTGGGGTCCGTACACGCCACCGCCTTGTAATCGGAGGGAGCGGCCAGCGCGATACAGTCGCCGACCGCGGCCACCTGTCCCGCGGCCTTGGGCGGGCCCGTCGGCGCAGGGGGCGGAACGGGCATCTGGGGCAGTGGCATTGGCGCACTAGGCGGCTGCGCAGTAGGTGTCAGATACGTCGGTGCGCCACTGACTGTGGGCAATTCCGGGTTCGCGTAGGACACCGTGGTGGTCGGCGAGCTGACCGATTCGCGCGGATCGGTGTCCCGGTTGAGGATCACCACCAACACCACCGCGAGCACGACTACGACCGCCGCGGTGATCGAAGCGATCAGAATCCACGGCTTGGACCGTTTCTGCGGCCCGAAGGGGTCCTGCCCCGGGAGCCCCGGATACATCGGGGGAACCGCGTAACCCTGCGGAATGCCGTCATACAGGCGCCCGATCGAATCGTCCGGGTAGTCCGCTGGCGCATACCCATACGGAGCCGTCGGCGGCGGCGCCTGCCAGTGCTCCTGAGTCGGCCCCTCCGGTGCACCCCACTGCCCCGCTGGTCCCTGCTGATACGGGTCGTACGGTCCCGTCACGTCAGCACCCCCTCTTGCCCGTCCCTTCCCGGAACATCACGCTGTGCCGACCAGGCTAGACGATCGCCCATCAAAAGGCGGGCCACGGTACGGGTCTGTTGCGATCAGGCATCGGCAGCACCGGTTCATCCAGCGTCGTCGCAGCTCGTTGACGCAAAGCGTCCACTTCATCGGTAGTGATGTGGACCGAGAGTGCGGCGCCCAAATCTCCCCGCAAGGCCTGCCCGAGGCGCGCCACATCATCAAGCAATGCTGGCTCCACGGGCTTGCCCGCCCATCCCCACAGCACGGTTCGCAGCTTGTCCTCGGTATGCAGGCATATCCCGTGATCGACGCCGTAGACGCCGTCGGCACCCCGCAGGATGTGGCCGCCCTTGCGATCGGCGTTGTTCACCAGGGTGTCGAACACCGCCATCCGGCGCAGCAGGGCGTCATCGGCATGAACCAGCACGATTTCCGCGCCGTCGGCGTCGAGAGCGCGCAGGATCGGCAGGTAATCCTGCGGCACGGCCTGCGGCAGACAGATATCGACCAGGTCGAGGGCGCCCTCGGCGAGCTCCGGCTCGTGGATCCACCGCTGCACCATGCCAACACCGGCCGGACCGTCTCGAAATACCGTATACGGCACCACATTCCAGCCCAACTCCGCCGAGATCAGGTACGTTGCCACCTCACGCCCGGCCAACGTGCCGTCCGGAAAATCCCAGAGCGGCCGCTCGCCCCGTACCGGTTTGTAGACACAATGCACGCTGTCCCCCGACACACCCTGTGCCTCGCAGAGAAACGTGGCATTGCTCGCGGACCGGATGCGACCGATGACGGTGAGCTCACCGTCGCGGATCGCGGCGTGATCCTCGGGGCTGCCGCCGGGGCCCAAGTCGTCAGGACTCGGCGTCATCATCTGCCGCCCCGGGCACCGTCCCCCGGCGGTAACCGTTGGTGCGGACGCAGATGTGTCCGGCCGGGTCGAGTGGCTCCTCGCATAGCGGGCACGGCGGACGACCCGCGGAAACAACCCGGGTGGAGCGCGTTGCGAACTGTCTCGCCGCCTCCAACGACAGGAACACCCGAACGGCATCCGGGCCGTCCTCGGAGTCATCAAGCACCACCGAGGCGTCGAACTCCTGCTCGCTCACCGCAAGTAATTCGACAACCACCGAGTTGGCCTCGGCGTCCCAGCCCAGCCCCATGGTTCCGACCCGGAACTCGGCGTCGACGGGCATCACCAGCGGGTTGAGATCCTCGACCACATCGGCCTCGGGCGGGATCTCCGTTCCGAACCGGCGATGCACCTCAGACAGCAGGGTTCCGATGCGCTCGGCCAGCACAGACACCTGCTGCTTTTCCAGCATCACACTGACGATCCGACTCTCATGGACGGCCTGCAGATAGAACGTACGGTTCCCCGGCTCCCCGACCGTTCCGGCGACGAAACGGTCCGGGCTGCGGAATACGTGAATCGATCGGGGCATGGTGTCTCCAAAACTACCGGTCGATGAACCCCTCGCGCGAAGGGTCTAATCGGTTGTGCCGCCCACAGGAGCATCGGAAGCCGCCCCGGCGGGCTTCTCGGGCGGCCGGGTGCTCAGTGCACTGGACAGGTCGGGGCCGGTGTGGTTCATGTGCAAAACAAAGGGTCGCAGCTCGGTGTAGCGCACCACGCTCATCGACGCCGGATCGGCCACGATGCGCTGGAACGCATCCAGGTGCGTGCCGAGCGCGTCGGCCAGTACCGACTTGATGACATCGCCATGAGTGCACGCCACCCAGACGCAGTCACCGCCATGCTCCTCGGATAGCTGCCGGTCATGCTCACGAATCGCTGCGACCGCCCGCGCCTGCACCTGCGCAAGTCCCTCACCACCCGGGAACTGTGCGGCACTGGGCTGCTGCTGGACGACCTTCCACAACGGTTCGGTGAGCAACTCAGCAATCGCCCGGCCGGTCCACTGCCCGTAGTCCACTTCGGCGAGTCGATCCTCCACGATGGGCGTCAGGTTCAACTCCGCCGCCAACGGCGCCACCGTCTGTTCGCACCGCAGCAGCGGGGATGTGACGATCGCCTGGACCGTCACCGAGCCCAGCCGGTCAACGACCCCACGCGCCTGGATTTGTCCCTTCTCGTCGAGTTCGACACCGGGGCTGCGGCCGGCGAGGGTGTGCGCGACATTCGAGGTGGACCGCCCATGGCGCAACAGGATGACCGTCATGACGCGCTCACCACCCCGGCAGCCAGCAGGCCCATCACCGTCAGCCCCAGCACCACGCGGTATCCGACGAACCAGTACATGCTGTGGTTACTGATGAAGCGGAGCAACCAGGCGACCGCCGCGTAACCGATGACGAACGCGATCAGGGTGGCCACCAGCAGCTGTGGACCCGTCGCACTCATGCCTTCAGTCACCGGGTGGAACGCATCGGGCAGGGAGAACAGCCCAGAGGCCAGCACCGCCGGTATCGCCAGCAGAAATCCGAATCGGGCGGAGGCGGGCCGGTCCAGTCCGAGGAACAGCCCGGCGCTGATGGTGGCACCCGACCGGGATACACCGGGGATCAGGGCCAAAGCCTGTGCACTGCCCACGATCACGGCGTCCTTCATGGTGAGCTGCTCGGTGTGGCGCACCTGACGGCCGCAATACTCGGCGGCGGCGATGACCAGCGCGAAAACGATGAGCGAGGCCGAGATGAGCCACAAATTTCTTGCGCCCGAACGGATTTGATCTTTGAATGCCAGGCCCAAAAACCCAATGGGCATGGTGCCAACAATGACGTACCAGCCCATCCAATAGTCAAAAGTTCTGTGCGCCTTCACAAACAGTCCGCCGAACCACGCCCGAAGGATGCGCCAGATGTCTTTGGCGAAGTACAGCAAAACCGCCGCCTCGGTGCCCAACTGGGAGACGGCGGTAAAGGACGCGCCCGCATCCTCATCGAAGAACACCCGCGACACGATGGCCAGATGGCCCGATGACGAGATCGGCAGGAATTCGGTAAGTCCTTGGACCACCGCCAGCACGATCACTTGCAACCAGGACATTGCCGCTACTGCCGAATCCACGACAGCGACCGTACTGGACGTGTCGGTGGATCGCCCTAGCCGGCCAGCAGCCGGGCGAGGCGGCTGATGCTCACCGGCTGCGCGTCGGCGACCAGATCACGCACCGCGGCAACGATGCTGCGCTCATCGGTGACATCGAGGTCGGTGATCGGCCGGGTTCCCACAGCCACCACATCGCTGTCATCGGGAACCAGCTCGGTGAGGAAGGCACGGTAGATCTCGACACGCAGCAACGAATCCTCGATGCGGAAAGCGAAGCTACGACCATCGCCCACCTCACCAAATCCATTCGCGTGCACGCCCGTCACGAGGACCTCGACGGTGAAGACCGGACTGTCGGCAAGCGTCATGGCTCTCACGATAGCCCCCAGCTACCGACTGCTAGCACCGAACGCGCCGAGAAAGTCATCTCCTGCTCGGCAATCCCAGGTCGGTTGCGATGATGGACGAGATGAATCCCTTACCGGGCCGCGATGTGCGCGGTATAAGAGGCACTGTCGCCGCACTAGCAGCCGTCATCGCGGTGGCCTCGGGCTGCTCAACGGGCAGTGATACCGACAATCCCGCCGGCCCAGCCGTCATCACGCCGGCTTCCGCAGCACAGTCGCCCCCGGTGACGACGGCACCGGCCGCAACGGTGCACCGGTTCACCGGCCGGTCCAGCGCAGTGTTGTTCGACACCTCGACCAACACGGTGTCAGTTCTGACCGATGACGGCCGAAAAGTGACGTTGTTCACGCGAGACAACCTGGACGCGCCATGTCACACCGTTGCGCTCCCATCCCCGGCGACCGCGGCCGTCGGGGACGGCCACGGCACGGTGTACCTATCCACCAAGGGTGGCTACATCACCGTCGACCTCTCCTCGGGGCGCGCGAACAAGGTCGATATCTCGGGCCGTGAAAACACCGAATTTTCGGCCATCACCCGTCGCCCCGACGGCCGAGTCGTGTTGGGAAACACCGACGGCACCGTATTCACCCTCGACGCCCAGAACCAGATAGCCGCCCAAGCAAGCGGTTTCGCCCACATCGATTCCCTTGCATACCAAGGCAACACCGTCGCTGTTTTGGATCGTGCGCAAAGTTCGGTGACCACACTGACCGAGACCGGCGATGGCACCGCGCATGCCCTTCGTGCCGGCGAGGGGGCGACCACGATGCTCGCCGACGACAAGGGACGCCTGTTGGTGGCCGATACCCGTGGCGGCGCCCTGTTGGTGTTCGGGTTGGCCGACTCGCTCATCCTGCGCCAGCGCTACCCGGTGCCCGCCGCCCCCTACGGGCTGGCGTACTCGACCAAGCTCACCTGGGTGTCGCAGACAGCGTCCAACACGGTTATTGGCTACGATTTGTCTACCGGCATCCCCGAGGAAAGGGCCCGATTCGCGACTGTGCGGCAACCTAATTCACTGGTCAGCGACGGATCCACGTTGTTTGTGGCATCCGGCGCGGGCGACGGATTACAGGCGATCGACATCAGGAGCATCGGGTGAGCCGGGCCGCACGCAGCAGCTTTCCAGTGGGCTGGGAGAGCGAACCCGATGACGAGTACGACTATTACCCGTTGCGGCTGCCTCCGGAAATCACCAGGATCACCGCATCGATCCGGCTCTCGATTCAGGCCGAGTTCGGCGGCTGGGAGCTGACCCGGGTCCGGGTCTATACCGACGGCAGTCGTCGAGTCTTATTGCGCCGCAAGAAGCTCCGCGGCAGTCTGGCTGGCGGGCCGTTCACCGTCCCGGTGATCTGATGCTGTACGCGATCCTGTTGCGGCTGTTCTTTGTGGTGCCACCCGAACGTGCACACACCCTGGTCTTCGCATCCCTGCGCGCCGCGGCCGCCTTCGGGCCGACGCGGTGGCTGATGAAACGACTGTGCGCCCCGACCGATCCCATCCTCGCCAGCGAGGTGTTCGGGGTGCGCTTCCCCGCCCCGCTCGGGTTGGCCGCCGGATTCGACAAGGACGGCGAGGGCCTCAAGGTGTGGGGCCCCCTGGGGTTCGGCTATGCCGAGGTGGGCACGGTGACCGCCATCGCGCAGCCCGGCAATCCGAAGCCCCGATTGTTCCGGCTCACGGCCGACCGCGGCCTGCTCAACCGGATGGGCTTCAACAACCACGGCGCGGCAGCGCTCGCGCCCCGGTTGGCGACGCGAAAATCCACGGTGCCCATCGGTGCCAACATCGGCAAGTCGAAGATCGTCGAGGCCGCGTTCGCCTCCTCCGACTACCGGGTGAGCGCCCGCTTGGTAGGGCCCGCCGCCGACTTCCTGGTGGTGAATGTGAGCTCCCCCAACACCCCTGGCTTGCGCGACCTTCAAGCCATCGGCGAGCTACGCAAGATCCTCTCCGCCGTTCTGGAGGAGACCACCGCACCGGTGCTCGTGAAGATCGCCCCGGACCTCTCCGATGCCGATATCGACGAGATCGCGGATCTAGCAGCCGAACTGGGCCTGGCCGGCATCGTCGCCACCAACACCACCATCAGCCGCGCCGACTTGAAGACGCCGGATGTCGAAGATCTTGGCGCCGGAGGCATTTCTGGGCCGCCGGTGGCCACCAGATCACTGGAGGTGCTGCGACGGCTTCATCGGCGAGTGGGAGATCGCCTGGTACTCATCAGCGTCGGAGGTATCGAGGACGCCGACGACGCCTGGGCACGGATCACCGCCGGGGCCTCACTACTGCAGGGCTACACCGGTTTCATCTACCGGGGCGGCTTCTACGCCAAGCGGATTCACGACGGTATCGCTCGACATCTGCGCGACGGCGGATTCAGCAGCCTGCACGAGGCAATCGGCTCGGCCTCCTAGCCCGCCCCGCGAAGCGGCTAATGCTGTTCGTAGGTGCCGCGAATGACGGCGCGGGCGATCGCGTGCCCGAATAGGTTGAAGCCCAGGTACGCCGGGGTGGCGCTCTCAGGCAGCTCCAGCTTCGGCACACTCACCGCGTGCACGGCGATGTAATACCGGTGCGGACCGTGGCCGGCCGGCGGAGCCGCCCCGATGTACCGCTTGAGGCTCGCGTCATTGGCCAACGTGATCGCGTCCCCCGGCAAGTCGCTTCCGTTACCCACGCCCGCGGGCAGCTGCGTCGTGGTGGCAGGCAGGTTCGCCACCGCCCAGTGCCAGAATCCCGACCCGGTGGGGGCATCGGGGTCGTACACCGTGACGGCAAAGCTCTGCGTTTCCTCGGGGAATCCGGACCAGCTCAGCTCGGGCGAAACATCCTGTCCCCCAGCACCCATGATTCCGCTCACCTGCTCGATGCCGAGTGGCTGTCCATCGGTGACGCTGGCAGATGTCAGGGTGAAGGTCGGCAGCTGCGGCAAGGAGTCGTAGGGAGAGGCCATGTGGGCGTCCTTTCAGTCAGGTGTGATCAGTGGTTGAGCAGGAAGTGCTGAAGAACCTTGGTACCGAACGTCAAGGCGTCGACGGGCACGCGCTCGTCCACGCCATGGAACAACGAAGCGAAATCTAGTTCGGGCGGCAGTTTCAGGGGCGCGAAGCCGAAGCACCGAATACCCAACCGGGCGAACGCCTTTGCATCGGTACCACCGGAGAGCATGTACGGCACGGTGCGGGCCTCGGGATCGAATTCGAGCACCGCGGCGTTCATCGCATCGACCAGGTCACCGTCGAACGTTGTCTCGTAGGCCGGGAGCAACTGCACCCATTCGCGCTCGACATCGGGACCGATGATCTGATCCACCTCGCGCTCGAAGGCCTCCAGCCGCCCGGGCAGTACCCGGCAGTCGATCACGGCCTCGGCGGTCGCCGGAATGACATTGGCCTTGTACCCAGCCTTGAGCATGGTGGGGTTGGCGGTATCACGCAGGGTCGCGCCGACGATTTTGCCGATCGACCCCAACTTGGCGACCGTGCCCTCCAGATCCGGTGATTCCGGGTCGAAGTCGTAGCCAGTCTCCTCGGCGACCGCGGCGAGGAACTGGGTGACCGCTTCGGTGAGCACTATCGGGAACCGATGCCGGCCCAGTTTGGCGACAGCTTCGGCGACCGCCGTGACCGCGTTGTCCTCATGCACCATCGAGCCGTGACCCGCCCGCGCCTTGGCGGTCAGCTTCATCCAGGCGATGCCCTTCTCCGCCGTCTCCAGCAGGTACAGACGCCGCTCTCCGCCTTCCTTACGCGGCACGGTGAGCGAGAAACCGCCGACCTCGCCGATGGCCTCGATGACACCCTCGAACAGGTCGGGCCGGTTGTCGACGAGCCACTGAGAGCCCCACTTGCCACCGTTCTCCTCGTCCGAGACAAATGCCCAGACGAGATCACGCGGGGGAACCGTCCCGGATCGTTTGAACCACCGGGCGATCGCGACCATCATCCCGACCATGTCCTTCATGTCGACCGCGCCGCGGCCCCACACGTAGCCATCGGTCACCGCCCCTGAGAAGGGATGCACGCTCCAGTCGGCGGCCTCGGCGGGAACGACGTCCAGATGGCCGTGCACGAGCAGGGCGCCGCGGCCCTGGTCTGCCCCGGCCAGGCGGGCGAAGAGGTTTCCGCGTCCGGGCGCGCCCGCCTCGACGTACTCACAGCTGTATCCGACCTCTTCCAGCTGCTGCTGGATCCAGCGGGCGCATTCGGCTTCGCCCTTGGTGGTTTCCAGCTCTCCGGTGTTGGAGGTGTCAAAACGGATCAGCGTGCTGACCAGTTCGACGACCTCGTCCTCGGGCGCCGGATTCTCAGAAGTCACAACTGCCTTTCCTACCATCGTCGGACGCTGCGCACCGTCCGCCGGGTATCCGCATGCATCAACTCCGGCCAACGCGCCGGGAACCGGTTTGGGCTCGGTACGGTGTTTCCGCTAGCCTATGACGGCAGCCAACGGGCCTGACGGCCCGCTCGCAGCATGATTGTCCGAGTGGCGGAATGGCAGACGCGCTAGCTTGAGGTGCTAGTGCCCTATTAACGGGCGTGGGGGTTCAAGTCCCCCCTCGGACACAACACTCAACTCCCACTCCTGTGCAGGTGGGAAGCTTTTGCAGGGCAAACCAGCATCGCCGAACAGGCCCGCGACCACATTTTGGGCACAGAAGCAATGCGTCTACGCGTGCTCACCCGCAGAAACCAAGCCTCCGACGCCTGCCGTTACCGCCGAGACCCTTACCGTTTTCCATTCACCTTCATCGAACATCACGACCTCCGTTGGCCATGGGGCGTCCGTCACGTCCCCAAAGCGCAAAGGCTATTCGCGACCCATCATTTCGTGTATGACGCGCGGGAGGGCTACACCTGAAAGCCGGAGTGTGGCCGTTCTGTCGTCGCGGCCACTGGGGTCCAACGCGCCGACATGCCAATCCGCATGCGAGGAGGCACAGGCACCGCACGACCGCTTTCCCCCAGATACAGCGGGGTCACCGTGCGCTCACATCCATCCACCTGAACCTCCAGTGCCACAATAGGCAAGGCACGGCCTCCCTGCGGGTCAAGTAGCGTGAA
The DNA here is from genome assembly GCA_002013775.1 of Mycobacterium sp. D16R18. Taxonomy (GTDB): domain Bacteria; phylum Actinomycetota; class Actinomycetes; order Mycobacteriales; family Mycobacteriaceae; genus Mycobacterium. The sequence goes on from MAFD01000008.1 coordinate 153,884, forward strand.
GCCCTAGCGGAGCAGGGATAACGGTAACGGTGCCACCCGGATGGCTTCCGTCACCTGACACGCCGTGACCTCTATCGGAGCGCCGACTCCAGCGTCGATTGCCACTCGGTGACCGCGCCTGACGAGAACGCCGCGTTGATGTCGAATCTCGTTGCCTTGATGGCGCGGTCGACAGTCAGCCACTCATCATTGGTTGGATACTGACGCCCGGTCTCCTTCTGCTTCGCGCCGACGACGCGCTTCAACGCCGTCAGAATCGCCCCAGCCTGGTCCAGATAATCAATGTCATTGCTCATCGGCGCAAGGTATCAACGAACTCAGGCGCGAGCCAGGATCTAACTTTCGGATTTGAGCCGGCTCAAACTGGTGTCCCCTGCCCTGCACAGGACGCCAACCGCCGGACACTTCCCCTGTCGCCGCTTCCCCAATCTGTCACGGCGGCAATAACACTGGGAGTAAAAAGCTGCTGAACTGCAACTTTAGTGGATTGACTAAAACTGCAGTAACACCACTGCTCTGAGGCACAGCTTGCCCCGCCTGGCTTACCACGCGAGACCGGGGTCGTGAGCCATCATTCCCCGACTGACGGGTGAGGCACCGCAGCGTGCGGCAGCCACGCCTCTCACATCCACACTGTTGCTTGCAGAGGTACTGGTTTCACTGCGTTGTCTTTATCGAGATATAGGCCATCCGATGAGTTCGGATGATGAGGTTTTCGTGCATGACTCGACGCTAGAGCGACTGGGACGCTTGGGAAAGTGGCGAGGGTGCACGTCCCCTCGTATTGCGGACTAACGAGGTCGCTCAGGCTGGCGCATCAACCCAAAGTCCGCTTCAAAATGTCGCTCACAATCTCACTCAGGGGCGCGTTCACGTTCTCTGGTGGTGTCATGTCCAGCTTGTGCTGGTTGTGTCCACGCTGTTCTGCCAGTGCAACAAATTCAGATTTGCGTCCCCACCATTTGTTGACGACGAGTGTGCCACCTACCCATGGGATAGAAGCATCCCAAGCGCGTTGTTCAGAGTTTTCCGGTGCTAGAACTGCGATAGCGACCAGTCCGAGGATCGCAGATTCTGGCAGTTGCACCGCATCAGGCGTAAACCGCATCGAATGGTTACCAGGGTTACCAGGGGAAGGCTTCAGCTCGAAGCCTTCTTCAACGTGATCGCCGTGACCATGCGCGCAGCGATGCACGTAATAGAGGACATCGGCAATGTCAGTACGTCCATCGGAACCTTGAGTTTTCACGTTCGGGTAGAGAAACCTAGTTGCACGCAGGTCGATACCAGGCATCCCGACGTGCTCGAAGATGTCCAGCTCGTCACGAATCACCTGAGTGAATCGTTTCGCATTGTCGCGATTGCCCGAGCCCAACCTCTCGCGCCCCGTCCCATCAACGGCGTTGCAGGCGTGAAGCATGGCCGCCTCTCCGTAGACCTTGCGGCGTTCACCTTCATGCCGCCCGGCAACAGTCAACGCCTCCAACGCAAGCTGAACGGAATGACCAATCATCACGACGAACAGCGTAAGTCTCCGCCCGGAATTTCAGAAGGGACGCTCGGGGATAGGCTGCCATTGCATGTTCGACAGCACGTCGGAGTTAGCATCGGTTAAGCGCTCCCCCTCTTCGACTCTCACACAACAGGATTCAGAAACTTTCTCCGACAAATTTCTCCAGAACGCACCATCTGGAGGGGCGAAAATCGGAAAGTATGGTGCGCTAGATGAATGACCAGGAACCCACAACCACCGCACCTCGCGATGTTCGAAACTGCCCTGGTCCAAACGATGGCCGCACAGGTGACGGATAACCTGCGTCCAGTAATCACATCATCCCCTCGTGAATGGCTCACCCCCGAAGAGGCAGTCGACTACCTCAAGGTGACCGCGCAGACGTTCGCAGCCCTGCGCTACCTGAAACGATTGAAGCCGAAGATCCAATGCCGTGAGGCATCTGAGCAGCTCAAAAACCGCTTCCGAGCCCGCCACCTACACCCTGAAGGGGTCCAAGTCCACCCTCGGACACAGATTGAGGCGAGCGAAACGAGCGCTCGCGCTCGTTTCGCTCGCCGATGTGTTGAGCGGCGAAGCCGCGATCACACGTCGGCGACATGACTCAGGTCGGCAGTCGCCTTAACTCGCTACGTACTGGCTTGGCGACCGAACGCCGTCATCGGACAACTGCTACGCAATGTATCGAGGCCCATCACACTGCCCGTACGCGGGCGAAACCGCCCAGCATGACATGCCTGGGGTCAGTTGTTCTTGTTATGTTCGGTGTGATCAGGACCAGCGTATGAGGATGGTCGGCATCCGATTTTGACTGACTGTCTGGCACTGACCACCTAATCTGCACGCATGACTGTCGGGCAGCTCGCAGGTATTGACCTTCAAGGCGATTACATCGGCAGCGGTGCCGTGTTCGATCTCCGAAACCTTTCTCCCGCAACCGGAAAAATCAAGATCGAGGACTGGACCATCTCGGTTCGAGGCGGATCAAAGAGCGTAGTTGCGCACGCCGAGATCGAGTCAGACATCGACCAGATTTTCCCCACAGCCTTGTCGAAGGTGAACTTGGGGCTGGATTACCTCTGCGCTACGGGAGCCTTTGATGGAATGCTCGACTGCCCCTACAACGATTCGTTGACCTGGTCGCTCACAGGTTCCCAGATAACCATGCGCAGCACATCCATCCATCCTGGACAGTTTGATATGAGCGCAGTGGTCACTGTCCTTGACGCGGATGGCAATGCGATTCCGCAGCCAGCTCCTGCGCCTCCGCGACTACACGATGCCCTGCGCTTTATTCGGATGGCACGCAGCGGCGATGCACTGTTCGACACCTATCGCAACATGTTCCTGGCGCTGGAGGCCGTGCTGCACCATCTTCACCCCCAACAGAAGAGCGTCCGCGAAAGCAACTGGTTCAAAGCCGCATTGGCACAAGCGGATCGATTCGTACCGGTGTCTGGTCTGGTACCCGCCGGTGAGCCCGATCCGATTCAGTGGGCCTACGACAATATCTATGCAAGTATGCGCTCGGGCTTGATGCATGCGAAGCGTAACTACCATCTACCAGGAGACGAAGCGTCGCGTCCGTTGGTCGAGCGATCCTTGAATGCGTTGTGGCAGTATACCAGTTCGCTAATGAACCACATTTGGGGAACCAGATTCAAGAGTGGTGGCTTCTTCGAATACGGATGGAAGCAAGCCGCGAGCCATCTTGAGGCTTTCCAGCTACGCGCGACGAACGACCCAACGGCCCTTCCTCCCGAAGGGGGAAGGTTCGCGTCTCCCAACTCCGAAGTCGTAATCCTGACCCCGGGGCCGATTTCCTACCCTCAAGATTACTTGGGGGTGGTGGATGGGGAGTGTGACGGCGAAGCGCTCCGGAAGTTGCGCCATGTAACACGCATCGGAGCTACTGATGAAAACGGCGAAACAATGTTTGCAACGTTCTTTGAACCAGGGCTCGTGCTGGGCGATTCGGTGAAGACATTCCAATTCCGTGCGGGATGGCGGTATGCCAATCCGGCCAGCTTCCGCTCACACTTCCCCAGATAGCGGGGCCAACAACCCTCGCGCGCAGAAGCCGGAGAAGACATCCTAGACGCCGCAGCTAGCAGATCAGCAAGCACAATGCAAGCTCCCTGCTGCAGAATGATCGGAATGATAAAGGGGCTGCGGTGGCGATGATTCTCGATGGCGACCTACGCGAGGAGTTCTTGTGCACGCCAGAGCTGGTACGGGCGGTGTTGACCGATGACAACCAACTTGCCCTGGCCGTCAAGGCGCCGCTGTCGCAACTGAAGTATCTCATTGCTACAGAGACTATTTCGCTGACTCTTATTCCGCTTAGTGACGGATGTCTGGCCTACATGCTCGAAATCCCCGACGACCCAGTCCATCCGGCGTACGTATGGTCTGCAGTCGAATCAGACGACGAACTCGCCGCGCTGCAGAAGATTGCCAGCGGCGCACCCTGCGGCATCTACCTATTCAACGAGATCGCCGCGAACATCGCGTTCACCTCCGTGCGACTCGAGCACAGGTCTGGGGCCGTTGAGCTCGACGCGGGCGCTATTCGAATGTCGCGGTATGGCGAGCGCTATCTCAGCGGCGAAATTGACGCGGGAATCACTCAGATGAAGACTGGGGATCCACGGGTGGAGGCGCTGCGCGCGCATCGGCGCGAGCCTTGGGATCACATGAAGTTGCACTATTACTCCACAGGCTCCGGCGCCAGCTCCCTGTCCGTGTTCGATCCCAACGAAGGTGCACAGCAGGAAGCTCTCGGCCTATGGCTCACCGACACGTTCGCGATCGGCGGCGCCCACCTCAATCCCAATGTGGCATCGCCGAACTCACCTAGCAAAAAGCGAGAATTATGCGACATCCTGATCTCCGAGGATACGCATACCTTCATCATCCAATCGAAGGTCCTATCTATCCTGACGCGCCCGAAGCTCCCCACCCGCGCGCGCTTGCATGCCGACACCGTTAAGTACGTTCACCATGCCCTCGGGCAGGCCATCGGTGCGGTCCGAAGGCTCCGTCAAGGCCACAACGTCACAGACACGGCGGGTAGGGAAATCCAGGTCGATCGAATCCAACCAATGCACCTGATCGTGCTCGTACCGGACCTGTCGTTGCTATCAACCACAGATAACCTCGGCGGGCAGTTCCTGCATGACACGGCAGTCGAGACCGGGTGCTTCGTCCACATACTCGACCCAACCCAGTTGCTGAGGGTAGCGCAGTCCGTCACAAAGCTCGCCGCTGGACGGACCCGACTTTCAAAAATCATGCATTTCGACGGTTACCTCATCCACCGCTTCGAACGTGCTTTGACAATCGACACACCGCATTTCGACTTAAAATTGCGGTTCACCGACCGTGAATAAAACGCTCGCCCTACAAGCGGACTGCAACCGTCATAGCGGTTGCACCTCTCCACCTTCGAAAACACGATGGCCTCGATCTAACGAGTTGTGGGACAAATCCGTTCGTCCACACTGGCCCCAATAACGTTGCAGAATCAAGCGTCGCAGCCGCACGAGAAATAGAGTCGGCCTAGCCGACAATTTGCACTTCCAGCGGATCCGGCGTTCACCCTGTCGTGAAGCCCAAACTCGTTGGCTATTAATCGGTTTGGCGAAGTTTGTCAGCTTTAACACGGCAGATTTCAACTGCACGTGCGTGCCTCTCGGACGAAGTGCCCGCGGTAGAACTGCTTCTCAACAAATAATGAAGAAGTCGCGCAGACGGTCGGGCCTCGGCCGCGTTCCCCGGCATGCGAGGGGATCCGCCAACCGCAACAACGAGCTTTCAGGCGGTACCAGAAGGATCGGGGTTAGCCCGCCGCGTTAGTGCGCAGCGGTGGACATTGCCCTTCGGCATCCGCGGTGAGCTCGTAGTGCCACTTCTCATTGGCGAATACCTGACACAGGCCGAATTGCGTGCTGTGCGCCAGCATCCAGCCGTATGCCGACGCTGGGCCGATGTCGACGGCCTTACCCTGCACATGATGCGATTCATCGGGAGTGGCCACCCACTGCCGGGCCACCGCCAGGCTTCCATATGTCTGTACCGCGTCATCGAGTAACTGCTGTTGGAAAGCCCGCGACCGCCAGCCCGACGTGATCACCAGTGTCACACCGTCGACCGCCGCGCTATTGGCGGCGTCCTGGACCGCGCGCAGCAGCGGAGGGTCCAGCCTGATGACCGCTAGCGACGTGGTGTCGAATGGGCTGACCGGCGCAGACAACGCGCCCCCGTCCGGCTCTTCGCCGAGCGTGCCGGACGAAGGAAGCGGCGGGACTGTCGTCTGGGCCGTCACCAGGACAATGCCGGCCACCGCGTCCGGGTGGCCGCTTACGGCCGGGTCCGTGGCGTGACATCCCGACAGGCTAAGTGTCGCAGCGATGGCTACGCCCGCGACAGCGCTACGCGACATCTGCAAGGGTCCCGTTACGAGCGGTGCGGCTCGTCGTCGTCCTCGTCGTCGACATCGAACTGCTCGTAGGTCTCTTCGGCGGACGGATGGATATGGGCCGCGGTGGCGGCCTCCTTGAGGCTGACAGCGGCGGGGCCCGCGTTATCGCGTACCGCCGGGATCACCGACGTCTTGGTCGAATCAGCTTCCGCCACAACGGTTACCGAGTCGCCGTCGGCATGATCGACTGAGGCGGAGACGGACTCACCGGGCTCCTGCGCCTCGGACTCAGCGCCCTCTGCATCCGCATCGGACTCCTCATCGGCACCCAACGCGCCGGCATGCCGGTCACGAATCGCGTCGACGATCATGAGCACCACGCCGATGGCGGCCGCGGCGATGCACACGAAGGCAAGAACTTCATTACTGGTGACCACTGCTGCCACCAGGGATGCCAGACCTACAGCGGCCAATACCAGTGCGACGATCAGCATCGCGAATCACTCCTCATACGTGCCGCGAGCATAGACCGATCTAAATCAGTAGTTGTTCCCACGGTTGAACTGGCCGAAACCGGCTTCCTTGGATGCGTTTTCATTCGAGGCACCCGCATCGACGGGCGCTGCGGAACCGCGCTGGCCGAGCTCCTCGAGCTGAGACTCCAGGTAAGTCTTGAGCCGGGTGCGGTACTCGCGTTCGAATGTACGCAACTGCTCCAGACGCCCTTCCAGCACCGTGCGCTGCTGGTTGATGGTGCCCATGATCTCCGAGTGCTTGCGCTCGGCATCGGATTGCAGGGCATCGGCCTTCTCCTGCGCCTGGCGCAGCTGGGTTTCGGAACGGGTCTGGGCATCCGAGAGTAGCGCCTCGGCCTTGGCCCGTGCGTCGGTGACCGTCTTGTCGGCGTTGGCGCGAGCCTCGCTGACAATCTGGTCCGCATTTGCGCGAGCATCGGACAACAACTTTTCCGACTCGGACTTGGCGTTCCCGGTCAGACGGTCCGCGGTGTCCTGCGCCAGGCCCAGAATCTTCGCCGCGCGGACGTGATGTTCCTCCGTCGACGCCGCGACGGGAGCGGCTGCCACGACGGGTGCCGGTGT
>MAFD01000009.1:0-152919 GCA_002013775.1 Mycobacterium sp. D16R18
TTATGTCCGGTACCGCCGACCTGATCGTGGCCGGTGGTTTCCAGAACATGAGCAAGATTCCGATCTCGGCGGCGATGATTGTCGGCAAGGAGTACGGATTCACCTCGCCCACAGCCGAATCCGAGGGCTGGCTGCACCGCTACGGTGACCAGGAAATCTCCCAGTTCCGCGGCGCCGAGATGATCGCCGAGAAGTGGGACATCAGCCGCGAGGAGATGGAGCAGTTTGCACTCTCCAGTCATGAGCGGGCATTTGCCGCTATTCGCAACGGACACTTTGACAATGAGATCGTCCCGGTCGGCGACTTCCGGGTCGACGAGGGGCCGCGCGAGAGCACGCTGGAGAAGATGGCGGGGCTCAAGACCCTGGTCGAGGGTGGGCGCCTCACCGCGGCCCTGGCCAGCCAGATCTGCGACGGCGGCAGCGCCACCCTGGTCGCCTCGGAGAGTGCGGTGAAGGCGCACGGCCTCAAGCCGCGTGCCCGCATCCATCACATCAGCGCCCGCGGTGATGACCCGGTGTTCATGCTGACCGGCCCCATCCCCGCCACCAAGTACGCGCTGGAGAAGACCGGTCTGACGATGGACGATATCGACGTCGTCGAGATCAACGAGGCCTTCGCCCCCGTGGTATTGGCATGGGCCAAGGAGCTGGATGTCGACCTGAAGAAGGTCAATCCCAACGGCGGCGCTATCGCACTGGGTCATCCCTTGGGGGCTACCGGCGCCAAGCTGTTCGCCACCATGCTCAATGAGCTGGAGCGCACCGGAGGCAAGTACGGCCTGCAGACGATGTGTGAGGGCGGCGGCACCGCCAACGTCACCATCATCGAACGTCTCTGAGCCCAGGCCCGCTCCGGGTCGGGCGAAACCGGGTGTCACACCGGTCGTCGGTGGGTATTGGCTTCTTACGGGATGGGGCAGTTCACCACGAGTGTGCCAAATTCGCGAAGTTAGCCAAGTAAGTGTGGCGCCCTGGATTGCCGCGCTGCGACGAAGGGGCCGCTCACGGTCCCGGTCATCGATTTGGGTAGCGGGGTGTAGCTCTCAACGGTCCGGGCGGGCTAGGCTAATCGAAGCTGCGGCACACACGGTCAGATGTCACGTCAAACACTGAAAATATGTGTGCCGCAGCTCCTGCTTTTGCACTCGTGCATCTGATTTGAGCACTGTGGGGTGGCACTTCAGCCAACGCTGTGACGGTGTCAGCCAGGACACATTGGCTGCCGTACGCCTTGTGCTCCAGGCGATGACGGCCGTTGCCGCAATGGCGTCCCAGGTACGGTGTCTTCTGCTCATCCGGAGATGACTGGCATGAGGCCAGTTCTGTCGGGTCAGTATTTGCCGAGGGCGATGGCCACGTTATGGCCACCGAACCCGAACGAGTTGTTGATCGCATACTTGTAGTCGCCCTTGCGAGGCTCCTTGCTGACGACGTCGAGATCGATCTGCGGATCGGGTGTTTCGTAGTTGAGGGTGGGCGGAATGATGCCCTCCTGCAACGACTTCACCGTAATGATGGCCTCGACGGCGCCGACCGCGCCCACCGAGTGTCCGAGGGCGCCTTTGGGCGCGTACACCGCGGCGTGGTGCAGGTTGGCGAGCCCGATGGCATTGGCCTCGGCGATATCGCCGACGCTTGTTGCGGTGGCGTGCGCGTTGATGTGGTCGATGTCTTTGGGGTCAAGCCCGGCGGTTTCCAGGGCCCGGATGATGGCCTTGGCGGCGCCGATGCCCTCGGGATGGGGTGCTACTACATGGAAACCGTCGGAAGTGATGCCGGCACCGAGGAGGCGTGCATAGATGCGGGCGCCGCGGGCCTTGGCGTGTTCCTCGGTTTCGATGACCATGAGCGCGCCGCCTTCTCCGAACACAAAGCCGGTGCGGTTCTTGTCGAAGGGGCGTGAAGCACCTGCGGGGTTGTCGTTGTCGGTCGAGAGCACGATGCGCATGTTGGCGAATGCGGCGATGGGCACTGCTTCGATGAGTGTTTCGACGCCGCCGCAGATGGCGATATCGGCGTCGCCGTAGGCGATCTGGCGCCACGCGTGAGCGATGCCCTCGTTACCGGAGGCGCAGGCCGACACGGGTGTGATGACACCGCCGCGGGCCTTGCGCTCAAGCCCGATAACGGCGGCCGGCCCGTTGGGCATGAACATCTGAACCGCCAGGGGCGAAACTACCTTGGTGCCCTTGGCGCGCATTTCGTCGTAGGCCTCGACCATTTTCTCGGCACCGCCCAGACCGGTGCCGACTGACACCGCCAGCCGGTCCAGATCGATGTTCTCTGGAGCTCCTGCGTCTTCCCAAACTTGGCGGCCCAGGAATGTCGCCATGCGCTGCACATAGGACAAGCGGCGGTGCTCGATCTTGGTCATGTCTTTATCGAAGTCACGGACCTTGAGATGACCGCCGATACGTACGGACAGATCGTATTTAGCGACGAAATCGTCTTCAAGGGTATGGATGCCGCTCTCGTTGTTGAGCAGTCCGTGCCAGGTGCCTTCAACATCGGGTGCCAGCGATGTCATCATCGCCATTCCGGTGATAACGATGTTCGGAAAGCCGCCGTTAGCAGTGGATGGTTTGGCCATTGTCGACATCTCCCTGTGAACATATGTGATGGGCACGCGCCGGCGCCGTTCGAACCTTTCTAGGATCGATAAATGAACTTTAGTGAGCCGTGTTCTCACGAACTGCGCCCGGGTGGGCAAGCGGGACCGGCCTCGCTAGTAGGACTGCCGGACTCGTTTTCGTGGTGGGTATCACTTGTGTAGTCCTCTGACGTTACCGCGCATGGCGACCGCGCTCCTCGGGGCTGCCGCAGCCCCTTCGGCTAGAGCGCAAGTCATACCGGTGCACAGTGATGTGCGACGGCTAGGGTCGCGTGCCGGACCAACGAGATTTCAGTGCGTCACGGCCCGCAGACCGGACTTATTTGCCGCAGGTGCTGGTGTGCGGCAGAGCAAACGCGTGTGGTCTCGCGTTGACGTGGGCTGCCGGAATTAGGAGTGCTTGGGTGCTGGACTGTTCGGAGGTTTCCTCAGCGAGAACCGCGGGCAGGTTTTGGCGGTGCTGCGTGGCGTCAGCGGCGAGCGCGTGTGCGTGCGTGGCGATCTGGTTACCGAGCGCATGGATCGTTTCCTCGGTGAGGTAGAACTTCGCGCCTTGCCGGTTGATCCGCATCTGTACGGCGACTTCGTCGACGTGTTTTGAAATGCTTTCGCGGGCAGCACCTTCGGTGATTGTGAGCTGGTGCCGCGTCTTAAGGTAGTCCAGAAGTTGCTGGGTACGAAGATTGATCCAAGGAGATCGACGGGCCATGGCCTGTCAGACTACCGACTACGTCGCGGCACCACCCACGCAAGACCACTTGAGATGCCGCCCCGTGGGCATCGCATAGGACCATCAATGATGGATGATGGTCCACGATGGACACAGATCAGCCCGGAGCGCTGAAGCGGCAGTGGAGCGATGAGCACATCGAGGCGGCGCGATGCTGTGTACGGGCCGCAACGTTGCATCCCCGGCGCTACCGGCCCGAAAGCGACATTCCCGTCGGGGAACGTCGCCCGACTGAGCTTGACCCGCTCAAGCTCATGGCCGATCACCTACGCCGCAGTCGAGAAGAACTTTCCTCCGAGCACCTCCGAGCTATCGCGGCACTTCCAACCAGGCACGACGCAATGCGCCGCTTCATGACACAGCGGGGCTGCTGACGGGCAGTAGATGCCCCGCCGAGCCCTTGGACTTGGTGTTCTCGATTTGGCAGGCACAGGCCCGTGAGCCGCCACGACGCTCTCGTGGCGGTCTAAAGTGGCTCCCTTGCCCGACTATGGTGAACCGTAATCTCCCCGGGTCAGCCTCGCTCAGCAATGACAGCGTGTCCTACTGCTGAGAGGCTATGGCTGCGAAGTGGTGCCACGCGTTCACGTTCGTCACTTTTCTTGCGGCCCAGTCTGATCCACCTACTGTTGTCGCTAGTCGTTCTCGATATCAGTGTCCAACGACCGGCCATCTTGTCTGCGAACGGTGTCGATGATGTCTTGTAGGGCGGTATGGGGGTCGGGAGCTAGACAGGTAATGCCGGGGAAGTCGGTGCACCAACCAGCGAACATCTGATCTGTGTGTGACCAACAGACGTGGTACGTGTAGACGTGGTCGGACATGATGTCCTGGGTCAGTCGTTCGCGTGCACGTTTAAACGGTGCGATCAGCGCCGACGCTGCACGCCGCACGTGCCAGCGTGTTCGATAGTTGTCCACATCTGTACTAAACGCCACCGGATACCGGCATGTGGCCGGTTTTGGTGGTCCAGGTGATGTTCGGATCGGCGCAGTTCGTCGGCGCCACCGGATATCTGGTGTTGTGCTGCGGTATCGGACGTACGTGGCGGGCGCGGCCCCAAAGCGCGGTGGCCCCGGGCTAGCGCTCACTGAACGGATAGCTGACCGGGATGCCCAGGGAGAGGCAAGGTCGAGGAGAAAGGCCCCGCCGCCCGTATTCGACGTCTATCAGCACGCTCCTGGGGTGGTCCCTGTGTGCCGCACGCGCACCCATGCGGCAGGCACGGTCGGGATCTGTTTGTTCAGGACCGTGGGCACGCACCCGCTAATGACCCACGAGCTCTCCGATGCTGACGCGATGAGGTTGGTTGTTCTAAGCACTGGGCTCAGTGCGGATCCAGCATGATCGCGGCGCTGAGAGCGTAATGGGCGGGCAGTCCGGAAGCGCTCTAACCCGTGATGGGAATAGTGGTCACCGGCTGCAGAGCTTGCAGCTGGGTGGCATAGGTGCGCAACACCCTGTCGTACATGTCCGCGATCTTCGCGCACGAGACGGTGATCACCATCGCGTATCGAATCTCGTTTTGTTTGACGGCGTCTTTGCCCCCAGCGCGTGCAATAAAATGGATGTCGAAGACTGGCTTGTCAAGGCTGGAAATAAGTTTGGTGCGGCTGGCGTGCATCACGGTGTCCCATTTGTGGGCGTCGTGCCGCAGTTCTTGTTCGGTTAGGCGTCCATGCCGTTTGAAGAATGAATCCGGCTTGGGCTGCGTGGAGTCCTCCTTGTCGAACTTGCCGCGGTGCGGCCGGAACGTGATGTCCAGACCGCTGCGGGTGTAGTTTCCCGGGTCAGCGGGATCGACCTCGGTGGCGTAGGCGATGGTCGCGCTGATATGCAGCCTTCCTGATTTGGGCAGGTCGTCGGGAACGGGGATCTGTGCCCGAAGAAATTTCTTGGCGGTGAGCACTCCTTGGTACAGCACCCGTGCCTGACCGTCCCCGCACACCGCGATGTGCCCCAGCAGCTGCGCGACCCGGCCGCGGCCAACCTCACGCACGGGATGGGCAGGATCTGCGGTATGGACGAGCAATGCTTTGAGCGCCAGCGGCGAAACAAGTTCGCCGAACAGTGTGCGCACACCTAGTGCAGTCCTCAAAGCCAGTGGTGAGGCGAAACTGGTTCCGCAGGTGGAGATCAAGGTGCCATCGGGGCCGACACAGATGAATGGCTCGGATGTGGACCCGCCGAAGGCCACGATGTCGGGCTTGATGATCCCGGGGGCACGGCCAGGCCCTAGAGCCGAGTAGCGCGCCCGTTTCCAGGTCGGTCCGGCGCTGTCGGCGGCACCGACAGCGAGGGCGTTGACACTATCGGAGGGAACCTGCACGCGGGCATTGCCACTGGCGACGTCGAGTTGGCCGTTGTTGCCGATCGCTATGGTCACCAAGGTGTCCCCACGCGACAGGCGGGCGTCCCAGAACGCGGTCCAGGCGTGGACTTCATCGTTTTCGATCGGCAGGTCCGGGCCGATGCTCAGCGAGACGAAATGGTATGTCCGTTGCATCAGAATCGATTCGATCCTGGTGAGCACCGAGTACAACTCGAAGGGGTCTTCTTCCTCAGCTCGTGCGTCCAGGACCTGATAGTGATCGACGTAGGCGAATGGCCGCTCCAAGGGTTCGTCTGGATTCACCGAACCGAACAGCAGCGCCGAGGTCACATCGTGTCCGTGCGCCACAAACTTCTCGACCGCCTGGCCCCCAGCCGCAGGATACGAGGTGATCCAAGGTTTGAGCACGGTGCCATCGGGTAATCCGCCATCAAACACCGCCACGCGCAGGTCGGGGTCGGGAGGGGCTTCCTTGGGCAGGGTGACGCGCTCGCGCACGTGGGTGCGGAGCACTTCCGGGGTTGTGATCAGCAGCCGCCGCATCCCCGGGACAGCACGCACCACCCGAGTAAAGGAGTAGCCGCTGATCTGTTGCAGCGCTTCGTATTCGCCGCTAGCAGGAACAAAAAGCAGTGAGCCGGCTTCCAGGTGGCGTGACATGTGCAGCTCGATATCGAGTGGTTCGCAGAACGCGATTAAGCCATCAACGATGTCGGGGTCGTCGCAGTGCAGAACGATCTCGGCGGCGCTCGTTCCCGGCGAAAGGCGGTCGCGTTGGCCTGCGGTGTTCAACGCGAACTGTTCGAGTCTGACGATCTGTTCTTCGTTGCGCTGCAATGGTTCAGCGCTGGAAAGGTGCTCTGCCCATACGCTCAGATGTTCACGTGTGGTGGACACGAACAGTTCGGTGGTGGGCTTGTTTTGCCCACTGTGAAAGTACTCCACCTCATCGGTGTCACCAATCCACCGGGCTTGTTGTTCGGGAATGACAAAGCTCGGACGACTGCCCAGGTGACGGAACCCGCCAGTATCCATAAGGGCCTGGGGGAAACCTGATTTCGACAGAAACGATGGGTGCAATGTGACTGCCGCGACGGTGCGATCACCCGGGCAGGCCCGCGCGGTGAGTCGGCCGGCCCGCGCTGCGGTGGCGCTCGCCATCACACCGATTCGCTGACGGGCTTCCTCCAGGGTGTAGGGGTCCGGCCCGCCCGGCCCGGTGGCCTGCGGACCGGTGGGCGCGGTGATGCGTTCGCCGAACCCGATCAGGAACCGTGGTGACGACATCCTGCCCCCTCCTACACGCCGCTGCTACACGTTGCAGATTTTGTTGCGGTGACGGCGCACGGTGTCGCGAGACACCCCTGTGATGTCGCTGATTTCGCGTTGGCTGAACTCTCCGTGTGCCGCCAAAGTCTGAGCCACGGCGAGGCGCTCGGCGTGGCCCGCGCCGCGAACGGCGCTTAACGCCGCCGCATCGGGGTCAAGGCCGTGAACGACCGCGTTGCGGCGAATAGTCAACACACGCCGTTCGATATCGCTAAACGAGCAGCCTTCTGCAGCAAGGGCCATCACGTTGATGGCTGCCTCGCTGAGCTGCCCATTGGCGAACCGCCGGGTAGCTTCCAGACGCATTTGCAGATCCGGTTCTTCGAACGCAACCGTGACGTCAAAACGACGCCACACCGCCGCATCGAGCAGCTCAGGGTGGTTGGTGGCCCCCAGGATCAGCCCCGCACTCGACGGCCAGTCATCGATCTGTTGCAATAGGACCGTTACCAGACGCTTGAGCTCACCAACGTCGGAATCGTCACCGCGGCGCTTGCCAATCGCATCCAATTCGTCTAGCAGAAGTACACATTCACTTTTCTTGGCGTAATCGAAAGCATGGCGCAAGTTCATTCCGGTCTTACCCAGCAAACTACTCATCACACTCGACAGGTCCAGGACGGCCAGCGGGACGCCCAGTTCAGCGGCAATCCAGCGCGCAGCCATCGTCTTACCCAGGCCGGGCGGACCGACGAACAATGCCGCATGCGATGGGTTGAGGCCCGCTTCAAGCAGCCGCCCGCAATGGCGGCGCTCCTCGATGACCTGCAGCAGCGAGCGTCGGGTCGGCTCGGGCAGGATCGGCGCCTCCTGCCCGACACCGGCGGTGTCGATGCGCAACAGCGGCAGCCGTGAATCCATGTCAACGGGCATCGGCGCGGCCGACGGCGAGCGCAGTGGCGACATCCGGGTCGGCGATTCGCGCAGCACACTGACCAACGCTTCAGAGGTTTGCGGACTGGCTGTCCGCAACTTTCGTGCGACCCGCTGAAGGTAGGTGGCGATGTCTTGTTCCCGGCCGGACAGCGACAGCCGCGCAAGGTGGACTAAAAATTCGCCGTATGCCGGGTCGCTGCGCATAGAGGAACTGGTATCAGCGTCTGACATGGGAATTTCCAATCAAACAAGGTGGACTAGGATGACGATACATCAATCGTAACTAGTCCATGTGACATGACACGATATGGGTTTCACGGTCCCGCACGCATTGGTCCAGAGCCGCGAATGTTGCCCCAACGCACGCTCTCAGCAACGAAACTCTCCGGGGTCGCGTGGCCCAGTTTTGACGCTGTCAACTGACGGCTAGGCGCGGTGCCCGCACTGACGATACGGCCCCGAGGGGCATTTCGGGCCTGTCCACGCCGTTGCGCAACGCCCGGACATCGCAAACAGCAGCCCCGCAAAAGCAGAATCAGTCGCTGGCAGGCTCGTAGGGCCTGCAGCGGTTGCAGCTAGCCCCTGCGCGAGGTCAGGGCTGCCGGTCGGCGGACTGTGCCACTGACTCAATCCAGCGCGTCCGCTCTTCGCGGTGTGCGATCCAGTGCGCCGCGACTTTCTCGCCTACAGCATGCTGCAAGTCCACCAGGGTTTCCCGCGATCCTGCTTGCCGGGAGTCGATCTGCTCATGATGAGCCCGGTACTGATCTCGCTCAACCGACGTGGCATGCGAATAGCAGTGTGCGCCAAACATTCCCGAGCCCAGATAGATCGCCGAATTCGTACATTCCTGACCCGTGGTGCGGACCATGCCCGTGCATTTTGGTCTCGGACCGGTGACATCTTGTGTTCTGTCCGATGCGGGTAACTGCCACAACCGCCGCTCCAGCTCGTCGCTGGGCGCGGGCCGAGCTCTGACCTGTTGGGCACCTTGGCGAATAGCAGCATGATGGCGAGCGAAAATGGCTTTGGGCCGTGACAAGCCATTGCCCCAACGCTCGTCCAAGGTAGCGCCCTGGTGAACTAGACTGGCCGCCTCGAATGCCTGCCGGGCACTTCGGTGCGCCGCGAGCAGCTCGTGGGCGAGCTCGTCGAAATTCAGGTCCGCTTCCCCCGGCAAGATCTGCACCACCAGTAGGCATTCGAGCATCCTCACCCGCAGCTCATCGATGATCTCCAGAGCAAGAGCCGACGCAGACTCCTCGACATCGCTGCCGTACCCGATTCCAAGCATCGCAGCAATGTACTACTAGTAGGGCAGACTTTTGGTACTGGCGCGCCATAACTAGGGTGTGTGCCCACGCGTCCCGAGCAGAACGACCCTGAACGTGTGGCTGTTTGGAACAGCACACGGCTGACTGTCGGCGCTCGAATTCGGTCACTGCGCCTGGCGCGTGAGATGACACAAGAGAAGCTGGCGCTGACTTCTGGCGTTACGCGCAACGTCTTGATCGATGTCGAGCACGGCCGTCGAGGCTTGTTATACGAGCGCCTTTTCGACATCGCGGCCGCACTGGATGTACCAGTAAGCGAGCTGCTCGAATCCCACTAGCGCCCTCCAGCATGCGTAGCGCTCTGGTCCGGATGGCTCGGGAGCACGCGGCCCCGCGCCGCGGGGCTGGTGTGATCGATCACTTCGCTTCGCCAATCGCTCCGTCGGCACGTCGCCGCCCACTTGTCGGTCCCTGGATCTACGGTGAATGGTATGAGGATCGCCGGGTATTGATGTGACTGATGGCCTCGGCTTAACTGCCAAGCTGACCACATACAAGACGGCGCTGGTCGCGTTCTTCGTCGCGGCCGCAGGGATCGTTCTGCTATGGCTGTCGAATATCGCCTGGTTCGACAGCCATACGGCTCTTGAAGCGACGGCCAACCAACTCGGCGGGCTGCTCATCACGATCGGCGGACTCGGCATCCTGTGGGACCTTCGCGGCAAGAGGGAAATCATGGACGAGATGCTTGAGAAGGCACGGATCGCCTCTGATGTCAGCGCAGCTGGACTCGATCGAGTGACGATGAATTGGCTCGATGTCCCGTGGGACGAACTGTTTCGAGATGCCAAGCAAGTATCGGTGTTCATCTCCTACGGGAGCAGCTGGCGCAAAGTCCACTGGACGAAGCTTCAAGAGTTCGCCCGAGGAGCGAAAAACTCGCTGCGGCTGTATCTTCCGGACCCCAACGATGAGCCAACCATGCAAGTCCTAGCACAGCGCTATGACTACACACTGGAGAAGATTCGCGCAAACATTCTTGAGACAGCAGAGGAAATCGCAAAGTTGGGGATTTCCTGTCCCGCAGATATTCGCATCTACTACCGGCCAGGTGATCCGGCGTACACCTGCTACCGCTTCGACGAGAAGGTGCTCGTGACGCTCTACTCGCACAAGCGTGAGCGCGGCCAAGTGCCGACGGTGCTGGTCAAGCGAGGAACATTTAGAGATTTCTTCATGCAGGACCTGGATGCAATTGAGAGGCAAAGCACGTCGGTCGCGTTGGCCGATCTCGTCGGAGGTGAAAAATGACTGTTCATGCCCAAGAAGTCAACCTGGTCGACGGCGACGTCTCTGCGGACTTCGAATGGGCCGTCAGGGACGCCCGGATTGCGGCATGGGACATTGAAACCAGCGGACTCGACTGGCGACTGGACCGCATCGCGACCTGCCAGCTGCACGTGCCAGACGTGGGGACACAGGTAATCCGAATGACTGGCCAGGAACCTAAGCGGCTGCGGGAGTTGCTAGTATCTGAGCGCGTGGTGAAGGTTTTCCATCACGCGCCCTTTGACCTTCGGTTTATGCGGCATCATTGGAACGCCATGGCGCGAACCGTGGCGTGCACAAAAATTCTGTCGAAGATCGTCCGTCCCGAGGCCGCCAGTAAAGAACACAGTTTGAAGCCCACGGTAGAACAGTTCCTTGGGGTGGTGTTAGACAAGAGACAGCAAACATCAGATTGGTTGTCGCCCTTGCTAACCCAAGAGCAGTTGATCTACGCGGCGCGGGACGTCGAATACCTTGTCCCGCTGCTGGACAGATTGATGGAAGAGGCACGCGCTAGCGGAGTAGCCGATATCGCGGAGCGGACGTTCGAGTACCTGCCGGCTCGTGTAGAGACAGACATCCGCGGTTGCGGTGACGTTTTCGCGTACTAGCGCGCCAAAGATCTGTACTGCGCACGGATGCGGTGCTTCATCCGACGCGGCGCCTTCCTTCGGCTACATTTCGGCCGAGCACGGTCGATACCGGCAATAAGGTCGTCGATGTGCGGCAGAAGAGACGGCGGGAAGTGCCGGCTGTCTCGTACAGTGGGAATCTGATCATTTGGCGGGATGGCCGTGCCGATCGGCTATGGGAATTGCGGCGCGCAGATCCGTGCTCAGCGCTGTCTGTTTGAGAGGCGGGCGATTTCGCCGTGGGCGGCCGCAAGCGCATCGTCGCGGGCTTTGAGTTCGGTCTTGAGTTTGGACAACTGGGTTTGTTGGGTGGTCAGCTGGCGGCGCAGTGCGGCGACAATGGAGTTCTCGGCCGCAGGCGGCCGTGATTGGGGTGCAGGTGTCAGGTGTAGGGGCGTGTGGGCACGGATCCGTTCCAGCAGGTCGGGGTGTGCGTAGATGGTTTTACGGGTGACTTCGGCGGCGCGGGCGACGGCGTTAACGTTGATCGGGGCGCCTTGTTTGCGTAGATCGCGCAGGGCTTTGTCGATGCGTCGGCGGGCGTCATCGGAGCGCTGCTGGGCGTGGCGGCGCAGCCCGTCGGTGGCGCGGTTGTGTTCAGTCATCGCTACGCCGGTGGCCGGTCGCGTGGTTCATGGTGCTTTCGTGGGCGCCGCGGGTGAGGATCGGCAGCTGGGGCCACCTGCCCGCGGTCGCCGCGCCGGCAATCGCGATGCCCGCAGATCCTTTGTCTGCCAGGGTGTCTGCTTGGTTAGACAGGCGGGCGATGATGGCCTGCAGCGAGGCGATTTCGCGGCGTCGCTCGCTGACCCAGACGTTGTCGTCGGTCAGTTCTCGGCCGGTGCGGTCGGCGAACTGTTGGCGGCGCTGGGCGAGCAGGGTTTCGGTTGCGGTGCGCTGATGGTGCAGTTCGTCCAGGTGCGTGGCGTCGGTGGCGAAGTGCCCGCACGACAGGCAGGCGTTGCCCTTGTCGCATGTTTTCAGCGGCGGCAGCAGGCACACTCCGTTGGGCAGCACTCGGTCGGTGCGCTTGCCGAGTTGAGTCATCTCGTAGATGTCTGAGGGGCTGATCGCGATGTCGGCGCCCATCGCGCCGATCTTCTTGTGTTTCAAGAATTCTGCTTCGGAGGTGGCCGCCAATGTAGCGGCGTAGCGGGCGGTCATCTCCGGGCTCTTGTGGCCCAGGTATCGCTGCACCACATGGAATGGGACACCGTCGTTGAGTAGCTCGGTAGCGCGTGTGTGCCGCAGCCGGTGGGTTTGGGAGAACCGCAGTGGATTGTCCTGGGCGTCGACGAGGCGGTGGATGCCGTCCAGTTTCTTGAGAGCGTTCAGATACGAGGTGTAGGGGCGGGCACGCTGGCCTTGGTGCTGGTGCACCATCCCCACAAATAGATACTTGGGTTTCATGCCTGGATAGCGGCGGGAGAGCCAGCGCTGTTGCTCGCGGATGACGTCGACGATCTGTTGTTCCACCAAGATTGTGGGATCTACTCCGGCGACCTTGGTCTGCTGATAGTGCAGCCGCGCCACGAAGATCCCAGTATCTGAACCGGTCGGTGCGGCTGCACCCGGAATGGCTTGCAGCGGATCATGATCGAGCATCAGGATCTCCGAGGCTCGCCGGCCGGTCATCGCCTGCAGCAGCCAGGCGCGGGCCGCTTGCGGATCGCCCAGGCCGGCCATCACCGAGATCTGTCCGTCGGGGTGGGTGAGTACCACTCGTTCCTGGGTATCTGCGCTCAGCACGTCCAGGTATGCCAGCATCCGCTGCAGATCGGCGGTGCTGTACCAGGTTAGTTCGCGGGGCCGCCGGGTTTTGCGTGGCAGGTAGGCCGGTGCCCACAGCCGGGTATGGCCGATCCCCAGCTCTTTCCAGCGTTTGTCTCCGGTGGCGGCAGCAGCTTCGGCGCCGTGATCGTGCATGAAGGTGTAGAACGCTTGCACCTGGTATTGGATCTCGGCCACCAGGTACTCGCTGAGTGTGCCGGACTTGGTGGTGGCCTCGGGGCTGCGCAGGTAGGCCAGAAAGTCCATGAACACCGCGCGCAATTGATCGGGGTCGGCGGTGATCAGCGGGTCATCGAGGTAGTTGTTGCGCTGGCAGAACAGGCCCAGATGACGGCCGAGGGTTTGGCAGCGGCTCACTGCGGTGGTCCAGGTGAACAGCTGGTGGGTGATAGCGGTGCGCATCCAGAACCGCAGCCCTTCACGCAGCCACACCGGTTGTGTCCCAGCGAGTTTGAGCACGCGCTCGTGATGGGGTTCATGTTCGCGTTGCGGGATTCGCGGGTCGATCCGCAAGTCCCAGGTGTCATAGCTCCACCATGGTGCCGGGGTTGCACGCACCGCCAGCAGCGTGTGCAGGTGCTCGAGGGTCCATTCCAGGTTGCGGCGGTAGGAGGGTGTGGGCAGGCGGTGGCGGCGTTGCTCGAAGATCACCGTCGCATGCCGCACGATGTCGGGCACGCTGATGTCGAGCAGGCTGGCCGGCGACTGGCCGTGGCGGCGGCGGTATTCGGCGGCGGCTTCGGGCAGGGCCTGAGTGAACCAGGTGATCTTGGCCGGGTCGATCCGACGTAACCCCTCGTGCCAGCACGTGTACACCCACCACGCCAACTCGCGGGCGAACTGGGGCGGTCCGGGCGGGGTGAAATCGTAGCCGTCGTATCCGGGCGTGGGTGTGGCGTAGTAGCGGTTCTGTACGAACACCTCGGCGAACGGGGCAGTGTCGATTTGATACACCGGCTGGCGCCATGCTGCAGGCACTTTCGCCCACTGCTGCTCCCACGCCGAACTCTCGGCGTACTCGGGGCAGGGTTGGTTGGTGGGCGGGTCAGTGGGGCTCATCGTGCAGGCCCTTCCATCCGGCGGCATAGTTCTTCCACTGCGCCGCGGTACGCATCTGGATGTCTTCGGTCACCCATCCGTATGTGGACAGCGTGGTCTGGATATCCAGATGCCCCAGCCGACGCATCACCACGTGCGGGGGCACTCCGGAGGCCAGCAGCGCACTGGCGTGGGTGTGGCGCAGCCAATGCGGCGACCAGCCTGCCGGGAGAAGATCTTTGGCTGACCGGTTTACCGCGCGGACCTTCGTGTACACGGTCTCGGGGCGCAGCGGCGCAAATGGGGTGCCGCCGGCGCGGTTGACGAACACGAAATGGGTGTCCAGGTTCGGCACGGCCATATCTGCGCCGGCGTCGACCAGCTGCCACACATACGCCGAATACAACGCTTCCAGGTCATCCCCGACATAGATGCGCCGCGGCTGGCCCTTGACCCGCACACCGTGCGGGTGGTCTTGGCGGGCCGCCACATCGATCCACGGGGTGGCGCCAGCGCCGATATGAAAGTCATGATGCCGCAACGATAATGCCTCGCCGAGTCGCATCCCGGTCTCGGCGAGGGTGGCGAACAGCAATCGGTCCCGCAGACCGGCCTGCGATCCTGACCACAGCCCGTCGCTGTTCTGCATTGCGCACGCGTCAAGGATCAACTGCACCTGCGAGGGCAGCAAAATAGGTGTGCGGCAGGCATTCTGGCCGCGCACCCGATAGATCGGCCGGTCTCGGTGCGGGCGTCGCCCTACCCCGGCCAGCATTGGGACATAGCGTGAGCGGCCCCGCTTGCCCAGGGAGCCGTAAAGCTTCTGATAAGGCGCATCAAGGTTGTGGGCGTGCGCGTGATAGCGGTAGAACGCCAGCACCGCGGCGGCCCGCTGCTGCACCGTGGCCGCGGCCAGCCAGCTCCCCTCGGGCCCGACCCGCGTGGTTCCGGGAAGATCCCCCGTCCGCAGATACGTCAGGAACCCGCCGAACAACGAGGTGGAGATCTGCGTCCATCCGGTCCCAGTGTGCTCCAGCACCGTCCACCAGGCCGCCAGTCCCGCGGCGTAAGCGCGGACGGTATGCGGCGATGCCTGATCATCACGCAGGAACGCGATGTACTCCGACACCGGCGCCACCGGCAGGTGATCGGCACCCACCACCGTGTACCAGCGTGAACCATCAGCTACATCAAGCACCCGCTGCACACGCGCCACCGCCAACCCCGCCCGCTTAGGCCCGCCGCCGCCGGTATGCGGCGAAATCGGCAACACCACCGGAGCCGCGCGGCGCCGGCCGCGACGGGACACTCGAAGCCGGCACGACCATCCGTTGACCGACGAGGAACTCCTGCAGCATGTCCAGCGGCCACATCACTCGATGCGCCGTCAGCGCTTCCGGCGAACTAACCCCGAATGCGAACTCAATCCACTTGCTCATCAGCCTCGGGCGCTCCGGTTTGCGGTCGTCCCAACCCGGCTCGGTACGTCCCCACGTGAACCCGGTATCGGCGTTGATCCGGGTGTACAGCTGCGTGCGCAGCATGTCGTAACGCTCAGTATCGAGGGCACCCGAGTCATGGAAATGCCGAAGCAACGCACCCACCGAGATGCCCCACTTCTGCTTGACCGGAAGCAAATTGAGCAACGACGGAGCACTCTTGACCGACTGCGACACCGCGGCGAACGGAGCCAGGAACTCTGAAGCGAACCGCGAGGCCTGATCCTCGTGCTCATCGGTCAACTCCGCGGCATTGGTATGCAGAATCAAATGCCCCAGCTCATGCGCCAATGTCCAGCGGGTCCGTTCCCAAGAGTCCAGCTCCCGCAACACAATCAATGGCCGCTCCCGGAACTCGCCCACCCAGGTCGAACAGCCCAGGTGCTTCTCCAACCGGCCCCGCGAATTATCCTCCGGCGCGCTGCCACCAAACCGCTCGTAGCGCATCACCACCGGGATCCCGCCGCGTTCGAACAGGTGAGTCAGATCACCGATCGGTACATCGCGATCAACCCCCAGGCATTGGCGAGCATGCAGAGCGGCCGCGACAGGGTCCGGATCCGGGGCCGCACTGATCTGAACAGGCGGCAGTTTATGGCGCCCATTCATCTCCAAAAGAAAGTCGCCAGAAAGCGCAATGAACTGCGCCATCCGATTCTTCTCAGTCTCCGTCGTCGACTTCGGGGCACGAAACAACAACTGATCAGGCTCCACGCGGCACACCGGCGCTGACGTGAAAAATAATGCAGGAACACGTAACACATCCATCAATGCAGCCAGTTCGTCCTCGGAGACCTGCGCGGTCTCTGACCGTTCAAGCCGCGACAAACGTGCACCGGACCAGCCAACAGCCTCCATCACAGCCTTTGCTGTCAGCCGTCTCATCAAGCGGGCCTGGCGCACCCGCAGACCAAAAATTTCCACCGTATTCGTCATAGCGATCCCGATTCAACACTAAGTGTCGTGACGCTAACCGACGGGTATGACAAACCCGTCACGCTGGTGCAGGACCAGTGCCCTCTTCGCTGCCCTTGCCGAAATCCTCGAAATCGGTATCGGACGTATCGTCTTGCCGGGTAACCAACTTCGGAAGCGGAGCGGAAGCCACGATGACCGTGTTCGTACTGTCGTCGATTCCGATCACCGCAGCCAAAAACACTTCCAGAACATGAAGGCTGTCCGGGCTCAACGTCCACAACACATACCAGTCGTAGCCAGTCGGTTTGCGCTCGAGCTGGTCGAACTCGCCACCAAAGGTGTACTGCCCATTGATAATTTCCGGCCCTGGTTCCTTGTCGTCCCCAGCCAGAGCTTCCTCGGCCTGCGCCAGCTTCAGTGCTGCCTCCCTCTGCGCCTTGGAGGGATACACAACCAGCCGGTCGTGCTCGGCCACCACCTTCGACGGCGCCTTGCGGACCCGCATCCCCTCCCCGCCGCGGCCGTCGTCCAAAATCGCCGACATACCCTGACCGCATCGCGTGGTCAATGAACTCTTCGGCGGCGCTTCTCCCTCGGGCAGCCCTACGCCAGCCTCGCGGTCGGTCCGCTGCTTGATCAACAGACCACGCACCGACGTGCAATGCAACTGGCCATGCATATCCGACGGATCCGAGAAAACCGGCTCCCACAAAGCGGCAGTCTTCAACACCGCATCGGCCACATCCTTGCGCACCTGCGCAAGCGCTGCATGATGCTGCCGAACCAAGGTGTCGCACTCCACCTGCACTTCTAGGTTCATAACCGAAGGATTCCATAGACGTACCTACTTTGCAATAGGTACACACCGGTTTCTCTTCAGTCCGAATGTTGCAACTCACCGACTGAGTATACATGTATATCAAGTAGATTTCTGTTGTTGCGCAACAGAATTAACTTAAACTATACTTAAGTAACTACTGATAAAGCCTCCAATGCGTTTGTCACATAAGAAGATTTGGAAGTCTTCGGAGGCTGACCGAGATCGCGGTGGTCTGCAAGGGCGACGATGGGATCGCGCGGGTGATACCCGCATGGAACGTCGATGGCAGGCCTTGTTCGGGGGCAGAGCAGCTCGACATGTTGATCGCACGGAGTGCGCCATGACACAGGCTCTGCTGCTACTCGCGTCTGCACTTCTTATTGTGCCGCAAAGACACTCGCGGCTCGGGATGGGCGAATCATCTCCGCGGCGGTGGAACTGGAAACTAGCGGCGGCACCCCTGGCTGGTCTGATGCTGCTGGCCGTGTGGTTGTTACCGCTGTCGGTGGTCATAGCGGTCGGTATCGCGGGCGCGACGTTGTGTGTGCGGTGGCGTCGTCGTCGCCGGTTAATGGTCCAAAGGGAGGAACTGATCGTCCTGGAGTCCGGCCTCGACGTGGTTGTCGGTGAGCTGCGGGTGGGTGCGCATCCTGTGCGCGCGTTCGAGGTCACCGCTGCAGAGCTTGGAGGAACGACCGGGGAGGCGTTCGCCGCCATCGCCGCGCGCGCACGCCTGGGGGTGACACTCGATCCGGCCGTGCCGAGGTTGGGGCCGTCAGCATCGCAGTGGAACCGTATCAGCCGTGGGTGGATGCTGGCCCAGCGCCACGGCCTTGCCGTTGCAGATCTGCTCGATATGTGTAGGACAGATCTGCAAGAACGGCAACGGTTTACGGCACGGGTGAACGCCGGTCTCGCCGGGCCGCGTGCTACGGCGGCGGTGCTTACCGGATTGCCGGTAGTGGGTATCGGGCTTGGACAGATGATTGGCGCCAAACCGCTCAGCGTGCTGTGCGCAGGCGGAATGGGTGGTGCGCTGCTCGTTGTCGGTGTGACGCTGGCATGTGCCGGCCTGTTGTGGTCCGACGTAATCACTGGGAAGGCATTGCGGTGACCGCGGCTCTGCTGCTGCTTGCCGCGGCAATCTTGAGCGTGCCGGGGGCGCTGCGTGCCCGTACGAGGCTGCCGCGTGGTGATGCACCTGTTGCCCCGGATCGCGACGCCACCGAAAAGGGCTTGTTAGGAATGGCGTTCAGCCTCGACGTGCTGAGTGTGTGTCTTCGGTCGGGGATGCCGGTCGCGACCGCGGCGTTGGTGGTGTCCTGCAGCGCGCCGTCAGAATTGGCCCGAATCCTGAACCGCGCGGGGGAGATGCTCGCCTTGGGTGCGTCGGCCACGGCGGCCTGGGCCGATCCGGGATCTGCCGATGATCTGGGATACGAGCAGAGGCAGGCGCTGACCAGATTGGCGCGGCGATCGGCCGACTCCGGTGCTGTGATGGCCGAGGGCATTGCTTCGCTGGCGGTGCAGTGTCGTAGGGATGCGGTCGATTCAGCCGTTGCCACCGCCGAACGTGCCGGTGTGCTCATCGGTGCGCCGCTGGGACTGTGTTTTCTACCGTCATTCGTCTGCCTGGGCATCGTGCCTGTCGTCATGGGTTTGGCGGGGGACGTGTTCAGTAGTGGTGTGCTGTGATCCGCGGAAGGGCCGCGGGATTGAGAGGGAGGGAATCCATTGATACACAACATATTAAGGAAGCTACGTGGACGGATGGTGGTAGTCGTCGAGTCCGAGGATGGCATGTCCACCGTGGAATATGCGATCGGGACGATCGCGGCTGCGGCCTTCGGGGCGATTCTCTACACGGTGGTCACCGGGGACTCGATCGTCAGTGCGCTCACCAACATCATCACGCGCGCACTCAACACCAGCGTCTAGACGACGACACTGGAGCCGTCACCGTCGAAGCCGCCTTCGGCATCGCGGCGTTGGTAGCGGTGCTCGTATTGTGTTCCGCGGGAATCCAGGCGGTGTCGATGCAGGTGCGTTGTGTGGACGCCGCGCGTGAGGCGGCCCGGCTGGTGGCGCGCGGAGATGACTCCGACGCGAGAACGGCCGCGTATCGGATTGCCCCGCGTGGTGCGGTGCTCGAGGTTCGGCGTGACGGCGGCTATGCGGTGGCTCGGGTCGCCGCGACGAGCCGATTACTACCTGCCATTACGATTGCCGCCGAGTCGGTTTCGGCGATGGAACCCGAGGGCTGACAGCGGATCGGCGACCATCGTCGCGGTGGCGATGATGGCCGTGCTGTTGGCGTTGACGGCCGGAGGCGCCGCGGTGGGCACGGCTGTGGTGGCTCGCCATCGGGCTCAGGCTGCCGCCGATCTGTCCGCGCTGGCTGGGGCACAGCGCACGCTCTACGGCACCGCTCCCGCTTGTGCGGAGGCGAACGCTGTCGCCCGCAGGATGGGTGCCGCCGTCACCAGCTGCGTGGTCGAGGATCTCGATGTGGTTGTTAGCGTGGATGTTCCGGTGGTGCTGGGCCGGTTTGGGATCGGTCCGGCCCGGGCGGCGGCCCGTGCGGGACCGGTCACCGACGGCGGGTGACGGCGGTACTGATCAGCGTTTGGTTGTCGATTGCGGTGAATCGAGATACGGAGCCACTGCGGCGTAGAAGATTTCGACGTAGATGTCGATCATGTGTTGGCGGTCCAGGTCGGGGCGGGACTGCCACCAATGTCCGAGACGCTCTGCTGCCCCCGACATGGCGTGCGAGAGTCCTTCGGCGAAAAGCTTGGGTACGTCGGGATGATCCTTGGTGATCAGCGCGTAGGTCGTCTCGATGTTGTCCAACCGCAGCGCGGAGAGTTCTTCGCGTGACTCGGCGGGCAGCACGGCGGCGCTGCCGTAGATAAGTTCCCACCGCTGCGGCTGAGTCTCCAAGAGCTCGAAGAACACGTCGGCGGCGGTGGCGAACTGGTCGCGCACGGTCAGTGTGGGATCTACCCGCTGTATCAGCGTCTGCGCGAAGTCTGTCTGTGCGCGCCGCGCGCACGCCAGATATGCGCCATCTTTGGTTGTGAAGTGACGGTAGGCGATGGGCTTGGTGACACCTGCGGCCTGGGCGATGTCGCTTAACGACACCGCGGCGAAACCGCGCTCGAAGAACAACTGCTCGGCGGTATCCAGCAGGTGCGCGCGGCGCTCTATCCACGGGCGACGCGATCCCGCGCCGGACGTCGAAGCTGCCTCCATAAGCCGACAGCCTAGCCGACTTGTTACTTCGGGTAACAAGAGCTATGTTACCGAAGGTAACAACGACGACGAGCCACAAGGAGGATTGCGTGTCCGCTATCCATTCCGTCCGGGCCGGGGGTTCTCAGCTATGAGTCGACACAAACAGTCTCGCGGCCGTGCCGGACGAATTCTCGGCACGTTGTGGATGCCTTTGGTGGCGCTCGTCGTCATCGTCGTCGTTGGGTTCGGGGTCACTCGGATTAGAGAGAAGTCGCAGGCAATCAGCCACCCGCCTACTACCCGTCCGATTCCGGCCACCGTTGTACAGATCAATCCCAAGAACGTCACCTACGAGGTGTTCGGCAATTTGGGAACTAGCGGAAAACTGTCCTATGCCAACCTCAACAGCGAACCCGTCGACGTCGTGCTGACATCCCTGCCGTGGTCGGTTTCTGAAACCACGATGTCGTCAGCGGCGTCGCTGAGCCTGGTGGCTCAGGTGGACGGGGACTCGTTGGGGTGCCGTATCCGGGTCGATGGCGAGGTTCGCGAGGAACAGGTCGTGAACCATGCCAGCGCCGCCGTCGCATGCACGGTGACGGCAGCATGACGTCGGGTCAGCAGCCGCCGGAGGATGCGAACACCGGTCCGGTGCTGGTACCGCCCGCGCCGCCGGTGGCCAAGGAACCCGAAAAGCGCCCTGGGCCTGTGCGATTACTCCGGGTGCTGGCGATTCCGGTGGTCATCTTCTGGGTGGTCGCTGCCGCGGCCCTCAACATTTTCGTCCCCACGTTGGAAGAAACGACCGCGGCCAATGCCAAGGCGATGATTCCCCGTGACGCTCCCTCGTCGGCCGCTGCCATCACTCAGGGGCAGGACTTCAAAGAGTCCGACTACACGAGCATGGCGGTCGTTGTCCTGGAGACCCAGGGTCGCAAGCTCGGCGAGCAGGACCACCAGTACTACAACACGATGGTCCGCGATCTGCTCGACGATAAAGAGCACGTCCAGTCACTGATGGACCTGTGGGGTGACCCCGTCACCCGGTCGGGTCAGCAGAGCGCCGACGGTCAGGCGGCGACGCTGACGGTGCGCCCTGCCGGAGATTTGGGTGATGCCGACTCGAACAGGTCGATCAAGGCCATCCGCGGCATCATCGAGAAGCTGGATAAGGAAAAGCCTGAGGGTCTTACGGTTTACGTAAGTGGCCCGGCGCCTTTGGCCTCGGACACGCTCAATGCCGCCGACGAGAGCATGGTCACGCTGACGCTCGTCACGGTCGTGGTGATCATCGCCATGCTGCTGATCGCCTACCGGTCTTTCACCCGGGCAATCATCCCGTTGATCGGTGTGTTGATCACGTTGGCCACGGCCCGCGGGGTGGTCTCACTTCTGGTCGAAAATCACGTCATCGGGATCTCGTCGTTCGCGATGAATATGGCAGTGTCCTTGGTTCTCGGTGTCGCTACCGACTACGGGATTTTTTACCTGGGGCGTTTTCAGGAAGCCCGGCGCGCGGGGGAGGACAGGGAGTCGGCGTACTACACCTCGGTGCGCAGTGTGGCCCACGTTGTTCTGGGATCGGGCATTGCCATATCTGGTGCGTGCCTGTGCCTTAGCCTGACGACGCTGGACTACTTCCGCACGCTGGGGCCGCCGTGTTTTGTGGCGATGGTTGTGGCCGTTATCGCGGCGCTCACGCTGGGTCCGGCGCTGTTGACGCTGGGTAGCAAGGTGCCCTGGTTGTCCGAGCCGGCCAAGACCAGCCCGGTCTGGCGCAAGCTGGGCACGGCCATCGCTAAGTGGCCGGTCGCGATGATTGCGGTTGCTGCGCTGGTGATTCCGTTGTGTATCGCCAACCTGGCCAACTACACGGTGAGCTATAACGATCGCGATTACGCACCCAAGAGCGTCGAGTCGTCTCGCGGGTATGACGCCGCGGACCGACATTTCCAGCCGAGTCAGCTCTCGATCGATACCTTGTATATCAAGGCCGATCACGATATGCGCAACACCACCGACATGATCAGTCTGGACCGGATCGCGAAGAACATTGTTCGTACGCCCGGTGTTTCGATGGTGCAGAGCATCACCCGACCCAATGGTCGGCCGCTGGAACACGCCTCGCTGCCGTATGCGATGGGTTCGATGGGAACCAAGATCGGTCAGAATCTGGGGTTCTTGAAAGACCGCGTCACCGATATCGACACCATGGCCGCCCGGATGGGCGACATGATGGAGTTGAGCAAGAACATGGCGGACATCACCGGTC
Source organism: Mycobacterium sp. D16R18 (assembly GCA_002013775.1). Classification (GTDB taxonomy): domain Bacteria; phylum Actinomycetota; class Actinomycetes; order Mycobacteriales; family Mycobacteriaceae; genus Mycobacterium. The sequence goes on from MAFD01000009.1 coordinate 22,692, forward strand.
AGCTGTCCGCGGGTACGCAGATGTCCGTGGAGGCATCTCGGGGTCTGAAGGTCGCGATGGACAAGACGCGCGACAATCTGGCCAACTTCGATGACTTCTTCCGGCCGGTGCGCAACTACCTGTATTGGGAGCCACACTGCTTCGACATTCCGATTTGTTGGGCCATGCGATCGCTGAATGAATCGATCGACAATATTGACGAAGCGACCTCACAACTGGGCCCGATGGTGGACGGCCTGAGCATGGTGGGTGCGGCCACCCCGCAGATGATCACGCAGCTCAATGCGATGGTGCAGAACATGGCCGTCATGCAAAAGCTGACCTTGACGATGCAAAGCCTGTTCCACGCCACCATCGCCCAGCTCGAGCCCATGATCAACCCGATGGTCGATATGGGCAAGGCGTTCGACAATGCCAAGAACGACGACTTCTTCTTCATGCCGCCGGATGCGTTCAAAACCAACGATTTTCAGACCGGTTTGAAGTTCATGATGACCCCAGACGGCAAGGGTGCACGCGTCCTGATCTACCACGAGGGCGAAGCGATGAGCCCGGAAGGTATTGATCAAATTCAGCGGGCCGAGGCGGCCGCCCACGAGGCAATCAAGGGGACGTCGCTGTCCAATGTCGATCTGCTGGTCGCTGGTGCATCCGCGAATTACCGTGATGTGCAGGCATTTTCCATGAACGACATCCTGACGATGATGCTGGCGACATTCGGGCTGGTGTTCCTGATCGTCATGGTGATCACCCGCACCCTGGCCGGTTCGGTGATTGTGCTGATCACTGTGGTGCTGTCCTTCCTGGGCTCGCTCGGCTTGGCCGCATTCATCTGGGAAACCTTGATAGGTATTGAATTGCATTGGCTTACACTGCCGATTGCGTTCATCGTGCTCGTCGGGGTGGGCTGCGACTACAACCTGCTGTTGCTTTCTCGGTATAGGGAGGAACTGCACGCAGGTATCCGGACCGGCCTGATCCGCACCATTGCCGGCTCCGGCAACGTCGCCGTCACCGCGGCATTTGTACTGGCCGGGACCATGCTGGCGATGCTGTCCAGCGATGTGGTCAACATCGGCCAGGCCGGATCCACCATCTGCATCGGACTGATCTTCGACATGATGATCGTTCGACTGTTCCTAGTCATGCCGCTCGCCCGGATACTCGGCCCGTGGTTCTGGTGGCCGCAGAAACTACCCGCACGGAAACGCGCCACGTTCAGGGATGAGCCTAAACATGTTCCGCAACTGGATGAGCCGGCGACTTCGTAGTTGGAGAAGCCGACCATTCTCGCGCCGGCCCGGTCACCGGATAGAGTCCGAGTCATGGGTGAGAGAGCTGGTTGGTTGGGTGCAAATCGTGCCAACTGGAACGAGCGGGCCGCAATTCACGCGGCACGGGATGGTTCGGGATATCAGGTACAGCATTTCGTAGACAACAGCTCGTTGCTCTCGGATGTCGTGAGCTTCGATCTGCCGGTGCTCGGTGACATCACCGGCAAGAACACCGTGCATCTGCAGTGTCATATCGGGACCGACTCGATTTCGTTGGCCCGCCTGGGCGCCACCGTGACGGGCCTGGACTTCTCTGAAGACGCCATCCGCGAGGCTCGGACGCTAGCCGCCGAGACGGGGGATGCCGTGACTTTCGTGGAGGCGGACGTCCATGATGCGGCAAAGGTGCTGCCGGGCAATAGCTTCGACCTTGTCTACACAGGAATTGGGGCGCTGTGCTGGTTGCCGCGAGTCGACGCATGGGCCACAGTGGTCGCTGAGCTCCTCGCCCCCGGCGGATCTCTCGTCATCCGTGAGGGGCATCCGATCTTATGGTCGGTAGACGACTCCGTTGGCGACGAGCTACGTCTGCGCTACCCGTACTTCGAGCATGACGAACCGCTGGAATGGGATGACGGTCAAACGTACGTCCCGACGGACAAGATCATCCAGGCATCAACGACCTACGAATGGAATCACTCTCTGGGTGAGATCGTGACGGCTCTGCTCACCAGCGGTCTGCGCATCGATCTCCTTACTGAGCACGACAGTGTGCCGTGGGAGGCCCTGCCCGGTCAGATGACGCTGCGGCCCGGAGGTGAATGGGCGCTGACCGAGCGATCGGGAGTCATGCCCCTGACGTACACGATCAGAGCCACTAAGCCCGTCTGAGGCAGGCAATAGGGCGAACCCTATTGCAGTGCAACCACTACCAGACCGCCGCTCATCGCTACGAATGAGATGAACGTGGCGGCCTTGAAGCCGGGGGTGGATGTGATGTTCTCCTTGAACGCCATCGGGAGAAACAAGGTCGGATTCAACAGCGCGCCAAAAACCACGACGGTGGCCAGCCAGCCGGGCATGCCCGGTACGGCCAGACCCACCGCGATCAGGAGTATTCCCATCATGATGTAGTCCAGGTGGGCCTGCAGGAGCCTGCGGCCATTCGTCACGCCGATGCGTTTGAGCACTTGCGGGGCAAGGAAGTTGGCGGCCACCGTCCACCCCATCATCGCGCCGAACGCCAACTCGGCCAGTCCTATGCGGACGATGAGGTTCATGCGCCCACCATGTTTCTGCGGTACCACCGGCGGCCATGCCACCTCTGGTAATGCCATGCGGCGGTGGGCAGTGCGCCTCGGGGATGCAGCCAGAAGCGGTCGGGAATCTCGGCCGTGGGTTTCTGGCGCCCGGGGTCGATCTCGCCGAGAAGGATGCCTTGGCCCTGCTCGGGGCGACGTTCGGCGATGATGTGCCCGGCACCATCGGTGATAAGGGTCGATCCCTCGAAATGGCCCCGGTACTCGAGGGGCAGCCAGGGCATGGCGCAGCGGAAGTCGCCGACATGCGCGGCGTGAACAACCGGTGCACCAACATATTTGGCGAAAGTTCCCGCCGCGGCCCGGGCGGTCTCATGGTTGCGTCGTTCCATTTCCTCGAAGGTTGCGCGTGGGCGCCACGGCGGTATCGACCACCAGCCGGAACCGGTCATCACCAGGTCGACGCGTGAACGCATGCGTTGTGCCGTGCGGGTGCGCATCAACTCCCAACACACTGCCGCCCCGACCTCATAGGTACCCGCGCGGAACACCCCGTCGTCCTGGCCGCCGATGTAAAAGGAGTTCTCCCACATGGTCGGGAGGTCCTTGTCGTGACGCCCGACCACCCCGGTCGCGTCCGCCGCGACGTAGGCATTGCGGACGTGCCCGTCCTCGTCTCGGCATAGGAATGAGCCGCCGATAAGCGCGTCGTAGCGACGAGCCAGCGAGCAGAGCAGTTCGGTGGCGGCTCCCGAGAAGGGCAGCGCGGCATCTTTCAAGGACGGGTCGAAGGCGATCCCACTGGTGAAGAACTCGGGTAGCGCGATGATCCGGGCCCCGGATTGCCCGGCCTTATCGGCGAGCGCGGAGCATCTGTCCAGGTTCGCGTCCACATCGCCGATGACGGCTTCGAGTTGGACCGCCGCTGCCAGCACCATAACCGAACGCTACTACAAAATTGAACGCTACTACAAGAGTTTGTTGCGGACGAGGCCGCGCTCGATGATCTCGCGACCCAGCGCGAGCACGCGTTGCATTTCGGTGGGCTCGAGTCGCAGCCGGTCGGGGCGCAAATTGAGCGACAGCACGCCGTTCCAGGCGCCCCACAGGAAGATGGACGTCCGAACCGGATCGGAGCAGTGCACCTCGCCCGCGGCGTCCGCACGGCGGAGCACATCGGCGATATCTCCGACCAGCGACTCGACCTTGTCGGCGATCCGGCGCTCGACCTCGTCGGCCATATCGCCGGGAGGAACGTCGAGGGTGCGCAGGGCGATCATGCGGAAATACCCCGGGTTCTGCAGATGGAAATCGCAGTAGGCGTCACTGGCTGCGCGCAGTTCCTCCATCGGCGTGCGCCCCTTGCCGAAAGCCCGGGCCATCGCTTCTTCATTGACCGCCAGCGCACGTTCGACGAGTGCAAGATAGAGGCGTTCCTTGTTCTTGAAGTGGTGATAGATCGAACCGACCGCGAGATCGGCGGCATCGGCGATGGCATCCATCGTGACCGCGTGGAACCCGCGCTCCACGAAGAGCCCGTCGGCAGCATCGAGGATGGCGGCTGTCGTTACTGCGGTGCGACGGTCTTGACGTCGGGCCCTGGTCTCAGACACCCACCGAGGTTACGGGCGCACGAACTGGTGGCGGTAGCGTTACCGAATGGTCGTCACCCTGCACCCCAAGTCGGGTCTCAAGGCTCGGTTGCCGTTTCTGTTCGTATTGCTCTTCGTCAAGCCGCTGCTGATCCTGTTTCCGGTGTTCGACGCGGGTCTTCGCCAGCTCAAGTGGCTGGACCGGGGCGCCCAGCGGGGTCCCGACGCGCCTGGCGTGGAGCGGACGCGGATCGCGCTGGCCGGCAGGCCCACGGATCTGATGGTGCCGGCCGGGACGCAGGCCAGCGACGCCGATACCGCCCTCCTGTATCTGCACGGTGGTGCGTTCATCGCGTGCGGCCCCGCCACCCATCGCAAGATCACCGGGCTGTTGGCGCGCCAGCTCCAGATCCCCGTCTACGTGCTGGACTACCGGCAGCTGCCGGAGGTCGGTGTGGGCTCCTCGGTGGCGGATGCGGTGCAGGCCTACCGCGAGCTACTGCAGGATTACGCGCGGGTAATCGTTGTCGGCGACTCAGCCGGCGGGTACCTGAGCGGCAAGGTCATCGAATACGCGCACACCCATGGCCTGCCGAAACCCGTTGCCTATGTAGGGTATTCGCCGCTGCTGGATCTGGACTTGGCCGCCAATCCGTCCAGCACCAGTCGTCATGACGCATACCTGCCCAAGGGCAAGCTCGCGAAGTTGGCACCCAAATTCGACAGGGGCCCAGTGGAATTCACTGGAGAGCGTCGGGTTGTTTCGGTACCTGTCGAGGCGTTCCCGCCCACGCTGCTTATCACCGCGCAGGACGAGTTCCTTGAGCCTGACGCTCTGGAGCTTGCCGAGAAGCTCACCGCGGCAGGTGCGGTGGCCAAGGTGCACAGCTACTCCTGGCAGCTGCACGCCTTTCCGGCCATCGCCGTCTCGCGCGATACGGCCGAGGCGGTCGTTCTCTCGGCCGACTTCATCCGTGAGGCGCTGTCGGTGTCCGAGCAGGGGCAGGCGACCGAACAGACGGGGTAATCAGGGCGCGGGAAGTATTCGGCACGCGCCTGCGTTGGATTGTGCCGGGCCAGCCGTGCCGGCTGCCGAACCGACGCGAGGAGCCTTCGGACCATGAGCCTGCTGTTCGAGCCGTACCGGCTGCGCGACATCACGATCCCCAACCGGGTGTGGATGTCGCCGATGTGCCAGTACTCGGCCGACCCCACCGGTCCCTTGACCGGCACGCCGAACGACTGGCACCGCACCCATCTGATCAGTCGCGCGGTCGGCGGGGCTGGATTGGTGTTCACCGAGGCCACCGCCGTCAACCCGCAAGGGCGGCTCTCCCCCTACGACACCGGGCTCTGGAACGACACCCAGGAGCGGGCCTGGGCGGCCATCGTGGGAAGAGTCAAGGATTTTGGTGCCATCCCCGCGGTGCAACTCGGGCATGCCGGGCGTAAGGCGTCCACCGTCGCGCCGTGGGATGGACACCGCTCGTTGGACCCCTCGAACCCATTGAGCTGGCAGACAATCGGCCCCACCGATGCACCGTACGGCGACTTCGTGCCGCCCGCGGCGGCCAGCTCCGCCGATCTCACTGCGATCGTCGGGGACTATGTGGAGTCCGCGCGGCGCGCGTTGCGTGCGGGCTTCCAGGTGCTTGAGGTGCATGCGGCGCACGGATACATCCAGCACCAGTTTCTTTCTCCGGCAAGCAATTCCCGCACCGATGAGTACGGTGGCTCATTCGCCGGTCGGGCCAAACTCACCCTGGACACCGTCACGGCGGTACGCACTGTCTGGCCCGAACACCTGCCGCTGTTCGTCAGGGTGTCGGCGACCGACTGGGTGTCCGAGGAGCCCGGGTTGGAGGCAGACAGCTGGACACCCGACCAGACTGTCGAGTTGGCCAGGCAGTTGCAGGAACGGGGGGTAGACCTCATCGACGTATCGACGGGCGGCAACGTGCCGCATGTCCGGATTCCGACAGGACCCGGGTACCAGGTGCGGTTCGCCCGGCGCATCCAGACCGAAACAACGCTTCCCGCAGCAGCAGTCGGCATGATCACCGAGCCGCATCAGGCCGAATCGATCCTTGCCGCCGGTGATGCCTCCGCGGTGCTGCTGGGCCGCGAGCTGCTGCGCGACCCGTACTGGACACGGCGCGCGGCGCGTGAGTTGGGTGCCGAGCTGAGCCCCGCGGTGCCGAAGCAGTACGCGCGAGCCTTTTAGCCCGGCAGTCGGGACAGGACCAACCGCAGCACGTTGACGGCCCCGCCTTTGTCCAGTGGGGAATTCCCGTTGCCGCACTTGGGCGATTGCACACACGACGGGCAACCCGCCTCACATTCGCAAGCCTCGATGGCGTCGGCGGTCGCACCCAGCCAAATCGCCAGCTGCTCGTATCCACGGGCAGCGAAACCCGCGCCGCCAGGGTGGCCGTCATAGACGAACACCGTCGGCAGGCCGGTCTCGGATTGCAGCGCGGTCGACACCCCGCCGATATCGCCGCGATCACAGCTGGCCACCAAAGGGAGCAGACCGATCGCGGCATGCTCGGCGGCATGCAGGGCACCGGGCGTGATGAGTGTGTCGATGCCGATGCCTGCCAAAGCTTCCGGGGTGACCGTGTACATCACCGCCTTGGTACTCAATGTCGAGGACGGCATATCAAGCTCAACGAAGTCGAGGACTTCGCCGGTTGCCAGCTTGCGGAGGTAGCCGATCACCTGGTGGGTGACGTCCACCGGTACCAGCCCAATCTGTATGTCGCCCAGGTGTACCCGTTCGCCCTCGCCTGTGATCGCGATATCGATGGTGGACCGGGCGAATGTCGAATAGTCGGGAGTAGCGTTGTGTACCAGGGCGATTCCATCACCGAAATCGAGCGAATCGACCAGGTACGTCTCGCCGGAATGCAGATAGACCGCTCCCGGGTGCACCGTCGCCGGGGCTCGGCCGGTATCGACGGTCCCCAGGACCCGCCCTGTATCGGCCTCCAGGATGGTGATCTGGCCGCCGATGGAACCACGGATATCCACCGCCGCATAGGGATTGAGACCCGGTGCGGCGAAGTACCCGCCGGGTCGCTTGCGCAGTAAGCCGTCGTCGACAAGCTCGGAGACCACATTCGCCGCGTCCAAGGACCGCACGTCGTCCTCGGTCAACGGGAGTTCTGTTGCTGCACAAAGCAGATGAGGTCGCAGCACGTGCGGATTGGTGGGATCGATCACCACCGCCTCGATCGGCTTCTCCAGCAGTGCGCCCGGATGGTGAACCAGATAGGTGTCCAGTGGATCGTCGCGGGCGACCAGCACCACCAACGAGCCCTGTCCCCGGCGACCGGAGCGGCCGGCCTGCTGCCAGAATGAGGCGACGGTACCCGGGAAACCGGCCACCACAACGGCATCCAATCCGGCGATATCGACGCCCAGCTCCAGAGCGTTTGTTGTCGCCGCGCCGGTCAACGTGCCCGTCGACAACGCCTGCTCCAATGCCCGGCGGTCCTCCGGCAGATACCCGGCCCGATAGGCCGCGACGTGGGACACCAAGGCCGGATCGACCTCGGCGAGCCGATGGGCGGCACCGAGCGCCGTCATCTCCGCTCCGCGCCGCGATCGGACGAAGGCCAGGGTCCGCGCGCCTTCCTGGACCAGATCAGCCAACAGTCGGGAGGTCTCGGTGCTGACCGGGCGCCGCACGGGTGCCCCGTTCTCGCCGGTGATCGGAAGCAAGGGTGGTTCCCACAGCGCCACCGTGCGCATCCCATGAGGCGACCCGTCGGTAATCACTTCTTCGACCGGCTGTCCGATCAGTCCCTGGGCTGCCGCAGCGGGGTTCGAGGTCGTGGCACTTGCGAATACCACTGTCGGATGCGAACCGTAGCGTGCACACAAGCGCAGCAGCCGCTGCAGGACGAGAGCCACATTGGACCCGAAAACTCCTCGGTAGTAATGGCACTCATCCACCACGAGGTAACGCAATCCGCGCAGGAACACCGACCACCGGGTGTGGTTACGCAGCAGGGAAACATGCAGCATGTCGGGATTGGTGAAGATCCACCGCGAGCTCTCGCGTGCAAACCGTCGCAACTCGTTGGAGCTATCCCCGTCGTAAGCGCAGGGCAGCACTCGCTCGAAACTTTCCATCCCCGTGATCAATTCGCGTACCGAGCGCAGCTGATCATGGCCGAGCGCCTTGGTGGGTGCCAGGTAGAGCGCTCGCGCCCGTGGCTCCTTGGCCAGGGCTGTCAGGATCGGCAACTGGTACGCGACAGACTTCCCGGATGCGGTTCCGGTGGCTACCACCACATGGCGTCCCGCGAACGCCAGGGAAGCCGCTGCGACCTGGTGCGACCACGGATCACTGACCCCTTGGGCGGCAAAAGCGGCTACCGCGTCGGGATGCGCCCACTGCGGCCAGGCGGCCACCTCGGCATTCCGTGCGGGAATATCGCAAATATGCCGCACCGGGGTCTCGCCGCTGGGCGTACCGGCCACGATGAGATCCAGCAGCTCACGGCCGTACCCAACCGTCACCGCAAAACACCTCGTGACCTGCACACTTGTGCCAATTCGGTGCCGGGATCGCTACCGCAGATGGCCATAACGCCAGGGTAAGGCAGGCCGAAAGAGGGTCGAAGTTTCGCCACTGTTCACCGAACCTCCCGGCAATTATGTGGCACACCGCTATCGCCAACGCCCCAAACATGCTCTACTTAAGGGGGTCGCAGCTTCTGTGTTCGTGTTTTGCACTCGCAGGATCGACGTTGTGATCGCGGTTACTGCGAGGATCATTCCACGGGGTATGGCGGTCGGAACGGGGCCCGACGTGCCGAACGGGTATGTCGCACCCAAGTAAAGAAAGATCAAAGAAATGCCACAGGGAACTGTGAAGTGGTTCAACGCGGAAAAAGGCTTCGGATTCATTGCGCCCGAGGACGGCTCCGCTGACGTCTTCGTCCATTACACCGAAATCTCGGGCAACGGATTCCGTACCCTTGAAGAGAACCAGAAGGTCGAGTTCGAGGTAGGCCAGAGCCCCAAGGGCCCGCAGGCTACCGGCGTCCGCGCCGTCTGACCCACATCCGTCGAAGGAACGCCCCTGGCCATGTGCCGGGGGCGTTTCTCGTTCCAAGAATCTGCCCGCGCGCGGGCGAGCGCCCTAGCTCGCGGAGAAAGTACTGTCTGTGACTGTGAGCCAGCTGTCCTTCTTTTCTGCCGAATCGGTGCCTCCCGAGGTCACCGATTTGGCGGGGCTGCTGGCCGGACCGGGCCAGGTGGTGGTGGGTACAGGGGGCGCCCGGATTTCGGTGGTCGTGGACCGGCCTTGGCGAGCGCTCGCACTGGCCGAGATGATCACCGAGACCGGACTGCAGGCGGAGGTGGGCCACACCGAGACCGGCACAGAGAACCATCCGCTGGTGCGTACCGCCATGGATCCCTCAGTCCTGCCGGTCGCTCGCGAGTGGACCCGCGGCGCGGTGAAAACCGTGCCCGCGCAATGGTTACCGGGCGCGCGTGAGCTGCGGGCATGGGTGCTCGCCGCGGGCTCGCCGGAGGCCGACAGGTATCTCCTGGGACTGGACCCACACGCTCCCGATACGCATTCGCCGCTGGCGGCTGCGCTGATGCGGGTGGGCATTGCTCCGACCTTGATCGGAACACGCGGCGCCAATCCCGCGTTGCGGATCAGTGGGCGACGCAGACTGGGGCGCCTGCTGGAAAACATCGGAGAACCACCCGGCGACACCGATGCATTCCGCGCCTGGCCGAGGGTCTAACGGGGTCTAGCAGCGGTTTAGTGAGGACTCGGACACGCTTTTGGCCACCCTGATATCGGGAATACCGACGCCTATATGGAAGGCTAGGTTTGCGCAATTGGCGCGGGGGTGTCATCTTGTGACCACGGTGGACCGCCCCGTACACCGTACATATGCGGCTTAAAGCGCAGGTTAGGAGACGAAGCAGTGCGACGGCTCGTCATCGTCGAATCACCGACGAAGGCCCGCAAGATCGCTGGCTACCTCGGCGACGGATACGTCGTCGAGTCCTCGCGTGGCCACATCCGGGACCTGCCCCGTGCCGCTGCCGATGTTCCGGCCAAGTACAAGTCCGAACCCTGGGCCCGTCTCGGGGTGAACGTCGACGAAGACTTCGAGCCGCTTTACATCGTCAGCCCCGATAAGAAGGGCACCGTCACCGAGCTCAAGGGCCTTCTGAAGGACGTTGACGAGCTCTATCTCGCAACGGACGGTGACCGCGAAGGTGAGGCCATCGCCTGGCACCTGCTGGAGACTCTCAAGCCCAAGGTGCCCGTCAGGCGCATGGTCTTCCACGAGATCACCGAACAGGCCATCCTTGCGGCCGCCCAGGATCCTCGTGACCTCGACATCAACCTCGTCGACGCACAGGAGACCCGCCGCATTCTGGACCGGCTCTACGGCTACGAGGTCAGCCCCGTGCTGTGGAAGAAGGTCGGCCGGAATCTGTCCGCCGGTCGCGTGCAGTCGGTAGCGACCAGGATCATCGTCCAGCGTGAACGCGATCGCATGGCGTTCCGCAGCGCGGGGTACTGGGACCTGGGCGCGGAGCTGGACGCCGGTAGTGAGGCCAAGCCTCCGCGTTTCAATGCCCGCCTGCTGAGCGTTGACGCGCTGCGGGTGGCCTCCGGTCGCGACTTCGACTCTCTGGGCCAGGTCAAGAAGGCCGATGATGTGCTGGTCCTCGACGAGGTGCGAGCCAACGCACTGGTCACCGGACTGTCTCAGGCCACCCTGACGGTCGCCTCCGCCGAGGAGAAGCCGTACACCCGCAAGCCTTACCCGCCGTTCATGACATCGACGCTGCAGCAGGAGGCCGGGCGCAAGCTGCGGTTCTCCTCTGAGCGCACCATGAGCATCGCGCAGCGGCTGTACGAAAACGGCTACATCACCTATATGCGTACCGATTCCACGACGCTGTCGGAATCGGCATTGACTGCGGCACGCAGCCAGGCCGCGGAGTTGTACGGAAGCGAATATGTACATCCTTCGCCACGGCAATACACGCGCAAGGTGAAAAATGCGCAGGAAGCGCACGAGGCAATTCGTCCCGCAGGTGAGACTTTCAAAACTCCGGGTCAATTGCATTCACAGGTCGACAATGACGAATTCCGTCTCTATGAGCTGATCTGGCAGCGCACGGTTGCCTCGCAGATGGCGGACGCCCGTGGCACCACGTTGAGCCTGCGTCTGGCGGGCACCGCCACGTCCGGCGAACAGGTGGTGTTCACCGCCAGCGGTCGCACCATCACGTTCCCCGGCTTCTTGTCCGCGTACGTCGAGACTGTGGATGAACTGGCTGGCGGCGAGGCCGACGACGAGGAGCGTCGCCTGCCGCGGCTCACACAGGGCCAGACCGTTACGGTCACCGAGCTGTCCGCGGATGGACACACCACCAATCCGCCCGCGCGCTATACCGAGGCCTCGCTGATCAAGGCATTGGAAGAGCTGGGAATCGGGCGTCCTTCCACCTACTCGTCGATCATCCGGACCATCCAGGATCGCGGCTACGTACACAAGCGCGGCAGCGCGCTGGTGCCCTCGTGGACCGCCTTCGCGGTGATCGGGTTGCTCGAGCAGCACTTCGGTCGGCTCGTCGATTATGACTTCACCGCCGCCATGGAGGACGACCTCGACGAGATCGCGTCCGGTAACGAGCGACGCACAAACTGGTTGAACGCCTTCTATTTTGGTGGCGAGCACGGCGTCGAGGGCTCGGTGGCCCGCGCCGGCGGTCTCAAGCGCCTGGTGGGTGTGAACCTGGAGGAGATTGACGCGCGCGAGGTCAACTCGATCAAGCTCTTCGACGACGACCAGGGCCGCCCCATCTATGTGCGGGTCGGAAAGAACGGGCCGTACCTGGAGCGGATGATCGCCGATCCGGACGGCGAAGCCGGGGCTCTCATCCCGCAGCGTGCCAACGTCAAGGACGGTGTCACCCCCGATGAGCTGACGGTCGAGATGGCCGAAGAGCTGTTCGCTATCCCGCAGGAGGGTCGGACGCTGGGTGTTGACCCGGTGACCGGACATGAAATCGTCGCTAAGGATGGACGTTTCGGGCCCTACGTGACTGAGGTGCTGCCCGCACCGCCGGAGCAGCTCGATGCTGTCGAAGCGGATGCGAAGCCGAAGCGGGGCGCCAAGAAGGTAGAGGGCCCCAAGCCGCGCACCGGATCGCTGCTGAAGTCCATGACGTTGGAGACTGTGACGCTTGAGGACGCACTCAAGCTGCTGTCATTGCCGCGTGTGGTCGGTGTCGATCCGGCGAACAGCGAGGAGATCACCGCGCAGAACGGGCGCTACGGCCCGTACCTTAAGCGCGGCACGGACTCTCGATCGCTTGCCACCGAGGACCAGATGTTCACCATCACCCTCGACGAGGCGTTGAAGATCTACTCCGAGCCCAAACGCCGTGGCGGGCAAGCGGCCTCGGCTGCCCCCTTGCGTGAGCTCGGTGCGGATTCGACGACTGGTAACCCGATGGTGATCAAGGACGGTCGCTTCGGTCCCTACGTCACCGACGGTGAGACCAACGCCAGCTTGCGTAAGGGTGATGACGTGCTGTCGATCACCGACGAGCGGGCCTCGGAATTGCTCGCCGATCGTCGCGCGCGTGGTCCGGTGAAGCGGGCCAAGAAGGCGCCGGCGAAGGCGGCCAAAAAGGCTCCGGCCAAGAAGGCCCCCGCGAAGAAGGCTGCCAAGAAGGCGACCTAGCCGCGACGCGGCCGCGCGACCTGAGTCGACACGTTGCGGCCGCGCAGCTCGACGATCTCGCCGACGTTCCAGCGCAGCGCTTCTTCGTCGCGAGCCTCCATCACCGCGGAGGCCGATGCCAGCACGTTTCCGGGCTCGTTCTTGGCCAGCTCGGTAAGCCGGGCCGCCTCGTTCACGGGGTCGCCGATGACGGTGTACTCAAAGCGCGCCTGCGCCCCGATGTGGCCGGCGATGGCGCGTCCGGCAGAGACGCCGATGCCGAAATCGTTGGAGCCCAATACATTGGTGAGCTCGTCAGCCAGCTCGCGGGCGGCCGCCAACGCGGCCGCGGCGCCGTCAGGATGATCGATGGGAGCGCCGAAGATGGCCAGCGCCGCGTCACCCTGGAACTTGTTGACGAATCCGCCGTGAGTGTTGACGGTGTCGACGATCACTCGGAAGAACTCGTTGAGAACCCGCACGACCACCGCCGGGCCGCGAGTGGAAGCCAACTGCGTGGAGCCCACCAAGTCCACGAAAAGCACTGCCACACTGCGCTCCTGACCGCCGAGCTCGGTGCCGTATTCGAGTGCCCGGCGCGCGACGTCCTCGCCGACGTAGCGGCCGAAGAGGTCGCGTAGGCGTTGTCGTTCGCCGAGATCGCGCACCATGTCGTTGAAACCGGCCTGCAGTAGTCCGAGCTCACTGGCGTCGTAGATCGGCACGTGAGCGTTGTAGTTACCGCGTTGCACTTCACTGAGCGCCCAACGTAATTGGCGCAGCGGATCGGCGATCGAGGTGGCCACCAGCAGGGTGCCCATCAGCCCGATCGCCAGCGCGATGATGGCCAGGATCAGGATGGAGCCGGTGAGGTTATCGGCATTGGACTTCAGATAACCCGCGCGCTGCCCCACGACGGTGAGCACGATGGCCAGAATTGGCACGCCGGTGCTCAGTGCCCAGGTGAGGACCTGACGGACGATAACTCCTGGGGCGGTGACATTTTCCGGCACACCTCGGCGCAACGCCTGAATCGCCACGGGGCGGAGGACACGCTCGGACTGCAAGTAGCCGATGATGCTGGTCGTGGTGGCCCCCAGCACTGTCGCGAATGCGGCGACTAGCACCGAGCTATGGGTAGACGACCAGGTGACGGCGACAAATATCGCGCCACCGACGAGCCACGTCGCAACGCTGATGACGGTGCGGTAGAAGGGCATCTGTAAGGCACGAACGCGGACGTCCTCGGACCCCTCGGACTCGAAGTCGGGGGAGCTGTACTGCCAGCGCAGTACGGGCAAGAGCAGGTAGGTGCTCACGATGGCGCCGGCAACAAAGAGGATGAACAGCGAGACACCGAGGATGATGAGCCGCTGCGGGCCGAGCTCGGACAGTTCCACCCGATCGCTCGGTGGCAGACCGAACCGCAGGAAGCCCAACACGAACAGTGCGCCGACCAGGTTGGACTGGGCGATACCCATGATGAAGAGGGGCCACGGCGTGCGCATGACCCATCGTGAGTACCGGGCTGCGCGTGCAAGTGGGCGCTGGTCTGCCCTTCCCTCCGCGCCAGTCACTCGTTAACCGTAGCTGTCGGCGGTGACGGCAGCGTTTCACACGCCTGTGCGGCTTGTTCTTCGCGTCGGTTCCGGCGGCTAGGGTTGGATGCGATGAGCGGGGTTTTCGGGCGCCTGGTGGATCAGGGAGCGGTGGTTTCGACGCTCTCATCTGCGGCATTGGCTGCACGCGGCAATGACGCGGGCCGGATGACCCATGCCTGGTTGTTTACCGGACCGCCGGGGTCGGGTAGGTCGATCGCGGCTTTGTGTTTTGCCGCCTCCCTTCAGTGCGAATCAGAAGGTGCCGCGGGCTGCGGGGAATGTCGTGCCTGCACGACCACGATGGCCGGGACTCATGCTGACGTGCGCAGAGTCGTTCCTGAGGGGTTATCGATCGGCGTGGACGAGATGCGCGCCATCGTGCAGGCGGCCTGGCGCCGGCCGAGCACCGGGCGTTGGCTCGTGGTGCTCATCGAGGATGCCGACCGGTTGACCGAGGGCGCCGGCAACGTCCTGCTGAAGGTTGTCGAGGAGCCGCCGCCGCGGACGGTGTTCTTGCTGTGCGCGCCGTCGGTGGACCCCGAGGACATCTCGATCACCCTCCGCTCCCGCTGTCGGCATGTGGCGCTTGTCACTCCTTCTGTGACGGCCATCGCGCAGGTGTTGATGGAACGCGACGGGATCGATGCCGAACAGGCGCAGTGGGCGGCCTCGGTGAGCGGCGGCCATGTGGGCCGGGCGCGCAGGCTCGCCACCGACGAGCAGGCCCGTGCGCGCCGTCTTCGGGCGCTGGGGCTGGCCAGGGAGGCCGCCACCCCGACGCGGGCGTATGCCGCTGCCGAGGAGCTCGTGACCAGCGCTGATGTCGAGGCCAAGGAGCTCACGGCCGCGCGTAACGAGGCCGAAGAGGAAGAACTGAAGACCGCGCTGGGGGCCGGAGGTACCGGCAAGGGTGCGGCAACCGCGCTGCGCGGCTCGGCGGGCGTCCTGAAGGACCTTGAACGTAAGCAAAAATCGCGTCAGACCCGGGCCTCGCGGGATGCCCTGGACCGCACGCTCATCGATCTGGCCACCTACTTCCGCGACGCGTTGGTGCTGTCGTTCGGCGCGGTCGGGGAGGGCCGGGTGACGTTGCATCACCCCGATATGGCCGATCGGCTCGGGCCGATGGTGGACAGGGTGCCGCCCGAACAGCTCCTGCAATGCATCGAAGCCGTCCTGGCGTGCCGCGAAGCACTGGCGGTGAACGTGAAGCCCAAGTTCGCGATCGATGCCCTGGTCGCGACGGCAGGGCAGGCACTGCGCCCGTCAGAATGAGATTGGGAGTCGCGGCGGGGGTGCCGTAGACTTTCGGGCGCTGGGTTCGCCCGGCGCGCTGCCCTAGCTCAGTCGGTAGAGCAATTCACTCGTAATGAATAGGTCGGGGGTTCGATTCCCCCGGGCAGCTCCACGCGTATTACGCAACGGCTTTCGTGACCGCCCTGAGGCCTCTAGGTTCGGAAGCACAATGCAATTGGACGGGCGCCTGCAACGAGATGGTTGCGTGCTGCGGTACTCCGATACGGGTGGCTCGGGCGTTCCTGTCGTGTTTATCCATGGAGCGGGCGCCGATCATGCGATGTTCGAATCGCAGCGCGGTGCCCTGGTGGGCGCTGGGTTTCGCGTCGTCCTCTTCGACCTGCGTGGACACGGAGCGTCGAGGCCCAACGTCGCCGCTGTCACTGCCGAGGTGCTGGTAGCAGACGTGGAGGCGCTCATAGCCCACCTCGGCCTCGACCGCCCTGTTCTCATCGGACTGTCTCTGGGCGGCAACATCGGGCAGCGCCTTGTCAGGCAAGCGCCGAATGGATACCGGGGGTTGGGCGTCCTCGACTCGACCTGGAACACCGGCCCATTGACCTGGATCGAACGCTCGTCATTGCGGCTCGCTGCTCCGCTGCTGTGGTTCATACCGGCACGATCTCTGCCACGTGTGATGGCGGATGCCTCGGCGGTCACCGACGCCGCGCGTTCCGACCTCCGCCGGGCATTCTCGGCGATATCGAAGGCCGAGTTTCTCGAGATATGGCGCGCGACCACCGAGTTCGTGGCACCCGACAGCGATTACCGCACCGAGTTGCCACTACTGCTGATACGTGGAGCAAAGGATCGCACCGGCAATATCGCGACATCAATGTCCCAATGGGCAATCGTAGAAGGCGTCGCAGAGGTAGTCATTCCCGATGGCGGTCATGTGGTCACGTTGGATGCCCCCGAACCGGTGAATGCTGCGCTCGTCGCCTTTGTCCGGCACTTGACGTAAATCACTTCGCTGCCGGGTACTTCTGCTGTGGGCACAACGCCGGAGCGCTAGCATCATTGCTCATGTGGTTCGCGGGACGCGGTGCCGGCCGTCATGGCTTGGTCGTTGCTGCGGTGGACCAGGTGCTGGCCACGGCTACCGGCCGGCAAGGCTCGGTGGTTGATGTCACACGTAGCTGGGCGCAGGCGAACGGCCGGGTGGTGGACATCGAAGATGCACCGCTCGCGGCCGGGGTTTTTGGTCAGTGGATCTCGTTCCCCGACCGGGACCTGGTGCAGGTGGGGCAAGGAGTTGTGGGCCGCGACCGCACGATTGCCCACGAACTGGGCCACATGGTGTTGGGTCATCGCGGTCTGCCGGTTGCCGAGTTCGCCGCCGAGCACGTCCGAGCCGTGCCGCCCGAGCTCGTTGCCCGCATGCTGCAACGCAGTTGTGGCGCTGATGAATTGACCCATAGCGACGACCGTTGGCCGCAGGATGAGCTAGCAGCTGAGCGGTTCGCGGCTTTACTGGTGCGCCGCTTGCGGTCCGGCCGAAGCGACCGCCCTAGCTGGAGCCCATACGTCGACGACGCGCTGGGGTAATGACTCGCTCGGTGTGGGATTCCCTGCAGTCTGTGCGTATAGCGATACTGATCGGATTTCTGCCGGTACTGATGTACCGGATCTGGCGGTTGGTCCGTTACCCCACGTCGATTCCCGCCATCGCTGTCACGGCCTTCGGGGTCTGGGTGTGGATGTGGATGTTGCTCTTCACCGAGCCGGTGTGGGCTGTGATGCCGCCCTTTGTGCACGCGGTGGGCATCGGTGGTTGGGCACCCGTCTGGATGGCCGGTTGTTTGCAGATTTTCGTGATTGGGATCAGCGGTGACGTCTCGCAGGTCTGGATTCGCCGCGGGCTGCGTGCCACCTTCGTCGTGACCGGTTTGGTCCTTGTCGTGGTCGCGGTAGCGGTGAGTCAGAGTCGTGTGCTCGTCTCTTCTGCAGACATCCTGACGCTTACCAACGCTCTCCTCGACGGTGGAGATCGAGGTGCAGCCGTTGCCGCGGTCGTGAGCATGGGGTTCCTGGCGGTGGTACTGCTTCAGCTCGTCTGGGTTGGATTCCGGCATGCGGACCGCACGCCGGTCGGAACGGGGTTGGGACTGTTAGCGACCGCCGCAGTGTTGCAGTTGGTCGCTATCGCCTTCGGGGGAATCTGGCGCCCGTTGACCGGCGGAGGCAAGTGGATTGGCGGCAGCTATGGTCCACTGCTTGAGATCTTGCCCGGGTGCGTCGGCGCGGTGTTTATGATCGTGGGATTCGCCTGGCCGCCGGTGATGCTACGTGTTCAGGCGCGGGGAGAATTGCGGCGACTACGGCCACTCCATGATGCTCTCATCGATATGTTCCCAGGGTTGTTCCCGCCGGCAGAATCTCAAATAAGGTTGTCGGACTTAGTATTTGAATGGGTAGCGCACATACAAGACGGTTTCACCATCTTGTCGCAGAGCCGTGGGATACCCGTGGAAACCAGTATGCCGATTCCTGCGGATCAAGCAGATCGTGTTTCAGAAGTGGCGAATTGGATTTCTGGTCAAACGGTTTCGGGTTTCAGCGGCGAGTGGCTGCATCCGCCAACGGGCATGAGCGATCAGGCGTGGGTACTCGCCATCGCCGATGCTTACCGGGGCCGTGTGGAGGCCCTCGGTACGCGGGAAGTGCGACGCGAGTATCTGCAGGTGCGAAAGTGATCACCCGCTCGATGTGGGACGTTATGCAATCTCTACGCGTCGCGGTGTTGATCTGCTTTCTGCCGGTAGTGCTGTACAGAATCTGGCGCGTGGTTCGCTACCCGACATCAATCCCAGCCGTTGCGGCAACTGCGTTCGGGGCGGCGGCGTGGCTCTGGCTTCTGGCCTTCACCGACTGGCTTTGGGCGGCCCTGCCACAGAGTGTGCACGCAGTCAGTATGGGTGGTTGGCCAGCCATTTCGATTGCCGCCTGTTTGCAGGTATTCGTCGTTGGCATCAGTGGTGATGCTTCGCCGGAGCATATTCGCCGTGGGCTGCGCATCACTTTTGCGACCGCTGCGCTCGCACTCGTTGTGGTCGCAGTGACGGTGAGAAACAGTAGCGTCCTCATGACGGCGGACGATGCATTGACGATCTCGAATATCGTGTACTCCGGCGGTGATCGCGCGTCCGCGATTGCCACGATTGTCACTAGTGGGTACGTGATATCTGTGGTTCTCCAAATGGTGTGGGTGGGTTCTCGGCATGCCGACCGAACTCCTGTCGGAGTGGGTCTGGGGTTGTTGGTTGCCGCATCGGCATTCCAAGTTGTGGGGAGTCTGTGCGGAGGGGTCTGGCGCCCGCTTGCCCACGGCGAGGGCTTCATAGGTAGCCCGGTGGGGCTATGGTTTCAGACACTCCCCGGATGTATTGCTGCGATCTTGATGGTCGCGGGCTTCCTCTGGGCACCGGTGGTGTTGAATGTTCAGGGGCGGCGGGACATGCGCCGGCTGCGGCCCCTTCACGACACGCTCGCTGATATGTTTCGAGGGCTGTTCCCGCCGGTGGAGTCTCGAATACGTTTATCGGACAAGGTATTCGAATGGGGTACCCATATTCAGGATGGCCTTACGATTTTGGCGCAAAGCCGTGGGGTGCCGATAGATAGCGCCGCTCAAGCTCCGGAAGAGGAGTCGGAACGGGCCTTGGCTGCGGCAAATTGGATTCTTGGCCAATCGGTTTCGGGTTTCAGCTGCGAATGGTTGCGTCCACCAACGGGCGTGAGCGATCAGGCATGGGTGCTCGCCATCGCCGATGCGTACCGGGGCCGTGCGGAGGCTCCCTCTACGCGGGAAGTGCGACGTGAGCATCTGCAGGTGAGACGGTGATCGCCCAGTCGACATGGGACCTGATGCAGTTTGTACGCGTCGCCGTGCTCGTCTGCTTTCTGCCGGGGTTGCTGTACCGGGTCTGGCGGATTGTGCGATACCCGACATCAGTCCCTGCGGTCGCGGTAACTGTCTTCGGAGTATTGGTGTGGATTTGGTTCGTGGTCTACACCGATTGGGTGTGGGGTGCGTTGCCAGCGGCCGCCCGTGCTGTCAGCGTGGCGGGATGGCCGGCGATCACCATCGGGGCGTGTTTGCAGGTTTTCGTCATCGGCATCAGCGGCGATGCGTCGCCCGAGCGCATTCGACGTGGGCTGTGGGTCACTGTCGCGGGAGCGGCGATGGCTCTCACCATCGTCTTCGTCGCTATGAGTTACAGCGAGGTGGTCCCGAGGGCCGACGACATACTGGCGACCTCAAATGCCATGTACGCCGGGACTGATCGCGGTTCACTCGTCGCCATTGTGGTGAGCAGTGGGTACATGGTGTTGGTGGCCCTTCAGCTCGCATGGGTGGGTTCTCGCAACGCCGATCGCACTCCCGTCGGAGTAGGTCTGGGCCTGCTAGCGGCTGCATCGGCGTTCCAGGTTGTCGCGAGTCTCTGCGGAGGGATCTGGAGCCCGCTGAGTCATGGCGAGGGATTCATCGGCAGCGCTATTGGACGGTGGCTGCAGACGTGGCCGGGGTGTATCGGAGCGGGTCTGTTCGTCGCGGGATTTCTGTGGCCGCCGGTGATGCTGCGTGTTCAGGCGCGGCGAGAATTGCTGCGACTACGGCCTCTGCATGACGCTCTCGCCGGCATGTTCCCGGGGCTGTTCCCGCCCGTGGAATCGCGAATTCGATCGTCGGACTTAGTGTTCGAATGGACGACGCATGTCCAGGACGGTCTCACCCTGTTGGCGCAGAGTTGTCGGGTGCCGTTGGCGTCCGACTCGCCACTACCAAAAGACAGCGCAGAACGGACTCGGGATATAGCGAATTGGCTTGTAGGTGAGGCGGTTCCAGAATTCAGTTGCGAATGGCTGCGTCCACCCGAAGGTGTGAGTGAAGGGCCATGGGTGTTAGCGATCGCCGACGCCTATCGAGAGCGTCAGGAAGACTTGGAGGCTCCGGCTTCCTTGTCGGGTATGCCCTCGACCTTGCGTAAGTGATCGACCATGTCCGCGATCGCCTGCCGACTGTTCTCGGAGAGCGCATAGCTGCGCTGCGCGATTTCACGCACCTTGGAGTCACGTAGCTGCACAAGCCAATCCAGATCGCGATTGACTGACGCAGCATAGTCGGCGTCATAGAAGTAGGCGGGGCTCACCTGAAAGAACTCCGCCAATGCAGTGACGATATCCGGCGCCGGGTTCGATCGTTCGCCCTTGCGTAGCAGTGACAGATAGGGCGAGGACACCTCGACGCCGCGCTGACCCAGTGCAGCGACCACCTCGTTGAGGGAATATGGTCCGCGCCCGGCCGGATGCACAGTGGCAAACAAATGGCTCAAGCGCTGCGAAAAGTCTGGCACAGCACCCCCTCACATACTTTCACTTCGCAGCCCAACGATACACGCACGTGCTGTGCTGCTCATCGTAGGTCTGCGGGTGTCTGAGCGATATGCAACTTATCGGAAGGGTAAGTGATTGACAAGGACTATTTACTGACAGTAATGTCCGGAGTGTTCGTTCGGCTAATCAAAGTCGCTCGTGCTCGGCTGGTCATTCGCTGTGCTCATCGTGGGGTTGAGCACAGCGACTGGTCAGCCGATTTTCGTACGCACCCTGTCGCGGCTCAGCGGAGCCCCAGTGCGCTGTGATGCACCAGCGCACTGACGATCAGGACGACCCCGAGGCACAGGAAAATCACCCGAATCGCGGTGGGGCCGTATCGCGTCACCGTCCGCACCAGCCCCCGCTGCGCCCGCCGCGCGCGCGGGGATCGCCGCGTCGACAGCACAAGAATCAGCAGGCTCGGGAGAATGGCAACTAGGCCATAGCCGACCAGCAGCAGCGGCCACATCGACGGCAGCGGGTGACGCGAGGCGAGCATCGCCAGCGCGCTCAGGTACGGAACAGATGTGGGGGCCTCCGCATAACCCAGCGCAAGACCCACGAGTGCGAGAAGCCACGGATGCCGGCGCGCGATGGTGCGAATCCACGGCGGCGTCACCGGCTCGGTGAACCAGGTCAGAGAGGCAACTGCGATCAACAGAACGCCGATGACCAGCTGGGCCCAATACCGGGTAGAGGGGGTGATGTCCGAACCGCCGGCCACGTCGGTCAGCGAGCGCACACCGAGCACTGTCGCCAGTCCAAAGGTAAACAGTGCGACAAACAATCCGGTGATGAAGCTGAGGCCGCCGGGAAACGCTGATCGGCGTTCCAGCCGGGTGACGTAGACGATGGTGGTGGCGATACCGATGTTGAGGACGTTGAGGGCGTCCAGACAGGCGAATCCCGCGAACGCCAGCAACAGGGTGAGCACGATTCCAGAACTTACGTGAGGGTGGATCGTGTTCCGGCTAGCGCAACGTTGTGGGGACTGCCACAGTTCGCACCGTGCGGAGGTGCGCGACGGTAGTCACGACTGGATCACACTCTGACCTGGGTCAACGGGACCGCCGGTACTCTGAATCGGATGCCTACTCAGACCTCGGCTGCTGCTGCGCCCCTGCATGGATTGCGGGACGTGCGCACCTACATCGACATTGCCGTCGTGGTCGCTGTTCTCGTCGCCACCAACCTGATCGCGCACTTCACCACGCCCTGGGCGAATTTCGTCGTGGTCCCGATCGCCGCGATCGGGCTGCTGGCTTTGATCCGTTACCGGGGCCACTCCTGGGCCGAGCTGGGGTTAGGCCGCGATCACTGGCGTTCCGGTGCCAAGTACGCGGCCGTTGCGGTGGTCATCGTCGGCGCGGTGATCGGTCTAGGACTCTTGCTGCCGATCACCCGGCCGATGTTCCTCAACAGCAGCTACGCCACGACCGTTTCGGGCGCGTTGCTCGCCTCATTCGTCCTCATACCGCTGCAGACCGTGATTCCCGAGGAGCTCGCCTTCCGGGGGGTTCTGCACGGGACGATGGCACGGGCCTGGGGCTTCCGGGGAGTCGCGGCCGTCGGGTCACTGCTGTTCGGGTTTTGGCACATCGCCACGTCGCTGGGCCTCACGACCGGCAATGTCGGCCTGACGAAGCTGCTCGGGGTGGGCCTGTGGGCACAGATCGCCGGGGTCGCCGGCGCGGTGGTGGCCACCGCCATTGCCGGTTTTGTCTTCACCTGGCTGCGGCGCCGCAGCGGGAGCCTTTTGGCGCCCATTGCGTTGCATTGGTCACTCAACGGGATGGGAGTGCTGGCCGCGGTACTGGTCTGGCACTCGATCTAGCCCCATATGACGACCGCGGTTGCCGTGAGAAACAGCAACTGTTCGGCGGTGCGCCAACCCAGGGGAGTGGAAAGCGGGTTGGACCGCTGACTCGCGGCATGCACATTGGCCGGAAACATCACCACCAGCAGCACTCCCAGGCATACGGCAGCCAGCACCCTCGTGGAGGGAACCAGCACGCCGATCGCGCCGAGTAGTTCGAGCACGCCGGTCAGCGCCACCAGGAACCCGGCTGCCGGGATCCACGGCGGCACGATCGCGATCATCGCCTCACGCATCTTCGGGACGAAGTGCGCGACGCCGGTCAGCGTGAACATCGCGGCGAGACCGACGGCTACGGCGGCCGGCCACGAATTGACGGGTGTGAATCCCACGGCGCCGACCAGGCGCGCCAGCAGAGACCCCACCACGAGCGCGACAAGTGGCGCCATGACAGTCCTCCAATCTTGACAGTGACTAGATAGACGATACTCTCGAACTAGTCACTGTCAAGATGTGGGTTATGCTGGTCCGATGTCGTACCACCATGGTGATCTGCGGGCGGCGATACTGGCCAGCGCGGCCGATATGGTGGCCCGGCGCGGCGTCGGCGAGCTGTCACTGCGAGAACTGGCCCGCGAAGCGGGCGTCTCGCACGCCGCACCCGCACATCACTTCGGCGATCGTCGCGGTCTGTTCACCGCATTGGCCGCCGACGGATTCACCAAACTCGCCACGGCCCTCGACAGCGCGCACCCTGACTTCCATGCCGCGGCCCTGGCCTATGTGGACTTCGCCCTGGCTCATCCGGGCCACTATTCGGTGATGTTCGAACCCGCGCTGCTGGACTCCACCGACGCGGAATTCGCCGCGGCACGAGACCGTGCCGGCGCCGCCTTGGATGCCGGGATCGCGACACTGACGTCCGGGCAGACATCGGCCGATAAGGTCACCGCCGCCCGCGCGGCGTGGTCCTTGGTGCACGGGTTCGTCTCGCTGTGGTCCACTGGGGCGCTTGCCGATTCACGCGATGATGCCGATCCTAGGGCGATCGCCTCGCAGATCGCCTACGCGCTGTTCCCGCCCAACGACTAGCCAAGCAGGACCTTGGCGCCCTTGGACTTGTAGTCGGTATGTAGGTCGATCTCCTTGGGCACGGTGCCGGGCGGGACGTCGTAGACAAGCACCGACCGCTTCTGCGTGCCGGGCCCGAGTTCTGCGCCGGGCTCGAGCTGTTCGGCGTTGCGCGCCAGGATGTTTGCCATGCTATCGGGGACGTATTCCTTGCCGGTTGCATCCTTGAGTTTTTGTTCGTCACCGAGGAAGGAGTGTGTCGCCTGTCCGAGGTTCAGAACCTCGACGTGCACGACGACGAAGGTGCCGGTCGCCGTCGCCTGCAGGGCCGGATTCGTCTGGTCGCCGACGGTCCCGGCATCGCTTACCCGCGTGACCACAAACGCGAGGTCGCCGTCGCGTACCTGCTGTCCGAGAGCGCCGGGCTTGCCTTCCTCTGCCGTGACCACTTTGGTTTCGGGGCCGCCGCCACTGGGGCCGACGTGAATGAGGGTTGGCCGACTTTCTGAAGGCTGACCGCCTCCGCATCCGGTGAGAAGTATCCCGATAAACCCAAGGACGTAAAGGTTTTTCGCGATCATGAAGTGCGCATCACCGGAAGCGTCACGGAAGAGGGGCGTTCCTTGTCGTGGTGGACCTCGAAGTGGATCGGGACGATGCGGCTGGCGGTTGCCAGCGGTTCACCGGAACCGGTGTTGCGGGCGTGGTTCGGAAACGCGCCACCGCTGACCTGGACTCGCAACCGGTGCCCCCGCGTGAAGCGGTAACCGGTGGGATGCATGGCTACTTCAACCGGCGAACCTGTCTCGCCGCTTAGCCGTACGATGCCATCGGAGACGTTGCGGGATATTCCCTTTCGGTCGACATCGCAGAGTCGGACGAACAGATCGCCATGGCCGCTGTCGGTGGTCGCGTAGATGGACGCCGAAATGGGTCCGATGAGGTCCAGATCGCTCGTCAGCGGATCGCTGGTGTAAACCACTACATCGGAACGCTTCTCGATCGCGGAGTTGTCTCGCTGACCGGACGCTCTCGTGTCCAGCAGCGGTCCGCCCACTACTGGTGTCGGATCCTTCGGATCGTAGGTAAACGCGTCGGCCGAGTTATCGCCTTGCGGTGCATTCCAATCCAGTACCTGGTTGGACTGTAGATACAGCGGGGTGGGAGTTGACTTCTTGGGCGGCCAATGGTCGAAGTCGAGCCATTGGCCGGCCTTCTGCAGGTAGATCCGAACCGGAGAGCGATGTGTCGAGGAGGCGTCGCCCTGTAGATGAGCGGCCAGCCACGAGAAGCTGTCGGACACCACGGCCTTGAGGGACTTCATATGGTCCCATGGGCCAATGGTGATCCGCCGCGGGCAGTCGGCCTTCTGTAACTCGTCGTAGTCACGCAGCTGGCCCACCAGGAGCAGATCCCACCATCCGGTCACCATGCTCACCGGTGTGTTGAGTTGCGCGAGCCGTGGGGTGTGGTCGATCTCGTCCCAGTAGTCATCGTCTGTGTGGTCGGTCACGGTGCGCCAGAACGGTTCTGGTTTTCCTATGGCGACATTGTCGGCGTTGCCAAGGGGCAGGTGATCCATGGCGCGCCGTACCTGCTTCTCGAGGGCACGCGTCTCGAGCAGGCGCTTGATCTGGGAGCCGCCGTGCGTGCCGATTGAGGCCGACCAGCTCAGCAAGTTGTGCAGATTGAATGCCCCACCCGGGTAGAAGAGCTCGGTAAAATTACTGGTGGTGATCGCCGGGCACATGGCCGCCAGGGGTGGCTCGACGTAAGGCGCCACCGCCCACTGGGTGTGCCCGAGATAGGACGGGCCTGCGGTCGCGAGTGTGCCGTCGCACCATGGCTGCTCCCGGACCCAGGCCGCGGTGGCCAAGCCGTCCGCACGTTCCTGCCGAAAGGCATCGAACCTTCCCCCGGAACCGAACTGACCACGAGTGTCCTGGAGGATGACCTGAAATCCTTGACGTGCCAACAGTGTTGCCCACATCTGGCTTATCGCGCCGTGCTTGCCATATGGCGTGCGGAAGATGACGGCGGGTAGCGGATCTTGCCCGGGTGGCCGGAAGTGGTCAGTAGCGAGTTTGACCCCGTCGGGCATCGGTACCTTGATGCCCCGACGTGTCTGCACCTCGGCGGTAACGGGTTCGGGCAGGTCGAGCAGCTTTTCAAGGAAAGGGGCCGAAAGTCGTCCCGTCCAGGTGAAAGCCAGTTCTCCGAGCATGACGCCCAATCTACCGGGGCGCGAGCGCTCCCACCGGCCCGACGGCGACGCACAGCGACAACGCCTGGGTAATCGGCTGCAGGGTAAGCGAATTGCCTGAACCTGGGAGTCTGATGAACACTCGGTTGAGCCCGGGGCGAACCGGAACCTTCACGCTGGGCCCGTTGGTGAACGATGCCCAGACCGCGCCCTCGGTGTTGGCAAGGTAGTTCAGTTCGACGATCCAGTCCGCGGGAAGCAACGGCCCGGTCAGTGGCATGGTCTGTGTGGACTGCACCAGGTATCCGCATCCTGGCACCGGCCCCTCGGTCAGGGCGCGCACCCACGTCACCTGGGCGTCCAGCAGGTGTCCGTAGCGGTCGAGCATGCGTAACTGCGTTGTGGTGGAACCGATCTCTGGCCGGGGACGGACCAGGGCGAACATATGACTTAACAGGTTCTCCGGCCGCACCACATTCTGTAGCACCAGTGGGTCGACTTCCTGATCAAGGATCGCAGGCCCGTTCGCGACCGCCGCCAAGGATTGCTTCACCGTGGCGATGTAGGGCGAGGCGGGGTTGTTGCGCCAGCTGCGCAGATAGCTGGCCGTCGAGAACAGGCTGCTTCCCACGAACAATGCCAACGCGAACGCGACCACCGCGGTGCGTCGGACAGAGTTGTCCAGGTAGCCGCTGCCTGGACGGTTCGGGGCGGTGAGCCCCACCGCGGCCAGCAGCGTCGCGACCACCACCAGATCCGGCAGATACCGCAAGGTCTGCGCGAGCAGCAGCGCCGTGAACGCCGATGAGCGCATGAGATAGATCGGCACCTCACTGGCGGCCAGGTAACCCAGCAGTGTCAGCCAGACCGGCGCCAGTCGCTGCTTGCGAAAACAAGTCAGCACGACGGTCGCCCCCAGCGCGAGCGCTCCCAGCCAGATCACCCACGACGACGGCTCGGCCCACGGTGAGCTGGGCACCCAGCGGTCCCAGCGCCACGGCCCGCCCACCAACCCGGGGAGCACCCCGTGCGTGAAGGAGCGCTGCAGCAGCGACCATGTCATCGGCAGATCGGTACTCCACCGCTTCTGATCCACGACCACCAGGTACAGGGCGATCCACGCCGCGGTGAGTGCCCCAGCCGGAATCCAGAGCATCGCGCCACGGCGCCATGTCCGTGACAGCGCCGACCAGCCGTCGCCGCGCAGATAGGCCAACAGCGCCACCACCGCGAACGCCACGAACGGAATGACCACCGATTTCTCGAAGAACAGCAGCCCGCCGAGGAAGGCGCCCATCGCCGTCGAGGCGTACCTGCGGTTTCCGGTGCGATCCAGCAACACCGCATCGGCCACAAACCAACACATCGCCGTCAGCATCGGCAGGGAATTCAGCGCGGCCGCCCACCAGGTGAAACCGGGTATCGCCAGCGGCGTGAACAGCGCAAACGTGAGCGGAACCAGCAGCACCGGACGCCAACCCAGAATCACCCACAGCGCCCGCAGCAGTGCCAGAGACGCCAATGCCTGCAGAATCACCAGGCTCAGCGCGGGCCAGAACCAATTCAACGGTGCGAGCTTG
Organism: Mycobacterium sp. D16R18; assembly: GCA_002013775.1. Classification (GTDB taxonomy): domain Bacteria; phylum Actinomycetota; class Actinomycetes; order Mycobacteriales; family Mycobacteriaceae; genus Mycobacterium. Next base: position 50,489 of record MAFD01000009.1, read on the forward strand.
GTGATGATGCCCGCCAGCAGGAAGGCCGCGGGCATGACATGCCCGTCGTGGTCATCGAACAGATATGACGGAGAGAACAGGCCCTGCGTGCCCGCGCGGCCGACGAGGATCAGGTCGTCCCAATAGAAATCGCCCCCGAACGCCAGCACGCCGCGAACCACAAGGTGCACCACGATGAGAGCCGCTGCGGCCACGGCAACGCGGTTGGTTCTGGCGAAAGGCATCAGGGCCCGAGACTAGCGATGAACGCTTACGGGAAGAACATCAGGCACGGTCGGTAGGGTGGGGCCGAATGCCGTGAGCTATGCGAACAAAGAGGGAGTCGCCACGTGCGGGCAATGGTTACCGGAGCCGCAGGATTTATCGGATCAACGCTGGTCGATCGGCTGTTGGCGGACGGGCACGAGGTAACGGGTCTGGATAATCTGGCTACCGGCAAGGTGACGAATCTGGAGTCTGCCGAGGCGCAATCCGCGTTCACCTTCGTCAAGGACGACATCGTCGAGGCGGATCTGAACGCCGTGGTCGCCGAGTTCTCGCCCGAAGTGATCTTCCATCTGGCCGCGCAGATCGATGTGCGCCACTCGGTGGCCGACCCGCAGTTTGATTCCGCGGTCAACGTCGTCGGCACTGTCCGGCTGGCCGAGGCCGCGCGCAAGGCGGGCGTGCGCAAGATCGTGCACACCTCGTCGGGCGGATCGATCTACGGCACCCCGCAGCAGATCCCCACCAGCGAGTCCGTGCCCACCGATCCGCATTCGCCGTATGCGGCGGGCAAGGTGGCCGGAGAGATCTACCTCAACACCTTCCGGCATCTGTACGGACTGGAGTGCTCGCATATCGCACCGGCCAATGTCTATGGGCCACGCCAGGATCCACACGGCGAGGCGGGCGTCGTCGCCATTTTTGCGCAGGCGCTGCTGTCCGGTCGTTCCACCAAGGTGTTCGGTGACGGTGGCAACACCCGTGACTACGTATTCGTCGACGATGTGGTGGAGGCCTTCGTGCGCGCCTCCGGTCCCGACGGCGGCGGACAGCGTTTCAACGTTGGCACCGGTGTGGAAACCAGTGACCGACAGCTGCATTCACTGGTGGCTGCGGCGGCCGGTGCATCGGATGATCCGGAGTTCCACCCGCCCCGACTGGGCGATCTGCGTCAGTCCTGCCTGGACGTCGGTCTGGCCAAGAGCGTGCTGGGATGGGAACCGAAGGTGGCGCTAACGGACGGAATCGGCCGGACTGTCGATTTCTTCCGGGGGCTCGGCACCGCGTAGCGCGACGGCTCGCGCGAGCCGTGAGTAGCGCAGTTCCAAATCCTTGAAACGCAGGTAGGTGCTGAGCGTCGTGAACGCGAACGCGATGATCAGCGCGTAGAGCATGAGGTCGGTGCCTCGGCCCAGGCCGAGCCAATGCGCCAGTGTGGTGGTGTCATTGGGCCGCAGGATGGCGTAGATACCCGCGGCCACGAAGACGACGAACCCGAGCTTCACCCATGCCTTGGCCTGCGCGGTGCTGCGCGATCGCAGCAGATACACCAGCAACAGCAGGACCGCGGCGATCAGCAGCGGCTGTATCCAGGTGATCACGGCAACCTCCGGCGGAACGCGGTGTCGAACATGATGTTGACTCCGTTGATCAGTGACTGGCCCTTGGCCATCGAGTACTCGGTGTACAGGATATCGACGGGTTGTTCTGCTACCCGCCAATGTTTTTCGGCGATCATTGCGATGAACTCGCTGGCGTGACCCATGCCGTTCATCGTGATGTTGAGGCTATTGGCGACGGTGCGGTTGAACACCCGGAGCCCGTTGTGGGCGTCGGTCAGGTTCAGGCGGCGGGTACGGGGGCTCAGCAGCACAACGGTTTTCAGCACAATGCGCTTGATCAAGGGCACATGGCTGGGTGCGGACCCCGCGCCGAAACGAGTGCCGACGATGATGTCGAGCGGTTCGAGTCGCAGCCTGTCCACCATGGCCACCACGTCCTTGACCTGATGCTGGCCGTCGGCGTCGAAGGTGACGAAGACTTGAGCATCGGGCTGCGCGCGGGCGTATTCGACACCGGTTTGTATCGCCGCGCCCTGCCCGAGATTGACGGGATGCCGGACTAGATGCGCCCCGGCGCCGTGCGCCAGCGCAGCGGTGCGGTCCGCGCTGCCGTCGTCTACACAGACGATGTTGGGGAACGTGCCGAGCGCCGCGGCGATGACGTCGGCGATGACTGGTCCCTCGTTATAGGCGGGGATGACCAGCCAGACGTCGCTGTTACCGGTGTTGCTCACTGGGATCAAGGTAGCACCGGCATCCCATCAGCGGACGTCGGCTCTGCCCGGCCCGGACAAGTCCTGCCATTCCGGCAGAAGGGAACGTTGGCGGCACTAATGTTTCGGCCATGCAGCGGCTGTCTGGGGTAGATGCGGCGTTCTGGCACGCCGAAACGGCGGGTTGGCATATGCACATCGGGGGACTGTCGATCTATGACCCCACCGATGCACCTGACTACAGCTTTGAGCGGGTTCGCAGCCTCATCGTGGAGAGACTTCCGTCGATGCCGCAGCTGCGCTGGCGAGTCACCGACGTCCCGCTGGGATTGGACCGGCCATGGTTCGTCGAAGACGAGGAACTCGATCCCGACTTTCACATTCGCCGCATCGGTGTTCCCGCGCCCGGCGGTCGCAAGGAGCTGGAGGAGCTGGCAGGCCGGCTGATGTCGTACAAGCTCGACCGATCGCGCCCGTTATGGGAGCTGTGGGTCATCGAGGGTGTCGAGGGTGGACGTGTCGCCACGCTGACCAAGATGCATCACGCCATCGTCGACGGAGTTTCGGGCGCGGGCCTGGGCGAGATCCTGTTCGATATCGCGCCCGAGCCGCGGCCGGCGCCGGACGACACGGTCGGGTCGCTGGTGGGCCTCGGGTTGCCCAGCCGCGAGCGCATCTTGTTGAGTGCGTTGGTCAACCTGGGCGTCAAGACGCCGTATCGGGTCGTTCGGCTGGTGCAGCAGACGGTTCGCCAGCAGTTGGCGGTGTTCGGTATGGAACGGAAATCACCCGGATATTTCGAGGCCCCACACACCCGATTCAATGCGCCGGTGTCGCCACACCGCCGGATATCCGGTGCGCGTCTTGAACTGGCGCGGGTCAAGGCGCTCAAGGACGCGTTTGGCGTCAAGGTCAACGACGTGGTGCTGGCCATCGTGTCAGGGGCCGTCCGGGACTATCTGGCCAAGCGCGACGAGCTGCCGGACAAACCGCTGATCGTGCAGATTCCGGTCTCGGTGCGCACCGAGGAAACCGATGGCGAGGTGGGCAATCAGATCAGCTCGATGACGGTCTCACTAGCGACGGATATCGCCGACCCGGCCGAGCGAATCATGGCGATCTACGAGGGAACGCAGGGTGCCAAGGAAATGGCGCGCGCGATGTCGGCGCATCAGATCATGGGGTTGACGGATACGACGCCGCCGGGGCTGCTGCAATTGGCGGCGCGGGCGTATACCGCCAGTGGGCTGTCCCGGAATCTGGCCCCGATCAACCTGGTGCTCTCGAACGTCCCAGGGCCGTCTTTCCCGCTGTACATGGCCGGCGCCCGGCTGGAGTCGATGATCCCGCTGGGTCCGCCCGTGCTGGACGTGGCCCTCAACATCACCTGTTTTTCCTATATGGAGCACATGGATTTCGGGTTCGTCACCACGCCGGAGGTCGCCGCGGATATCGACGAGATGGCCGACGGTCTCGAGGCGGCGCTGGTGGAGTTGGAGCACGCCGCCGGGATCTGAGCGTGTTGGGGTGCCCGCTCAGTCGATGATGTCTTCGGTGGTCTCCGGGTCGCGCCAGAAGGCGAGCGCGGCCACGTGCACGACGATTCCGACGACGGGCCCGCCTATCAATGCGATGACCGTCCGCTCCTCCAAACCGAGGGGCAACAGCAGCAGCAGCGCCGAGACCACTGTGGCCCCAACCCATCCCGCCGAGTAGGCGCGGTGCCGGGCATGGGCGACGGTGGCCGCACCTGTCAGCGTCAGCAACGCGATCATCACCGCACCGGCGGTCAACCAGCCCAGGAGTGGACCACCCGCCTGGTATGCCGGATCGAACACCGTCCGCAGCAACCAGGGGCCGACGGTCGTGGCGAGCGCGACGCCTGCCGCTCCGACGCCGGTGATGATGGCGGCGGGAGTTATCAGCGCACTGAGGCGCCGATCCCGCTCGTCCACGAAATGGGCGATGAGGTTGCCCTGCAGCGCTGTCAGCGGCACCAGTAGTGGCGCACGAGTCAATGTGACGGCCAGGATCACCACGCCGCCGCTGGTGCCCAGATCGCCTGTCGTCGACTGCAACAGCACCGGGAAACCCATTACCAGTACCGCGCTGGCAGCGGCCGCGGCGATCGAATGCCGGGCGCCGCGTAGGAATTCCATGGTGTCGACGAGTGCAGGCACCGTGAGCGCCTCGCGGGTCGGTTTGGAGACCACGGTGAGCAGTAACCACGACATCGATCCCGCCACCGTTGCCCAGAGGTATCCGACAAGCCCGATGGTGGCCGCGAAGGTAACGACTGCCACCACCAAACGGATTCCCGCATCGGTGACCATAAGAACGCCGTACTGAGTCCAGCGGTTCGACCCGGCCAGGGCGCCCAGGGTGGTCGCGTGCATACAGAATCCGGCGAGCCCGCCCGCAAGCAATGCCACGCTGAGCCAACGAAACTCGGTGAACACATGCGAAGCCCACAGCGGTGCGGTACCGACGATCCCGACGGCGGACGCGATGGCGAAGGCGACCGCAATCCTGATCGGCAAGGTGGTGGCCAACGGTGAACGCTCACGTTGTGCCAGCGACAGCCGCACTTCGCGAGTGGTCTCCTGCAGCAGCCCATTGGCCGCGCCTGTCACCAAACCGAATGCGCCCCAGAAGACTCCGAACACCGAGAACAAAGCGGGACCCAACTCGCGGGCCGCCAGGTACAGCACGGTGTAGCCGCAGATCGCGCTGATAGCGGTGGCCACACCGATCCGTGCGACGCTGGAGCGCACCGATGAGCCGCTCGGGCGGAGTGGCTCAAACTCGGTGGGGCCGGCGTCGGTCACTTCCGGTCCAGGGGAGGGATCTGCTTCTCGTACAGCCACGCGGTCCACAGTGGCCGCAGCGATTCATCCGAGTATCCGGCCGCCAGGCCCGTGAAGTCGTCGGTGATGACGGTGCTGTGTCGGTACCGAGTGGTCCAGTCCTGCAGTAGTGCAAAGAATTTCGTGTCACCGAGCCGTAAACGTAAGGCGTGCAATGTCAGTGCTCCACGCTTATATACGCGATCGTCGAACATCAGTTGCGGGCCTGGGTCGGCCAGGATCAGATCTTGGGGGAGGTCTTTGAGTTTTTGGTGGTAGTGGCGGGCGCGGGCATCGGCCGACGGTCCACCGGACTCCTCGGACCACAGCCATTCCGCGTAACAGGCAAACCCTTCGTGGAGCCAGATGTCGCGCCAGCGGCGCGCGGTGACGCTGTTGCCGAACCACTGGTGCGCCAGCTCGTGCGCCACCAGTCGCTCGGAGTGCCGATCTCCATCGCAATGGTTCGCGCCGAACACCGAAATACCTTGTGCCTCTAAAGGAATATCGAGTTCGTCATCGGTGACCACCACGGTGTACCCGGCGGCGAATGGGTACGGTCCGAACTGTTTGATGAACAGCTTCATCATCTGCGGCTGCCTGCCGAAGTCGTGAGTGAACCGCTCGTACAGCCGCGACGGGAGCGCGGCGTTCATCGAGATCGGGTTCTTCGCGAGCTTGACCGTTTGGTAGTCCCCGATCTGCAGCGTCGCCAGATACGGAGCCATCGGCTCGGGTTGCTCATAGGTCCAGGTCGTGTGCGCGGCCCGGACCCGCCGTGATACCAACTCCCCGTTCGAGACAACGCAGTACGGGCTGTCGCTGCTGATGACGAACCGATAGCTTGCTTTGGAGCTGGGGTGATCGTCGCAAGGGAACCAGGATGCCGCGCCGTTCGGCTGTCCGGCCACCAGCACACCGTTGGATAGCTCCTCGAACCCGACGTCTCCCCACATGCTGTTGATGGGGCGGGGAGATCCGCCATATCGGATGACGACGGTCATGGCGGCTCCGGCTGGGATGCCGGTGGCCAGCTTGATGGTGATCTTTCCGCCACGATGCCCAAAATGCGTTGGACGCCTGCCATTCACGGTCACCTTCGAGACGCCGAGAGCGTCGGCGAGATCGAGGGTGAACTCCTTGAGGGTGGCGAGGGTGACGGCGGTGATGGTCGCGGTACCCGTCAGCCGGTTGATGGCCACCTTGTATTCAAGGTCCAGCTCGTAGCGAGACACCCGATACCCGTAATTGCCGTTCTGTGGCAGATAGGGGTCGATGATCGGAGGCCGTGGGGGGAGCCTTTTGGCTGCCTTCTTGCCTGGTTTGGTCATGCGGCCCCGGAATTCTTACTTGGGGAAACCTTGCCGCCCTTGGGCTTCTTCGGTGCCATTGGATCCAGCTTGCCCCATGGAGAAATCGGGTTGCCCTGCCACCTGGTTGACGGCGGGACGACGTCACCGCGGACAACAAGCGAGGCGGGACCGACGGTGGCGCCGGCCCCCAGTTCGGCGGCGGGCAGCGCCACGCAATGCGGTCCGAGAGTGGCACCCTCGCCCAGGACTACGGTGTCCATCCGCATAATCCGGTCGTGGAACAGATGTGTCTGCACCACGCAGCCACGGTTCACGGTTGCGCCCCTGCCCAGGGTCACCAGATCTGCCTCGGGCAGCCAGTACGTTTCGCACCACACTCCGCGGCCGATCTTTGCGCCCAGGCCACGCAGCCACCAGTTCTGCATCACCGTTCCCGACGCGGCACGCGCAAACCACACAGCAGCAACGGTTTCCACGAAGGTATCGGCAACCTCGTTACGCCAGACGAACGAGGACCAGAGGGGCTTCTCCACAGCTTTGGTGCGTCCGACCACCAGCCACTTGGCTACGACGCTCACCACGCCGGCCACGACGCCGGCGATGAGCAGCACGACACCACTGAGTGCGCCGGCCGCCCAGAAATTGAACCGGATGGCGATGGTCTGCAGGGCCAGAAGTACTCCGACTCCGATCCCGAACGTCACGATGATCGGGATGATGCGGCATGTCTCCACGATCCCCCGCATGACCTTGAGCCGGAACGGTGGCTCGAATGTCAGCGCGGAATCGGCGCCGTCGGCCTTGCGCCGAAGTCGTTTTGGTGGGCTGCCGATCCACGACGAACCCGACTTGGCCTTGTGGGGAGTCGCAGAGAGGACGGCGACCAACGCGTCATTGGGTACCTTGCGGCCCGGCTGGGTAATCCCCGAGTTCCCCAGAAATGCGCGCTTGCCGATTCGGGCCTTGGCGATGTGGATCCAACCGCCGCCCAACTCATAGGACGCGACCATGGTGTCGTCGGCAAGGAACGCGCCGTCGTCGACCTCGGTGAACTTTGGTACCAGCAGGGCTGTCGAAATCTCGGTGTCCTTGCCGATTTTCGCGCCCAGGATGCGCAGCCACCATGGGGTCAGTTGGCTGGCGTAGATGGGGAACAGGTAGTTACGGGCCGCGTCCATCAGGCGTTCGGTGGCCCACAGTTGCCATCCTTGCCGACTGCGCACGGGGTGATATCCCTCGTGCACGCCGATCGACATCAGGCGCACCAGTGCAACGGTGATGGCGGCGTACACGATCACGCTGACCAGCGCCGCGCCAGGCGTCCAGATGAGCGCGGGCACCACGGCTTCACAGATCGTCGCGGTGTTCCGGATGCCAAAGGCCACCACGCCCAGCCCGGCGGCCAGCGCGAGCAAGGGCAGTCCGCCCAGCAGAATCGATGTCACCCCGTAGATCGGTACCCATTGCCCGGCTCTGGGCGGACGGTAATCCGGCCATGGATGGCGGGCTTTGCCCGACTTCACTGCCGGTGAGCCCTTCCAGTATTGGCCGTTCTTGACTCTGCCGACGACACCGGAAGCCGGTGCAACATCGGCATTTTTGCCGATGACAGCTCCTGGTAGCAGAGTGGTGCGGGCACCGATGGTGGCGTCGTCACCGATGACGATGGGGCCGACATGAAACTTGTCGCCGTCAACCCAATGTCCGGACAAGTCGACTTCGGGTTCGATGGAACTGCGGTCGCCGAGCTCGAGCCAGCCCGTCACGGGTGGAGATGAATGCAGGTCGACGCCGTTACCTACGCGTGCACCCAACGCCCTGGCGTAGTACACCATCCACGGTGCGCCGGAGAGGTTCTCGGCGCCGCTGGCGGTGGCCAGCCGGTCGGCGATCCACACCCGCAGGTGCACACTTCCGCCGCGCTCGTAAATCCCGGGCTTGACCCCGGACAGCAGTAACCGCGCCCCGATGACGGTGATACTCATGCGGCCCAGGGGAGTGATGAACAGGACGAACGCTGCCAGCAGCACCCACCAGTTGACCGTTACCAGCCATGGCACATTGCTGAACATCGCGAACACGTTGTTGGCCAATGCGAGCCAGGTCGCCCATTGCAAACCCGTGAGGGTGGTCAGCGGAAGTGTCGCCGCCAACTGTGCCAGCTCGGTCAGTCGCGGTACCGGCTTCACGATCCGGGGTTCGACCTCGATGGGAGGTGCCAGCTCGTCCAGGTAGGTGGCCAGCGATCCGAGCCGCGGCTGGTCGTACAGGTTCGCGACGGTCACCTGTGGGTAGCGCTGCCGCAATGCTGCGACCAGCTGTGCCGCGGAGAGCGATCCTCCACCAAGAGCGAAGAAGTCGGCCTCGGGCCCGTCGATCGTGGCCGCCAGAATGTCGCGCCACAATCCGGCGAGCCAACCCATGGTGCCGCCCAGTTCGGCGGCGTCGTCGTCGGCATCGGCTCCCGGTGGCGGCCACGGCAGCGCGTTGCGATCGACCTTCCCCGATGTGCGGGTGGGCAGTTCGTCGAGTTTCACCAGCCGCGGCACCAGTGCGGCGGGAAGCGACTCGGCCAGGCTCGCGCGGGCCGCGGCGATGTCGAAGTTGGGGTCGGCGCTGGCTATGTAGCCGACCAGCAGCGGGGTGCCGCTGGCGGTCTTGCGCACCGCCGCCGCGCCGCCGCTCACACCGGGCAGGTTGACCAGCGCCGCGTCCACCTCGCCGAGTTCGATGCGGCGGCCGCCGACCTTCACCTGGTCATCGGCGCGACCCTGGAAGTACAACCCGTCGGCCTCCAGGCGCACCAGGTCACCACTGCGGTAGGCCCGGGACCATCCCAAAGTGTTTAAAGCAGCGTATTTTTCGGCGTCCTTTTCAGGATCGAGGTACTTGGCCAGGCCGACGCCGCCGATGACCAGCTCGCCGACCTCGCCGTAGCCGACCTGGTTACCCTGTGCATCAACAACCGCCAGATCCCAGCCCGGAAGCGGTAACCCGATACTGACGGGGCTGACCCCGTCGAGTCGCGCCGCGCATGCGACCACCGTCGCCTCTGTGGGGCCGTACGTGTTCCACACCTCGCGGGCGGCGCCGTCTTCACCGGTGGCCAGCCGTTCGGCCAGATCCGGCGGGCAGGCCTCACCGCCGAAAATCAGTAGCCGCACCGCCTCCAGCGCTTCCGCCGGCCACAAAGCGGCCAGGGTGGGCACCGTCGACACCACGGTGACATCGCGGGACACCAGCCACGGACCCAAATCCATGCCGCTGCGCACCAGGGATCGTGGCGCGGGTACCAGGCAGGCGCCGTAGCGCCACGCTAGCCACATCTCCTCGCAGGAGGCGTCGAAGGCCACGGAGAGCCCGGCGAGTACCCGATCATCCGGGCCAATCGGGTTGTCCTGCAGGAACATCTGTGCTTCGGCATCGACAAATGCGGCTGCGTTGCGATGCGTCACCGCCACGCCCTTTGGGGTGCCGGTGGAACCCGAGGTGAAGATGATCCAGGCGTCGTCGCGTGGTGTTGGTTTGGTGGCACGCCAGCCTCGCGACGAACCGGGTCCACGAACGAGCCCGTCCGGGGTGATCACGGCGGCCACCTGTGCCTCGCTGAACACCAGCGCTGCGCGTTCCTCGGGATCGTCTGCGTCGACGGGAACGTATGCCGCGCCCGCCGCCAGGGTCGCCAGGATCGCCACATAGAGCGAGTAGCTGCCCGAGGGCATCCGGATGCCGACGCGGTCACCGCGCCCGATTCCCCGAGTGCCGAGCCACTCGACACTGGCTTCGACGTCGACAAGGAGCTCGGAGTATGTGAGCTGGATGGTGCCGTCATCGATGGCGGGCGCATCGGGGTGCTCCGCGGCGGTGGAGTAGAGGATGTCGATCAGGGTCCGGGCCGGAGAGGCTGACCCACCGAGCAGGTACTGCGGGGGCACCGGGTGGGCCGGGGTGTCATGGGCGACGGGCTGGGAGGCCTCTTCGCGCGCGGGGTTCGTGGGTGACTCGTCGGGGCCGGTCACGCTGCTCCTCGTTAGTTTCCGCGTCGGTTTTTATGGGCCTGGAGGGGTACCGCAGCGAGCCTATCGGTCCGGGTGCGGCTGGGCTCGCCGCCGCGCGGAAGTGGACCGCCGGGCACGGTGACGCCATGGCCGTCAAGTTTGCCACGGTGGTCCCCAGGCCGGTCTGTCCGGAACCGCGCGCAGGGCGTGGCGCCAGGGTGTGGAGTGACCTCGATGACCTTCTGCCTGGAGCCCTAGCCCTCTTTGGCAGTGCGTCGGGTCTTGTACAGGCTGGCGACGGTGGTGATGAACAGCGTCACGATGATTACCGCAAGGCTTGCCAACGTGGGGATCTCGGGCACATGCACCGGCTCGCCGCCGTTGATGAACGGCAGCTCGTTCTCGTGCAATGCGTGCAGGATCAGCTTGACGCCGATGAAGAACAGGATGAACGCAAGCCCCTGCGACAGGTACACCAGACGCTTGAGCATGTCGCCGAGTAGGAAGTACAGCTGACGCAGACCCATGAGTGCGAACACGTTGGCGGTGAACACCAAGTAGGGCTCTTTGGTGAGCCCGTAGATCGCGGGGATCGAGTCGAGGGCGAAGAGAAGATCGGTGGTGCCCAGCGCGACGATCACCAGGAACATCGGCGTCATGAGTCGCGTGCCGTTTTCGCGGACCCATAGCCGCAGGCCGTCCCATGTGTCGGTGGTCCGCAGGTGCTTGCGGGCGAACTGCACCACGGCGTTGTCGGCGTCGTCGTCATGCTCGGTGTCGCGTGCCAGGTTGATGGCGGTGTACACCAGGAACGCACCGAACAGATAGAAGATCCAGGAGAACTGGTTGATGGCCACCGCGCCGAGGGCGATGAAGATGCCGCGGAATATCAGCGCCAGGATGATGCCGATCAACAGGGCTTCTTGCTGGTAGACCCTGGGCACCTTGAAGCTGGCCATGATGATCAAGAAGATGAACAGGTTATCCACCGAGAGGCTGTACTCGGTGAGCCAGCCCGCGAAGAACTCCAGCCCGAACTGGCTGCCGTGGAAGAACCACACCCAGAGACCGAATGCCACCGCGAGCCCGATGTAGATGCTGAGAGCGGTAGCGGTTTCGCGGACGGAGGGTTCGTGGGGCCGTCTGCCGATCACCACGACGTCGACGAGCAAGATCGCGACCGTGACGGCCAGGGTGATGATCCATTCGAGCTGAGATACCTGCATTGAGTAAACCTCCGGTCGTCAAAACGCCGGAGGTCTCTTCCGCCGGCAGGTGACCGGCCTGCGGCACCGACCGGTCCGACAATGGCCGATGTGATGACGACACCGCAGCGAAGGAATACTCCCCTCCACTAGTCAGTCTGCCCTACCGCGTGGAGATCGGAAAATCGGGCCGGATTGACGAGCTGACGCCGTGGATTTGAAATCACCCTGCGCAATGCGCTTGACGATGGCTGCGACAGGCGAGCAGACTGCGCACAGGTCATGAGTACCAGCGATAAGCCCTGGCTAGCTGGTCGGCAACCCTCCTCCACGGTGGGGTGCTCCAGGTGACGACCTGGCGGCGCTCAACCGGGCGCGGCAAGCGTGGACTCGCCGGGCGGGTCCGGTGAGATGGGATGTCACATGTCAGTGTCCGCACAATTTGGGTCCGAGCAACCGGCAGCGCGTGTTATCGGAGCCGATACCAAAGTTCCTCTGGCCCAAGGTGGCTGGATCAGATATGCCAATTTTGACTACGCGGCCAGTGCGCCCGCACTTGGCGATGTCGCGGACCGCGTCACCGAGCTGCTGCCGTACTACGCCAGTGTGCATCGTGGCGCCGGATACGCCTCGCGCGTGTGCACGACGCTGTACGAGGGCGCCCGTGAGAAGGTGGGACGCTTCGTCGGGGCTGCCGCCGATCATCATGTGATCTTCACCCGCAACACCACCGACTCGCTCAATCTGCTCGCCTCGGCGGTACCGGGTGAGGTGGTGGTTCTCGACATCGAGCATCACGCAAACCTGTTGACCTGGCAGCGATACGCGGCCCGGGTGGTAGGGCATCGAGCCACCGTTGCGGACACCGTCACTGCGCTGGCTGACGAACTCGCCCGGCGGCCGGCCGCATTGCTGGCCGTCACTGGCGCTTCGAATGTCACCGGCGAGGTGCTGCCGTTGGCCGAACTCGCTGCCGTCGCGCACCGGTATGGAGCGAGGATCGCCGTCGACGGGGCGCAGTTGGTTCCGCATCGCCGAATCGACCTGGCGGCAACAGGAATCGACTATCTCGCATTCTCCGGGCACAAGCTGTATGCGCCGTTTGGTGCCGGAGTTCTTGTGGGGCAAAGTGACTGGCTCGACGCCGCGCGGCCATATCTTGCGGGTGGTGGGGCGGTTCGCAATGTTGGTATCGACGGGGCCGAGTGGCTCGTGGGACCGCAGCGGCATGAGGCCGGCACGCCCAATGTGGTCGGCGTCGCCGCGGTGGCGGCCGCGTGTGAGGCGTTGGCGGCGCTGGGAGACATAGGGCACGTCGAAGATGCGCTCACTACCCAACTTCGGGACGGGCTCGCCGCAATCGAAGGTGTTGAAACCCTGCGTATTTGGAACACTGGCCGTGACGTGCTGGGCATTGTGTCCTTCACTGTCGCCGGATACACACCGTCGGTCGCCGCGGCCTATCTGTCGGCCGAACACGGAATCGGGCTGCGCGACGGCAGATTCTGTGCGCACCCGCTGCTGGCCAGGTTGGGCACCCCAGGGGGTGCGCTGCGCGCAAGTATCGGGCTGGGAACCACCGCGAGTGACATCACGCGCCTCGTCGATGCGATCGGTGAGCTAGTCCGCCAGGGACCGGCGCTGACCTACACCGAGCGCGACGGACAAGTCGGGCCGGTTGACGACAAGCGGCCGCTCCCGGATTTCCTCGTGGCCTAGACGCCAACGCAGTATCCGTAACTTGTAATACGTGATACTTTCAGTTCGACACATCACAGGGTCGGACTGACAAGGACGTCGAATGACTAGTACACGTGTGCGGGGTAGTGAAGTCAACGGTCGGGAACGGGCCGTTCCCGACCATGAGGTCGTGATCATCGGAGCGGGTTTCGGCGGCATCGGTGCGGGTGTCGAGCTGACCAAAAGGGGAGTCCACGACTTCGTCATCTTGGAGAAGTGGGGCGCTGCCGGAGGCACTTGGCATGCCAACAAGTACCCGGGTGTGGCCGTGGACATCCCCACCTTTATCTACAGCTTCTCCTATGACCAGAAGACCACCTGGTCCAAGTTCTTCACCCCGGGTGACGAGCTTGAGGGGTACGCCAACGAACTGGTGGACAAGCACGAACTGCGCCGCAAGATCCGATTCAACACACGCGTGGTGCGCCAGGAATTTGATGAGGCGCACAATATTTGGAGTCTTACCCTGGACGACGACAGTGTTATCACTGCTCGGTACGTGATCGCCGCGACGGGTGGCCTCGAGCAGCCTAAGCTCCCCGAGATAGACGGCATCGATTCCTATCAGGGTGTACTGATGCATACCGCGCTGTGGGACAAGGATGTTCAGCTGGCCGGAAAACGAGTGGCGGTCATCGGCACCGGTGCCACATCGTTGCAGCTGGTTCCGGAGATCGCTCCCGAGGTCGGCCATCTCACCGTCTTTCAGCGCACCCCAATCTATGTGGGGCCCAAGCCAGACTTGAAGTACAACGCGTTCTGGCGGGCACTGTTCGGGTTCCCCGGTGTCGCCAAGGGCATTCGGCACGCCATCAACCTCAGTACCGCATACATTCCGGACGCGGTCTTCAAACTTGACTCCAAATACGTCGAATCCGCGTCGATGGCCCTGGCGAACCGAATGCGTGGCTGGATGCGTACTCAGGTCGACGATCCGATTACCCGAGAGAAGCTGCTGCCGTACTACGGGTTTGGGTGTAAGCGCCCCTCGTTCTCCAACACCTATCTCAAGACGTTCAACCGCCCCAACGTCGCCTTGGTGACCGAACCCATTACGCGGATCACCGAGAAGGGCCTGCTTACCGCGGACGGGGTCGAACACGAAGTGGATGTGTTGATCTGCGCCACCGGCTTCGCGATCTGGGATCACATGCCTGCCTTCCCGACCGCCGGACGGGGCGGCAAGGATCTGAAGAAGTTCTTCCAGGAGAACCGTTATCAGGCATATCAGGGTGTTTCGATCCCGGACTACCCGAACTTCTTCCTCGTCCTCGGGCCCTACGGATACGTCTTTGGGCCGTATCACATGCTGATCGAGTCGACCACCGCGCACGCGGCCCGGGTCATCGCGGAGACGAAGAAGCGTGGTGCCACCACCGCCGAGGTCAAGCAGGATGTGCACCAGGCCTACTTCGACAAGATGCACGCGCGCAACGAGAACCACCTGTGGCTCTCGCCGGCATGCTCGACCGCCAATACTTACTACATCGACAACCATGGTGATTCGCCCTTCCGCCCAGGCGGTTTCGGGGAAATGTACTTTCACAACAAGTACTTCCGGCTGGACAATTATCGGTACGGCACCGAGACGGTGGCGCCAGTTGTGAAGGCGGCGTCGAGGCGCAAGCGCAACAAGGAGGTTGTGGGATGAGACTGCTACCGGGGCGCAAACCAGAACTTGTGGTCGTGACCGGTGCCGGAAGCGGTATCGGGCGAGCCATCGCCATCCAATTCGCACGGGGCGGTGCGGAGGTGGTGGCCTCCGATGTGGATCTGACGACTGCCCAGGAAACGGCGGCGATCATCCACCGGAAGGGACTCCGGGCGGTGGCTTTTCAGCTCGATGTCACCGACCCGGCGGCCTGGGAGCGGTTCGCTGACCAGGTGCGGGCCGAATACGGTGTCCCCGACGTGCTGGTGAACAACGCGGGCATCATGGTCGGCGGGCGCTTCTTCGACCTTGAGCAGGAGCACTGGGAAAAACAGTTCCGGGTCAACGTATTCGGTGTCGCCTATGGCGGACGAGTCTTCGGCAAGCAGATGGCCGAACGCGGCCGCGGCGGTCAGATCGTCAATATCGCCTCGGCGGGAGCCATCACCCCCACGCCGATCTTCCCCGCCTACTCGGCCTCCAAGGCGGCGGTGAAAATGCTGAGCGAATGCATGCGGATGGAGTTGGGCCCCAAGGGAATCGGTGTATCTGCGGTATGTCCGGGCTTCATCAACACCAACATAGGGGTAAATGCGACTGTCGCCGGCCTGGACCTGAGCGATGGCGTGCGCGAGCGTGCGAACAACGCTATGAAGGCCTTCCAGTCCTCTGCCCCGATGCGGGTGCTGGACCAGTTGATCGGTCCCCCGCAGGTTGCGCGCGCCACGGTCCGCGCGGCGCGGTACAACTTTGCGGTGGCTCCGGTGCGTCCCGAAGCATGGTTGGGCTACTTCCTGAGTAGGCTCCTGCCTGGTCTGAATCGACATTTCATGTATCCGATTCCGTACTGGCTCGGGTTGGACCTCGACACACTCATGCCCAAGGTGCAACGTGTCATCGACAACCTGACCGAGCGCACTCCGGCCCCGCCGCTCACCGAGCAGTCGGCGGTGTGATCGGGGCTTATCGGCTCACCCGGAATTCAACGATGGCCATGTCCGGACCTCGTGAGTACCGTGGCGGCTGTGGCGACACAACATCAGACGTTTCGGGTTTTCACCGACGATGCTGCAGGCTGGCGCGAACTGACTAATGGAGCGGGTGTTACCGCACGCGTCAACGCCCCCGATCTCAAACAGGCACAGCGGGCCCGGCATTCTCTGCGCACCGCGCGCAAGGACGCACTTGCGGTCATCCTGGATATCTATGTGCACATCGAGGCGGACTCACGTTCGGCGCGTAAACATTTCGCGAGCCTGAGGGTTCCGTCGGCGGTCTCGTATGCGGGCACCCCGGAAGGGCTGGCGGGTTTGATCGCCGATATCTACCTCGCGGGCGTGGCCGACGGGGTAACACTGATTCCGGCGTCGCCGACCACGGATATCGGTTGTGCCACACGCCGCGTACTCGCGTTGCTGCCGCAGCGGATACCGCTGGCGGCGTAGCGCTCACCAGTTGTCGTAACCACCCTCGGGGCCGAGCATGCGCTCCAGCCGGGTGCGGTTGATCTTCGCGAGTTCATTGCGCGTCACCTTGCGCTCGGTATCGACGTCGTGGTGCATGCGGTCGGAGATCGCGCGCAGCACCGAGGAGCCGTCCTGACCGCACATGTGCATGACGAAGCGATGCCCGAAGTGGTGTTCGTAGCGATGCGCGGCGGCCCGCAGCGCGGCCATCATCCCCGGGGTCTCATCGCGGATCGCGCACTGCTCGGCATGGGATCGTGCACTTCCCGGGCGTTTTCCGAGCGCCGGATAGGCGATCAGCACCTCGTCCAGCGACTCCTCGGACAGCGCGAACAACTCATTGTCGGCGAGTCGGAACAGGGCGTCGTAATCGGCGAACGGCCGCGCCGCGGCGATCCTCCGTGCCCAGGTCACGCTGCCACCACACTCGTACAGCGCGTGGACCGCTTTGGTGTCGGGCATCTGGTTGAAGGTGTCGCGGCCGATGCCCTGATGCATCAACATAGGACCATGATTCGACGAGTCCCCGCTGTTCGCTAGAGGGGGACCGTGCATTTTGCAGGAGCTTAACGCGACGTAACATTGCACCCAGTAGGACTTGGGGAGGGAGTGGGGGACAGTGACGGATCCAGCCTGGGAGCAGTACCCGCAGGAGCCGTGGCCGCCCGGCGATCCGATTCCCTATCCCGAGGATCCCAAGCCCCCGAAGTGGCCGTGGATAGTCGCCGGAGTGAGTGTTCTGGCGGTGCTGGCGATAGCCCTGACCGCGATCTTGGTCATCACCCGCCGAACCGAGGTGGCAGCCCCGGCGACGGTCACCGTGACCCCGTCGACAACGTGGACAGGGCCCAACGATGTCCCGTTGCCGTCGACAACCACGACCGAGCCGCCCCCGCCCTCACCGCCCCCGCCGAATCCCAGTACGGGCGTTCAGACCACTCCAACGATCACCGAGGCGCCTCCCGTCCCCACCACGACCGAGGCGCCCAAGCCGGTGCCCACCGCTGGAGAAGGCCCTGGCGGGTCAGGCGCGGGAGGCAAGAGCGTCACCTACAGCGCGTGGGGCTCGGGCGTCGACCCGCTGCCACCACATTTCGGGTTGAAGGTCAGTTATTGGACCGGCACCGAGCTGGTGACGATCCAAGACATCAAGCTGCCCTGGGGTGTCTCGGTGACGATCACCAACTCTGCGGCGTCACCGCGCATGATTGTCGACTGGGGTGAGGCCAGTTGTTCGATCACCGTCGACGGTGTCGTCGTCGTCAGTAACAGCGGTCCGATGGGCGCCGTATGCGTGGCGCCCTGACCCGGGTCAGTGGCCCTGGGTCTTGAGACGCTCGAACGACGCGATGACCTCGGCCTCGGCTTCGGTGCGGCCCACCCAGTCGGCAGCCTCGACGAACTTGCCGGGCTCCAGGTCCTTGTAGTGGACGAAGAAGTGCTTGATGGCGTCCAGCTCGAAGGTCGACACGTCGCCGATTTCCTGGATGTGATCCCACCGCGGGTCGCCTGCGGGCACACACAGCACCTTGTCGTCACCGCCGCCGTCGTCGACCATCTTGAACATGCCGACGGGCCGAGCCTCGACGATCACACCGGGGAAGACGGACTCGGGTAGCAGCACCAGCGCGTCCAGCGGATCGCCATCCTCGCCGAGGGTGTTCTCGATGAAGCCGTAGTCGGTCGGGTAGGCCATCGGGGTGTAGAGGTAACGGTCCAGGCGTACGCGGCCGGTCTCGTGATCGACCTCGTACTTGTTGCGCTGTCCCTTGGGGATCTCGATCGTGACGTCGAACTCCACACCCGCTCCTTGAATGTCGGTGGTACCCAGTCGGTCGGTCTTCGCGCAAGCGCTCATCCACGTCGGTCGGTCTTTGCGCAAGCGCTCGTCCAGCGCGCACCAGGATAGCGATACCCTGCAGAGCATGGTCACCGCCAGGGCACTTGATCCGCGGCACTGGCGGCGCTCTACCCATGTCCTGCTTGCCGTCGCCGTCGTGCTGGCGATTGCCGCGCTGGTTCTCGTGGCGTCGCTGACCACCGGAGCCTCCACCTCCCGCCAGTCGCAGGACACCGATCCCGAACCGACGCTTGTCACCCCGAAACCGGGGGTCGTGCCGGTTTCCGATTCGGCGCCGGTTCCGACGGCAGATGGTTTGGCACAAGCACTCGATAAGGCGCTGGCCGATCCGGCGCTGGCCATGTTCACCGGCCGGGTGACCGACGCACTGACCGGCCGCGAGCTTTGGCAGCAGGGCTCCACGGTGCCGATGGTGCCCGCATCCACCAACAAGGTGCTCACCGCCGCGGCAGCGCTGCTCACCCTTGATCGAGCCGCGAAACTCACCACCTCGGTTGTGGCGGATACGGCCGGACAGCGTGGACTGGTGACGTTGGTCGGCGGCGGCGATCCGATTCTGAGCGCGGCGCCGGCGGACGTCGACACCTGGTACCGCGATGCCGCACGTATCACCGATCTGGCCGACCAGGTACGTAAGTCGGGAGTCACGGTCACGTCGATCACGGTCGACATCAGCCGGTTTGGTGGACCGTCCATGGCGCCCGGATGGGACCCGGCCGATATCGACGGCGGTGACGTCGCGCCCATCCAAGCCGTGATGCTCGACGCCGGACGTACGCAGCCGACCGACTACGACTCGCGTCGTTCCACCACCCCCGCACTCGACGCGGGGCGTGCACTCGCTACGGCGCTCGGGGTTGATCCCGATGTGGTGCGGTTGGACTCGGCGGCGCCGTCGGCGAAATCCATTGCCTCCGTTCAGTCAGCACCGTTGATGGAACGGCTGCGCGAGATGATGAACGCCTCGGACAACGTCATGGCGGAAACCATTGGCCGCGAGGTGGCACTGGCCTCGGGCCGGCCGCAGACCTTCTCCGGAACCGTCGATGCGGTCACGAGCCAATTGCGCAGCGCAGGAATCGACCTGACGGGTCTGACACTGCGTGATTCCAGTGGGTTGTCGGTGGACGACAGGGTCACCGCGCGCACCCTCGACGAGGTCATCGGAGCGGCCGCCGGCCCTGACCAGCCCAAGCTGCGTCCGCTGCTGGATGTGCTGCCGATCGCCGGCGGCAGTGGCACGTTGTCCGAACGCTTTGTCATCCAAAACCAAGCTGCGGCGGGATGGTTGCGTGCCAAGACGGGATCGCTCACGGGCGTGAACACCTTGGCCGGTGTGGTCACCGACGTCAGCGGGCGGGTGCTGACTTTCACGTTGATGCAGAACCAGGCGACCGCGCCGACCGCGCGTAACGCGGTGGACAACACCGCAGCGGTCTTGCGGTCATGCGGATGTAGCTGATGGCTGTGCCGGATCGCGTCGGGAAGGGCGGAGCCGGAACCGAGCGTCCCGAGCTGACGGTTGGCCGCATGGTCAACTGGGAGTTCGCCGCGACAGTGGGGGCCAAGCTGGCACGGCCCGCGCCGCCGACCACCGAATACACCCGCGAGCAGGCCATCGCCGAGCTGTCGGATGCGTCGCGGCGTGCGGAGGCCCCGGTGCGTGAGCTCACCGGCCTGGCGGATGGTCTGGTGATACCGGAGGCGCAGATCATCGATCGCCCCCGTTGGATCGCGGCGGCGGCCGAGTCCATGCGCGTGATGGCCGGCGGTGACGGCGGCTCCTCCGGGTTCCTGTCGGGCCGTGTCGCCGGGGCGCAAACCGGCGCGGTACTGGCATTCGTGTCGTCGGGCATTCTCGGGCAGTACGACCCGTTCACCGCTGACGGTGCGGGTGCGCTGCTGCTGGTGTACCCCAACATCATCGCCGTGGAACGCCAACTTCGGGTGCTGCCAAGCGATTTCCGGATGTGGGTGTGCCTGCACGAGGTGACGCATCGGGTGCAATTCTCGGCCAATCCGTGGCTGGCGGACTACATGTCGGGCACCTTGGCGACCCTCGCGCACGAGCAAGAAGAGGATGTGGCCGGCATGCTAGGCAGGCTGGCCGAGTTTGTCCGCTCGCCGAAGGAGCAGAGCGAGAACGGGATTGTCGATCTGCTGCGCGCCATGCAATCCGAAAGCGGCAGGGATGCACTGGATCGCCTGCTGGTACTGGGCACACTGCTCGAAGGCCATGCCGATCACGTCATGGACGCAGTGGGTCCGGCTGTTGTCCCGTCGGTGTCCACCATCAGGTCCCGCTTCGAGGCGCGACGTTCACGCAAACAGCCGCCACTGCAGCGGATTATCCGTGCCCTCATCGGCATGGACGCCAAGATGCGTCAGTACACCCGTGGTAAGAAATTCGTTGACCATGTGGTGGGAAGGGTCGGGATGGAGCGCTTCAACACCATCTGGCGAGACGCCGAGACACTGCCCAAGCCCGCCGAGATCGATAACCCGGACCTATGGATCACCCGAGTTCTCTAACGCTCCGCAGGGCTGTCAAAGTATTTGGTGCTCAGCATCTTCCGGATGTGAGCCACGTGGCCGTCGCAGTTTCCGGTGGCGCGGATTCACTGGCGCTTGCGGCGGCTACCGTCGCGCAGGGCTGGGTGGTGACCGCGCTCGTCGTCGATCACGGGCTGCAGCCGGGCTCCGCCGAGGTCGCGGCGCAAGCGCGGAACCAGGCATTGGCCCTGGGATGTCATCACGCATCGGTCCTTTCGGTGACCGTCGACGGCGCGGGTGGTCTTGAAGCGGCGGCGCGCGATGCCCGGTACGCCGCGCTACATGAGGCCCGGCAAGGCCTGCCCGTGCTGCTCGCCCATACCCTCGACGACCAAGCCGAAACGGTGCTGCTGGGACTGGGACGAGGATCCGGCGGGCGTTCCATCGCAGGAATGCGCCCCTGGGATGATCCGTGGGGGCGCCCACTTCTGGACATCCGCCGAACCGAGACACGTTCCACCTGTGCCGAATTGGGTCTGACCGCATGGGAAGACCCACACAACGTCGACCCCCGCTTCGTCCGGGTGCGGCTGCGTCACGAGGTGCTGCCGCTGCTGGAGCAGGTTCTTGGTGGCGGTGTGGCCGAGGCGCTTGCCCGAACCGCGGCATCTTTGCGGGACGACGGCGATGCGCTCGACGAGCAGGCGCGGGCAACCTTTTCCGGTGCGGGGTCGCTGGCGATCTCGGGTCTGCGCGATGTGGCACCTGCAGTGCGGCGACGGGTGATCAGGCTCTGGCTACTGGCCGGCGGCGCACAGGATTTAAATGACAGCCAGATTCGCGCGGTGGATGCGCTCGTTGTGCAGTGGCGTGGACAGGGCGGGGTCGCGGTGGGTGCCGACCTGGCATACCAGCGTCTGGTGGCGTCCAGATCCGGTGACGATCTGATGCTGTCGATCCACGATGTCTGACGAACCGGTCTAGGTGATTGCGAAGTCCTCGTGGATCGGCGAGGTGAGTGTGCGCCGATAGTCCACGGGAGGCCAGGGCCATAGCTCCGGTACTCCGTCGGCTCCCAGATACCAGCTATCGCATCCGGTGGACCACACGGTATTGGGCATTGCCCGGCGTACTTCGGCGTTGAACGTCTCCGCGGCGTGCGATGTGGGCGCTACCGATTGAACTCGGCCGGAACGGATCTCGTCGATCCAATGCATCGCGAATTTCACCTGTGTTTCGGCGATCGAGATCAGCGAGTTGTTTCCGATCGGGCTGTTCGGGCCGATCAAGAGGAAGAAGTTCGGAAATCCGGCGAGGCCTACGGCCCGGTAGGCTCGTGGTCCGTCACTCCAGGCCTCGCTGAGCTTGATCCCATCACGCCCGATCACCTCCATGGGGCGCAGGTATGAGTGCGCATCAAAACCTGTGGCGCACACCAAGATATCGAGCTCATGTAGGACTCCGTCCTTGGTGACGACGCCCTGCGGCACGATGCGTTCAATTCCCTCGGTGAGCACCGAGACGTTGTGGCGTTGCACCGCCTTGAAGAACGGCACTGACATCACCAATCGTCGGCACAGCGGCTCGTAGTCGGGATGCAGCCTCTCGCGCAGCTCCGGGTCGCGGATGAGCAGCCGATGTGATGCCCGCACGAATCCTTGGATGAGTCGCCGCCGGATTCCGGGTTTGACCACCGATCCGCCCACGCCGCGTTCAAAATAGAAGCGCCACAGGCGATAAGAAAATCTGTTCAGTGTTGGCACGCGGGACCATATCGACTTGGACATCGCCGAGTAGGTGAAGTTGGGAACCGGTGCGACCCATTGGGCCGAGCGCTGGAACACTGCGAGACTCTGTACCTCTGCGGCCAGAGCGCTGATGATCTGGACTCCGGAGGATCCGGTACCGATGAGTCCGACCCGTTTCCCCGCGTACGACACCGAGTGATCCCACCGCGCCGAGTGAAAACACGGACCGGCGAAGGTTCGCAGCCCGTCGATATCGGGGAGGCGTGGGAGATGCAGCACCCCGGTGGCGCTCACCACGACGTCGGCGGTGTCGCGGCTGCCATCGGAAATCTCCAACTCCCAGTGGGAATGTCCGGGCCCATGGACCCATTCGGCTCGGCTGACGGCTGCCCCGAAGCGAATGTTCCGGCGCAGACCCTGCTCGTCGGCGAATCTGACGAAATACTGGTGGATCTCCGGCCCAGGCGAGAAACCCTTGCTCCAACCGGGATTCGGGGCGAAGGAGTACGAGTAGTAGCGCGACGGTACATCGCATTGCAGACCCGGGTAGGTGTTGTCTCGCCAGGTTCCGCCGACTTCGTCCGCCTTCTCGTAGACGGTGAAGTTGGTGATACCCCGGTGTCGGAGGGTGGAGGCCATGCACAGACCGGACATGCCGGCCCCGATCACGACCACGCGGATATCGCGGGACGGCAGCTTTTCGCCTGCCCCGTAAGCGCCATTGCTCACGTTTCCATAGTGGCCTATTTCGTAAACAAAGTCACTAGCCAATGTCTCCGGCTTGGAGAGCTAATGCCGTCCATGGCACGCTGTCGGTCGTGACCTGCGAACAGGATCAGGCATGTGGCGAGCAATATTGCGGCGACGTGAAGTCGGTGCTCCTCACGCAGGAGCAGATTCGCGCCAAGACTCAGGAGCTTGGCGCCGCTATCGGCGAGAAGTATCGCGACATCGAGGGTGACCTGCTGCTAGTCACCGTGCTCAAGGGCGCCGTCATGTTCGTGTCGGATTTGGCCCGGGCCATCCCGATCCCGACCCAGATGGAGTTCATGGCCGTCAGCTCCTACGGCTCGGCAACCTCGTCTTCCGGCGTGGTGCGCATTCTGAAGGACCTGGACCGGGACATCCAGAACCTGGACGTCCTGATCGTTGAGGACATCATCGATTCGGGACTCACCCTCAGCTGGCTCATGCGCAATCTCGCCTCACGCGGGCCGCGCTCGCTGAACGTGGTCTCGCTACTGCGTAAGCCCGAGGCCAAGAAGGTCGACGTCGACGTGGCCCTCGTCGGGTTCGAGATCCCCAACGAGTTCGTGGTCGGTTACGGCCTGGACTACGGCGAGCGCTATCGCGACCTGCCCTTCATCGGCACGCTGCACCCACGCGTCTACACCGACTAACTGTCTGCGACGGTTCTCGCGCGGGCGCTCATCGGCTGATGGTCTTCGCGCGGGCGCTCATCCCAACTCCCACGTGACGGTGATCTCGGCGCTGACGGTCTGCTGACCCGCCTCCACCGGTGGTCCACCCGCTGCCCGCAACATCGCGAACTCGGCGCGCGGGGAAGGGTTCGAGTGGCCGCCGGTCTCGTCGATGCGCAATACCTTCCCGAGGGTGCCACCGGAGAGGGTGGCGTACTGCTCGGCCCGGGCCTTGGCATCGGCGAACGCCCGCTCGCGCGCCTGCGTGGACAGATCGGTGCTGTCCTGCAGATCGAAACTGACCCCGGACAGCTGCGCGGCCTCACCTCCCGCGCTGACAGCCTTGTCCAGCACGTCGGACACCTTCGACAGTTCGCGGACGGTGATCCGCACCGAGTTGTCGGCGGCGTACCCGGTGATCTTGTTGCCGTCGAACTGCGGGTGCACCGACATCCAGGCGGTGCGGACATCCTCGGCCGCCACCCCTGACTCGAGTACCGCATCGATCACCGCGCGGGCCTTGGCCTTCACCTCGGCCATCACCCCGGCGATGCGGCGTGAACGCACCGAGACGCCGACGGTTGCCATGAACACGTCGGGACTCCCGCTGGCCTCTCCATGGCCGACAACCGTGATGTCACCCATGGTCTAGTCCAGCTCCCAGATGACGCTCACCTCGAATGTCACCGTCTGTTGTCCGGGTTCCAGCGGTGGCGCGAATGAGGCGTCCGCCTGCATGGGGCCCCGCTTGCCCATCATCGGCGCCGGGGGCGGAACCGAACCGTGGGACTCGTCGATCCGCAGCACCTTGCCCAGCTTGGAACCAGACAGCCCGGCGTACTGCTCGGCGCGGGCCTTGGCGTCGTTGAAGGCACGCTCCCGCGCCCCCTTCACCAGGTCGGCATCGTTGTCGAGATCGAAACTGACCCCGGAGAGCCGCGCCGCGTCGCCACCGGCTTGCACGGCCTTGTCCAGCACTTCGGAAGCCTTCTTGAGATCGCGGACGTTGATGCGCACGGAGTTGGTGGCGTTGTATCCGGTGATGCGCGCGGGACCGCCCTGCGGGTAGGTCTGTTCCGGCTGGATGGACAGCTCGTTGGTCTGTACGTCCTCGCGTGCCACTCCGGCCCCGACTACGGCGTCGATGACGGCCTGGGCCTTCTCGCTGGCCTGAGACAGCGCGCCGGATACGTCCTTGGCGATCACCGATACGCCAACGTCGGCGCGCAAGACATCGGGCGTGCCCTTGACCTCGCCCTTCCCGACGACGGTGACGTTACGAGTGGACTCTGGGCCGCCGGTGGAATCGTCACCGCAGCCGGCGAGGAGCATGGCCATCGCCGCGGCCGCAGCCACCGCGGTTGTCCGGGTCAGTGTCTTCCGTCTTAGTACCCGCATGTCACTTCCTGTCCTCCCCAACCTTTACGGCACCACCAAGATCTTGCAGTGGTGCCCCGGATTACCGAGATCGGCAAATGCCGATCCGACATCTTCCAGACCTACCTCACCCGTGACGAGGTGCGCAACATCGATCTCGCCGTGCGCGATTCGCCGCAGCGTCTCGGAGAACTCCGCGGGGTCGTAGGCGAGCACGAATTGGAGCGCAACTTCCTTGGCAATCCCGAAGTACGGGGTGATGGCATCGGGTTCCATACAGACGCCCACCACCACCACCCGCGAGCTGTGCGGTGCGTCCCGCAGCACATCGTTGAGGATGCCCGGCACCCCGACGGCCTCGAAGATCACCGGAGCGCCCTTGCCGACCCGGGACCAGGCCTCGAAGGTGGGCTCGGCGTTGGGGTCGACGACCTCATGTGCCCCCATGCGCCGGGCCAGATCGCGCCGGGCCGGGGAGAAGTCGGCAGCGACGATCGGCTCGATGCCCAGGTTATGCAGGGCGGCTATCACCGCTATTCCGACGGGGCCGCACCCGATGACGATCGCACCGGTACCCGGCTGGATGCCCGATTTGTTGACGGCGTGCAGACCGACCGCCATCGGTTCGGTCAGCGCCGCGTGCCGGGGGTCGAGGCCGTTGGGGATGGGCAGGAGCAGAGGCGCGCTCAGCAGCATCTGCTCAGCGTAGCCACCGAGCGTGCTATTGCTATAAACGATGGGTTTGATTCCCTTGGTGGACAGCAGAATCGGAATAGACGTGACGGCAGTTCCGGGGGCGGGGGCCTGCGTCCCCGGTCCGGCCTCGATCACTTCCGCCGCGAACTCATGCCCCATGAATACATCGGCCCCGAGGTCGACGCCGTCGGTCAGGCTGGGCATGCCCGCCATCTGTTGTGACAGTTCGATGGCTCGTGCCCCGTGTTTTGCGAAATGCAGATCGGATCCGCAGATTCCGCAGGCGGAAACCTTGACGAGCACCTGGCCTTCGCCGGGCACCGGGTCGGCAACATCGTCCCGGTAGATCATCGCGCCGTTGCGCAAAACCGATGCCCGCATCAGTTCGAGGCCTTCTGTGCTCGGTCGTGCTGATGTTCGCCGATGGCCTTGGCGACGGCCTCACCGGCACGGCCCAGTAGCTCGCCACGCTTGGCCTGTGCCCAATCGTGCGAGACCTTGGCAGCGGTGAGTTGGCCGGTGAAATGTGGAATCACCTTGCGGGCGAACAGCTCATAGGACTTGAAGGTGGCTTCAGGCGAGGCCCAGTCGTGGCCGAGCATCAGGAAGGTGCCGAATCCGCCCGATGTGTCGAGTAGGCCCTGGATGTAGTCGATGGCATCGTCGGGTGTTCCGATACAGCAGTTGCCTTCGTCCACGTAAGCCTTGACGAATTCGCGCGGGTCCTGATGCGCGCCATCGACTTCGTTGGCCAGCGGTAGTACCCCAACCGCGCCGAAATAATGCGCGTAGTCCGGCAGGCCATAGGTGCAATCCTCGATGGCCTGCTCACGGGTCTCGGCCAGGTGCATGATGCCGAGTACCCGCCACGTCGACCGATCCGGTTCGGGATGGCCGTGGGCCGCCGCCTGCTCGCGTACCACCTCCCAGGCGTTTTCCAGCGCCGCGAATCCGCCCGGGATAGACGCCGACAAGGACAACAGACCCGCGCCGAGTTTCCCGGCCAGCCGTGGACCCGACGGGGAAAACATGGCTGCGGTAAGGATTTCCGGGTAGGGATGGGTATAGGGCCGCAGTTGCAGCTGCGCGTCCCGCAGGGTGAACCAGGATGTTTCGCGACTTATACGTTCCTCCGGTGCCGCGCGCAGCAGCGCCATGATCGCTTCCAGTGACTCCTCCTGCATCTGTCGCTGGTCCACCGGGTCGATGCCCATCATGTACGCGTCGGTCGGTAGCGCGCCCGGTCCGGTGCCGAAGATGACGCGGCCTCGAGTGATGTGGTCCAACAGAATCCAGCGATCTATCACCATCAGCGGATGGTGATAGGGCAGCGAAACCACTCCGGTGCCCAGCCTGATGTGCTTGGTGCGCTCGGCCGCGGTGGCGATGAAGACCTCGGGACAGGAGATCAATTCGTATCCGCCGGAATGATGCTCACCGAACCAGGCCTCGTCATAACCCAGGCGGTCCAGCGCTACTACTCGGTCTAGGTCGTATTCCAGTGCGGTGGTGGGGTTTTGGCCGACTGGGTGAAACGGTGTGATGAAGGCGCCGAACCGTAGTGGGGCGCTCATCGCGCTACCTCGTGCAGGAATCCGAGTAACGCGGCATTGACCTCGTCCGGTCGCTCCTGCTGAATCCAGTGCCCGGCTCCTTCGATCAGGATGTCACCGCGATTGTCGGTCCGGTGCTTCACACTCCCCGCGTGGTCGGTGAAACCGAGGACGGGGTCGGCGGCACCCGCGATGAATAGGGACGGCACAACGACATTCGCTCCGACAAGCCGTTGGGTAAGTGCCCAGTTGCGGTCGAAGTTCCGGTACCAGTTCAGTCCGCCGGTGAATCCGGTGCGCGTGAATTCTGTGATGTAGTGGTCCAATTCGTCCTGGCTCAGCCATTCGGGAAGCTCGCCGGGGTCTGCCATGCGCTCGATGAATCCGGCCGGACCGGGCGCGATCATCGTCGCACCGTCGATATGGGCCATTCCGACCATCATGCGCCGCATGGTGGCCGACGGGTCGCGATCCAGATCGGCATCGGCGATCCCGGGCTCCTGGAAGTACAGGATGTAGAAGAAGTTGTCGCCGAAGAGCTTTTTCCATGCCTGCGTGGGAGCCACCTGGCTGCGTCGGGTGAAGGGGACGGAAAGTCCGGCGACGCCCTCGACGCGCTCGGGTACAGCGAGCGCGGTATGCCAGGTGACGACGGCGCCCCAATCGTGCCCGACGAATGTCGCCTTGCCTGCGCCCACCGCGTCGAGGATGCCGAGCAGGTCATCGGAGAGTGCTTCGATGTTGTAGTCATCGATATGCGCGGGCCTGCTCGACCTGCCGTAACCGCGCTGATCGGGCGCGATGACGTGATACCCGGCGGCGGCGAGCGCCGGAATCTGGTGGCGCCAGGAATATGCCAGCTCGGGGAAGCCATGGGCCAGAACGACTACCGGCTGGCCGGGTTCGCCGGCCTCGACGATGCGCAGGTGTACGCCATTTGTGGCGATGTCACGTTCCCGGATATCCACAGCGGCATCGGTCATGAGCGCATTCTCACCTTCTGAGGGCGGCCAACAGCGTTGTTGTCGCTTCTTCGCCGGAGAGGCTTATCAGCGTCGTGATTGCCACTAAACCACAAGGTGTAATCGCCGACCAGGGATGCCGAATGTCGGCCGCACCGGATCGATGGCGTTCGCCGCCACGCTCGACCGTGTTGCCTTCGTGGGTGTTCAAAATATTAGACATTCCAACGAACTTGTCGCGGGTGCGAATCGCTTGGAACCACGCTGGTGATGGCTGGAGAAAGCCATGGGACGCTGGACTAGCTTCGAGGTTTACCCGATCTGTGGGCCTTGATCGCGGATGTAGCCGACTGACTTCGCGGGCGAGTCATGTTGAGGGGGTTACATTTCAAGCTGCGATGGGGCCTGCTGCCAGGATCTGCTCGTAGTTCCACGGGGTCGGCGGGTTGATGGATGGTGGCGTCCATTCGGTGGTCCACCTACCCTGCGGATGCGCTACGTCTACCGGACTCACGCCAAGGATCGACTGGGCCTCGCGATAGGGCAATTCGAGCAGCTCCTCCCAGGGTGCAGCCATCAGCAGGTCGGCACGACGACCGCGCTCCACCGCCTGGCGGTAGTAACGGAGTTTGAACGGCGCGGATGCCCCCGGCAGGGTAAGCGCACCGAGCATCCCGAATTTCTCCAGCGGGCCTGCGGGTTCCATTTGGCCGCAATGGAACCCGATGTTGGCCATTTCGCCGGCGATATCGGGACCGTAGCCGCCGATGGTGTGGAACATGTCATGAAGGGCGGTGCCCCTCATGATCATGTAGTAAAAGTCCTCGTCCCAATTGTTCTTCTCGGCGATCGGTCTGATGATGGTGGATTCACCGAAGACGCCCGCATCGAGCTTGTTGGTGTTCAGGAATGACAGATATGCGTGCCCCAGGCTGCCGAATGGCAGCGAGTCCAAGTATTCCACGTCGTTCAGCACGGCGAGCAGATCTGGTTTGTGCTTGAACAGCTTTCGGCCGTTCGGATGGGCGCGCACCTGATAGTAGGCACGTGCGAAAACGGGCGCTTCCATCCCGAGGAAGGCCTCGTAGATATCGCCGTGGTACTTGGCATTGATCAGCATGCGCCAAGCCTTCAGCCAGGGGGTCCACCTCGCGCGGTCTGGTACGACACCGCCGGGATTAGAGTATTTGACCAGGTTGTTCGACATGCAACCAATAATAGGCAGATCTAATAAAGTGTCAATATATTGTTTGAGGAGGCGGCTAGGGGATGGCTCGCAAAAGTGAGGGCGAGGGCAAGGCTCCCCGCGGCCGCGGTAGACCGCCGGGAGGGGGAAATACCGCAGAGCAGGCGCAGAATCAGCTTCTTGATGCTGCGGAGCGGCTGTTTGTCGAGCGTGGGTATGGCGCATCCACCATGGAGGCCATCGCGCGGGAGGCCGGATACAGCCGGGCCGTGGTGTATCGGCATTTTCGGAACCGGGACGACCTGATGGATGCTCTGGTGGTCCGCGCGACGATGAGCGAGATCGCCAAGATGATCGGCCGCCTCATCGTGCTGAAGGGCCTCGCGGAAATCATTCCCGAGTCGATGGTGATCGTGGCGGTGGAGGTTGGCGCCAATCCATTACTGCAAGTGCTCGCCGACCGCGATGATCACGGCACGGTCGCATCACTAATTGTCAACGCCCCCCATCTCATTGACTTGCTGACATCCCTATATGCGGGTGTCTTCAGCACCAGGATGGCGGAGGTGCGCGCGGGCGTGCGGCCCGAGGATGCGGCACGGTACGTGCTGTCCGTGGCGCTGTCCCTGCTGCTCGGGCTGATCCCGGGAACCGACAACCCCGAGCAGGTTCGGCGCTATGTCCGAGCTTTCGTGCTGCCCGCACTGCTCGCCGACCCGCCGGAGCCGGAGGCCGTCTTCATTTAGTGTGCGGCGGTCCGGGCCCTGATGAGATCGGTGACGATGTTGGGATCTCGTCGGCGTTACGCGCGACCCGGCTGGCCCCGCCCAAGGTGGCGTCGCCAGCCACCTTGGATATGGCCGAAGCGATGGCCGCGTCGGCGGTGACGGCGAAGGTATCGGGATCTGCACATCGGGTGGACAGCTTCTTGAAGGCGAACGCCCCGAGCCCGCCGAGCAGGAGGGCGATTACCGCCGGCGCAATCCACTTGCGCAGGTTCGAACCACCCGAACGCTGTCTTCTGCGATTGCGTTAGCGTGAACAAGATCACTGTCTGGAGGGCTGAGCAGGCAGTTGACGGTCGTCAAAGGGGAATCATGCGGACATGGGTGGGGCTGGTGTTGTGTGCGCTATTAGCTGGGTGTTCCCTTGATTTCGGCCCGACGGACGTCGAGGTACCCGTCGAGGAGGCAGCGGCCTTTTGGCCGGATCGACATCCCTGCTGGATTGCAGGTGCTCAAGGTTCGGATGGACCGCGGTATCGACACCCGCTACCGCGTCGCGTTACGTGTCAGTGAGCGGGATGTGGAGACGATTCTGCGGAAATCCAAGTTCACCGAGCATTTTCTCCCCGTGAAAGACCCGTCGGCGATGACGGTCATCGCGGGTCCTCCGTTGTCCAGCGCCATCAACGTCGTGGAGGCTCAAGATCACGTGGAAAAGCCTTGGGTGTATCGCGACATCGTCCAAGACATCAGGTCAGCCGATGAGGTCTACCTGCACATCAGCCTGTTCAACACCTAGCCCCACGACATGCCCGGGCACCGTCTCCGTTTTCTCCGTCGGCGTAGTGCGCGCCACAGATGCGAACATGCAGGTGAGGTAGCCTGAGAGTTCTTAATCGATACCTATGGATTCCTCTAGCCTGCCCCATGACGACGGAAGGACCGGGCCGCTGACCGCGGCCGACGCTGTATGAACCGGACAAACGTGTTTCGCACCCTGGGCGTCATCGTGGTGGTGCTGCTGCTGGGGTGGTCGTTCTTCTACTTCGGCGACGACACCCGCGGCTACAAACCCGTGGACACCACGGTCGCGATCAAGCAGATCGACACCGACAACGTCAAGAGCGCTCGCATCGACGACCGCGAGCAGCAGCTGCGGCTGGACCTCAAGTCCGCTAACGGCGATACCGAAGGCAAGGACAAGGTCATCACCAAGTACCCGACCGGGTACGGAGTGCCGCTGCTGGAAAAGCTGAACGGTAAGGGTGCGACGGTCAACACGACCGTGAACCAGGGCAGCATCCTGGGATCGCTGCTGCTGTACCTGTTGCCGGTGATCCTGCTCGTGGTGCTGTTCTTCGCCTTCAGCCGCATGCAGTCCGGCGGCCGCGGCATGGGCTTCGGTTTCGGCAAATCACGTGCCAAGCAGCTGTCCAAGGACACGCCGAAAACCACCTTTGCCGACGTGGCTGGGGTCGATGAGGCCGTCGAAGAGCTCTACGAGATCAAGGATTTCCTGCAGAACCCGTCTCGCTACCAGGCGCTTGGCGCCAAAATCCCGCGCGGTGTGCTGCTCTACGGTCCGCCCGGTACCGGTAAGACGCTGCTGGCCCGCGCGGTCGCCGGCGAGGCCGGCGTGCCGTTCTTCACCATCTCCGGTTCGGATTTCGTGGAAATGTTTGTGGGCGTTGGCGCTTCGCGTGTGCGCGACCTGTTTGAGCAGGCCAAGCAGAACAGCCCCTGCATCATCTTCGTCGACGAGATCGATGCAGTGGGACGCCAGCGTGGTGCCGGCCTGGGTGGCGGACACGACGAGCGCGAGCAGACCCTCAACCAGCTGCTGGTCGAGATGGATGGTTTCGGCGACCGGCAGGGCGTCATCCTGATCGCGGCCACCAACCGCCCCGACATCCTCGACCCGGCGCTGCTGCGCCCCGGTCGTTTTGACCGGCAGATCCCGGTATCGAGCCCCGATCTGGCCGGCCGTAAGGCCGTGCTCAGGGTCCACTCGGCAGGCAAGCCGTTCGGTCCCGATGTCGACTTCGACGGGCTGGCCAAGCGCACCGTCGGTATGTCCGGTGCCGACCTCGCCAATGTCATCAACGAGTCGGCATTGCTCACCGCGCGGGAGAACGGCACCGTGATTACCGCTGCCGCCCTTGAGGAATCGGTAGACCGGGCAGTCGGCGGACCGCGCCGCAAGGGCCGTATCATCAGCGAGCACGAGAAGAAGATCACCGCCTACCATGAGGCCGGGCACACCCTGGCGGCGTGGGCGATGCCCGATATCGAGCGCGTCTACAAGGTCACCATCTTGGCGCGCGGCCGTACCGGCGGGCATGCGATCGCAGTCCCCGAGGAAGACAAGGGATTACGCACGCGTTCGGAGATGATCGCGCAGCTGGTCTTCGCCATGGGAGGCCGTGCCGCCGAGGAGCTGGTGTTCCGCGAGCCGACGACCGGGGCGGTGTCCGATATCGAGCAGGCCACCAAGATTGCCCGGGCCATGGTCACCGAATACGGCATGAGCGCGAAGCTCGGAGCGGTGCGCTACGGCACCGAACATGGGGATCCTTTCCTGGGCCGGACTATGGGAACTCAGGCGGATTACTCGCACGAAGTCGCGCGCGATATCGATGACGAGGTTCGCAAGCTCATTGAGGCCGCACACACCGAGGCGTGGGCCATTCTCACCGAGTACCGGGACGTGCTGGACACGCTGGCCGGTGAGCTGCTGGAGAAGGAGACGGTGGTCCGCAAGGAGCTCGAGGAGATCTTCAAGGATGTTCAGCGCCGTCCCCGGCTGACCCTCTTCGACGACTTCGGAGGCCGGATTCCGTCCGACAAGCCCCCCATCAAGACCCCGGGTGAGCTCGCCATCGAACGTGGCGAACCCTGGCCGCCGCCGGTCCCGGAGCCCGCGTTCAAGAAGGCCATCGCCGAGCAGGAGGCCGTGCCCGCGAACGGGGCACCGGCTGTGCCGAATGGTCCCGTGCCGAATGGTCAAGGTGGCCAACCTGTTCCGGCGGGAACCTATCCGGGTCAGGCGCCGGGTACCAACTATGGTGCTCCCGCCGGCTGGTACGCGCCCGGCTGGCCGCCACAGGGACAGGCCCCCTACTCACCGCCGGGATACCCGCCGCAGGGCCACGCCCCGTATCCGCCACATGTCCCGCAGCCCTACCCGTATCCGGTGCCCGCTCCGCATCAGCAGCCGGCACCTGCCCCGGATGAGGGCAGCGGGAGCAAGAGCTGACATGAACTCGCCCGAGACGGCCGAGTACAACGGCCAGCCGACCGGTCACGTCTTCGACCAGGCACGTGCCGAGGCTGCAGTCCGTGAACTGCTCTATGCCGTTGGTGAAGACCCGGACCGCAATGGGCTGGTGGATACCCCCGCGCGCGTGGCGCGTGCCTACCGGGAGATATTCGCCGGTCTGTACACCGACCCGGACACGGTGCTGAACACCACCTTCGACGAACAGCATGACGAGCTGGTGCTGGTGAAATCGATACCGATGTACTCGACGTGTGAACATCACCTGGTCTCGTTTCACGGCGTCGCACACGTGGGATACATACCCGGCGAGCACGGCCGGGTAACCGGACTGTCGAAAATTGCTCGTCTGGTTGACCTTTACGCAAAACGGCCCCAGGTACAGGAGCGGTTGACTGCACAGATCGCCGATGCGTTGGTGCGCAAGCTGGAGCCGCGCGGCGTGATCGTTGTGGTCGAGGCCGAGCATTTGTGTATGGCCATGCGTGGGGTGCGTAAGCCCGGGGCAACGACCACCACCTCCGCCGTGCGAGGCCAGTTCAAAAGTGACGCCGCCTCGCGGGCCGAGGTTCTCGACCTGATGATGAGGGCATGATCGGGACGTGACGGATACTCCCGCACTGACTCATATCCTGGGAGTCGTTAATGTAACCGACGACTCCTTCTCTGACGGTGGACAATTCATCAGGCAGTCGGATGCGGTTGCGCACGGATTGGCGCTTGCCTCCGCCGGTGCGGACATCATCGATGTCGGTGGGCAGTCGACTCGGCCCGGTGCAACGCCAATCAGGCAGAAAATCGAAATGCAACGGGTCATCCCGGTGATCAAAGAGCTTGCCAGTCATGGGATCAACGTGAGTGTTGACACCATGCGTGCGGAGGTCGCGGCTGCCGCGGTTGAGGCGGGCGCGAACATGGTCAACGATGTCTCGGGCGGCCGGGCAGATCCCGCGATGGCTCCGCTGATGGCGGAGCTGGGCCTGCCCTGGATTCTGATGCATTGGCGCTCAAAGAATTTCATACATACGCCGGCTGCCAAGAACTACGGTGACGTGGTCGCTGATGTCTCGCGTGAACTCATGGAGTCGGTGGAGGTCGCGCTCAAGGCCGGGGTTTCGCAGGACAAGCTCATCCTTGATCCGGGTCTCGGTTTCGCCAAGACTGCGCACCATAATTGGCTTCTGCTGCAATCGATCCCGGACCTGCAGGAGCTGGGCTACCCGATTCTCATCGGAGCCTCCCGCAAGCGATTCCTGGGAGGATTGCTCACCGACCTCAAGGGTGTGGAACGGCCGGCCGACGGGCGCGAAACGGCGACCGCCGTTATCACCGCACTCGGCGCGCTGCATGAGGTATGGGGTGTACGTGTCCATGACGTCACGGCGTCCATGGATGCGCTGAAGGTGGTGCGCGCGTGGGAGACCGGCGGTATCGAGAGCATCGAAGAGGACGAGGAAGAGAGCCAGGAGCCGCCGCAGGACCAGCAGCCGGAGCCTGAGTCCGTGCCCGCCGTCGACATCCCTCAGGACGAGGTAACCATGGAGGTGACGGTGCGGACCGTGCGGCCCGAGCCCAGTAAGACGGCGGGTGGCAGGTGGCGGCGCGAGGTTGCGCAGCGCGAGACCAAGGGGGGCAAGAAATGACGGACCGCATCGAGCTGCGGGGCCTGAAAGTCTATGGGTATCACGGAGTTTTCGAGCATGAGCGTCGTGACGGCCAGGAGTTCTCGGTGGATGTCACCGTCTGGCTGGATCTCGATACCGCAGCAGCCACTGATCAGCTGACCGACACGCTCGACTATGGAGAGCTGGCCCAACGCGCCGCCGCGATCGTGTCCGGGCCGCCACGCAACCTCATCGAATCGGTCGCGGGTGCGATCGCCGATGACGTGATGACCGATTCCAGGGTCCATGCCGTCGAGGCGGTGGTTCACAAGCCTGACGCACCGATTCCGTTGACGTTCAGCGATGTTGCGGTGGTTGCCCGCCGTTCCCGGAGATCAAGGGCCGGGGGATCGTCGCAGTGACCCGCGCGGTGCTGTCCATCGGATCCAATCTTGGTGACAGGCTCGCGCACCTGCAATCGGTTGTCGACGCGCTGGGCGCGGACGTGGTGGCGGTATCGCCGGTGTATCAGACTGCCCCGTGGGGATCGGTTCCGCAGTCGGACTTCCTCAACGCCATTGTCATCGCGCAGGGTCGTGAGCCCCGGGAGTGGCTGACGGTGGCGCATCTCCTAGAGCAGTCCGCGCAGCGAGTGCGTGGCGAACGCTGGGGTCCGCGGACTCTCGACGTCGATGTGATCAG
Organism: Mycobacterium sp. D16R18; assembly: GCA_002013775.1. Taxonomy (GTDB): domain Bacteria; phylum Actinomycetota; class Actinomycetes; order Mycobacteriales; family Mycobacteriaceae; genus Mycobacterium. The sequence goes on from MAFD01000009.1 coordinate 86,573, forward strand.
CTGCCGACCCGGTGTCGATGGCGACGTGACCACCGCCGAGGTCCTTTCCGATGATGCTGAACTCACGCTGCCGCATCCGCGTGCGCACCAGCGCGCCTTTGTATTGGTGCCTTGGCTGGCGCTGGAACCAGAGGCGGTACTGACTGTCGAGGGACGCTTGCGCCCGGTGGCCGACCTGGTCGCCGGTCTTGCCCCGGCCGAACGCGAGGGTGTCCGACGGGTAGATGACACCCTGACCGGTCCGGTGACTTAGTGGGGCCCACCCGGATCCGCGATCTGCTGATCGCGTGCGCTGTCACCGCGATCCTCGGCTTCTTCTTTGTCTCGGCTTCCTACGGGTCCCTACCGCCGATCCCTTTGCTCGCCGGTATTTCACTGCTGGTTCTCGCGATTGCAGAGGGCGGCTGGGCGTTCTACGTCCGTAACAAGGTCACCGAAGGGGAGATCGGGGTCGGCACGGGGCGTTTGCCGGCGCTGCTGGTGGCGCGTTCGGTGGTGGTCGCGAAGGCATCGGCGTGGCTCGGCACGCTCATGACCGGATGGTGGCTTGCGATGCTCGTCTACATCCTGCCGCGCCGCACCCAGCTGGCCGCGGCCGTGGCGGACACACTCGGCGTGATGATCGCGACCGGTTGTGCGTTGGCACTCGTGGTCGCCGGGCTATGGCTTCAGCATTGCTGTAAGTCGCCGCCCGAGCCGCCCGCGACCCCCGCCCGGTAGCACCCGCGCATGTCGAATCGCCGATTCGAGGTCGGCCAGCACACTGCAGTGTCCGGGTACAGTCACCCCCATGACGATTCCGACCCGAGCGGCGAAGCCTCGGCGTGGCAGCCGACGCCCCGGGTGGGCGTTGCTGACCGCGTTGCTGGTGCTGGCGATCGGGTCTGGGATTGCCCTGGTTTTCACCGATAAGGCCATCTATTTGCGTGTCGGTTTGTTGCTGGCGCTATGGGCCGCCGTCATCGCGTCTTTCGCCGCGCTGACCTACCGTCGGCAGAGCGATACCGATCAAGCGAAGGTGCATGACCAGAAACTCGTCTACGACCTGCAGCTGGAACGGGAGATTTCAGCGCGACGCGAGTACGAATTGACGGTCGAGAGTAGGTTGCGTCAGCAGTTGGCGGGGGAGATCGAGGCACAGGCGGCCGACGAGATCGCAACGCTGCGCGCCGAGCTCGCGGCGCTGCGCACCAATCTGGAGATCCTTTTCAACACGGAGCTGAGTGACCGGCCCGCGATCGAACACGACCCGATTCGCGCGTTGGGCCCATGGCCCGGAGCCGAGCCCGTGCCCGCACCGAACGCAGGTGCGCCCGCGGCCGCGTTCGCCCATTCCGTCCGGGAGGCACAACCCGCGCCTGCCGCGGAGTATCAGGACGTCACCGCGGTTGAGGAAGACAATCGGACATCGGAATACCCGATCATCGATGTCGCCGAGGATCCGCACCACGTCGACGAGGACGAGGCTCCTCCCACACCTCCCTATCCGGCACCCCCGTACTACGGGGGTGCCCAACCCCACGAGCCCGAGCCGTATCAGCAGCCGGTGTCATCCGGGACGCATTGGCGTCCGCAGCCCGAACCGCATGTGGCCCAGCCCCCAATACCGGTACGTGAACCTGTGGTTCCGGCAGCCGCGGAATCGGTGCAGCCACCGTATTGGGCTGCCAGGCAAGAGGATTGGGATGCAGCGGCCGACGGTGAGGACTGGGATCCGACTCCTCAGCCGATGGCCCCGCCGGAGCGGCCCGCTCCTCAACCTGCGTGGAACGCGCCCGCTCCGGACTGGAACGCTCCGCCACCGCCACCTCCGAGTGCGTGGGCTCCGGCACCTGCTGAAGGCCAATGGCTACCTCCCGGAACCTCCGGAAGCAATTGGGCCTCCACCGAACCGGCACCGTCGCCAGCCCCGTATCAGGCAGAACCAACCCCAGGGCGTCACTCCGGATCTGCGTCACGGCACCAGGCGCCAGCCGCGCCTGAGACCGCCGGCGGCGGGCATTGGGCACCCGAACCGTCTTATCCGCCTCCTCCGCCGGCGCCTGAACAGCCGAGCTATCCCGAGAGCGCTGGCGGGCACCGTGCGCCCGAACCCGAGGAGAAGGGCGGACGGCGCCGGGCCCCGGAACCTGAGGAATCCGACGAGAGCCGCGGCCGGCGTCGTGTCGAGGAGACCGGCGGTTTCTCGGTCGCCGACCTGCTGGGGCGCCTCCAAACTGACCCCTCCGAGTCACCGGAGCCACCGGAGTCTGGTGGCGGCCGCCGCCGACGACGCGAGGACTGACCCAGCGGATTTCGTCATCGTGCGCGAAAGTGAGCAATCTAACGGCCCAGGCCCCTGCCGATAGTGGTGCGGTGGGATTACCCTGCTGATGACCGTCCGGTACCTGCCAGGCAGGACTGGAACGTATCTAGTCTGCGAGGTGTCTCGTTCAGCATGTCTGAGGCTTTCAATGCCGATAGCCGCGTGGATAGCCAAGCCGATGGGCCATTCGACGGTTTACGGCCCGCGCGTCTGGCCGTCGGGATCATCTCCGCCGGCCGGGTCGGCACGGCCATGGGTGTCGCACTGGAGGCGGCGGGTCATTTCGTCGTCGCATGCAGCGCGGTGTCCGATGCCTCGCGGCGGCGAGCCGAGGAACATCTTCCGGAAAGTCAGGTACTGCCTGCCCAAGAGGTGGCCTCACGCGCCGAACTGTTGATCCTCGCGGTGCCGGACCACGAGCTGGCGCCGCTGGTCTCGGGGCTTGCGGCCACCGGCTCGGTACGGTCCGGAACCATCGTGGTGCACACTTCGGGCGCCAACGGCATCGCAATCCTAGAGCCGCTGACTGCCCTCGGCTGCATTCCACTGGCCATGCATCCTGCGATGACCTTCGTCGGCGGTAATGAAGATCTTGAACGACTTCCCAACTCCTGCTTTGGAATTACCGCCGCCGATGAGACTGGATATGCCATCGGCACGGCACTGGTGCTGGAGATTGGCGGCGAGCCGGTGCGCGTACGCGAGGATGCCCGCACTCTGTATCACGCGGCTCTGGCGCATGGCAGCAATCATGTGGTGACGCTGGTACTGGATGCGGTTGAGGCGCTGCGTTCGGCACTGTGGGGGCAGGAGCTTTTGGGGCAGGAGATAATTGGTAACGGTCCGGGAGGGCTGCCCGAGCGGGTGCTGGCGCCTTTGGTGCTGGCCGCCGTTAACAACGCGTTGGACCGTGGGCAGGCAGCGCTGACGGGCCCCGTGGCGAGGGGAGACGGCGCCGCCATAGGGCGCCATCTCGATGCACTCGCCGAGACTGATCCGGCGCTGGCCGAGGCGTATCGCGCCGATGCTCGCCGTACCGCGCAGCGTGCACACGCGCCCCAATCGGTTTTCGCCGCACTGGAACCCCGGACTAGGTAAGGCTGCTTGATGACGAGTTTGTATGGACCGAAGGGGCCGAAGGGCTACCTCAGTGGAGAGCTCACCGTTCACCACGATCCTGACAAGATGTACGACGTGTCGAAGGCATTGCGACACACCGGCCGCCGGATCATGTTGGTACCGACCATGGGTGCGTTGCATGAGGGTCATCTGACGCTGGTGCGCCACGCCCGGAAGGTGCCGGGGGCCGTGGTCGTGGTGTCGATATTTGTCAATCCCTTGCAGTTCGGTGCCGGCGAGGACCTCGATGCCTACCCGCGCACGCTGGAATCGGATGTTGAGAAGTTACGTGGCGAGGGGGTCGAGCTGGTGTTCGCTCCGAGTGCGGAGGCGATGTATCCCAATGGTCAGCGCACCACCGTCCAGCCCGGACCGCTCGGTGCGGAACTTGAGGGTTCTTCGCGTCCAACGCATTTCGCCGGGATGCTGACGGTGGTGCTCAAGCTACTGCAGATCGTGTCTCCCGATCAGGCGTACTTCGGTGAGAAGGATTACCAGCAGCTGGTGCTCATCAGGCAAATGGTCGCCGATCTGAACCTGAAGACTCGCATCGTTCCGATACCGATTGTCCGTGAGGCGGACGGGCTGGCGATGTCCTCACGGAACGTCTACCTGAGTCACGAGCACCGCGAGCAGGCGGGCGCATTATCTGCGGCTCTGCTTGCCGGAATCTATTCGGCCTCGGCCGGTTCGGAGTCGGCTCTGGATGCGGCCCGTGCGGTACTCGATGAGGTGCCCGCCATCGAGGTGGACTACCTGGAGGTGCGCGGTGCGGATCTCGGCCCGACCCCCGCGCAAGGGCCCGGCCGCATGCTGGTGGCGGCCAGACTGGGCACCACCCGGCTTTTGGACAACGTTCCCTTGGAATTAGGCGGCGGCTCCTCTGGGCCCGAAGACCCCGACCACGCACTACCTTGGCGAAACTGACTGGAGGACCTGATGTTCCGGACAATGATGAAATCAAAGATCCATCGCGCCACCGTGACGCATGCCGACCTGCACTACGTCGGCTCGGTCACCATCGACCCTGATCTCATGGAGGCCGCGGACCTGCTGGAGGGGGAGCAAGTCACCATCGTCGACATCAATAACGGTGCCCGGCTGGAGACCTATGCGATCACTGGTACACGTGGTAGTAGGGTAATCGGGATCAACGGTGCCGCAGCACATCTGGTGCACCCCGGGGACCTGGTGATCATCATCGCCTATGGCGTGATGAGCGATGAGGAAGCGCGTGTCTTCACACCGCGTGTGGTATTCGTCGACTCGGACAACAAGCAGATTGATCTGGGCGAGCACTCCGATGACCCCGCCTACGTGCCCGAGAACTTCGGCCTGGTGTCGCCACGCGGTCTGGTGTAGCCATGCTGCTCGCCATCGACGTACGTAACACGCATACCGTTCTCGGGCTGGTCTCGGGCACCGGCGAGCATGCCAAAGTTGTTCAGCACTGGCGGATTCGCACGGAAACCGAGATCACCGCGGATGAGCTGGCACTCACCATCGACGGACTGATCGGCGACGACAGTGAGACGCTGACGGGGGTTGCGGCACTGTCCACCGTGCCGTCTGTGCTGCACGAAATGCGGGGCATGTTCGACCAGTATTGGTCGGCTGTTCCGCAGGTCCTCATCGAACCTGGCGTGCGCACCGGCCTCCCGCTGCTTGTCGACAACCCGAAGGAGGTCGGCGCCGACCGAATAGTGAATTGTCTTGCCGCGCATCACAGATTTGGTTCGGCATGCATCGTGGTGGATTTCGGGTCTTCGATCTGTGTGGATGTGGTGTCGGCCAAGGGTGAGTTCCTGGGGGGTGCCATAGCCCCGGGTGTGCAGGTGTCCTCCGATGCCGCCGCTGCCCGCAGCGCCGCTCTGCGGCGGGTGGAGCTCACCCGGCCGCGCTCCGTCGTGGGCAAGAACACGGTCGAGTGTATGCAATCAGGAGCGGTATTCGGATTCGCCGGGTTGGTGGACGGGCTGGTGGAGCGGGTGCGTCGCGATATCGATGGTTTCAGTGGCGCCGGTGCCACTGTGGTGGCCACCGGCCACACCGCCCCGTTGATCCTCCCCGAGACCCATACGGTCGACCGCTACGAGGAACATCTCACGCTCGACGGTCTGCGGCTGGTGTACGAGCGCAACCGCGCTGACCAGCGCGGCAAGGCCCGCGCGGCCAAATAGAGATCCATACGTCAGAATCGGCAGCGCAGTTCCGGCGCTAAGCACTACCGCTAAGCTGCCGAGACGTGACTGATCCTGACGCGCAGACCAGCTTGCCGGAACAATTTCGCATCCGGCAGGCCAAGCGCGAGAAGCTGCTGGCCGAAGGCATCCAGCCGTATCCGGTAGAGGTGCCGCGCACCCACAGCCTCAAGCAGATTCGCGATGCCTACGTGGATTTGGAGACGGACACCAGCACGGGTGACCAGGTGGGTGTTTCGGGCCGTGTCATCTTCTCCCGTAACACCGGCAAGCTCTGCTTCGCGACGCTGCAGGAGGGCGACGGGACTTCGTTGCAGGTGATGATCAGCCTCGCCGGGGTCGGTGAACAGGCACTCGCCGACTGGAAGACCGATGTGGACCTCGGTGACATCGTGTTCGTACAGGGAGAGGTAATCAGCTCACGGCGCGGCGAACTGAGCGTCCTGGCGGACGGCTGGCAGATGGCCTCCAAGTCGCTGCGTCCGCTGCCCGTTGCTCACAAGGAGATGTCGGAAGAGACCAGAGTGCGCCAGCGATACGTGGATCTCATCGTGCGGCCGGAGGCGCGCCAGATTGCGCGGCAGCGGGTCGCGGTGATGCGCGCTATTCGTGATGCTCTGCACCGTCGCGGATTCCTGGAGTTGGAGACGCCGATCTTGCAGACCCTCGCCGGAGGTGCTGCGGCCCGCCCGTTCGTTACGCATTCCAACGCGCTCGATATCGACCTGTATCTGCGTATTGCACCGGAACTTTTCCTGAAAAGGGCTCTTGTTGGCGGCTTTGACAAGATTTTCGAGCTCAACCGAGTTTTCCGAAATGAAGGGTCAGATTCGACGCATTCTCCCGAATTCGTGATGTTGGAAACATATGAGACGTACGGCACATACGACACCGGCGCCAGAATGATCCGTGAGCTCATCCAGGAGGTAGCGGACGATGCAATGGGCACTAGGCAGGTGACGTTGCCCGACGGATCGACCTACGACTTGGACGGCGAGTGGACGACGATGGAAATGTATCCGTCGTTGTCAGACGCTCTTGGCGAGGAGATCACCCCCGATACTCCGATTGCCACACTATGGAAGATCGCTGATCGGGTGGGTGCGGAGATTCCCACCGACCGCGGTTACGGTCACGGGAAACTCATCGAAGAACTGTGGGAACACCAGGTCGGTGACAAAATGTACGCGCCGACGTTTGTTAGGGATTTCCCAGTTGAGACATCCCCCCTGACTCGTCAGCACCGGAGCATCGCGGGTGTCACCGAGAAGTGGGATTTGTATGTTCGCGGCTTTGAATTGGCGACCGGATACTCGGAGTTGATCGATCCGGTGATCCAGCGTGAAAGGTTCGCTGACCAGGCACGATTGGCCGCTGCCGGTGATGATGAGGCGATGACCCTCGATGAGGACTTCCTCGGCGCGATGGAGCATGCGATGCCGCCCGCGGCCGGAACCGGGATGGGTATCGACCGCTTGTTGATGGCGCTTACCGGACTGGGAATTCGCGAGACGATCTTGTTTCCGATTGTCAGACCCACGCTTTGATCTACGCGTTCGAATTTTGTCTCACTTTTCAACTATGAGTGTAGTGAATCGCTTGCCTTGAGCCGAACACGCGCAGCCTTGCGCGTATGTTGAACTTTGCGGCAATCCGTGGCATGTTTGAGGTGGACCAACGGGGGTTCTGCATTTGGAAGGACAAAGGGAATGGCTAAGAAGGTCACGGTTACGCTTGTCGACGACGTCGATGGTGAAGCACCTGCCGACGAGACCGTTGAATTCGGTATTGACGGCGTGACTTACGAGATCGACCTTTCTTCTAAGAATGCAGAGAAGCTGCGCAATCAGCTCTCTACATGGGTCGAGCACGCTCGACGTGTCAGCGGGCGTCGTCGTGGGCGGGGGAGCTCAGGTACGGGTCGCGGGCGCGCGAGCATCGATCGCGAGCAGAGCGCGGCGATCCGGGAGTGGGCACGTAAGAACGGTCACAATGTGTCGTCTCGTGGTCGCATTCCCGCCGAAGTTGTCGACGCGTTCAACGCGGCCAACTAAGACTGTCGACTAGTACTGCAAACTGGCACGTTCCCCCGGAATTTCGCTTACGGCGAAGCCGGGTCAAAATCGGAAACGTTTTCACCGCACCTGGCGTTGTTTCGGTTGCTTAACAAGCACCGCCGGGTGCGGTGATTCGTCTATCTGGGCACGGTTCCTCCGGGTTCCGTGGGTTCCTCTGAGTACCTTCAGGGGCCATCTCCTGGTATGCGAGCGCCGCACCGACTACGGCTGACCACTAGAGTGGCGATTAGGTCCTAGTGCCAGCGGAGATGAGCCGTTTGGGGGGAGCCCCGAGCGGCAGGATGAACCGCTTGCGCAAAGGCCGGACGAGGAAGCGAGGGAGACCGATGTTCGAGAGATTCACTGACCGCGCACGGCGGGTGGTTGTGCTGGCCCAAGAAGAGGCTCGCATGCTCAACCACAACTACATCGGCACCGAGCACATCCTGCTGGGTCTGATTCACGAGGGCGAGGGCGTTGCCGCCAAGTCGCTGGAGTCGCTGGGCATTTCCCTGGAAGGGGTGCGCAGCCAGGTCGAGGAGATCATCGGCCAGGGGCAGCAGGCACCGTCCGGGCACATTCCCTTCACCCCCCGCGCCAAGAAGGTGCTTGAGCTGAGCCTGCGCGAGGCGCTGCAGCTCGGCCACAACTACATCGGCACCGAGCACATTCTGCTGGGCCTCATCCGTGAGGGTGAAGGCGTCGCGGCTCAGGTGCTCGTCAAGCTGGGTGCCGAACTGACCCGGGTGCGCCAGCAGGTCATTCAGCTGCTGAGCGGCTACCAGGGCAAGGAGACCACGGAATCCGGTACCGGAGGCCGTGGTGGCGAGGCCGGGACCCCGTCGACCTCGCTGGTCCTCGACCAGTTCGGACGCAATCTGACCGCTGCTGCCATGGAAGGCAAGCTCGACCCGGTCATCGGTCGCGAGAAGGAAATCGAGCGGGTCATGCAGGTGCTGAGCCGCCGCACCAAGAACAACCCGGTGCTGATCGGCGAGCCCGGCGTCGGCAAGACTGCCGTCGTTGAGGGCCTGGCACAGGCCATCGTGCACGGCGAGGTGCCCGAGACCCTCAAGAACAAGCAGCTGTACACCCTGGATCTCGGGTCCCTGGTGGCCGGCAGCCGCTACCGCGGTGACTTCGAGGAACGCCTCAAGAAGGTGCTCAAGGAGATCAACACCCGCGGCGACATCATCCTGTTCATCGACGAGCTGCACACGCTGGTTGGTGCGGGCGCGGCCGAGGGCGCGATCGACGCGGCCTCCATCCTCAAGCCCAAGCTGGCCCGTGGCGAGCTGCAGACGATCGGTGCGACCACCCTCGACGAGTACCGCAAGTACATCGAGAAGGATGCCGCCCTGGAGCGTCGTTTCCAGCCGGTGCAGGTGGGCGAGCCGACCGTCGAGCACACGATCGAGATCCTCAAGGGTCTGCGCGACCGTTACGAGGCGCACCACCGGGTGTCCATCACCGATGGCGCGCTGGTTGCGGCGGCCACCCTGGCCGACCGGTACATCAACGACCGGTTCTTGCCGGACAAGGCGATCGACCTGATCGATGAGGCGGGCGCGCGCATGCGCATCCGCCGGATGACCGCCCCGCCAGACCTGCGCGAGTTCGACGAGAAGATCGCCGATGCGCGCCGGGAGAAGGAATCGGCCATCGACGCTCAGGACTTCGAGAAGGCGGCGCGCCTGCGCGATTCCGAGAAGCAGCTGGTTGCTCAGCGGGCAGATCGTGAAAAGCAGTGGCGTTCAGGTGATCTGGATGTCGTCGCTGAAGTTGACGATGAGCAGATCGCTGAGGTGCTGGGCAACTGGACCGGTATCCCCGTGTTCAAGCTGACCGAGGAGGAAACCACTCGGCTGCTGCGTATGGAAGATGAGCTGCACAAGCGGATCATCGGGCAGGAAGACGCCGTCAAGGCCGTCTCCAAGGCCATCCGCCGCACCCGTGCCGGTCTGAAGGACCCACGGCGCCCCTCGGGTTCGTTCATCTTCGCCGGACCGTCGGGTGTCGGTAAGACCGAGCTGTCCAAGGCGCTGGCCAACTTCCTGTTCGGCGACGATGACGCGCTCATCCAGATCGACATGGGCGAGTTCCACGACCGCTTCACCGCTTCAAGGCTTTTCGGCGCTCCTCCGGGATACGTCGGATACGAAGAGGGCGGTCAGCTCACCGAGAAGGTGCGTCGCAAGCCGTTCAGCGTCGTGTTGTTCGACGAGATCGAGAAGGCTCACCAGGAGATCTACAACACCCTGTTGCAGGTCCTCGAGGATGGTCGCCTCACCGACGGTCAGGGTCGCACAGTCGATTTCAAGAACACGGTGCTGATCTTCACCTCGAACTTGGGCACTTCGGATATTTCGAAGGCCGTGGGCCTCGGGTTCTCCGAGGGCGGCGGCGGCTCCAACTACGAGCGGATGAAACAGAAGGTTAACGACGAGCTCAAGAAGCATTTCCGGCCCGAGTTCCTGAACCGTATCGATGACATCATCGTCTTCGAGCAGCTGACTCAGCAGCAGATCATCGAGATGGTTGATCTGATGATCGGGCGGGTGGGCAAGCAGCTCAAGGTCAAGGACATGGCGATGGAGCTGACCGACAAGGCCAAGTCGCTGCTCGCCAAGCGTGGGTTCGACCCGGTGCTGGGTGCGCGGCCGCTGCGTCGGACCATCCAGCGCGAGATCGAGGACACCCTCTCGGAGAAGATTCTCTTCAACGAGATCGGCGCCGGCGAGCTCATCACGGTCGATGTCGAGGGCTGGGACGGCGAGGGCGCCGGCGAGGACGCGAAGTTCACGTTCGTCGGCCGTCCGAAGCCTGCACTGGTCACCGGTGAGGAGCCCGCCGCCGACCTGGCGGCCTCCGCCTCGGAATAGACAACCCAAAAAGCGCCGAGTGCGAGCATCACAGCTCACACTCGGCGTTTTTTGTGCGCCGGGACCTCAGACGTGCAGCAGGGGCCGGACATCCTGGCCCAGGCTGTGGATGTAGCCGATGAGATCGGGTTCGTTTCCGGTCGGTGATGCGATGAAGTCCGTGACACCGAGATCTCGTAGCGCGTGGAGCTGCGCGGCGACCTCGGTGGTGTCTCCGCCGATACTTGTCGAGGCGTCAAAGGAGATCCCGGGGTAGTGGCCAGGGTCGTTCGCGATGAGTTGGGTGGCGTCGGGGCCGACACTGATGGTGCGGCTCAGGAAGATCCGGTGACCGGGGCCGGGGTCTATCAGCGCACAGTGCGCAGCAACGGTGCCGGCGGGAACCATACTGGTAAGCAATGTGCCGTCGCCCAAGCGGCCGGCCAGTCGTAGCGAGCGGGGCCCGTTCGCGCCGATCATGATGGGAAGTGGTTCCGCGGGCGGCCAGTCCAGCCGGACCCCGTTCAGCCGCACATACCGCCCATCGGCACTAATCTCTTTGCCCGCCAACAGATCCCGCAGCGCCGTCACATATTCCTGGAGCAGGGTCAGGGGCGAGCCGACCTTGGCGCCGATTTGTGCCATGTGAGGCTGCCAGCCGTGGCCGATTCCCGGCAGCACCCTGCCGGGAAAGTTGCGCGCCAGGATGCTGTAGTCCATTGCCGCTGTCACGACATTGCGTACCGGTGCTGAGAGGAAACCGGTTCCTACACTGATCCGCTCGGTGGCCGCAAGGGTCAGGGATGCATACGCGATCGATGTGGTGGCGAAGCAGTCCTCGCAGACCCAGAGATGATCGAGCCCGGCAGCGTCAGCCGCGCGCGCGATCTCTAGTAGCCGTTCCGGTGGCAGGGAGGGCGGCACCATGAGGCCGAGGGTAGTGGGCGAGCTCATGTCGTCACCCTAGCTCCAGAAGCTGACAGCCTTCAGAATCCCTTGTCGCGCAGATAGTTCGCCAGGGTGACGATGGCGTCTGGATTGCGCGGACCCTCGACCAGGGCGGCGTAGGGCAGCACGATGAAGTTCTCGTCGCGGACCGCCTGGGTGTGCTTCATCAGCGGCTGCGCTTTGAGCAGATTGATCTTCGCTTCGGCGGTGTTGTTGGGTCCCACCCCGTAGTCGCAGATGATGATCACCTGCGGGTCGCGCTGGGCGGCGGTCTCCCAGGCGGTGGTGGTCCAGCTGTCGTCGAGATCGGAGAAGACGTTGCGGCCCCCGGCCTTCTCGATGATCTGTTGGGGCGCGGCGTTTTTTCCGGAGGTGAACGGTTCGGCCTCGCCGCTGTCGTACAGGAAGACGCGCGCAGGCGGCTGGCCCTGCGGCAGACGTGACTGCACGGTGTCGATGGTCTTGCGGTACGTGGCGATTAACGCCGTCGCGCGTTCCTGAACTCCGAAGATGGCCCCCAGGTTGGCCAGATCGTCGTAGAGGGCGTCGAGGGGAGGCTTGATACCGCGCCGGACTGTTCCGGGCTGACGGCACGCCTCGGTCAGCTGATAGGGCACCGCCCCGACGGACCGCACCCAATCCGGTGTCAGCCCCGAGGTCTCGTTGAATCCATAGCTCCACCCGGCGAACACGAGATCGGGACGCGCGGCTTGCACCGCTTCACGGGTGAATCCCTGGCCCAGGTTGGTGGTGGACTCGAACTGTGCCTTCCACGGCGAGGTCTTGATGTCCCGATCCTGTCCGGAGTCCATGAAGTATCCGGCCATCCGGTCCTGCAGGCCGAGTGCGAACATCAGCTCGGTAACCCCGGTGTCATTGCTGACGGCTCTGGTAACCGGTACCGGAACATCAAGCGGTGCACCGCAATTGTTGACGGATACCCGCGCCGTTCCGGGGCTCTGTGCCTCGATGGTCGCGCAGCCTGCCGATAGCAGCGATACCGCCACCGCCACACCGATGAGGGCCTTCATTCCTTCTCCTATCTTTCGGGCTGAGCGTCGAAGATGATCTGCGGAACACCGCTTCGTGGGTGCGCGATGACATGACAGCCGATGCCGAACCACTGGCCGATGGATTCGGCGGTGATGACCTCGTGCGGTGGGCCCGACAGCACGATGCGCCCCTTGGCCATGACGTGGATCGTGTCGCAGTACTGTGCCGCGAGGTTGAGGTCATGTAGTGCAGCGATGACCGTAATGCCCAAGATCTGAGCCGAACTGAGTATCGAATACTGATGGCGCACATCCAGATGATTGGTGGGCTCGTCCAGCACCAGGACACGCGGCTGCTGCGCGAGGGCGCGGGCGATGAGAACCCGCTGGCGCTCCCCGCCCGAGAGGGAACTGAACGTGCGGTCGGCAAGCGCCGTCACGTCAGCTGTCTCGGTCGCCTCCGCGCAGATGCGCCGGTCCAGTTCGGAAGTGCTGCGCAGGGATGTGCCATGCGGCAGCCGACCGGTGGCGACCACTTCCGCGGCCGTGAAATCAAAATCCAAGGACATGTCCTGAGTCAGCGCCGCGACCTGACGGGCGTTCTCCCGCATGCTGATTGCCCGTACCGAAACGCCACTGACCGTTACGTCGCCGCCGGCAGGAGTAAGGGCGCGGTACAGGCAGCGCAGGGTTGTCGACTTGCCGCTGCCGTTGGGACCGACGATTCCGACGAATCCCCCCGCCGCGATCCGCATGTCGATACTCGAGACGATCCGGCTACCTGCGATATCGACCGACACGTTCCGATAGGTGACATCCATCAGCCGACCGCCCCCGCAGACATCGCGCGTCGGCGCATCAATCCGACGAAGACGGGTACTCCGACGGCTGCGGTGATCGCGCCCAACGGAAGCTCCTGCGGCGGAATCATCGTCCTCGCAACGAGATCGGCAGCAACGAGAAAGCACGCGCCCAGCACCGGGGCCACGATCAAGACTCGGCGGTGGTCCGCGCCGACCAGCAGCCGTGCCGCGTGCGGAATGACCAGTCCCACGAATCCGATGGCTCCGCAAATGGATACAAAACATCCGGTCATGGCGGCCGACAGCACGAACAGTGCCACCCGGAACCGCCCGGCGTGCAGACCCAGTGACGCGCTGACCTCGTCGCCCATAGCGAGGGCGTTGAGTTGGCGGGCCAGCCCCGCGACGCAGATGATCCCGATCAAGGTCGCCGCGAGCGCCACCGGGACCTTGTCCCAGGACGATGCCCCCAGGCTGCCGAGCAGCCAGAACATGACGCTGCGCGCCGCTTCTCCATTTGGCGCCAAGAACACCAGCACGGTGGTCACCGCGGACAGCCCATAGCCCACTGCGGTGCCTACCAGAACCAGCCGCAGCGGTACCAGACCTTGTGGAGTACGGGCGATTTGGTACACGAGTGCGGTCGCGGCGAGGGCGCCGAGCGACGCGGAGAGCGACAGCGCATACGCGCCGAAGGTGCCGAGCACGCCGTAGACCACCACTGCGGTGGCGCCCACCGAGGCTCCCGACGAGATGCCGAGAACGTACGGATCTGCCAGGGCGTTGCGGACCATGGCCTGCACGAGCACGCCCACCACGGCCAGCCCCGCACCGACGAGGATGGCGAGAATCACCCGCGGCAGCCTGGACTCGATGACGATCCGGTAGTTCGCCGCATCGGCGGCCCGAACGGAGCCGCCTGTCACACCCACCCAGAGGAAATGCAGACAATCGCGCCAAGGCACATCGGCAGTACCGAATGCGAGCGCACCGACCGACAACAGCACGAGAGTCACCAGGCCGCCGCACGCCGCGAGGACCATCGGTCGCTCGTGTTGTGCTGCGGGCATCGATCTTCCTGCGTCGTCGGATCGCAGACACCGGGGCATGACGGATATGCCGAGTTGGCACTACCCACCAGGCGATCCCTCGGCACTGGCGAATGACTGCACCGGATGGTGCGGCCGCGTTGGCAGGTCTTCGGACTCGTGAACACGAGGCTTCTGCGAGCCTCACCTACTGGCGGCTGCTTCCCGGGCCTTAACCCAGTGCTTTCGGTGCCGCTGTCGTTTCCACATACCGCTGCGGGGCAGCTCCGGATTCACACCGGATTCCCTCTTGCGATCTCCGAAGGCATTTCCTGCTGCTCTCGGAGAAACCAATGCGAGGCTAAAACTATCACTCGAACGCGCAGCCCAGCCGCGTCGACTAAGCTCAACTCGTCCTTCGACAGGACGGGAACCTGGTGTAATCCCAGGACGGTCGCGCCACTGTGAGAGTCAGACCCCGCCGTCGAGAAGAACAAATCGGGACGCGGTATTCCGAAAAGGAGCAACATGGCACACACAACGTCCGCCAGCCATCCGGTTGCGGTGTCGATTCCCCAGGCAGCGCTGTGGTTGAGCGTGACCACCCTCCTGGGGCTGCTCGCCTATTACTTCATCGGCATCGACCAGGGTGCGGTGTCGATCTTCGGCAGCGATATGCACGTTCATGAGTTCGTGCATGACGCCCGCCACCTGCTCGGCTTCCCCTGCCACTAGCAGCGGGCCGAATACATGGAAAAGTCAATAATTCTGCGCGGCTTAGGTTTCGGCGCACTGGGTGGTCTGCTGTCCTTCATCTTCGGATGGATCTTTGTGGAGCCCGTCATCAACAGGGCGATCGCCTATGAAGAGGGCAGAGGCGAGGCGCAGGGCGTGCTCGACGAGGCCGCCGGTATCCACGCCCATCACGAGGGCGCGGAGCTGTTCAGTCGCTTCGCACAGGCCAATGCGGGCCTGGCGCTCGGTGTCATCGGATTCGGAATCGCGATGGGCGCGCTGTTCGCGGTCGCGTACGTGGTGGCGATCGGCCGGGTCGGAAATCTGAGTCCGCGTGCGCAGGCTCTCGCCGTCGCGGGCGGGCTGTTCCTGGTGCTGTATGTGGTGCCGTTCCTGAAGTTCCCGGCCAACCCGCCTGCGGCGAGCGCCGAGGGCACCATCAAGGAGCGCACCGGGTACTTCGTGCTGATGATCCTCGTCGCCGCGATCGCGTTGGCCGTGGCGCTGTGGGTGGGTCGAAAGCTCTCCGAGCGCGTAGATACCTGGACGGCCACTCTTATCGCCGCTGCGGTGTTCATCGTGCTGGTCGGGCTCGTCATGGCTGTGACGCCGGGATTTGTCGAGGCGCCGCAACCGCTGCTCGATGCCGACGGGAAGATCGTTTATCCGGGTTTCCCGGCGCACGATCTGTATCTGTTCCGGCTGTACTCGTTCACAACACAGGCGATTATGTGGGCGACGATCGGTCTCGGGTTCGCGACGGTTATCGGGCGTAAGCCCGTCAATGCCGAGACGTCCGTTACCGGCTAGCTATTCGCATGTGACGGTCTTTGCGCGGGCGCTCATCCCAGTTGGACGGTCTTCGCGCGGGCGCTCATCCCAGCTTCTTGAAGACGCCCTTGGCCAGGCCGATAACCCAGCCGGCCGCGCCGGGTCCGAACGCGCGATCCCAATTCAGCTGGAAACTCACCACATACGGCTGGCGATTGCGATCCTCGGCGTACCAGCTGAATGTCAGGTCGCCGGGCAGGTTGCCACCCTTGGCGCCGATATAGCGCCAGTTTTCGCTGTGTAGATCGATACCGGGTTCGGCTGACAGGATGCCGCGAATCGGAGCCGCAGGGCCGACGGCGACCTTCTGCAGGGCCGCGTGGACCCGGCAGATGTCCTCGGCGCTGCCGTACCACTCGATGCCGAATTTCGATGCGGGCGTGGTGGTCCGGTCCGGATCCAGTTTGTAGTCGTGGGTGTCCGCTTCGGCGAGCATCTGCCCGCGCTGGGTGGGGGTGGTGGCGTCCTTCCATTGCTGGCGGACGTCGGGTACTCCCCACCCGATGTTGAACAACTCATGCATGGTGGGAAAGGGGGTCATCGATGCCGGGTCATGGTGCCCGCCGTCGGCAAGGGCCTTCTCGATGGCCTGCCGACCGAGGCGGTTGATCAGCATGTCGGTACCCATGTTGTCGCTCACCGAGATCATTTTTTGGGCGGCGGTGCGCACCGACACCGTGGAGCCCGTCGGGAGCTTGTCCATCGAGCTTCCGAGGGCCTTGCCGCGATCGGTGACGGCGAGTTGGTCATCCCAGGTGAGGGTGCCCGCGTTGATGGCGGTGCCGGTGGCCAAGAGCACGTAGAGCTTGAAAACCGAAGCCAGCGGCATGGATTCGGAGGTGTTGGTTCCGGCAACTTGCTCACATTGGCCGTTGACGATCTTGGACGCCCGGTACGAGTACCGGCCGCCGGATGCCGACAGTGCGGTGTCGACGTCGGACCAGTCGGCGATCGTCGGGGGCTGCTGATACGGCACCAGCCTGTCGACATCGCCCTTGGTGTTGGTGCGCAGCCCGATGTCCACATTGGCGCCATACGGGGAGATCAGGTGGACGGTGGAGCTGTTGGCCGCCAGATCCACGGAGCTCACCTTGTATGGGCGATCGACCCACAGCTTGGTCATGATCTCGGTGTAGTCGTCGACCTTGTTGGCGGCGGCAAGAGTGGCCACACCCTGCTTTCCGATCGGCCAGTTGGAGTTCAACATGTCGATCAGCTGTTGTGAGCGCAGGCCCGGAGGCGTGCTGGTATCCACGTCACCGTGCGGCACCTGCCGCAGTTTGATGCCACACCCCGCGGTGCTGCCGACCGAGAGGGCCACCACTGCCACCGTGCACACCGAAACGGCGCGCGTCATGCGCGCGCGCAGCAAACTGCTATTCACGCCTTGGTGGCGGCCCCGGTCACGTCGAGCACAACCTCGAACTCCAGCAGATGGGCACCCTTGGCCACGGGCTTGGCCTGCTGGCCGGAATGTGCTTCGACCGCCGGACCGGTGGCCCAGGCCTGGAAGGCCTCTTCGGACTCCCACTGGGTGACCACGAAGTAGCGGTCCTCTCCCTTGACGGGGCGCAGCAGCTGAAAGCCCAGGAATCCTGGCTGGTTCTCGACTGCTCCGGCGCGGTGAGCGAACCGCTTCTCCAGCTCCGGACCTGCACCCTCGGGGATCTCGATTGCGTTGATCTTCACCACGGACATGGGTTCAGGCTACCGTGCGGGCTCGCGCATGATTCGGGGCGATGATTGGGGCGATGATGACAGACATGGACCCTGACCGCCTGTTGGACCAAGGCGGTCTGCCGGAAGACGCGGGGGCGCCATCGATCGTCCTTGTGCACGGTCTGATGGGTCGCGGAAGCACCTGGTCGCGGCAGTTGCCCTGGTTGCGGGAGCTGGGCCGGGTGTACACCTATGACGCGCCGTGGCACCGGGGGTGCGATGTCATTGATTCCCAACCGATTTCGACAGAGCGCTATGTCGAAGCCCTCGCGAAGGCGGTGGGTGCGCTTGACGGTCCAGCCCTGCTTATTGGCCACTCCATGGGCGGACTGCATTCGTGGTGCCTGGCGGCGGAGCATCCAGAGTTGGTGTCGGCTCTGGTGGTGGAGGATATGGCCCCCGATTTCGTCGGCGGGACCACTGGCCCCTGGGAACCCTGGCTGTACTCTTGGCCAGAAGTTTTCACGTCCGCCACCGATGTCACCAGTAGGTTCGGACCCGTTGCGGGACAGTATTTTCTGGAGGCATTTGACCAGGTTCCCGAGGGCTGGCGACTGCACGGTCCGATCGACAAATGGATTGCCACTGCTGCGGAATGGGGCGTCCGTGAATTCTGGGATCAGTGGCGGGGGGTGCGTTGTCCGTCGCTCCTGCTGGAGGCCTCAGCCACGGTGGCGCCGGCCGGGCAGATGCGCGAAATGGCTGAGATTGGCTGGAAGACAACTTATTTGAAGATCGAAGGGGCGGGGCACCTGATTCACGACGACGCCCCCGAGCGGTACCGGTCTGCGGTCACGGACTTCATTGCCGCGCACGGAGCCCGGTAGTCCGCTAGCGCCGCGAGTGGATTACTTCCATTTCGTGCAGCTGCCGTTGCAGGTCGCGGTCATCGGCGAAGGTGCCGCCGAGGGGCGCCGCGACCCGGAACTGATCGAGGTGGATTCGGAAGGTCTTGTTTCGGCGGGCGATCCAGCTCAGTGCGACCGCCAGGGCGAATGGGGATATCAGGACGAGAATGGCGGCGAAGATGGTCATGGCAATAATTTTGTTCTGATAAATATCACGCCAACAGTGGCGGAATTGACGATCTTCGATAATATTCAGCCATGTTGCGTTCGGTGGCGACCCTGGTCCTCGATCGAGTGGCCGTTTTCGAGTTCGGCGTCCTCTGTGAGGTCTTCGGGCTGGACCGCACCAGTGACGGTGTTCCCAATTTCGACTTCCGGGTGTGCGGTGTGGAGCCCGGTGTGCCGCTACGGACCACGGTCGGAGCGTCGCTGATTCCCGATCGCGGGCTTGACGGGCTTGCCGACGCCGATCTGGTGGCGCTGCCGGCGCGGACGTACACCGAGGGCTATCCACCGGAGGCGCTGGAGGCGGTGCGTGCGGCGGCGGACCGCGGAGCCACCGTGCTCACCGTGTGTTCGGGTGTCTTCATCGCGGGCGCGGCAGGGCTGCTGGACGGCCGCCGCTGCACCACGCATTGGATGTACACCGACGAGTTGGCCCGCCGTCATCCGACGGCGACCGTCGATCGCGACGTCTTGTTCGTCGACGACGGCGACCTCATCACCAGCGCGGGGACGGCCGCGGGCATTGATGCCTGTCTACACCTGGTGCGTCGCGAGCTGGGCAGCGAGATCACCAACAAGATCGCGCGACGCATGGTGGTGCCACCGCAGCGTGCGGGTGGACAGCGTCAATTCATCCCGCATCCAGTGCCCGATGTGGAAACCAACGGCTTTGGCGGACTTTTTGATTGGTTGATCGAAAACATCGAACAGACGCATACGGTGGCTGATCTTGCCGCGCGCGTGCACATGTCGACCCGCACATTTGCCCGCAAGTTCACCGATCAGACCGGTGTGACCCCGATGCGTTGGATCATCGACCAGCGGGTGCTGCTGGCCCGGCGTTTGTTGGAAGAGACGGATCTTGATATCGATACCGTCGCGGCGCGTAGCGGTTTCGGCACCGCGATCCTGTTGCGCCATCACTTTCGCCGCGGAGTCGGCATCACACCCACCGATTACCGCAAGACCTTCGCGGTGGCTGCCGGCTAACCGCCCTCGCCGGCCAGCGCGAAGCGCCCATCCGTGGTCTGTTCCACCAATCCATCGACCAAGAGTGAATCCAATGCGCGGTCGCGTTGGGCGATATCGGAGAGCCACACTACGTCGAGCTGTGCCCGCGTTACGGGAATACTGCTGCCGCGCAATACATCCAACAGTCGACCACGTGCCTGACGGTCGGTACCGGCGTACTTCTGCACTGGCCGCACCGGCGTATCCAATTCGGGGCGTCCCGCCTCGTGCCACGCGCATGAACTGAGCGGACACAGCGGGCACTGTGGTGCGCGCGCGGTGCACACCAGGGCACCCAACTCCATGAGCGCCGCCGAGAACCGTGCTCCGTTGTGGACGGGCAGCAGCGCCTCTGCGTCCCGCAGGTCTCGCGTCGAGGGAGTCGAGTCCGCGACACCGTGCACCACGCGCGCGATCACCCGGCGAACATTGGTGTCCACCACGGGAACCCGCTGCCCGTACCCGAAGCAGGCAATGGCGCGTGCCGTGTACGCACCCACGCCCGGAAGCGTCAGCAGTGTCTCCACATCGTCGGGTACCTGATCGTCATAGTCGCGGGCCAGTACCGTCGCGCACTCATGCAACCGCATGGCGCGGCGCGGATAACCGAGCTTTCCCCATGCCCGTAACACTTCTGCGACAGACGTTTTCGCCATCGCGGAAGGAACCGGCCAACGTGCCACCCATTCCCGCCACACCGGTTCTACCCGGGACACCGGGGTCTGCTGGAGCATCACCTCGCTGATGAGGATGTGCCACGGTGTCGCCTCGGGGTGTCGCCACGGTAGGTCCCGCTCGGCGACATCAAACCAGTCCAAAAGTTCGTCAGGGCACAATGACGGGTATGACAGCTGATCCGAGGTCCGCCTGGAAGGCACTCAAAGAGGGTAACCAGCGTTTTGTCGGCGGTTTTCCGCAGCATCCGAGTCAGAGCGTGGCGCGTCGGACAGAACTTGCTAACGGCCAGAACCCGCATGTGCTGCTGTTCGGCTGCTCCGATAGCCGGGTGGCCGCGGAGATCATTTTCGATCAGGGCCTGGGCGACATGTTCATCGTGCGCACCGCGGGTCAGGTGATCGACTCGGCGGTGCTGGGGTCCATTGAATATGCGGTGGCAGTGCTGGGTGTGCCGCTGATCGCGATCCTTGGCCATGACTCCTGCGGCGCCGTGGGCGCCACCGTGCAGGCTCTGGACACCGGAGAGGTGCCCGGCGGGTACATCCGGGATCTGGTGGTACGGGTCATGCCTTCGATCCTGGGCGGCCGTAAGGACGGCCTGACCCGGATTGATGAGTTCGAGGCCCGCCATGTGGAAGAGACCGGTATCAAGCTGCTGCAGCGCTCGCAGGTGGTCGCCGATGCCGTCAAGGCCAAGAAGCTCGCCCTGGTGTACCTGACCTACAAACTCGCCGACGGACGCGTCGTTTTACACGGCCACGTCGGCGACATCGACGAGTAACAATCTCAAACCCCGAGGTCAAAGCCTATTCGGCAAACGTCACATGGCATCTTGCTGTCTGTGATGGGAGAATTAGACGGAATGCAGATTTCTCTGGGGGAGGGATGGGTAGTTCGGTGTGTACGTTGCTGCCACATCGGGGTAGTAACCGATGAGCCGCGACAATGGTCGCAGCCGACCGAAGCACGCACTGCCTAAGTCGAATAACCGCTGGTCGGTAAGTAAAACTGCGGCCGGTCGGGTCATTTTCGCACTGCTGGCCTGCGGCAGCCTGGTGGTAACCGGCGCCGGTTGGCAGGTGTTCTACAAAGCGTTCAGCCACGTCCCCACTTCGGGGGCGGAGGCCGAAGGCGGCAAGTCGAGCGACGGCTCCATGAACATGCTGCTGATCGGCCTCGATTCCCGTAAGGATCAGGACGGCAACGACCTGCCGAAGGCGGTCCTGAACCAGCTGCACGCCGGTGACTCGGACGCGGGCGGTTACAACACCAACACCCTGATCCTCGTGCACGTGGGCGCCGACAACAAGGTCACCGCATTCTCGATCCCCCGTGACGATTGGGTCCCGGCCGACGGCATACCCGGCTACAAGCACATCAAGATCAAGGAAGCCTATGGCCTGACCAAGGCCAATGAGGCGGACAAGCTTGTCAACGAGGGCATCACCGATCAGGCGACACTGGAGCAGCAGAGCCGCGAGGCGGGCCGCCGTGCCACCCTCAATGCCGTCCACCGTCTTACCGGTCAGCCCATCGATTACTTCGCCGAGGTCAATCTGGTCGGCTTCTACGACTTGGCCTCCGAGCTCGGTGGGGTCACCGTCTGCCTGAACAATGCCGTCTACGACAGCTATTCGGGTGCCAACTTCCAGGCGGGAGAACAAACTCTCAACGCCTCACAGGCATTGGCATTCGTGCGCCAGCGCCACGGGCTGGAGAACGGCGACCTCGATCGCACGCACCGCCAGCAGGCCTTCCTGATCTCGGTGATGCAGCAGCTGCGTAGTGCCGGCACCCTTACCGACATCACCAAACTCACCGGCCTGATGAACGTCGTTCACAAGGATGTAGTGCTGTCAAAAGGCTGGACCGAGAAGCAATTCCAGCGCATAGGGCAGATCGCGGACGGCAATGTGAACTTCCAGACTCTGCCCGTGGTGCGATACGACACCATCAACGGTGCGGACGTCAACATCGTTGATCCGGTGGCGATCCGGGCCAAGGTGGCCGCCGCCTTCACGGGTGGAGATTCGGCGCCCGCGGCCACCTCGGCGACGCCCACCAGCACCGTCGATGTCGTGAACGCCACTACGACGTCCGGTCTGGCGTCGACGATTTCGTCGGCACTGGTTAGTCGCGGTTACACCAAAGGCGACGTGCGGGATCCGGAAAGCGGCGAATCGACCAGTACCACCATCGATTACGGCGTAGGCGCCGATGCCGACGCTAAGGCGATGTCCACCATGTTGGGTATCGATGCGAAGCCCAGTGTGGATCCGACGTTGGCGCCCGGACGAATTCGCGTCATGTTGGGCAACGGGTACTCCGCGCCATCGGATGTCTTGAGCGCTGAAGACAGCGGCACCGCGAGTTCGATGTCCGGCTCGTCGAGCTCGGAGTCCTCTGGTGACTACGCGCCGCCGGACTCGGGTAAGCCTGTGGTTGGCAGCAGCAGTGGTGTTCCCTGCGTGAACTGACGTGGGATGGCTGTAATAGCCCCTCAAACGGCCCCAAATAGCACTGTGAAGTCTGCGTAGCTCGCCGACACGCCGAGCGAGGTCGGCCATCCCGTAGTGACCTGCGCTTACCGTTGAATCGTGATTGACATGCACCCCTCAGGCCCGCTGCCTTCGGAGATCTACTGGCGGCGCCGCGCCCTCGCGATCGGCGTGGCGGTGGTCGCGGTTGCCATCGTCGCCGCGGTGATCTTTGCGCTGGTAGGTGGCAGTGCAGGAGCCGATACCAAGGCTGCGGATCAACCCGCCGAAGCGGCGGTCCCCGCCGGTCAGCCGGTCATCCTGCCGCCGAACGAGATCAAAAAGACGGACAAGCCCGCGGATGCCCCGGTCCATGACGGACCGCCCATTGCCAAGCCCGAGTTGGTGCCGCCAGTGGCGTTGAATCCCGGTGACGACTGCCCCGACGCGACGCTTGCGGTGAAGGCCTCCAGTGATAAGCCCAGCTATCTTGCCGGTGAGCAGCCCAAGTTCACCATGGTGGTCACCAACATCGGTCTGGTGCAATGCAAGCGGGATGTGGGTGCCGCCGTGCTGGCCGCATCGGTGTTCAGTGTCGACAACAAGCGGATCTGGGCCAACTTGGACTGCGCTCCTTCGCAGGAGAACTCCGTCAGGACCTTCAACCCGGGTGAGCAGGTGACCACCGAGGTCACCTGGACCGGAATGGGTTCCGCGCCGAACTGCCCGCTGCCCCGTCCGGCCATCGGCCCGGGAACCTACTCGCTGGTGGTGCAGCTCGGAGATCTGCGCAGTGCACCGGTGCCGTTCATCATCGGCGAGAAGCCCGCCGACGCACCTCCGCCAGCAGGTCCACCGGCCTAGCCGGTCTGCTCGGTAAGAGTCGACTCGGCGAGCCGGGACAGCCCCTCTCGGATGTGCCGGGCCCACATGGCGCCGATTCCTTCCACCGACTGCAAGTCGGTGGCGCTGGCGGCCAGGAGGCCCTGCAGGGATCCGAAGGCTCTGACCAGCCTGTCGATATGTGCGAACTGCAGCCGGGGGATATGCGTCATGACCCGGTAGCCGCGAGAACTCATCGCGGTGTCTTGGGCTTCGACGGTGGACGGGTACCCGAATGTCCGCGAGAGCACCGTCAGATCGAGCAGGTCAGTGTCCGAGAGTGCGTCCAGATCCTCAAGAGTTGAGGCGATCTGCGCCTGTGTCGGCGGCTCGGGATTGGCGTGATAGTCCCGGACCAGCAGCTCGCGTTCGGTGTCGTTATCGCCGACCAGCTCGCCGATCTGCAGTTTGAGCTGCCGTCCATCGGTGCCCAGCTCGATGACGTCGAGTTCGATGTCCTGGCTGATCCGGCGCACCAGCTCCAAGCGCTGCGCCACCGTCATGACGTCGCGCAGGGTGACGAAGTCCTCGATCTCCGCGGTGGACAGTGATGAGGTCACCTCGTCCAGTCGTGTTTTGTAGCGCTCCAAAGTGGACACCGCCTGGTTGACTCGCGACATAACGGTGGCCGAATCCATGACCACGTGCCGGATACCAGCGGTGTACACGCTCACGATGTTCATCGAATGGCTCACCGACACAACGGGGTAATCCGTCTGAATGGCGGTGCGCTCCGCGGAGCGGTGCCGGGTGCCGGACTCATCGGTCGGAATGGACGGGTCGGGCACCAGTTGCACATTGGCGCGCACGATGCGCGATCCATCGGTGTCCAGCACCACGGCGCCATCCATCTTGGACAGCTCGCGAAGCCGGGTGGGGGCGAATGCGACGTCGAGGGAGAAGCCGCCATCGCAGATGCTCTCGACCTTGTCGTCGTAGCCGAGAACAATCAGGGCCCCGGTGCGACCACGCAGAATGCGTTCCAGCCCATCGCGCAGGGGTGTGCCCGGCGCCAACCGGGCCAGGGTCTCCCGCATCCTTGCGTTGGCTTCTGCGTTGTCCATCGCGCCCCTCCCTCTCCAGGCTCGGTTCGCCGCAGTTAGATTACGTGGTCATGTCGACGTGGACGTTGCCCGAGGGGCTAGAGGCGGTTAGTCGCGGCCCAGAAGCTCCCGCTCCGGGTGCAGTACTGAACCCGGGTTGGCCACGCAGGTTTAGCTACCCGGGGCCCGAGGAGGACCTGTGGGGGACACGGTTCTATGCCGGTGACGGCGCCAGCGTCACGGGGCGCTTTGAGGTGCTCCCTGAGCTGGAGGGTGGACCCGGCGTCATTCATGGCGGCGTTATGGCGGCCATTTTCGATGAGCTGCAGGGTGTCTTGGGCATCGTGACGCAATTGGTGGCTGTCACAGCGCATTTGGAGGTCGACTATCGCAGGCCGATTCCGGTTGGGTCGACGGTGGACCTGGCCTGCGCTGTGGAGGGCCGAGCCGGACGTAAGCTGTACACGACGGCGAGTGCGCGAATCGACGGTGAACTGGTGGCCAGTTCGCAGGGCATCTTCGTGATCATCGACCCGGACGCGCACTACGGAGACGGAGCCTCGCGGGCGCTCGGTATCAGTCCGTAGCGCCGTCGGCGCGGCTGCGCGCCAGGCGCAGGCTCGGGCGCTTCTCCGGTTCGATTCGGCGGGCTTCCGAGAGCACCTCGAGGGCCCTGCCCACGGTTGGACAACGCAGCAGATGCATTCCGGCCGGATGCAGGTCATCACCCTCGGGGGGAATCACCGCGTGTGTATATCCGAGGCGTGCCGCCTCGGCGATGCGCTTTCCTACGGCGGCGGTGCGTCGGATATCGCCCGCCAGTCCGACCTCGCCGATGAACACCATGTTGGCCGGTAGGGCGATGTCGGTGTACGCAGAGGCCACCGCCATCAGGATGGCCAAATCGGCCGCAGGGTCGGTCATGCGCATCCCGCCGACCGTTGCCATGTAAATATCGTTGTTGCCCAGTGGGATTCGCCCGTGGCGCTCGAGTACGGCGGTGACCATCGCCGAGCGTGCGTGATCGAGTCCGCTGACTGCGCGCCGTGGCGAGGGGTTGGTCGATGTGGTGACCAGGGACTGGACCTCGCCGAGTAGCGGGCGCTTGCCATCGAGGGTGACCGTCACCGCGGTGCCCGCTGCGGCGTTCTCGCGATGCTCCAAGAACAAACCGGATGGGTCGGTGACACACTCGATTCCCTTGTCGCGCAGTTCAAAACATCCAACCTCGTCCGCGGCACCGAATCGGTTCTTGATCCCGCGCACCATCCGCAGCGCGGAATGTTTGTCGCCTTCGAAATGCAACACCACATCGACCAGGTGTTCCAGGGAGCGTGGGCCCGCGATGGCGCCGTCCTTGGTGACGTGACCCACCAGCACCATCGCCACACCCGACGACTTTGCGGCCATGGTCAGCGCCGTGGTCACCGCGCGCACCTGCGTAACACCACCGGTCACGCCGTCGGCATCGGTCGTCGACATGGTCTGTACCGAATCAATCACTGCGAGAGTGGGTTTGACGGCATCGATGTGGCCCAACACGCTGTGCAGATCGGATTCGGCCGCCAGGTATACCTCGTCGTGAACGCAGCCGGTGCGTTCGGCCCGCAGCCGGACTTGGGCCGCCGACTCCTCGCCACTGATGTACAGGGCTCGCCCGCCGGAAACCGCCCACTGGTGGACCACCTTCAGCAGCAGTGTCGATTTGCCGACCCCGGGCTCGCCGGCGAGCAGGTTCACCGAGCCGGTGATGACACCGCCGCCGAGCACTCTGTCGAGTTCGGAGACACCGGTGGGCCGATGCTGGGTGTCATCGGTGGCAATGCTGGTGATCGGTACCGCCGCGGTGGCCGGGGCCACCGCGCGTACGGCGCCCAGCCCTCCTATCGAGGAAAGCACGGCGGTTTCACTGACGCTGCCCCAGGTTCCGCAGTCAGGGCACCGGCCCACCCATTTGGCGGTGGTGTGCTGGCATTCCGAACAGCGGTACTGCGCGCGGGGTTTGGCCACACCGCGACGTTAGTCTCCGGGTACGACAAGACCGGGCCAACACAGCTCAGGTGTGGCTAGCGGTGGTATTTGTCGCAATCGGGCTCGGTAGATGTCTGTGCGGTCGGTGTCGGTCACGCTGAGAGCTTTGGGGGCTGATCGAGTATTCGTGCCAGGTGTGTTTCCTGTTGTCGCCGAGATTGGCGTGCAACTGTGCACTTTTTCTGAGAACTCCGAACGAAGTGGTCGTAGAGCCGCATCGCCTGGAAAGTGCAGTGAAGAACCGTGTAATCAGCCCCTTGAACTGCGTCGATATCTCGACGTTGTGTGCGTCACGGTGGAATAACTTGCGACTGCAGGCATCCTGCCATACTGTTGTTGGTGTACAACTGTTAACCGAAATGGAGCCGAGTATGTCTCTAAAACTTCAGGCTTGGTCTTCTTCTCGGCTTGCACGTCGGGTGCTGACCTCCTCGTTCGTCAAGGCGGCCACGACTCCTCACGGTGTTGACCGCTACTTCGAAATGTTTGACCCGCTGTGGTCCACGACTGAGATTCGCGCCGAGGTGACCGACGTCGTCCGGAAGACCAAGGACAGCGTCACTCTGACTTTGCGTCCCAACGCCAACTGGAAGGGCTTCCGGGCCGGACAGTTCGTCAAGCTTTCAGTTGAGATCGACGGCATCCGACGCACCCGCTGCTACTCGCCGGCGAATTCGCAGTTCCGCCGTGACGGCCAGATCGAACTCACCATCAAAGTAGATCCGAACGGACTTGTCTCGCCCTGGCTGCTGGCCAACGCCAAGCCCGGCTTGGTCGTACAGATCTCGGCCGCCCAAGGCGAGTTCTACCTGCCGCTGCCGCATCCGCGAAGCATCCTGCTGATCAGCGGTGGTTCCGGAATCACGCCGGTGATGTCGATGCTGCGCACGCTCACCGACAAGGCGTACATCGGGAAGATCACCTTCCTGCATTACGCGTTCACCAAGGACGACGTGATCTACCAGGCTGAAATCGACGAGATCAAAGCCAAGTACGACGGCGTCAAGATCGTCCGTGCATATACCGAAGCGGCCGACGGAGACCTCCAGGGCTATTTCAGCAAGGAACACCTGCTTGCCGCTGATCGTCACTACGCAGAAGCCGAGACGTATCTGTGCGGCCCGATGCCGCTGATGGACGCGGTCCGTGAGATCTTCGATGCCGAGGGTCTCTCGGACAAGCTCCACCTCGAGCAGTTTGCCGCTCCGATTCGCACCGTCGGCACCGACGATGCCGAAGGTGACCTCACCTTCTCCGAGTCGAACA
The DNA here is from genome assembly GCA_002013775.1 of Mycobacterium sp. D16R18. Classification (GTDB taxonomy): domain Bacteria; phylum Actinomycetota; class Actinomycetes; order Mycobacteriales; family Mycobacteriaceae; genus Mycobacterium. The sequence goes on from MAFD01000009.1 coordinate 114,633, forward strand.
GGGTCGTCGCCAATAGCGGCCAGACGCTCCTCGAGCAGGCTGAAGCCGCGGGCCTGACCCCGGAGTACGGCTGCCGCATCGGCATCTGCTTCACATGTGTTCGCCAGAAGAACAGCGGAACGACCCAGAACGTTCTCAACGGCGACCTCTGCAGCGACGGTGACACCAACGTCAAGCTCTGCATCAACAAGCCCGTCGGCGACGTCGTCATCGCCCTCTGATCAACGCCGAGTCAGCCTCTATCAAAGCCCTGAAGGAGACCCGAAAATGACTACTTTCGCACCTGCAGCCAAGCAGAAGACCCAGAAGAAGCCGACTGTTTATGCACCCCCGGCCAGGCCGAATGACCTCAAGAAGCTGTCTTCCGAGCAGATCGAAGAGTTCGGCAAGGAAATGGACGCCCTGCGTGCACGCATCGTCGCCGACCTCGGTGAGAAGGATGCCGAGTACATCCGCGGCATCGTGAGCAAGCAGAAGAAGCTCGAACTCGCCGGCCGTGCGCTGTTGTGGGCTGGCTGGTTCCCGCCGGCCTGGCTCGCCGGCGTTACCGCTCTGTCGTTGTCGAAGATCATCGACAACATGGAGATCGGGCACAACGTCATGCACGGCCAGTACGACTGGATGCAGGACCCGGCCCTCACGTCGAAGAACTTCGACTGGGACAACACAATCCACGCCGACAGCTGGTTGTACACGCATAACTACGTGCACCACACCTTCACTAACGTCGTCGGCAAAGACCACGACGCTGAGGGTTACGGCGTCATGCGCATGACCGAAGAGCAGCCGTGGCACCCGATTTGGCTGCTCAACCCCATCTTCTGCGCCACCCTCCAGATCTTCTTTCAGTGGGGAACCGCGATCCAGGAGCTCGAATCGGAGAAGTTCTTCAAGGGTGAGAAGTCGTGGTCCGACATGCAGGACGGGCTTGCCCGGTTCCGCGCAAAGGCCGGCAAGCAGGCGCTCAAGGATTACGTCATCTTCCCGTTGCTGTCGGGTCCGGGTGCGCCGTTCACCTTTGTTGGAAACGTCGCCGCCAACCTGGTCCGCAACCTGTGGGCATCGTCGGTGATCTGGTGCGGTCACTTCCCCGAGGAGGTTCAGACCTTCTCGATCGAAGAGACCGAGGACGAGAGCCACGCGGCCTGGTACTACCGCCAGATCCTCGGCTCGGCCAACTTCACCGGTTGGAAAGGCATCGACATTCTGTCGGGCAATCTGAGCTATCAGATCGAGCACCACCTGTTCCCCGACCTGCCCGCGTACCGCTATGCAGAGATTGCCGTCGAGGTCCGCGCGATGTGCGACAAGTACGGCATCGCCTACCACGAGGCTTCGATGGCGAAGCAGCTGGGAAGCGTCTACAAAAAGGTGTTCAAGCTTTCGTTCCCGGACAACTTCTTCGAGAAGTCGCCGATTGCGAGGATTGCAGACATCATCGCGTTCCCAGTGCGGATGGTGAGGCGCCGATTCCAGGCGCGCTAGTCAGGGGGCAGCGGGACGATGCGGTCCTGACAGTTCACGGTCTTCTCGCCGTCGTTGGACAGGACGGTCTGACCGTCCACCAGAATCCGGCAGTGGATGTGACCCGAGCCCCAGATCGCGGTCACCTGCTTCACGGTGTCCTTGTACGGCCAGGCCACCGTGACTGACCATGGCAACTTGACGTCGTTGACGGCCTGTGGCGTGCCGGAATAGTCGCCGTAGCTGATGGTGCCGGCCTCCGGTGTCTTGCCGGCAGCCCACACCAGATAGGTCACCTTGGGGAGCGCGGCCTGCGCGGTCCCGGGAAGGACCAGACCAAGGACCGCCGTCGCTGCGGTTGCCGCTGCCAACGTTCGCTTCACGGTGTCCTCCCGGTTCTGGCTTTGGGCCGGAAGCTATCACGGCGACGGCGGCCAATGGGCCAAATCGTCACACCGCTGGCGTCACTGAGCGCGGCTGCAGGGGTCGCCGTCCACCTTGGTCAAGATGCCCACAATGGAACCGGAATTGCCGCGCATGCAGTGTTCGCGGGGTAGGCCGTCGGTGGCGTAGCTGCAGGTGGCTAGCTCCACGCGGTCGTCCTCGTCGACCACCTGGCCGTCGATGAGGATCTGACAGAAGATCCGGGGGCCGTCGCCGGTGTTGTATCCAGTGACGTTGATGAGGGGGTGCTTGGTGTCATCGGTCCAGGTGACGTCCTTCCCCCACGGCAGCTGCGGATTCATCGCGCCGTGCCGGGACCCGTCTGCCTCGTTGTAGCCGATGGTTGCCGCGACGAGCGGGCCGTACTCCGCCCACACCCGGTAGGTGACCGTTTTGGGTGCCGCGTGCGCGGCAGGCGCGGTCAAGATCGCACCCAACATGGCCACTACCGCAGTGCAGGTGAAGAGCCGTTTCATGGGCGCAAGCTAGCACGAAAAAAGCGAGGGCCCGAGACGGCAGATCGCCGTTCCGGGCCCTCGCTATGCGTCTGTGTTAGTGTCCGCCACCCTCATGGCCGCCCTCATGGCCGCCCTCATTGGCGGTGTGCTGGCGAGGTGCGCTGGGGCCGGCGTCGATGGGCACCGCGACGGTGACCTCTCCGGCCTTCTCGAAGGTGAAGGTGAATCGGTAGGTCAGGCCGTCGGCCAGATCCTTCGTCAACTGCAGCTGCGCTTTGCCGTGCTTGATCGTCGGATCAGACGAGGCCTGCGGCTTGGGTTCTGGAGCTTTCACCTCGGTGGTGGCGGCTCCGGGCTCAGCGGAAGGGGCGGCACCGTGTTCGCCGTTGCTTGCTTCTGGGCCGGCGGCCTCGGCGGCGGGATCCTGGCCTTCTGCGGCTCCGACGAACAGACGGCCGGTGGCCGGAATGTCGCTGTCTCCGCTCAGCGTCACCTTGCCGATGTCGTCAGGAGAGGTCACGGAGGTGAGCTTGTCGTTGACGTCGGCGGATTCATTCGTGATGACCAGAACCAGCTCTGCCTTCTGTCCGGCACGCTGCTTCACCGGGTCCGGGCTCCCGACGAGGTGGACATTGCGCAGGGCGAGCTTCCCGAGGTTGGCACTACCGCCGTTGATCGCCGATGACTGGTTCGCTGTCTGCGAGATCTGCCCCGCACCGCAGCCGGCGAGGGCTGTCGCGAGAACCGCGGCGCCGAGAAGTGTCGTCACGCGAGCGGTGCTGCGCTGGGACCGAGTGCGAAACACAGGCATCTCCCTGATTCGATAGCGGCTCCGGACAGTCCGAAATCCACCTGCGGCCGATATGTCCTATAGACAGTAGTAGGTGCCTCGCGGGGACGAAAACAGCGGGGCACTCGGGATGAGCGGCGTGCGCGACGACGCTCCAGATCCGTCCGGATCTGGTGTTGGAGTCCGGCATCGGGGAATCGATGTGACCTGGATTACCGCTTGTGAGGGCTGGTTTATCGGCCAGCCAGCGGGGTTGTCGAGGGGCGCTGGATGCACGAAAACGTCACCCTGTCAACCCCGTGGGTTCATCTGCAGTGCCCCTGACCTGCGCTGTTGGTGGGCACGCCGAGATACGCCGTGATAGAATTGGGTATCGAAAGGGGCACGAAACAAGATGATATTTAAGGTCGGAGACACCGTTGTCTATCCACATCACGGTGCAGCGCTGATCGAAGCGATCGAGACCCGGACGATTAAGGGCGAGCAGAAAGAGTATCTCGTCCTCAAAGTTTCCCAGGGTGATCTGACGGTCCGCGTGCCCGCCGACAACGCCGAATACGTTGGCGTCCGTGACGTGGTGGGCCGCGAGGGTCTGGACACGGTCTTCCAGGTGCTACGTGCACCGCACACCGAAGAGCCGACCAACTGGTCCCGTCGATTCAAGGCCAACCAGGAGAAGCTCGCTTCCGGTGACGTGAAGAAGGTCGCCGAGGTTGTGCGTGATCTGTGGCGTCGTGAGCAGGAGCGCGGCCTGTCCGCAGGCGAGAAGCGGATGCTGGCCAAGGCTCGTCAGATCCTGGTCGGCGAGCTGGCGCTCGCGGAGAACACCAACGCCGCCAAGGCCGACATCATTCTCGACGAGGTGCTCGCAGCTGCCTCGTAGGACAGCGGCGATAGTCCCGGCCGCCGGTCTCGGTGTGCGGCTGGGTGCGGACGTTCCGAAAGCCTTCGTTACCGTCGGCGGCCGGACAATGCTCGAACGCTCTGTTGATGGCTTGTTGTCTTCAGGTGCCATTGACGAGGTAATAGTCGTAGTCGGCGCCGATCAGCTCGATAAGGCTGTGGCGCTGGTGGGGCCGGTGGCCAGGGTTGTGCAGGGCGGCGCCGAGCGCACTGATTCGGTACGTGCCGGTTTGGCCGCTGTGGCCGAGGCCGACTGGATTCTTGTGCATGATGCGGCCCGTCCGTTGACCCCTCCGGACATGATTTCCCGCATCGTGGCGGAACTGCGTGAAGGCCGCTGCGCGGTCATCCCGGCGATAGCAGTCGCGGACACCATCAAATCTGTCGATTCGGCCGGCGATGTGAGCGGTACACCGGATCGGGCCAATTTGCGTGCCGTGCAAACCCCGCAGGGGTTTGCGGCCAGCGTGCTCAGGCGCGCGTATGCGGCCGCCGGCGATATCGCCACCGATGACGCCGCGCTTGTCGAGCAGATCGGTGAGCGCGTGCATGTGGTGGAGGGTGATCGGCTGGCCTTCAAGATCACCACAGCGCTGGACATGACGCTGGCCGAGGCCATCCTGAGCAGAGAGGTAGCCCAATGAGCGCATTGCCCCGGGTAGGCATCGGCACCGATGTGCACCCGATAGAGGAGGGCAAGCAATGCTGGCTGCTCGGTCTGCTCTTCCCGGATGCCGATGGTTGTGAGGGACATTCGGACGGTGATGTTGCCGCACACGCCCTCTGCGATGCCCTGCTCTCGGCAGCCGGGCTGGGGGATGTGGGCGCGGTATTCGGCACTGGTCAGCCCGAATGGTCGGGTGTCAGCGGGGCGAAGATGCTGACCCATGTGCGGGAGCTGCTGCACGACAGTGGTTTCCGGATCGGTAATGCCGCGGTCCAGGTGATCGGGAATCGGCCGAAGATAGGACCGCGCCGGGTAGAGGCCCAGGAGCTACTGTCCGGCCTCCTCGGGGCACCGGTTTCGGTGTCGGCGACCACAACCGACGGGTTGGGCCTGACTGGACGCGGCGAAGGCTTGGCCGCGGTGGCAACGGCGCTCGTCACAGCGCGGTAAGCTCGCTGGTCGTGACCGGTCACGCTCCGCTTCGGCTGTACGACACCCGCGCGGGTGCCGTGCGTGACTTCGTGCCTCTACAGCCGGGATCCGTCTCCATCTACCTGTGCGGGGCAACCGTGCAAGGTCTGCCCCATATCGGGCATGTGCGCAGCGGTGTCGCCTTCGACGTATTGCGCCGCTGGCTCGCCGCCCGTGCCTATGACGTCCTGTTCGTCCGCAACGTCACCGATATCGACGACAAGATCCTCAATAAGGCAGCTGACGCGGGGCGGCCGTGGTGGGAGTGGGCGGCGACGTACGAGCGCGCCTTCGACCAGGCGTACGACGCCCTCGGAGTGCTGCCGCCGTCGGTATCGCCGCGCGCGACGGGGCACATCACCCAGATGATCGAGCTGATCGAGCGGCTCATCGATACCGGGCATGCCTATGCCAGCGGTGGCGACGTCTACTTCGATGTGCTGAGCTACCCGGAGTACGGACAACTGTCCGGGCACAAGATCGACGATGTGCACCAGGGCGAGGGTGTTGCGACGGGAAAACGCGATCCACGCGACTTCACACTGTGGAAGGGTGCCAAGCCCGGTGAGCCGTCGTGGCCGACCCCATGGGGACCAGGCCGCCCGGGCTGGCATACCGAGTGTGTAGCGATGTGCGAGTCATATCTGGGCGCGGAGTTCGACATTCACGCGGGCGGGATGGATCTGATTTTCCCGCATCACGAGAACGAGATCGCGCAGAGCCGTGCCGCCGGCGACGGGTTCGCCCGCTACTGGCTGCACAACGGCTGGGTCACCATGGGCGGCGAAAAAATGAGCAAGTCGCTGGGCAATGTTTTGTCCATTCCCGCTGTGCTGCAACGTGTTCGGGCTGTCGAGTTGCGTTACTACCTGGGAAGTGCGCACTACCGCTCCATGCTGGAATACTCCGAGACCGCGCTTGCCGATGCGGTAAAGGCCTACTGCGGTATCGAAGATTTCCTGCATCGAGTGCGGGTCCGGGTTGGCGAGGTGCCGGTGGGCACCTGGACCCCTGCCTTCGCGGCAGCCCTGGACGACGACCTGTCGGTACCGATCGCGCTTGCCGAGGTGCATTCCACGCGCGCAGATGGGAACCGGGCATTGGATGCCGGCGACCACGAGGGCGCACTATCGGCGGCGGCGAGTGTCCGCGCCATGATGTCGATCCTTGGCTGCGACCCGCTCGATGAGCGCTGGGAGACGCGCGACGAGACGTCCGCCGCACTGAACGCCGTCGACGTGCTGGTTACCGCAGAGCTGGAGCGGCGGGGAACTGCTCGGGCAGAGAAGGATTGGGCGCTCGCAGACGAGATCCGGGACCGGCTCAAGCGCGCAGGCCTGGAGATAACCGATACAGCAGACGGCCCACAGTGGTCCCTTACGAGTAGCGACGAAGAGTAGCAATGGCAGGAAATTCTCAGCGCCGCGGCGCAGTGCGTAAGCCCGGCACCAAAAAGGGACCCACCGTCGGTTCTGGCGGTGTGCGCCGCCGCGGACTGGAAGCCAAGGGTGCGACGCCACCGGCCGAACAACGGACGAAGCATCCAGCCTCCAAACGCGCTGCTGTCCAACGGAAAGTCGCCGACGCCAAGCAGCGTCGGCTCAAGCAGGGCGACGAGTCCGAGATGGTGCTGGGTCGCAATCCGGTGCTTGAATGCCTGCGCACAGGTGTGCCGGCAACCGCGTTGTACGTGGCCGTCGGCGCCGACAACGACGAGCGGCTGACCGAATCGGTATCGCTGGCCGCCGACGCCGGGATCGCGATTCTGGAGGTACCAAGGCCCGATCTGGATCGCATGAGCACCAACGGATTGCACCAGGGGCTCGCGCTGCAGGTGCCGCCGTACCGCTACGCGCACCCCGACGACCTGTTGGCCCGTGCCCGTGCCGAGGCGCAGCCCGCGTTGTTGGTGGCGCTCGACAACATCTCGGACCCACGCAATCTGGGCGCCATCGTGCGCTCGGTGGCTGCCTTCGGCGGGCACGGTGTCGTCATTCCGCAGCGGCGCAGCGCGTCGGTGACTGCCGTCGCCTGGCGTACCAGCGCGGGTGCGGCGGCACGCCTGCCGGTCGCGCGCGCCACGAATCTGACGCGGACCCTCAAAGATTGGCAAGACAAGGGTCTCACCATCGTCGGGCTTGATGCCGGTGGCGATACCGAGCTCGACGAGCTCGACGGTGCTGGCGATATCGCTGTTGTCGTCGGGTCGGAGGGTAAGGGGCTGTCTCAGCTGGTCCGCAAGACCTGCGATGCGGTGGTGTCGATCCCCATGGCGGGGCCTGTCGAATCATTGAACGCCTCGGTGGCCGCGGGTGTGGTCCTCGCGGAGATCGCGCGTCAGCGTCGCTGATTCCTTGGCGCCGATATGCCAACCGTGTACGGAAAATGGCCGTTTGGTGTACGTGAGTGCCTTCACGGCGAGAGTGACATAACCTCATCGCCATGAAGCGCTTGGCCGCCATTCTCGCCGTCACCCTGGCATTGGCATCCTGCGGCGAAAAAGACAAGGCGTCCTTCGACCTGCAGGCACACCGGGGTGGACGCGGTGAAACCACCGAGGAATCATTGCGCGCCTTCACCAAAGCCCTAGAGCTCGGGGTGAGCACCCTTGAACTCGATATCGTCATCTCCAAAGACCGCAAACCCATGGTCTGGCACGATCCGGTGATCGATTCGGCGAAATGCTCCGATACGGCCCCGGTGACATCCGGCGACCCGCAGTACCCCTACGTGGGAAAGCTGGTCAAGGACCTGACTTCCGAGCAGCTGCGCACACTGGACTGCGGCAAGCTGCTCAAGGATTTCCCGCAGGCAGAGGTGGTCAAGAACGACAGGATTGCCTTGCTGCCAGAGGTTTTCGCCCTCGCAGATTCCTACCATGCCGATGTGCGCTACAACATCGAGACCAAGGTGGAGGCCGCTGAACCACAGAAATCTGCGGAGCCACAGGTGTTTGTCGACGTCATCCTCGACACGATCCGCGCGGCGGGCAAGGTCGACAAAGTGGAGATTCAGAGCTTCGACTGGCGCACGCTGCCGATGACCAAGCGGGCCGAACCGGGCATTCCACTCGTTGCACTCTGGGACGAAACCACTTGGTACCCAGGCTCACCCTGGCTTGGCGGGGTGGATCCCGCCGTCGTCAAGGATCCGATTGACGGGGCCAAGCAGATTGGTGCCACGATCCTGTCGCCCGGATACACCGTGCCCTATGGAGGCAAGGTGGGTGACCCCGGTTTCGCGTTGGTCGCCGACAAGAAGTTTGTCGAGAAGGCGCATGGTTTGGGGCTCAAGGTCATTCCCTGGACCATCAACGATGCCGAGACCATGAAGGCGCAGATCGACGCAGGCGCGGACGGGATCATCAGCGACTACCCGACGATCTTGCGGAAGGTCGTGGCCGAGAAGGGTCTGCCGCTGCCCCCGGCCTATCACCGCTAGGCGACGGATCAGCCGGCTTGTCCCGGCCGGGTGAGTATTTGGCGCATGATCCTGCCGCCGAGCCGTACGGCCACTGGACGTGGTAGTACGCGGAAGGCTATGTCGGCCAACTTGTTTGTGGCTCCGGGGATCACGAGGGCCTTCTTCCCGAGTCCATCCAGCGCCGCCCGGACGACCGGCTCGGGGCCGGTGACCGTTAGTTGGGTGTTTGTGACATCGACCGCCGAGTCCCGAACCATGGGCGTATCGACCAAACCCGGCGCCAGCACGGTGACATCGACCCCCGTGCCGGCGAGCTCGGTGTGCAGGGACTGCCCGAACGAACTGACGAACGCCTTTGACGCCGCATAGGTTGCTTCATACGGCGTGGGGTGTTCTCCTACCAGCGATGCTACGAGGACGATCCCGCCATGGCCGCGCTGTACCAACCGGTTACCGAAGTGATGGGTCAGCTGCATCGGTCGCACCGAGTTGAGCAGTACTAGGTCCGTATGCGTCTCGCGGGATTGATCGAGGAATGCCCCGGTGATGAGCACTCCCGCATTCAGGACGGCCAGGCCGATGTCCAGTCCCTTGGTTGCCTCTTCCAGCTCGGCGACGGCATGCTCGGCCACCAGGTCCAGCGCGATCACCTTGACGTCGATGTCGACCGCTTCGGTAAGCGCTGACGCCAGGGCCCTTAGTTTCTCTTCTCGGCGCGCAACCAGTACCAGGTTCAGCCCGCGCCGTGCGAGCTGGCGGGCGAACTCCTGGCCGATGCCCGCGGAGGCCCCGGTCACGAGCGCGTAGGCCCCATATTGAGCTGAGAAATCGCTCATGACCTCATAATCGCACTGGAGGCCCATTCCAGCGGCGGTTTCGCCGTCGACCCTAGACGAACGGGGCCAGTTCGATTCCGTTGGCGGTCAGGGCCGCGTGGACGGCTTGCGCGATCGTCACCGCATCCGGTGAATCGCCGTGCACACATATCGATTCGGCTGTCTGGCTGAGAGCGGGAATCCGCGCCGCGACCGCGGCGGGATCGTGCAGCACCGCTCCCGGTTCGCTGCGCGGTACCAGGGTGCCGTCGTCGTGGTAGGCCCGGTCGGCGAAGGCCTCCGTCACCACGCGCAGCCCCAATTCACGTGCACGGTCGCCGAATACACCGTGCGGCAGTGTCAGCACGGGGAAGTCGGCGTTGACGTCGCGCACCGCACGCGCGACCGCATCTGCCTGCACGTCGTGGTGGATGATCGTGTTGTACAGGGCACCATGCGGTTTCACATAAGTCACCGCCGATCCGACGGTGCGGGCCAAAGCGTTCAGTGCGCCGATCTGATAGACCACGTCGGCATACAGGTCTTCGGCAGAGATATCGATGAACCGACGACCGAATCCCGCGAGATCGCGGTAGCCCACCTGTGCGCCGATCCGGATACCGCGCGCGGCGGCGGCGTGACACGTGCGAAGCAGTGTCGCAGGATCGCCCGCGTGGAAACCGCAGGCGAGGTTGGCGCTCGTGACCACGTCCAGCATGGCCTCGTCATCGCCGAGGCGCCAGGCACCGAAACCTTCACCCAGGTCGGCATTCAGGTCGATGCGGCTCATCGTGCGAGCCTAGCTCGCTCAGGCGTGCCGATACCGCCCGATCACTCGGCAGAGCAGATAGATCGATACGGCGATCATGGTGACAAAGACCGAGATCGGTACGCCCGGTGCCAAAGACAGCACGATGCCGCCGATAGCAGCGATCTCGGCGAAGACAATCGACAACCCGATGGCACGTGCCGGGGATGAAGTGATGCGAGCGGCGGCCGCCGCGGGCGTGATGAGCAGTGACATCACCAGTAGCGCGCCGACGATTTGCACACCCTGCGCCGCGGTGAGGCCGACGAGGGCAGCGAACACAATCCCCAAGGCGCGGACGGGGACCCCGCGAGCCTCTGCGACGTCGGGGTCGACGGTAGCGAACAGCATCGGCCGATAGGTGACGGCCAGTACCGCGCCCACCACGATGCTCACCACAACGAGCATCAGCAGCCCGCTGTATCCGACGCCGACGATCTGCCCGGTCAGGAGCGCGAAATTGGTGCCGGTACGCCCCGGATACAGATGGATGAACAGCACCGCCAGCCCCAGCCCGAAGGCCATGACGACACCGATCGCCGAGTCGCGATCCTTGGTCCGCTGCCCGAGGATGCCGAAAAGTATTGCCGCGACCACGCTTCCGAGTAGCGCGCCGGTGCCGACATTGGCGCCGGCCAACAGCGCGGCAGCGGCACCGGTCAGCGATAGCTCACTGGAACCGTGCACCGCAAAGGACATCTGGCGCATCACCACGAACGGGCCGATGAGCCCCGCCAGCAGTCCCAGCAGCGCGGCGGCCAGGATCGCCTGCTGCACGAAGTCGCGTCCGAGGAGGTCCACGGTGAGGGAGAGATCAAAGAAGTTATTCATGTGCGTGCTCCGCACACTCCTCGGCGACCTGCCGGCTTTCGCCCACGACGACGTACTGTCCGCGCACCTCCACCACGTCGATCTGGGCGCGATACAGCTCCGACAACGTCTCGGTCGTCATCACCTCGTCGACGGCGCCGATCCGAAAGCGCCCGTCTACCAGGTAAAGGATTCGGTCCACGTACGGCAGGATCGGGTTGATCTCGTGGGTCACGAACAGCACAGCAGTCTGTGCACTACGCCGTCGTTTGTCGATCAGGGCGCAAATCTGTTGTGCGCTTGCCGGATCCAGATTCAGCAGGGGCTCGTCGCAGAGCAGGAGTGCGGGATCGCCCGCCAACGCTTGCGCGATGCGCACCCGTTGGAGCTCGCCCCCGGATAGCGACGAGACGGCCTTGGTGGCCAGATGACTGGCATCCACTTGATCCAGCGCAAGGTCGATCGTTGTGCGGCGGCGCGCCCGGCTGGCCGGATTCAGTGCCGCCAAACCCCAACGGTGCCCGTCGATCCCGAGGCCCACCAGGTCCTCGGCGCGCAGAATCAGCGCGTTGTCGGCAAGTCGATGTTGAGGGACGTATCCGAGGTCGTCGGTGACGGTCATCGCGCCGTGAGTCAGCGGGACCTCACCCAACAGCAGCCGCAGCAGCGATGTCTTTCCGGAACCGTTGGGACCGAGTACCGCGATGAACTCACCCGGTTCGACCGTGAGGTCGAGGTCCTCCCAGAGGGTGCGCCCACCGCGATTCAGCGAGGCATTACGCAGTGTGGCGACACTCATGCGGCCATTATCCGCTGATGGTCTTCAGGCAAGCGGTTCATCCCAAGGCCGTGGCGAGCTGCTCGGTGGTGCGGCGCTGCCAGGTGACGTAGTCGGTGCCGTCCGGCAAGGTTTCGGTGACAGTCACCACCGGGACGCCATGGGATTCGGCGGCTTGCTTGAGCTGGTTGGTCACCGGTCCGGCCGTCTGGGAGTTGAAAAGCAGTGCGGCAACCTGTTTGGTGTTGATCAGGTCCAGTGCGGTGGCGACATCCGCGGGGGAGGGGTCCTGGCCTTGTTCGGCAGCTTCGGCGAAGTCGTGGGGTGTGCGGTCCACCAGTTCGCAATGGGAGACCAGGTGACTGGCCACCGGTTCGGTCGCCAGGATTGCCTTGCCGTGGTCCTTCTCGGCGATGCCGTGCTGCAGATCTGAGATCGAGTCAAGCTGCTGCCCAAATGTTTTGGCATTCGAGCGGTAGGTATCGGCGTCGTCCGGGTCGGCCTTGGCGAGCTCGTCTGCGACGTGATCGGCTACCTTTTTGGCGGTGCTCAGACTGTAGAACACATGCTCATTTTTATCGGCGGAGTCCGCGGGAAGAAGCTGGTAGGCGTTGATCCGGGGCTGGCCGTCCTTGAGCAGCTTGTCGATGAACGGGTCGTAGCCGTCGCCGTTGTACACCACGAGGGTGGCGTCCTGGACCTGCGCGGCCGCGGCGGGCGTCACCTCGAATGAGTGTGGGTCGGTGTTGGCGCCGCTGACCAATGCGCTCACCTTGGCATGGTCGCCGGCAACGGCCTTGGCCACCGAAGCCCAGGCATCGGTGGAGGCCACCACCGTGAGTTCATCGGACCGTTGGGCCCCTTGCCCGCAGCCGGAGAGTACGAGCGTTCCGATGGTCGCAACCGTCACAGCCAACCCAGCCACGCGTGCGCGCACAGTAGACCTCCAGCCCTTCCAGTAATGAAAACGGTTTTCATTATGGGGGATGGACGATGAGAGTGCAAAACGTGTCAGCGTTCGCTGAGTTGGGTGGCCACGCGCAGCGCCGGTAGCAGCAGTGATCGTGGCGTGTATCGCCCGGCAACGGTCATCGCCTGCGGCACCGCTCCCGGGATCACGCTGCGCGACCCTCGCTGCATACCCTTGATCGCCGCCGAGGCGACCTGCTTAGGAGAGACCTGCACGCCCGGCACGCTGAACCGCTCCGCACTCGCGATCTCTGCCCACTCCGTTGGCACCGGTCCCGGGCACAGCACCGTGCATGACACACCAGTGCCCCGTAGCTCCTCATGCACGGCCTCGGAGAAGGACTGCACATAGGCCTTGCTCGCCGCGTAGGTCGCCATAAACGGAATCGGCTGGAATGCGGCGACCGAAGCGATGTTCAGCACGGCCCCCTTGCCCCGTTCCACCATGCCGGTCACCGCGGCGTGGGTCAGTTCGACCAACGTGATGACGTTGACCTCGATCTCTTCACGTTCGCGATCCAGCGGCAACTCATGGAAGACCCCGCTGGTTCCGAATCCGGCAGAATTGCACAATCCCGCAATGCGGTGGGCCGCAATCCATTCGCGTAGCTCGCTGCGGCCCGGCTCTGTGCCCAGGTCGAGCGCCTGGACGTCGACTTCGATGCGGTGGCGCGCACTGAGGATGTCGGCGAGCTTGTCCATCCTGTCCTTGCGGCGCGCGACCAAGACCAACGAGTGTCCGCGCTTGGCCAGCCCATAGGCGAGCTCGGTGCCGATCCCCGAGGAAGCTCCGGTGATGACGACGGGCCCGGCGGCGCCCGGCTTCGGCAGGCTCACCAGTGCACCCCGGGTGTGGCGTCGATGAAGATCTGCTGCCCGCCGTCCACTTCCTCGGGCTTGAGGTTTTTGACACCTTTGGCGGCATCGGAATCCGGGAACATCTTGTATCCCTGATTGCGCACCGCGTCCATGATCTCCGGTGTCAGCGAGTCTGCCAACGAGGCGATTCGTCCGAACGCCGAGGCCACTCGCCGTGGCCGCTCGATGATCGCCTTCGCGATGACCTCACCCGCCTCGTCCGGGGTCAGGGCCGGGAACTTTTGGTACAGCGTCGTCGGCGCGATCATCGGGGTGCGCACCAGCGGCATATGAATGGTGGTGAAGCGCAGTCCCTCGTCGGAGGTCTCGGCCTGGAACGCATCAGAGACCGTGTCCAACGCGGCCTTCGACGCGATGTAGGCGCCGAATCGAGGCACCTTCGTCTGCACCCCGATGGACGAGATGTTGATGATGTGGCCGAACTTGCGCTCACGCATACCCGGCATGAAACCCAGGATGAGATGCAGGGGCGCAAAGTAATTCAGCTGCATGGTGCGCTCGAAATCGTGCGGCCGGTCGTAGGACAGCGCCAGCGAGCGCCGAATCGATCGACCGGCGTTGTTGATCAGGATGTCCACCCTGCCGTGATCGGCAAGTACGTCCTTGACCATGCGATCGATCGCGTCCATATCGGACAGATCGCACGGGAACACATGGGCGGTGCCGCCAACGTCACGGACCTGTGCGGCGGTCTCCTGCAACTTGTCCTCGGAGCGGGCCACCAGCAGCACCGTGCCGCCTGCCTCGCCGATCTGGAGTGCGGCGGCCTGGCCGATGCCCGACGAGCCGCCGGTGATCATGACGATCTTGTTGCGGACGGACGAGCGCAGACTTCGGCTCGGTGTCACGAGTTTGGCAATGGCGTGCGGGGTGAGTTGTCCGGTCGGCGTCGTCAGGGCCTTGTTGACCTTGCCAAACTGTTGCGACGCCAGGGAGCTGAGACGTTGCATGGGGTTCATGGCTGAACGCTATGCCCGCGGGCGCCAATGGCGCGGCGAAATGGATCGTTAGGAAAGCAGCGCCGCGCAGCGCAGCAGTCCAATATGGCTGTACGCCTGCGGGTGGTTGCCCAACGAGCGTTCGGCCACCGGGTCGTATTCCTCGGACAGCAGGCCGGTGGGACCGGTGGCCTTGACCAGCTGGTCGAACAGCAGCTCGGCCTGCGATCGAGCACCGATGAGCAGATACGCCTCGACGAGCCAGGCCGCACACAGGTGGAAGCCGCCCTCTCCGCCGGGCAGCCCATCGTCTCGGTGGTATCGGTAAACCGTTGCACCACTGCGTAACTCGGCCTCGGTGGCGATCACTGTCGCGGTGAATCGGGGATCGGTGGGCTCGATCAGTCCGGATAGTCCGATGTACAGGGTGGCGGCATCCAGATCGGTGCCGTCATAGGCAGCGGTGAAGGACTTGACCGACTCGTTCCAGCCCTTTTCCACGACCTCGGAGGCGATCTCGTCGCGCAGCGCTGCCCAGGATGGAGGGGATTCACGCTGGAATTCTTCGGCGAGCTTCACCGCGCGGTCCACCGTCACCCAGCACATGACCTTGGAGTAGACGTGGTGCCTCGGATTTCCCCGGATCTCCCAGATTCCATGATCGGGTTCGTACCAGCGGCGCTCAACGGCAAGGACCATGTCGGAAACCAGGTTCCAATCGGCGTCGGTCAACGGGTCGGTGTGTCCGAGGCGTTGGCGCGCATGGGCCAGGTCATGGATCAGTTCCACCACGGGCCCGAAAACATCCAGCTGCACTTGCGAATTGGCGGCGTTACCGACGCGGACCGGGCGTGAGCCCGCATACCCGGGCAACGAGTCGATCACCGCCTCGGGTGGCAGCACTGTTCCGGCCAATGTGTACAGCGGGTGTAGGCGATCGGGGCCGGGTAGATGCTCCAGCACCCGGTGCAGCCAGCCCAGCAGACCCTCGGCCTCGCTCAGTGATCCCAACGCCACCAGCGCCGATGCGGTCATCGAGGCGTCGCGTAACCAGCAGTACCGGTAATCCCAGTTACGAATACCGCCAATGTCTTCCGGTAGCGACGTGGTGGCGGCGGCCAGGATCGCGCCCGACTCGGAGTGCACCAGGCCACGCAAGGTCAGCGCTGAGCGCTTCATCAGACCGGGCTTGCGCTCCGGAAGTGTCAGGGTTTGGGCCCAGTCGCGCCAATAGGCTTCGGCCCGTTCCCGTAGCTCGGGCTCTGACACCGAGCGCTCACTGAGATCTTCTGTACCACAGCGTAATTCGAGGACCACTGGGCCGTTTGCCGGGCTGATGGTCGCGGTGGCGCTCTGTTCGTCTGCCCCGATTGTCCAGGTGACGCCGGGGGCGCGCAGCACGATGGGGTCATTGGTGCCGAGTACGCGCACGCCGTTGTCGTCGGCGACCAATTGGACGGGAGCCTGGCCGAACTCGGGTCGCGGGGCGAAGGTGACCACCGCATCGGCCTCGCCGGTGACAACCCGGATCAGATCGGTGCGTCCGGGGATTTCGTCGTGCGCCAGGTAGTCGGTGACCTGCAGACTGGCCCAACGTGTTTCGACAGTCATGGTGCTGTCGATGTACTTCTGGCCGAGCGGCAGCGCGGCCCGTGCGGGGCCGATGGTGAAGTGCCCGGCCTCATCGCCACCGAGGAGGTGGGCGAAGACAGCCGCCGAGTCGGGTTCGGGGTGACACATCCAGGTGACACCACCGGTGGGGGTCACCAACGCGAGGGTGCGCGAATTGGCGAGCATGGTCAGTCGCTCGATGGGCGTGGCGTGTCCGCCGAGTAGCCAGGTGCGACGCTCCTCAAGCAGGAATGCCAGTGCTGTGCCCACCGATTCGGTGTCTGGAATGCGGTATCCCGCCAGGGTTTCTCCATCGCCCACCTTGACGCCCAGGTCGGGGCCATGTAGCCGCTTGAACACTTTTTCGTCGGTGACATCGTCGCCGAAGAACACCGCGGCAGTCGCGCCCTCCTGATGGCGCAGGATGTCGAGTGCCTGTCCCTTATCGGTGGGTATGACGGCGAATTCGAGGACCTTCTTGCCCTCGGTGACCTGCGCGCCCCAACCATTGGCCACGGTAAGTGCTTGGGCCAGGGCGGCATCGCCGTCCTCTGCCGAGGCGTTGCGGACGTGCAGCGCGACGCTCGCCGGCTTCAGCTCGATGGCCACTCCGGCGTACTCGGCGGCGATGGCCGACAGCTTGTTGGCAATGGTCTTCAGCAGCGCCTTGGCGTCTCCGTCTATGGCGTGCACGAACCCTGCGTCGAACTCCGAACCGTGACTTCCGACCAGATGCACCTCGGCGGGCAGTCGCGACAGGGTCGCCAGATCGCGCAATGCCCGTCCGGAGATCAGCGCCGAGGTTGTTGACGGCAGTCCCGCCAAAGCCCGCAGCGCTGTGGTCGATTCGGGGTGCGGGCGTGCGTCATCGGGGTTGTTGACCAGCGGGGCTATCGTCCCGTCGTAGTCGGAGGCCACCAGTAGCCGGGGCGTACGGGCGACCTCGGAAAGAGCCCGGCGCAGTTCGACAGGTAGATCTTGGGCACTCACCACGGGTCCCGAGTCTACGTCCGCTACCTCCGCGGAGTTGGTTAGGCCGAGCGTCGCTGGTCAGGTGATTCCAAGAAGCAATCTGACAGTGCGATCGAGCCGGTGGCTCACGTCGGTTGCCGATGCTCGCCGCGTCAACCAGGCAATCATGTTGGAGGTCCAAACATCCGAGATGACGCGGGCGATGTGGAACTGCCCGTCGGAGGGGTCGTCGTCACCGGCCATCGCGCGAGCGAAGATGCCGTCCATCAGTCGGCCCACGTGATCAACCTCACCGGCAGCGGAAGCGTCGGCGAAGACCAGGGCGCGGGTCATCGCCTCGGTGAGTAGGGGATTGCGCTGCATGTTGCGGTTCAGCCGGGTGATCGCCGTGTGCAGGCGTTCGTACGCAGTGCCACCGTTGACGGCACCGCGATCCGATCGCGCGTCGATCTGCTCGAACTCGCGTTCCAGCGCGGACACCAACAGATGCACCTTGGAGGGGAAGTATCGGTACAGGGTGCCCACGGCGACATCCGCACGTTCGGCGACGGTGCGCATCTGTACCGCTTCGTAGCCTCCCTTGGAGGCGATGGCCAAGGTGGCGTCCAGGATGCGCTTGCGGCGCTCGCGCTGTGCGGTCGAACCGAGGTCGTCGTCGGACAGCGCCGAGACCGCAGCAGGCTGATTCGCCGCATCGGTATCACCGCTAGCTGACTGCGCGGCTTCCGATGCGCTAGATGTCCGAGGCGTTGCCATGGCGTCTGTACTCCCTGCGTTCACGTTCTGGTTCAGCGCACGACTATACGGATCACCGTCGGCGTTTTCAGGTCTCCCTGGCCCGCCGGTAGTGCTCTGTACAGCCTGAATGCGTTCCTACTACACTGAACCCAATCACGATATTAGAACACGTTCTAGTCTCATGTACCCGAATCAAGCCGAGGAGAATCTGTGTCGTCCGATGTGCAGGAAGCCGCCCGGGACGCTGTCCGTCAGTGGGCAAAGAGCGCGGCTGTCATCGAGTCGGTCCGGAAGATGGAGGCCGAGCGCCACGGGTGGGGCCCCGCCTATGCCGGGCTCGCTGAGCTGGGCATTTTCGGTGTCGCGGTGCCCGAGGCCGCCGGCGGCTCTGGAGCCGGATTCGACGACATGATCGCCATGATCGATGAGGCCGCGGCGTCGCTGGTGCCGGGACCGGTTGCCACCAGTGCGCTGGCGGCGGTGGTGCTCGCGACCGATGGTCCCGGGGAATTGGTCGGGGCGCTCGCGGACGGTAGCCGCACCGCGGGGCTGGCCCTCGCCGGGAACGTCACCGTCGCCGACGGGCTGGCTTCGGGCGTGTTGCCCGCGGTGCTGGGCGGTACGGCCGACGGAGTGGTGTTGGCCCCGGGGCCCGACGGCTGGGTGCTGATCGACTGCGTGGGTGCCGGCGTCACGGTGGACGTCAAGAAGGCGACCGACTTCTCGCGCCCGTGGGCCGTGGTCACCCTGAACGGCGCCGCGGTGCATCCGGTGGGCCTGCCGGCCACCGCAGTCGCCGATCTGGCGACGGTGACCCTCTCGGCCGAGGCGGTGGGCGTGGCGCGTTGGGCGCTGCGGACCGCCGTCGAGTACGCGAAGGTGCGCGAGCAATTCGGTAAGCAGATCGGCAGCTTTCAGGCCATCAAGCACATGTGTGCGGAAATGCTGTGCCGCGTCGAACAGGCCGATGTCGCTGTGTGGGACGCCGCCGGGTGCGCGCAGGATGCTGTCGCCAACGGTGGTGATTCTCAGCAGCTTTCGCTTGCCGCTGCCGTCGCCGCGGCGGTTGCCGTCGATGCCGCTCTGGCCAACACCAAGGATTGCATCCAGATTCTTGGTGGTATCGGATTCACCTGGGAGCATGACGCACACCTGTACCTGCGGCGCGCATACGCACTGCAGTCCTTCCTGGGTAAGCCCGCGGCATGGCGGCGCACAGCCGCCGCGCTGACGCTGGGGGGAACTCGCCGCTCCCTAACCGTCGACCTCGGTGAGGTGGAGACCCAACGTGCAGAGGTCGCGGCTACTGCTGCGGAAATCGCCTCGGCGCCAAGGGATGAGCATCAGGTTCGGCTGGCCGAGACGGGCTTCCTGGCCCCACACTGGCCCGTACCGTACGGGCTGGGCGCAGGGGCGGCGCAGCAGCTGCTCATCGACCAGGAGTTGCATGCCGCAGGCGTCACGCGCCCCGATCTTGTCATCGGATGGTGGGCGGCCCCCACGATTCTTGAGCACGGAACTCCAGAGCAGATAGCGCAATTCGTGGCACCCACGCTGCGCGGTGAGATCGAATGGTGCCAGCTGTTCTCCGAGCCTGGCGCAGGTAGCGACCTTGCGGCATTGCGTACCAAGGCAACCCGGGTTGATGGCGGGTGGAAGCTCGACGGCCAGAAGGTGTGGAACTCCAAGGCTCAGATCGCGGACTGGGCGATCTGCCTGGCCCGCACCAACCCCGATGTTCCCAAGCACAAGGGCATTACGTACTTCCTGCTCGATATGAAGACCCCCGGGATTACCGTGCGGCCGCTGCGTGAGATCACCGGCGAGGAGATGTTCAACGAGGTCTTCCTCGACGGTGTGATCGTTCCGGACGAGTGCGTGGTCGGTTCGGTTGACGACGGGTGGCGGCTGGCCCGCACCACATTGGCCAACGAGCGGGTGGCGATGGCGGGCGGCGGCACCCTCGATGAGGCCATGGAGTCATTGCTCGCCCTGATCGGGGACACCGAACTGGATGCGGCCCAGCTCGATACGCTTGGCGTTTTCGTGTGTTCGGCACAGACGGGCGCGCTGCTTGATCTGCGTACCGCGCTGCGCGCCATCGGTGGTCAGGATCCGGGTGCGGCCTCGAGTGTCCGCAAGCTCGTCGGTGTGCGTCACCGTCAGGGGCTTTCGGAGCACATCCTCGACTACGTGGAGACCCATGGTGCGGTGGAGTCCAACGAGATGTGGTTGTTCATGCGGGACCGGTGCCTCTCGATCGCCGGAGGTACCACCCAGATCCTGCTCAATGTGGCGGGGGAGCGGCTACTGGGCCTGCCGCGTTGACAGCCAGCCGTCAGCTCGGGTGTGCATGCGGTGATGCGTGCTGCGCGGGATCGCTCCCGGGCTGTAGAGGCCGCGGCCGCGGCGACGAACTCGGTCGAGTTTGACGTCGGTGCGCAGTGCATCCGAGATCGTCTTTGATGGGCGACCATCTACGTCAAAACCGATGTCCCTCAACATGGTGACCATCTCGGACACCGTGGTGAGCCCGCGGTGATGGATATGCAGGACGAGTAGGTAGCGCAAATCGGTGCGCAGCGAGTGGGTCCGAGCGTTCATGTTTCAGCACCATGTCATGGGGCGCCGACATGGTCGGACCGACGTCTTAGACGACATACATCTGGTGCCCGCCTTTATGCGACAACTGTTCGGGTTGCCCACCGAGCCAATTTTTGTCGCATAGACGCGGGCAGCACACATACATGTTCTGTGTGGGTGCTCTCGTTGCCGCCGGGTGACGGCTAGCTGAAGCGGGCCTGCGCGCAGGCGTCGGGCGAGATCACGCTGCGGCCACCGATACTGGCCTCGACGTGGCTGCACACGATGTAGTCGGTGTCGAGCTTGGGTTGCCCTGTCGCCCAATTGGTCGGCTGGGTGGTGCCGGTGATCCGGAAGCGGTCTACGTCGCCTCCGCCGAAGTAGACGGTGGTGAGCAGCCAGGTGCTACCGCCGTTGTGCTCCACGGTGTTCGGATTGTCGGCCCACTGCACCCATAGGTAGTTCATCCGGTCCGAGGTGCGTAGCTCGGTGGTCTGCTTGGCCCACAGGTCGCCCCCGAATCCCTCAATCCCGTTGGGGGTCCGCAGGTTGAAGCTCGCCGTGTAATAGCACTGACGTTCGGCCTTGCGGCAGTCGGCAGTGGCATGCACTTCGAGCTGGCGCCCCTCGTCGACGGGAGTGCTGACGTCGGTGGTCTTGACCTCGGCGGTGGCGGTACCTGGGAAGACCAGGGAAGTGATCACCAGTGATGCGGCGGCCAGCGCGGCTTTCAGGGACTTCATGATGTCGGAATCGTATCGGCCTTGTCGGGCAGCGGCGCCGAGATCTTTTTTCTGTACCCGGCGTTCACTCATCGAAGGTGACGTTGACATCGTCGGTCTCGGGAACCGCCTGGCACGCCAGGATGTATCCGTCATCGATGTCGTTCTGGGACAGCGCGTCGTTGACGAGCATGCGGACCTTGCCGTCCTTGAGGATGCAGGCACATGTCATGCAGTGTCCCTCGCGGCAGGAGAACGGCGCGTCCAGCCCCTTGGCTAGCAACACGTCGAGCAGGACAGTGCTGCGCGGCCAGCTGACGGTGTGTGTCTCGCCGTCGAGTTCCACGGCGGCCGTGGCCGGCGGTTCGTCATCGTCTGAGGGCTCGGCCAGGACCACCTCGGCGAACGGATCGCTCTCCAGGGAGCGGAAGACCTCGATGTGCACGCGGTCCTCGGGCATGCCGTTGCCCTTGAGTGCGGCTTCGGAGGCATTCATGAACGGTCCGGGGCCGCAGATGAAGGCCTCATGCCCGGCGAACGGTGCAGCCAGGGTGGCCAGTGATTGTTGAGAGGGCAGTCCTTGCACCGATTCGAGCCAGTGGATGACGGTCAGCCGCTCCGGATATTGCGTGGTCAGCTCCCGAAGTGCCGCCCCGAAGATCACCGACTGTTCGTCGCGGTTGGCGTAGATGAGGACAACCTTGCCGCTGCCCTGGGAGAGCGCGGACTTGCAGATCGCCATCATCGGGGTGATTCCGCTGCCGCCGGCGACGAGAAGAAGATCTCGGCTCAAGTCTTTGGGGACGAACACTCCGGAGGGCGCCAGTACGTGCATGTGCATACCGGCATGCGCGTTATCGCAGATCCAATTGGACCCGTAACCATCGACGGTGCGCTTGACCGTGACCGTCAACTTGTCGTCGATATGCGGGGAGCTGGAGAGCGAGTAGCAGCGCGCCACCGATCCGGTGCGGTCGGATGGAATGCGCAGCGTGAGGTACTGGCCGGGTGTGTACGCGAACTTGTCGGCCGCGTCCTCGGGAATATCGAAGACCAGGGATCTGGAGTCGCTGGTCTCGTCGATGACCTCGGCGATGCGAACCTCGAGGACGTGCTTTCCCAGCGGAACGTCCGTCACGTGATTTCCTCCGTCGTTGACTTCGTCTGGCCAAGCCCAACTACAACCGAACTAGAACAGGTTACAGAATTGACCTTTGGCCCTACAACACCGTCGTTGCTTCGTTCCAGATGAGCCCGCCTTCCCGGGGTGGGTGAGGCGATGTCGACACAGATCGAAACGTGTTCTAGTCTCAGCAGGGAACACGCGCTACCACCGTGGGTGTACAGCGGGTGTCGCGAACTACTAGCCCTAGTTTGTGCCGACTGATGCTAACTACAGCAGTGGAGGAAATGCAGTGACGACGACCGAACAGCGGGACGAGATTCAGGCGGTTCTCGCAGGAATTGACGACCTGCTGCCGATCCTGCGCAAGCGTGCGCAGGAGACCGAGGACCTGCGGCGCCTGCCTGACGCCACGGTCGCCGAATTGCAGGAGATCGGCTTCTTCAAGCTGCTGCAGCCCTCGCAGTGGGGTGGATACGAGACTGCCCCCACCACCTTCTACGAGGCGGTGCGCCGACTGGGCAGCGCCTGCGGCTCGACCGGTTGGGTCTCGTCGATCATCGGTGTGCACAACTGGCACCTGGCCCTCTTCGACCAGAAGGCTCAGGAAGAGGTTTGGGGCGACGACACCAACGTGCGGGTCTCCTCCTCCTACGCGCCCATGGGTGCCGGCGTCGTCGTCGATGGCGGGTACCTGGTGAACGGCGCGTGGAACTGGTCCTCGGGCTGCGACCACGCCACGTGGGCGTTCCTCGGTGGCCCCGTCATCAAGGATGGCCGTCCGGTGGACTTCGGCAGCTTCCTGATTCCGCGTACCGAGTACCGCATCGACGACGTGTGGAATGTCGTCGGTCTGCGTGGCACCGGTAGTAACACCGTCGTGGTCAAGGACGTATTCGTGCCGTCGCACCGTTTCTTGTCGTACAAGAAGATGAACGACCAGAGCGCCGGTGGCTACGAGACCAACACCGCACCGGTGTACAAGATGCCTTGGGGCACCATGCATCCCACCACCATCACCGCACCCATCATGGGTATGGCATACGGCGCTTACGACGCGCACGTCGAGGCTCAGGGCAAGCGGGTGCGCGCGGCATACGCCGGCGAGAAGGCCAAGGATGACCCATTCACCAAGGTGCGGGTGGCAGAGGCCGCCAGCGACATCGACGCCGGGTGGCGTCAGTTGATCGGGAATGTGGGCGACGAGTACGCCCTTATCTCGGCGGGCCAGGAGGTTCCGTTCGAGCTGCGTGCCGCCGCACGCCGTGATCAGGTGCGTGCCACCGGCCGGGCGATCTCCTCGATCGATCTGTTGTTTGAGAACTCCGGCGCCACCGCACTGTCGAATGACGCACCGGTACAGCGCTTCTGGCGTGATGCGCACGCCGGCCGCGTGCACGCGGCCAATGACGCTGAGCGGGCTTACCAGATCTGGGGTAACCATGCGTTCGAGCTGCCCGCCACCGACACGATGGTTTAGGAAAGGGTCAGCAAAATGAGCATTATCAAGGCACTCGGGTACATGCGGATCGAGGCCACCGATGTAGCTGCTTGGCGTGAATTCGGAACCAAGGTGCTCGGCATGATGGAAGGCACCGGTGACAACCCCGCCGCGCTCTATCTCCGGATGGACGATGTCGCGGCTCGTCTGGTGATCGTGCCGGGCGAGAACGACCGGCTGCTGGCCTCGGGCTGGGAGGTCGCCGACGCGCCGGCGTTGCAGGCAATTCGGGATCGTCTGGACAATGCGGGTGTCGAGTACGCCGAGGGCACCAAGATCGAGGCTTCCGACCGTAAGGTCGAGGGACTGATCAGGTTCCAGGATCCGTCGGGAAACGTGCTGGAGGTGTTCCACGGAGCCCAGTACTTGGGTCGCCGATTCGTGAGCCCATACGGCCATAAGTTCGTCACGGCCGAGCAGGGTCTTGGGCATGTGGTACTCACCTGTGCCAATGACGCTGTGGCACAGGCGTTCTACGAGAATGTGCTCGGTTTCCGGCTGCGCGACTCGATGCGGCTGCCACCGCAGCTTGTCGGCCGTCCGGCCGATGGTGACCCGGTGTGGCTGCGTTTCTACGGGTGCAACCCACGCCACCATGCGCTGGGGTTCATGCCGATGCCCAACCCGACCGGAATCGTGCACCTGATGGTCGAAGTGGAGAATTCCGACGATGTCGGCCTCTGCCTGGACCGCGCGAACCGGCGAAAGGTCAAGATGTCGGCCACTCTGGGGCGGCATATCAATGACAAGATGCTGTCCTTCTACATGAAGACTCCCGGTGGGTTCGATATGGAATTCGGTTGCGAGGGTTCTGAAGTCGATGACGAGAGCTGGATCGCACGCGAGAGCGTCGGTATCAGCCTGTGGGGCCACGATTTCAGCGTTGGGTTCAAGTAGAGATGCCGATATCGCAGATCGATCCCAGGGCATTTCGGAATGTGCTGGGGCAGTTCTGTACCGGCGTCACCATCATCACCACGACGCATGAGGACGCACCGGTGGGCTTCGCCTGCCAGTCGTTCGCGGCGCTGTCGCTGGAGCCGCCGCTGGTGCTGTTCTGTCCGACCAAGCAATCCCGGTCCTGGGCGGCGATCGAGGCCTCGGGCAAGTTCTGTGTGAATGTCCTGGCGGAGGACCAGCGCGAGGTATCGGCACGATTCGGCTCGCGGGAGCCCGATAAGTTCGGCGGAATCGATTGGCACCCATCGTGTCTCGGATCACCGATCATCGATGGTTCGCTTGCGCACATTGACTGCGAGGTCGCGGCAGTTCACGACGGCGGGGATCACTGGGTGGTGTTCGGGTCGGTTAGCGAGCTCAGTGAAGTTCCTGCGATTCCCACCGCTTCCCGACCGCTGCTCTTCTATCGCGGGCAGTACACCGGCATCGAACCAGACAAGACCACGCCCGCCGATTGGCGCAACGACCTGGAGGCATTCCTCACTGCCACCACCGAGGACACCTGGCTGTAACCGACTCCCGTTCGTTTCCTCTGCGGGCCTGGCCAATCCGGCGTAACGTCACAGATCCAGGTACTACCTCGGTGAGGGCGGGTCATGGCGTTGTACGCGTATCGGTGCACGAATTGCGGCGATACCTCGCGTAAATTTCCGATGGCTGCGGCCCCCGATACGGTGCCGTGCCCCGGTTGCCCCGCATCGGCACGACGGCTTTTCGGTATCGCCGGAATGAGCCGTGGTTCCTCGTCGCGCATGCGCTTACTCGATGCCACACATCGCAGTGCCAGTGAGCCGCCCGTGGTTTCCGCGCCGCCTCTCCTGCGCCGATCGGCGCCAGTGACATCAAATCCGTTGCATCGCAAGTTGCCCCGCCCCTGACCGGAAGGACTGCCATGCCCGAAGTGTTGTTCCCGCTGGATTCGAGCAAGAAATTCACCGAGCAACAGATCGTCGGGCACAACCGGTGGCACCCGGACGTTCCGCCGGCGGCGGTCGTGAAGCCTGGTACTTCGTTCCGGGTGCACTGCCGCGAATGGTTCGACGGCGCGATTCACAACGACGACTCCGCCGACGACATCCGTGATGCCCCACTGACCACGGTGCATGCCTTGTCGGGACCGTTCTCGGTGGAGGGAGCGCAGCCGGGAGACCTGCTGATCGTCGACATCCTCGATGTGGGCCCCATCCCGCAGGAAGACTCCGGGCCGTTGGCTGGTCAGGGATGGGGCTACACGGGCATCTTCCCGACCGTCAACGGCGGAGGATTTCTTACCGAGCAGTTCCCGGATGCGTACAAGGCGATTTGGGACTTCTCGGGGCAGACGGCCACCTCCCGGCATGTCCCCGGGGTCAGCTTCACTGGGATTGTGCATCCGGGGTTGATGGGGACGGCGCCATCGGCAGAACTGCTGGCGCGGTGGAACGCCCGTGAGGGCGCGCTGATCGCCACGGACCCCAACCGTGTTCCTGCACTGGCACTTCCGCCGGAGCCCCGAGATGCGGTGCTCGGTGCACTTACCGGGGAAGCCTTCGAGAGGGCGGCGGCTGAGGCGGCCCGGACCGCACCGCCCCGCGAGAACGGTGGCAATCAGGACATCAAGAATCTGACCAAGGGCAGCAGGGTGTTTTACCCGGTCTTCGTGCCGGGTGGAAAACTATCGGTCGGCGACTTGCACTTCTCCCAGGGCGACGGCGAGATCACCTTCTGTGGGGCCATCGAGATGGGTGGCTTCATCGACTTGCATGTCGATGTCCTCAAGGGAGGTATGGACACCTATGGGGTGTCGGAGAACGCGATCTTCATGCCGGGTAATACCGATCCGCAGTACTCGCAGTGGTTGGCGTTCTCGGGGACTTCGGTCACCCTCGACGGTGAACAGCGTTACCTGGATTCGCATTTGGCGTACCAGCGCGCCTGCCTGCACGCCATCGATTACCTGACAAAGTTCGGATACAGCCCGGAGCAGGCCTACCTTCTCCTGGGCGCTGCGCCCATCGAGGGCCGACTATCCGGGGTCGTCGATATCCCGAATTCCTGTGCCACTGTTTACATTCCGACAGCAATCTTCGATTTCCCGGTGACTCCCTCGGCCGCGGGTCCGGTGCAGATCGACGCTGGTCCGGGGGCGCCGCGATCGGTTGCGCGCTGAGTCAGCGCTATCGGGGTTCCTGCTGGGTGGCGCAGTGGATGCCACCACCGCCGGCGGCAATACCGTCGATATCGAGCTGCACTACCCGACGGCCGGGAAACACTCGTTCCAGGGTGGATTTGGCTTCCGCATCGGCACGGGGATCACCAAACTGGGGTGCGATGACTCCGCCGTTGCAGACATAGAAGTTGATGTAACCCGCAGCGAAGTCTTCTGATTCGAAGTCATCGCGCCCCTGCTCGGGTGCTTCGAGCACTTCCACCTGCAGGGGGCGTCCGGCCGCGTCCGTCGCCTTTTCGAGGATCGCGAGATGTTCACGTGTCACGTCGTAGTCGAATGAGTCGGGGTCGTTGTCCAGTCCGGCGATGACAACACCCGGCCCGGCGAACCGCGCGTAGAAATCGGTATGCCCATCGGTGATGTCCATGCCCGCGATGCCCGGTAGCCAAATGATCTTCTGCAGGCCAAGTAGTCGCTGTAGCTCCGCTTCGACATCTTTTTTGGAGCGTCCCCGGTTGCGGTTGTTGTTGAGAACGCAGCTTTCGGTGATGAGCGCGGTGCCCTCACCGTCGACTTCGATCCCGCCGCCCTCCAGGACAAGATTGGTGTGCAGGGCAGGGACTCCGGCAAGCTTGGCGACCTCGGTGGCGACCTTGGCGTCCGAGTCGTGCTTCTGTTTGTCGCCCCAGCCGTTGAAGTTGAAATCAACAGCCGCTCTGCCGGTGTCGTTGCGAACGAACACGGGGCCGCTGTCGCGGATCCAGAGGTCGTCCAAGGGCACGGGAATCAAGTCCACGCTGGGCCCCGCCAGTTGGCGGGCCAGCTCGGTCTCTCGTGGGCGCACCAGCATCGACACCGGCTCGAACTGTGCGATGGCCTGGGCGATCGCAGCGAGATTCTGCTGAACCCGTCGGTTCAGCCGTCGGCCCCAGATCTCGTCACTGGCGCCGAAGGCCATCCAGGTTCGCAGGTGTGGTTCGCCTTCATCCGGCATGCGCCAGGTGCTGCCGTCGCTCACCTCGCCATTATTGTCGTCGCGTTCATCGGCACAGGAAGTCAGCGCGAGCCCCGCTGCCACCCCCGCTCCGAGTTGGAGCAGGTGTCGTCGGCGCATAACCAGATTGTGCCAAGTTATGCCGCGTTGTGGGGCAGCGCCGCGATGAGCCCGTCCGGGTCGGTGACGCTGAGCTGCAGGCCGCCGACCGCACCGAAAGACATGGGTGCTCGCGGTTTGATGGGTGGGGCGTACTGGATGTCGACAATGCCCTCACGCGAACCGTTGACGAGCCAACCGGTGGCGCTGGCGTGCACACCCCATGCCAGTGGCTTCTCTGCGCGAGCAACTGCCGAGCGGATGCTTGTCAGCGGAATCTCGATGGCAAATGCCCATCCGTGCTTGACGGTCAGCGTTTGGTCGGAGACTCGGATGGTGGTGCGACGCGTGCCCAGCCCCATCACCGTGGCAAGTGGTAGGTACCAGCGGTCATAGCGCAGCGTGAAGTCCAAGTTCGTCGCCATACCGCAAAAATGCCCGAGTTAGCAAATATTTGCCTTGCTATGTACAGCGGGTTATCAGTTTTCGGCAATCAAACCCCGTACCAGCGACTGGCGTGTTCGGCATGCGTTGACAGGTAGGCGCCGGGCCCGAAATGGGTGTCATAGAAGTCCAGGTCGATGTTTTGCGCCTGCAGATACATCAGGGTGTGCACGGTGGGGACGGTGCCGGGAATCTTTCCGAAGGTGTCGTAGATATAGGACGCCTGCGTGGTGACGATCTCCTGGATCGCCTCGGCGGGTAGCGCGGCCGACCGCACTCTGGGTGAGTCGGCCCATGCGCCCGGGGTGTCGGGGTTGAAGGGGCCGCCGGGGCCGTATTTGCGTTCGATGTACTTCTGAACACCATCGGCCACCGTCGGTACGTGCGGGGGACTGAGGGTTTCGAAGAACCCGGGCAGGCCGGTGACATTCGGGAATGCCCACCGGTCGTCGTTATCCGAACGGAAGCCGATACCGGGGGCACGTGGGTCACCGGATCCGCCGAGCACCGACAGCCGGTCGAGACCATCGAACATCCAGCCACCCAGCCCGAGAGCCTGGAGTAGCAGCACCCCGTTGTGGGTCGCGGTGGCCAGCTCGGCGCTGGCCTCGGTGAGTGTGTACTGCTCCACGAAGGACAGCGGAATGGGGTCGTCGTAATTCCTTAAGCTGCTGAACTTTTCGGTGCCGGGGATGCTCTGGTGGTTGACGTCGTCGTAGACCAGGTAGCCGTTCGCGGCGAAGAACGACAGGTTGGCGATCAGGTGCTCGGCCAGATCGGCCACCGGGAAGGCCAGCAGGCTGCCCGGGTGATTGCCGATCCAGATGTTGTGGCCCTCCATGTAGGGCTCTTCCCGTGGCAGTTCCAGACGTTGGTCTGAGATCCGGACATAGGAGTCAGCGGTATGGGTGATCCAGTCCTCGATGGACGCGAACTCCCGAGGGGGTTCATCGCGCGTCGGCAGCAGGTAAATCCCGGTGTCATCGGTGAAGAGGAGCTGGCTGGTGTGAAAACCCGCCGCAGACGGGAAGGTGCGTCCGGTCGCGCTGCCGGAATAGTTCGGGAACGCGGGGGCATATCCCGGGTGATAGGTGATGCCGTAATGCCACCCGGTAACGCCTCCCACCACCGAAAGAATCAGTGCCCGTTCGACTTCCGATATCGGCTTGACGGGATGGCCGCTGGTGTACGCGAGCGGACCGTCGGGGATGCGTCCGCCGAGAGGGAATCGCCGTGACCTGCGCCCGGTGATCGCTGCCAGCAGCGGAAATGAGGTGACCTGCTCCAGGGCTTCGCGTTCGCGGTCGGATATCTGCAGCGGCATGAGTCAAGCCGACCACTGAGCGGTTGTGGGGTCAACCTTTTGGCTTGTCTCCTTTCAAAATATGGCACGAAGGGGGGCTTGCGGCAAGGCCCCCCGTACGGCGCACAATCCTGCGACCACGAATTTCGACTGATGGGGAGCTGGTATGACGATGCCGAACTTTTTCGAGGCGCACGAGTCGGGGGCGTACTTCCATGGCACCAAGGCCGATCTCCAGATAGGTGATCTGCTGACGCCCGGGCATCTATCGAACTACGAGGAAGGCCGCATCATGAACCACGTCTATGTGACGAAGACATTGATCGGCGCGGGGTTGGCGGCCATGATGGCCAAAGGCGAGGGCAGGGGCCACGTCTACACCGTGGAGCCGGAGGGCACCCTCGAAGACGACCCCAACGTGACGGACAAGAAGTTCCCTGGGAATCCGACCCACTCCTACCGCACCCGGGAACCCGTGCGCATTGTTGGTGAGGTCGCGGACTGGGTGGGACCCCCACCGGAATTCATGGAAACCTTCCGGGCGGGGCTGGCCGATCTACAGCGCGAGGGAAACGCGATCATCTATGACTGACCGCGACTAGACGTGGCTAGGCGGTACGCCGCACCTTGAGTGCCTCGGTGATCATCGGGATCTGCAACGGCAATCGGGCAAGCGCACCGAGCTTCAAGGGCAGCGGCTTGTCCCACCACTGCCGTGCCATGTTGATGTTCGCGGGGAAGACGGCGAGGAACAGAAGCGCCGCGAGGGTGCCGCCGAGCCTGCGTGTCTTCGGAGCGAGCAGAAGCGCACCGGTGCCGAGCTCGGCAACACCCGAGGCATACGTGTAGAACCGGGCCTCACCAGGCAGTTGGGCCGGGACGATGGCGTCGAACGGTTTGGGGGCGACGAAATGTACGACGCCGACGCCGAGCAGCACGGCGGCGAGCCGGTAGGCGGGCCAAGGGCTGGCTTTGGTCTCCATGCCCGGAGTCTAGGCCGGGAACCTACAGTCCCGCGGCGCTCTCCAAGCTTGGGAGCAGCTGACGTGGTGTTCCCAGCAGCAGCGCACTGCCATGGGCGCGCTTGAAATACAGGTGGGCGTCGTGTTCCCACGTGATGGCGATGCCGCCGTGTAACTGGATCGATTCACCGGCTACGGTCCAAAGTGCCTCGCTGGCTTTGATTCTCGCCACGGTCGCGGACTCTGTAGTGAGATCTTGGATGGCCTGGTAAACGGTGGCGCGTGCCGACTCCACCAGCACGTACAGGTCGGCCATCCGGTGTTTGAGGGCCTGGAAGCTGCCGATCGCGCGTCCGAACTGAACTCGCGTCTTGGTGTACTCGACGGTGAGTTCCAGGGCGCGCGCCGCTGCGCCCACCTGTTCGGCCGCCAGCAGTAGTCCGGCCTTGTCGATCAGTCCCGGGGCACTCCCGATCGGATCGCTTCCGCTGACCGCCACCGCGGCCAGTCGGCGGGTGGGATCCATGGTGGACAACGGCGTAGCGGCGACGTTCTCCGCCCGGTGTACTTCATCGCCCTCCAGGGTGAGTACCACGTCCGCGTAAGCCCCATTGACGACGTATCCCGGGTCGAAGGCCACCGTGCCGATCGACTCACCGGCGGCCAACGATTCCAGCAACTCACCTTCGTACCCGGCGTCCAGGAGGGCGAGTTGTGCCCACAGGGTGCCCATCAGTGGGCTGGGGACCAGCCCACGGCCGAGCTCCTCCACCACGATCGCCGCGTCCGCGAGCTCGCCTCCGGCACCGCCCAATTCCTCGGGAACCAACAACGCTGCGGCACCCACCTGTTCGCACAGAACGGTCCACAGGTTTTCGTCATAGCCGCATTCGGATTCCATCGCGGCGCGGACGGCCGCGGAGTCGGCTCGTTTGGTGACCAGAGAGCGGACGGTGTCGCGCAGCAGCTGCCGTTCGGAACTCACGAGAAGGCTCCTAACACGCGTGCGCGGTGCCACTCGGACGTGCCCCATGCGGACGTCAGCGCCCGCACCTTGAGGATCCACAGCGACAGGTCGTACTCGGCGGTGAAGCCGATGGCGCCGTGCGTCTGCAGGGACGAGCGCGCGGCAAGGTAAGCGGCCTTGTTGGCGGCGACCTTCGCGGCACTCACATCGCGTGCGGCGAAGGGAGAGTCGTCGGCCAGGGACAGCGCAGCGCCGTACACGAGCGGGCGGGCCAGCTCCAGCGCGATGTGCACGTCGGCCAGCTTGTGCTTGACGGCCTGATACGAGCCGATGGGCCGACCGAACTGGGAACGCTGCTTGGCGTAATCCACCGCGCGGTCCAGCAGCGCCTGCCCGGCGCCGATCAGCTGTGCCGAAATCGCAAGCACACCAAAGTTAATGGCGCGGCTGGTGTCGAGGGAGACGCCGCCTCCCGTCGGTGTCACATCGAACACCCGGCGGGTGGCATCGATCGACTCGTGCTGTGTGTCAACCTGTGCCTCACGGAACCCGATGTCGTCGGCGATGAGCACCAGCCCGGCGACATCCGCGTCGAGTGCACGTGGCGTGATGGGAGGCGCGGCCACGGTGGCGATGAGCTCACCGGAGGCGAGTTGCGAGGAACGCTGCGCTCCGTTTTCATCCTCGGCGAGCAGGACCGGAGCCACCGCGAGGGACTCGACGACCGGTCCGGGCACCGCCCACTTGCCTAAGCCTTCCAGTGCGACAACCAGATCGACGGGATGCGCCCCGATGCCGTCGTACTTTTCGGAAACCGCTAGGGCCGTGACACCGAGATCGGACAGTGTCGACCACACGGCGAGGCCGGGTTCATGGTTACCGCTTGCCCATGCGCGAGCTGCAGCGGGAACATCGGCAGCCCCCAGGGCCGCGTCGATGCTGGCCGCGAAATCCCGCTGCTGAGTGTCCAGATCGAACCTCACTTGGCACCTCCCGTGCGAGCGCTTTCCTTGGGGAGGCCCAAAATCCGCTCGGCAATGATGTTGCGCTGAATCTCGTTGGTACCAGCGTAGATCGGACCGCCGAGGGAGAACAGGTAGCCTGCTGTCCAGTCCTGGTCAGAGAGCTCGGTGAGCTCGCCGTCGGCGCCACGCAGGTCGATCGCCGTCTCGTGCAGGGCGACGTCCAGTTCGGACCAGAACACCTTGGTGATCGAGGATTCGGCGCCCAACTCGCCGCCACCCGAGAGCCGAGTCACGGTGCCGAACGTGTGCAACCGGTACGCCTGTGCGGCGATCCACGCGTCGGCGACGCGATCGGAGGCGAAACCGTTGTCCGGAACCGATTTCCACAGATCCACCAAGCGGTCTGCGGTGGCGAGGAAGCGGCCGGGGCTGCGCAGTGACATGCCGCGCTCGTTGCTTGACGTGCTCATGGCCACTCGCCAACCGTCATGCACCGCACCGATGACGTCCTCGTCGGGGACAAACACGTCGTCCAGGAAGATCTCGGCGAAGCCGGCGTCGCCGTCGAGCTGGGGGATGGGGCGGACGGTGACGCCCTCGGACTTGAGGTCGAACATGAAGTACGTCAAACCCTGATGGCGCTGCGACTCCGGGTCGGAGCGCCAGAGTCCGAATGCCCTGTCCGCGAACGGTGCTCGTGAGCTCCAGATCTTCTGCCCGGACAACCGCCAGCCGCCGTCCACCTTGCGGGCGGGAGAGCGCAACGACGCCAGATCGCTACCCGACTCCGGCTCCGACCAGGCCTGCGCCCAGATCTCCTCGCCGTTGGCCATCTTCGGGAGAATGCGATCCAGCTGGCCCTTGGTGCCGTGCGCGAACAGTGTGGGCCCCAACAGGAACATGCCGTTCTGGCTGATGCGCGCGGGGGCGCCTGCCTTGAAGTACTCCTCCTCGAAGATCACCCACTGCAGCAGGGTGACATCGCGGCCGCCGTACTCCTTGGGCCAGGACACTGCGGAGAACCCCGCGTCGTAGAGGGTCCGCTCCCACTGGCGGTGCAGCACGGCGCCTTCGGGCGAGTCATAGGAGGGTAACGGCGGATTTGGGGTGTGGGCAGCGAGGAACTCGCGCACCTCCACCCGGAAGGCCTCGGTCTCGTCGTCGAGAAGTAGATCCACTAGCTGCTCTCCTCATGCATGGCGCGCAGGGTGGGTTTGACCACCTTGCCACCGAGATTGCGGGGAAGTTCATCGAGAAACTCGACGAACCGCGGTTTCTTGAAGTTAGCCACATGTTTTGCGCTGTAATCGATCACGGACTGAACATCCAGGGATGCGCCGGGCCTACGCACGATGTACGCCTTGCCGACCTCGCCAAGCCGCGCGTCGGGCACTCCGATCACGGCCACGTCCGCTACACCGTCGAGGCGCATCAGCACCTGTTCGATCTCTGCCGGGTACACGTTGAACCCACCGCAGATGTACATGTCCTTGAGACGGTCGGTGATGGTCAGATTGCCCTGTTCGTCGAGCTTTCCGATGTCGCCGGTGTGCAGCCAGCCATCCGAGTCGATGGTCTCGGCGGTGGCTTGCGGATCATCGAGGTAGCCCTTCATGACGTTGGCGCTGCGCAGCAGCACTTCGCCCTCGTCGCCCGGTTTCTGCGCGCCGTCGATCCGCAGCTCGTAGCCGGTCATCGGACGGCCACAGGTGGTGGCGACGGTGACCGCGTCGTCATCGGAGCGGCAGATCGTGGCGAAGCCCTGAGTCTCGGTGAGGCCGTATGCAGTAAGTACCAGATCGAAATCCAGCTCGGACTGCATGCGTTCGATGAGCACCACCGGAACGACGGCCGCTCCCGTCACGGAGTACCGCAGGGAGGTCAGGTCGTAGTTCTTGCGGGCGGGATGGTCGAGCAGCATCTGGAAGATGGTGGGCGCGCCGGGTAACACGGTGATCTTGTGTTCCTGGACTGCGGCCATTGCCTTTTCGGGGTCGAAGGTCAGTTGTGGCATGAGCGCCGCACCGGTCTGCAGACAGGCCAGGATGCCGGCCTTGTATCCGAAGTTGTGGAAGAACGGGTTGACGCACAGATACCGGTCGTTCTCGGTGAACTCTCCGTAGGTAGCCCACGCCAGGGAGGCCGCCAGCGGTTGGCGGTGCATGCACAGCACGCCCTTGCTGCGTCCGGTGGTGCCGGAGGTGAAAAGGATGTCGCTGATGTCTTCCGAACTCACCGTCGACTTGCGTTCGTCGATGTCCTCGTCGCTCACGTCATCTCCGTGCGCGACGAATTCCTCCCAATTGGCGTGATCGCCGGCTTCCACCGCGACCCGCACGATATGGGCGAGATCGGGGAGGGCCGCGGTGTCCAGTTGGGTGATGCGATCCGACCCGAGGAAGACTCCGACCGACACCAGCACGCGAGCCTCGCTGCGCTGCAAGATGTCCGTCGCCTCGTCGACCGTGTAGCGGGTGTTCATCGGCACGACGGCGGCTCCGGCGTACTGCGCGCCCAGGCAGGCGATAGGCCAGTGCCACGAGTTGGGAGACCAGATGGCCACCCGGTCCCCATGCTCGACGCCGCGCGCGATCAGTGCCGCGGCGAAGCGCCGGGCGCGGGTACGAAGTTCGGTAAAGGACAGCCACAGTCCGTCCGCATAGAGTGCATCGCGGTCGCTAAAACGGGCCACTGCCTGGTCCAACGCGGCTGGAATGGTGAGTTCGGGTGTCTGCTGCGCCGACTCCATACGCGTCCGACCCACCTTCCAATAACAAGCAAGTGCTTGGTAGGTTAGCCTACAGGTGTGGGTGAGTTCCAAGCGGCTTCTGAGCGTCCGTTATCGGAGATCTCCGATGATGGGGATGAGTCGCTCGCGCGAAGACCAGACGATGACGTGCGCGCCGAGATCCGGGAATGGCTGGCTGAGAATCTCGTCGGCGAGTTCGCCGAACTGAAGGGCCTGGGCGGCCCCGGCAGCGAGCATGAGGCCTTTGAAGAACGCCTTGCCTGGAACCGCCACCTTGCCGCCGCGGGGTGGACCTGCCTGGGCTGGCCGGTTGAGCACGGGGGGCGTGGAGCCACCGTGAGTCAGCGCGTCATCTTCTACGAGGAGTACGCGCGTGCCGAGGCGCCGCACAAGGTGAACCACCTGGGCGAGGAGCTGCTCGGTCCGACGCTCATCGCCTACGGCACCCCCGAGCAGCAGCAGCGCTTCCTTCCGGCCATTCGCGATGTCACGGAGCTGTGGTGTCAGGGCTATTCGGAACCGGGTGCGGGGTCGGACCTGGCGAATGTGTCCACCACCGCGGTGCTCGACGGTGATGAATGGTTGATCAACGGGCAGAAGGTGTGGACCTCCCTGGCGCTGCAATCGCAGTGGTGTTTCGTGGTCGCACGTACCGAACCCGGATCGGCGCGACACAAGGGCTTGTCGTATCTGCTTGTGCCCCTTGATCAACCGGGGGTCGAGATTCGGCCGATCATCCAGCTGACCAGTACCTCGGAGTTCAACGAGGTGTTCTTCGACAACGCGCGTACCGCCGCCGACCTGGTGGTTGGCGAGCCCGGTGATGGCTGGCGGGTGGCCATGGGCACCCTGACCTTTGAACGCGGGGTTTCGACGCTGGGTAACCAGATCACCTATGCCCGTGAACTTTCCCGACTGGCCGGCCTTGCCAAGTCCAATGGCTCGGCGGATGATCCGGCGATCCGGGAGCGCCTTGCCCAGGCCTACGTAGGGCTGCGCACCATGCGCGCCTACGCGCTGGCCACCATGGACGAGGAGCGTCCCGGTCAGGACAATGTGTCGAAGCTGTTGTGGGCCAACTGGCATCGCGATCTGGGTGAGCTTGCGATGGAGATCATCGGAAAGTCGACCCTGTTGACCGATGACGGCGAGATGGACGAATGGCAGCGGCTGTTCCTCTTCTCGCGCGCCGACACGATCTATGGCGGCTCCAACGAGATCCAACGCAACATCATTTCCGAGCGGGTGCTCGGTTTACCCAGAGAGGCGCGCTAGTGAGTTTGTCGCAGGCACCGGAAGAGATTGCCGGACACGGACTTCTGAAGGGCAAGGCAGTGGTCATCACTGCCGCGGCGGGCACCGGTATTGGATCCTCCACCGCCCGTCGCGCCCTGGCCGAGGGAGCCGATGTCGTCGTCTCCGACTACCACGAGCGTCGCCTCACCGAGACACGTGACGAGCTCGCCGCGCTGGGGCTGGGCAAGGTTGCCGCGGTAGTGTGTGATGTCACCTCTACCGAAGCCGTCGATGCACTGATCGCCGAATCGGTTGCAGCCCTGGGCCGTATCGATGTGCTGGTAAACAATGCGGGGCTCGGTGGCGAGACTCCCGTCGCCGATATGACCGACGAGCAGTGGGACCGAGTTCTCGACGTCACCCTCACCTCCACCTTCCGCGCGACCCGTGCGGCGCTGCGGTACTTCCGTGAGGCCGGCCACGGCGGCGTCATCGTCAACAACGCGAGCGTGCTGGGCTGGCGCGCGCAGTACGGACAGTCCCATTACGCCGCCGCAAAGGCCGGCGTCATGGCGCTCACCCGATGCAGTGCGATCGAGGCCGTCGAGCATGGCGTGCGCATCAACGCTGTCGCCCCGAGCATTGCCCGGCACAAGTTCCTCGACAAGGTCACTTCCTCGGATTTACTGGACAAGCTGTCCTCCGATGAGGCATTCGGTCGGGCCGCCGAGCCGTGGGAGATCGCTTCCACTATTGCCTTCCTGGCCAGCGATTACTCGAGCTACCTGACCGGCGAGGTCATCTCGGTGTCCAGCCAGCGGGCGTGACATGCGCCATGAAGCGCGCGCAACGGTAACCAAACAAGCGCTTGGTTGATACAGTGGGGAGGTGGACAACGTGGCAGAGGTGAATGCGCCGTCCCGGCGTGACGAGCTGCTGAGCCTTGCGGCCGCCATGTTCGCCGAACGCGGTCTGCGCGCCACCACGGTGCGTGACATCGCCGATGCGGCGGGAATCCTGTCCGGCAGTCTCTATCACCACTTCGACTCCAAAGAAGCGATCGTGGACGAGCTGCTCCGCGACTTCCTCGAGGGGCTCTTCACGAGGTACCGCGAAATCGCGGCGGCCAACCTGAACCCTGTCGACACCCTCAAGGGCCTGTTCCTGGCCTCGTTCGACGCGATCGAAACCAAGCACGCGCAGGTCGCCATCTACCAGGCGGAGGCGCCTCGACTGCTGTCGCAGGAGCGGTTCGCCTATCTGAACGAGCTCAACACCGAGCAACGTGAGCTCTGGCTGGAAGTGCTGCGTGACGGCATTGCGCAGGGCTACTTCCGCGCGGATCTCGATGTGGCCGTGGTGTACCGGTTTATTCGCGACGCGACCTGGGTATCGGTGCGCTGGTTCCGGCCTGGTGGTTCACGCACGGCGCAGGAAGTCGCCGAACAGTACCTCTCGATAGTCCTCGGCGGGATCACCACGAACAACGCCGTTCAGTCACCCGAATAGACAAAGGAGATTCACCATGCCTGAGGCGTACATCATCGACGCTGTGCGTACTGCTGTCGGTAAGCGCAACGGATCGCTGTCCA
>MAFD01000010.1:0-151376 GCA_002013775.1 Mycobacterium sp. D16R18
GAGGACGCCCTCAGGGACGGGGAGGGCCGCGGCGGGGAGTAGACCGCCTGGCGGAGCCGCTAGGCTTGCCCACGGTGGCGTGGCAGAGCGGCCTAATGCACTCGCCTTGAAAGCGAGAGACGGCTAACACCGTCCGGGGGTTCAAATCCCTCCGCCACCGCTCTTAACGCTTTCCGCTGCCGCAGCTGCGGAAGTTTTGGTTCCCGGCCCGGCTCGAACGGGCTGCCTCCCTCGCCAGCTGCTTAAGCAGCGGACCGCGCGTACCGGTTGACGCGGTCTAGGGCGGGCGTCGGTGATGCTGCCAGGGGGCTCCGGACCCGGCAACAGATTTAAGACCGCGGCTGTGTGATCAGTTGTGTGTGTACGGGGGTGGAACCCGTGGTCAGGTCCAAAACCGGGCAGTGTGCGTCCACGGCCTCTTGTAGCTCGCGGTAGCGCTCGTCGCTGTCCGGCCCGGAGACTGTCACGGTGACGCGGATCTGCTGGAAACCGGGCCGGACGGCTTCGTCCAGGCCGAAGAAGCCGCGTACGTCGAGGTCGCCCTCGGCGCTGGCACTGAGCGAATCAACTTGAATCCCTAGCCTTTCCGCCCAGAAGCGGTAGGTCACCACCTGGCAGGACAGCAGCGATGCCAGGTAGTACTCGACGGGGTTGGGTGCGGTGTTCTGCCCGCCGAGGCTCGGCGGCTCGTCGACGTGGACGCGGTACTTGCCCAACGAGATTTCACTGCCGACCGTGCCCTCTGGTTGGGCGGAAGCCTTGAACACCACCGTCGCGGCGGCCGGCTTGTCGGCAACTGCCGCCCGGGTCGCATCGGTGATCGCATTGAGGGACGTTGTCGAGGCAGTCACGCGCGGTGACGTTAATCGGGTGACCGCTTCGATGGGAGGGTTGCGTCCGTGGTGAACCCAACCCTGTGAAGACGTAGGGCTATTTAAAAGGATAGATATCCTCTAAATTAGATTCATGGCTGACAGCGAAACGCTTCCACTGGCTGGACGCAGGGATGAAGATCTTCCAGGGCACTGGCTGCTGGCGCGGCTGGGTAAGCGCGTACTGCGCCCGGGCGGGCTTGAACTGACCACCCGGCTCTTGGCCGCCGGGAAGGTGACCGATGCCGATGT
Organism: Mycobacterium sp. D16R18; assembly: GCA_002013775.1. GTDB lineage: Bacteria > Actinomycetota > Actinomycetes > Mycobacteriales > Mycobacteriaceae > Mycobacterium. The sequence continues at coordinate 1,125 of MAFD01000010.1, forward strand.
GGTCGAACTTGGGCCGGGGCTCGGCCGGACTGCGCGCGACATCGTGGCGCTGCATCCGCGGTCCTATGTCGGTGTCGATGACACCGCGGCGGCCACCCAATCGGTGCGCGACGTCGTCGCACCGTGTGGTGGGAGCGTGATTGTCGCGGACGCTGCCAGCACGGGTCTGCCCGACGCCAGCGCCGACGTCGTCGTGGGCGAGGCAATGCTGACGATGCAGACGGACAAGGCCAAGCGGGCCATTGTGGACGAGGCATATCGGGTCTTGCGGCCGGGTGGGCGTTATGCGATTCATGAACTCGGGCTGACACCAGACTCCGTGGATACGCCCACTAAGGACGAGATTCGCCGCGCTCTGGCCCGCTCGATCAAAGTCAACGCCCGGCCGCTCACCGTGGCCGAGTGGAGTGAGCTGCTCAGTGCCTCGGGATTCGAGGTGGTGAGCACCGACCGGGCGCCGATGGCGCTGCTCAACCCGCGTCGTGTCATCGCAGACGAGGGCATAATCGGAGCCCTTCGGCTGGTGAAAAACGTTCTCCTGCATGGCGCCGCACGCAAGCGAGTGCTTGCCATGCGTCGTACCTTCCATGAACACAGAGACGCGCTGACGGCGGTCGCCCTGGTCGGCATCCGGCCCGAATGACCGGTAACCGCAAAGCGGGCCAACAGCGCGACCGGGTGCTCGGGCTGTTGCGGGAGGCGCCGCAGCCGGTCGGTGTACAGCACATCGCCGACAACCTGCAGATCCACATCACGACGGTGCGCTTCCACCTCAAGACCTTGGAAGAGCAGGGGCAGATCGTCCGGCGTGGAAGCAGCGCAGGCCAGAAGGCGGGCAGACCGCAGCTGGCCTACGCGATTGCCCCACGGCTTGACTACGCCGATGTGGTGGCGCTGTTCGCGGTGCATCTCGGGGGAACCGCCGCTGAACGCGAATCACGGGCAGCCTTGGTTGGGGCGGATCTGGCGCACCGTGTGGGCGTGGCACGGCACCGGGCTTCGCTGTCGGCCGAGGACTTGGTGGTGGAAACCCTTGGTGAGCTTGGTTTTACAGTGCAGTCCACGCTGATGTCCTTTGGGCGCTCCACCGTGCAGATCTGCTCATGCCCACTTGCCGAGATCGCCACGACGGCCCCGGAAGTGGTCCGCGGGATCCAGCGGGGTCTCATCCAAGAAGTTCTTGACGTCAACGCGGACGCGGTCGGCGGGCAGTTTCAGGTCACCGTGTCACCCGATGCCGGGCACGGAGACTGCACCGTCAGCCTGACTCTGGATCCACAGGTGAAAGGGGAATAGTCATGGATGTCATCTCGATAACGGGGCTAGGGGATGGGCAGGTCGAAACAGCGCGGAAGGCGCACAGTGGTCGGTCCGCGCACACGGTGCACGGCGGTAGCGGTCATGCGCTGCGGCAGGTGGTGTTGGCCCTCGCGGCCGGCCATAAGCTTGCCGAACATGAAAACCCTGGCGAGGCAACCCTATTGGTGATCAGTGGGCAGGTAGAGCTCGCGACGGCAACCGCAAAGGTTGCGCTTGCAGCCGGTGACTACGTGGTCATCCCGCAAGAGCGTCACGACCTTACGGCGCTCGACGATTCGGCGGTTGTGCTGACGGTGGTGGGCCGGGCGAATTGATCCGCCCGGCCGCACGCCCCGCTACGCCTTGGGCCCGCCACTTTCCGCCAGTCGCCGCACGGCGTCAATGAAGACGTCGATCTCGTCGAAGGTGTTGTAGAACGCGAACGACGGCCGCACCGTCTGCTCCAGCCCCAGCCGGCGCAGAATTGGCTGCGCGCAGTGGTGTCCGGCCCGCACCGCGATGCCGTCGGCGTTGAGTGCCTTGCCGACCTCCATCGGTTCGTGTCCGTCGAGCACGAACGACAGCACCGATGCCTTGTGATCGGCCGTCCCCACCAGTCTCACGCCAGAGATCGCGGCCAACTGCGGTGTGGCGTACTCCAGCAGCGCATGCTCGTATTCGGCGATCCGGTCGATGCCGATGCGCTCCACATACCGCAGTGCCTCACCCAGTCCGACGGCGTCGGCGATGTTGCCGGTGCCCGCCTCGAACTTGTTGGGCGGGCCCTGGAACACCGAGCGCTCCAGGGTCACGTCGGCGATCATGTTGCCGCCGCCCTGCCACGGTGGTGTCTCCGCGAGTGCGTCCTCGCTGCCGTAGAGCACGCCGATCCCGGTGGGGCCGTAGATCTTGTGGCCCGAGAAGACGAAGAAATCGGCGCCGAGCTCCTGCAGGTTGACCGTCAGGTGCGGTACCGACTGCGCGCCGTCGATGAGTACGCGAGCGCCGTAGCGGTGCGCGATCTCGACGATCTGCTTGGCGGGTGTCACCGTCCCCAGCGCATTGGAAACCTGCGTGGCCGCAACCAGTTTCGTACGCGGACCGACCAGATCTTCCAGCTCGGACAGCAGCAGGTTACCGGCGTCATCCACCGGGGCCACCTTGATGACGGCGCCGGTCTTCTTCGCGATCTGCTGCCACGGAACGATATTGGCGTGGTGCTCCAGGTGGGTAATGACGATCTCATCCCCGTGCCCGAGATTCTTACCGCCCCAGGCGTGCGCCACCAGGTTGATCGCCTCGGTAGCGCCGCGTACGAAGATGATGTTCTCGTCCGCCTCGGCGCCCAGGAACTTGCGGACGGCGCCGCGCGCATCCTCGTACGCGTCGGTGGCCCGCGCCGCCAATTCGTGTGCGGCACGGTGGATATTCGAATTCTCGTGCTGGTAGAAGTGCACGAGCCGATCGATCACCGACTGTGGCTTCTGTGTGGTCGCGGCATTGTCGAACCAGATCAGCGGCTTACCGTTGACGGTCTCGGACAGGATCGGGAAATCCGCCCGAATCGACGCGACATCGAAGGCGCGTGCGTCTTCGTGGATCGGTGCCGCAGCAGGCGCCCCGCCCAAGAAGTAGTAATTCGACTCGTCGCCTCCGGTCGGCGCCACCGGGGTGGTCCAACCCAGGTCCGGCACGCCCGGCGCCTGCGAGTACGGCGCCACGCGAGGTGAGGCGGCGGCTGGTGCGGCCGAGCTCACCGAGGGGGTTGCGAGCACCCCGGGAATGGTCGGAACCAGTCCCGAGGGAACGGCGAAATCAGCCAACCCCGTCGTGGGATAAGTGGGATAACCCGTTGCGGCAGTGTGCGCGGCGGATGTACCCGATGTCAGGTCACCGCCACCTCCTCGCGGAGCCACCGGAACCGCTCCGGGAACCCCGTCAGGGGTCGCCGAACCGAAGGCCGCAACTGGCGGAGCCACCGTTGCCGTCGACAATGCGTCCGCCACAGGTGCCGGTGCGTACGGACTGGCCAACGAGCCCGCCGTGGCTGCCGCGGACGATCCCGCGGTCGCATCCGGGACGTTGCCCCGGGGCGCGACGGGTACCGCCGGTCCCGGGGTGTCGATACCCGGTGCTCCGGAAGGTGTTGCTTCCCAGAACAGCTGAGTGGCCAACGCCGACAGCTCCGCCGCAGACGGGAAGCCGGGTGGGCTGTCGGTTACAGGGATCGCGTCACTTGTAGACATGGAACTTGTCCACCTGCACATCGTCGAGAACGGCCAGTGCGTCATCGGTCAGCACAGCCAGCGACGAATACAGGGTGACGAGGTATGAGGCGATGGCCGACCGGTTGATGCCGGTGAACCGCACCGAGAGACCCGGCGCCTGCTCGCCGACCAGGCCGGGCTGGAACAGGCCGACAACGCCCTGACGCTCCTCGCCGGTGCGCACCAGCAGGATCTTGGTCTTGGCGTCCTTCACGGGAACCTTGTCCGACGGGATGATCGGGATGCCGCGCCAGGTGATGAACTGCGCACCGAACAGGCTCACCACAACTGGCGGCACGCCGCGACGGGTGGCCTCGCGGCCGAACGCCGCCACACCCAGCGGGTGGGTCAGGAAGAAGCCGGGGGTCTTCCACACCTTGGTGATCAGGGCGTCCAGGTCATCCGGGGTGGGGGCGCCACCGAGAGTCTTGATGGTCTGCTCGGGCGTCGCCTGGGCCAGTAGGCCGTACTCGGCGTTGTTGATGAGCTCGCTTTCCTGACGTTCCTTGATGGACTCGATGGTCAGGCGCAACTGCTGGGCGATCTGGTCGTGCGGGCTGGAGTACAGATCAGAGACCCGAGTGTTGATGTCGAGCAGCGTCGAGATGGTCCGCAGCGTGTACTCGCGCGGGTTGGTCTCGTAATCGACGTAGGTCTGCGGCAGCGGGGCCTCACTCTCGCCCTGCTCTTCGCTGTGGATCGCGACCTTGTCGGGGTTGATCACGCGGTTCACCCGGTAGATGCCGGCCTCGACGGGGACCCAGTTCAGCAGATGTAGCAGCCACCGCGGAGTGATCGTCGAGAGCTGGGGGACGGTCTTGGTGGCATTGGCTAGCTGCCGTGCGGCGAGATCGCCGAGGGCCTGGGATTCGTTCTTGGCAGCGGGCACAGCGGTTTCCTCCTGGGCGAATGGGATCTAGACCTGATGACTGAAATCCTAATCGGGATTGGGTCGGCGCATCAGGTAACTAACACCCGTGCGCCAAACTCCGCGGGGCAGGATTCCGCTGACCGGCGGCGTCGCGGCGGATCCGTCGCGCACGCCTCCGCCGTGAGGCGGCGAGCCGGCAAAATCCGGCCGCACGGCCGGGCGTCCGTAGACTGGATGCATGCAGCACGTCGCACCATCGCACCGACTTCGGGCGATCAGCGGGCTGCGCGCCGACACCCGCGGGGCGCGCAGCGCCGCCGTGTGTTGCTGTTGTTGTTGATTCCCCAACCCCGCCCCTGGCATCCCAGCTGACCGTCCTTCGACGTTAACGAGCTCCTGGGCTGCAATCCGCCGGCACAAGGATCAACCAACCCATGACCACTCACTCTTTGCTATCGCTCGTCGAATGGCCCTCAGCCCGCATCACTGGCAGGCGTCACGGCCACAACGCCGAGGTACTCCCGCAGCGCCTGACTAGGTACCGCGGGGGCACCTATTCGTCCACCGTGGACGAGGTTGTGTTCACTGACGGAACTTCTGCTCGCACAGATTTAATTCGCCTCAACCCCACCATCGCCGCGTACTCCCTCGACATCGCGGGGATCGCCCCCAACCTGCCTTCGGGGTACGCGGTGGCGGACTGGCTGTCGGTGGCGAACCTGCGGGCCCGCACCCGCGAATCGCAGGTCGCCTGGATCTTGGCCAACTCCTTCCCAGCGCTGTCGACCGCACAGCTGAGCCGTAAGTTGCGTGCCGCCGGATACCTGAGCGAGGCCAATATCAAGGACCACGAGGCCATCGCCGGAACCCAGGCGGCCATCTGGTTCCTCACCAACGGGGTGGAGCTGGACACCGTGGCGCGCAATGTGCCCACGGCAACCCGCCAGTCGCCGTCCTTCATCGAGTTTGAATTCAAGGAACGCCCGCAACTGGGCGGCCTTACGGTGCGTACCGGTGCGGGGCAGAAGCCTGCCAGCGTTCGGCTGCACGCATCCGTCAATGGCGCCGTATGGCGCGAGGTGTCTTCCTCGGAGTTGAGCTTCACCGACGGCGAGGCGCGGTACGTCAAGACATTGGGCGTGGGCGCGACGGTCGCCGAAACCCAGCATGGCGCACCGGATCTCGGATACCGCTTCTATCGCCTGTATGTGCAGGGCGGCACCGATGATGTCGAGGGTGTCGAATTCTGGCTGCATGATGCGCGCAACCATCGCAACGCCGACCGTGTTGTGCAGCTGTACCAGTACCTACTGGAGCAGTCGCTGATCGCCGCCGGTCAGGTGGACCATCCCCCTGTGATCGATGACTCGCAGGCGGTGATGGCCGCGGGCCTGATGGGGCCGTTCGTGGTGGAGTCGCACCGTCCGGTTCTGGTTTCGCTCTCCGAGGGTGCCAAGGCGATGGATATCTCAGGGGCCGAGCTCACGGGACTGGTGGACTCGGGTACGCGCTTTTATGTGCGCCCCGCGGAGCACGTTGCGACGGTGACGGTTTCGGTGGTCGACCCGCTAGCGACCGCCCGCGTACTCACCGGAGTGGCCGAGGGGCCGTTGACCCCGCTGGCATTGGTGCTCCCAGGCGCGCGGGAGGTCGTGGAACTCACCGTCGAATGGGCCGAAGCCGCGCAACTTTCGCGGGTCAGCTAGCGCCAGGCGCGCGCGAACTCGAGGAAGGCGTCGTTCTCCTCGGGTGCCCCAACGGTGACCCGTACGCCGTCGGTTCCAAAGGGGCGCACGATGACTCGAGCCTCTGCGGAGGCTTGCGCGAACTCGGTCGAGCGCTCGCCCAGCGGTAGCCACACGAAGTTTGCCTGCGAGGGGGGTACGTCGTACCCGGCCTCCCGGAGTGCGTTGGTTACCCGGGTGCGCTCGGCGACAACATCATTGGTCCGGGCGAGGAGCTCCTCGGCGGCGCCCAGGGAGGCCACCGCCGCGGCCTGAGCGAGGCTGGATGCGCTGAACGGCACGTACACCTTGCCCAGCGTGGCAATTACGTCAGGATCACCGATCGCGTAGCCCACCCGCAGGCCCGCGAGACCGTAAGCCTTTGAGAAGGTGCGCAACACAACCACATTGGGGTGTTCGCGAACCAGTGTGACACTATCGGTGAATCCCTCGCGCACGTACTCGATGTAGGCCTCGTCGATCGCGATGAGGATATGGGCCGGCACCGTCTCAACGAACCGCCGCAGATCGGCAGGCGGCACCACGGTGCCGGTCGGATTGTTCGGGTTGCAGACGAAGATCAGCCGGGTGGCGTCCGTCACTGCGGCCGCCAGGGCATCAAGGTCGTAGGTGTGGTCGGTCAGCGGAACCTGAACCGGGGTGGCGCCGGCGACACGCACCACCAGTGGGTACGTCTCGAAGGAGCGCCAGCCGAACAGCACCTCGTCGCCCACCGTCGCGGTGATCTGCACGAGCTGCTGGCACAGGCTGACCGATCCGCATCCCACCGCAATGTGCTCGGGTGGCATGTCCACGTGTTTGGCCAGGTGCGAGCGCAGCTCGGCGTACCCGTTGTCGGGGTACCGGTTGATCTGTGCGGTGGCCTCGACGATGGCTGCGCGCACGCTGGGCAGTGGTCCGTGCACGGTCTCATTACTGGCGAGCTTGATGGCGCCGGGGACGGTGCGGCCCGGGGTGTACGCCGGCAGCTTGGTCAGCTCGGGGCGTAGTCGCGCGGGTACCGATGAGCCGCGTGCGCGAAGAGGATCAGACACGGCCATCAGACTATCGGTGCATGTTGGGCCGGATGACGACCAACGGCTTTGCCTTCCGGCCGCGCGGGCCTGTACTCTGTGCCCTCGGCGGTTCTGAATCCATTTATGGGTTCGGAGTACCGCTCGGGAAGTTCAGGAGGCGTGCCAGAGCGGCCGAATGGGACTCACTGCTAATGAGTTGTCCCCTTTACGGGGGACCGGAGGTTCAAATCCTCTCGCCTCCGCGTCGGTCTGCAGGCCAAACCTGTTGACCTGCAACAATTGAATAGTACGCGCCCGTAGCTCAACGGATAGAGCATCTGACTACGGATCAGAAGGTTAGGGGTTCGAATCCCTTCGGGCGCACCATCTATTAGTGAGGACGGTGTCTCAAGCCCTCGGCAACACGCCGGTGGCTTGTCGCTTTCCTGATACTTTCAGCCGCCACTTTCGGCGTACCGCTCCAGAGCCTGACGTACATCGGGACCGCGAGTTTGACGTTCGAGGTAGTGAGCTCTGCTGCTGTGCCTTGTCGGGTCCGTGGGCGTCGCGGACCACCGCGGCGACCGTACGACTGAAATGATTGCGGCGTCACCGAACTGAGTTCGTCAGGGAGGGCCGCACGTAGTGCCCGGCGCATGTTGGCCAGACTCATCCATCCGCCGTCACGGTTGGCGAAGACGGGGCCTTCCATTCCCGATTCCCCGACGAGGGCTGTCAGGGTCTCAACGCCGAACCGAGGTAGGACAACCGTGTGCGGGGGTGCACCGTGCTTGCGTTGGTCCTGCCGATGGAGCGGCTTGCCCGTGATGCGTCCGTGGTCGATCAACGTGCCGGTAATCGTCATCGCCGGGGGGTCGGCGAGGAGATCGACTTCCGCCCATCTGGTCGCCAGCACCTCACTGGGACGGCAGCCAGTCGCGACCAGCATGTCCACGAATGCTGGCAATAGTCGGCCGGGACGTGGCCCGGCCCCCTTCCGGGTGGCGTATGCCTGAACTGCCCCGCGGATCTGCTGGAACTCTGCTGCCGTGGCCGCCCGAGTTGGCTTGCGCGTCGTCTTGACTGGCTTCGCCTCGCGCATTGGGTTCACAGGCAGGACATCGAATCTGACCACCATCGAGAACATCCCCGAAAGCACCGTGCGCAGCCGCTTGGCTTGTGTCGTAGCGCCCATGCTCTGTAGGTAGTTGTGCGCTGCCTGGGTGCGCAGCTCAGTCACCCGTAGGGAGCCCAACTGGGCTTCACCGTGGGTTCTCCACACCGCCCGGTACTGATCCACCGTCTGCTGTGAAACGCCGTCCTCGGCTGCCTTCACTTCGATCCACAGGTCGAACAAGTCAGCCAGGGCGGTCTTTTCCGTTATCAGCTGCCCTGAAAGGGGTGTGCGGCGATTATTCAAGTGCCGCTGTAGGATTCGGCGCGCGTCTTCGGCAGACTTCTCGCTGGACCGCTCCACGCGACGCCGCGTGGCCGCACCTCATGGCATAGGCGGCTCTATATTCACCGCATCTTCCACCAAGCCCGGCAGCTAGGTGTTCGTCACGGAGTTGGGTGGAAGCGGTTGAGGAAGGCCTGTGCGAGCGCCGTCCACCCGGCGATAGATACAGCTCCGCTGAGGCTCTCGACTGCGCGAGCAACGTCTGCGGGGTCGTTGCGGTTCCAGTCTTCGTTGCGGCATGTGATCGTGAATGAGGGACCCGTAAATTCCCAGAAGAAGAGACCCGCAGTCTTCTGTCCTTTGTCGGCGCGCGTCATCACAAAGCTGCCAGGAAGTTCGGCGCGAAGGTCCGCGCTGACACGTGGGAACTCGTCACGGTACTGCGCGGGCCAGTCTCGCCACACGTAATCGAATGCAAGGTCGATCCGCTGTTTCTCGTTCGGGAGTTCGTGGTGGCCTAGCATCCAAAGGCCCAACGCGACTCCCCCTGATACAGCATTGCGCTGCCGAGCAGCTGTGATCGTCATAGCGTTGGATGCTAGAGCGGGTGGAGTGTCGCGTGGATCCCTTCGAGCGTTTAGTCCTACGACGTGGCCTCGGAGCGCATGATCTTGCTATGAGTGACAATCCACCAAGCGAAGGCGACTATCGACAGTTGTCCGTTCGTATTCGTCATGATGTGGACCAGCTACAGTCTGTGCCATTCCAAGGCGCGATAGCGTCGCCGATTGAAAACGACAACCAGTATCTGCATACGGTACCTGTTTCTCAATCTGTCCAGCAGTTTGTGCGAGTGCCGCTTGAGTCCGCGCTCGACAACTTGGGGCTCGTTGCAGATACTCTGAATACTGTTGGCGCTCAGCACCTCTACGCCGAAAACTCCCTCATTCGAACCTCGCTCACCGGGGCTTCGTTCGCGCTGTGGATGCTTAACGACAATGACCCGAATGTGCGGCGTGCACGGGTACTGCGGTTTGCGTTCAAGAACATAGATGGCCTGACTTCATACTTCACCGGCAACGCGTCAATGAATCCAAACTTCTTTGAAGAAATGACTTCTCTACAAGAGTCAATTGTTAAGCATGCCAACATTTTAGAGAGCGAAGAGCGAAGCCTAAAGAAATACAGGAACTACCGCCCCGACAGCGCCGACCCCACCAAGATATGGCACTCGGACACGGCGGTGGTGGGGCATGCCGGTGATGTCATCGAAGCCCCAAACCTTTTGAGCACGTGGCAGTTCATGAGTGGATATGCACACTCGCTCCTCTGGTCTGTCGCTGTGAACTCCATTGATACGGCGCACCGCATTGAGCGTTATGGAGTCACGATGCCGATACATGCGCCCAACCCCAGGCAGCTTGTCGCTGCCTCAAATCTCGCGCTCGCCATCATCGAGAAAGTCGATCGAGTGTTTGGTCGCCCAGAGCCGCCCAGTTACTTGAGGACGCGGCGGTGCTCCGTCGCCCCCGCTCTAGGCTCGTCCATGCAGGCGGTCAAGTATCGAGGGGGCAAATGAAAACGTACGGGGCTGAGCGCGCGCAGGAACGTACCGACTTGAAGGTGGCGTACGAAGCGGGCGCCAGTATCCGCACCCTGGCCGCTGCCCATGGGCACTCTTACGGCTACGTCCACGATGCGCTCACCGAAACAGGGACTCAACTGCGGGGCCGGGGCGGGCCCAACAACCTCAATCCGGCCCCGATCCCGCCCGAGAAGGTGTACAGGCGGCGGATTTCGCAGGCGGATCAAACCAGTAGCTAATTCAGTTTCATGGTCAGGTTCTCCCGTCGACACTGGTGTCGCGCAGTCGCGATATTGCGAGGTCGCTGTGGGTTACCGATTAGTTCGACGCGGACATACGACCCGGGGGATTGGTTCAGCAAACACATCGATTACCTTGCGACCTAGACATAACCTGAGGTCTTCTGTCATGATCCTCACAGCAGCTGCATGGGTGGTTCGCGTGCAGCAAGTATCGGGAGGGGCATCTACAGGTGGTTATGAGCGATCGTTGGCGCATGTCGTCAGGTTTGCGTAGGACATCGGCGGTGGTGGCCATCGCGGCGCTTGCCATCGGTGGCGCGAAGGTGGCTAGCGACCACGCGATGCCTGGCAGTGGCTTTTCGACGGTGCAGACCGCCGCCGCAGATCCGACAGGTCCGGGCGGACCCACCGGCGGGCCAGGTATGGACGGGGGCCAGCAGTTCCAGCCGCCTCAAATGCCCAGCTCAATGCCTGATTATCAGGGTGGTAACAACCAGCCGCCGTTGAACCAGGACAACGGGGTCTCGATCTATAACACGGGATCGCCTGGTGCGCAACAGGTTCCAGGCCAACAGGCCGGGCAGCAGCCCCAGCAGGCACAGCAACCCGCACATGGGACCCAGCCGCCAAATTATCAGACGGCCACCCCCTTCACCCAGGGCCCCGGTCAAGCGAACCCCGATTATCAAGCGCCGCAACAGGGGAACCAGCCTCAGCAGGGCCAGCAGCCGCAACAGCAGCAGCCGAGTCAGGCGCCGACGCAGACTCAGCAGCCGCAGAATAAGCAGGACGACAGCACCCAGCAGCTGGACCAGAAGAAGCAGCAGTGCCAGGCCGCTGCGGTCAAGTTGGCTACTACCGCCGCTACCACGGCGGCCTCTACGGCTCCTGTCCTCGTGGGTGGCGGTGGCCGTAGCCCAATCTGGTGGTTCGATCCGAAGCTGGAACCGGCGCCGCCGACACCTAACCCGAACTGCCCACAAGGCTGTTCCGACGTGGCGCAAAAGCCATCCTCGCTGACCCCAGAGCAACGGGAAGAGGCAAAGCAAATCGCTCGTGATGAGTTTGCGAGGCTGAAACAAGAGGAAAAGGACAAGTTCCCCTGGGAGAAAATCGCCGAAGGTGCTGTCGTAGGGTGTGGCACGGGCGCAGTTGGCGGCGCGGTGGCGGGTCTCGCGACTGCAGGTGTGTTATCTGGTCCTGGAGCCGCATTTGGCTGTGTCGGCGGTTCCGTCACCGGGGTCGTCGGCGCGATAGGTGTTTGGGCATTCGGGCAATGGACCAACAACATGAAGCCAATGAACTGAAGGCGATAGACATGAATAATTTTCGTAAGGCAGCGTTATCGTTCGAGGGGCGTATTGCTGCGGCGCTTTTCGCCTTGGCCATCGCAGCTCTGGCGGGTTGGTCGTTGATTCATTATGAGAATCCGGTATTCGCATTTGGCATCATTGCGCTAATTGTCGGCGTTTTCGGAATTCGTGACGCAGTAAAAACCAAGCGTGCGGGGGAGCTCGATGGTGAATCCAAGACTAATTAGTGCGGTCGGCCTAGCGGTCATCGCGGCCGTGGCCCTAGCTGGATGTGCCCAGCACGAAGCTGAACCCGCAGCAGTATCTTCGACCGCTTTGTTGCCCGGTGTCTCCTTCGAGCAGATTTCGGGTCAGTTTCCCCCGCAACCTGCGGGCATTCCAGGTGCATCTATCGCCCCAGTAGGTGCCTGCGTGAGCTTCGAGGGCCCGAGTAATGACGCCACTTTGAAGACGGTCGATTGTGGTTCACCGACCAATGGCTTCAAGGTGATTCAGCGGGTGTCTGTACCTGATCAGTGCCCGGCGGATGTGGCGCAGAAGTTCTACATGAACCCCGACGAGGGCCAGTTCACGGCCTGCCTGGATTTCGCATGGAGCGCTAACGATTGCCTGAGCATCGGGAAGGTGACGGCGGTCCGCGCAGCCTGCGATGACACGTCGAAGCCGAACCGCGAAAAACCGCTGAAGGTCATCTTGAACACCACCACGAACGCGGGGTGCGGTCCTACGGGCGGTTTCCCGCATGCGGTGCGTAAGTTCACGATCTGTACGGAGACACAGAAGTAGACTTCTAGCCTTGTGGCTGGGCGACGTGGAATGCGGCGATGGTCAGACGATGACCTCGCGGTGCTGCGTGATCGGTCGTTGACCGCACGTCAGGTTGCCGAACAGTTGGGTCGGTCGATCTCTGCGGTGGAGCAGGCCCGTATCGCCTACGCCGAGAATGTGCCCAATCCCGGCAAGCGTCGCGCCCCACAGAGTTGGTCTGACGCCGAGCTGGCGGTGGCCTTAGACCGGTCGTTGACGATGTCGCAGGCCGCCAAGCAACTAGGCTGAACTGTTGGGGCCGTGCGTTCGGCACGGGCGCTGTATTCGCGTGGCCGCTCGGTGAATCAGATAGGCGACGGCGCTGGACGCCAGCTGATATCGAGGTGCTGTTGGATGAATCTCTGTCCACTGCCGAGGTCGCCCAACGCCTGAACCGCTCACTCGGGACGGTCTATTACGCGCGGCGCCGCTATGGCCGCCAGGTGCCCGCCGATGCGCACGGGACACTATTGGCGTGGCGGTTCCATGGCTGCACCTGCGAGCCTTGTCAGGGTTTTGGCCGGCAATTCCGTGAACGCACCATCGATCCGCAAGAAGATGCGGCGCGGGCACGGGAGTTCAGCCAACGGATGCAGGATGTCACCCGGCCAACCGCGAACCGCTTCGGTGCCCGCTGGATACCCGAGGACACAGACATCGCCTGCGATCTTGAGGTCCGGGTTGTGGACGCGGCCTTGCAACTGGGCCGCACCGCCAAAGCGGTCCAGACCGCCCGGTGGCGATTCCTCAACCCAGATGAGAGCGGACGCCAGCGCCCCCAGGGCTGATACCTGAGTTGTCACTTTCCTGATACAAACGTCCGCGAATCTCCCTGAACGCTGATAGACAGTAGCGAATACAAGATCTCGTAAATCTATGCGCCACAATACTTTTACAGATTCGAGTGAACTCACATGAACGAACGAATATCTCAGAAGGTTAGGGGTTCGAATCCCTTCGGGCGCACCAGGACTTCTTCACGAGTGAGTGAGAAGCAATGACACAGGTTCAACGGTATTTCCCGCACCCTCCCCATGATGTGTGGTCGGCCCTCGTCGATCCGGCATCGTGGTGGGGCAAGCCTGACACCCCGCCGGCCGACGTCAGCGTGGGGAGCACGTTCACGATGACCACCGTCCCCGTGGTGGGCACGCGGTTCAATGGTGTGTTCGAGGTTGAGTTTCTCGACGCTGTCCCCTACGAGCATTTGACTCTGGGCCTGCTGGCTCAGGCGTCCGCAGGTCAGTCAGCCCGATGGACGCGCCAGGTGGCCTTCCGTGAGCATGAAGGCGGCACCTTGCTGACGGTGACGAACCGAGGCGTCAACCTCGATGACCTCGATGAACGGATTCTGCTGCGGGTCGTCAAAGAGATTCAGGAGACCGAGTTGTACGGCATCGCCAAACTGCTGGATCAGCCGCGCGGCTGATCAGCCAGCCCGTCGCGAAGCCGCTGAAATCCCTGGGCGACAAGCTCTCCGGGATCTCTCGGCAGCGCGGAATCGGAGACTGCCAGTTGGATGACCGTCCCCAGGACCGCGTAGGCGGCGTTGCAGACCAGTCGCGGATACAGGTCGACATCAGGATCTAGCCCAGTGCGCCGACTGACTTCGGCGAGGACAACGGTGCCCACATCGTCGGAGCGGGCCGCGTCATGCGCTGCCAAGCCCGGGTTTTGCGCCGACAACCGGGTAACGGCGACGGCGGTGCTGAAGGCCTCGGAGGTCGCCAGGTCCAGCATCACTGCTTCCAGGGAATCGAAGACGTGCTCATCGCCAGGGCGCTGACGCAGCAGCCCGACGGCGTTGTCCTCGATGCCCCGCAACGAAAACAAGACGGCGTCTTCCTTGCTGGTGAAGTAGTTGCGAAAGGTGCGTGAGGAGACGCGCACGGCGTCCGCGATCTCGTCGACCGTGACTGCCGCCAGGTCGCCCCGGTCCAGCGCCAGTTCCAGGGCGGCGCGGCTCAATGCCAGCTTGGTCTCTGACTTCTTCTGCTCGCGCAGGCCGCTGGTCGGTGGCATGTGGCCATAGTAACAAACATTCCATTTGAGGAAACTTTTCCAAAAGTGGAAACGTTCTATGGGTACATCCGGCGTCATGGTGAGGCCGGGAGCATGAAGAAGAGGCAACTGACATGCGCAAACTACTGGCCTCAGTGGGTATCGCCGCCGTATTGGCGGCGGGGGGCGTCGCGCTGGCTGGTCCGGCCGCGGCGGCTCCGTGCGGAAACGTTGTGGTGTGGGGCAACGGTGGCGGCGTCTGTGAATCTGACTTCGCCCCCGATGGCAGCTTCACGCGCTGCGACACCGTGTACGTGCTCGGTATCGGCGGGACGAATTGCTACCGGGTGTACCCCTGAGCTCTATCGGGTGACCATCGCGGTCGCACCTGGGACATCGCGTACCAGAAGCTTCCCGACGCGGTGTCCAGTCCGCTACCGTCCCCCACATGGTTGAGGATTTGGCAGCTGACTACGTCATCGTGGGTGCGGGATCGGCTGGCGCGCCGCTGGCCACCCGGCTCTCCGAACGCACCAACGACCAGGTGCTGGTGCTGGAAGCGGGACCCAAGGACAAGGACATGGGAATCCATATTCCCGCTGCTTTCTCCAAGCTGTTCCGCAGCGATGTCGATTGGGACTACCTCACCGAGCCGCAGCCCCAGCTGAACAACCGTCAGATCTATTGGCCGCGAGGGAAAACACTGGGCGGCTCATCCTCGATGAACGCGATGATGTGGGTCCGTGGATTCGCAGCCGACTACGACGACTGGGCGGCGGTTGCCGGCGACCAATGGTCCTTCGCGAATGTCGCGCCCTACTTCAAGCGCATCGAGACGGTGGAAGGTGCGACCGAGAGTGACGAGGGCACCGAGGGTGCGCTGAAGATCTCCAAACAGCGCAGCCCCCGCTCCAGCACCGCGGCGTGGCTGGAGGCCGTCAAAGAGGCCGGGTTTGATGTCGAGCGTGCCAATACTCCTGAACCCAAGGGGTTCTCGGAAACCATGGTGTGTCAGAGCGGCGGCCGCCGGTGGAGTACCGCGGACGGTTACCTCAAACCCGGCCTGCGACGGCGCAACCTGAACATCGTCACCGAGGCCCAGGTACGCCGGGTGCTCTTCGACGGCACCAGGGCCATAGGCGTCGAGTACGTGCGTGACGGCATCACGCATACCGTGCGAGCCCGGCGCGAGGTGATTCTGAGTGGTGGTGCCATCAATACCCCTCAGCTACTGATGCTTTCGGGAATCGGCGATGCCAAGCGCCTTGCCGAGCTCGGTATCGAGGTGGTTGTCAATGCCCCGCAGGTCGGCCAGAATCTGCTTGATCACCTGTGCTGCCCGGTGGGCTATGCGGTCGAGGCGGACTCGCTCTACGGGGCGGAGAAGCCGCTGCAGCTCGCCAACTATTTCCTGCGCCATCGCGGCATGCTCACCTCGAATGTCGGTGAAGCGTACGGATTCCTGCGCAGTCGGGCCGATCTTGCACTACCCGACCTGGAGCTGATCTTCGCACCCGCGCCGTTCTTCGACGAGGGTCTGGGCGAGGCCACCGAACACGCCATCGTGATGGGCCCCATCCTGCTCAAACCGGAGAGCAGCGGCGAAATCACCCTCACCTCACCGGACCCGCTGGCCAAGCCGCGCATCGATCCGCGCTACCTGAGCGATGCCGCCGGGCAGGACCGCGCCGCCATGATGTTCGGACTGCGGACCACCGCGCGCATTGCCGAGACGCCATCGATGCGCGCGATACTCGGCAAGATTCTCCGGCCGAGGAACCCCAGCGACGACCTGGAGGAGACACTCGTCGCCGCGCTGGAGAACAACTCACACACCCTCTATCACCCCGTCGCTACCTGCCGGATGGGGACAGACGAGGCCAGCGTGGTTGCTCCGGATCTCACCGTGCGCGGTGTGCAGGGTCTGCGGGTGGTCGACGCATCGGTGATACCGAGCCTCATCCGCGGGCACACGCATGCTCCGTCGGTGTTGCTCGGCGAGAAGGCTGCCGATTTGGTTCTTTCTGCACAAGCATGAAACCGATCCGCGTCTCCGAACGTCTGACTCGATAGAGTCACCGATGAGGAGTTAGCGGAGGGGAATCATGAGCGACGAGTTCGGAGTCCGGACCGAGGAGCTCGCGGCCATTTCCAAGACGTGGTTGAGCGAGACACTGCACATCAACGACATGCCGTGGAACTCATTTCAGGACGCCTCGGGTTCCGGAAGCGAAGTACTGGCCGCCATCCGCGATACCGCATCACCCGGTATCAAGGCGATGTCCTCGATCGCCCGCCGGTTCTCGGATATGGCAGGGCTCGTCGATACCTTCGCCACCAACGCGACGGCGCAGGACGAGAAGACTGCTACGTCGATCGACGCGCTCAGGCCACGCTGATGCGCCCGGCGATCAGTGCGCTCAGGGGCTGGAATCTCGATGCGCTCAGTAAGGCCGCCGACATCGCCCGCGACAACGCCCGGACGTTGGATGCGTCGTTGGACTCGTGCGACCGCGTGTTCAACGATGCCTCGGGCTGGTTTGGCAAGACGCACGATGCGGCCCGGGCCAAGGTCGACCAGGAGCTGGACCACGGTCGTGAGGTCCGCAATGCCCTGAACCGGTTGTCCGATGACGCCGAGGACGCGGGGCGAACGCTCAAGCACGCCAAGGAATACACGCTTCAGGACGTGGACGCCGCTGTCTCCGAAGGGTTCACGGTTACCGACGCCGGAGAGGTCAGCCACCCGGATTCTGCGAAGGCGCAGGCCGCAGCCGATCACCAGCGCAGGATTCAGTCGGGTCTCGACGAGGTGGCGCGACTGGACGAGATGTACGGCAGGAAGCTGCGGGAGGCCGTCAACGACCTGGAGGCCATGCGCGACGGGCAGCAGGATGTCACGTTGCCGACGGGGGAGAAGATCGATCCCGACGCACTCGTCGACCGGGTCCGGGGCATGTCCGAGGAGGAGCGCCGCGCATTCCTGGAAGGGCTGCCGCCCGAGACGGTGCATCAGATGGTCATCGCCGACCCGGAATTCATGGGGAACACCAATGGGGTGCCCTTCGATGTTCGCGCGGACGCCAACGAGATCAACATCAGGAACGCTCTCACCGACGAGTTGCAGAACCCGTCACCCAATCAGGCGCGGGTCGATCAGCTCAAGGCGATGCTCGAACCCATGGATGACCCGTTCGCGACGATTCCTGCCGGAGGCTCTCCCGCCGACTTCAAGGTCGATCGCAAGTTCGTCATGTTTTCCACGGAGGGCAACGGCCGGATGATCGAACAGATCGGCGACCTGAAACCCGGGGCGCCGGGTGTCGGCGTCTATGTCCCTGGTACCAACACTAACCTCAACGGCAGTAGGAACAACCACGACTCGGCCGTCAATCTGGCTAAACAGAGCGGGTCGCCGGTCTTCCTCTATATGGAGAACGATTTTCCGCAGGGGCTGGACAAGGCGACCGACCCGTCGTACGGCTTGGCGATGGCACCGCAGCTCGTCTCGTTCGGCAAGGAGCTCGACGCGGAGGTCGCCCGCCATGCGCCTGGCACGCCCACTACCTACATCGGGCATTCGTATGGCGGATCCATCGTCGGTACTGCCGAACAGATGGGCCTACGCGCCGACCGCGTGCTGTACGCGTCTTCTGCCGGAACCGGCATCCTCAGCACCGAGTGGCACGACCCCAATCCGAATGTCCAGCGGTTCTCCATGACCGCTCCCGGCGACCTCATCGGTGCCGCGCAACTTGCTCCGCGGGACAGCGATATCCCGGCGAGATTCTCCCCGTTCCCGGGAGTGAATCTGGACCTTCCGCCGGTCATTCCGCGGGCTCCGGACGGCGATATCGGTAATCCGCATGCCGGTAATCCGCTTGGCGGAGATCCGGATTCGATTCCCGGGGTCACCCGTCTGGATACCGGCTACTACAGCGATGACAACAAGAATCATCCCGGTGAGGTGGTGTTCGGCCCCAACGGGCACGGCAGCTACTGGGACGATCCGAAGTCCGATGCGTTCCAGAACATGGCGAATGTGATCAAGGGCGGCGAGGTGACCACCTATGTGGAACGCGGTATCGAGTCGAACAATGTCGATATCAACCTCGGAGACGACAGCAGCTTGAAGGAATCAGTGAAGGACATCGCCAAGGCGTACGGAGATCAGTGGTTGTCGGGGGCCAAGATCGGCCCGTTCACGCTGCCGACCAATCCCAAATGGGAAGACCCCTACGGCAATCCGCATGTCACAGACAATCCCGGTCTAGGCCGGAAGGTGCAGATTCGATGAGGCGCGCATGGACGGGCGCGATGGCGGGACTGACGATGCTGGTTGCGGTTTCGTGCAATCCCGGTGCGGACAGCGAGCAAGGAGACAGGAAGAGCATGGAACCTACGTCGGTAAAGATGTCCGATGCGCTGCGGGTCACGGTCGAGAATCTGTCGTTCGTCACGGCGGAGAAGGTGCAGCCGGGTGTCAACGACATCGAGCGGATGGGCTGCCGCACAAGCTACAACTCGGCTCTCCCGGAAGGCCCGCCGTGGTGGTTGCGTCTACAACGCGATTTCGCCGACCCCACTCCGGAGTTGATCTCGGGAGTGCTGGATCGCCTAGAATCACTGTCCAGCAAGGGATTTAGCCGTCAAGAAAGCAAGCGGCCCGAGCCCGAGTCGCAGAACAGCCGGACCTATCGTGATGATGCCGGCTATATCGTGAGCGCACGTGAAGACGTACGAGGCAACGGGGTCCACGTGTATGTGGTCACCGCGTCGTCCCCGTGCGCCAACGAGGATTAGCGGTAAGTCACCAGATCCCGGTTGCCGCCGTCACCGATCAGATGGGTGTGGTCGTTGAAGGCGAGCAGGCTCAGGCCGCGCTTGCCGTTGACCAATGAGGTGATCGACGAGTTGATGACGACACGTTGTGCGGTAAGCCAATTCGATACGCGCCCGCTGCTTTCCGTGGCCCAGAGGTCCGCGACGATCATTCCGATGACACCGGCGGAGGTGGCCACCACGGTGTCACCGTCGCGCTTGGCGGCATCGGCCATGGCGGCCAGCACGCGCTGCTGAAAGCGCGTGTAGCTCTCTGCGTATCCACCGGATGAATCGGTGCTTGCCCATTTCGCCAGGCCGTCTTCCAGAATTGCCTGGGTGTCACCCTTGGCGAGGCTCTTGACGGTGTTGACGGACGCCAGGCGACGCATCCGCGAATTGCCGACAATCTCCTTGTAGTCGTACTCATCCCACCGGTCGTCCTGCTGCGGCTCGGATCCCAGTGCGATCGCGATGGCCTCGCCGGTCTGCCGTTGCCGCTTCATCCCACCGTGCAGGAGCCGGGTTCCGTGCAGGCCGCGGCGGGCGAGCTCGGCCGCCACGGTGTCGGCCTGTCGCTGTCCGGCGCTGGTCAACGGGCTGTCGGGGCTGCTGGAGTAGTTGGCAGCCTGACCATGCCGGACCAGGTAGATGACGCCCATACAAGGAATCGTATCGACTAGCCGCCGTCGAGGAGTCGCCGCTTCTCCGCCTCGAACTCGGCTTCGGACAGTGCGCCGGAATCACGCAGGGCAGCAAGAGATTTGAGTTGCTCAATGCGAATGCCGTCGCCAGTGGGTTCATAGGACGAGGCCGGTTGCACGGTTACCGGGGGCGTTGGACGGACAGCCCGTGATCTCGTCAGCAGATAGGCGATCCAGCCCAGCGCCGCGGCGCCGAGTAGTCCGGCGAAGCCCCAGGTGAGAGGCCAATATGGGCTTCCGTGTCCGAACGCGAGGCGTGGATTGACGAATCCGTTGACCTCGCCGTCGACCTGCACCTCGTACGTAGCTGCGGCGGGGATCTGCGCCACCCATACTCGACGGCGGGCGTCGCCGTTCACCGTTGTCGAGCTTCCGATGCTTTCGCGCACCTGTGGTTCTGCCACCCCATCCGGCGGAAAGATGGACAGACCGAGCTGGGGGATGAGCAATCCGTTGTCACCGGACACCCAGGAGTGGAAGCTGACGGTCACCTCGCCGGCAGGCAGTTCCAGCCGGGTGTTGCCCGGGATCTTCACCTCGCCATAGGCGTCGTACTCATCGAACACGAAGACGTTCAGGATGAGGGACACGATGATGCCGATAACCCCGCCGACGGTCATCGTGATGAGAGTCAGTACCGAGGCTCGGCGCATGCTCATGTGCCGAAGTCTGTCACGTGCCGGGTCAACCGCCCTAGCATCGGACAGATGGACTTCGCCCCCTCTGCCCGCGCCGCTGAACTGACCGCCGCCGTCCGGGAGTTCATCGACGCGGAGATCATGCCGGTGGAACGCGCGGTGCTGGCCCATCATGACCAGCTGCTGGGTGCGCGCGCCGGTACGACGGCAGAGCTCTGGGCCGTTCCTGCGGAGTTGGACGCGTTGAAGGCGAAGGCGCGCGCGGCGGGGTTGTGGAACCTCTTCCTGCCAGATCCGGAGTTGGGCGGCGGGCTGTCCAACTCCGAGTACGCGCCGTTGGCCGAGCAGATGGGCCGATCACTCTTCGCGCCCACTGTGTTCAACTGCAACGCACCGGATTCCGGGAACATGGAGGTGCTGCACCGGTACGGCAGCCAGGAACAGAAGGAAGTGTGGCTCGAGCCGCTGCTGGAGGGTGATATCCGGTCTGCCTTCTGTATGACGGAGCCCGATGTCGCGTCCTCCGATGCGACGAACATGGCCGCCACAGCCGTCGTCGACGGTGATGAGGTGGTGATCAACGGCCGCAAGTGGTGGAGCACCGGTGTCGGACATCCCGATTGCAAGGTGATCATTTTCATGGGGTTGACCGACCCCGACGCGCATCGGTACGCGCGCCACTCGATGGTGCTGGTTCCGATGGACACCCCGGGCGTCACCATCGAACGGATGCTGCCGACGATGGGGTTCTACGACGAGCCGGGCGGACACGGCGTGATGTCCTTCGAAAATGTGCGCCTGCCCGTGGATGCCTTTATCGCGGGACCGGGCAAGGGATTCGAGATCGCCCAGGGACGGCTCGGGCCAGGCCGCGTGCACCATGCGATGCGCCTGATCGGCTTGGCCGAGGTGGCGCTGGAACACGCGTGCCGGCGCGGACTGGACCGCACAGCGTTCGGAAAACCGTTGGTGAACTTGGGCGGGAACCGCGAGCGCATCGCCGACGCCCGCATCGCGATCAACCAGACTCGCCTGCTGGTACTGCATGCCGCCTGGTTGCTGGACACCGTCGGCATCATGGGTGCGTTATCGGCGGTCTCAGAGATCAAGGTGGCCGCACCGAACATGGCCCAGCAGATCATCGACATGGCGATCCAAATCCATGGCGGTGGTGGACTTTCCAATGATTTCCCGTTGGCGGCGGCCTGGGTGAACGCTCGCGCGCTGCGGCTGGCCGACGGCCCCGACGAGGTGCATCGCGGTGTGGTGGCCCGGATCGAACTGGCGAAGCACGCTACCGACTGATGGTGAGCGCGTAGCGCATACCGCGGTGCAGGCTCGCCCCCACGAGAAGTCCCAGCGCGATCGAGAAGATCGCCATGCAGGTGTCGAGCAGCGCGGTGAGGTTGGCATGTCCGGTGGCGGCGACCTCGCTGACATTCACGAAGCTCAACGCACCCGGTACCAGACACCAGAAAGCGGCCAGCAGCAACACGATTGCCGAAGGCGCGCCCTTGAATCGCGCGGCGAACAGGGCAAACGGGACCACGGCGACCGCCCCGATGAAGCCGGTCATCGCCGGTGCCAGGAATAAGCCGCCGAGTCGCTGTCCCAGCATGGCGACGCCGATCGCCAGAATCAGCCAGATGAGCGATCCGCGTGGTGCGGACTTGTACAGGTAGAACCCCACCGCGATCACCGGTACCGCGAGCGCGATCGTCCAACTGCCCAGCGGAGGCCCCAGTGAAGAGGGCTCCGGTGGCCCAGCCACTTTCACACCGATCACCACGCCGAACGCCAACAGCATCAGCTGTGCGATGCCGTACACGATGCGGGTCGACCCGGCCATGAGCTGGGTACTTGTCAGCTCCAGCGCCCCGATGGTGAGCGTCACCCCGGGGAGTACGGCGATCAGGGCCGGCGCCACCACTCGGGCCAAACCCTCGCTGGGGACATTCGCGACGATGAAGGTGCTGATCACCGTCACCACGAAAGCGGCCACGGCGGGCATCGTGGCGGCCAGGGTGGGCATGGGATTGGTCGCCAGCATCAGCACGCCGACGATCAGGCCCAATACCAGGTAGGCGGGCAGTGCCGAGGAGGTTGGCGCCAGCGCAAGTCCGAAGCCGAGCGTCAGGATGGTGTGCCCGATGACGGTGAGGATCGTCCCGAAACGTGGTTTCAAACAGCGAATCTCGTAGATTCTTGCGATGGCCTCGGCCGGCGCGATTGCCCCGGCGGCGGCCATGTCGGCGATGGTGTCGATATGGCCGGCCTGGTCCAACTGCGCTGTGCTGCGGGTGGATTCCTCCACCTCCAGCTGCCCGGTGACGCCGTCGATCTGGATGATCAGCACCGTGGGCAGGACGACGGCCCGCAGCTCCTTGTCGGTGTATTGCGGTGCGATGTCATGCAATTTGGCCAACACCAGGTTGGTGGGCTGACCGACCTCGAGCATCGCGATGCCGAGCATCCGCAGCATCGTGACAACCTCGGCGTCGTCGAAATGCTTCGCGTCAGCCAGCGGTACGGGCTTGTCCTTGAGAGCCTTCCGGACAAGCCCCATCGTCCGTCCACGCCAGGTCAGCGCCGTCATGCGCCGAACTGTAGTCGGGTCTTAGGCCTTCAGGTTCTTCTTCGCCGCGCGCCGCAGCTGCACGATCCGCACGATACCCACCAACGCGGTGAGCAGTGCGCCCGTCACCGCGGCGGTGAGCACTGTCACGCCCAGCGGCAGGTTGAGGTGCCAGGCCAGGAAACTCGTCTCGACCGTCTGCATGTTCTGCGTGATGAAGATCAGCAGCAGAATCAGGAGCAGCAGGCCAAGGATGACGCCGGTCCAGGTGGCCGCGGCACGTGTCCGCTTGACCGCGTCTTCCTTCTTGGCGGGCTTCGTGGCGGGCAGCGGTGGCTGCTCTCCGACGGGGATGTCGATCGATGTGTCGGCAACCGGAGAGTCCGGAGTCGTACCGGGGTCGCTGGTCATGAGTTCATCATTTGCTACATGGGCGCTGATTGCAAGCGCCCGGGGTCGGCTTTTCGCGGAAAAAGTCGCGTGAACACCGCGAAAAGCCGACGCTCGGCGCAGGTCAGGCGCGAATAGTGCCTTGGCCCGCGATCAACGGAAGATCCAATGGCGTCAGGAAGCCCGGTTTAGCGTCGATAACCGCTGGTATCGCGTTGATGGCGCGCATCCCGGTGGCAAGGCAGCCGCCGATCGCGCCGTCACCGGTGCGTTCGTCACGGAACACGGTCTCCTGGGTGATGTTCGGACTGCCCTTGATCTCGATGCGATAGGCGTCGTTGTCGACCGACTGCGCCCGCGGCCAATGCGGCGCGGTGTCGTTGGTGATCCGGTTGACGTGCTCGATGACGATCTTCGGCTTCCCGCCCACCCAGCCGCGGATCTCGAATCGCACCGCGGCGCAGTGCCCCGCCTCGATGGTGCCGGTGTTGGGCTCGGCGCCGTACGCGATCGCGGTTGGGGTGGCCCACTTTTCGTAGACCGTATCGATCTTGTCGAGTTTGACTCCGACGGCGTCGGCGATCATCGGAATGGTGTGGCCCCAGGCCAGGATCAGTACCTCGGGAATCTCCAGTACGGCCGGCTGGTCCATGGGTGCGCCCAGTCCCATCGGCATGCTGAAATCACCGTTGTAGTACTGATAGTCCAGAAGCTCCTGCACCAGTACTGAATCCACCCGTCCGCCGACACCGAGCAGGGTCATCGGGAACAGGTCGTTCGCGAAGCCGGGGTCGATGCCGGTGGTAAAACAGGAGGTCTGACCGTCCTCGCAGGCCTGCTTGATATCGGTCAGCATCTCGGGCGGGCATACCTGCGGGTACACCCATGGCGTCATCGCGGTGGAGACGATGTTGTGCCCACTGCGAAGCGCCCGGGACATGTTGTCGATGTTCTCCAGTGCGTACTGCGCCGTCGGCCCGAAGTATGCGACGGTGCCCTCGGTGCCCAACGCGGCGTCGATATCGGTGGTGGCCGCCAGTCCAATGGGGTGGCTACCGACCAGGGTGCCCACATCCACGCCATCCTTGGCGGGATCGTGCACCAGGACGGCTGCCAGCTCGAACACCGGATGATCCAACAGCTCGCGGATCACCAGCTTGCCGACAACCCCTGTGCCCCAGACGATGACGGGATATTTATCACTCATGCGAAAAACTCTCCTGCGTTGACGAATAGGGTCTGCCCGGTCACCATGCGTGCCCGATCAGATGCGAAGAACACCACCGCGTCGGCGACGTCTTCATCGGCGGGCATCTCGCCCAGGGGGAACTTCGCCGACAGTTCCGCCAGCACCTCCGCTTCGGTGATGCCGCGCTGATGGGCTACCAGACCGATGTACAGCTGGATGGGCGGCCCGTACATCCATGTCGGGACGACCATGTTGAGTCGAATCTTGTGCGGCCCCAGCTCCTTCGCCAGCTGATACATGGCGTTCTGTAGGGCTCCCTTGGACGTCGCATATGCGGCCTGGGGCAGCTGAGGATGGAACGCCGATTGTGAACCGATGAAGACCACCGACCCGCCGTTCTTCTTGAGCTCCGGTACGGCCACCTGGACGAGTTGGAGCGTGCCGACGACGTTCGTGCTGAGCATCGCCTGCCACTGCGCCAGATCCGCGCCCTCGATGCCGCCGAACACGTCCTCCTTGGCCGCGACGTTCACCAACGCGTCCACCGCGCCGAACTTTTCGACGGCAGTATCGATGAGGCCTTGGCACGCTTGTGCGTCGGTGATGTCGGTGACGGCCCAGGCGGCGGTGGCCCCCGTGTCATCGAGTTCGGCCGCGAGGCTCGTGAGGTTTTCCCGGGTGCGCGCGCCGAGCACCACATTCGCGCCGTCCTGGTGCGCTTTGAGAGCGACCTCGCGTCCCAACCCGGTGCCCACTCCGGATATCACGACCGTTTTTCCGGAAAGAAGTCCTGTCATCGGCTGCCTTTCTGTCTGTGACCCACGCCTCAACGTTCTCAATACGTTACATGGTGTACCGTTATTTGCAATGAATACCGAAGAGTTACCCGCAGGCAGGGGCCGGCGCCGCAGCTCCGATATCGACATCAAGGCGCTTGCTGCTGCGCGTGAGCTCCTGGTGGAACAGGGCTGGGATGCCACCACCATGGTTGCGATTGCCGAGCGCGCGGGCGTGGGCAAGCCCGCGCTGTACCGCCGGTGGCCTTCGCGCGCACACCTGGTGTTCGAGGCGGTCTTCGGTTGGACCGCTCCCACCCGGGAGATGAGTGCCGCCGCGGGAGTCGGCGATTGGGTCCGGGAATCCTGCTCGTACACAGCAGAACTCTTCGAACGCCCGGATGTCATCGCGGCCGCACCCGCGCTTCTCGGCCAGATGCGGACCGATCCCGAATTGGGGCAGGCGTTGTGGGCAAGCTTCGGCGAGACGGGTGCCGAACTCCTGTCGCAGGTGATGCGTGCACAGCGTCCGGAGATCGGGCAGCACGAGGCGCGCGACCGGGCCAACGCCACGATGTTGATGATCATCGGAGCGAATGTCCTCGCTCGCCAGCTGCTTCCCGATGAGCAGGCCGAGGCGGTTATCAAATATTTGCCAGAGCTCCTGGCAGGGTCTGGTGGAAGTCCCGAAACCACGGTCCCCACTGATTAGCCACCGGAATCTTCCTGACCGTAATGCCGGGCGAGGTGACGGTTGCCCGGTTACTGTCGAAGGATGCGCAGGGCCGCACGACTCCTCGCCGCCGTCATGGCCGCAGTTGTCTTCAGTGGTTGCGGCAGCGCCAATCCCCTGGGCGGAGGACCGCTTTCGGGTGACCTCAACACGCTGATCGTCGGCTCCGCTGACTTCCCCGAATCGAAGACCGTGGCCGAGCTGTACGCACAGATATTGCAGACCAACGGCTTTCACATCACCAAGCAGCTGGGCATCGGTAGCCGCGAGACGTACATCCCGGCGGTCAAGGACCATTCGATCGATCTGATCGCCGATTACACCGGAAATCTGCTGCGCTACTTCGATCCGGAGGCCACCGCCACCAAACCCGACGATGTCGAACTGGCGCTGCTACGCAAGCTCGACGGAGATCTGGACATTCTGTCTCCATCACCGGCCTCGGACGCCGACACGTTGTGTGTCACCCGAGCCACCGCCGACGCATGGAATCTGCACTCCATCGCCGACCTTGCGGCGCACTCGCAGGAGGTTAAGGTCGGTGCGCCCTCGGAGTTCCTGCACCGCAGCGTCGGCCTGGCCGGCCTGAAGGCGAACTACGGTCTGGACGTTCCGGAGTCGCGCTTCGTGGCCATCAGCGATGGCGGAGGACCGGCGACGGTCAGGGCGTTGGTGGACGGAACAATCACCGCGGCCAACATATTCAGCACCTCGCCTGCCATCGCCGAGCATGATCTGGTGGTGTTGGAGGACCCCAAGTTCACGTTTCCGGCAGGCAATCTGGTGCCGTTGGTCAACGCGCAGAAGAAATCTGAGAAGTTGAAGAAGGTGCTCGACGCACTCTCCGCGCGATTGACCACCGAGGACCTCACCAGGCTCAACGCTGCGGTATCCGGCAACAACGGCGTCGACCCGAAGGAAGCTGCACAGAAATGGTTGACGGACAAGGGTTTCGACAAACCGATAGGGAACTGATCACGTGATCACCTTCGAGAACGTCACCAAGAAGTACCCCGATGGGACTACCGCGGTCGACGATCTCACCATGCACGTCGACAAGGGTTCATTCACCGTGTTCGTGGGGCCATCGGGATGCGGCAAGACCACCTCGATGCGGATGATCAACAGAATGACCGACCTTACGTCCGGTGTTCTGACCGTCGACGGGGCAGATGTCAGGACGGTGGATCCGGTCAAACTGCGGTTGGGCATCGGGTATGTCATCCAGAACGCGGGCCTGATGCCACACCAGCGAGTGGTCGACAATGTTGCGACGGTGCCGGTGCTGCGCGGCGAATCCCGGCGCGCCGCACGCAAGGCTGCTCTCGAGGTTTTGGAACGGGTCGGGCTTGATCCGAAACTGGCCGGGCGGTACCCGGCGCAGCTTTCGGGTGGCCAACAACAACGTGTCGGAGTGGCGCGTGCGCTTGCCGCCGACCCGCCGATCCTGCTGATGGACGAGCCTTTCAGTGCCGTCGACCCGAATGTGCGCGATGACCTGCAGGCCGAGATGCAGCGCCTACAGGCCGAGCTCAACAAGACCATCGTCTTTGTCACGCACGATATCGACGAGGCGGTCAAACTCGGGGACAAGGTGGCAGTCTTCGGGCCCGGCGGGGTGCTGCAGCAGTATGACGAGCCCGAACGGGTGTTATCCAACCCGGCAAGCGATTTCGTTGCGGGGTTCATCGGGCGCGATCGGGGCTATCGAAGCCTGCAGTTCCGTGAGGCTGGGGAGCTGCCGCTCTACGACATCAGGCAGATCTTTGAATCGGAGGTCCGTGACCTCATCCTCGCCCCGCGCAGCTGGGTGCTTGTCTGCAATCCCGACGGCACGCCATTCGGCTGGATGGACGATGCCGGGGCGGAGGTCTACCGGTCCGGAAAATCGTTATATGACAGCGTAATAGCGGGAGGATCGTTGTTCGGGCCGGACGGGACACTGCGGCAGGCTCTCGATGCCGCGCTGTCCTCGCCGTCCGGGCTGGGCGTGGCCACCGATGAGGACGGCCGCGTGCGCGGCGGCGTCCGGGGGGATGACGTGCTCGTCGCGCTGGATCGGCAACGCCGTACCGGGCAGCGGTGAAATGCAGTATCTCTTCACCCATCTCGGCGACGCCTGGCAGCTCTCGCTGATCCACATGCGGCTGTCGCTGGTCCCCATCCTCATCGGATTGGCCATCGCGATTCCGTGTGGTGCACTGATTCACCGGCACCGGACCGTACGGCGCGTCACCACGGTGATCGCCAGCGTCGTGTTCACCATCCCGTCACTGGCGTTGTTTGTGGCGTTACCTCTCATCATTCCCACCCGGATACTCGACGAGGCCAATGTGATGGTGGCGCTGACGCTGTACACCACCGCGCTGCTGATCCGGGCCGTGCCCGAGGCGCTCGATGCCATTGCCCCGCAGGTGCGCGACGCGGCCACCGCGGTGGGGTATCGCCCATTGGCCCGCCTGGTTCGGGTCGAGCTTCCGCTGTCCATACCGGTGTTGGTGGCGGGCTTGAGAGTCGTTGCCGTCACCAATATCTCGATGGTCTCGGTGGGCTCGGTGATCGGTATCGGTGGCCTGGGCACCTGGTTCACCGAGGGCTACCAGGCCAACAAGAGCAGCCAGATCGTCGCCGGGATCATCGCGATCTTTCTGCTGGCCATTGTCGTGGATTCGCTCCTGGTGGTCCTTGGCCGTGCTGCGACACCATGGACTAGAGCGACGAAAGCCGTTGGTGCAGTGTGAACTTTCTCTCCGATGCGCTCGGCTACATATTCACCGCGTCCAATTGGACGGGTAACAGCGGGCTGGGCACGCGGATTGGTGAGCACCTGCAGTACACCGTGATCGCCCTGCTGGCCGCGGTGGTCATTGCGGTACCGATAGGTCTGATCATCGGGCACACCGGTCGCGGCACGTTTCTGGTAGTCAGTGCGGTGAACGCGCTGCGCGCGCTGCCAACGTTGGGTGTGCTGCTGTTGGGTGTGCTGCTGTGGGGCCTGGGTTTGGTTCCGCCGACCGTCGCATTGCTGCTACTGGGGGTGCCGCCACTGCTGGCGGGAACTTACTCCGGCATTGCGAACGTGGACCGCACAGTCGTGGAGGCGGCGCGGGCCATGGGGATGACAGAACGCCAGGTGCTGTTCGGTGTCGAGGTGCCCAACGCGCTACCGCTCATCCTGTCGGGACTGCGGACAGCGACCCTGCAGATCGTCGCGACCGCGACCATTGCCGCCTACGCCAGCCTCGGCGGGCTTGGCCGGTACCTCATCGACGGCATCAAGGTCCGGCAGTTCCATCTGGCGCTGGTCGGAGCCCTCCTGGTGACCGCGCTGGCCCTGCTGCTGGATGCGATCCTTGCCTTCGCGGTGTGGCTGTCGGCCCCGGGTACCGGACGGCTGCGACCGGCCCCGCGCGATCTCACCGACTATTCAGGGGCGGGGGACACCGGCGTAGAGGGGCGGGTCGAACCACGTCGGCACTCCGCGGCACAACCCTGATGGCCCGCTGAAGGTCACCTCGCCGGACTTCAAGGCCTCCGACCATGCGGAGTCGCCGCGCCACACTCGAGTGAGGCTGCGCAGCTGAGCCGTCACGCCGATGTTCACGTCGAAGCCGGGGTCCGCATCGCAAAGATCGGCCGCCTCGGGCGTGATGACCAGCCACCAGTGCCGCTTATCTGCGGTGACGTCGCCGAAGTGGAAGTGCAGCACAGTTCGGCCCTCGGGGACCGCGCTGCCGATGACGTGCCGGCGCATGTCCCAGAGCAGCAGTTTGGGGTCCAGATCCTCGTCCCCGATCTCGCCGATCCACCGGATTCCCCACTGGCTCAGCATCTCGACAACCGGGCGCAGTTCACGGCCGGCGTCCGTGGGTACGTAGCGATTGTCGTGGCGTTCGGCGATCCCGGCACGCACCAGCCGGTCCAGCCTCTTGGACAGCAGCGTCGGAGACATTCGCGGCACGCCGCGCCGAATATCGTTGAAATGCTCACTGCCGAGTAGCAATTCACGCACGATCAGCAGTGTCCAGCGCTCGTCGAGCAGCTCCATCGCCTTGGCAACGGGGCAGAATTGGTAGTACGACGCACCCATGGATGAACGGTAGGCCGCCGATTGCACGGTGAACAGCCCCAGTACAGATCTTGTACTAGCCCGCGGGCGCTGATCCTTCTAGCGTTATGTACATGAACGCAGAGACAGCCCAAAGAGTTTCGTTGTGGGCGCTGGGCAACTATGCAGCGGTGGCCTCCGAGGTGATTGCACCGCTGGGACCGATTCTCGTCGAGGAGTCCGGCGTCGTCCCCGGTGTCCGGGTATTGGATGTCGCGGCCGGATCCGGCAACGTGGCGATCCCCGCCGCGGGTGTCGGTGCGAAGGTGGTGGCCTCCGATCTCACTCCCGAACTACTGGAGGCGGGGCGCGCCGTGGCCGCTGCCGCCGGTGCCGAAATCGACTGGCAGGTAGCGGACGCGCAGGCGCTCCCGTATAGCGACGACGAGTTCGATGTCGTGCTGTCCTGCGTCGGGGTGATGTTCGCTCCGCGGCATCAGGACAGCGCAGATGAACTGATCCGCGTCTGCAGGCCGGGCGGAACCATCGGCCTGATCAACTGGACACCGCAGGGATTCATCGGCCAGATGTTCGCGACCATGAAACCGTTCGCGGCCGCTCCGCCGCCCGGCGCACAACCGCCCCCGTTGTGGGGAGACCCAGCTCATGTGCGAGGACTCCTCGCGGACAGGGTCATCGAGGTCACCGTGGAGCGGCGGATGCTGACGGTCGATAGGTTCGCCACCGCGCCGGAGTTCCGCGACTTCTTCAAGGCCTGTTACGGGCCGACGATCGCTGTCTACACGGCAATCGCCGATGACGCGGGCAAGACCGCCGAACTCGATGACGCGCTTGTCGAGCTGGCACGACGACATGATCGCGGCGACGGACGACTGGTGATGGACTGGGAGTACTTGCTCTACGTCGCGCGCAAGCGGGGGTGATCGGAGGCGGAAAGGGCTCACGAGGGCTCAATTTGCGCGGTCGCCTACGGTAGACGGGTGAGTAACCCCAGTCAGACCGACGCGGCGACCGGTCCTGCCGTGCTGACCTGGCGCGCCCATGACGCGTCGCGTATGGAATCCACCCGGGTCCAACTGTCGGGCCGGCGTATCCGTGCGCATGGCCGTTTTGTGGCCGGCGCGTCCGAGGCTCACCCCGCTTTCAGCGCCTCATATGACTTGGTGACCGACGAGACCGGCTCCACGAACCGGCTGTCCCTGTCGACCACCGTTGCCGAAAGGGAGCGGCAGTTGTCGATCGCCCGGGATGAAGAGGGCATGTGGACCGTGCAGAACCACGAGGGCGCGACGCGCTCCGCCTTCGACGGAGCACTGGACGTCGACGTGGTGTTCAGCCCGTTCTTCAACGCACTTCCGATCCGTCGGACCGGCCTCTACCAGCAGGAAGGCAGCGCGGTGCTGCCCGTTGTCTACGTGACCCTTCCGGATTTGGTTGTCAGCCCCGCCACCATTAGCTACCGCAATGACGGCAAGGGCATCAAGGTGGTCTCGCCGGTCGCAGACACCACCGTCACCGTCGATGACGAGGGATTTCTGCTGGAATACCCCGGTCTGGCTCTCCGGATCTAGGGCACGGTCCGCAGCACGCCGCCGTGTCGCCCGGCCTCGGCCAGCTGCTCGCGCCATTGCGCGTCCTCCCGGGTTATGCCGGTGATGTCGAACCGTTCGTGTGCCTCGTACCGCTGTCGCGCGGCGTGGCCGGCCTCTACGAGCAGCTCTACCGAGCTCTCGGCGTTCAGGGTGTTCCACGTCGCCGCAAGCAGCGCCATGGCCTCTTCCAGGGCCGGCAGTACCCCGTGCGGATTGGATTCGCACATGGCGCGCACCAGCGACGGATCGGTGGCGGCGACTCGGGTGCCGTCCCGGAACGATCCGGCGGCCAGGGAGTACGCGAGCGGGATCCCGTCGGCGGTGACGGCCAGGGCCTCGGCGAGCAGGTGCGGCAGGTGCGAGATGGCAGCGGCGGCTGCGTCGTGCTCGTCCGAACGTGCCGGGACCACGACGGATCCGCAGTCCAGGGCCAGCCGTGTTACCTGTGCGAATACCTGCGGATCGACCTCGTCGTCGACGCTGACCACCCAGGTGGCGTCGCGGAAAAGCTTGGCGTCTCCGGCGCTCCACCCCGATTCCGTGGTCCCCGCCATGGGATGGCCGCCGACGAATCGTTGCACCAGTCCGTGCTCGTATACCTGTTGTAGGACAGCTGATTTCACGCTGGTGACGTCGGTGAGCGGGCATTCCGGGGCCAGCTCCGCGATGCGCGTGAGCAGCGCGGGCAGCGCGGGGACCGGTACCGCGAGCACGATGAGAGCCTGGGCGTTACGGGCGCGCCGCAACGCCAGATCCAGATCGGCGGTGGCATCGAATCCGGCCGCCCGTGCGGCGTCTGCGCCCTCCGCGGAACGGTTGTAGCCCCAGACGTGCCGCCCTGCGGCGGTGGCCGCGCGGACCAGGGAGCCGCCGATGAGCCCGAGCCCAAGTACGCAGATCGGGGGGCGTTGGTGGTCGTGTTCGGCGGCGTTCATCCCATCAGGTTTGCATACGTGACCAACTTGTTTGTGGTCACAACACGGGGTGGGGCACTACCGTATTGCCCATGGACGCACAACGTGCCAAGGCCGCAGGGCCCAGCGCCGAAAGCCTGGAGGGCTTCGGCGTGGCCGTCGTTCGTGAAGAGGGTCACTGGCGGGTGACGTCGTTGAAGGCCGGAGCGCTCACCGATTTGGCGGCAGCCGAAACCGAACTGCGCGAATTGCGTAGCGCTGGCGCCGTGTTCGGCCTGTTGGATGTGGATGAGGAGTTCTTCATCATTATCCGCCCGGCACCCTCGGGAACGCATCTGCTGATTTCCGATGCCACGGCGGCCATCGACTACGACATTGCCGCCGAGGTGCTCGACAGGCTGAATATTCCTGTCCCGGAGCTCGATTCCGATGAACTCGACGAGGTCGATCCGTGGGAGGAAGGCGATCTGGGCCTGCTCTCCGACATCGGGCTGCCCGAGCCGGTGCTCAGTGTGATCCTCAGCGAGACCGATCTCTACCCCGATGAGCAGCTCGGGATGATCGCGGCCCGCATGGGCTTCGCCGACGAGTTTGGTGCGGTGCTCGACAAGCTGGATCGGTGACGTTTCCGGACGACGAGGCGCTGATTCGCGCGGCGCTGGTGGCGGCCGGGGAGGCCGGTGCCGACGATGTGCCGATCGGTGCGGTGATTTACGCCGCAGACGGAACAGAGTTGGCCCGCGCCGCCAATGCTCGTGAACGCCTTGGTGATCCGACGGCACATGCCGAGGTTCTCGCGTTGCGAGAAGCCGCCATGAAGCATGGCGATGGTTGGCGGCTGGAGGGAGCGACGCTGGCGGTGACCGTCGAGCCGTGCACCATGTGCGCCGGTGCGTTGGTGCTTGCGCGGGTTCACCGGGTGGTGTTCGGGGCCTGGGAGCCCAAGACCGGAGCCGTGGGATCGCTATGGGATGTGGTGCGGGACCGTCGGCAGGCTCACCGCCCGCAGGTGCGTGGCGGCGTGCTCGCCGACGAGTGCGCGGCCCTGCTCGAGAGCTTCTTCGCAGCGAAAAGGTAGGTGGCCCGCCCGGCGCTGATGAGTCGGGGTCGCACGCCGGACGGGCCGATTCGGGAGGTTTTAGCGGTGCCAGTCGTTGCCCGGGCCGCGATCAGGTCCACGGTCGGGTCCGCGATCAGGCCCACGGTCGGGACCGCGGTTGTCGCCCGGGCCAGGGCCGTTATCGCGCCAGCGGCCGTCGTCACCGCGCCAGTCGCCAGGACGGTCGCGGTCGAGGATGCCGTCGGCGTGGCATTCGCCCCAGTTCATGTTGAAGCCCCAGATCGGATTCCAGAACTCGCCGGGACACCAGTGATACGTGGGCGCCGGAAGCTCGGGAGCCGGGGCGGCATTGGCGGTGGCGGCGAGGCCGAGCCCGCCTGCGGCTATGGCTGCGGAAGCGGCAAGTCCAACGAGAATTTTCATAAAGT
Source organism: Mycobacterium sp. D16R18 (assembly GCA_002013775.1). Lineage (GTDB taxonomy): Bacteria > Actinomycetota > Actinomycetes > Mycobacteriales > Mycobacteriaceae > Mycobacterium. Next base: position 35,538 of record MAFD01000010.1, read on the forward strand.
AAGCAAAGCATTCTTTGCTGGCAATGAACGTGCGCTATGCGTACAGTGAGCTGTAAATCTGCTGTCAGTCAAGTAATTTCGGACTTATTGAACTGGTTGTTCATTGCGCTTTGGTGACAGTTGGCAAACAACCCCACCCGCTGGAGCGAGTCCGGCGGGTGGGGTTGTTTCTGTATCAGATTGGGCTACGGCCTCCAGTCGCGATCGTGGCCGCGTCCCCAGTCGCCGCGGTCATGGTCGTGCCAGTCGCCGTGATCACCGCGATCGCCGCGCCAGTCGCGGTCGTGCCAGTCTCCGTCGTGGTCGCGATGCCAGTCGTCGTGGCATTCGCCGAATTCCCAGTTGAATCCCCAGATGGGATTCCAGAACTCGCCCGGGCACCAGTGGTAGTTGGGGGCGGGGAGCGCCGGTGCCGCGTTGGCCGTCGCTGCGAGGCCGAGCCCGCTCGCGGCGATGGCGGCGGATGCCGCGATTCCTACAAGAAATTTCATGGGTCAGGGCCTTCCAATCGTGATGGTGTCGATCTCCTCGCGCCGGTCTCGCTGATCGCCAGACGGCCTCCGCCCGCCCCGAGAGACGGATGCCGCGATGCCAACGAGAACCTGCACAAGCAAGATGGAAGGCCACATTCCTTGGAGCCACGCCGCTGATTTCGTACAGCACGCTGGGAGTTTCCTGCCAGCCATGCGACTTCACGCATATGGATGGTGCGTTGCTAACGCCGTCGGGTGATAACGCGATATAGCGCTTTCGCCTGCGACGGCAGGAGTGCCCGTCGCCGGGAGGCGGGTCAACCGATTGGGGGATCGGACGCGCCTGCCTGTAGTCTCTTCGGCGGTGGCGTGTCCGAGCGGCCTAAGGAGCACGCCTCGAAAGCGTGTGACGGGTAACCCCCGTCCGAGGGTTCAAATCCCTCCGCCACCGCCATTACCCCCTGACTGCTAGCGCAGTTCGGGGGTATTTTCTTGCTCGCTGTGTGGTGCCGCTCGGGTGACATTCGGGCTTTTCGCCAGCCACTCTTCGAGCAGGTGCGCGGATCGCGCCGTGCTCTCGGCCACGATGCGCATCAGGACCTTCTCAGAGTGGTCGTTGATGTCGACTCCCTCGAGATATGTCGTAAGAGTGGTCGCTCCATCCTCGGCGGTGAGACGGTGGCTGATGGTCCAGCGGGCGGGATCGCCTTCTCGTACCGCGCCCACGAACGCCACCGACAGCAGTTCGCCCGGATCCGCGGCGACGACAGTGCAGTCGCCGGTGCCGAGTAGCCGAGTGCCCAGGATGGCCGGGTGGGTGATGCGGTACTCACAACCGACCTCGGGCCGAAACCCGGTGGTATGTAGTGACCACAGATCGGGATCGACCATCACACCCCACACGTGCAGTGGCGTGTAGGCGAAAGATCGCTCTAACAAGATCATTTCGGCGCCCTCACTCGGGCAGCCTAGACGGCGGTGGTGAGCGACAGTTTTCAGTCTCGGCGCAACGTGAAGAAGTACGGCTGGTCCATGTCCCGCAGGTCCATGATGCCCAGCAGCGTGGCGTCGTCGACCTTGCGGAAGTGGTCGATGATCGCCTTGTGGTCGTAGACCATGGCCGCGCTGACGGCACCGCGGAACTCGATGTTGCGCAGCCGCGCGCGGTGCTTGTTGGTCCTGATCAGCGGTTTGAGCGCGGACAACGCGGTCGGAGAGGTCCGCTTGACCATCGGGGACTCGGTCAGGCCGCTGATCCGGCCCGCGAGCCCCATCGGCGCCAGCATCGGATCGACCGCGAAGATGTCGCCGCCACCATCGCTGAACAGCAGCGGGTGCACGTGGTTGAGGTCATCGAACTGCTTGCCGTACCAGCCGGACACCGTCAGGATGCCGTCCATCGAATGCCCGGTGGGCACCTCTCCGCCGTGCCAGCGCTGGCCGATCAATTCCTCGGATCGCACGGGTGCCAGATTGTCGAAGAAAGCCAGGGCTTCTTGGGTGGTGGTGCCATGCTCCAGCGCGAGGAGATCCGACGTCGTTGTCATGACCTTGAGCCTACGGCTCGGGGGTGCGACGCGCCCAGGGCAAAATAACCCCCGATGACTGATCAGTACTTCTCCGTCGATGCCACCCTGCCCGGAACTGCGGGCCGGGCCGGCGTGATCCACACCCCGCACGGCGACATCCAGACCCCGGCCTTCATTGCCGTCGGAACCAAGGCCACGGTGAAGGCGGTTCTGCCGGAAACCATGGCCGCCCTCGGAGCCCAGGCCGTGCTCGCCAACGCCTACCACCTGTACCTGCAGCCCGGGCCCGACATCGTGGATGAGGCCGGGGGGCTTGGGGCATTCATGAACTGGCCGGGCCCGACGTTCACCGACAGCGGTGGGTTTCAGGTGCTCTCGCTCGGCTCGGGAGCACGCAAGGTCATGGCGATGGACGTCGACCGGGCCCGCTCCGACGACGTCCTGGGTGCCCTGGGAACCGGCGCGAAGAAGGACAAGCTCGCACACGTCGACGACGACGGCGTCACCTTCACCTCGCACCTGGACGGGTCCGCCCACAGGTTCACCCCCGAGGTGTCCATGCGGATTCAGCATCAGTTGGGCGCCGACATCATCTTTGCCTTCGACGAGCTCACCACGTTGATCAATACCCGTGAATACCAAGAGGATTCCGTGCAGCGCACCCACGAGTGGGCGCAGCGGTGCCTGGATGAACACGAGAAGCTGACGCGTGAGCGCGCCGACAAGCCCTACCAGGCGTTGTTCGGGGTGGTGCAGGGCGCACAGTACGAGGATCTCCGTCGCCAGGCCGCGCGCGGCCTGGAATCCCTTGCCACTGAAGAAGGCCGGGGCTTCGATGGCTACGGGATCGGTGGCGCACTGGAGAAGCAGAACCTTGGCACCATCGTCGGCTGGGTGACATCCGAACTGCCCGAACACAAACCACGGCACCTACTGGGAATCAGCGAGCCCGACGATCTCTTCGCCGCTGTCGCCGCGGGGGCGGACACCTTCGACTGTGTGTCCCCGTCACGCGTCGCGCGCAACGCCGCCGTCTATACCCGCGACGGCCGGGTGAACATCACCGGGGCCAGGTACCGCCGGGACTTCACCCCGATCGACGCCGAATGCGACTGCTACACCTGTACGCACTACACGCGGGCCTATATGCACCACCTGTTCAAGGCCAAGGAGATGCTGGCCTGCACCTTGGCCACCATCCACAACGAACGATTCACCATCGGACTGGTAGACCGCATCCGCGCCAGCATCGTGGACGGCCACTTCGACGAGCTGCGTGAAGAGACGCTGGGCCGCTACTACAGCTGAGCCAAAAAGCTCAGGCACATCTCAGAATCCCGGCGCACACTGGACACATGCCTACTACGACTGACCCGGGCACCCTGTTGCTTCAGGTGCTCGACCCGGCCAATCGTGCGAATCCCTACCCGGTCTACAGCCAGTTGGTCGAGCAGACGCAGGCCGGTCCGGTGCATCCGCCGGGTATGGACGTGAGTGTGCTGGCCACTTTCGCGGACTGTAACGCGGTGCTGCGCCACCCGCAGGCGTCTTCGGATCGCCGTAAGTCGAAGATCGTCCAGCGACAGCTTGCGCAGAATCCCAACCTGATCGCCAGGCCCTCGTTCTTGGGGCTGGATGCCCCCGATCACACCCGGTTGCGCAAGCTGGCGTCGAAGGCGTTCGCACCCAAGGTGATCAATGCGATGACCGAAGATATCCAGGCCATCGTGGACCGGCTTCTGGAAGACATCGCCCAGCGCCGCACCTTCAACCTGGTCACGGATTTCGCTTATCCGCTACCCGTCGCGGTGATTTGCCGGATGCTGGGGGTGCCGATCGAAGACGAGCCCGAATTCGGCAGGGCCTCAGCGCTACTCGCTCAGGGGTTGGACCCGGTATTCGCGTTGACCGGTCAGTCCCCCGCCAACATGGACGAGCGATTCCAGGCGGCCCATTGGATGTGGAACTACTTCATTGAGCTCATCGCGGCACGTCGGCGCAACCTCGGTGACGATCTGCTGTCCGCCCTGATCCAGGTGGAGGAGGCGGGCGATCAGCTCACCGAAGAGGAGATCATCTCCACCTGCACGCTGCTGCTCATCGCCGGACACGAGACCACCGTCAATCTGATCGCCAACGCGTCACTGGCCATGCTGCAGGCTCCGAGGCAGTGGAAACTGTTGGGGCAGAACATTGATCGAGCGCCGGCGGTCATCGAGGAGACGCTGCGCTACGACCCGCCCGTGCATATGGTGGCTCGGGTCGCCGTCGGCGATATGACGATTCGCGACTTCACGTTGCCCAACGGCGAGTGGGTGCTGCTGATGCTTGCTGCCGCGCAACGTGATCCGGAAATCGGTCCGGATCTGGACGCCTTCGATCCCGATCGCGCCGATATCAAGCACCTTGCCTTCGGTCACGGACCACACTTCTGCCTGGGTGCTCCGTTGGCCCGGCTGGAGGCCAAACTGGCGTTGAGCTCGATCACGGCGCGGTTCCCCGGAGCGCGCCTGATCGGTGAGCCCAGCTACAAGCCCAATGTCACGTTGCGCGGGCTCGCCGATCTTCCGGTGCGTGTCGCCTAGCGCGCAACAGACTTGGCCAAGCGTTCCTCCACCCTGTCCTGCACCACCGACATCACCATGCAGACGATCCAGTAGTAGACGCCGGCGGTGACGTAGAGCGTGAAGAACTGAAAGGTCGGCGCGGCGGCGACCTGCGCCGTGCGCATCACGTCGGTCACCAGAATCGCCGACGCCAGTGAGGTGTCCTTCACCAGAGAGATCAACGTGTTGGACAGCGGGGGTACCGCGACACGATTGGCCTGTGGAATGACGACGCGCCACAACGTGGTGCTGTAGCTCATGCCCAGGCTTGAGGCGGCCTCCCACTGCCCTCGGGGGATGCTCAGAATGGACGACCGGATGATTTCGGCGGCATAGCCGCCGACGTTGAGGCTGAATGCGATGACCGCGGCGGGAAATGGGCTGATCTTCACTCCGAATTCGGGCAGCGCGAAGAAGATCAGAAACAGCTGAAGCAGCAGTGGTGTACCGCGGACGACCGAGATGTAGATCCGGGCAAGGCCGGAGAGCACGCGACGATCGGACATCCGGGCCAGCGCCACCCCGAGGGCGATGACCAGACCGAACGCGAAGCTGATGGCGGTCAGCGGAAGGGTGACCGTGAGCATGGCGCGCGCCATCGGCCATAGGTTGTCCAGAACCAGCTGGGTATTGGACCTCCCGGCGCCAGAATTCCCCTGGCTCGCTTGTGGTTTCTGGGTGCCGCTGGCATCGGCCTTGAGGTACTTCTCGGAAATGCGTGTCAACGTGCCGTCGGCCGCCAACTGATCCAACGCCTTGTCCAGCTCGGGCAGCAGACCGCTGTCCTTCCGGGCCGCGAACCCCTGCTCGCTGCGGGCACCGGTGGTCCCCGCGATCTTCACCGCGGGGTCCCCCGTGCTGGCCAAGTAGGCGTAGACGGCGATGCTGTCGTTGATGACCACATCGACCCTGCCCTGGCTCAACAGTGTGATGGATTGTGTGAAGCCCTCGACTGTCTCCACGCGGGCTCCGGCGTCGCGCGCGATCTGCGACCAGTTGCTTGTCGCATTCTCGGCAGCCACCTTGCCGCGGACATCCGCCAGCGTGTGAATGGAGTTGTCGTCGGCCCGGGTGACGATCACGCCCTCGCCCACCGCGTACGGCTTGGAAAGGTCGTACTTGGCCTTACGCTCCGGGGTGATCGTCACCTGATTGGCGACGACGTCGAATCGCTCGGCGTCCAACCCGGCGAAGATCGCGTCCCACGGGATCTCGACGAACTCCACCGGGCGCCCCAGTTTCTCGCCGACGGCGCGAGCCACATCCACGTCGTATCCGGTCAGCTCTCCGCTGCGCTCGTCATGGAAACTGAAGGGCGCATAGACCCCCTCGGTGCCGACCCGCAGCGTTTCCTGTGCCGGACCCCCGCAACCGGCTACTGCCAGTAGTGCCAGAAGTGCGAGCGCGACGGCACGAAACACCGCGGGAGGCTAACACGATTCCGTGCCAACCAGGCTGCTTCGGATCAGCCCGGGTATATCCATGGGTCGCGCGGGATGCGGCCCGCGTCGAACTCGATCAGGAGGTCGGCGGCATCGGCGGCCTCGTATCCGAGCGATTCGCGTATCAAGCCGAAGGCCCGCTGTGCACCCAGATCGGCGATGGTCACCGCGCCATCGCGTTTGGCCAGGCGTACTCCCGCCGTATTGAGAACCAGCGGGACATGGGTGTACCTGGGCGCCGGGTAACCCAACAGCGCGCCCAGGTAGGCCTGTCTGGGCGCGGAGGCCAGCAGATCGTCGCCGCGTACCACCTGGTCGATGCCCTGCGCGTGGTCGTCGATCACCACCGCGACGTTGTAGGCGGTCACGCCGTCACCGCGGCGCACCACGAAATCGTCGACCAGGCCGGTGTATTCACCGTGCAGTGTGTCCTGCACGGTGAACGTGGAGTTCTCCGTGCGCAACCGCAGCGCGGGCGGGCGCTCGGAGCGGCCCATGCGGCGCTGTGCGCGTTCGGACTCGGACAAGTCCCGGCAGGTGCCCGGATATGCGCCGGGCGGGGAGTGCGGTGCCGTCGGTGCTTGGGCGATATCTTTTCTGCTGCAATAGCATTCGTACAGCAGGCCGCGAGAGTCCAGCGAGGCGAGCACCTCGCCGTAAGCGCTGGTCCGATCGGTCTGCCACACCACAGGTTCATCCCACTCCAGGCCGATCGCGGCGAGGTCGGCCAGCTGGCGTTGCGCCACGGCGGTGCTGGTGCGGGTGTCCAGATCTTCCACCCGCGTGAGGAACCGGCGCCCGGTCGAGCGTGCCAGCAGCCACGCCAACAACGCGGTGCGCAGATTGCCTATATGCAGGTCACCCGATGGGCTCGGCGCGAATCGCCCCGCACCCGTCACACCAGGCCCGGAACAATCTCGTTGAGACTGAACGCGATTGGCCGTTCGAGCTGATCGTAGGTGCACGAATGGGGATCGCGATCGGGGCGCCAGCGGTTGAATTGTGCGGTGTGCCGAAACCGCACACCCTCCATATGGTCGTAACGGACCTCCACCACCCGCTCGGGACGCAGTGCCACAAACGACAGGTCCTTGCCGGCATTCCAACGAGAGCCCGCGTTCTTCTGCGGTGTGCGTTCACCGGACTCGTGGGCCGCCCAGTTCCAGGGGTGATCGTCGAGGGGGGTGACAAGCGGTTGCAGCTCCTGGAAGAGCCGCTTGCGTTCGGCCATCGGGAAGGCGCCGATCACGCCGACCGAAGCCAACGCGCCGTCGTCCTGATACAGACCAAGCAGCAGTGAGCCGATGGCATCATCGCCCGACTTGTGCACCCGATACCCGGCCACCACGCAATCGGCGGTCCGCTCGGGCTTGATCTTGAACATCACCCGCTTGTTGGGCTGGTAGGCGATGGCCAACGGTTTCGCGATGAGACCGTCGGTACCGGCGCCCTCGAACTCCTCGAACCAGCGCTGCGCGAGGGTCTGGTCGGTAGTGGCGGGGGTGAGATGAATGGAGGTACCCGTCTTAGCGAGTGCTTCCGTCAATGCGGAACGGCGCTCGCTGAAGGGTCGCCCGGTGTAGTCCTCGTTGCCCAACGCGAGCAGATCGAATGCGATGAACGAGGCGGGCGTCTGCTCGGCCAGCAGCCGCACGCGTGAGTCCGCCGGGTGAATCCGCTGCTGCAGCGCCTCGAAGTCCAGCCCGGACTCGGTGGCGATCACGATCTCGCCGTCGATCACGCAGCGCTCGGGCAACTCGGCCAGAACGGCAGTTACCAGCTCAGGAAAGTATCGGGTCAGCGGTTTTTCATTGCGACTGCCCAGCTCCACCTCATTGCCGTCACGAAAGACGATCGACCTGAACCCGTCCCATTTGGGCTCATACGACGCATCGCCCGGAATTTTTGCGACAGGTTTCGCAAGCATTGGCGCGATTGGAGGCATGACGGGCAGGTCCATTCCCATATGATGACGGTAATGCCCACGCCCGCCGAGGAACTGGATGTCGACGGCATCGCCGTCCGGCTGAGCAGCCCTGACAAGGTGTACTTCCCCCAGTTGGGCGCCGATGGCGGCACCAAGCGTCACCTCGCCGAGTATTACCGGAGCGTGGCACTCGGCCCGATGATGAATGCGTTGCGCGACCGCCCCACCCACCTGCAGCGTTTTCCCGACGGCATCGACGGCGAGGAGATCTACCAGAAGCGGCTGCCCAAGCACTATCCCGATTACCTGGATAGCTGCGAGGTGACTTTCCCCTCGGGCCGCACCGCAGAGGTGCTGCGGGTAACCAAGCCCGCGGCGATCGTGTGGGCAGCGCAGATGGGCACGGTAACGCTGCATCCGTGGCAGGTGCGATATCCCGATCTTGATCACCCCGACGAGCTGCGCATCGACCTGGACCCGCAGCCGGGGACCGGATTCGACGAGGCCAAGTCGGTGGCGCTCGACGTGCTGCGTCCGCTGCTCGACGAGCTGGGGTTCGTTGCCTATCCGAAAACCTCCGGGGGCCGCGGCATCCACATTTATCTGCGCATCGAAACCCGCTGGGATTTCCTCGAGGTGCGTCGTGCCGGTATCGCGCTGGCCCGCGAGGTGGAACGTCGTGCACCCAAGCAGGTGACCACCTCGTGGTGGAAGGAAGAACGCGGCGAGCGCATCTTCATCGACTTCAATCAGAACGCGCGTGATCGCACCATGGCATCGGCGTACTCGGTGCGGCGCACCCCGATCGCCACCGTTTCCACCCCGTTGACGTGGGAAGAGCTCGTCGACGCCGTGCCCGATGACTTCACCATCGCGACCGTGCCCGAGCTGCTCCGGAAACGTCCAGACCCCATGGCGGATATGGGCGATGCACCGCAGTCGATCGAGCCGCTGCTTGAGATGGTAGAACGGGACGAAGCGAATGGACTGGGCGATATGCCCTACCCGCCGAACTACCCGAAGATGCCGGGAGAACCGAAACGCGTTCAGCCATCCAGGGATACCGATAGGAAGCACTAGTGACGGTCCGCAGTATGTCGTGGCGGGCGGCCGGCGCGTGGCTGGCGGCCGGGGTGGTGGCGGTGCTGGTGCAGCATTGGCTGATTCCGCTGAACACCCCCAACAGCTTCGGATTGTTCAGCAACGGCGGTGATCTGATGACCTACCGATTCGGCGGTCTGCGGGTTCTGCACGGTGAGCCGTTGTATGCCACGGAGATTCCGGATGCGGGATGGTTCACCTATACGCCATTCGCGGGGTTGCTTTTCGCCCCACTGGGTTTGGTTCCACTGGGCACGGCAAAGGTCATCTGGTTCCTGGTGAATCTGGGAGCGCTATTCGCCATTATCTGGCGCTGCTGGCGGGTTCTTGGATTCTCCGCCGATGGTCGCCTCGCCGTTGCATGTGTGGGAATGAACTTGGTGGCCTGGGATATTCAGCCGATTCATGGAACGCTATGGCAGGGGCAGGTCAATCTGGTGTTGGCCGCGCTCATCATCTGGGACCTCACCCGGCCCGAGGGTGCGCGGTGGCGTGGCTGGTCGGTGGGTGTCGCTTCGGGAGTCAAGCTCACGGCGATCATCTTCGTTCCGTACCTTCTGATTTCCCGTCAATGGCGGGCCGCGGTGGTGGCGTTGGTGACGGCGGTGGGCACCGTGGCACTGGGATGGATTGTGCTGCCGTCGGATTCATCCGACTACTGGCTGGGTGCCGTGCGCACCACCGGCCACATCGGCTCTCTGGACCATCCGGCCAATGCATCGATCGGCGGTGCGTTATCGAATATCTATACGCCGCAACCCATGCCAACATGGCTGTGGGTCCTGCTCGCGGGCGCGGCCGCGCTGCTGGGGATGGCTGCCGCCCTGCGGGCGCACCGGGATGGTCGCGAGCTGCTGGCGGTGACCGTGGTGGGCATGGTCGGCTGTGTTGTCTCTCCGCTGGCGTGGGGGCATCACTGGGTGTGGACGGTGCCGCTGATGGTGTTGTTGGTCAACCAGATACTGATCACTCGTGGCGCTCAGCGCTGGCAGTGGACCGCGATGACGGCCATCGCCGCGGTGGCCGTGTCCATGTGGTGGTACCTGGTGCTGTACGTCCGCGCGATGCGAATAGACCCCGATTTCGGTTCCTACATCACCGCGTGGGACGCCGTGATCGCGCAGATGTCCCGCGCGGAAAGGGTGTTTGACTCTGCCATCTATCCGTTGCTGTTCTTTGTGGTGGCGATCTGGATACTCACAACCACAGCGTGGCGTGCCGGTACCGTGCAGGAATGAAGCGTTGGGCGGCGACCTGTGTCATTGCGCTGCTCGCGGTGGGTGGCTGCTCGTCATGGGACGAGCCCAATTCCACCCAGACCTCGTACACGCCGCAAAAGACCGGAGCATCGCCGATCCGCTACGACTCCGGGCCGTTGGAGCAGCGTTTCCCGAAGCTACCGAAACCGGTGACCGGTGAATGGGTGCAGGGCTTCTTCGGCGACGAGCCCCTGCCGGGTCCGAACACCACGTATTGGGTCGACGCGATCATCGAGATGCCGCCGCAGCAGCTGGCCGCGTACGTAGCGCCCTTCCGCTCCAGCATGGTGCTTGCCACCAGGCCGCGTCTGTGGAAGACGCTCGATACGGGTGTGTCGTCCTCCGCGCAGTTCGAACGCAGCGACGAACTCGACCGGATGCTGTCCACCAACAGCGCCAAGGGCGGGTGGGAGGTCAAGGCATTCGCACCCAAGGATGGTTCGGTGCTCGTCCTGTCCGCTCAGGGTAAGGACGTGACCTAGGACTTGCGGGTGCGACGGTTCCGCAGGCCGCGCGCCGGTTCGAGAGCTTCCTCGTCGTGAGGGTCCTCGGCGGTTTCGTCGGCAGGTGGCTTCACGGCCTCAGACTCCTCGGACTCCTGGACAGGGGTCTCGTCCGCCGACGTGGTCTCGTCGGTGTCGGTGCTGGGTTCCGTGACCTCGATGGCCTTCTTCTTGGCCGGACGGGGCTTGCGTTCCTTTTCCGGGGACTCGGCCACGAACGCCAGGTGATACGCCGCAAAGGCCAGTATTCCGATGGCCGCTGCCGCGCCGTACATCCCGAATTCCCAGATGCCGAACCGGTCCAGGTTCAGCCAGATCTCGGCGATCGCGGTTCCGATGATGAGGCCACCGGCAAGGAAATGGCCGGTGAAGGCGGCCGCGCGCAGCGTGAGCGCCAGCTGTGGCGTCGCGAACTCGGGCCCGCGAGTCCGCCGCCAGGAGAGCAGGGCCGGCACACCTGCGGCGGCCAGCAGCAGGCCGGCGAGGATTCGCAGCCCGGTACCGAGGGCGTGGCCGGTGGCCCCGTTCAATTCGGGCCAACGGGGCAGCACGAAGAAGAAAAAAAGCAGGCCCGCGATCAAGGAGAGAGCGGCATGGCTGCTGGTCAGAACGATGGTCGCCGTCCGGCGTCCGGCAGCCATTGCCCTCCTTGATGCGGTCCTGCAGTGGCGGAGGATAGGGGATTTGAACCCCTGAGGGCTATTAACCCAACCCGCGTTCCAGGCGAGCGCCATAGGCCACTAGGCGAATCCTCCGTCGGTCATGGTAGCGGACTGAGCTGAGTGCTCTGGCCCCGCTACCAGCGGCCGTGCGGATACGGGTACTGCGGAGGGCCGGGGTGCGGCGGTGATTCGGGGCGGCGGCGTGACGCGGTGACGATCAAGACGATGATTCCGGCGACCACCAGACACACGCCGCCGAGCGGCCCCGCGATTGTCGCGGTGATGGCTGCGGTACTGGCTCTGGGGCCCACCCCGTAGTACCTGTCCGCCGGTCCGGCACAGCTGATGGTGTAGTTGCCGGCCTCTTGTGCGGTAACCACGTCAAGGGCGTTCCATCGGTTGATCGACATGCTGCCGCCGTAGCGGCGGAGCGTCGCGTCACGATTGTTCTCATCACGGGCCACGCATCGCGTACGTGCTGCCACCGATGTGCCGACCTTGACGTCGGCGACATAGATGATCTGTGAGGTACCTGCCGCGAAAGGTACTGTGGCCGAGCTATTTCCGTCGAATTCATGGGTTGGTCCCTGCACAACCGAGACGATGCCCGCGATGAACAGTGCGATCCCACCGATCACACCGGCCGCGATCAGTGCCGCGCCGATGCCGTACCAGTAGCGGGGAAGCGGCCGCCGCGGCGTCGGCATGCTCATGCGAGGTAGCCTACGACGCCCTGAGCTGCGCGAAGGGCGATTGGGTGCTAGATCTTGACGGAACTGGCCGTCGTCTTGACCGGCCCCGATGCGCGCCGTGTGCTCGCGACGAGTACCGCTCCACCGATCAGCGCGGCCACCAGCACCCCGAGCAGAGGTCGGAATCCGAGGGCGTGCGCGAGGTAGGGCGCCGAGCTGGCGCCGAGAAAGACGGTGAAGCCGTACAAGGCGGTACCGGCACCGCGCCGGGGAGCCGCCCGATCACCGAACATGGTGACCATCGCCGTCGACGCGACGGCGATCCCGGCGACGAAGATATTGCTGCCGACGACGATGACCGGAACCGAACCGGCTCCGACGGCCTCGATCGCCAAACCAACCGCTGCCAGCACGTACCCCACCAACGCTCCGGTTTCGGTGCCGACCTTGCCCACCCATGACCCGACGAACGGCGCCACCAGCATTCCGGGAATGCCTGCCAGCCGAATGGTCGTCACGGTGGACTCCGGCAGCCGCAGCTCATCAACGAGCTGATTCGCCAGGCTCGTGTACATCGCGACGAACGACAGCATCAGCACGAACACCGCGGCCAAGGGCACCGCGATGTCCCGGCGCGTGAGCAGGCGGGCCTGCGCGGCGAAACCGGACACCACCCGCGCCGAGGGATCCCCGCCACGCTCCTCGCGCATGACGACCGCCAGCGGCCCGACATTGAGCGCGAGCCCGGCCGCGCTCACCCAGAACAACCACTCCCATCCCCATGCCTGGGTGATGACGGAGGCCAGAACCTGCCCGAGCACCCCGGCCATCAGATACGCGGTGGACACCGCGCCGATCGCGGTTGTCGCCGTCCGCCGGGGCAGAGCCTCCCCGAGATAACTCAGCGCGGACGGCGAGAACGCTCCGCCGGCGAAACCCTGCAGCACCCGCAGCAATCCGAACAGCGCGGGTGTGGGGGCGAAGGGCACCAGAAAGGTCAGGACGGCCATTACCGAAACCCCGGCGATCAGCACACGTCGGCGGCCGAATCGATCCGTGATCGGACCGAACAGCAGGAAGCCCGCGGCGTAGCCGAACAGCGCCGCGGAGAGTGCGGGCGTCATGTTCTGTCCGTCGTAGGACGCCGATACGGCGTCGTGAATCGGAATCCATACGTAGAGCTGCATGGTGACCTGCAGTGCGCACAGCACGATCAGGACAACCCGCGTCATTTCTGCACTATTGGCCGGGCGTGACACCGGCGGCAACCGTCGGTGGCGTTGTCCGTCACCTTTCCGAGCGTGTTGACCGAATGCGCCGATTCCCAGCGATTCTCCAGAATGCGCGGAACTTCCTTTCAGGAATCCCACGGACAATCAGTGCGTGCCGCCGTCGGGGACCTGGGTATTGGCCGAGCTGCCTGCTTACGCGCGGAACAATCCGCTGTACGCGGGCCCTTCACTCATCCATGGCTGGCTCCCGGTGACGATTCAAGTCCTGGCCGCGCTGGCCCTGGTGATCGGTCTCTACCGCCGACCCAGGAGCTGGCTGCGGGTGTGGGCGCCCAGTGCCGCCATATGTGGCACGAGTGTGGGCGCGCTGGCGTACTGGTACATCACCTCGCAAGGAATGGCGGACAACCCGCCCCCGCTCATGCTGTGGATCTGGATCGGTTTCGCCGCAGTGGCATTGGTTGTCCTGATCGCCGGCTGGATGCGGACGCAATGGCTGCGCCGGGGTGCGATGGTCCTCGCGGTGCCGCTGTGCCTCTTCGCGGCGCTGACCGTGCTCAATCAGTGGATCGACTACTACGACACGCTGCGTTTGGCCTGGGCCGCGGTGACGGCCGGGCCGCTACCCGACGAGACCGAGCTGACGGCGGTACAGGATCTGAAAGGCAAGGGTGCCACCGCAACCGGACGTGTGGTTCCCGTCGAGATCCCGGCTGAGGTCTCTGGATTCCAACACCGAACCGAGTATGTCTATCTGCCGCCCGCCTGGTTCGCGCAGCCGGCGCCCCCGAAACTTCCCGCGATAGTCATGATTTCCGGGGCGTGGTCGACTCCCGCCGACTGGGTCCGTCAGGGCAACGCGGCCGCGGCCATGGATCGTTTCGCGCAGTCTCATGACGGCGTCACCCCGGTGCTGGTCTTCGTCGACATCGGCGGGACCTTCAACAACGACACCGAATGCGTGGATGGGCCGCGCGGCAACGTCGCCGAGCACGTCACCAAAGAAGTTATCCCTTATGTGAATTCGGAGTTCGGGACGAGCCCGAGCCCCGACAATTGGGGTGTCGTCGGCTGGTCGATGGGCGGAACGTGCGCGGCGGACATGGTGATCACGCACCCGGAACTGTTCCATGCCTTCGTCGACATGGCCGGTGACCTCACCCCGAACGCGGGCACCAAGGAACAGACTGTGGAGCGGCTCTACGGTGGTGATGAGAAGCGGTGGGCGCTGTTCGACACGCTCTCGGCGATACACGGTCATCGTCGATACCAGGATGTGGCGGGTTGGCTCGACGTATCGACGACAGCGAAGATCAGGGCGGGCCAGGAGCAGCTCACCGGTCCGGTCGCGGCGAGCCGGCTGTGTGAGGCGGCACTGCCCGCGGGCATCGACTGCGCGGTGGTGCGGCGCACCGGCAACCATGACTGGGCATATGCGCAGGAGGCGTTTGCGCAGGCCTTTCCCTGGGTCGCGGGCAGGCTCGGAACCCCCGGGGTGCAGCGCACGCCACTGCCCGCCAGTGGGTCGTGAATTGCAAGCATTGGCAAGGTAATCCGTCACATTGTGAGCGTGGCGGGCATACCGCAAGATGTGCGTATGCGCGCCGCCTATATCGAGCAGCGAGGACCCGCCGAAAACATCCAGTACGGCACGCTTCCCGAACCCGTGGCGTCGCCCGGTGAGGTGCTCGTCCAGGTCGACGCGGTGGCGGTCAACCCGGTAGATACCTTTGTGCGTTCGGGCTCGTACCCCACTGCGATTCCGCTGCCGTTTGTGGTGGGGCGCGACCTGGTGGGGACTGTCGTACAGGCATCCGAGGGATTCCGCACCGGTGATCGGGTGTGGTGCAGCAGTCTCGGGTATGACGGAAGACAAGGGGCCACAGCGGAATTCGCTGCTGTGCCGGCCGAGAGGTTGTACGAACTGCCGTCGGATGTGGATCCGGTGGTCGCCGTCGCGGTGGCTCACCCCGCTTCAACCGCCTATCTGGCGACCGTCGAATACGGGGATATCAGAGCCGGGGAAACGGTGCTGATCGTCGGGGCCGGTGGAAACGTAGGGTCGGCCGCGGTTTCCCTGGCGGCCGGTTCGGGCGCGCGGGTGATCGCCGTGGCATCGCAGCGCAGCCTGGACAGATGTGTGCAACTCGGTGCCCACGAGGTGTACGACTACACCTCCGATTGGGTGTCGTCGGTCAGCAAGATGCACCGCGGTGCCGTCGACGTCTATGTGGACACCTCGGGGATCAATGACATCGCCGCGGCGGTGGATCTGCTTGCACCGCACGGTCGGATCATCCTGATATCGGGCGACGGAACCCCGGAGACCCAGCGGGCGGTGCCGCTCGGTCCGTTGTATCGCAAGAGTGGGTCCATTCGCGGGTTTGTCATGTCCAGGGCGTCCACCCGCCAGCTCGCCGCTGCGGCCCAGCGCACGGCGGTCCTGCTCGCCGGCGGCGGTCTTACGCCGAATTCCATTGACTTGATGCAGTTTTCGGAGGCTGCACAGGCGCATCGGCGTATCGAGACGGAAGTCATGGGTGGCACCCGGCTGGTGCTGCTTCCCGCTTGATTCCCGGCCGCAACCTGGTGTTTACTCCGCACCGGTGTACCGACTTGACGGACCCGAAAACCAACTTGACGGACCTTCTCCGGATACATCGCTGCCTCCTGTTGCCGGTGCCAGCCTTTGATGCGTGAGCCTCTTCGAAATCGAAACCAGCGCCTTCTGCACCTCATCGCCCGAAGACCTGTACGCATTGGTCAGCGACCTCCCCGAGAGTGGTCGGTGGAGCCCTGAATGCATTGGTGGACAATGGATATCCGGCGAACCTGGACAGGTTGGCGCGGTGTTCCGCGGTAACAACAATCGCGCGACCGATGTCGTCGCATGGGCACCGGTGGTGCGCGGAGGCTGGCAGACCGAGAGTGAGATCGTGGCAGCCGAAGCGCCGAAGCAGTTCAGCTGGTCCATCCTGAACCGTTCCGGAGAACGGCAGGAGAGCGTCTGGAGCTACTTCGTCGACGCCGCCGAGGGTGGGTCGATCCTGCGGCACCACTACCGGATGGGCAAGCCCACGGAGGGCATCACCGAAATCATGTCGCACCTCGATGAAGAGGGTAAGAAGCGATTCGTCATCGAGTGGGGCGACAAACTCCGCGCCGATATGCAAGCCACCGTGGACTCTATCTCGCGTATCACCGAGGAAGCCCATGCTACCCAGAAAGCCGGAGTATCCCAATGATTCTGCAGCGCATTGGAAATCGCGGTATCAAGCTCGGCTCGCTCTTCGAACGTGCGGCGCGTAAGCACCCTTCCAACACGCTGACCCTGGACCATCGACCCTCGTTGGCTCCGCAGCTGGAGGGTACGTCGACCATCGCCCAGGTGGCCACGGCCGTTGACGACATCGCGCGGCGGCTGCGAGCGGCCGGTGTCGCTCCCGGAGAGAAACTGGTAATCCACAAGTCCGATGGTTTTGACATCACGCTGGCGGCCTGTGCCGCGGCCCGTGTCGGCGCGGTTCCAGTTCTGTTGTCGCCCAAGCTGGACGGCGCAACAGTGGCGACACTCATTGGCCGGGTCGGTAACCCGACCTTGCTGACGGACGCCGCAAAGCTCGAGGGCGACCTGGCCGGACAGCCTATCTCGGAGATCACCTCTCGAATCCTGCTCGCCGAAGGCGAGCACCCTGAGGCCGTGACGCTGTCGGCGCTCACTCCCGCCGCGCCCGCGCCCGCCTTTATCCCCAGTCCGCACGATCCGGCACTCATCACCCACACCTCCGGTACCACCGGAGTGCCCAAGCTCGCGGTGCACACCAACTTCACCTTCGAGGCGCGGTACCGCCCCCAGGCCGCCGTCGCGGCACTGGTACGCCGCCGCGAACCCGTGGTCATCCACGTGTCCTTCGTGCATTCGCGCCTGGTTACCGCACTGGCGATCGCGATGCTGCGCGGCTTCCCCGTGGTGGTACTCGTCAACGACGAACCCGAGCACGCCGCGGAGATCTTCCTGCGGGTGAAGCCGGGAATTCTTGAGGCCCACCCGAACACGTTCATCAACTGGGAAGTACTGGCCGAGGATCCGCGGCGCCCGCTGGCCTCGGTCAAATACTTCAGCAGCACCTTCGATGCCATTCACCCACGTACGGTGCGCACCCTGCTGGCGGCCACGCAACGCCGGCGCCCGCTGTTCGGGCAGCTCTACGGTCAAAGCGAGGTGGGGCCGATCGTCGCGCGCGGCTTCAGCCGCCTGCGGTCCGCAGACTCCGATGGGCGTTGTGTCGGCTACCCCTTCCCGGGCATGACGGATGTGCGGATCGTGTCCCGCAATGGGCAGCCGCCGTCTTCGGAGAACCCCGGTTACATCGAGGTGCGGACCGACGGCCGGATTCGTACCTACCTGGGGGAGCAGGACCGCTACGACAATCAGCTCGACGACGGCTGGTGGCGGATGGGCGATGTCGGCTACCGCACCCGCTGGGGATGCATTCACCTCCTTGACCGCGAAGTCGATCTCATCGACGGCTTCGGCAGCACCCTGGCCGCCGAGGATCGCCTGTTCCTCGCGGTGGACGAGCTCTCCGAGGTGATCATCGTCGCCGGCCCGAATGGTCTTGCGCAGCCGGTCGTGTGCACGAAGAACAATGTGCCGCTGAATCTGCACGCCTGGGATGCCGCGGCGGCACAGTTGCCGCCGATGGCCCCGCCGCTGCAGCTGCGCCTCGACGAGCTTCCGCAGACCGCCACCACGAAGATCAAGCGACTGGAACTGTCGGCGCGAATCGGCGCGGGGGCTATCTGATGTCGCGGCTCATCGTGGTCGGTGGTGGTATTGGTGGGCTTGCCGTCGCGTTGAGTGCCGCCTCCTCGGGTAACGAGGTGGTTGTCCTCGAGCGGGCGCGAGAATTCGCCGAAATCGGCGCTGGTATCCAGCTAGCCCCCAACGGATTACATGCTCTCAGCCTGCTTGGCGTGGGTGACAAGGTCGAGAGCATCGGAGTCCAGGTGGACTCCCTGCGGCTTTTCGACGCCACCGCCGATCGGCTGATCAACACCATGAGTCTGGGTGCGGACTATCAGCACCGGTTCGACAGCCCCTACCTGGTGGTACATCGCGCCGAGCTGCATCGCGTTCTGGTCGATGCCTGCGCTTCGGATAGCCGCATCGAATTGCTCAGCCGCCGTGAGGTATTTGGATACCGGCAGGATGGCGAGGGAGTACGGGCATTGCTTGCCGACGGCACCAGCGTGGACGGAGACGGTCTCATCGGTGCCGACGGCATCAACTCCTCGATCCGCCGGATGCTGCTTGACGACGGCGAACCGCGAGTGGCCGGGATCACGGTGTATCGCACCACGGTGCCCATCGACCAGGTCGACGAGAGCCTGCAATCCAATTCGGTCACCTGGTGGACCGGACCCGGCTGCCATCTGGTGACCTACCCGATCGCGGGCGGTTCGCTGCTGAATCTGGCGGCGAGCCGTACCGACGGTGTCACGCAGGCGTTCTCGGGCGTCTCGGTGAGTGAGGCACGCGTGCGCAGCGAGTTGGCGCCGTTGCGCGGAACGGCGCGCAGCCTGCTAGAGCTAGGGCACGACTGGAGATCCTGGTCGCTCGTGGATCGTGATCCGGTGCGGCAGTGGTCGGATCGCCGGGTGGTGCTGCTGGGTGATGCGGCGCATCCCATGCTGCACTACGCGGCACAAGGAGCCAGCCAGGCGCTCGAAGACGCAGTGGTTCTCGGCGCGATCATCGGCGCCGACCCAGACCGCCTCCCGGGCCGGTTCAGCAGGTATGTCGAGGCACGCCGCGACCGCACCACCGATGTGACGCTGGCGGCCAGGGACAGCATCGGCATCTGGCACGCGGCAGGTGATGCGGCCGTCGAGCGCAACGAGAAGCTGGGCGCCATGCGAGATTCCGATCTGCATGACGAGCTGGCATGGATGCACGGCGACACCGATTTCGGGCTGACCGCGGTGACGTCGGCGGTAGGGGTGCGGTAGATGTCGGACCAACAGATTTGCATCATCGGTGCGGGACCTCGAGGTCTGGCAGTGCTGGAGCGCTTGTGCGCCAACGAGCGCCACGCACCCAGCGCGGACCGAATCGTCGTGCACGTTGTCGACCCGTACTCGCCGGGAGCCGGATCGGTCTGGCGCACCAATCAGTCCTGGCATCTGTTGATGAACACCGTGGCCTCGCAGATCACCGTGTTCACCGACGACAGTGTGGCCATCGAGGGGCCCATTGAACCGGGGCCGACGCTCTACGAGTGGGCGCAAAGCCTTGCGTTGCTGGGTGATCCATCGCGTAGCGGCGAGAAGGCGATCGCTGAGGCACGTACGCTGCGCTCCAACTCGTACCCGACGCGCGCCCTCTACGGGCACTACCTCAGCGACAGTTTCGCGCGTGTGGTCGGATGGGCGCCCGATCACGTAACTGTCCTCGTCCACCGCTCACGCGCGGTGGCGCTGGCGGACACTCATGGGGATATCGATGGCCCACAGGGGGTTCGGCTGGAGAACGGGACCAGGTTGCATGATCTGAGCGCCGTCATTCTCGCTGTCGGACATGTCCCCGCGGGCTTGCGTCCCGGTGAGGCGCGTGCGGCTTCCCTGGCCCGTATCCATGGACTGACCTACGTCACTCCGTCCAACCCGGCCGATATCGATTTATCCGCCATCGCACCGGGTGAACCCGTGGCCGTTCGGGGGCTGGGCCTGAACTTCTTCGACTACATGGCCCTGCTCACGGTGGGCCGTGGTGGAAAGTTCGAGCGGGAGAACGGAATGCAGGAGGGGCGATTGGTGTATCGCCCATCCGGGCAAGAGCCGATTCTGTACGCCAGCTCGCGACGTGGCATCCCGTACCACGCACGCGGCGAGAATCAGAAGGGTTCCTCCGGTCGCTACTTCCCGCGTCTACTCACCGTGGAACGCATCGCCCAGCTCCGCGAAAGCCTCGGCGGTCTCCTGCAGTTCCGCCGCGACCTCTGGCCGCTAATCGCGCGGGAGGTTGAATGCGTTTACTACGAAGGGCATTTGACGCAACGCGGAGCACCGGTCCAAGAGTTCGCCGAGCGATATCTGGTTGCGGACTCCGATGACCTTCCTGCGATCTTGTCCGATCACAGCCTGCTCGAGATCGCCTGGGAATGGGATGATCTCGACCGTCCGTGGGGTGATCGCGAGTTCAGCGGCCCCGAGGACTTCACCGCGTGGATCCTCGAACACCTACGTGCAGATGTGGTGATGGCGCGTGAGGGCAATGTCGACGGTCCGGTGAAGGCGGCGCTGGATGTATTGCGGGACCTGCGCAATGAGATCCGGCTGGCGGTGGACCACGGCGGGCTGGATGGTAAGTCGTACCGGGACGAGTTGGAGAGCTGGTACACCCCGTTGAATGCCTTCCTGTCCATTGGCCCGCCGGCCCAGCGGATCGAGGAGATCATCGCCCTGGTGGAGGCCGGTGTCATGCATCTGGTGGGTCCGCAGATGCAGGTGCGCTTCGACACGCATGACCCGGCGGTGGTCATCGAGTCGCCACTTGTGCCGGGGTCGGCAATCAGGACGCGCAGCCTTATCGAGGCACGATTGCATGAACCAGACCTGCGCCGCAGCAGCGACCCGCTGCTGATCTTCCTGCAGGAGACCGGTCAATGCCGACCGTATGAGATCCCCACGGATGATCACAAGGCCTACCAGACAAAGGGATTAGCGGTCACCGAACGTCCGTACAGGTTGATCGGTGCCGACGGGCGTGTTCACCCGCGCCGGTTCGCCTATGGGGTACCCACCGAGTCGGTGCACTGGGTTACCGCGGCGGGAATCAGGCCGGGAGTGGATTCGGTGACACTGGGCGACGCCGATGCGATCGCCCGCGCCGCATTGGCCAGCGCACCCACGCCGGTTGCGGATGTGGGTGATCACGGAGTGCTGGTGTGAGCGGTTTCCTGGAGACCGGACTCCTCTCGCCGGTCAGCGCCGGCACCGTCGCCGAGGGTGAGTTGACCGACGCCGCGTGGCTGCAGGCGATGCTCGATGCGGAGGCCGCGCTGGCAGCCGCACAGGCGGATATCGGCGTTCTGCCCAGGGCTGCGGCCGATGTCATCGCCAAGGCGGTGTCCGGACACGATATCGACGTCCGCGCCGTGGCCTTGTCGGCGCGGGAGACCGCCAATCCGGTCGTCGGCCTGATCAAGGAACTGACCCGGGTGGTGGCGGAGATCGATCCGAGCGCGACCGATTACGTGCATCGCGGGTCGACCAGCCAAGACATCCTTGATACCGCGGCGATGATGCTGGCCAAGCGGGTGCTGGCGCTCATCGCGACAGATCTGGGCTATGTGGCCGAGGCTCTTGCGGTCCTGGCCGTCGACCACAGAGACACGGTCATGGCTGCCCGGACCCTGGCGGTACAGGCAGTACCGACGACGTTCGGGCTCAAGGCATCCGGCTGGCGAGAGCTGATCCTGGAGGCGCGCGCACGCGTGCTCGTAGTCGCGGGTGCCCTTCCGGTCTCACTGGGTGGTGCCGCGGGCACCCTTGCCGGATATCTCGAATACGCGGGACCGCACCGTGCAGATCCCGGGGCATTCGTCGAGACACTGAACGCCGCCTTCGCGCGCAGGACGGGCCTGGCCTCCTCGGGATTGCCCTGGCACGCGCTACGCGCCCCGATCGCCGATATCGGCAGTACCACGGCGTTTGTGACGGGCGCTCTGGGCAAGTTCGCCATCGACGTGCTGACGTTGAGCCGCACCGAGGTCGCGGAGGTACTCGAACCGGCGCCACCGGGCCGCGGTGTCTCCTCGGCCATGCCCCATAAACGAAATCCGGTGCTGGCCACGATGATCAGATCAGCTGCACTGCAGGTTCCGGCGCTCAGCACCATCTTGACGAACTCGTTGCTCAGCGAGGACGAGCGGTCCGCAGGTGGCTGGCATGCGGAATGGTTGGCCCTGCGCGAATGTCTGCGCCTTACTGGCGGTGCGGCGCAGACAGCCGTCGATCTGAGTCGCGGGCTGCAGGTGCGTGCCCAACGCATGTCGGACAACCTCGGGTTGCTGGGTGGGCAGCCCTCCGCCGAGCGGCTTTCAGCGGCGCTGTCCGCGCAGTTGGGCAAGGGCCCCGCGAAGGCCCTCGTCTCTGCCGTCGTCGACGAGGCACTCGCACGTGGCGTGAGTTTGCGCGAGGCAAGTCTTGCCCGACCCGAGATCATCGCCTGGTTGAGCGAGACCGAGATCGATGAACTGTTGGACCCCGTCACGTACGTCGGAGCGGCAGGTCAGCTGGCGCAAGCCGCCACGACGCGACAGATCTGAGGAAGCCACCTGCGCGAACTTTCGTTCAGGATGATTCTTTGCGAACTGTTCGCGCGCAAGAGTCTTGACGCTGCCGTACCCCACACTTACCGTTGCCACGCACACACGGCAGACGGGTAGTTGGGATTGACTGACATACAGGTTGGTGGGGCGCGCGAAGGAGGCCCCACCGCATTAGCCGTGCTGCGGCTGTTGGCGTCCGGAACGGCGCCCGATGTCTTCGAGGCCCGGCTCAAGGAGATGGCCCGCGAATCCTCGCCGCCGTGGAGCGCTGCCGATCTGCACCGTGCCCGCGGATATGCCGAACGCATCTACGGCCTTATCGAAGGGCAGAACCAGCGGGAGGCCCGACTGTCCAACCTCGTGGGCGTGGCCATCGAGCTCCTTGGTTGCCGCGATATCGACGAGGCATCGACGATCTTGGCGGAACGTGCGCGGGTCATGCTCGACGCGGACTTCGCGTTCATTTCGGTACGTGATGACTCCGGACCTGATGTCCGGCACCACGTCCGTTACGTCGACGGGTCTACCACCGCGATCAACCGGGGACTGTACTTCCCGATCGGTGACGACATCGGATTGGTGAGCCAGTACCGCCCCGGCCACGGCCCGGTATGGACCACGGATTACCCGTCCGACACCAGGTTTAGCCGGGCCAGCGATGGCGACGCCGCCATGCGCTCCGAAGGCGTGCACAGCCTGATGGTCATGCCGATGGAACACGAGGGGCAGCACTTCGGTAACCTCTATGTCGGATCACGTACGGTGCGCAGCTTTACCGGCGCCGAGCGGTCACTGTTCGCCAGCCTCTGCTCGTTCGCGGGTATCGCGTTGGCACGCGCCGACGAATTCTCCAGTAATACAGCACAAATCAGCGAACTCGAGCAACGCCTCGAGCTGCGGACCAGGCTTCTCAACGCCGGGGCCGGTCCCGGCGGCATGGACAGCTTTGTCCTGACGGCGGGTGAGCACCTCGGTGTCGCGATGCGGGTGACCGGGCACGACGGCGACGAGATCGCTTCGTACAAATGGGAATCCGATCCGGAAGACTTTGTGACAACCGCGCTCACGGTGGGTGATGACTACCACGGTGAGCTGTCCGTCGCGAGCCTGAATGACGACCCAGTCTCGTTGTACCCGTTGAAAATCCAGGATCTCACCACTACGGCCGCGGTGGTCATGTGTGGCGACAATCGAATGTCGTTGTCGGTGGCCCAGCTGCGTGACGACCTGCTCCACGATGTGCTGGACTACCGCCAGCGTGACAGTCGATTGGTTCAGACCTACGCCCGCCGTTTGTCTTTGGACCTCAATCAGCCCCATGTTGTGGTCATCCTCAGGCCCGAACGTGGCGGATTGGATCGCGCATCGCTGTGGTCGGCGTCGTTCGCCTCACGTGTGGGTGGGCTGCGGGCCACCCAGGACGAGGTGGTGGTGCTGCTCGTTCCGGGATCGGATCCGGGGCGGACCGCTCAGGCGGTGTGGGACGAAACAACCACGCACCTGCGTATGCCGGTGACCGTGTCCTCCGCCGGGCCGTCGGATCGTGTCGAGTCCATCGAAGAGACATATCAGGACGCCATGCGCTGCATGGACGCGATGAGTGCATTGGGCGCTCTCGGGACCGCTGCTGCCGCAAATGAACTCGGCTTTCTGGGGGTGCTGCTCTCGCGCCACCAGGACGTCGAGGGTTTCGTCAGATCCATGGTCGGGCCCGTCATCGACTACGACGAAGACCGCGATACCGATCTGCTGCAGACGCTCGACGTCTACTTCACCGTCGGCGCCAGCCCCACCCGCGCCGCGAAGATCCTGCACACCCATCCCAACACGGTGGTGCGTCGCCTCGATCGGGTGAACGAACTACTGGGTGACGGGTGGCAGGATGCCGAGCGGCTCCTGGACACGCAGCTCGCCATCAAGTTGTGGAAAGTTCGTGGTTCGCTGCTCACTCGCCAGACCGGGTGACACCAGGCATCCCACCGCCGCGGCGATGGACACGAGAGTGGCGTGACGATGCCATCCGGTGAACGAGCGCCCGGCGAAGTCCTGCATGCCCATGCGGTTCGCCAGGTGCAGGTATCCCTGCTGTACGTGATCGGCCAGCGCCACCTGATGGGCCTGTGACGAGGTAGAGAACTCGGGGTCGTTGGTCAACCAGAGTTCGGTGCGCGCCCGTGAATGGTCCAACGGAGTCATGCCGACGAGCGTCAACGGCGTCCGTGAACGTACCGCCGAGGGGTCTGCCAGCTGGACCTTGGCGATGCTGATCAGGTGCCGGCGTCCCTGGTAGACGTATTGCTCGGTGCGCCGCGAGCCCTTGGTGGCCTGCACAATCTGCGCGGCGGGCAGGACGCGCCCCTGGTAGCCGGCGAACGCCGGGTCGACCACTTGAAGCTGCAGGTCGCTGGGCACCCGTGTGGTGGCGACCTGGTGGGCCAGCGTTCCGAAGAGCTGTGTCAGGTCCGCGCCACTGGCACCGAGCAGGTCGAAGACCACCGGTGCTTTCGACGGACGGGCCACCTTGAGGAATTCCTGGAACGACGACAGTGCGCATCCGCTCACCGACTCCAGGGGGTAATCCTCGGGGATCGAGGTCTTGGTCTTCTTGGCCGCGGATTCCAGCCAGGGCTGTGACAGATGCAACCGCCAGCTCACCGGCACCGCGAAACCGTCGGCGGCGAGCCACACACTGAGGGCGAGCTGGCCGTTGACCGCGCGCCCGGCGCGAGGGCAGTAGCGCCGGTCCACACCCACGGAGTGCACGCCCGCCTTGGGAATGAGCATCGGGGTTACCACCCATGCGGCCGCGTGGTAAGCGCTGGTGAGGTAGGCAGTCAGGTCCCGGCGCACCGCCCACCAGTCCCAGGTGGAGCTGTTCACGAAGTGATGCAGGTTCTGCTCGCTCACTTCCCTGCCCATTGACTGGCCCATGGTGGCCGCCATGTTCCGCGCCGACTTACGTCCGCGCACCTTCAGCAGGCCGGTTACGTAGTCCTCGCCCTTGGCCCGCTGATCGCAGCGCGGCAGGGATCGCAGCACTTCGGGGCATACATGCGAGGCCACGGACGCCATGGCGTCGACCGAGCTGACGCGGGGCCGCGTATCGAACAGTTCGGTCGCGGCCTGTGCCTTGGTCGCAGATGTCATGTCTGAAGCACCTCAATGAGTTAGCGGATGTTCGGAGTCGACCCAAGAATGGGCCAGAGTCGCGTTGAGGGCCAGGTATTGGCACCACACAAAGTGACGGACTATGCGGGTGCCCCGCGACACCAACCGTGGTGGACTAATGCGAGATGACGGATTGATGAACAACCCCGTGACCTGCAAATCATTGTTTGCAGGATGAGTCATTAGGTGGCGCAATGGGGTGTCAGGGGGGTCAACTTGACGGATTCCCTCCGAACTGACGAACTGAATTCACGATTGTTTGGTGCGCGACGCTCCATCTCGAAGATAGAGAGGTGATTACCCGGCGGGCGTTGCTAGGAACGACATTTGCGTTGGCTGGCGCGGCGGCACTTACCGGCTGCGGCTCGCAGGCCAGCGCAGCGGACCCGCAAGTTTCTGTGAGCGGTGGTGCGATCCGTGGGGGAACCGCCGGCAAGGTGCACGTGTTCCGGGGCATCCCCTATGCGCAGCCGCCGACCGGCGAGAATCGATTCCGTTCCCCGCGCCCGCCGGTTCCGTGGCGAAATACATTGAATACCACAAGATTTGGATCGGACTTCATTCAGCCCGCCGGTGGTGATCCGGTGCGTCAGGAAGACGCACTGTATGCCAATGTATGGACGCCCACGGTCGACGGAGCAGCGAAGCTGCCCGTGATCGTCTATATCCACGGCGGCGGCTGGTCCCGGGGAGCAGGCAGTCTTCCGGTCTACGACGGGGCGGCGCTAGCCGAGCGCGCCGGTGCCGTCGTCGTGAACTTCAACTACCGGCTGGGTGCCTTCGGCTTCTGCGGTCATCCCGCCCTCGAAGACCCAGACACCGGACTGCACACCAACTGGGGCCTGCAGGACCAAATCGCGCTGCTGCGCTGGGTTAGTGAGAACGCCAAGGCGTTTGGTGGCGATCCGGGGAATATCACCCTCGTCGGGACCTCGGCGGGCGGTGCCAGCACCTGGCAGTTGTCTCTGCATCCACAGACACGGCCGCTGCTGCGCCGAATCATCAGCATCAGTCAGGCGCATGTCTGGAGCCCTTACCTGAGCCTGACGCCTGCCGACGCCACCGCCGTGTTCGATGCGCTGGCCGCGGCTCAGGGGGTGCCGGTCAAGAACCTGAAAGACGTACCGGCGGACCGGATACGTGACTGGTGGGTCGCACAATTCGCGCTGCCGAGGTCGCAGCGAGTCGTCAAGAGCGGTCGTCAGTATCGCGGACCCGTCCTCGATCCAGTGCTGCTCCCGGCCTTTGATGTCAACCAACCGATGCCGGACATCCCCGCCATCTCCATCTACACCACCACCGAGGGGTCGTTCTTCACGGGCCCCAACGCGCCCGATCCGCAACCGCAGCCGACCGATGCCGGCTCATTGCGTGCCGCCTTCCGTGACATTCTCGAGCAGGGGGCAGTGCCCATATCCGACGAGACCGTCGTTGATGCCGTTGCTGTGTACACGGATTCGGCGAAACAGGATGGCCGGCCGACGGATCCGCTCTCGCTGTGGACGGAACTGTGGGGAGATGCCCTGATCCGCCACGACATCCTCGCCTTCACCCGCCGTGCGACGGTCGAGCGGCGTGCACCGCTGTACCTCATGGAGTACGCACACCCGGTTCAGCCGCCGTACTTCGGTGTGCCCCACGAGTCGACATCACCGTTCCTCTTCGGTACCTACGCGCACCCGTCCAATGTGGCCAAATTCGGCGACGGGCCCAAGGAGCGTGAAACCTCCGCCGCCTTTATGGATGTGGTGACGGAGTTCGCGCACGGCCGTGCGCCGGCCAGCTCGCGGCTTCCGCAATGGGATCCGGTCGGCAAGGACTTACGGCAGCTCGTGCTGCGCGACGGCGCCGGAACAATCACTACTCCTGCCAAGACCACACAGCTGGGCGTTCTCGACGCAGTCCAGTGGGGCAAGTGAATCAGAAATCAATCGAATGGAGATCACGAGAATGTCTGCGTCATCACTGCTGCTCACTACCGGTCGCGCCGTGCAACAACCGGTCTGGGAGAACGACGTGCACCTGGAGCGTGTGCGCGCAGAGCTCAGCGAGCTGCCTGCGCTGATCGGGGCCGACGAGATCAGGACCCTGCGCGCGCTGCTGAGCACCGTCGCTCAGGGCCGGGCCACCATCATCCAGGCGGGTGATTGCGCGGAGGATCCGCAGGAGTCGACCAATGCTCACGTGGCCCGCAAGGTGGCGCTGCTCAACGTCCTCGCCGGCACCATGCGGATGAAGACCCACCGGCCGGTACTTCGGGTCGGCCGCATCGGCGGGCAGTACGCCAAGCCAAGGTCCAAGCCCACCGAGATCATCGACGGTGTCGAACTGCCCTCTTTCCGTGGACATCTCGTCAACGGACCGCAGCCGCATCCGGTACATCGGCGAGCCAATCCGGATCGGATGCTGGCCGGATACTGGGCCGCGAACCGGGTGATGGGTCACCTGGGGTGGCGGGTGCCGTCCTCGCTGTCGGTCATCGAACCGCCGGTGTGGACATCTCACGAGGCGCTGCTGCTCGACTACGAGGAGCCACAGCTGCGTCGCGACGGCGAGAACCGCATGGTGCTCACGTCCACACACTGGCCCTGGATCGGCGACCGGACTCGGCACCTGGACGGGCCGCATGTTGAATTGTTCTCTCGTATCGCCAATCCGGTGGCGTGCAAGGTGGGGCCGTCGATGACGACAGAGGAGCTGCTCGCGCTGTGCGACAAGCTGGATCCGGAGCACGAGAGCGGTAGATTGACGCTGATCGCGCGATTGGGTGCTTCGGCCGTGCGCACCAAGCTGCCTGATTTGGTTGCGGCAGTGCGCGAATCCGGCCACCCCGTGATCTGGCTGTGCGATCCCCTGCACGCGAACACGGTGTCCACCGACTCCGGGTACAAGACGAGGCACGTCCAGACGGCCATCGATGAGGTGCGCGGCTTCCGGGAGGTACTCGATGAGGCCGGCGTGCATTCGGGCGGATTGCACCTGGAAGCGACACCGGATGATGTGGTCGAGTGCGTCTTTGACGATTCTCAGAATCACGAAGTAGGTCAGCGGTATTCGACGCTGTGCGATCCGCGCCTCAACACCGCTCAGGCCGCCGAGGTGGTGTCGGCATGGTAGCGGTGGTTACGGGCGCGGGCGGGGGAGTCGGCTCTCGAGTGGTGACGACCCTGGCTCGCCGAGACGAGCGAGTTGTCGCGGTGGATATCGACGAGGTGGCCATCAAGCAGCTCGTCGAGTACGCCGCCGATGAGGGGCTGGACATCATCGGGCAGGTGCTCGACATCACCGACGACACCGCGGTGGCGGTGGGGGTGGCGGACATTGAATCTCGGATAGGCCCGATCACCTCGCTGGTCAACGGTGCCGGGGTGCTGAGAACGGGTGCGGCGGTGGAGTTCTCCGATGCCGACTGGGCTCAGACCTTCGATGTCAACGTGCGTGCACCCTTTGTGCTGAGCCGGGAGGTGGCGCGGTACATGATCCCGCGCCGCGCGGGTTCAATCGTGACGATTGCTTCCAACGCCGCGTTGGTGGCCCGCAAGGGAATGACGGCGTACTCCGCATCCAAGGCGGCCGCCAACGCCTTCACCAAGAGTCTGGGTCTGGAGCTTGCGGAGCACGGAATCCGATGCAACGTAGTGGCTCCCGGCTCTACCGATACCCCCATGCTGCGCGCCATGCTTGGCGACTCCTCCGACTCCGGACTGGTATCCGGCAGTCTGGATGACTTCAAGCCAGGGATTCCCCTGGGGCGCGTCGCACAACCACAACACATCGCCGACGCTGTGGCCTTCCTGCTTTCCGACCAAGCCACCCACATCACCATGCACACGCTGGTGGTCGACGGTGGCGCGACGCTAGGGGTTTGACCAATGACCACCGTTGAACGCGGTATCCCGATCATCGCCGAGTACGACCTGCCGACCGTGGATCTGCTGCCCGCCAACACGGCGACATGGCAGATCGACCCCGCTCGCGCGGTGTTGCTCATCCACGATATGCAGCGTTACTTCCTTGCTCCACTGCCTGTTTCGTTGCGCGCCAAGTTGGTGAGCAACGTCGCGGCCATCCGTGACAGGTCTGTGGCCGCGGGCATCCCGATTGCCTACACCGCTCAGCCCGGCAGCATGACTCAGGAACAGCGCGGTCTGCTCAAGGACTTCTGGGGCCCGGGGATGCGGGTGGATGAGGAGCATCGCCAGATCGTCGATCCGATCGCGCCCGATCCTGGAGATTGGGTCTTCACCAAATGGCGGTACAGCGCCTTCCATCGTTCGGCGCTGCTGGAGCGGATGCACGCCGCGGGGCGCGATCAGCTGATCATCTGCGGGGTTTACGCCCACGTGGGAGTGCTGATGACCGCGGTGGACGCGTTCACTCACGATATCGAGACCTTCCTGGTTGCCGATGCGATCGCTGACTTCGATGACGAATCACACTGGATGGCATTGGAATACGCGGCACGGCGATGCGCTGTGCTGACCGTTACGGATGAGGTGCTGACATGAGTGATCTACTGGGGCGTGTCTTGGCCGGAGAAACCGGACCGTTCGCGCTCCTGCACCGGCCGGAATCCGGGGCGCCCGATGCCGTAGACGTGTTCATCGGCGAGGTGACGGCCGTCGACCGGATCGGCAGCCTGCCGTTGCGCGATGGGCTGATTGGGCATGACCTGCTGGCATTGGTGCCCTACCGCCAGATCGTCGAGCGGGGATTCGTAGCGCCCGATGACGGTGCTCCGCTGCTGGCGCTTGCCATCGACCAGCAGGAGTCGGCGCCGTTGTCCGCGGTGCTGGATCGGATTCCTGAGTATCCGGTGGTGGTGGGCCACAGCGATTTCGACATCGACGACGAGGAGTACGCACGTCTGGCGTCCGGAATCATCTCCGAGGAGATCGGTCAGGGTGCGGGCGCCAACTTCGTGCTCAAGCGGAACCTGCTCGTCCAGTTGCACGACTATTCGATCAACACAGCACTGACGCTCTTTCGCAGGCTGCTGGAGCGGGAGAAGGGTGCGTATTGGACCTTCCTGGTGAGTACCGGGGATCAGGTGTTCGTCGGTGCCACGCCTGAACGCCATATCAGCGTGCAGGATTCGTTGGCCGTGATGAATCCGATCAGCGGGACCTACCGGTACGGTGCCAACGGCCCGAATCTGGATGCCGTCATGGAGTTTCTCGCCGACACCAAGGAATCCGATGAGCTCTACATGGTGGTCGACGAGGAGCTGAAGATGATGGCCCGCATCTGCCCGGATGGTGGGCAGGTCCAAGGGCCGTACCTGAAGGAAATGGCGCGGCTTGCACATACGGAATATCTGATTTCCGGAGTGACGAACCGCGATCCGCGCGAGATACTGGCCGAGACGATGTTCGCGCCGACGGTGACCGGAAGCCCACTGGAGAACGCGTGCCGCGTCATCCAGCGATATGAACCACAGGGCCGCCGGTACTACAGCGGAGTCGCCGCGCTGATCAGTACCGATACTGCCGGTGTGCGGCAAATGGATTCGGCGATCCTGATCCGTACCGCTGAGATTTCGCCGGATGGAGCGCTGGTGGCCGGCACCGGAGCGACCATCGTTCGGCATTCCAACCCGGTGAGCGAGGCCGCCGAAACCCGCAGTAAGGCTGCCGGATTGCTCTCCGCGTTGACAACACGTCGCGAACTTCGCAGTCATCCTCGGGTGACGGAGGCTCTCGCCAGCCGCAACACCGGCATCGGGACTTTCTGGCTGGGGCACGGGTCAGGAGAGAGCGCCGCGAATCTGGTCGGCCGGACCGCGTTGGTGGTGGACGCCGAGGACACGTTTACCTCGATGATCGGATTGCAGCTGCGAGCCTTGGGCTTGCGGGTGGATATTCGCCGCTTCGACGAGGACATCAGACCCGGTTCGCATGACATTCTGGTGCTCGGTCCTGGCCCGGGTGATCCAACCGCCATCGATGTTCCGAAGATCGCAACACTGACCGCGTTGACGAAGACCGCACTGACCCAGCGTATTCCGTTCCTGTCGATTTGCCTGAGTCACCAGGTGCTGTGCCGGCAATTGGGCCTGCCCGTCCGCCGCCGGGAGCAGCCCAATCAGGGCGTCCAGCGGCAGATCGATTTGTTCGGAACTGAGCGGCATGTCGGGTTCTACAACACCTTCGCCGCGGTGACGGGCGGAGAATGGGTGGATACCCCGGCGGGACGAGTGCAGGTCAGTTCGGATGCCGTCACGGGTGAGGTTCATGCGTTGCGCGCCAAGCGATTTGCATCGATCCAGTTCCATGCCGAGTCCATCCTGACGCGGGATGGAGTGGGAATCTTCGGTGAGCTGCTGACGCCTCTGGCGACGGGGGTTCCGGTACTAGCATGACAAGTGTGCGCATAGACATTCACGCTCACCTGTGGTCCGACGAGTATCTCTCGCTGCTCGATGAGCACGGGAAGGCCGGTACCGATGTCCATCGTGGTCTCGGGGCCGGGGCGGTGCGCGCCGATTTGGATGGACGTTTCGCGTTGATGGACGAAGCGGGTGTTGACCTGCAGATCCTCTCGGCGACACCGGCATCGCCCCATTTCGAGGATGAGTCTGCCGCCGTCGAGAGCGCCCGATTTGTCAACGATGAGTACGCGAAGCTCGCTAGTGAGTACCCGGGACGGTTCCGGGCGCTGGCGTCGTTGCCCTTGCCGCATATCCCGGCCGCGTTGGAGGAGTTGAGCCGTGCGATCGACGATCTGGGGATGTACGGCGCGGCGATCACGACTTCGGTGCTTGGTCGATCAATCGCAGACCCGATCTTCGATCCGCTGTACGCGGAGCTCAATCGCCGGAGCGCAATCCTTTTCGTGCACCCTGCGGGGTGTGGAGCGGACTCCTCGTTGATCACCGACCATTCGCTCACCTGGTCCATCGGGGCGCCGATCGAGGACACGATCGCGATCATGCACCTGATCGTGGCGGGCATCCCGTCGCGCTATCCGGATATGAAGATCGTGACGTGTCATCTGGGTGGGGCATTACCGATGGTGTTGGAGCGGGTGAACCGGCAGGTGACCGAGTGGGAAGCCACACATTGTCCGGAGGCGCCCAAGGATGCGGCTCGGCGGATTTGGTACGACACGGTGGGACATGACCACACGCCCGCGTTGCAGGCTGCTGTCGCGTCACTGGGTGCCGACCGGCTGGTGTTCGGATCGGACTTCCCGTACCAGGGTGGTTCCCGGTACGTCAGTTCCGCGACGTACATCCAGGAGGGTCTGTCGGTCGAGGACGCGTCGTTGATCCTCGATCGCAATGGGGCTGAGTTGTTGGGGCTCACTAACTGAGACGACTTGTCGGTGGGCGCCGTTACCATTCGAACATGGGTTCGATTGAAGTGTTGGAGGCGGCCATTGATGCCTTCTGCGCTGTATCGCGCGAAGGGCTGACTGCCGCCGATGCTCTGACACTCATGGCCCGGTTGGAAGTGGCGCAACGACGATTGTCTGCCAGCGCACTGGGGCTGGTGCCGAAGGTGACGGCCCAGGCCTCTCCGGTGGAGCTCGGTGGTACTTCGTATGCCGATGTTTTGTCGCGGCGGTTGCATATCAGTAGGAGTGCGGCTCGGCGCCGGATCGCTGATGCCGAACAGTTGGCGCCGCGACAGGCGTTGACCGGTGAGGTGTTGGCGCCGGTGTTGCCGAACCTGGCCGAGGCTTTACGTCGGGGCGATATCGGGGACGAGCATGTGCGGATCGTTCGTGGCTTCTTTGATCGACTACCGATCGTGGTGGACGCGCCGACCCGCGAGGCCGCCGAGAGGCAGTTGGCTCAGATGGCCGCCCGGTTTCGGCCCGAGGCACTGCGGATCGGTGCCGATCGGATGATGGCGTTGTTGAATCCCGACGACGAGTTCTCCGATGCGGATCGGGCACGACGACGTGGAGTCACGATCGGGCAGCAGGGTTTTGACGGCATGTCCGCGATCTCGGGATTGTTGGATCCGGAGACACGTGCGTATCTGGATGCGGTGTTCGCCAAACTGGCTGCACCCGGCATGTGTAACCCGGCCGACCAAGCACCTCGCGTGGACGGCGAACCGGCCCCCGAAGCCGCCGAACACGACCACCGCACATCGGCCCAGCGCAACCATGACGCGCTACGTGCCTGCCTGCGCGCCACCCTGGCCTCTGGCGAGCTGGGTTCCCATCACGGGCTACCCGTCACCGTGCTCGTGACGACAACACTTAGTGAGATGGAATCGGGTGCCGGGGTCGCCATCACCGGCGCCGGCACCCGGCTGCCCCTGCGCGACCTGATCCGCCTGGCCGCCCACGCCCACCACTATCTGACGATCTTCGATGACAACGGGCGCCCCCTGTATCTCGGACGTTCGAAACGCATCGCCACCGCCGATCAGCGCATCGTGTTGCACGCCAAAGACCGCGGCTGCACCCACCCCGGCTGCCACGTCCCCGGATACCTGTGCGAGGTCCACCACATCAACGAATGGGCTGACGGCGGCCCCACCGACATCGACAACCTCACCTTCGCCTGCGCACCCCACCACCGCCTCCTCGAACACGGCTGGACCACCCGAAAACACACCGACGGCACCACCGAATGGATACCCCCACCACAGCTCGATCTTGGTGACTCAATCACCAACAACCACCACCATTCGGAGCAGCTGACGCCCGCCCACTAGACTGGTCGCCGGACCCCGCGCGGCGTCTATCCTGTGAACTCCCCCAGGGCTGGAAGGCAGCAAGGGTCAACGGGCTCTGTCGGGTGCGCGGGGTCCCCTTTCCGAAGATCGCGACCTCCAGATGCCCCGTAGGGGCGAATAGGGGAAAGCCGTGTCATTCCTGTCGCTCGGGCCCGACGAACTCGCAGCTCAGCATCGGTTGCAGCAGGAGAACTACAGCCAGCTGAAGGCCAAGGGGCTATCGCTGGATCTCACTCGCGGCAAGCCGGCACCCCAGCAGCTCGACCTGTCGAATGGCCTGCTGGCCCTGCCCGGTGATGGCGACTTCCTTGACGGCAACGGCACCGACACTCGTAACTACGGTGGAGGCAACGGCCTCCCGGAGCTGCGCGCAATCTTCGGTGAGCTACTCGGCGTTCCCGCGCCTAATCTGATCGCCGCCAACAACGCCAGCCTGTCTCTCATGCATGACGTGATCGTGTACTCGCTGCTCCACGGAACAGTCGACTCGCCCCGGCCCTGGGTTGACGAGCCGTCATTGAAGTTCCTGTGCCCGGCGCCCGGATACGACCGTCATTTCGCGATCACCGAATCCTTCGGCATCGAGATGATTCCGATTCCACTGCGCGAGGACGGCCCCGATGTCGACCTCATCGAGGAACTCGTCGCCTCCGACCCGACCATCAAGGGCATGTGGAGCGTTCCCGTCTTCTCCAACCCGACCGGAACCGTGTACTCATGGGAAGTCGTTCGACGGCTGGCCCAGATGAACACGGCCGCACCAGATTTCCGGTTGTTCTGGGATAACGCATATGCGGTGCACACACTCACGCATGATTTCGTCCGGAATGTGGACCTGCTGGGCATCGCCGAAACCGCCGGACATCCCAACCGCCCGTTGATCTTTGCCTCCACCTCGAAAATCACCTTCGCGGGTGCGGGTGTGAGTTTCATGGGTGGATCGCTGGCCAACATCGCGTGGTACCTGCAGCACGCCGGCAAGCGCAGCATCGGGCCCGACAAGGTGAACCAGCTGCGGCACTTGCGCTTCTTTGGCGACGCCGAGGGTGTCAAGCTGCACATGCAGAAGCATCAGCAGATCCTCGCGCCCAAATTCGAACTGGCGCTTGAGATCCTGGACGACCGGTTGAGCGAGAGCAAGATCGCATCGTGGAGTGAGCCCAAGGGCGGATACTTCATCAGCCTCGATGTTCTTGACGGCACTGCCAAGCGCACCGTGGCCCTGGCCAAGGAGGCGGGGATCGCGCTAACTGAGGCGGGGGCCACGTTCCCGTACCGAAATGACCCGAACGACAAGAACATTCGACTGGCACCGTCATTTCCCCCGCTGGAGACCGTTGGTGCTGCTGTCGATGGTCTTGCGACGTGCGCGCTGCTGGCGGCAACAGAGAAGCTGCTGGAGCGTGCCGACTAGGGCGCTTTTTGCACCCTGTCGATCTGTTTGTTGAGCAGCGTCAGCGCCAGCTTGTCGTTGTCACTGGTCCAGGGTTCCATGGCGTGAAGGACTTTGACGGTCACCGTGGTTCCGCGCGGATGTGCGGTGAGCGTCTTGATGGTGATTTCTACGGTCTGCTCACCGTCCATGCCCAGACCTCCGGTGAAGACGGTCGCCGTCGCGTCGACGGAGGCCCCGGTTACCTTCTCCATCTTGACGCTGCCGGTCCCCTCGATCCCGTCGAGATCCAGCTTGACGGAACCGCACCGCCCGG
This sequence comes from Mycobacterium sp. D16R18, assembly GCA_002013775.1. GTDB lineage: Bacteria > Actinomycetota > Actinomycetes > Mycobacteriales > Mycobacteriaceae > Mycobacterium. The sequence continues at coordinate 71,872 of MAFD01000010.1, forward strand.
CCTTCTCCTCGATTGTCTGGAACGAGTCGGCAATGCCCTTGCCAACCACGACGTCCACGCGAAGCGCCCCGTCCTCATACTGTGCGGCCGCCTGCTGAAAGGGGACTGTGTCGTGGTTGACAAAGATGTTGCACTCGACCGGTTTCACCCTCGGCCCGTCATCGCCCGGGCGCTCGACCACCTCGTACGAGCCGGAGCCGTCGGGAAAGTCCTCGCGCGGCAGCAGCAGCGTTTCGAGAGAACCCTTGGGCAGCCCGGCCGAGCCATCCGACTTCGGTTCACCTTCGACGACGCTGGTGCACGCCGACGCGAAGATCAGCACAGCGGACATCACGCCGATGGACAGCTTGCGAGCCACGGGACATCCCCCATCCATCATGTGCGGATTCGCCTACGGCGCCTTTTGTACCTTGGCGATCTGCTTGTTGAGTAGATCCAACACCAGCGTGTCCTGATCGGGTGTCCACGGATCGATGAATCGATCGACTTCGATCCTGACGGTGGTGCCCCGAGGATGGGCGATCGCGATATGAGATTCGACGCCGATCTGATCTCCCTCGGGCCCGAGAAGGCCGCCGACCTTCACTAACTTGGCCTCCACCGCGGCGCCCGGCAAATCGGCGATGGAGACGTGTGCCTTCATGGCCACCCCGTCGCCTTCCATCTGGACCGAAGCGCATTCCTGGGCCCGCTTCGCAAGGTCGTCGAATGACTGCTTGATCCCGAGCCCGACACTGCTCTGCGCCGTCACGGTGTCCGACTCGTACTTGGCTTGCGCCCTGTCGTAGTCGCCGTCTCCCTCGGAAATGAACTCATAGCATCCGGGCGGGTTGACCTTCTCCGGTTTGGACTTTCCCGCCTTGTCCTTGTCGAGTTTGAGCTTGTCCTCGACGGTGAACGCTCCATTGCCGGCGGGGAAGTCCTCTCGGTTCAGCACCAGCGCGATCGCCGGCCCCTCGGGCAACTTCGCGGTCGGTTCTTCGGCCTTCTGAGTACTCGATGGAGTCGCCGAAGGATTACTCGGCGATTCCTTCGAACAAGCGGAGGTAAATGCGAGTGCGATGACACTCGCGCCAACCGCCAACACAGTGTTCATATCAACGCGACGTGTCTTCATGCGCGGACTTTAGCGAACAAGATCATGCAATGTAGCCGTTTGTTGGTCAGGTGGCCCGCCAAGGACGTCTGCGGTCGCCGGTACCCTTGCTCTCCGTGGCCCTGTACCGCAAGTATCGCCCGGCGACTTTCGCCGAAGTTATCGGCCAGGAGCACGTCACCGGACCGTTGACCACCGCGCTGGACGCCGGCCGAATCAACCACGCTTATCTGTTCTCGGGCCCCCGTGGCTGCGGTAAGACGTCGTCTGCGCGCATCCTGGCGCGCTCACTGAACTGCGTCCAGGGCCCCACCTCCACGCCGTGTGGGACCTGCGATTCATGTGTCGCGCTGGCGCCCAACGGCTCGGGGAACGTCGATGTCATCGAACTCGACGCCGCGAGTCACGGTGGAGTGGACGACACCCGTGAGCTACGTGACAGGGCCTTCTACGCACCTGCGCAGTCGCGCTACCGCATCTTCATCATCGACGAAGCGCACATGGTCACCACCGCGGGCTTCAACGCGCTGCTCAAGATCGTCGAGGAGCCGCCCGAGCATCTGATCTTCGTCTTCGCCACTACCGAGCCGGAGAAGGTGCTGCCCACCATCCGGTCGCGCACCCACCACTACCCCTTCCGCCTGCTGGCGCCGAAGACGATGCGGACGCTCGTCGAGGGCATCTGCGCGCAGGAGAACGTCTCCGTCGACGATCCGGTGTATCCGCTGGTGATCCGTGCCGGTGCCGGTTCCCCCCGCGACACCCTGTCCGTGCTCGACCAACTGCTTGCCGGTGCGGACGAGGAACGCGTCACGTACCAGCGGGCTCTCGCGCTGCTGGGTGTCACCGACATCGCGTTGATCGACGATGCGGTCGACGCCCTCGCTGCCGGTGACGGCGCCGCGGTGTTCGGAGCCATCGAAGGCGTGATGGATGCCGGACACGATCCGCGCCGATTCGGTACAGATCTGTTGGAACGCTTCCGCGATTTGATTGTCCTGCAAGCTGTTCCGGATGCCGCGGAGCGTGGGGTGGTTGACGCGCCGGAGGATGTGCTGGAGCGGATGCGTGAGCAGGCCGAGCGCATCGGCCCCGCGACACTTACCCGGTACGCCGAGGTGCTGCATGCCGGGCTCGGGGAGATGCGTGGTGCGACGGCACCTCGTCTGCTGCTGGAAGTGGTGTGTGCCCGGCTGCTGCTGCCTTCGGCCGCGGATGCGGAATCGGCTGTGCTGCAACGCGTCGAACGCATCGAGAAGCGTCTGGACATGTCGGTGCCCGAGGCCGACGGGGGAGTCGCGTCGCCGCGTTTTGTCCGCAGGTCGCAGGCCTCCGATGCACCGGCCGCGGAAACACCTGCGCCACCGGCTCCGGCGCCTGAGCCCCCCGCACCCGCGCCGCCGGTGCCCGCTCCTGCACCAATTCCAGAACCGGAACCAACTCCGGAACCGGAGCCCACTCCAGAACCAGAGCCGACCCCGGAACCTGCACCGCCCGCTCCTGCGGCAGCGCCCGAGCCGGAGCCGACCCCTGAACCCGAGCCGACCCCGGAACCCACCCCTGAACCAGAGCCCGCGCCCACCCCACAGCCAGAACCTGAGCCCGCTCCGGCACCTGAGCCGCGCCAGCCCGGCGCACTCGACACCACTGCCGTCCGCAACGCCTGGGCCGAAATCCGATCCAAGGTCAGGGATCGCAGCCGTACCACCGAGGTCATGCTCTCCGGTGCCACAGTGCGCGCCATCGAGGGTAAGACCCTTGTGCTGTCTCACGATTCGCCGCCGCTGGCCAAACGCATCACCGAGTCGCGCAACGCCGAGGTCATCCGGGACGCGTTGAAGGATGCGCTCGGTGTGGACTGGGAGATCCGCTGCGAGGTGGGCGGTGGAGAAGCAGGCGCTCCAGCTCCCGCGCAGAAGGCGAACAAGTCCGCGCCGCGGGTGGTAACCAGGCCCAGCCGCCCCACGCCCGAGCCTGAGCAGGCCCCCGAGCCAGAGCCGGAACCTTCGTCCCCTGAGGACGAGGAGGAGCAGATGCTCGCCGAGGCCGGGCAAGGCGAGAGCGGGCCACGACGCGACCCCGAAGAGGTCGCGCTGGAACTGCTTCAGAACGAGCTGGGTGCTCGCAAGATCGATCCCAGCTAGGGCTGCCACCACGGGCGCAGCGGCAGAGAGGACCCGCCACGCTCATCCAGCTTTGTGGCCAGCACCTGGTGTAGCTGAACGACATTGCGCTCGAAACCCAGTCGTGAACCCGCCATGTACAACCCCCACACCTTCGCGGTGGCCTCGCCTACTTCGGCGACGGCCTCATCCCAGTGTTCGACGAGGTTGGCGCACCACTGCGTGAGCGTCAATGCGTAATGGTGACGCAGGTTTTCCTCGTGGAGCACTTCGAGGCCGACATTTTGTACCTCGGTGATGATCTTGCCCGACCCGGTCAACTCACCATCGGGGAAGACGTAGCGGTCAATGAAATACCCTGCGACGGCTGAGGTTCGGTTATCGGGCCGGGTAATGCAGTGGTTGAGCAGCAGACCGCCGGTCTTCAGGCGTGACTGCAGAAACCGGAAGTAGGCGGGATAGTTCGCGATGCCGATGTGTTCGGTCAGCCCGATCGAGGAGACCGCGTCGAACCCTGTTTCCGTGATATCGCGATAGTCCGCATGACGGACCTCGGCAAGGTTTGAGAGGCCTTGATCGGCAATGGCTTTCTGCGCCCAGGCGGCCTGCTCTGCCGACAATGTGACACCGATGGCCTGCACGCCGCGCCGCGCCGCGTACCTGACCATCGACCCCCAGCCGCAGCCCACATCGAGCAGCCGGTCTCCGGGCTTGAGCGCCAGTTTGTCGAACACCAGCCGGTACTTGTTGTCCTGCGCCTCCTCCAGGGTGGCGTCCACCCTCGGATAGCACGCGCACGTGTAGGTCATGGACGGGCCGAGTATCCACTCGTAGAACGCATTCGACACGTCGTAGTGGTGATGGATGGCATCGGAATCGCGTGTCTTGCTGTGCCGGAAACCCTCGACCACCCGACGCCAGCGGGGCAGGGCCTCCTGGGGTGGCGGCGCGATGGGGCGCAGATGCTCGAAACCGATCGACCTGACGATGTTGGCCAGCACCCGCGCCGGTGGACGCTTGAAGTCCAGCTTGTCGGCCATGGCCTTCAGTAGTTCGTAAGGGTCGCCGGGGTGCACCCCTTGCATTTCGATATCGCCAGAAACATACGCCCGCGCCAACCCCAGATCACCGGGCGCTGTCGCCAAATACGTTGTGCCACGCGGTGTTAACAAGTCAAGCCCCAGTGCGGCATTCTCGGGCCCGGCCTTGCTGCCGTCGTAGGCGCTGAAGCGCAACGGCAGGTCCCCGGCCGCCATGATCTCCAGAATCTCTGCGAGCGAGAGCCTGCCGTTCTCGCCGCGCTCATTTTTGGCCTGAGTGGTCGTCATTGTCGCCGCACCGCCTTCGCGTAGAGATCCAGCAATCGGTTATCGGGGTCGTACGTCTTCTTGAGTGTCCGATAGTGCTCTCCGCCGTACAAGGCTTCGAACTCATCACGGGCGTAAAAGGATTCGGAGTACAGCGACTTGTGTCCGCCAAGCTCGCTGACCTTGTGCTCGATGAGCCGGTTGGTGGCTCCCTCGGTGGAGCCCGCGGGCACCGAAGACCAAAATCCGATGTTGACGTATGTCTGTCCCGATCGGATTGGGTACAGCGGCCATCCTTCACTGTCGCGTAACCGCAACGGACACAGCCATAGCGGCTCGATAGGTACCTCATCGAGGAACCACCGCAGGAATTCCGCGGTGTTGCTGATCGGCACCTCGACGTCCTGCACGACGCGTTCGCGGGCCGCGCGTCCGTTGAACCGCTCGATACGGTCGGCGATGTCGTAGCGTTGGTCGAGGCCGATCATCTTCCAATAGACGCTGCTGCGCCGGTACTTTCGTGGCCACAGCCTGCGGAGGCGCGCATTCTGTGCACCGAACGCGCGGGAACACCAGAACCAGTCGGTGTCCCACCGCCAGAGGTAGTCGTGAATGGTCAGTCGATCGTTGCTGATTCCGTCCGCGTGCTGGATCGATCGGTAGTAGATCCGTTGTCCCGTGTAATCGCTCACCGGACCCGGTGCGTCCGTCTGGGCGCCCAGGGTCAGGTATGACTCGCCGGCGGTGAACACCACCCCGTCCAGGTAGTCCACTCGTTCGCCCTGGAAGGCCGCCGAGTCCACGATCGACTCCATCACCGTCACCAGTTCTCCGAGATTGTGGAATCGGATGTGCCGCAGGGCAACGGACGGTGCCACGGGCTCCAGTTCGATGCGCAGACGCACCGAGTAGCCCAAGGTGCCGTATGAGTTGGGGAAACCCCGATACAGATCGACGTGTTGGTCTGGCGATGCGGTGATGATCTCGCCGGAGCCGGTGAGGATATCCATGTCGAGAACGGATTCGTGGGGGAGCCCATTGCGGAAGGACGCGGATTCGATTCCGAGCCCGGTGACCGCGCCACCGAGCGTGATGGTCTTGAGCTGTGGCACCACCAACGGTGAGAGTCCGTGGGGAAGTGTGGCGGCGACCAAGTCCTCATAGGTGCACATGCCGGCCACATCGGCAGTCCTGTTGACGGTGTCCACGTCGATGACACCGGTGAGGCCCGAGGTATTCAGGCCCGGTGTGGTCGACTTTGCCCTTGCGCGGAACAGATTTGATGTGGGCTTAGCCAAACGAACGGTCGCCGTCGTGGGAATGGCCCGGTAACTCCGTAGTAGCCGGTTCACTCCCTCGGCGTGCGCCGATCCTGATGCGATAGGCACAGTTCCTACGCTAGCCCGGTTCCGGGCCAGGCGCACCCGAGATCTTGATTCGGTGACCAGGCGCGACTAACCGAGGGTCAATCGTCCTAACCGAATCGGTGCTCCGCCAAGCTGTTCGTCGATGCGGAGCAGCTCATTCCACTTCGCGGTGCGTTCGGACCTGGTGATGGAACCGACCTTGAGTTGCTCGGCGCCCCAGCCGACCGCGAGGTGCGCGATGGTGACATCCTCGCTCTCACCCGATCTCGCGGAGACGATGGTGTCCCATCCGCAGTCGTGAGCGGTGTCGTGAGCAGACTTGGCGGCACTGAGCGTTCCTGCCTGATTTGGCTTCACCAGCAGGCCGTTACATGCTCCGGCTTCGGTTGCTCGGAGCACGCGCCCGGCATTGGTCACCGTGAAATCGTCACCGACGACCAGGACACGGTGTCCCACTGCTTGGGTGAACTCCGCAAGGGCGGCCGGATCATCCTCGGCCAGGGGATCCTCGATGGAAGCGATCGGATACTTATCGATCCAGCCGATCAGAACCTCCGACCAGGCGTCGGAATCGAGTTCGGTGCCGTCGAGCCCGAGACGGTAGCGGCCACCACTACCGAACTCGCTCGACGCGATGTCCAACGCGATCGTGACCTGGGCGCCCGGCTGCAATCCGGCCCGCTCTATGGAGGCGACCAGCAGCTCCAGCGCATCCTCGTTGGAGTCGACCACTGGCCACCAGCCGCCTTCATCGGCCACCCCGGCGAGCCGGCCTCGCTCGGAAAGCAATGCCCCGCAGGCGCGATGGATCTCCGCCACCCAGTTGAGCCCCTGTTCGATGCTGTCGGCGGCCGCCGGCACCACCATGAAATCCTGGACATCGGTGCGGCGCGCGGCATGGGCGCCACCGCCGATCACCTGAATCTCCGGCAACGGCATTGCGGCCGTCCGATCGCCGATCAGATACCGCCACAAGGGGATTCCGTACGTTGAGGCTGCGGCGTGCGCGGCAGCCATCGACATCGCCACCGCGGTGTTCCCGCCGATGACGGAGAACGCGTCCGAGGAGTCCGCCGCCGCGAGCGCCGTGTCGACGGCCTGCTGATCGGTGGCATCGACGCCGACGAGATATTCCGCGAGGCCGCGTGCTGCCGCGACCGCCGAATTCACGTCGTATCCGGCGAAAGGTCTGCCACCGTCCCGTAAATCGGTGGCCTCACCGCTGCCTCGGGACGCTCCGGCGGGAGCGATCGCGCGTCCGATACTTCCGTCGCCCAGCAGCAGTTCCGCTTCGACGGTCGGCCGTCCCCGCGAATCCCATACCCGCCGGGCATGCACACCACTGATCCGTGTTCCGGTCATAATCCCTCTAACTGTTGTGCGATGGCCAGCGGGTCGGTGGCCGATTCATGGAGTGCCTGCCCCGCGTGGGTACGCAATGAATTCCTCTGGGCGGCAGACAAGTAGTCCACGGGGGAACGTCCGTCGACGCGGGCGAGAGCCAAGGCGGGCATGAGGCGTGCGGTCCGGGCGACCACCGCGTCCGCTGGCTCCCAGGAGATCCCCTTTACGTATGTGGCGAACAGTCGTGCGCTCGTCTCACGCAGCTGCTTGCGGTACTCCGGCTTCCATATTCGCTTGAGCAGCAGGTGATTAAGGCAGAACGCCAGATCGAAGGCGGGGTCGCCGTACCAGGCGCATTCGGCATCGGTCAGCACCGGTCCGTCCGCGGTGACGATGACGTTCTTCGGGCTCACATCCCCGTGTACCAGCGCGAGGTGCGTGCCCGCGAGATCGTCGGCCAATCGCGTCAGGATCGTCGCGTGCTCCGGGAGACGCTCTGCCGTGTAGCGCAGGTACGGTTCGATCCGCAACGCCTCGAAGAGTTCATCGGATGCGAATTCGTTTGCCGCCGTGGCATCACCGGCTGTGTGGGCGTGGACGGCGGCCAGGCGGGTACCGAGCACCGCACCGACCTCCGGGTCGATGCGCCCGCTCGCCAGATCGTCCCGCCAGGACGGGACTGGCCCCAGATCGGTCATCGCAAACGCGTGCAGGTCGTCGGCGGAGATGACAACCCGAGGCGTGAAGGACGGAACGATCGTCGAGGCACGCGTGAGGTAGCGGGCCTCGAAAGTGTTGCGTTCCAGTGGGGCCACCCAGTGGGCCTGCACGCGGAGCCGTTCCACGGCCCGCTTGGCGACCACCGATTGGCCCGAACTCAGCCGTACGCGCCACACATCGGAAGACACCCCGCCGGTCAACGGTTGCGCATCCACTGGCACGAGTTCGGCGTGGGAGAGAAGTTCAACCACCCAGTCAGGTGGTGCCATGCGCGCCTTCGGATTTCCACCACAGCGCGTTGAACCAGATGCGGGCAAGCGTATCGATCGCCTCCTCGTCGGTGATCGAACTGCGCCCGGTCTCGCCCCCCTCGACCAGCCAGACGTAGCAGAAGTAGTCCATCATCGCCCCGATCGCCGACGCGGTGATGTCGGGATCCAACCCGGGGCAGTACTCATGTTTCTGCAGTCGGCGAATGTTCTTGGCGATCATCGTGCGAGCGGGGGCGCGCAAGTCCCGCCAGTACTCGACGAAGGTCGGATCGATCTGCGCCGCCTGGAACACCCCGGAGAGAACCGGCGCATGGTCGCGATAGGTGGTCCAGTAGACGGTGACGATGTCCCGGATCACCTCGTACGGTGCGCGATCACCCGTCTCGACGGTGTCACCGCGGGTGTACGCCTCGTCGCGGAACTCATCGACCATGGTGCGCAGCAGCTCTGCTTTATCGGTGAAGTAGTTGTAGAAGACGCCGACGGATTTCCCGGCCTCAGTGGTGATGTCGATGACGCGAGTCTCGGCGTACCCGACCCTGGAGATGACCTCACGCGCCGCATCCATCAGGGCACGGCGCGTGCTGCGGCCACGTTGTGTCGAGGGCTGTTCGATGGACACGGGCCGGATCGCGGAATCGCTAGACATCACCACCAGCCAAGGCTACATTAAACCTGAATCGAGATTCAGTTTCAGTCCGATTGCGTGTCATCCCCTAATGATTGCGCAGGTTGCGAGGTTTTGATGACGAGTTCGACAGCAGTGCAGACCGATGCCGTTGCGCGGGCACGCGAACTGGCACCCAACATCGCCGCACGGGCGCTGGAGGCAGAACGCTTGCGCCGGATGCCCGACGAGACCATCGCCGAGCTGTCCCAGTCGGGTCTGTTCAGCCTGATGGCCCCGCGGCGGTACGGAGGCGACGAGGCCAGCTTGGAAACGTTGGTCAGCGCGGTCATCGAGGTGGGCAAGGTCTGCGGATCGACCGCCTGGACATTCTGTATCTACGGGATTCACAACTGGCTCGCCGGACTGTTCCCCGAGAAGCTGCAGGACGAGATGTTCGGGTCGGCGTCCCCCGGCTCTCCCTTGCTGTTTCCGGGCAGCTGGTCGCCGTCGGGTGTTGCCGTACCCGTCGAGGGCGGTTACAAGATCAGTGGGCGTTGGCAATTCGGCAGCGGTGTCTGGCATTCATCGTGGGCATCGGTTGCCGCGGTGGTGCAACATAAAGAAGGCACAGAACCGCCGAAGTATCCGGATCTGCGCACCTTCATGATTCCCCGAGACGACCTCGAGGTCATCGATACCTGGTTCACCTCCGGTCTGCGGGGCACCGGAAGCATGGATATCGCGGTCAACGACGTGTTCGTCCCCGAGCATCGGGTGCAGGAGTTCGGCCCGCTAGCGCGCGGGCAGTCACCGTCAGCCGACTTGCACGGCGCCGCGATCTACCGCATACCGCTGTTCTGTGCGCTCTCCAATGTCGCGGCCGCACCCGCGGTGGGCATGGCACTGGGCACGGTGGAGCTGTTCACCGAGAAGATCAAGACTCGGGTGATGCGCTACTCGATGCAGGAGCAGTCCAAGCTCGCCACTGCCCACCGCCGCATGGGACATGTTGCCGCGCAGGCTGAGTCGGCGCGGACCCTGCTACTGCAGACGGTGCGCGATGTTGAGGGCAAGCTGCGTTCCGGCGAAGGGTTGACGACGGAGGATCGGGTGGCGGTGCGCCGCAACTGCGCCTACGTGGTCGAGGTCTGCAAGCAGGCCATCGCTGAGGCTGTCGAGGCGTGCGGTGCCTCCGCACAATACGAAGACTCGCCGTTGCAGCGTCATCTGCGTGATGTGAACACGCTGTCCACGCACGTTGTCTACGACACCGATTCTGCCTACGAGCTTTTCGGGCGGGTGGAACTTGGGCTGCCGCCGGGATCTGTCGCGTTCTGATGCCACCCGAGCTCGCTGGTCTGCACTGCGTGCTCGCAGACCGAATCCTGACCGTCACAATCGACAACGGTCCACTCAATCTGCTCGACGGGCCGCTCATGTCGAGCCTGTCACGCCTGGCCCGATGGCTTGCCGACCGTGACGACGTGACGGTGGTGTTGTTCGGCAGTGCCAATCCCGACTTCTTCATTGCTCACTTGAATGTCGAAATCCTGCAAACGGATTCGGCGCGCACGGCGGAGTCAGTCGAATCCTTCCAACGACTGGTCGGCAGGTTTCGCGCGCTGCGCCAGGTGACCATCGCCCTCGTGGAGGGTCGGGTTGCGGGCGGGGGCAGCGAGTTCCTCCTCAATCTGGACATGCGCTTCGCGGTGCGCGGCAAGGCCGTCTTCAATCAGGTGGAGACGGGTCTGGGCATTGTGCCGGCGGGTTCGGGCCCGCAGCACCTGGTCCAGGGCATGGGTAGGGCACGCGCGCTCGAGGTGATTTTGGGTCACCAGGATTTCGATGCTGACCTGGCGGAGCGATACGGCTGGGTGAACCGTGCCCTGGATCCCGATGAGGGGTGGCGGTTCGTGAATCGGCTCGCCCGGCGTATCGCCGTCAATCCGCTCGCACTGATCGCCGGTGCCAAGAGCACGGTAGATGCGCTGGTCATCGACCTGGAGCCGGGGTTGACCGCAGAACGGGCAGCCATCGTTGCCGCGTTCGCTGACGTGCACAGCACCGAAAGAATTGCGCTCTTTCTGCAACGAGGCGGCCAGACGGTGGACGGTGAACGTCGCCTCGGCGATCTCGTGGGCGACCCTTAGACTGCGACTACAACCAGTAGTAGAACCAAGTCGTAGCGAGGGAGAACTCATGGGTCAGGTCAGTGCGTCCAGTTCGGTGTTGATCGACGCGGCACCCGAGGCAGTGCTCGCCGCGGTTGCCGATTACCAGAATGTGCGCCCGAAGATCTTGTCCGGTCACTACCGCGACTACCAGGTGCTCGAAGGTGGTCAGGGCGAGGGCACTGTCGCAGCCTGGAAGCTGCAGGCCACCGAGTCGCGCGTGCGGGACATCAAGTCCAGCGTCAGCGTCGCCGGACACACCGTCATCGAGAAGGACGCCAACTCCACGCTGGTGACCAGCTGGACCGTCGCACCCGCCGGAACCGGCTCCACCGTCACCACCAAGACAGCGTGGACGGGTGGCGGCGGCATCAAGGGATTCTTCGAGAAGACCTTTGCGCCATTGGGGCTCAAGAAAATTCAGGCCGAGGTGCTGGACAACCTGAAGAAGACGGTTGAAGGTTCGGCGACCTAACCGCCGGGTGCAGGCGCCGCCGCCGGGTCTACCCCCGGCGCCGGTGCGGTACCGCTGAGGAAGGCGACGATGCCCTGAACCACGGCCTGCGCGTACTTGGCGCGGCCCTCGGGGCTCGTCATCATCGCGGAGTCCTGGGCGTTCTTCATGTTTCCGAGCTCGACGAGCACCTTCGGGTGCTGGGCCAGGTTGAGGCCCGCCAGATCGGAGCGGCCGTAGAGCCCGCCGGTGCCGATGTAGGTCGCCGGTGTCAGGCCCGCGGCTTGCAGGCTGTCGCGCATGGTCTTGGCGAAGCGCACCGTCGGCTCACCCTGCACGGCGTTCACCGGCGGGTTCGAGAAGTTGACATGGAAGCCATGGCCGCCGGCCGGGCCGCCGTCGGCATGGATGCTCACCACCGCGTCCGGATTGAAGCTGTTCTCGATCTCCGCGCGCTTGTCGATACAGGGTCCGAGCTTGTCGTCGTCACCACGGGTCATCGCCGTGCGCACGCCGAGCTGGGTCAGCTGTTGACGGATAAGCAGCACGGTGTTCCACGCGAAGGTGTGCTCCGGGTATCCGCCATCGGTGACGGTTCCGCTGGTCTGGCAGCTCTTGGTACCGCCGCGCCCATCGGGCACCTGATTGTTGATCGAGCTGTCGTTGGCTCCGTTATGACCGGGGTCCAGCACGACGATGCGTCCGGCGATGCCGGGAGCTGCGCCGGCGGTGAAGGTGGTGGGGGCCGATGAGGTGACGATAGGCAGTACCGTGACCGATGCCGCCGTTAGCAGCGTCACGCCAGTCAGGCCCGCGGCACGCCAAAAACTCACTCGCACCTGGCCACGGTAGCCCGGACGGCGGCTACCCTTGTTGACGACCCGCCGAGGCCCGGCGAGCGTGACCAACTTGATACCCGCCCGTTTAAGGAGACACATGCAACCCGGAGGCGCCCCGGATATGTCCGCCCTGCTCGCGCAGGCACAGCAGATGCAGCAGCAGCTCATGGCTGCCCAGGCGCAGATCGCGGCGGCGGAGGTCACCGGGGAGTCCGGTGGCGGCCTGGTGCGGATCACCGGCAAGGGCACCGGCGAAGTGACCAGCGTGCAGATCGACCCGAAGATCGTCGATCCCGAAGATGTCGAGACGCTGCAGGACCTGGTCATCGGTGCGTTCGCCGACCTGACCGCGAAGACGCAGGAACTCGCAAGCCAGCGGTTGGGCCCGCTCGCCGGCGGCCTCGGTGATCTTGGTGGAGGGCTGGGATTGCCCGGTGTTTGAGGGGCCGGTCCAGGACCTCATTGACGAGCTGGGCAAGCTGCCCGGCGTAGGACCCAAGAGCGCGCAGCGCATCGCCTTTCATCTGTTGGGTGTCGAGGCGCCGGATATCGATCGACTGACCGCAGCCCTGATGCGGGTGCGCGATGGCGTTCAGTTCTGTGAGGTCTGCGGGAACGTCTCCGATAAGGAACGCTGCCGTATCTGCTCGGATCCGCGACGCGATCTCGCACTGGTCTGCGTGGTCGAGGAGCCCAAGGATGTGCAGGCGGTCGAGCGCACCCGAGAATTCCGCGGTCGTTATCACGTGCTCGGTGGCGCGCTGGATCCGCTCTCGGGTGTCGGTCCCGATCAGCTGCGCATCCGGGAGCTGTTGACGCGCATAGGAACCGAAGAAGATGGCGTCTCCATTTCGGAGGTCATCATCGCCACTGATCCGAACACCGAAGGTGAGGCGACGGCCACTTACCTGGTGCGGATGCTGCGGGATTTCCCCGGGTTGAGCGTCACCCGGCTGGCGTCCGGTCTGCCGATGGGTGGAGACCTGGAATTCGCCGATGAGCTGACCCTGGGGCGCGCCCTCTCCGGCCGCCGCCCCCTCTGACTTCCCTCGGGGGCGCTCAGGGGACGATGAGGAACTGCGCTTGACCGGGATTGCCTTGCGCTCCCGACACCGTCACCGAAGTCCCCGGATCGCCGGGTGAGCCCGGATTGGGTTGAGGTCCTGGCCCGCTGCAGTCCGATGAGGACGAGAACACACCGGTCGTCGCGCCGTTGGCGCCCACCGATCCGCCAGGGCCGCTGCCGCCACCGATCCCGCCGTTGCCACCAGTGCCCGACGACACATCCATCGGGTGAGTGCCCAGGGACAGGTCGTGTTGGCATTTGACGAGAATGACGCCGCCATTGCCCCCGGGGCCGGCGAAGTTTCCATCTCCACCGCGACCGCCGGTGCCGCCATTGCCGCCAGTTCTGCCGAATTCGCAGTCGTCTCCGTCACCGCCTTTGCCTCCGGTGCCACCGGTTCCGCCGACGCCTCCGACTCCGCCGTTCCCGCCGCGGCCGCCCTTGGCTTGAAGCGATACGCCGTCCATGAAGGTCTCTACCTCGAAGTCGATCACACCGCCGTGGCCGCCTGGACCGCCCGCACCGCCCGCTACACCGTTGCCGCCGGTTCCGCCGGTCCCGCCTCGGGTGGCGCAGTCGTCGTCAATCCAATTGCAGTTCGCCATGGCCCCTGCCGCGCCGGTGGGCCCTTGGGGACCCTGTGCTCCTGTTGCTCCGGCATCTCCGTTTGGGCCATTGCTGATGATGTTCGCCATGGTTGTCACTCCTTCTGTCTATGCCAGTTCTGTCTATGCCAGGTTGCCGCGGACGGATGTCGCGCGAATCTTGATGTAGCTGGAGGTGATAACGAGTCGACCTCCGGAATGGATTCGAATATCGTTGGCCCACAGGCTCTTCGCCTTTGACCCCAACGTCAGCGTGGCGTTTCTGCCGATCTCGATGTCCTTGAACAGCACGACTACCAGCGGTATTCGGGTGACGTGCGCTGCGAACCGCTGGGCGAATGAATGGGTGATCTTCGCCTCCAGGCTGTCGGCTTCGAGGGGCACCCCGAGTGCATCACCAACTGCGCGTGACAGATTCGTGTGCGTCACCGGCCGGATTTCGCGGTAGAGCTGACCGAGCCGTGCCGGGTAGCTCGCTGGTCCATCGCTCTTGCCCGCGCACGGTGCACAGCACGAATCTTGGGCCTCGGAGTGTTCGGCGACAGTTTCGGCCATGCGGCGGGCGATCTCGCGTGCCTCGATGTCGTCGGCCGCTATGGCTTGGCGTGCGGTTCGCTCCTCCAAACGCTCAGGGACTAGGCGCAGCGCCTGAAGGTCGTCGAATCCGGCGATTTCCAGGCGATGTGTCACGTCCGACCATTCGCGGTCGCTAGGCTCGACGATCACCGACTTCTCTTCCGGCACAGTCAGACTGCGCCGCTCGGCTTTTAAGAACCGTGCTACAGATTCACTTGTCACAATCGCTCCTTTGGGCGTTCGGCATGTACCTTCAATGCCCACGGAACGTATTGCGCGTACGGCCGGACCTACGTGAGTAATCGACTACTCGAATTCACGATCCGACTGATGGCGCACTAGGAGGCCGAGTTGGCCGGGAAACCGCACAGGCGAGCGTGCGCGCCGCTCAAGACTTGAGTCGTTCCTTGCGCAGCCGCGCGACCTCGTCCAGATCCAGTGCGGTCAGCTGCGGCACATCCATGGCGCGGGCGAGTAGCAGGTCGGCCAACTCGGGATTGCGCGCCAGGCATGGACCGTGCATGTAGGTGGCGATTACGCTGCCCTGCACCACACCGTCGGTGCCGTCACCGGCACGGTTCCCCGCGCCGCGGGAAACCCTGGACAACGGCGCCGCCGCGGGACCCAAAACTGTTCCGCCGCGGTGGTTCTCGAATCCGGTGAGGGTGTCTTCGAGCTCGTCCATAATGGGCACGCCGGCCAATTCGCCGATGGTGCGCTTGTCCTGCGGGCTGGTGGTGACATCGAGCAGCCCGACGCCTTCGACCCGCTCACCGGAGGATGTCTCGTACCAATGCCCGAGCACCTGGATGGCTGCGCAGATCGCCAGCACAGGTGCACCGCGTTCGGCGGCGCGCTGCAATCCCGGATGCGCGATGAGGTGGCGGGTGGCGAGCCGCTGGGCGTAATCCTCTGCCCCGCCCAGTGTGTACACGTCCAGGGAGTCGGGGACTGGGTCTGCCAGGGTGATTTCCACGATCTCGGCGTCGATGCCGCGCATCCGCAGCCGCTGCCGAAGCACCACGGCATTGCCCGAATCGCCGTATGTGCCCATGACATCGGGAAGCACCAGGCCGATTCGTACGGTGGATTCGCTCATACCGCACCACCTTTGGCCAGCGCACGGTTCAGGTTGAGAAAGGCCGTGTAGTTGGCGATCACGTCGACCTTGCCGGGCGGACAGGCCTTGATGGCCTGCACGGGGTCGTGGTGCAGGGTGTGCGTGACGCTGGCATAGGTCAGGCGGACCGCGAGATCGGTGCCGCGTTCTCCGGATGCGACGACGGGCGGCACGGTGGTCTTGTCGTCGTCGGCACGGTTATCGCACGCGAAATGTTCGAAGTTGACATCCCACAGCCAGGACAGGTCCTCACCGTCGGGCACCTGCCCGTTGACCGCGATGACGAGCCCGTCGGCATCGGTATCCACCATCGACAGTGCCTCTTGCCAGCCGGCCGGATTCTTGGCCAGCAGCAGCCGTACCGTGTGGTCGCCGAGGTCGATGCTCCGGTAGCGGCCCGCCACTTGATCGACGGCCGACACCGCATCGACGGCCGGACCGGGGCGGGCGCCGAGTTCGATCGCCGCGGCCACCGCGAGTGTGGCGTTCCCGCGGTTGGCGGTACCGGGCAGCGTCAGAGTCATCGGCAGGCTGATTCCGCTGGGCCCATATATGCGATCGTCGTCGAACCACCAGTCCGGATCGGGCCGGGAGAAGTCGGTTCCAGTGCTGTACCAGTGGTTTCCGTCGCGGACAATGAGTTCTCCGCTGCGCGGGCAGCTCACGGAGTCTCCGGCCCATCCGCCGCCCGCTGCCACCCAGACGACATTGGGGCTGTCATATGCGGCCGATGTCATGAGGACGTCATCGCAATTCGCCACGATCACCGCACCGCGGTGCCGGGACAACCCCTTTCGCAGGGTGCGTTCGATGTTGTTGATCTCGCCGACGCGGTCCAGCTGATCACGGCTGAGGTTGAGCAGCACGATGGCCGCCGGGTTGACGGCGTCCGCGACATGCGGCACGTGCATCTCGTCGACCTCGAGCACCGCGACCTCGGCCTCGAGGGTCCCGGCCAGAGCGGCAACCAGGCCGGCATCCATGTTGGAGCCTTCGGTGTTGGTGGCTACCGGACCCACGGTCGCGAGGGCGGCGGTGGCCATGCGGGTGGTGGTGGACTTGCCGTTGGTGCCGGTGATCAGGACCGTGCGACGTCCGCGGCCCAACTGCGCCAGCACTGAGCTGTCCAACTTGAGCGCGACGAGTCCGCCGATCATGGACCCCGCGCCGCGACCGCTGATCCGCGACGCCCAGCGCGCTGAGCGTCCTGCGGCCAGTGCGATCCGGCCGCGCACCGAGAGGTGGTCTTGGGTCACTCGGGGAGTTTATTGGAGGCCTCGTGAGAGGACGATGTCACCGTCGTCCAGGAAGCGTTCACTGCCCGTGCGGCCGGAGCAGATGGCCACACGGGCAGTGCTGAACGGCTACTAGGCGACGGCGCTCTGTAGCGATCGCTTGACCTCGTTGACTGTGGTCAGGAGGGTGGCGCTGGCCTCGGCCAACTTCTCCTTTTGCTCGTCGGTGCCGGTCACGGCGATAACGCGCGCCAGCCCGGCGATCTCGGTCAGGCCCGAGCGGAGCTTGAGAACGTTGACGAGTTTCGGGAAGAGCTTGGCTCGCAGTGCCTGCGCGGTCTGGCTGGTGATGCCTCGCTTGGCGAGCACCTTGCGGCCGAACTCGGTCAGGCTGGCTACGCCGTCATCGGTCTTAACGACGCCGCGATGAGTCAGCCTTTCGAGGACTCGCGCCACCACCGGCTCGGGAAGGGTGATCTCGCCCTCGGTCGTATCCGAGACCCGCTGCACGATCTCTGCGGCAGTGGCCGGCCCGTCAAGCAGCAGTGAGGCCGTGACCGCGCGCTTGATTCGGAGACCGAAACCGCCGGGACCGAACCCTGGGCCACCAAATCCGGGGCCGAACCCCGGGCCACCAAATCCGGGTCCACCGAACCCAGGTCCGTCGAACCCACCGAAACCGGAGCCGCGACCTTCGGGGCCTGCAAATGAATCAGACATCTAAATCTCCTTTTTTGATGATCAGGCAGCTGACCTGTCGCCGACTGCATCTGTATCAACTTCCTTGATACAGGCGTCGAATCAGAAGTGTCAAGGTTCTTGATATGAGTACGCTGAGAATTTCGCATGGCGTGGTAATCCATTGCACGGCAACGGCTCGCCCGCTTGGCCGGCGCCAGGGCCCGTGCATACTCGACAAACGAGACGTGTCGGCCGGGGTTCACTACCCGCGTGCGTCGAGTCAATGGGCGTGAGTCTGCGTGCGTCCTGCAAGGTTCATGCCAGGATGCTTGCGATGACTGAATCCGATGAGGCCGAGCCACTGGGGTACCTGATGTTCCGGGCTGGTGCCGTGATGCGTCCGCAGGTCCTTGCTGCGCTGCGACCGCTCGGGCTCGGGATGCCGGAGTTCATGTGCTTGCGGATGCTCAACGAAAGCCCCGGGCGTACCAGTGCTGAGCTGGCGCGCGAACACAATGTCTCGGCGCAGGCGATGAATCAGGTTCTCAACGGATTGCAGAACATCTCGCTGGTCTCCCGGCCGACGGTGCCGGCCTCGGGGCGAGCGTTGCCGGCGCGGGTTACTCCCAAGGGGAAGGCGCTACTCAAACGTGTGGAGTCGGCCATCTGGGCCGCGGAGGACGA
Organism: Mycobacterium sp. D16R18; assembly: GCA_002013775.1. Classification (GTDB taxonomy): domain Bacteria; phylum Actinomycetota; class Actinomycetes; order Mycobacteriales; family Mycobacteriaceae; genus Mycobacterium. Next base: position 90,142 of record MAFD01000010.1, read on the forward strand.
GATGTTCGGCCGACTAAGTGCCGACGATCAGAGTGAACTCAGGCGGATACTGGGGCGGCTGATCGACGCTACCGGCGAAAATGCCTGACCGTCCACCCAACCAACCAGCCGGTTGGGGCGCGCGGCTAGGGTAACGCGTGTGTTCCGCGCCACAGCCGAGACGACGCCACAGGACTGGACGGCCCTGTCGGCATGGGTGACGCGACAGGGGCACACGCTCGACGCCTTGTCTGCGCGACAATTCGCGGGCGGTAAGGCCAATCTGAACTATCTGCTGACACTCGACGGCCGGCCGGCTGTATTCCGCCGTCCACCCGCGGGCCCGATCGCCGAGGGCGCCAACGATATGGCGCGCGAATGGCGGGTTCTCTCGCGACTGAACGCGGGCTTCACACTCGCTCCGCAAGGCCTGTTGTACTGCGACGAGCTCGATGTCCTCGGTGCCCCCTTCCAGTTTCTGGAGTATCGCGAGGGGTTGGTGATCGGTGGAGAACTGCCGACAGGTCTCCCCGACGACGCTCCGGCGCGCATCAGCTCCACCCTGATAGATGCCATGACGTTGCTGCACGCGGTGGCGCCGGAGGCGGTGGGATTGGGCGATCTCGGTAAGCCCGTGGGTTTCCTCGAACGTCAGCTCACCGGCTGGACGCGCCGAGCCCACGCCGTCTGGCCCGAGGGGCTGCCCGAGGTCGTCACGAAGCTGATCTCACAGCTGGAGCAGCAGATTCCCGAGCCCGCGGGAGTTTCACTGCTGCACATGGACCTCAAGCTCGACAACATGCTCGTCGACCGGGAAACGTTGTCCGCGAGAGCCGTCATCGACTGGGATATGACCACCCGCGGATGCCCGCTGTTCGATCTGGCGATTCTTGTCTCGTATTGGATGGAGCAGAGCGACCCGGCGGCCGTGCGCGCTGTCCATCAGATGCCCACCACAACAATCGGATTCGGAAGTCGGCGGGACGTCATCGAGGCCTACTTCGCTGCGGCCGGAACGCGGCCGCGCCCGCTGCACTGGCATGTGGCCTGCGCGCGGCTCCGGTTGGCTGTCGCGTGGATGCAGCTGTACCGCAAGTGGCAGTCCGGCGACTTGGTGGGCGCCGGATATGCAAATTTCGAAGACATCGCCATGGCCGTTCTTGATTGGGCGGCAACACAATTCACCGAGGGAGAGATATGATCGACTTCAGCATTCCGGAAGAGCTGACCGCGAAGGCGCAGCGGGTGCGTGAGTTCGTCACCGAGACAGTGATCCCCTACGAGCGCGACCCGCGTCTGACCGCGCATGGGCCCACCGACGGACTGCGTGATGAGCTCGTCGGCAAGGCCCGAGATGCAGGACTGCTGACCGTGCAGGCGCCGGAATCCTATGGAGGTTGGGGTCTTTCGCATATCGGTCAGGCGGTGATCTTCGAGGCGGCGGGCTGGTCCACCCTGGGCCCCATCGCTATGAACTGCGCCGCGCCCGATGAGGGCAACATGTTCCTACTCGGCAAGATCACCAATGAGGAACAGTCCGAGAAGTTCCTGCGTCCCGTCATCGAGGGACACCAGCGCTCGGCGTTCGCGATGACCGAACCCGACGGAGCCGGATCGGACCCGTCGCAGCTCAAGACCTCCGCCACCTTCGATGGCGAGAACTTCGTCATCAACGGGCGCAAGTGGCTCATCACCGGGGCGCGCGGCGCCAAGACGTGGATCATCATGGCCAATCTGGAGGCCAACGATCACCTGCCCGAGGGGCCCACGCTGTTCCTCTGTGACGGCGATACCGAAGGCATTGTGATCGAACGCATCATGAACACGATGGACCGCAACTACGCCGAGGGGCATGCGGTTGTGCGGTTCGACAATCTGACGCTGCCGCGTGAGGCGCTGCTCGGCGAGACCGGCCAGGCCTTCCGGTATGCGCAGCTGCGTTTGGCACCGGCCCGGCTGACGCACTGTATGCGTTGGCTCGGTGCTGCCGCCCGCGCTCAGGACATCGCGGTCGACTACGCGCGCACCCGGACCTCGTTCGGCAAGACCATCGGCGAGCACCAGGGCGTTTCCTTCATGCTCGCCGACAACGAGATTGCGCTGCATCAATGCCGCCTCACCATCTGGCATGCCTGCTGGATGATGGATAACGGCGCCAAGGGCCGGCACGAAAGCTCCATGGCCAAGTCGTTTGTCTCCGAGGAACTGTTCAAGGTCACCGACCGGTGTGTCCAGGTGCTCGGCGGTATCGGTATCAGCGACGAGACGCCAGTGGAGATGATCTTCCGCGATATGCGCGCCTTCCGCCTGTACGACGGCCCCACCGAGGTGCACAAGTACGCGATCGGGCGACAGGTACTTCGGACCCCGCGCGCCTAGGGCGGCGCGCCGGGGTCGGTGTTGTCGGTCCCACATGCCATCCTGAGTCATGCCGATCTGGGGGCAGACGCCCGACCACAGCCCCAAGTGGGTGGTCGTTGACCTGGAGACTTCCGGCTTTCAGCCAGGTCGGGCACGTGTCATCAGTGTCGCGGCGTTGGCGCTGGATGCCGACGGGACCATCACCGACAGCGTGGTGAGCCTGCTCAACCCGGGTGTCGATCCGGGCCCGACGCATGTGCACGGGCTCACTCCGGAGATGCTGGAAGGACAGCCCGAGTTCGCCGACGTCGTCCCCGATCTCATCGCGCTGCTGCGGGGCCGCACACTGGTTGCCCATAATGTCGGGTTCGATTACTCGTTCCTGGCGGCGGAGGCCGAGCTGGCCGGCGCCGAGCTGCCTACCGAGGCGGTGATGTGCACGGTCGAGCTGACCCGGCGTCTCGACCTGGCAACGCCGAACCTGCGCCTGGAAACCCTTGCCGCGCATTGGGGCGTCGAACAGCTCAAGGCTCATGACGCCTATGACGACGCCCGGGTGCTTGCCGAGGTGCTGCCGAAGGTGCTTGAACGGGCGCGGGAACGCGGAACCTGGCTTCCTATCCGCGAGACGACCCGTAAGCGCTGGCCTAACGGCCGCGTGACACACGACGAGCTCCGATCGCTCAAGACCGTGGCATCTCGCCAGCCGTGCCACTGGCTCAACCCCGGCCCGTTCATCGCGGGCCAGCCGCTGGTGCAGGGCATGCGGGTGGCCTTGAGCTCCGAGGTTGCTCGTACACATGAGGAGCTGGTCGAGCAGATCATGCAGGCCGGCCTCGCGTATGCCGACACGGTCGACGAGGACACCTCGGTGGTGCTCTGCAACCAGCCAAACCCTGAGCAGGGTAAGGGATTTCATGCACGGTCGCTCGGTGTCCCGCTGTTGGATGATGAGACCTTCATGACCGAAGTGCGGCGCGTTGTCGGCGGTACCGACATCGAGCAGTTCACGGTTCCCAGCCGAGCCGGAGCGCAGTACTCGCTGTTCTGATGCGCCGAATCCTCTGCGTGGTACTCGTGCTTGCGCTGCTCATCGGCGGGTGCGGGACGCGCTCGCGTATTGCCGTCGCGGATCTGGACGCGGAGACATCGGCGAGGCTCGACACCGCCATCAACGAGGTGCTGTCGAGTGCCTCGGTCCCCGGTGCGATTGTCGGCGTGTGGGGACCCAAGGGTCAGTATGTGCGGACGTTCGGGATCGCAAACACCGCCACCCGTGCACCGATGCGGCCCGACTTCTATCACCGAATCGGCAGTGTGACAAAGACCTTCACGGTCACCGCGGTGCTGCAGCTTGTCGATGAGGGCAAATTGGGACTCGACGATCCGATTGCCAAGTATGTGGACAGGGTTCCAGGCGGAGACAAGATCACCCTGCGTGAGCTCGCCCGGATGCAGAGCGGGCTGTTCAACTATTCGATGTCCCTGGCCTTCAACCGTGACCTGGAGGCCGATCCGAAGCGCCGCTACAGCACCCAACAACTGCTCGATTACGCCTTCGCTCAGCCGCCGAATTTCCCACCTGGGCAGGGCTATGAATACAGCAACACCAATGCGGTGCTGCTCGGCCAAGTGGTGGAGAAGGTCAGTGGACAGAAGCTGCCCGAGTTTGTGCGTGAACACATCGCCGAGCCACTCGGCTTGAGTCACACCAGTTTTCCGGACACCAACACCATTCCCGATCCCCACGCGCAGGGTTACACGCAGCTGACGCCCACCGGGCCGCTTATCGACAGCACCGACTGGAGCCCATCGTGGGCGTCATGGGCGGGAGCGATGATCTCGACGCTCGAAGATCTCAAGATCTGGGTGCCCGCTTTGGCGACCGGCAAGCTCCTTAAGCCGGCCACCCAAGAACAGCGCCTGCAGACAGTGGCGATGCCCCCCGTCCCCGACGATATCCGTTATGGCTTAGGGATTTTCGATGCACGCGGGTGGATCGGTCACAACGGCAGTATTCCCGGCTTCCAGACACTGGCCATCTATTCGCCTGCCGAGCAGACCACGGTGGTGGCGCTGCTCAACACCGATGTGGCCAAACAACCCGCGCAGCCCAGCACGTTGTTCGGCACGGCAATCACCAAGGTGATCAGCCCGGAGCACGTCTTCCTGTTGGAGAACGCAATTCCGCAGCCGCGCTGACTCGGGGTCAGGCGTAGGGCAGTAGCGCCATCTCCCGCGCGTTCTTGATCGCCGTGGCGACCTGGCGCTGCTGTTGCACGGTCAATCCCGTCACCCGGCGGGCACGGATCTTGCCGCGCTCGGAGATGAACAGTCGCAGGGTGTTGGTGTCCTTGTAATCGACCGATGAAAGACCCAATTTGGCAAAGAGATTCGGCTTGGGCTTGGTATCGGCGACCTTCACGCGACGATTGCGAGGTGTCTTGGTGGCCATCACCAGCTCGCTTTCCGGACGCCGGGCAGCGACCCGTCGTGCACGAGTCCACGGACCCGCACGCGGGACAGCCCGAACTTGCGCAGGTAGCCGCGGGGGCGGCCGTCTACGGCATCGCGATTGCGCAGCCGTACCGCACTGGCATCACGCGGCTGGCGGGCCAGCTCTGCCTGAGCGGCCAGCAGCTGCTCCTGGCTGCTCGATGGTTGGCGGATGATCTCCTTGAGCTCTGCGCGTCGCTCGGCATAACGCTCGACGATGACGCGACGCTGCTCGTTCTTGGCGATCTTGGATTTCTTGGCCATCTCAGCGCTCCTCTCGGAAATCCACGTGCTTGCGCACTACTGGGTCGTACTTGCGCAGGACCATCCGGTCCGGGTCGTTGCGCCGGTTCTTGCGGGTCACGTACGTGTATCCGGTGCCCGCCGTGGATTTCAGTTTCACGATGGGTCGGATCTCATTGCGCGCCATCAGAACTTCCGTCCTTGCGCGCGCAGACGCGCCACCACGGCTTCGATGCCGTCGCGGTCGATCACCTTGATGCCCTTGGTGCTCACCCGGAGCTTGATGCGCCGGTCCTCTGAGGGCAGGTAATACGTCTTGAGCTGGATATTGGGTGACCAGCGGCGACGGGTACGGCGGTGCGAATGCGATACCGCGTTACCGAAGCCCGGTGACCGTCCGGTCACCTCGCAATGCGCGGACAACGGACCTCCATTCATGCCCATTTGATAATGGGAATCGTTTTCGACAAGTGCTGATCTGGACTGTACCGTGAAGCTTCTAGTAATGAAAATCGTTTCCAATAGGTCGCAAGAGGGAGAAGTCATGCGCACGCCGGTGCTACTCGTATCCGGACAGGCCGATACCGATGCGGTCGTGGATGTCTTGGCACGCGACCCCGGAACAGTCGTCGTCACGCACCGGTTTGACGGGCATATCGTCAAGCGGTCCGTCGTATCCGGGGGTGGAGCTCGCGACCCCCAGGTGACCGTTCTGGAACTGGCCCACGGCTGTGTTTCCTGCACCGTCCGTGACGATCTGCTCGTGCTCCTACGCAAGCTGCATCGCCGAGAAGACGTGGGGCGGATCGTCCTACATCTGGAGCCATGGTTGGAAGCCGATCCGATCTGTTGGGCGATCAAGACGGTGCCCGTTCGCATGGGACCGGGGTACATCGATGGACCGGCGGCGCGCGATGTGGAAATCGCCGGGGTGGTCTCCTGCGTCGATACTGCGAACTGGCTGGAGCAGGCGCTCGGGGACGACGAGCTTGACGACGGGCGGACGGTCGCGCAGGTGGTGATCGGTCAGGCCGAGTTCGCCGACGTCCTGGTGGTACGCAATCCCGAACCCGAGGTGCTTTCGGTGCTGCGGCGCTTGGCGCCGCGCGCCCGCATCACCGCCCGCATCGGTCGAGTCGAACAAGCCCTCGATCATCTCGAGGACGATGCGCGGTGTGGTCGGGCAGACGACCCACATGGCCCGTTACTCGCGGGGCAGCCCTCCCTGGCCGTTGACGGCCGGATCGCGCTAGTGGAGTTCAATGCGCGCAGGCCATTTCACCCGGAAAGGCTGCATGCCGCGATCGACCTGCTGCTCGACGGCGTGATCCGTACGCGGGGCCGGTTGTGGCTGGCGACCCAGGACCAGCAGGCGATGTGGCTGGAGTCTGCGGGCGGTGGACTCCGAGTGTCGGCAGCCGGGAAGTGGCTAGCGGCAATGGATTCGGCGGAGGCACGGCAGACCGATCTGGAGCGGAGGGCATTCGCCGACCTGATGTGGGACTACCGGTTCGGGGACCGGCATACCGCGATGACGGTGCTTATATGCGGCGCCGAGAGTGCCGAGGTGCTGGACGCCCTGCGCGGTGCACTGCTCACCGATGACGAAATGGCAAGCCCCGCAAGTTGGGAAGAGTTCAGCGATCCGTTTGGCGAATGGCATGAGGACCCGTGCGAGCACGTGTCCGAGCTTGAGGATTTTCTCTCCTACGGCGACTACAACACAGAAGGAAACCACTGATGAAACCCGGAATACACCCCGACTATCACCCCGTCGTCTTCCAGGACACCACCACCGGAAAGATGTTCCTGACCCGCTCGACGGCGACAAGCAACCGCACCGTCGAGTTCGAGGGTCAGGAGTATCCGCTGGTCACCGCCGAGGTGACGGCGGACTCCCATCCGTTCTGGACCGGAGACCGGCGGATCGTCGATACCGCCGGTCAGGTCGAGAAGTTCCGCAGGCGCTACGGGACTCGTTAACCGAATCGAGTGCGAGCCTGGCGCGGAAAACTGGCTAAGAATCCGCGCCAGGCTCGCTCTCGATGTGAGGGTTAGGTACGAGCAGCACGGTTGACTGCCGACACCACTGCCCGCAGTGAGGCGGTGGTGATCGACGGCGCGATACCGACACCCCACACCGTCTGTGCCTCACCGCCATCGGGGCCGACCACCATGGCCTCCACGTAGGCGGCGGCCTGTGCATCGTCGCCGGCGCTCATGGCGTGCTCGGAGTAGTCCAACACGTTGACGGCGTAGCCCACGGTGGACAGCGCATCCACGAAGGCGGCCAGCGGTCCATTGCCCGTACCGTTGACTTCGGTTTCCTTGCCGCCGATTTTCACCACCGCGGCAATGGAATCCGTTCCACCGTCCTCCTCGGAGGCGGTCACCTTCTGGCGGATCCGCTCCAGCGGGACGATCGGTGCCAGGTACTCCTCGGCGAAGACGTCCCAGATCTCCTTCGGGTTCACCTCGCCGCCCTCGCCGTCGGTGATCCGCTGGATCGACTGCGCGAATTCGATCTGCAGGCGCCGCGGCAGCACCAGTCCATGATCGGATTTCATGATGTAGGCGACGCCGCCCTTGCCGGACTGCGAGTTGACCCGGATCACGGCCTCGTAGTTGCGGCCCACGTCCTTGGGATCGATGGGCAGGTACGGCACCTGCCACAGGATGTCGTCGACGTCGGAATCCGACTCGTCCGCATCGCGTTTCATCTGATCCAGGCCCTTGTTGATGGCGTCCTGGTGGCTGCCGGAGAAGGCGGTGTAGACCAGGTCGCCACCGTAGGGATGCCGCTCGGGGACCTTCAGCTGGTTGCAGTACTCGACCGTGTGCCGAATCTCGTCGATGTTCGAGTAGTCGATCTGGGGATCCACGCCGCGGCTGAACAGATTCAGACCCAACGTCACCAGGCATACGTTTCCGGTGCGCTCACCGTTGCCGAACAGGCAGCCCTCGATGCGGTCGGCTCCTGCCTGGTAGCCCAATTCGGCTGCGGCCACCGCTGTTCCGCGATCGTTGTGCGGGTGCAGGCTCAGGATTACCGAGTCGCGCCGAGCCAGATTACGGCTCATCCACTCGATGGAATCGGCGTACACATTCGGAGTTGTCATCTCCACCGTCGACGGCAGGTTGAAGATGATCGGGTTTTCCGGTGTCGGCTCGATGATGTCGCCGACGGCGTTGCAGACCTCCAGCGCGTACTGCAGCTCGGTGCCGGTGTACGACTCCGGGGAGTACTGGAAACGCCAATGCGTATCGGGGTATTTGGCCGCTTCCTCGACGCACTTGCGGGCGCCATCGGTGGCGATCTTCTTGATCGTGTCCTTCTCGCCCCGGAACACCACGCGCCGCTGCAGGATCGACGTCGAGTTGTAGAAGTGCACGATCACCTTCGCCGCGCCCTCACAGGCCAGGAAGGTGCGCTCGATCAGTTCCGGGCGACACTGTGTCAGCACCTGGACGGTCACGTCCTCGGGGATGGCGTTCTCGCTGATCAGCTCGCGGATGAAATCGAAATCGGTCTGGCTCGCCGAGGGGAACCCGACCTCGATCTCCTTGAACCCCATCCGGATCTGCATATCGAACATCCGGCGCTTGCGAGCAGGGCTCATCGGATCGATCAACGCCTGGTTGCCGTCGCGCAGGTCGACCGCTGCCCACTGCGGTGCGCGGGTAATCACTTTGTCGGGCCAGGTGCGGTCGAAGGGCGCAGTCGGTTCGCCCCCCGGAACTTCCGAAGCGAAGGGGCGGTACCGATGAACCGGCATCGAGCTGTTCTTCTGGGTGTTCGAGGCCGGTTGGTCGGCCGGAATCGGCCCGTTCGGGGTGACGATGCTGCGGGGGGTGTAGTTGAACTCGTCTGGGGAAAAGCTGGTCATGGGAAGGCTCCGGGAGTTTGAGGGGGATCTCGACCGGCACGCCAACAACCCGCGACAGGAAGCCGGTCTGGATCAGACCCTGTCGCGGCGTCGGAGGAGGAGCGCCCGCTGCATAGACGGGACTCTACCAGCCGCGCGAACCCCGATCATCTGGCACGATCGCAGAGCATGTGGGTACGGAGGGGGATGGCGGCGCTGGCGATTCTGCTGGTGGCCACCGGCTGCACACGCACCGTTACCGGGCAGGCGCGGGGAGGCGAACCAGCGCCCGGGGCCGACTCATTCTTTCGGGGCGATCAGCCGGACTACGGCCAGAAACTCACCGCTCAGGAGAAGGCGACGCTTGCCTACGCGCGAGCGCTGCGGCGCGTGGACCCCTGTGGCTTCGCGGCCAACCTGAAGGACTACGGAGACCCGGGACAGGTCGTCGGAGACTTTCAGATGTGTTATGCCAGCGTGAAGGTCACGGGTGATCCCAGCCTCACCGAGGTCTATTACGCGTACTCCATGCAGGACAAGCGGGATACCTCCGTGGCGTTCCGGGTGGGTTCTGTCCCGGTCTACGACACCGGGTCCGAGTGCGAATATGAGGTCCCTCTCGGCCTGGAACGGCTGCCGGGAGCGCCTGCGAGTCCCACGCTGCAGGCCATGTTGACGGTCAGCGCCTACCCCTCTGGGGCGGACGAATACTCGGACCTGGACTGTCGACTTGCCAAGCAGTTGGTGACAGCGATCGCCAAGGAACTCCCGTCGGGGTTGCAACCGCGTTCCGCGCTCAGTGCATATCCGATCAAACTCGCCGAACGTGACCCCTGCGAGATCCTTGGGGAGTACCCGGGAAAGGCGCGCGAGGTGTCCGTCGACATGCTGGGCGATCCCTTCGGCTGTGATTTCGCACTCTCGGACTCCGGTATCGACTACTCCGTGGAGCTCACCAGCAGTGTCGACGACTTTCCCGATGAATACGTCGAATCGCACCGTGACGGCGTGACGTACTTCCATAACGAGGACACGAGTACCCCGACGGGATGTCACGCGCTGGCGTTGGTTGGAGATCCTTTGTATCCCAAGGACATCGGTGGCGGCGCGATGAACACCGACGATTCCGAGGCATATACCCCAGCGGTCGTGGCGAGTGGCTTCACCCGGGATGGGCGATCGAATTGCGGGCAGATGCGGGAGATCCTGGACAGGGCGGTGCGGTTATTCGCAAACTCCGCTCGGTAGCAGTGCTACTCGTCACCATGCTGGCGATCGCGGCGTGTACGAATGTTCTGTCCGGTACCGCGACCGGACGGCTGCCCGCGCCCACCGGCCAGACCCTGTTCGCCGGTGCTGTGCCCACGTACGGTCAAACCTTCACGCAGAATCAGACCATTCTGCTGGCCTACCTAAGAGCGCTGCGGCGGGTAGATCCGTGTGGTCTTTTGTTGATGCTCAAGGATATTGGTGCACCCGAATACATTTCAGGGGACATAGGTGGCTGCTTCGGTTCCATCAAGGTGACAGGTACGGCGCACCCGTCGAGTGTCGGCCTGTCACTGATGTTGGGCGACTATTCCCGCGAGAAGCCAGAATTCACGATCGGTGGAGCGCCCGTGTTTCACACCGCGGGCACCTGCCTGTACGAATTTCCGATCGCATTGGACAAGCTACGGGATGCTCCGAAGTTGAAAGGGGCCAAAGTACCTGCGCTGCGCGTCGTGGTCGTCGATGGAACGCGGAGCGCGCTGGCGTCGAATTGCAAAATGGCACAACCGGTTATCGGCCTTTTGGCCAAGCTGAACCCGGCCGATATGCCCGTGCGCGATGCGTTGAGTGCGTATCCGATCAAGATCGCCGAACGTGATCCGTGTGAGATTCTCGGTGAGTATCCGGGCAAGGCGGACGACCTGAGGCCGTCACTTTTCGGCGATCCATTCTCGTGCCGGTTCTCGTTGCAGGACAGTGATACTCAGTTCGAGTTGTCCATCAGGACCGGTATCGACGCGCCGTCGAGGCTGCGGGAAGAGATCCGCGACGGTGTCGAGTACTTTCACGGGCAGGACGGCAGCATGTGCACCAGCATGGTGCGTCTGGGCAAGCCGCTCTATGCCCGAGATGTTCCGGGTGGTGCCATACAGGAGAACAGCACCCCGGAGCGCATTTTCATCGAGGTACTCAGCTTCTCGCTGAAGAACGCTGATTGTGCGTCTACCCGCGAGATGGTCGACAAGGCGGTACGGATCTTTCGCGGTTCGTTCGACTGACGCGTGAGCCGGGACACAATGGCGACATGGACACCGACGAGATCTGGCAGTCGATAGACGCCGAGCGCATGACGCTTGCCGATCAGTTGGCCCAGATGCCGCCGCAGGATTGGGACCGGCCGTCGTTGTGTGGGCGATGGCGGGTGCGCGATGTGGTGGGCCACCTCCTCTTCGCCAGTGAGTTCTCGCTGCCGCACACGCTCGTGGACGTCGTTCGGGCACGCGGTGACCTGAATCGATTTATCGCCGAGTCCGGGGTGCGGGAAGGTTCGGTGCCGCCGGCCGAGCTACTGGCGTCGGTGCGCGCCAGCGTCGGCTCCCGGAGAAAGCCGCCGGGTGTGCAGCCTGTCGACCGGCTGATGGACCATCTGGTGCATGGTCAGGACATTGCGATACCGCTGGGATGGCAGCGCGGTATGCCTGTGCGGGCCGCACGGCTGGCGGCGGCGCGGGTGTGGGAACGCGACCGGTTGTTCGGAGCCCGTAAGCGGTATGCGGCGCACCGCCTTGTCGCGACCGATACTGACTGGTCGGCGGGGAGCGGCGCCGCGGTCATCGAGGGGCCGGTGTCGGCTCTGCTGCTCTTGATGGCAGGCCGGGGAGATGTCGTCCGAGATCAACTGGGCGGCGAGGGCGTCGCCTCGCTGCCCCCGAACTAGCCGATCAAGCCGTTGCCCCAGCGTTCGGTGAAGGCGATATCGCTGAGAGCGGGCCGCTGACGGGGAGCGTGATCGCGTTCGACGGTCGATTCGTCGGCATCGGCGTAATCGTCGAGAACGGGCCCGATCGCGACGACGGCGATGGGCCGCACGTTCTCGGGGATGTTGAACACAGCGGGCGCCTCCTCAACCCGGAAACCCGCCATCGGATGGGTGTGCAGACCGTGGGCGCGCGCCTCCACACCCAGCTGGGCGATCGCCAGCCCAGCATCCACTGCCGCGTACACGGCGGTGTTGTCGTCATCACCCAGGTCGGTGCTCACCAGGACGAGTGCCGCCGCAACTTTTGCGTAAGAGTTTCCCCGATTGAGCAGTTCAGTCAGCGCTTCGTAGGTGGCGTCACCACGCAGACCCACGATGTATCTGACAGGGAAGCGCTTACCCCAACTGGCGGCCCAGCGACCCGCTTCGAGCAGGGCTGTCAGGGTCTCGGGAGCCAGGCTTGCGCCGGGATCGAAATGCCGCGGACTCCAGCGCGAGGCGATCAGCGGCTGGATCGGAACCGAGGTGATGGCGGTACGTTCGGTCGGGTTGCCCATACGGGCCAGGTTATCGAGTTGTCGTAACCCCTTATCCTGATGACTGGATCTCCCCCGACCCTGGCCGAACAGCAGGAAGGTATGCCGTGGCGCTCGTCGTCCAAAAGTACGGCGGATCGTCGGTCGCAACGGCCGAGCGCATCCGCAGGGTGGCCGAACGCATCGTCGAGACGAAAAAGAACGGCAACGACGTCGTCGTGGTCGTCTCGGCCATGGGTGACACCACCGACGAGCTGCTTGACCTGGCCCAACAGGTCTGCCCGGCGCCGCCGCCGCGCGAGCTGGACATGCTGCTCACCGCGGGTGAGCGGATGTCCAACGCCCTCGTCGCGATGGCGATCCATTCGCTCGGCGCCTCGGCGCGCTCGTTCACCGGCTCGCAGGCCGGCGTCATCACCACCGGTAGGCACGGCAGCGCCAAGATCATCGATGTCACCCCAGGCCGGTTGCGCTCCGCCCTGGACGAGGGCCAGGTGGTGCTGGTCGCCGGATTCCAGGGTGTGAGTCAGGACAGCAAGGATGTCACCACGCTGGGACGGGGTGGCTCCGACACCACCGCCGTCGCGTTGGCTGCGGCGCTCAAGGCCGATGTCTGCGAGATCTACACCGATGTCGACGGGGTATTCACCGCCGATCCGCGGATAGTGCCGAATGCGGCCAGGCTCGACAAGGTCAGTTTCGAAGAAATGCTGGAGATGGCAGCGGCCGGAGCCAAGGTGCTCATGCTGCGCTGTGTGGAATACGCCCGGCGATACAACGTTCCGGTTCACGTGCGCTCGTCGTACACCGACAAGCCGGGCACGATCGTCAGCGGATCAATGGAGGACATTCCTGTGGAAGAAGCGATTCTCACCGGTGTCGCACACGATCGTGGTGAGGCCAAGGTCACGGTCGTCGGTATCCCCGACGTTCCGGGATATGCCGCCAAGGTCTTTCGTGCCGTGGCCGATGCCGAGATCAACATCGACATGGTGCTGCAGAACATCTCCAAGGTCGAGGACGGCAAGACCGACATCACCTTCACCTGCCCCAAGGAGAGCGGACCCACCGCGGTCGAGAAGCTGGACTCGCTGAAGAACGAGATCGGGTTCTCGCAGGTGCTCTACGACGATCACATCGGCAAGGTGTCGCTGGTGGGTGCGGGTATGCGCAGCCACCCGGGTGTCACTGCCAGCTTCTGCGAGGCACTGGCCAAGGCCGGGGTCAACATCGAACTCATCTCCACATCGGAGATTCGGATCTCGGTGCTGGTCAAGGACACTGAACTCGACGCGGCCGTGCGGGCCATCCACGACGCCTTCGATCTCGGCGGCGAAGAGGAAGCCACCGTGTACGGAGGCACCGGACGATGAGGCGAGCGCAGCGACGGGAGATTTGGACATGACCTCCATCGGCGTTGTCGGTGCCACCGGTCAGGTGGGTGCCGTCATGCGAAAGCTTCTGGAAGAGCGCAACTTCCCGGCTTCATCGGTGCGGTTCTTCGCATCGGCTCGCTCGGAGGGCAAGAAGCTGACCTTCCGCGGCCAGGAGATCGAGGTCGAGAACACCGAGACGGCTGACCTGGCCGGGCTCGATATCGCGCTCTTCTCCGCCGGTGCCACCATGTCGCGGGTGCAGGCGCCGCGTTTTGCCGCGGCCGGAGTGACGGTCATCGACAACTCCTCGGCCTGGCGCAAGGACCCGGATGTGCCGTTGGTGGTTTCGGAGGTCAACTTCGATCGCGATGTGCGCGGGGTGACATTGCCGAAAGGCATTATCGCTAATCCGAATTGCACCACCATGGCCGCGATGCCGGTGCTCAAGGTGCTTCACGACGAGGCGGGCCTGCAGCGGCTGATTGTGTCGACCTACCAGGCAGTCTCGGGTAGCGGTCTGGCCGGTGTGGAGGAGTTGGCCACCCAGGTGCGCGCCGGTATCGACGAGAGCGAGCAGCTGGTGCACGACGGCTCGGCCATCACTTTCCCGGATCCGGTGAAATACGTTGCGCCCATTGCCTTCAACGTGATCCCGCTGGCCGGCTCGCTGGTTGACGACGGGTCCGGCGAAACCGACGAGGATCAGAAGCTGCGCAACGAGAGCCGCAAGATTCTGGGCATCCCAGAGCTTTTGGTGAGTGGTACATGCGTGCGGGTGCCGGTCTTCACCGGACATTCGCTCTCGATCAACGCCGAATTCGAGCGTGAGCTGACTCCGGCACGTGCCACCGAGTTGCTTGCCGCGGCGGCGGGAGTCGCCCTGGCCGATGTGCCCACGCCGTTGGCTGCCGCGGGTGCCGATGACTCGCTGGTGGGCCGAATCCGTCAAGATCCGGGTGTTCCGGGTAATCGCGGTCTGGCGCTGTTTATTTCCGGAGATAACCTTCGGAAGGGTGCTGCGCTCAATACGATTCAGATCGCCGAATTGCTCGTCGCTAGCTGACTCACAGGAACTTCACGGGTTTTCCCTGGGCAATGGTCAGTCGGTTCGGCCATGCTCGGGGCATGACAACTCCAGACAATCCCGATACACCAACGAATCCGGTGTCTGTACCGCAGGCACCTGCGCCCGCGCCGCGTTCGGCGAGTAACACCCTGCTGGTAAAGATCGCCGCCGTGGTCGGCATCGTCGCGGGTGCCTTCGTGATCCTCGGGGTCACCTTCGGTCTCGGCGTGCTGGCCGGCTCTCAATGCGGGCATGGCGGGCACGGCGGCCCCGGTGGGCACGATCGAAGCCGCGTGATGATGTTCGACCGTGACGACGCACCGCCGATGCGGGGCCCGGTGATCATCCAGCGCGGACCCGAGATCGGGCCGCCGGACTTCCCGGCCGCCCCAGGTGAGCGGCGCCAGCTGCCCCCGCCCCCGCAGTCGCCATCTCAGACCGTGCCTCGTCCATAGCGATCCAACCGCGGCGCCACTGACTACCCTGTCCAGGGATGGCTAGTGGCGCCGCGGCGTCGGATGGGAGATGAGGCGTGCGGCGCATCAGGGTCAGCGCACTCCTGCTGACCGTCCTCGTAGCCGTTGCCGCACCCCAATTGCCTTACGCTCCAATTGCACTCGCCGATCCGCTGCGGCCCGCCCCGGTACCGCTGGATCCGGGCGAGGTGGTGCGGATCGGCCCCGTCGCGGGCACCGGCACCGCGACCTCTGACTACAACCTGGGCGCCACCGACCTGTGCGAGTTCATGGTCTTCACCGGCGGGATGCTGCAGATCTGCGGCGACAGCTTCGCAGGCCAGGGCGTGGGATACGGAGGCTGGTACTCGCCGGTGGCGCTGCGCGTCGACACGGAAACGGTGCCGAACGCATCGGGTGTGCGTCACTCCGGTGTCCTGGGCACCGACCGTCCTCTCCTGGAAGACCCGACACCGCCCGGCTTCTCCCAACTTCCCTCCGGCGTCATCGACGTCAACGGGACTAACTGGCTGTTCGTCGCAGTCACCAAGAACCTGATCCCGCAGTCGACACGGCTGGTGAAGCCCGATCCCTTCCGTGCCGGTTGGCCGACGGTGCCGGGATCGGTGCGACCGGGTGATTACGCGGGCGGCCAACAGACGCAGATCAGCGGCTACTACGACCCGCTGTGGACACCCGAGTCGCCGAAGGGCTGGGTGTACATCGTCAGCGATGCCTTCGATCGCTCGCGGCCCGTGGTCCTGTACCGGGCCAAACCGGACACGTTCACCGACCGTGCGACCTGGCAGGGCTGGGGAACAGACGCGCACGGGAAGTGGGCCTGGGGTACCGCTGTGACGCCGTTGTGGGGCGACCACCTGGGTGAGCTGAGCATGAAGATGGTGGACGGACAGGCGGTGCTGTCCTACTTCAATCAGACCACGGGCAACGTCGAGGTGCGGGTCGCTGATCACCCGACGCGACTCGGTGCGGTGCCCGCGACCACGGTGGTGAATGCCGGGGCCTGGCCGGCGATGGCGGACGAGCTTCCCGAGTCTTGGGACAACACATTGGCTCAGCCGTATGGCGGATACATCGGGCCGGACTCCACGCTTGATCGCCTCAGCATCTACGTCAGCCAGTGGAACACCGACTCACGCGATCATGCCCCCTATCGGGTGATCGAATTCGCGGTGAATCCGCTGCTTGCCAATGTGGGCTAACTAACACTCAGTTGTTACCAGAGTTGTCGACCCGCGTGAGCTGGCTGGTTAGGATAGGTAACAATGATTGCTAGCGTAACCTCGATCGACATTGCGGCCGGTGAGTGGATAACCGGCGGAGAGGGTTCGCGTACCTTCGATTCTGTGGACGCTGAGCAGCTGGCAACCCGCGCAAGCGAGGCTCTGGCGTCCGGAGACGATAGCGAGGCACTGCGTCTCGCGAACGATGCGCTGGAGCTGGAGCACAAGAACTCGCTGTCCTGGCGGATCTTGGCGTACTGCCTTGGCAGCATGGGACGGCATTTCGATGCGATCGATTGCGCGCTTTCCGCAGTGCGATATGGCAGCCGCGACGCCATCAATCACTACACCCACGCGTGGGCTCTCCATGGTGCCCGCAAACCGAACGAGGCGCTCGAGGCGGCCGATGAGGCCATCGAGATCGACTCAGAATTCGCGGATGCGCTTGCGCTGCGCGCGGTGATTCGCAACGAGCTGGGAGACCGGACCGGGGCCATCGACGATATGCGCAGGGCGCGCTCGCTCTAGCCCTCCAGGGGATGACGCTTCAGGAACTCGTCGATGAGGGCATTGACCTCGTCGGGGCGTTCCAGGGCGGCCAGATGCCCGGTGTTCTCCATGATCACGAACTCGGCCCCGGGAATCGCCTCGGCCATAAGTTGAGTCTCCGCGACGGGAAAGGTCGGATCTTCCCGGCCCGCCACCACCAGGACGGGTGTGGTGATGCGTCCGAGTAGCTCGCGTTGATCGGGCCGAGCCGGAACCACACTGTTGACCGCCCAATAGACCGAGTCGACGTTGAGCTCGCGCAATTGCGCACGGATTGTCTGCTCTACCTGAGGGCGCTCCCGCATGATGGTGGGGCCGACGAAGGCCTTCACCGCGCGCGTGGTGAGCGGTTCGCGGAATCGGCCGAGAATCCGGACTATCTCGGTGAGCAGCCGAAACTCGACCGTCTGGCGTGCGTTGGCGCGCGAAGCGGTGGCGTTCATCAGCACGGACGCTCCCACCCGATGGGGATACAGTGCGGCGAAGGTACCTCCGATCATTCCGCCCCAGGAGTTGCCGACGACGTGTGTGCGTTCGATGCCGAGGGTGTCGAGAATCTGTTCGATGGCGTGCGCGCAGTCCTCGAAACGAAACATTCGGTGCAGGGCCTGGCTGTCACCGTGACCGGGCGGGTCAACGACGATCACCGTGTGCTGGTCGGCGAAGTACTCTGCCTGGTCGGCCCACATGGACCCCGTCATCAGCAGGCTGGGCCAAAAGAGGATGGCAGGCCCTTCGCCGCCCATCCGCACGTGCAGTCCGCCGAGGCAGCTTTGGATGTACCGGTCTTGCAATGCGGCGCCGCCCATGCGACAGCAGGCTAGCGGTTGTGGACGGTTGACAGGGAAGATCTACAGAATGTGGACATGATTGCCGCTCGGTTTCTGCCGCCAGTGCTGCTCATCTGCTCGAACATCTTCATGACCTTCGCCTGGTATGGGCATCTCAAATTCAAGGATCACCCGTTGTGGGTGGTTGTCCTTGTCAGCTGGTTTATCGCGTTTTTCGAATACTGCCTGGCAGTTCCCGCGAACCGCCTTGGCAGTGAGGTGTATTCGGGTGCAGAGCTCAAGGCGATGCAAGAGGTCATCACCTTGACGGTGTTCCTTGGTTTCGCCGTCTGGTACCTGGGCGAGAAGCTCACCCTGAATCACCTCGTGGGGTTCGTGTTGATCGCGGCCGGGGCCTATTTCGTGTTCAACGGCCCATTCGGCTAAAGCCGTTTCTTGACTCATTCCAGAAAAGGCGCATACTGGTGGAGTGACCGTAGTACAGCCCCCCGCCCCCGACGCAGCATTGCGCCGGGCGGGACTGCGTGTCACGGCCCCACGCGTCGCGGTTCTGAACGCTATTGCGGCGCATCCACATTCGACCGCAGACATCATCGCGATGGTCGTGCGCGCCGATCTGGGGAAGGTGTCCACGCAGGCCGTTTATGACGTGCTCAAGGCCTGTGTCAGTGCCGGGCTGGTGCGACGTATCGAACCCGCCGGTTCCCCGGCGCTTTTTGAGACGCGTATCGGCGATAACCATCACCATCTGGTCTGCCGCCGTTGCGGTGCCGTCACCGATGTGGACTGCACCGTTGGGCATGCTCCGTGCCTGGAGCCGTCCCATACCGCGGGGTTCGTGGTCGACGAGGCCGAAATCGTCTTCTGGGGTATCTGCCCCGAATGTCAGCCCCATTAGTTCAGCCCAGTTAGTCAGGTATCGAGGAGGTTTTCATGTCCATCCGAACAACCACGAACACCGGAATCGCAGTAGAGAGCGACGACGAGTCGTTGACCGCAGGGATCCAAGGCCCGGTCCTGCTGCACGATCACTATCTGATTGAAAAGCTTGCGCAATTCAACCGGGAACGCGTTCCCGAGCGCATCGTGCACGCCAAGGGTGCTGGTGCGTACGGAGAGCTCGTCATTACCGCAGATGTCTCGAAGTACACCAAGGCCAAGCTGTTTCAACCGGGCGTGAAAACAGAGTCGCTGGTTCGCTTTTCGACGGTCGCGGGGGAACAGGGGAGCCCCGATACTTGGCGTGACCCGCGTGGTTTTGCCATCAAGTTCTATACCGAGGACGGCAACTACGACCTCGTCGGCAACAACACCCCCGTCTTCTTCATTCGTGATGCCATCAAGTTCCCTGACTTCATCCGCTCGCAGAAGCGGTTGCCGGGATCAGGGCTGCGGGACCACAACATGCAGTGGGACTTCTGGACGTTGCGTCCCGAGACGGCACATCAGGTCACCTGGTTGATGGGCGATCGCGGGATCCCGAAGAACTACCGCCACATGAACGGATACGGTTCGCATACCTATCAGTGGGTCAATGCCGAGGGTGAGCGTTTCTGGGTGAAGTACCACTTCCGGACCGATCAGGGTCAGGATTTTCTGACCCAGCAGGAGGCGGATGCACTCGCCGGATCCGACGCCGATGCGCATCGTCGCGATCTGTGGGATGCGATCGAGCAGGGCAACTTTCCGAGCTGGACCCTTCACGTACAGATCATGCCGGTGGCCGAGGCGCAGGGATACCGATTCAACCCGTTCGATCTGACCAAGGTTTGGTCCAAGAAGGACTACCCGCTGATCGAGGTGGGTAAGTGGACGCTCAATCGCAACCCGGGGAACTATTTCGTCGACATCGAGCAGGCCGCCTTCGAACCGTCGAATATCGTTCCGGGAATTGGCTTCTCACCCGACAAGATGCTGCTCGGCCGGGTCTTTGCCTACGCCGACGCGCATCGATACCGGATTGGCACCAACTACGCGCAGTTGCCGCCTAACGAGGCGCGGGCCGCCACCGTGAACTCCTACTCCAAGGAGGGCGCGATGCGGTATCACTTCAACGAGCCCGAGGTTCCGGTTTACGCTCCCAATTCCTTTGGCGGTCCGCATGCGGACCCGCAGGCCGCGGGCGACGGCGGCGCGTGGGATTTCGACGGCACCGCGGTGCGTGCCGGGTATATCCAGCATGCCGAGGATGGCGACTTCGTCCAGGCCGGAACCTTGGTGCGCGAGGTGCTGAACGACGATCAGCGTGCGCGTCTGGCGAGCAACATCGTTGGCCACGTGCTGGGCGGCGTCAGCGAACCCGTGCTGTCCCGGGTGTTCGATTACTGGAAGAACGTCGACCCCGAGCTCGGCAAGGCCGTCGAAGAGGGCGTTCGCGCCGGTCTCGACGCCCAGTAGGCAGTTCTTGGAAGGCGCCGGTTCTCTTCAAGGGGGCCGGCGCCTTCCGTATGCTCGTCCTATGTCCAATGAGGCCGTCTACACAGCAGAAGCCACGTCGACCGGAGGAGGCCGTGACGGGCATGTTCGCTCGTCGGATGGCCGGATAGATCTAGACACTCGAATCCCAAAGTCGATGGGCGGCAACGGGGAAGGCACTAACCCCGAGC
Organism: Mycobacterium sp. D16R18; assembly: GCA_002013775.1. Lineage (GTDB taxonomy): Bacteria > Actinomycetota > Actinomycetes > Mycobacteriales > Mycobacteriaceae > Mycobacterium. Next base: position 110,681 of record MAFD01000010.1, read on the forward strand.
AGTTGTTCGCGGCCGGGTATTCCGCGTGCTTCTTGAGCGCGCTCAATCTCGTTGCCCGGATAGCGAAGGTCCAGCTTGATCCCGCGACATCGATCACGGCCAAGGTGGGAATCTTCAAAACCCCCGAGGGCGGTTTCGATCTGTCCGCCGAGCTGGACGGTTACCTGCCCGGACTGTCTCAGGAGGTCGCCGAGGACCTCTTGGAGCAGGCCCATGAGGTGTGCCCGTACTCGAATGCGACCCGCGGCAATATCGAAGTGACTGTGAAGGCCCGCGTCTGATGCGTGCGGCGCTTCTGGCTGTCGTGCCGGTATTCGCGCTGGCGCTGGCCCCCGTGGCGGACGCACGCCCGTCCGATCCGGGGGTCGTCAATTATGCGGTGCTCGCGCGCGGTTCGGTGAGCAATATCCTTGGTGCGCAGTTGGGGTCGCATAGCGAGTTCACCCAGCCGTTCCAGGCGTTCTCGGTGGATGTTCCGGTGTGCAACAACTGGTCGGATATTGGCCTCGACGAGGTGTACGCCGATCCGGATCTGGCCTCGTTCCGCGGTGCGACGACGCAAGACTCCGCCACGGATGCAACGCATTTGGTGAAGCAGTCGATCGGTGTGTTCGCCAACAACGATGCGGCAGACCGCGTATTCCATCGGGTGGTGGACCGCACGCAAGGATGCTCTGGGCAGACGGCCACCTTGACCTTGAACGACGGTCGACGCGAGGTGTGGACATTCACCGGACCAGCGGCCGGCGCCGCAGATGCCGCGTGGATGAAGGAGGAGGCGGGGGTTGACCGTCGCTGCTTCAACCAGACCCGCAGGCGCGAGAATGTGCTGCTGCAGGCCAAGGTCTGCCAGCCGGGAAACGGCAGCCTCGCGGTGAACGTGCTGGCCAACACGATGCAAAACGGCCTGGGCCAGTAGAGGATTGACCCAGGCCGCTATCTGCTACACCGACGCGGCGGCCTCATTGAGTTCGTTGAGCGTGTTGGTGGCCTCCAGGTACTCCTGCACCCAGCGCTCGATGACGGCGGCCGACTTCTCCACCTTGGTGAACTGGCCGACAACCTGGCCGATCGGGTTGAAGGCGACATCGATGCTCTGATCGGGGTACTTGTTGGTCGCCGCGACAGCCATCCCGGAAACCATGTACTGCAACGGCATTCCCAGCGGTTCCGGGTTACCTTCGGTCTCCCACGCCACGGTCCAGTCGTTGCGCAGCATGCGCGCGGGCTTACCCGTGAACGAGCGGCTGCGCACGGTGTCGCGGCTGCCCGCCTTTGCGTACGTCTCTTGCTGGACCGACGTGGTGTGCGCCTCCTCGACCATCAGCCACTGCGAACCCGTCCACGCTCCCTGCGCGCCCAACGCCAGCGCCGCCGCGACCTGGGCGCCGCTGCCGATTCCGCCTGCGGCGAGCACAGGTACGGGGGCGACGGCCTTGACGACCTCCGGCCACAGCACGATAGAGCCCACATCGCCGCAGTGACCGCCGGCTTCGCCGCCCTGGGCGATGATGATGTCCACTCCGGCGTCGGCGTGCTTGCGGGCCTGCTTGGCCGAGCCGCACAATGCTGCGACCTTGCGACCGGCATCGTGGATCTGCTGGATCATGTCGGGCGGGGGCGTGCCGAGCGCGTTGGCAATGAGCGTCATCTTGGGGTGCTTGAGCGCGATCTCCACCTGCGGGGTGGCGGTGGCCTCGGTCCACCCCAGCAGCTGCAGGGCGTTGTCGTTGCCCTCCTCCATCGGCACGCCGTGGTCGGCGAGGAGCTTGCGGCCGAAGTCTAGGTGCGCCTGCGGCACCATCGACTGGAGCATCTTGGTGAGCTCCTCGGCAGGCATGTTCGCGTCCATACCCTCGTATTTGTTGGGGATGACGATGTCGACGCCATAGGAGTTGTCACCGATGTGCTCGTCGATCCAGTTCAGCTCGATCTCGAGCTGCTCGGGGGTGAATCCGACGGCGCCCAGCACGCCGAAGCCGCCGGCCTTGCTCACCGCCACGACGACGTCGCGACAGTGCGTGAAGGCGAAAATCGGGAACTCGATGCCGAGCTCGTCGCAGATGGGGGTATGCATGGCCAGTCCTTGGGTGGATGGTGGGAAACGGTCGGTCGGGCAGGTACGAGAAGGAAATCGTACGTCAGAAAACTGGAACGTGTTCTAGTTTAGATCAGGTCGTGCGCGCGCGGGCGGCGGCTTCCCTACACTCACGCTGACCTAATCGCACGATCCGGGAGTAGCCAGCACATGTTTCCCCATATGGGAGTGCCCGACGCGGCCAATACCGCCTGGGTGCTGACGAGCGCCGCGCTGGTGCTCCTGATGACCCCGGCATTGGCCTTCTTCTACGGCGGCATGGTGCGCGCCAAGAGCGTCCTCAACATGATGATGATGTGCTTTTCGGCCGTCGCCGTGGTGTGGGTGCTCTGGGTGGCCTTCGGGTACTCGATGGCGTTCGGCACCGACATTGGTGGCGGGTTGCTCGGCGAGCCGTTCCAGTTCGCGGGGCTGCAGCACCTATTCGAGGGCGATTACAAGGCGTCCTCCGTCCCGCTGTGGGGGCCGACCAAGATCCCGGCATTGGTGTTCGTCATGTTCCAGGCCGGGTTCGCCATGGTGACGGTGGCGCTGATCGCGGGTGCGGTCGCCGACCGCATGCGCTTCCTCCCGTGGATCGCCTTCACGGCGCTGTGGGCAACCCTGGTGTACTTCCCGGTGGCGCACTGGGTGTTCGCGGTCAAGGGCACCACCGCTGAGAAGGGTGGATGGCTCGCGAACCTGGGCGTCATCGACTTCGCGGGCGGCACCGCGGTGGAGATCAACTCGGGCGCCGCCGGTCTGGCACTGGCCGTCATCCTCGGCAAGCGGCACGGCTGGCCGCGCGAGGCGATGCGTCCGCATAACCTGCCCGCGGTCATGCTCGGTGCCGGACTGCTGTGGTTCGGCTGGTTCGGGTTCAACGCGGGGTCGGCCTTGGCCGCCGACGGCACCGCGGCCATCGTCATCGCCAACACCCTGGGTGCGGGCGCGATGTCGATGGCGGCCTGGCTGCTGGTCGAGAAGATCCGACACGGTAGGCCGACCTCTTTCGGTGCCGCCTCGGGTGTGGTGGCGGGACTCGTGGCGATTACACCCTCCTGTTCATCGGTCACCCCGATCGGCGCCCTGGCCATAGGAGCGGTAGCGGGCGCTCTCAGTTCGTTGGCCATCGAGCTGAAATACCGCTGGGGATATGACGACTCGCTTGACGTAGTGGGTGTGCACCTCGTTGGTGGCATCGTCGGCACGTTGATGATCGGCGTCGTCGGCAGCGCCGCAGCCCCCGCCGGTGTCAACGGGCTGCTGTACGGCGGTGGATTGCATCAGTTCTGGTTGCAGCTCGTGGCGGTGGCCGCGGTGCTGGCCTACTCGGTTGCGGTTACCGGGCTTATCGGGCTGGGTCTGCGGCATTCCATGGGCATCAGGTCGCATCCGCAGCACGAGTCCGATGGTCTCGACGATGCCGAGCATGCGGAGTCGGCGTACGAACTGGCCACCACTCGCGGTGGCGGCCTGATCAACCCTGGGCGCTGAACCTGCCGATTCCGGGCAGGAATCGTCCGACCCGGGCTGCGTAGTCGCGATAGGTCCTGCCGTGCGCCGCGAGGAGATAGGGCTCCTCAACCACGCGCACCTGCAGTTCGATGGACGTGACGAGTAGCACGAAACCACTGAGGGCCAACGGGTTCGGGGTCATGAGGGCGGACCCGGCGGCGAACGTCAGCATTGCCGTGAAGATCGGATTGCGGACCCATCCGAAAACGCCGGTGCTCACCAACGTGGTGGTCTCCCGGGTGTCGACGCCTACCCGCCAGGATTCGCCCATGGTGTGTTGCGCCCAGACAGTCGCGGCGATTCCGGTCGTGGCCAGTGCGATTCCCGCGATCTGCAGAGGCCGGTTATCCAGCGGTGCAAGGGGAGTGATGAGCTCCGTGAGCTGCAGAATCGGTGCGAGCAGGGCGATCACTATCGCGGCGATGAAGCCCACCCCCGCGAGCCATTCGCGTGAGCCGGGGCGCCCATGGAATCCGTGGATCCCGGTGGAGCCGGTTGCGCGCCACTGTCGGTAGCTCTTCCAGCCGAGCCCAGCAGCGATGAAGATCAGATACAGCACGAGCGCCGCCGTGGCCATGAGTCTCCTTTCTACTGATGCATACATTCGCATGTAACAATACTTGAGTGCGAGTGTCAACAGCCTGAAGGGTCTCGAGGTGACTAGCCGACTACCGCTGCCACAGCTGCCACGTGCTGGTCGCGGAGTCGTATCCACGTGCTCGCTCTGCTGCTTCGGCCACAGTTCGGCCCGCGGTCAGCTCGTAGAAGAACAGCACCGCAACAAGAAATGCGGCGTGCCCGTCGGGTGCTTCTTGTGGCGCGAAGTAGCCGGCCGCGCCCGCGTCCAGGAACGCATCCGCGAGTTCTGGGCTCCCCGTCTCGCACCCGATGGACACCACGAAACTTCCGGTAAGCCGCAGGTGCCGGCGCACCTCGTCGGCACCCATCAGCCCGGTAAACGGTTGTTCGGAAGCTATCGGCTCGCCGAGCTCGGGGAGCAAGATCCGGCCGTCGTCTCCGTGGCAGCCCAGGATCACAAAGGGCGCGACCGGCCGGTCACTGCCGAGCGCCGCGACAATATGGCGGGATTGTCCGATGGGGTGATAGTGCACTCTGATTCCGAACTCTTCCAACGCGTCTCGCAGCGGCCGCGCCGAGGAATCATCGATGTCGATGAGGTCGACTTCCGTCCAAGCCAGCGCTCCGGCGACAACATCATCAATACGCGACTGTGGCACGCGTGGCAGCCTAGGCGCCGATCCCGGAGCCGGCCACCGAGTTTTGTCCGCAATGTTGCTGAAAGGTACTGCAGTAATGCCTGTCTGGATTGTCCACTCGGCGGTGACACCTCTCCTCTAGGCTCCTGCAGATATGAGGACTGTTCTGGGGGTGGCGTCGTTCCTTTGTGTGCTGGCGATGGCAGTGGTGCCCGTAGGTACCGCCTCGGCTAATCCCGACGAGCTTCCCGTTCTGGTGGACGCGCTGCCCGGTCTGATGCTTGAGCCCGCGGACGTGAGTCCTGTCATGGGGGCCGGCATGCATGTGTCCGGAGATTGGGCCGGGCTGGTGTCGGATCGGATCGACAGACCCGAATGCGGCAGTGTGGTTTTCGCATCAGCGGCGAGTTATGAATCGTCCAATTACTTGTCCGGGCGATATCGCTCATTGGTGGACAGTCCGAGCTGGACGCGACTGGTGGACCAGAGCATGGTGATCTTTCCCGAGTGGTCGGATGCGACGGACTTCGCGCTTAGTGAGGCGGATCGCTGGCGCGCCTGCGAGAACCAGCGGGTCACTTCGCTTCTGGCGCAGCCGGACGGAAGCACGCGTCGTGAATGGGTGCAGCTTCGCAAGATCGTCCAGGTGCAGGAGGTTCTGGTGGTCGGCTACACGTGGCCGACGGATTTCGGTGGAGTTATGTACTGCCAGCACGCGCTGGCGCCGCTGCGGAACGTGGTTATCGACGTGCGGGCCTGCGCGGAACGGGACGGTAGCCGAGCCTTGGATCTCATCCTGGGTCTTCTGCCTCGGGTGGCCCGGGCATAGGCGAAATGAAAGGCACTGCGAGAAAACTGGTCCCGGGTAGCTTCGACAATGTGCCCGACAGCGACGGCCTCATTGTCTGCGGCGAGACGCTGGTGGACGTGATGCCTGCGTCCGATGGGTTGTGGCGATCGGTGCCGGGAGGTGGCCCGTACAACACCGCTGTTGCGGCCGCCAAGCTTGGCATGCGGACCGCCCTTCTCACGCACGTGTCCCGCGATGCGTTCGGGCGCCAATGCATCGACAATCTGGCCGAGGCGGGTGTCGACGAATCGTTGGTGATGCGGCACGAGGTCCCGACGACATTGGCCATTGCGGAAGTCGACGAGCGCGGCGTCGCGCAGTATCGGTTCTATTGGCAGGGAACCACCAATGATGTTGACCCGCTGTTACTTCCAGATCCAGCGCCCGCCCCGGTAGCGATTTGGGCAGGTTCGATAGCCAGCGTGCTCTGGCCGGGACGCGAGGCGCTACGGGCCTGGATCGTCGAGCATTATTCGGACACCCCGCTCACCTTCGATGTGAACGTGCGCCCGACGCTCCTCGGTCACCGTGAGACGTACACCGCGCGCATCGCGCCGTGGTTGTCTATCGCGGAGGTGGCTCGGGCCAGCACCGAAGACCTCGAATTCCTTTACCCGGGCGCGTCGGTCGAGGACGTGGTTGGCCGCTGGTTCGAGGAGCATCCGCGCATCGAGATCGGGCTGGTCACCTGCGGGCCGGCGGGATCACTGGCCTTCCGGCGGGGTGAATCACTGCCGCTGCACATTCCGGCTCATGAGGTCACCGTCGTCGACACCGTCGGGGCAGGCGATACCTACACCGGGGCCTTCCTCGACGGGTTCTATCAGCGGCGGCTCGCGTTGCCCGAGGCATTGCGTCGCGCGGCAGTGGCGTCGGCACTGACCTGCACGCGGCCCGGGGCGCAGCCGCCGGATGCGGCGGAGCTGGCCAAGGAGCTGCGTCGCATCGCGTCCTAGAGTTCAATACACAGCAATCGAGGGATAGGCAGGGGGAAACCGCATGCGATCGGTGGTGGCTGCGCTGATGGTGGCACTGGGCGCCGTCTACCCGGCCGTCGCACGCGCCGAACCTTCGCCACACGTGCCGCCTGCGGCGATCGACCGCCTCATGTTCACCCAGCGGGAGGCCGAGCAGGTCATGGGCGTCGGTCTACCCAACATCCACCGGCAGAGTGCGACCTTTGCCTCGGATACCGACCGGCCGGATTGTGGAAGCGTTGTGCTGGCTTCTGTGTCGAGCTACGACCGATCCTCCTATGTGGCGGCGCACTCCCAAGCACTATGGGATCACCCCGGCTGGTTCACTTTGGTCGATCAAAGTGTCGCGGTGTTCAGCACGGATGAGGAGGCCCGAGACTTCGCGCGGAGCGAGGCCGATCGCTGGCGCAAGTGTGAACAGCAGACGATCAATGTCTCCGAGCAGTCGATCGACGGCACCACTCTGACGGCGACCGTGGACATCCGCGGTGTCACTCAGGTCGACAACGTCTTGGCCGTCGGCTACGGAAGGAACGATGCCGCGTACGCGGCATGCCAGCACGTGCTTCTCGGAGAACGCAATGTCGCCATTGACATTCGTACCTGCTCAACGGTTTCGAAGAGTGGTGGCGAGCGCGCCTTCGAATTGATGAAGATCGTCGGCCCGCGGGTGTGGGAGGTCTGAGCGATGAAGACATCGGCAATGACGGTCGTGTTGATGGCGGCCGGGGTGTTTATGGCGCCACCCGCTCACGCCGAACCGGGTTCGATCGTGCCGCCCGCCGCGATCGATGATCTGATGGTGACGCAGCAAGAGGCGTCTTCGGTTATGGGAGCGGCTTTTCCGGTCGTCGATCGACTTAACGCCCTCTCTGATCTCACGACGGACAGACCGGACTGCGGCAGCGTGGTCCGCCCATCAGTGGCCACGTACGACCGCGGCCCGTATATGGCCGCGCACGAGCAGTACTTGCAGGACAGCTCGCCGTGGAACGTGCAGCTTGCACAAAGCATCGCTGTCTTCCCCACGGATGATGAGGCGCGTGACTTCGCCTCCAGTGAGATGAACATGTGGTTGAGGTGTGCGAAGCAAACCGTGCACGACTCCGCGCAATGGAGGTACGTGATCGGCTCGTTACACCGAGACGATGACGCGGTAGTTGGTTCCTACGTGATGATTACGAACGACGGAGCACGCATGTCCTGCTCGCGTCTGCTGGCCAGAGTTCGAAATACCGCGACCGATCTACGCGGATGCTCGGCGGGCCCGGAAAGTTACCAACGGCTGCTGGGCATCGCGAAGATCATCGGACCCCGTTACGACGCAGCCTGAAGATGCACCGCGCGTAGGGGATTGACCGAGGTTTGCAGGGTGGCCACCTCGGGGCCGGCCTGGGTTACCGCGAACCGGTACAGGTCGGCCATGCTCGCGGTGCTCCCCGCGATCGTGCCATCGGGCAGCCGCGCTTCGCCGCAGGCCACCGTGACCGGCAATTGGCCCAATTGATAAGCACCGTCCGGCATTCCGGCCGCGCACATCGCATCGGTGACAAGCGCGATCCGGTCGGGGCCCGCCGTGGCCAGCACCATTCGGTACATCGCGGGGTGGACGTGGACACCGTCGGCGATCAACTCGATGGTCACCTCGGGGCTTTCCAGGAGCGCCGGGATAGGACCGGGCTCGCGGTGGTGTATCGGGCGCATGGCGTTGAAGAGATGGGTGGCAACCGTTGCGCCAGAGGAAATGGCCTGCAATGTCTGCTCGTACGTGGCATCGGTATGTCCCACCGCGGCCACCACGCCCCGCGCGACGAGTAACTCGATGGCCGGGATCGCGCCCGGTAGCTCGGGCGCAATGGTGACCATCCGAATGTGCCCGGCCCCGGCGTCCAGCAGCCGTTCCAGCTCGGCGAGGTCCGGTGTGCGCAGCAGACGTGGATCGTGAGCACCGGCATACCGCGGTGACAGCCAGGGGCCTTCCAGGTGTATCCCGGCGATGCCATCGCCGCCCGCCATCCCGGCAAGCACGCGCACGGCGCTGAGCATCTCATCGGGCGCCAGGGTCACCAGGCTGGCCAGCATACCGACGGTGCCATGGGACCGATGCCACGCTGCGGCAACATGATTGGCCTCAGGATCGTCTCCGAATGACGAGCCGCCGCCGCCGTGCACGTGCATATCAAAGAACGTGGGCATGGTCACTTTCGCTTCACAGCGTTTCGGTCACCTTGGATAAACCTCTTGGTACATCAGGGTTTTCGCCGCGTCCGATCGCCAACTGCATCGCGAGTAGCTGCAGCGGAAGAATGGCCAACATGGGCGAAAGCTCCTCGAGCGTCGGCTCCAGGGTCACACCCAAGCCGGTGGCCGCTACCGCATCCGCAGACCCCACGCAGCACACGTCCGCGCCGCGTCCGGCCAGTCGGTGCAGCACATCGTTCATGGCGCGGCCCCCGACTCCGTCGGGCACGATCGCGATCACCGGAACCTGTGGGTCGATCATCGCCAGCGGGCCGTGTAACAGATCAGCTCCTGAGAATGCCTGCGCAGAAAGATAACTCGTCTCCATCAGCTTGAGGGCAGCCTCACGCGCCGTCGGGTATGAGTAACCGCGACCGGTGGTGACCAAGCGTGATGCGAAGCGGTAGCGGGTGGCCAGCTGCTGCACGACGGCGCTGTGCAGGATCTCCTCGCCGCGCTCCGGGAGCAGGTTGACCGCCGTATTGTCGCGGCCACCCACATCGGTGAGCAATAGGTACAGTGCCAGCAGTTGCGCGGTGTACGACTTGGTGGCGGCGACGGCGAGCTCGGGCCCGGCCAACACGTCTACGTGGTATTCGGCGGCGGTCGCCAGCGCGGATTTCGGGGCGTTGGTCACCGCCACGGTCAGCGCGCCCTGCTCACGTGCCACCGACAGCGTCTGCACCAGGTCAGGGGAACCGCCCGATTGACTGACCCCGATCACCAGCACGCCCGAAAGGTCGGGTCGCGCACCGTAGGTCGTCATGGTCGACGGTGAGGCCAGCCCCGCGGGGATCTGCAGGATGATCTCGGTGAGGTACTTGCCGTACAGCGCGGCATGGTCACTGGTCCCGCGCGCGACGAAGAGCACGAAGCGGGGCCTGTACTCGACGATCTTCGCGGCCACCTCCGCAATCGCGCCCCGGCCGTCGGAAAGCAGCCGCCCCCATACGGCCGGCTGCTGGCGGATCTCGTCAGCCATATGCGTCCCCGCGGTCATGCCTTCTCCAATCCGTCGACGTCGGCTCCGGCTAGGGCCAATGCTCCAAACACCGGCTCCCGTTGCAGCACAGCAATATCCGAAACACCTGTGGTCCGTGTGCGTTCGATGATATCGGCGACCAAGCCCGGCTGGTTGACCAGCAGCCCTCCGCCGAGCACCACGGGCAGTCCAGGGCCCAATCGTATGCAGACACCCTCGATCAACGCAGCCAAGTCGATGGCTGTTTGTCTAGTGATCACCTTCGCGGCCCCGTCACCGCCCGCGGCGAGGTCGAAAACGAGCCCTGCCATCTTGGCCCAGTACCGCCGCTCGGGGTGGGCATAGAAATGGTCGAGCAGCTGGGCAGGCTCGCGCACACCGCACTCGGAGGTGAACTTCCGCGATAGCGCATCAGCCGGGTCACCTCTGTCGGACAGGGAGAGTGCGTGCCGCACAGCAGCTCTCGATACGCCATAGCCGCTGCCCTCGTCCCCGAGTAGGTATCCCCAACCACCCACCCGCGCCGTGGCGCCGTCGGAGCGTTTTCCCCACGCCACCGACCCGGTACCGGATATCACCGCGATACCTGCCGTCAAACCGCCGGCCGCCAGGATCAGCTGCGTGTCGTGTACCGCGGTGATGGTGGCATGGGGTGCATACGGACGCAGCAGCCGAATCAGGGTCTGTGCACCTTCCTCGGTGTCCACACCGGCCGATCCGGCACTCACGCGGGTGACGTCGTCGCGGTTCAGCTGGGAAAAGATATCGGCGAATACGGTTTTCGCCTGTTCTTCGGTGACCGATTGCAGATTCGCGCTCCCGGCCAGCGCCTCGCCGATCACCTTGCCATCCGAGACGGCCAGCGCGCGGGTCTTGGATCCGCCGATGTCGATCCCGACTATCACGCCGCCTGCTACGTCTCGGGCCACTTGCCCCCGCTTTCCCAGAAGTGCCGGATTTCCTCGAGGTCGCGGCCCTTGGTCTCCGGCGCCAGCAGATAGACGAACACGAGCGCGACCAGGGCGAGAGCGCCGAAGACACCGAACGCCACCACGCCGCCGAGCGCGGTCAACAACGTCAGGAAGTACATGGAGACAATGGCGTTCGCCACCAGATCTGATGTCAACATGGCGCTGGCTCCATAGGAGCGCAGCCGTGCCGGGAAGCTCTCGCCCGCATACACCCACACCAGCGAGCCGAATCCGAAGGTGAAGCCCACCGCGATGAGCACGATGCCGAGGAATCCGAGAACGGTCAGTACGCCGCCGAATGACGATCCGCCGACTGCGAACACACCCACCAGTAGCGCGTCGGCGATGATCATAATGGTGATGCCGATCATGAGGATGGGTCGGCGCCCCATTCGGTCGATAGTCGACATGGACACGAACACCGCCACGAGCGCCGCCACCTGGACGAGCGCGGGGAGCCCGAGTTTGGCGAAGTATCCCGACATGCCCATCGCCTCGAAGATTCGGGGTCCGTAGTAGACGACGGCGTTGATGCCGGTGATCTGAATGAAAAAACCAAGGCCGACAACGAAAAAAGTCGCTCTGTTATAGGGCGGAGTGATCATCTCCCGCAACCGCGCCAGCACCGAACCGCCGCCCTCGGCCCGCAGCGCCTCGGTGATCTCGTCGAGCTCGTGGTCGATATCGATATCCGGATCCACCGCGGCGAGGATCTCACGCGCACGCTCACGGTCACCACGCATCATGTACCAGCGTGCGGTGTCAGGAAGCTTGCGCAAGGCGATCAGCACCAGCGCGGCCGGGATGGCCGCCAGTCCCAGCATCAGCCGCCAACTGCCGGTGGACGACAACGCCCAGGCAATGAGGTATCCGGCGATGATCCCTGTTACGCAGGCCAGTTGGTAGAGCACCAGCATGGAGCCGCGGATCTTGGTGGGAGAGGACTCGGCGACGAACACCGGAACCACCACCACCGAAATTCCCACCGTCACCCCAAGCAGCGTTCGGGCCCCGACCAGCGTTGTCAGGTCGACGGCCAGTGCGGACAGCAGGGAGAAGATTCCAAACGTTGCCGCCACCAAGACCATTGACCGCTTCCGGCCAATCCGGTTGGACAGTGGTCCGCCGATGAGTGCGCCGACGATTTCTCCGATCACCACCGCGGTGGCGGCCACCTGCTGGTCGTGGGTGGACAGGTGCAGGTCATCGGTGAGGAACAGCAATGCTCCCGCGATGTTGGAGGAGTCGTATCCGTAGATAACGCCCACCGCTGCGGCGGTCACGGCCACCATGATGCCTAGACGCGACGTCGCGCGGAGGTCGGTGATCAGGCTCATCTGACGTATTAGACACTGAGGATGCGGCGGGCACGGGTTAATGGAGGTGGCGGTGAAGATCGGTGTTGTTGCTCCGGTGGAGCTCGGGATTACCGCGGAACCAGACAAGATCCTCGAATTCGCGCATGCCGCAGAACGGCTGGGGTTCAGCGAGATCTCCGTGGTGGAGCATGCCGTCGTCATCGGAAACACGCAGAGCACCTACCCCTATTCGCCGACCGGGCAGTCGCACCTGCCCGATGACGTCGATATCCCCGACCCGCTTGAGCTGCTGTCCTTCATCGCGGGTGCCACCACAACCCTGGGGCTGTCCACCGGCGTGCTGGTGCTACCGGACCACCACCCCGTGGTGCTGGCCAAACGCCTGGCGACCCTGGACCGGCTGAGCCGGGGGCGGCTACGAATCTGCCTGGGTGTGGGGTGGATGCGCGAGGAGATCGAGGCGTGCGGCGGAGATTTCGATCGTCGGGGCCGGGCCACCGATGAGGCCATCGCGGTCATGCGTGCGCTGTGGTCCACCGACGGCCCCGCCGCATACGACGGTGAGTTCTATCGGTTCCGGGGCGCCTATTCATATCCCAAACCCGCGCAGCCGCAAGGTGTCCCGCTGTACATCGGCGGGCACAGCAAGGCCGCGGCGCGCAGAGCGGGCCGACTGGGCGAAGGTTTTCAACCGTTGGGCCTGGTCGGCGAGGACCTATCGGGTGCGGTGGGCGTCATGCGCGCGGCGGCCACCGATGCGGGTCGAAATCCCGCGGAGATCGATCTTGTGCTCGGCCATGGTCTGCATCGCGTGGATCAGGTGGCACTGGACCAGGCTCAACAGACTGGGGCTGGGCGCATGTTGCTCTCGGCCTCACGGCGCGCCACCACGCTTGAGGCGGTCATCGACGAGATGGCGCAGTGCGCTACCCGACTCGAACTGGCCGGTCCTCGCTGAACACCACGACCGGCTCTCGGCGGGTGAAGACCCAACCGGCGGGCCCGCGTTCGTAGTTATCGAGATAGCGCACGGCCATCACATTGTCATGAAACGAGTCGCGGTCTCCGTCCGTCCCGCGCAGGTAGATGTGGTGTGCCATGCAGTAGACCTCGCCCGTCGCGGTATCGCCACTGACCGTGGCCGACTGCTGGCCAATGAGGTGGTAGGTCGCGTGCAGCGGCGCCAGCGCCGCGACAATCGAATCCGCGATGGCCTTACCGCCCTGCAGGGCGGCCGAATCACCCCGGCGGAGCAGAGCGGGAGGGCGCACCAGCTCGGCGTCGGACGAGAACAATCCGACGAGTGCGTCGACGTCGCGGCGGTCTGCCGCGCTGGCGTACCGGGCGACGAGATCTTGGATGGCGAGTCGGTCATCGGTCACGAATACAAAGCCTATGGGGCCTCGATCTCCCAACCAACTGATCGGTTAGGGTGCGGCTCATGGATATCAATGGTGTGTCTGCAATCGTCACGGGTGGTGCCTCGGGTCTTGGCGCCGCAACTGCTCGCCTGCTCGCTGAGCAGGGCGCCAAGGTCGTTATCGCCGACGTTCAGGACGAAAAGGGCGAGGCTCTGGCCAAGGAACTCGGTGGAGCTTTTGTGCACACCGATGTCACCAGCGAGGCCGACGGTATCGCCGCCGTCGACGCTGCCAAGGAACTCGGCCCGGTGCGCGTCCTCGTCAACTGCGCGGGCGTCGGCTGGCCCGGACGCACCATCGGCAAGGACGGCCAGTACGCCTCGGCGCACTCCCTGGACATCTTCTCCAAGGTCATTGGCATCAACCTGATTGGCTCGTTCAACCTGATCCGTCTCGCGGCCACCGCGATCAGCCAGGAAGAGCCCGTCGACGAGTTCGGTGAGCGCGGCGCCATCGTCAACACCGCCTCCGTCGCGGCGTTCGACGGTCAGATCGGCCAGGCCGCGTACTCGGCGTCCAAGGGTGGCATTGTCGGCATGACCCTCCCGATCGCGCGCGATCTGTCGGTTGTCGGCATCCGCGTCAACACCATCGCACCCGGCCTCATCGACACCCCGATCTACGGCGAGGGTGAGTCCGCGCAACAGTTCAAGGACCGCCTCGCGCCCAACGTGCTGTACCCGCAGCGCCTGGGTAACCCCGAAGAATTCGCGTCGCTGGCCCTCGAGCTCGTCACCAACAGCTACATGAACGCCGAGACGATTCGCATCGACGGCGGAGCCCGCCTCCAGCCGAAGTAGCGCTACTTGTCGGTGGCCTATGGAACATTGGAGAGATGGCCACCACGGCGACAGTGGAGACACTGTCGAACGCGGACGAGGCTGCCGAGCACATCGCTCGGCAGTCTTTCGCCGACGCACATGTCGGCACGGTCGGGCTGGAGCTGGAATCTCATACCGTCGAGCTGGCTGCTCCACACCGCCGAGTCACCTGGCGCCGCCTCCATGAAGTCGCTGACTTGGTTCCCGACCTGCCCGGATCCAGCGCGATTACGTTCGAACCGGGCGGTGCCGTCGAACTCTCCGGCCCTCCGCGTGCCGACGTGTGGTCCGCAATCTCCTCGATGCGGGCCGATCACGAGATTCTGACCTCGACGTATCGTGACGCCGGGATTGCACTCGCCAGCCTGGGTACCGACCCGTTGCGCGCACCCGAGCGCGTCAATCCCGGGGCCCGGTATGCGGCGATGGCCAGCCATTTCGGCGCCGCGGGATACGGCGAGACGGCGCTGCAGATGATGACCTGCACGGCGTCATTGCAGGTCAATCTGCAATCCGGGACACCACGTCAGTGGCGGGACAGGTTCGCGCTGGCGCAACGGATCGGTCCCACGATGGCGGCGCTGTCGGCATCCTCGCCGATGCTTGCGGGTTGTCGTACCGGTCGGCAAAACACTCGACAGTGGATCTGGGAGAAGCTGGATCCGCGGCGCTGTGCCCCGGTCGAGATCGGCTCCGACCCGACCGAATCCTGGGTACGGTACGCGTTGCGAGCACCCGTCATGCTGGTGCGAAACAAGGACGGTGCCGAGGCGGTTGTCACCCATGTGCCGTTTCAATCCTGGGTAGACGGGTCCGTGCAGCTAGCCGGGCGCGCTCCGACCACAGACGACCTCGACTATCACCTGACCACGCTGTTCCCGCCGGTGCGACCGCGGCGCTGGCTGGAGCTGCGGTATCTGGATGCCGCACCGGATTGGTGGTGGCCCGCGCTGGCCTTCACCGTGGTGGCGGCGCTCGATCATCCGCAGGTCGCCGATATCGCCGCGGAGGCGGTTGAACCGCTTGGTGACGCCTGGGAGGTGGCGGCGCGGGTCGGCCTGGCGGATCCGGCCCTGCATGCGGCCGGGCGCCGGCTGGTGTCGGCGGCGAGCGCGGTGGCGCCACCCGAATTGGCCGCGGATATGGCATTCCTTGTGGAGCGTGTCGAGCAAGGACGTTGCCCCGCAGATGATTTCATCGACAACGTCACTGAATACGGGGTGGAGCGGGCCTTCTCGGGAGCCACCCAATGATCCGGGAGGACCTGGCACGGGATCTTGAAGCGGCGCGCGTACGCACGTTGACGATCACCGACCATGACGATGCCGAGCTGCATCGTCAGTACGACCCGTTGATGAGTCCTTTGGTGTGGGACCTCGCGCATATCGGTCAGCAAGAAGAGTTGTGGCTGCTGCGGGGTGGAGATCCGCGTAAGCCGGGGATGCTGCCCGGTGACATCGAGTCCCTCTACGACGCCTTCCAGCACCCCCGAGCCAGCAGGGTGCAGCTGCCGCTGCTCTCACCGGCCCAGGCACGGTCCTTCTGTCACGAGGTGCGGGGCCGGGTTTTGGACCGGCTGGAGGCGCTGCCCTCCGACGGTTCCGCGCGGTCGGACGAATTCATCTACTCCATGGTGCTCAGCCACGAGCATCAACATGATGAAACCATGTTGCAGGCCTTGTCGATTCGCCGCGGGGCCGCGCTGCTGGAACGCGTTGACCCGTTGCCGCCGGGACGGCCCGGGGTCTCGGGAACCTCGGTGCTGGTGCCGGAGGGCCCGTTTGTGCTCGGCGTCGATGCGATCGACGAGCCGTTCTCGCTTGATAACGAGCGGCCCGCGCATATGGTGGATCTCAAGAGCTTCCGAATCGGCAGGGTGCCGGTGACCAATGCGGAGTGGTCGGCATTCATCGCCGACGGTGGCTACCGGCGCCAGGAGTTCTGGACCGAGGCCGGGTGGGCACACCGATGCGCGGAAGATCTGACGGCGCCCAAGTTTTGGACCTTCGGCGGCACGCTCACGCGGTTCGGTCGTGAGCTGGAGATCGTGCCCGACGAGCCGGTGCAACATGTGAGCTTTCACGAGGCGCAGGCCTACGCCACCTGGGCGGGTGCGCGATTACCCACCGAGGCCGAATGGGAAAAGGCCTGTGTCTGGGATCCGGAAGCCTCTGCGCGACGGCGGTTTCCGTGGGGCGAGGGTGCACCGAGCCAAGACAGGGCCAATCTCGGTGGAGGTGCGCTGGGTCCTGCCCCGGTCGGGGCGTACCCCGCGTCGGCGTCGGCCTATGGCGTTGAGCAGATGCTCGGTGATGTGTGGGAGTGGACGACATCCCCACTGCGGCCGTGGCCCGGTTTCACGCCGATGATCTATCAGCAGTACAGCGAGCCGTTCTTCGAAGGTTCAGGGGCCGGTGACTATCGCGTGCTACGTGGAGGTTCGTGGGCGGTGGCGCCATCGATCATGCGGCCCAGCTTCCGGAACTGGGATCATCCGATCCGGCGGCAAATCTTCAGCGGCGTTCGTCTGGCCTGGGACGTCTAGCATGTGTCGTCATCTGGGCTGGCTGGGCGAGCCGCGCAATCTGGCGTCGCTGATATTTGAACCGCCGCATGGCCTGCTGGTGCAGTCGTATTCGCCGCGGCGCCAAAAACACGGCCTGGTGAACGCCGACGGCTGGGGCGCCGGATTCTTCGCCGATGGTGCGCCCCGCAGGTGGCGTAGCGCACGGCCGCTATGGGGTGATGCCTCTTTCGCCTCGGTGGCCCCGGTGCTGCGCAGCCGATGCGTGGTGGCGGCGGTCCGTTCCGCCAGTGCCGGAATGCCCATCGACGAGTCTGCGGCCGCGCCATTCACAGACGGAACATGGCTGTTGTCGCACAACGGAATTGTCGATCGCGCCGCGGTGGGCGAGATCTCCGGCGCCGAATCGGTGGTGGACAGTGCGGTGCTGGCTGCGCGTATCTTCGCGTCGGGACCAGAGAACCTGGGGGAGATAGTTCGGCAGGTCGGGACTGCAGATCCGGGGGCCCGGCTGAACATACTGGCGGCCAACGGACATGAGTTGATCGCCACGACCTGGGGTGACACCCTGTCGATTTTGGAGGCCGCCGACGGCGTAGTGGTGGCGAGTGAACCGTACGACGACGACCCGTCCTGGGTCGACATCCCGGACCGGCAATTGGTGCGGGTACGCGATGGGAAGGTAGAGATAAGAGGATTATGACTCCGTCGTCCCCCATGACCCTGGAGAACCACTTAGCCTCTGGTGCGGCAGCAGAGGCGCTGCGTCGCGATGTCCGGCAGGGCCTGACCGCGGCCGCGAAATCGCTTCCCCCAAAATGGTTTTACGACGAAGTGGGCAGTGATCTGTTCGATGAGATCACTCGGCTGCCGGAGTACTATCCCACGCGGACCGAGGCTGGGTTGCTGCGGGCCCACGCGGCCGATATCGCGTCGGCATCCGGCGCCGACACCCTGGTGGAGCTGGGCAGCGGCACTTCCGAGAAGACCCGGATGCTGCTGGACGCGTTGACTCCCAGTACGTTCATCCCCTTCGATGTGGACTCCGGTGTGTTGCGTGCGGCGGGAGATGCGCTCGTCGATGAGTATCCGGGTATGCGGGTCCGCGCTGTGTGTGGGGACTTCGAGAAGGACCTCGGACGGATTCCCCGGGAGGGCCGGCGTCTGGTCGCCTTCCTGGGATCCACGATCGGAAATCTGACCACCGGGCCGCGGGCACGGTTCCTGGCCGATGTGGCGGCCACCCTGCAATCCGGCGAAATGCTCTTACTGGGCACTGATTTGGTCAAGGACACCGAGCGTCTGGTGCGGGCCTACGACGACAGCGCCGGAGTGACCGCTGCCTTCAATCGCAACGTACTGGCGGTGATCAACCGTGAACTCGATGCTGATTTCGACCTGGAGGCTTTTGAACACGTCGCGTTGTGGAATAGCGACGAGGAGCGCATGGAGATGTGGTTGCGTTCGGTGGGCGATCAGCGGGTAACCATCGAATCCCTGGATCTCGCGGTCGAATTCGGGGCCGGAGAGATGATGCTGACCGAGGTGTCGTGCAAGTTCCGTCAAGA
This sequence comes from Mycobacterium sp. D16R18, assembly GCA_002013775.1. Taxonomy (GTDB): domain Bacteria; phylum Actinomycetota; class Actinomycetes; order Mycobacteriales; family Mycobacteriaceae; genus Mycobacterium. The sequence continues at coordinate 129,167 of MAFD01000010.1, forward strand.
GGGCGTGGCAAGGGAGCTGGCCGCTGCGGGTCTGCATCAGACGCACTGGTGGACTGATGATTCCCACGATTTCGGGTTGTCGCTGGCGGTCAAACAATGAGCCTGAGTGAGCAGTGGCGGCAGGCTAGGCCGCCGGTTCTCGGCGTGCACCTGGACTCGGCCGCCTGCTCACGGCAGAGCATCGAGACTATTCGTGCGGTGGCTCAGCACGCCGAACATGAGGCGCAGATCGGCGGGTACGTGGCGCAGGAGGCCGCGACACCGGTCCTCGCTGCCGGGCGGGCCGCGGTGCGCCACTTGACGGGTATGCCCGAGGCGCAGGTGCATTTCACCACGGGCGCGGCCGATGCGTTGCGTACGCTTCTGCAGTCGTGGCCGGCCGATGCCGGGCGGGTTATCGCGTGTCTGCCAGGAGAATTCGGCCCCAATCTGATGATCATGAACCACTTCGGATTTACTCCGGTGTGGCTGCCGGTTGATGGGGATGGCCGCGCCGATCTGGACGGGATCGAGGGGTTTCTGCGCCGCGAGAAGGTGGATCTGGTGCATTTGACGGCCCTCGGCAGCCATCGCGGCACGGTACAGCCCGCCGCGGAGGTGGTCGCGCTGGCGCGGGCGGCCGGGGTGCCCGTCGTAGTTGACGCCGCGCAGGCCCTTGGTCATATCGACTGCACCTACGGCGCGGACGCCATGTATGCACCGTCACGTAAGTGGTTGGCCGGGCCTCGCGGGGTGGGAGTGCTTGCCGTCAATCCATCTCTTGCACATCTGGTTCCGCAGTGGGCGGGACATGTCGAGGCGCATGTCGCGGGCTGGGTGGGTCTGTCGGTCGCGGTGGGTCAGCATCTGGCGGCCGGTCCCGCGGAGGTTCAGGGTGCATTGGCCGAGCGTGGAAGATCGGCACGAAAGGTCTTGGGGGACCTCAAGGATTGGCGGGTGATGGAATCCGTGGACGAGCCCAGCGCCACCACCACACTGGAGCCTGTCGGGGACATCGACGTTGTTGCGGTGCGGGCGCGCCTGATCGCCGAACACTCGATCGTGACGACCGCTGCCGAGACCGTGCGAGCGCCGTTCGAGATGACCAAGCCGGTTTTGCGGATCAGCCCGCACGTCGACGGAACCGACGATGAACTCGAAGTGGTGGCGAAGGTGCTACAGACATGATGTGGTCTTGGCGGGTCGCGGCACCGATCGTTGCTCTGATGGTCGTGTCCGTTACGCCTGTGGCGCACGCTGAACCAGAGTTTCCCGACGTTAGTTCCTTTGCAGCCGTGGAACTTAAGGACTACGGGGTTGGCCTGGACTTCCTTGGGAACTCGCAGGGTTATCAGTTCACCTCGCCAGCGGGGTACCGCTGCCGGGTCTATCACGTGGCCAAGGCATACCCGGACAAGTTTGGGCAATGCTGGGGCAACCTACCGGGAACCACCGAGAACGTGGTCCTGGTGTCCGATTCGCAGGAGGCACATTTCGAGACGCGGGACCTCACCACGCTCGATAAGTACTCGGTGTGGTCGGACGGGCATGAGGTCGAAAAGACTTTCGAGCCTGGTGACTACAAGCTGTTGCCCGTGGGTGGACGAATTTATGACCCATCGTCGGGTACCTGTGTGGTGGACGTACAGATGACCGCGTGCATCACCGAACAGAACCCCACCAATGGCGATCGACATGGGTTTCTGTTGTCTCCGGAGGGGTACCGGCTCTTCTAAGCTCCGGGCCCGGCGACCCCACCGGAACAGTTAGTCCAGATGCCTACAAGCCGCTTCCCTCAGGGATGAAATTGGTCGAAGAATCGGTCTTCCCAAACGGGCGGGTTAGAGCTGTCCGGAGCAGCGATTGGGTAAAGGCCCTGCCAAATGTAGGTAGCTCGCTACTCGTGCTGGGGTCGGTGGGTCGATGCCATGGTTGGTGGCGTCCGCGCAGTGCGGGTGAAGCTATCGAACAGGCAAGGACTTCTCATGAGTAACTGGCAGTGGAGGGGTAATTACGCGGACGCTCCGGCAGCGGTCGAGGCAGCCAATCAGGCGGGGTGTGGCGCCGGTGAGTCGGTCTTCGAAGTGAATGACGACGGCACCGTGGGGCTGTACATCTACCTCAATGCCGTAGGTAGCGCGAAAAAGTGGCGCTGGATGGGCAATTATGCGGATGCTCCGGCGGCGGTGACTGCGGCCAATCAGGCGGGGAGCGGTGCCGGTGAGGCAGTCTATGCGGCCAACGACGCCGGGACTGTCGGGCTCTATCTCCTCAGATAGCTCGTGCGGGGAACCAGATAGCGCCGTGTGTATGTCGCTCATCCAACATCGCACCATCCTGTCCCGGAAGGCAAAGCTGTGCCCGACTATGCATCTCCCCTAAGTCCCCTCCCCATCTGCACGACGATCGATGAAGTCGTTGCGGCGATCGACTCCATCATCGCGTGGTCCATGGAGGCGGCCAGCAGCCTTGGGTACTTCGCGGCGCTGTACAAGCGGATAACCCTCGCGGTCGGCATCGCGATTGAGCAACACGTGTTCCAGGATGGCGCACGGATGGAACGGTTTGATGTGGAATTTGCCGGGCGTTACTTCTCTGCGCTGAATCGCTATTTCCATCCAGGCCAGTACGGAAAACCAGCGCACTCGTGGCAGGTGACATTCGAGGCGGCTCACCTGGAGCAGCCGATCCTGTTGCAGCACATGCTCGCCGGGGTCAATGCACACATTGGCCTCGATCTTGGAATCGTCGCCCAGGGTGTCGCCGGCGCAGCACAATTGCCGTCGTTACATGAGGATTTCAATCGGCTCAACGCGGTATTGGCCAGTCAGGTAAACGGCTTGGTGGCAGACATCAACGAGCTCTCGCCGGTGCTGGCCGACTTGTACGCGGTGCTCCAGGAACAGCAGATCGCAGTGATCAATGAGGCGGTCAAAGTGTCTCGCGATAGCGCATGGCGATTCGCCGTAGTGCTAGCCGCTACCCCGGATTTTCTCGATCCGGGTGTAATTCTGGCGCGGGATCTGCAAGTCGCACAGCAAGGAGCGCTGGCCTACAGCCCGCCTGCGCCAATCGCGGTGTTTGTCAACGCAATCGCCGCGCGGGAGAGCCGCGATGTGGTGGAGAACCTGCGGGTGCTGGACCGAATTGCGGCGACACCGGCGCCGATATGCACCGTGATGTGACGCAGCACGCCACGTCGTTCTGGCCTGAGGAGCGGCTTCTAGATCAGCTTCCAGGTGTGCACGGGCTCGTTGGAATGCATGTGTTCGCAATACATCCGGAGCATCTCAGTGAGCGCCGTCTGGCGGCTCGATCCGCGCTCCTGCAGTGCGCCAACGGTATGTGTCTGCCAGGCCGCGCCGTTGATGCCTGATTTCGCACGCGCCTCGATGACACCGAGATAGCGTTCGCGCACTTCGGTCGCCACACCCCACCGTTGCAGCCCCTCGTGGGCCATGGGCAGCAGGTGTCGCAGCGTCAATTCATCGGCGGTGATCTCACCGACGCCGGGCCAGTACATCCGTGCCTCTACACCACGGCGCGCACCTTCGAGGAAATTGTCATGGGCCGCAGCGAATGTCATCTTGGTCCACACCGGGCGGTCATCCTCGGACAGCGCTCGCAGCGCACCGTAATAGAACGCGGCGTTGGCCATCACGTCGATGACCGTCGGCCCGGCGGGCAGCACTCGATTCTCCACGCGCAGGTGCGGGGTGCCGTCGACGACGTCGTAGATCGGCCGGTTCCAGCGGTAGATGGTGCCGTTGTGTAACCGCAGTTCCTGAAGCCGTGGCGCCCTCCCGGCAGCGAGCTCGGCCACAGGGTCCTCGTCGGAGATCTCCGGCAGCAGCGACGGGAAGTAGAGGACGTTCTCTTCGAACAGGTCGAAGATCGAGGTGATCCAGCGCTCGCCGAACCACACCCTGGGGCGCACCCCCTGCACCTTGAGTTCCTGCGGGCGGGTGTCAGTGGACTGCGTGAAGAGCTCGATGCGGGTCTCCGCCCACAAGGACTTGCCGAAGAAGAACGGTGAGTTGGCGGCCAGCGCCACCTGCGGACCGGCCAGCAGTTGAGCGGCATTCCAGTTGGCGGCGAAGTCATCGGGTGCCACCTGCAGATGCAGCTGCATGCTGGTGCATGCCGATTCCGGGGCGATTGAGGGCGACCTGACGCTGAGCCGCTCCGCACCGGCAATGTCGATCTGCATGTCCTCACCGCGGGCGGTGAACACCGCGTCGTTCAATGCCCGGTACCGCGAGGACGGGCTCATCCACGCGCCGTCCAGATGCGCGGGCATCACCGTCGGCAGGATGCCGATCATCACGATGTGTGCACCGCGCTCGCCGGCTCGCTGCTCGGCGGCGTTGAGGCTGGCCCGCACATCGCCCTCGAGCTCGAGGGCCGCCGACCCCGAAAGGGCGCGGGGCGGCACATTCAACTCGATGTTGTAGGCGCCTAGTTCTGTCTGAAAGGCCGGATCGGCGATCGAGGCCAGCACGTCGGTGTTCGTCATCGCCGGCTGGTACTTGCCGTCGACCAGGTTGAATTCGATCTCCATGCCGGTGAGCGGTCGTTCGAAGTCGAATCTGGACTCCGACAGCATGGTCTCGAACACGTCCAGGCAGTTCTGCACCTTGGTGCGGTAGGCCCGGCGGTGCTCACCGGTGAACTGGGTGCGCGCGACCTCGTCGCCCATGGGTCGTATTGTTCCTCAACCAGGGCCTTGGACCTGGCGATTTGCCCGTACGCGGCCCGGGATGATTCGGCGAAAAAAGGTTGAAAAACATGGAACCGAATCAGTACCAGGCCCGTCGTATCTGATCAGAGGCACAATCTGGCGACGAACCGCGCCATCACGTGCGCGCAGGACCGGTTCCTTGGGGAGGTAACTATGAGCGACATCATGAAGGCGAACGGTGCCGAGATGTCACGGTTGGCGAGTCGCGTGGCAGGACGTGCGAAGGATGCGGTTCCCGACGTTGATTTCGAGGCCGCGGCCAACTCGGTCGCCGGCACCGAGTTCGCCGCGGTGCTGCGTGCGGTCAGCGCGGCGCTCAAGCGCGCCGGGGGTGGCGCCTCCGAACGCATCGAGAGCATCTCGAATTTTGTGCAGACCAGCTCGGGGGCGTTGACCGGCCAGGACGCCGTCAACCGCCGCCAGGTGTCCAGGGTTGCGGAGGTCAACCTGTGAGACCGACGATTTCGCAGCTGCGGGGGTGGAATGTCGCCAACCTCGACGCCGCCGCCAAGGCCATTGAGGACGCGAGCAAGAACCTGGACCTGTCCATCGACGGCGTGGTTCGCGATCTGGACTCGGCCGAGTCGTTCTGGAAGGGCAAGTCCTTCAAGTCCGCGTACGACCAGGCATCGAGCGAGCAGTCTTCGACCAACCGACTTTCGTATGCAATCGGCAATGTCGCCGAGGCGGTCCGTGGCGGGCACTCGGCGCTCACCGCGGCGCGTGACAAGGTGATGGCGCTGGTGGACGAGGCCAACGCGAAGGGCCTGCAGGTTGCCGATGACGGAACCGTCACGGCTCCGGAGGGCAATAGGGATCTGCAGGCGGAGGCCCGGCGGCTGACCGATGCGATTCGCCAGGCGCTGAAGTCATTGGAAGAGGCCGATCGCGCCTCGTCGAACGATCTGCGTAAGGCGTCGGAGACGCTGGACGCCGAGCACAATTCGGCCAGCACCCAGCCCGCGGCGTTCATGCCCGCCAGCAGTGGCGGTGCAGCAAGTGGCTCGGTGAGGGCCGGCAGCGGTGGATTCGGTGGCGGCAGCGGAGGCGGCGGTTTCGGCGGCGGCAGTGGTGGAGGCCACGGCAGTGGCGGCGGCGGTGGCCACAGTGTGCCCGACGGAAGCTACTCCAACACCGGTGCTCCGTCGCTGCGTCCCTCGGGCCCGTCGGTTTTCATGAATCTCGACGCCGGTCAGATGGAAGTCGCCCGCAAGATCATCGAGGAAGGTCTGCGTCGTGGGCTTTCGCCCGAGGCGATTCAGATCGCATTGGCGACCGCACTCACCGAGTCCGGCCTGCGCAGCCTCGCCAACTCCTCGGTGCCTGACTCGATGATGCTGGCCAATGACGGTGTGGGACATGATCACGACTCGGTTGGGCCGTTCCAGCAGCGTCAAAGCTGGGGTGCTACAGCCGATTTGATGGACCCATCGAGGTCGGCCGGTAAGTTCTACGACCAGCTCGTGAAGGTGTCGGGCTGGCAGGATATGAGCGTTGCCCAAGCCGCACAGGCGGTTCAACGCTCGGCTTTCCCGGACGCGTACGCGAAGTACGAGGCGCAGGCCGCGCAGATTTTCCACCAGGTCAGCGGCCGATAGACACGCTTCGTATCGACTGACTGTGGTGCAATGTGGGCATGCCCACGCCGCGACGCACCCAGGAGGAACGTTCGGCGGCGATGCGGTCCCGGCTGCTTGAGGCCACCATCGACTGCCTTGTCGAGTTCGGGTATTCCGGCACCACCACCTCGCGCATCGCGAGCCGTGCCGGTGCCACGCGCGGTGCGCTGATCCATCACTTCCAGTCCAAGTCGGAACTGATGGCCGAATCGGTGCGCCACCTCGCGTTCATGCGCACCCAGGCGGTACTCGAAGAGCTGATGTCCATGGATCAGTCCGCCGACCCGGTCGAGCGGTACCTCGACATGCTCTGGCGGATTCACCAGGGGCCGCTGTTCATCGCGATGGTGGAGCTGCTCATCGCGGCGCGCACCGAGCCAGATCTGCGCGTGCACCTGGACCAGTTCGAAAAGATGGTGCTGCACAATCTGTCGGCGCTTCACGTGCTTGACGACGATGATCCGACCTCGCCCAAGGACCGCCGCGACTTCGGATTGCTCGCCATGGACATCATCCGCGGCGTCCTGGTCAGCAGCTTGACCGTCTCCCAGGAAACCCGCGATCGTCGCTGGTCCCGGGCCAAGCAGATGCTGGAGCTGCGGCTTCGTGCGCCGTTACCCGATACGCAGAAACAAACTGCCCTGTAGGTAAATGTCCCGGGTATTTCGGGCGAGTTCGGCGCGCGTTCACCAAGCACTTCATTCGAGTAGTCGCGCGTTCCATGGGCTGGCAATACATTTGTACCGGGCCCTTACATTCAGGATAGAACGTATGTTACGTTGGCGACGCCCCCATCGAAGTGCGCGCAAAAGGAGCTTGGAACGATGCCCCCTAAGGCCCCCGAAAAGGTATTTGTCATCGGCGTCGGGATGACGAAATTCGAGAAACCCGGACGACGTGAGGGTTGGGATTACCCGGCCATGGCCAAGGAGTCCGGCACCAATGCGCTGACGGACGCCGGTATTGACTACGACAAGGTGGAAGCCGCCTATGTCGGGTATTGCGCCGGCGAGTCCACCTCCGGCCAGCGCGCTGTCTACGAACTTGGGATGACCGGCATCCCGGTCACCAACGTCAACAACAACTGTTCGACCGGATCGACCGCCTTGTTCAATGCGGCGCAGGCCATCCGCGGCGGGCTCGCCGATGTCACGCTGGCTCTCGGATTCGAGAAGATGCAGCCCGGCTCGTTGGGTGCGACCTTCACCGATCGTGAGCAGCCGATGCAGCGGCACATCGAAGCCCTCGCCGGGCTGTTCGATTTCGCCTTCCCGCCCGCGCCCTGGATGTTCGGCGCCGCCGGTCGCGAGCACATGCAGAAGTACGGCACCACCGCCGAGCACTTCGCCAAGATCGGTTACAAGAACCACAAGCATTCGGTGAACAACCCCTATGCGCAGTTCCAAGAGGAATACACCCTGCAGGACATCTTGGACGCCAAGGAGATCTACGCACCGCTGACCAAGCTGCAGTGCTCACCGACCTCCGACGGATCGGGTGCCGCCATCCTGGCCTCGGAGCGATTCGTCGAGGAGAACGGGCTCGGGGACCGTGCCGTGGAGATCGTCGGCCAGGCGATGACCACCGACATTCCCGGGACCTTGGAGTCCAAGTCGGCGATCACGCTTGTCGGGTTCGACATGGCCAAGCTGGCGGCGCAGAAAGTGTATGAGCAGGCTCAGATTTCGGCCGATGATGTGGACGTCATCGAACTGCACGACTGCTTCTCGGCCAACGAGCTGATCACCTACGAGGCGCTGGGACTGTGCGCGGAGGGCGAGGGCGGAAAGCTCATCGACAACGGCGACACCACCTACGGTGGCCGCTGGGTGGTCAACCCGTCGGGTGGCCTGATCTCCAAGGGGCATCCGCTCGGTGCCACCGGTCTGGCGCAGTGCGCCGAGCTCACCTGGCAGCTGCGCGGCGATGCCGACAAGCGCCAGGTCGCCGACGCAAAGGTGGCGTTGCAGCACAACCTCGGCCTCGGTGGCGCCTGCGTCATCACCGCCTACAAGCCGGCCAACCGCTGAAAGGGGCTGGGAAGCAATGGCTGACACCAAGTATCCGTTCAACAACGACGGCCTTGATCAGTGGGGTGCCGAGGAGACCATCGAGGTCGACAAGGACCGCCTGATCGCCTACGCCGAGGCCACCAATGACCCGATCGAGGAGCATCGGAAGGGAGAGGTGGCGCCGCCGGTTTTCGCGGTGGTGCCCATCTTCCAGTCGCTCGTCGGAACCACGATGAGTGTCGTTCCCTACCAGCTGATTCCACGCGTAGTGCACGGCGAGCAGTTTTTCAGGTTCCACCGGCCCATCAAGCCCGGTGACACACTGGTCGCCAAGTCGAAGATGACCGGCTACGAGGGCATGGAGAACGGCACCCGCGGCACGGTGTACGCCGAAACACGCGATGCCTCGGGTGATTTGGTCAACGAGCAGTACGTGACGTTCTTCTTCCGCAAGTACGACGTGGGTGAGACGCGCGGTGTCCTCGGCCCGAACGTTGTGCTGGATGAGGCGATCAAGGCCAATGGGCCGGCGGCCTCCCTGGTGCAGCATGTCGATGACGACCAGACGTTCCGGTACAGCCCGGCATCGGGTGATCCGATGCCGATCCACCTGGACAACGATGCCGCGGTGGCGGCCGGATTGCCGGGCATCATCGCGCATGGGTTGTGCACCATGGCATTTACGTCATGGGCGGCCCTGACCGAGCTCGCCGACTCGCGCACCGAGCGGCTCAAGGAGCTCGCGGTGCGGTTCGCCAAGCCGGTGCTGCCGGGACAGGACATCACCACCAGCTTCTGGAAGAACGGTGCCGCCGGCACCTACTCGTACGAGACCAGCGTCGGCGACGACCTCGTCATCAAAAACGGCCACGCCGTTATCGCCTAAGTCATCGCAGAAGGAGAGGGAATCAACATGGGACAACTTGACGGACGGGTGGCGGTCATCACCGGTGCCGGACGTGGCATCGGCCGTGAGCACGCGCTGCTCTTCGCCAGGGAAGGCGCATCGGTAGTCGTCAACGACCTCGGCGGCGCCAACGACGGCTCCGGATCGGATGCCGGGCCCGCGCAGGAAGTGGTTGACGAGATCGTTGCGGCCGGAGGCAAAGCCGTTGCGAACACCGACAACATCTCCACCTGGGCCGGTGCCTCGAATCTGGTCAATCAGGCCGTCGAAACCTTCGGACAGCTGGATGCCGTCGTCAACAACGCGGGCATCCTGCGGGACGGCTTCGTCGCCGGCCTGGAGGAGGACCAGTGGGATTCGGTCATCCAGGTGCACCTCAAGGGGCATTTCGCGGTGCTGCGTCACGCAGCCGAGTACTGGAAGGCGCAGTCCAAGGCCGGGGCTGATGTCAAGGCAACCGTGGTGAACACCGCATCGGATTCCGGTGTGACACTGCCGAACCCGGGCCAGGGCAACTACGGCGCGGCCAAGGCCGGTATCGCCGCGCTGTCCTGCGTCGCGGCCGCCGAGCTGGAGCGGTACGGCGTCAAGGTGAACGCGATCGCGCCGGTGGCGCGCACGCGCCTGACGCTGGCCACCCCGGGCATGGGTGCCCTTTTCGCGGCCCCGGTGGACGAGGGACAGTTCGACATGTTCAGCCCCGCCAACATCTCTCCGTTGGTGGCTTACCTGAGCACCGAGAAGAACCCGTGGACCGGCCAGGTGTTCAAGGTCACGGGTGGATCGATTCAGCGGCTCAAGGGTTGGTCGGTGACCGATACCGCCGAGACCGACGGGCCGTGGAGCATTGACCTGGTGCGCGAGCAGGTCGAGCCCTGGAAGTAAGAAGCTCGTAACGCGAACGGTCCTCCGAAAACGGGGGACCGTTCGGCGTTTTCAGGTGTGCCCACGGCGACCCACCCCTAGATTCGATGTTATGAGGCAGACGGGTCAACTCGCCGCAGAGTTCGTTGGCACGATGATCTTGATCTTGTTCGGCGTGGGTGTCGTCGCGCAGGTGGTGACGGCCGGGAACGAGGACTTCGGTAACCACAACTCCATCGTCTGGGCCTGGGGCATGGGGGTCACCTTCGGCATCTTCGCCGCCGGACGGATATCCGGCGCGCACCTGAACCCGGCGGTCACGCTGGCGTTGGCCGCGTTTCGTGGATTCCCATGGAAACAGGTGATTCCGTTCATCGTGGCCCAGACCGCCGGTGCGTTCGTGGCGGCGCTACTGGTTCGGTGGAACTACGGGAGCGTGTTGTCCGCTGTAGATCCCGGACACACCATTGCGACGCAGGGAGTCTTCTCGACACTCCCGGGTAACGGCGCGCTCGATGTCAGTCTGTGGGGCGGCCTGCGCGACCAGATCATCGGCACCGCGATTCTGCTGTTCCTGATCTTCGCCATCTCGGACCGGCGCAATATCCGCATGCCCGAGAGCCTCTCGCCGTTCGCGATCGGCGCGGTGGTCGTCGGTCTGGGCATGGCGTGGGGCTCCATCGCGGGGTACGCGATCAACCCGGCCCGCGACTTCGGACCCCGGCTGGCGTCCTATCTCACCGGTTTCGATACGGCCTTCCTGGACCAGCACGGCGCCCAGTACTGGTGGGTGCCGATCGTCGGACCGCTCGTCGGGGGCCTGCTGGGGGCCGCGCTGTATCGCTATCTCGTGGAAGCATTCCTGTACGCAGACGATCCTGAAACCCAATCACCTTCGCACACCGAGGAGTTCGCCAATGGCTGATTTCGTGGCATCGATCGACCAGGGCACGACCAGCACGCGTGCCATGATCTTCAACCACCGGGGCGAGGAGGTCGGCCGCCACCAGCTGGAGCATCAGCAGCTCCTGCCGCAGCCAGGCTGGGTGGAGCACAACCCGGTGGAGATCTGGGAACGCACCTGGTCGGTGCTGGCCACATCCCTCAACGTGACCGGATTGTCGGCCGGGGACCTCGCTGCCGTAGGGGTGACCAATCAGCGCGAGACCACCCTGGTGTGGAACCGTCACACCGGCAGGCCGTATTGCAATGCCATCGTGTGGCAGGACACCCGCACTGACAAGATCGCGACGGCACTGGACCGCGATGGGCGCGGTGACGTTATTCGCGAGAAGGCCGGATTACCACCTGCCACTTACTTTTCCGGCGGCAAGCTGCAATGGATTCTGGAGAATATCGATGGGGTGCGCCGAGATGCGGAAAATGGGGATGCGCTCTTCGGCACCCCCGACAGCTGGGTGATCTGGAACCTCACCGGCGGCATTCGCGGTGGGGTGCACGTCACTGACGTGACCAACGCCAGCCGCACGATGCTGATGAACCTGGAGACCCTGGATTGGGACGACGAGCTTTTGTCGTTCTTTTCCATTCCGCGCCAAATGCTTCCGCCGATTAAAGCGTCGTCACCGGTCGAACCCTTTGGCTTCACGACCCATATGGGGCCGCTTGGCGGCGAGGTACCCATTGCCGGCGACTTGGGGGATCAGCAGGCGGCGATGGTCGGGCAGGTGTGCCTGAGCCCGGGCGAGGCCAAGAACACCTATGGCACCGGGAACTTCTTGCTGCTCAACACCGGTGAAGAGTTGGTCCGCTCACGCAACGGGTTGTTGACCACCGTGTGTTACCAATTCGGGAACAACAAGCCGGTGTACGCGTTGGAGGGGTCCATCGCGGTGACCGGCTCGGCGGTCCAGTGGCTGCGTGACCAGCTCGGCATCATCAGCGGTGCCTCACAAAGCGAGGACTTGGCTCGTCAGGTTGAAGACAACGGCGGTGTCTATTTCGTACCGGCCTTTTCGGGTCTGTTCGCGCCGTATTGGCGTTCGGATGCCCGTGGCGCGATTGTGGGTCTTTCCCGGTTCAACACCAACGCGCATTTGGCGCGCGCGACGCTTGAGGCGATCTGCTATCAGAGCCGCGAAGTGGTTGAGGCCATGGAGGCGGACTCGGGTGTTCACCTGGAGGTACTCAAGGTGGATGGCGGCATCACCGCCAACAAGCTCTGCATGCAGATCCAGGCCGACACGCTGGGCGTCGATGTCGTCAAACCCGTTGTCGCCGAAACGACCGCGCTCGGTGCGGCATATGCGGCGGGACTGGCCGTCGGCTTCTGGAAGGACCCTGACGACCTTCGGCGGAACTGGCAGGAAGACGAGCGCTGGAGCCCGTCGATCAGCGAACAGCAGCGGGCCGACGGATTCGCCGGCTGGAAGAAGGCCGTGCAGCGCACCTTGGACTGGGTCGACGTGAGCTAGGCCCCCCGCCGGTAAAAGCGGGGGGTCTAGGGTCATTCAGTCGGTCTCACCCAAGATGCCGTAGATCTGCTTGCGGGCAGAATTGACGATCTCGATGATCCGCTGCTGCTGCTCGGCCGAGGCGGCGTGGGCCGACTGTGCGACCGCACCCATCAGCTGGCCGAGTGCTGAACGAAGATCGAGTACCGAGGGGTCGGCGTCTTCGTTGATCTTGTCCCAGGGCGGGGTGTCGAGTTTCTCGGCCGCCTCGCGACCCTCGGACGTCAGGTCGAACTGCTTGCGGCTGCCGCTGCCCTCGGCCTCAACGATGAGGCCCTCGTCGACGAGCAGTTGCAGTGTCGGATATACCGAACCGGGACTCGGCCGCCAGATGTTGTTAGTGCGTTCGGCGATCTCGCGGATCATCTCGTAGCCGTGCATCGGGCGTTCGGCGAGCAGCGCCAGGATGGCGGCCCGGACGTCGCCGCGCTGGCCACGTCCCCGTCCGCGTCCACGCTGCTGGTCACCGAAACCGAATCCGAATCCGAAAGGACCAAAGCCGGGACCGAATCCACGTCCGAACCCGGGGCCGAAGCCGCGGTCCATGAACGCGCCGGGTCCGCGACGACCGGCCCAGGCTTGCTCCTGGAACTCGCCGCGCGGGTCGCATTCGTGCTGACGACCGCCGTGGCGCCGACGGGATTGCCCAGGATGACCTGGTCCGCGACGTGTGGGGTCGAAACCGAATCCAAAACCAAATGGTGTGTCGGGCCGGAACTGATCGGCCCTTTCCTCATGGGAAGTCATGTGTAGCTCCTTAGTGCTTGGGGGGAGGCGGTATCGCCTCTCGATAGATAACGATATATCGGAATCGATCGTGATGCAACGAAAACTTTCGGCGGCGATTTCCAGAGCTCCTGCCAGCTACGCGCCGTAGGGTGACCGCCATGACGGTGAAGTGGCTGGAACAACCCGAGGACCATGACTACGCGGCGGCCGTGGACTACCTGACGCTTGTCGGTGAGGCCGATGTGGTGAAGCGGACCGTGAAGGCGCTGCGCAACGCGACGCTGGAGTACCGCAAGGCCAAGGACATCCTGCGAGCGGCTCACCTGGACATGCTGCCCAAGACCAATGCTCACGTGGCCCGCGACCTCGCGAAGATCGCCAAGGACAAGGCACTGTCCCCGATCTTGCTGGTGCGGGGCGACGCACGCGCCGGGGCGCGGCTGGAGATCGCGGACGGTTACCACCGGGTGTGCGCGAGCTACATATCCGACGAAAACACCGACATCCCCTGCCATCTGGTCTCTTGGCAGTAACTCCATGAATGGCTTCGGTTTCCCAACCCTGGCGATCGTCGTCGTCGTCGGAATGGTGGGGCCGCTGTTAGCGCTCAACACACGGCTGCGGATCCCCGTGGTCATCGGCGAACTTCTTGCTGGAATCATCATTGGTCGCACCGGATTTGGCTGGATCGATGCCTTCGATCCCACGTTCAAGATGTTCGCCGACGTCGGATTCGCGTTGGTCATGTTCGTGGCAGGCACGCATGTGCCGATCCGCGATAAGACCATGGTGGCGGCGCTGCCCAAGGCGGCGCTGCGCGCCGTCGTGGTCGGCGTGGTCGGTGCGGTGTTGGGCGTGCTGCTGGCCAACGCGTTCCACACGGGGCATGCGCCCCTGTACGCGGTGCTCATCGCCTCCTCGTCGGCGGCGCTGGTATTGCCCATCATCGACTCGCTGAGCCTTGAGGGCCCGAAGGTGCTGAGCACCACCGCGCAGGTGGCCATTGCCGATACCGCCTCGATTGTGCTGCTGCCCTTGGTCATCGATCTCAAGCATGCCCCCCGCGCGGCCGTGGGCGCGGTGGCGGTCGCGGCCTGTGCGGGCATTGTGTTCGTGATCTTGCGCGCGCTCGATCAGGCCGGAACGCTCGATCGGTTCCACGACTATTCGAAGCAGCGCCGGGTGGCCATGGAGCTGCGGATCAGCCTGGCCATCGTCTTTGGGCTGGCGGCGCTGGCCGTCGAGACCCACGTGTCGATCATGTTGGCCGGGTTCGCCTTGGGCCTCGTCGTTGCGGGCATCGGGGAACCGCGCCGCCTTGCCAAGCAGCTCTTCGGATTCACCGAAGGCTTCTTCTCACCGCTGTTCTTCGTCTGGCTTGGGGCCTCGCTGCACGTGCGCGAGCTCGGTGAGAACCCCAAGCTCATGCTGCTGGGGCTGGGTCTGGGTGGCGCGGCAGTCTTGGCGCATATGGTCGGACGGCTTTTTGGACAGCCGTTGTCGCTGGGCGCCTTGGCCGCCGCTCAGCTCGGCGTGCCCATCGCCGCGGCCGCGATCGGCGAGCAGCAGCAATCGCTGATACACGGTGAGGCAGCGGCACTCATCCTGGGCGCGCTGGTCACGGTCGTCGCGGCGACTCTGGGCGGCGCGCTCTATGCGAAGACATCCACTCGACATCAGCCGGGAGTGGCGAAACCCGAAGGCCCTTTGGGTGACTCGGAGGGATCTGGCGTCGCCGATGCTGCGGGCGGCGGGCCGGCTGGTCCGGCCCAGTCCACCGGCGGTACCGGCAACGGCGTCGCGGGATAGGCAGGCTGCATCTGCTCCAGGGCGCGAAGGTGACGTTCGGCCAGCACCGCGGCGAGCATGTACTGCGGGGGAGTGCCCGGCGGCGGGGGCGGTGCGATGCTGGCGAGCACATCGCTGGAGATCTGATAGAGCATCTGGTCCCGGGTGTGCGGCGCCAGTTGCCCTGCGCGGTTGAGGAATTGGCGGACCAGGTTGGCCTGATCGGTGGTGAGCCCGGACAGTTGCAGCGTCTGCGCCCATGCCGCCAACTGTGGTGGCATGACCGGAGGCGGAGGGAGTTTGGGTCCTCGTTCGCTGATCACCATCGTGCCCGCGAAGATGTCACCGAGGCGCTTGCCCTGGGGCGACACCAGGCTGGTGATCACGGCCGGTGCACCCATGAACAGGTAGATCTCCACCACGGCCGCGAGCGCGCGGATGACGGCTTGCCGCAGGCGTTCCGGGCCACCGTCGTCGGATACGACGCGCAATCCCATGACCATCTTGCCCAGGGAGCGTCCCCGGGTGGACATCTCCCAGATGACGGGATAGCCCACGAGAGCCAGCACCGAATAGGCGATGCTGAGCGCTCCCGCCAGTGCCTCGTCAAACTGCGAGAGCGAGAACGCGACGACGAAGATGCCGGCGTACAGCACGATCACCTGGACGAAGATGTCGATGAACGCGGACACGACCCGCACCGGAAGCTGGGCAACTTTGACGTCCAAGACCACCGCGTCGCCCGTCACCAACTCCGACATGCCCCGAACCCTACCTTCGGTCTTCGCGCAAGCGGCCCATCCTCACTAGTATTTGCCAGATGGACGTGGACGCATTCGTCGCCACACACCGGGGGACATGGGACCGACTGGAGCTGCTGCTCAAGCGCAGGCGGAGCCTGAGTGGGCTAGAGATCGATGAGCTGGTCGACCTGTATCAGACGGTGTCGACACACCTGTCGACCGTGCGGTCGTCCTCGGGGGATCCGGCCTTGGTCGGACGGCTGTCGACATTGGTTGCTCGAGCGCGTTCTGCGATCACGGGAGAGCATGCCCCGCTGTGGCGCCATTTCATCCGTTTCTGGACGGTGTCCTTTCCGGTGGTCGCCTACCGCGGCTGGCGCTGGTGGCTGGGCGCGGCGGTCGGGTCGATGGTGGTGGTAGTCGCCGTGGGCATCTGGGTGATGCATTCGCCCGAACTGCAATCGGTGATCGGGACACCCGATGAGATCGCGCACCTGGTGAACGAGGATTTCGAAAACTATTACAGCGAGCATCCCGCGGCGGCCTTCGCGCTGCACGTGTGGATCAACAACTCGTGGGTGGCCGCACAGTGCATCATCTTCGCCGTGCTGCTGGGCATACCCATCCCGTTTGTGTTGTTCCTCAACGCGGCGAATCTGGGTCTGGCCGGCGGCTTGATGATCGCGGCGGGCCGCGGAGACGTGTTCTGGGGCCTGATCCTTCCGCACGGTCTGTTGGAGCTGACGGCGGTGTTCCTGGCCGCGGGCGCTGGCATGCGCCTGGGATGGAAGGTGATTGACCCGGGTGATCGGCCCCGTGGGCAGGTGCTCGCCGAACAGGGACGTGCTGTCATGTCGGTGGCAGGCGGGCTGGTCGGGGTGCTGCTGGTGAGTGGTCTCATCGAGGCGCTGGTCACCCCGTCGCCGCTACCGACGTTCGCCCGCATCGGGATCGGGGTGATCGCGGAGGTGCTGTTCCTGGCCTATGTGGTGATTCTCGGGCGGCGCGGAGTCGCCGCCAATGAATCCGGCGATATCGAAAACGCTCCCGACTACGCCCCGGCATCCTGAGCGCTACAGGCGCCCGGACGCCTTCAACGACAGATACCGGTCGGCAAGTGCCGGAGCGATCTCGTCGGGCGGGGCATCGACAACCTCGACACCCTGCCGGCGCAGCAGTGTGACGATGCGGCGGCGTCCCCCGCGCGTACGTTCGGCCGCGGCCGCGTCATAGACCTGTTCGACATCGAGTGACCTGATATTTCCTGGTGCCGTGGAGTTTTCGGGCATCACCATGTCTTCAACCCGCGGATCGCTGACCGCGGCCACCAGCAGATGGTGATGGCTGGTCAACTGGGGAAGCAGCGGCAACAGGCCCTCCTCCAGCGCAGCCGGGTTCAGGTCGGTGAGGAGCACGATGAAAGAGCGATGACGAGATCTGCGGCGGATGGTCGCGACGAGATCGCGGGCATCGGACTCGACAAGCGAGGGTTCCAGGGGCGCCATCGCGTTGACCACCAGTGGAAGTAGCTCGTTGCGCGAGGCTCCGGACACCTGCGAGCGCACCACACGGTCGTGTGCCAGGAAGTCCACGCGGTCACCTGCGCGAGATGCCAAGGCCACCAACAGCAGTGCGGCATCCATCGCCCAATCCAACCGGGGCCAGCCGGAGGGATCGCCCGATGTCGGGTCGACGCCGATGCGCCCCGCCGAGGTACGTCCGGTGTCCAGGACGACGAGGATGCGGCGGTCTCGTTCGGGGCGCCAGGTGCGCACCACCACGTCATTGCGCCGGGCAGAGGCGCGCCAGTCGATGGAACGGACATCGTCGCCAACGACATATTCACGCAGTGAGTCGAATTCGGTGCCTTGGCCACGGATCAAGACCGGGATGGCGCCCTCGAGCTCGCGCAGTCTGGCCAGCCGGGACGGCAGATGCTTGCGGCTCAGGAACGGGGGCAGCACCCGCAGCTGCCACGGCACGTCGTGACGCCCTTGTCGTCCAGCCAGACCCAGCGGTCCCACTGTGCGCACGGTTACCGTCGCCGGCTTGTGATCGCCACGGCGTAAGGGGCGCAAGGAGGTGACGACCTGGGTGCGTTCGCCGGTGCGCAGATCCAGCGGATGCGCTCGCGGTGTGGCGCGCATGCTCGGTGCCCAACTGTCGCGGACCCATCCGCGGGCCCGACGGCCCGGATTCTGTATCTGCAGGGCGGTATCCGCGGATTCGCCAAGTCGAATGGAGTCGGGTCCTGACCGGAGAAAGGTCAGCCGGCGTGGGCTGGCGGCGGCCAAGATGTCGACGACAATCAGCACGGCGAGCACCAGGAGAAGCAGCCAGAACAGCCGAACCGGCCATGGCGACACCAGAATCAGCAGCGCGCCGAGCAGCGCCGCCAATCCCGCGCGTCCGGTGAGAATCACTAGCGCGGCACCGGAACCGTGACCAGGATGCCGTCCAGAACCCGGTCCGAGGTCGCGCCCTCCAGCTCGGCCTCGGGGCGCAGGCCGATGCGGTGACGCAGGGTGGGGCGTGCCATGGCCTTGACGTCGTCGGGGGTGACGTAGTTGCGGCCGGAAAGCCAGGCCCACGCGCGTGATGTCGCCAGCAGCGCCGTCGCCGCACGCGGGGAGGCGCCGAGCTGCAGCGAGGGTGACTGACGGGTGGCGCGGATGACATCGACCACGTAGGCGAGTACCTCGGGAGCCACCAGCACCCGCCCCACCGCGGCGCGGCCCGCCTCCAAGTCAGCGGCGGAGGCCACCGCCGTGACATGCGACAGGTTGCGGGGGTCGAAGCCCTGAGCATGCCGCTCCAGGATGGCGATCTCCTGATCACGTTCCGGTAGAGAAACATTGAGCTTCATCAGGAAGCGATCCAGCTGAGCCTCGGGCAGCTGGTAGGTGCCCTCGTACTCGATCGGGTTCTGGGTCGCGGCGACGATGAACGGATCAGGCAGTGGACGTGGGGTGCCGTCGACCGTCACCTGACGTTCCTCCATGGCCTCCAGCAGCGCAGCCTGAGTCTTGGGAGGGGTGCGGTTGATCTCATCGGCCAGCAGCAGATTGGTGAACACCGGACCGGCGCGGAATTCGAAGGCCGCGGTGCGCGCGTCGTAGACCAGGGACCCGGTGACATCGCCGGGCATCAGGTCGGGGGTGAACTGCACCCGCTTGAACTCCAGGGACAGCGCCGCCGAGAGTGTGCGCACCAAAAGGGTTTTCGCAACGCCCGGTACGCCCTCCAGCAGGACATGCCCGCGGCATAGCAGTGCGACGACCAGGCCGCTGACCACCGAGTCCTGCCCGACGACCACGGTGGCGATTTGTTCACGTAACGCGGCGAGGGCGTTGCGTGCGGCGTCCTCACTGGAAGTTGCCTGTGTCACGAGTCGCGGACCTGCCTTTCGATGATGTCAAGCTGCTGAGCCAGATTGGTGAGCTGTTGGTCGTCCGACGGGACGGGGCCGAACAGCACATGGTGAATCTCCGTGGGGTTTCTGCTGATTCGCTGTGCCACCGCGGTGGTGACGACCTGTGGTGTCTCGTCGACCGGGAGGCCGAGCCGGCGCACGATCCGGTATCGCGCCGCCTCGCGAAGCGAATCGGAGGCGAGGTCGCGGGCGCGGCGTGACCGGTACAGCCGCCCGCGCCCCTCGGTGGTTTCCGAGGCGCGCACGATCACCGGGAGTTTCTCGGCGACAACGGGTCCCAAGCGGCGTCCGCGCCAGATGGCGAGCAGCAGCACGACGATGCAGAGCTGCCAGATGGCCATGCTCACCTGGTCGGGTATCAGGTCGCCCATGGATTTTGGTTGGGCGCTGGTGCCGACCTTCGGCCGCTCGGGTACGTACCACACCAGGTGAGAGGAGCGGCCGGCGAGATTCATGGCAAGCGCCGCGTTGCCCTGCTTGGCCAGTTGCACATTGGTCAGCGGGGTGTCATCGCCCAGCACGGTGATGGTGTGGTTGCCGTCCTGATAGCGCACCAGCGTGCCCGCATAGCAGCTGACTTGGCCCGGGCCTGGTGTGGTGAATGTGTAGGTGGGGCCGATGTATGTCTGAATTACCCCGGCGCGCTGGGCTTCCCGCAGGTCGCAGTGCGGCTCGGCGATCTCGTCGCCTTGATACGAGGTGATGCGTACCTGTGAGGCCAGCCGTTCTCGGGTGGCGGAAAAGGGCGTCAGCAGCAGGCGATCTCCCGGAAGCTCGACCAGGGCATCCAGTATCTCGTCAGTGATGTTCCCGTTGTCCAGCACCATGAGTTGGCTGCCGGGGCGCATCGCTTCGCGGACCTCGGAGATGGTGGTGGCGCGTGTGACGGTGACACCGCGATCGCGCAGCAGTTGGGCGAGCGCGTGCCCGCCACGCTGGGTGACGGCGTCCGGATCGAGGTACCCCTCGGGCCGGGGAGTTTTGGTGACGAGCAGGGCGGTGACGACGATGCCGGCCAGGGCGGCCAGGACCCATGCCCAGGTGCGCCAGCGGTCCCGCAGGCGCGGCGATGTCGCGGTGCTGGTGGTCACCGCACTGTCTCCCAACCCGTCGTGACCCCGGGATCCGCGGAGGTGACGAGGACGGGGGCATCGCGGATGTGGTCGTCCAACTCGGCGATCTTGCGATACGACTTCTCGGTGCCCGGACGGTCGCCGTAGCTCACGTCGTTGAAGATCTCCGCACTGGACCGGAACTCCGCTGCCAATGAAGGTAATTCGCGCCCGGCATCGGCCGCGAGCTCGTTGGCGGTACGACCCGGCACCGGGGTCAGAATCGTGCGCTCTTCGAGCTGGCGTGCCACCGCACGCAGTCGGTGCCGGATGGCAGATGCCCAATCACCCTGGGCTGCGGCAAGTTCGGCAGCTGCCCGGTGTTCTGCCGCGGTCAGCTCACCGGATTCGAACAGTCCGAAGTCGCCGCCGCCCTTGGTTCGGATCGCGCGGCGGGCAATGCGGATCAACAGCACCACGGCGGCGATGACGATGAGCGTGGTCACCAGGATGGTGAACCAGCCGCCAGGAAGCTCGCTGGCCCGGAACTCCAGATAGTCCAGGTGCTCGATGATCCAATTGATCAGACGGTCGATCGGCGAGGGGTGCTCGTAGATCGCTTTGGCGAGTTCGTGCTGGGCTGCCTCGGCTGCGGATTCGCGGTCGATGTCGACGGCCGGCATTACACCTGAACCGGGGGATACGCGGGCAGCCACAAGGCATCAGGATCGATGCCCGGCTGGCCGAGGCGTTCGCGCGTTCTGGTCTCGGTCTGCAGCACGAGATCGAATGCCTCGGTGCGCATCCGCTGATCGGTGTACAGCAGCACGTTCACCGCGGCATTGAAGGGCAGCGTGATGATTTGGGCGATGATGACGCCGACAGTTGTCAGGGCCAGACCCAAGATCATGGTCGTGCTGCTGGTATTCGAGGTGCCCATACCCATGGCGACCTGTCCGCCGATGCTGAAGGGCATGCCCAGGATGCCCGCCACGAAGCCGACGATGATCCCGGTGAGAATCAGAATGCCCAGAAGACGCCAGTAGCTCTTGCGCACCAACGACATCGACCGGCTCAGCGCTCCGAAGACGGTACGGCGCTCCAGGATCAGCACCGGGGAGGCGAGAGCGAACACGGGGATCAGATAGAAGTAGAGCGCCAAGAAGCCGAACCCGAGTACAAAACCTGCTGGTACCGCGCCCCACGGGCCGACGGTGAGGGCAAGCCCGACCACGCCGGCAATACCGATCGCGAGGGGCAAGGCCAGCAGCAGGCCCGAGGCGAGGGCCAGCCCGATGAGGGCCCATATGCGTGGTTTGGCGCGCTGCCATGCCGCCGCGGGGGTGGTGTGTTCGCCGAACACCGAGCGGCCAACGGTGACCGTCAGCATGCCGCTGAGAACAATGGTGACCAGCATGGTGATCACATAGCCGATGAGTGCCCCGCCGAAGTATCCGATCCCGAATGCGGCGGCGAATGCGTCGTCACTGTTCGCGTCGAAGCCGGCGGCACCGCCCAGGAGCCCGATGATGGGGCCCGCCTGCAGTGCGAAGGTCAGCAGCTGGCTGATCACCACGACGACGGCCGTGATTCCGATGGTTGCTTTGGGATTGGCGCGAATGGCGGCAACGGCCCCGTTGTAGAGAGCGGACAGATCCAACGGCCGCAACGGGATGACTCCGGGCTTCAGGGCCGGCGGCGCCGGCGTCACCCAGTAGGGAACCGGTGGCGGATACCCAGGTGGCGGGCTCTGGTATCCGGGTGGCGGCGGCGGATACCCAGGTGGCGGACTCTGGTATCCGGGTGGCGGCGGGTATCCAAAACCCGGGGGCGGGTATCCATACGCCGGCGGAGGGGCATAGCCAGGGG
>MAFD01000011.1:0-125007 GCA_002013775.1 Mycobacterium sp. D16R18
CCCCGCCGGTCGCCTCACGCACCGCCTTGGCCCAGCCCTCTTCTAGCGGCAGCACGATATCGGCACCTACGCTCTTGACGAATTCCGTTGCGGCAGTCCGGTTAACCACGGCAATGACCTTGGCGCCCATGCCCTTGGCAATCTGGATCGCCGCCGTACCGATACCGCCCGCGGCACCGAGTACCAGCACCGTCTCCCCCGCACGCAGCTGCCCTCGGCGGGCGTAGGCGAAGTACATGGTGTGGTAGTTGGCAATGAGGGCGACGGCCTCGGCATCGTCCAACTGAGGCGGGGTCGGCAGGATGTTGGACGGTGCCACCGCCACCCGTTCGGCATACCCGCCAATGAAATTGAAGGCCATCACCCGGTCACCGGGATTGATCCCGGAACCCTCTGGAGCCGAGCGCACCACCCCGGCGGTCTCGATTCCGGGAACGAAGGGCGGCTCCATTTTCAGCTGATACTCGCCCTTGGTCATCAGGTAGTCGGGAAAGCAGACTCCCGCGGCCTTGACGTCGACGACGACGACGTTGTCACCGCGCGGCTCCTCGACATCGGTGTAGACCAGCCCCTCCGGGCCCGATAATGACTGTGCCTGTATCGCTTTCATGCGAGCGACGGGGGGCCGGCCTTGACGGCGTTGGAAAGATCCGCAATCTGGGACCACTTCTCGGCAACCTCGTCCACGGTGGGCGGTGCGTCGAAATCCGCGCCGGCGTTCTCGAAGAGCGCGACACGTTGCACCTTGCCGCCACCGACCACGAAAACCGAACCGTTGTCGGTGCTTTCTTCGGTGCAGAGGTATCCGACGACCGGCGCTACAAAGGACGGTGGCAGCTTGTCCAGCACCGCCTCGGGGGCGATATCGGCGGTCATGCGGGTGGCCGCGATCGGCGCGATGGCGTTGGAGTGGATGTTGTACTTGGCGCCCTCTAGCGCGAGGGTGTTGATGAGCCCGACGAGGCCGAGTTTGGCGGCACTGTAGTTGGCCTGCCCGAAGTTGCCGAACAAGCCGCTGGTCGAGGTGGCGACCACGATGCGGCCGTAACCCTGATCCCGGAAATGCTGCCATGCGGCACGGGTGATGTTGTACCCGCCGTACAGGTGAACCTGTTGCACCGCATGCCAACTGTCGTACGTCATCTTGTGGAACGTGCCGTCCCGCAGGATGCCGGCGTTGCTCACCACACCGTGAATGGCTCCGAACTCGTCAAGAGCGGTCTTGACGATGTTGGCCGCGCCATCTTCGGTGGCGACGCTGTCATAGTTGGCGACCGCACGGCCCCCGGCAGCCTTGATTTCGTCGACCACACTGTCGGCCATCGCCGACCCGGCGCCGGATCCGTCGCGGGCACCACCCAAATCGTTCACAACCACCGAGGCGCCCTCACCAGCGAGGGTGAGCGCGTACTCGCGGCCCAGCCCCCCACCGGCTCCGGTCACGACAATTACCCGGTCTTGCACTCCCGGCATGCAGAACTCCTATTCACTTGGCACTTCATTGGGTTGCTGAATAATAAGGAGAACGAAAAGCTTTATTACATAAGCTTTTTCATCAACTTCAGGTTCTTCTCCAGATACGGCGGATACGGCAGCTTGAGGTCCAGCTTGGTGCTCTTGTACAGAGTCGACTTGAGGTGGCTGAACTCATCGAAGCCGGCCTTACCGTGGTAGGCGCCCATACCGCTGGCACCGACACCACCGAAGGGCAGGTTCGGGATAACAGCGTGGTACAGCAGATGATTGATCACCGTGCCGCCGGCAGGTACGTCGTCGATGAATCGGTTGCCGACCCGCTTCGACTCCGTGAAGGCATAGGCCGCCAACGGCTTTGGCCGAGAATTGATGAAGTCGATGGCGTCGTCAAGGGAGTCGGCGGTAAGCACCGGCAGGATCGGACCGAAGATCTCGTTCTGCATCAGCGGCTCGTCCGCGCTCGGATCCACCACGATCGTCGGCTCGATGGTGAGAGCGGAAGCATCGGAACCACCGCCGGTGGCAACCTCTCCTTCGGTCGCAGCCAGGTAGCCCACCAAGCGATCGAACTGGCGCTGGTTGACCACGCGCAGTCCCTTGGATTCCTTGTCGGCCTGGAACTCCGCCCACGCGGCCGTGATCTTCTCGACCAGTTCATCGCGAACCGCCGGGTCGACGAGGACATAGTCCGGTGCCAGACACACCTGGCCTGAATTGAGGCCCTTCATGTATCCGATGCGGCGCGCAGCGACCTCGATGTTGGCGTCAGCGGCCACATAGACAGGTGACTTGCCACCCAATTCCAGCGCGACCGGTGTCAGGTGTTGCGCAGCGCCTTCCAGGATGCGCTTGCCGATCTCGGTGCCACCGGTGAACAGTGCCTTGTCGAAACCCTGCGCCAGCAGTTCCTGCGTCGCCGAGCCGTCGCCTTCGACGACGGCCACTGCGTGCGGGTCGAGGTACTGCGGAATCAGTTTGGCCATCAACGCCGATGAGGCAGGCGCGATCTCCGAGGGCTTGATGGCCACGGTGTTGCCGGCGGCCAGCGCGCCGACCACAGGCCCAAGCGTCAGGTACAGGGGGAAGTTCCACGCACCGATAACGAGCACGGTGCCGTACGGCTCAGGCACCGACCATGCCTTGGCCGGCTGCTGGGCCAGCGGAAGACCCCGCACCCGCTTGCGTCGCATCCAGCGCCGGAGATTCTTGCGGGCGTAGACGACCTCGACGACCGACCCGACAACATCGGCGATCCAGGCTTCGGCAGAGGAGCGCCCCAAGTCCTCGTGCAACGCGGTGGCGATCGCGGCCTCGTTCTCGGTGAAGAGTCGCTCCAGGCCGACGAGCTGCGCCTTGCGCCAATCGTATTCTCGAGTCCTACCCGTCGCGAAGGTCTCGCGCAGGCCCCGGACGATCCCCGGAATGCGTGAGGGCTCAGACGCAGCGTCCTGGTCGGCGGGCGTAGAGATCTCGGTGGTCATATCCGTTCCTCTCGATGGCACGCTCATCAATGAGTACATCTCCGCAGGTCACGTACGCGTACACGGACAAGCGATGGCAGCTGAGTGAGCTGTATCACCGATGGTAACCAACCAGTTGGGACCTGAGAACCCCGCACCCCGGCGGCCGAGCCCTGTCAGCCCTTGAGCTCGGCCTCTATCAGGGTGTTCCCGCGTAAGTCCTCTTCGATGTAGCCCAGCCGACCCGCATCCGACATCTCCACCTCGGCCGGAATCGCCCGAACTGTCCACCCACGCCCGGCGAGCCATTGGGGGACATCGGTGCGGTTCTCGTCGTGGTACATCAGCGATCCGACATCAAGGGACTCTCCGTCCATTCCCGCCAGCTTGCGGGCCCGGTCGAAATGTTCGCGCATCTTGCTGCGGAACTCGTGCCGCTTGGCGTTGTCCGGTCCCACGGCCTCGACGGCGATTCTGCTGCCCGGTGCACTCTGATCCACGATCAGTTCGAAGAGCCGGTCCTGCGCCTCTGTCGGCAGATACATGAGCAGACCTTCGGCCAGCCACGCCGTGGGCGAGGTGACGTCGAATCCCTCCTGCTGCAACGCCGCCGGCCAGTCCTGCCGAAGGTCGACGGGCACCTCTCGGCGAAGACAGGCAGAACGCACATCGTGCTCATCGAGCGTTTCGCGCTTGTACTGCAACACGAGCGGCTGGTCGATCTCGTACACGGTGGTACCGGCGGGCCAGTCCAGGCGATACGCACGAGAATCCAGGCCGGCGGCCAGGATCACCACCTGGGTGATTCCCGCGCGTGACGCCCGTTCAAAGAATCCATCGAAGAATCGAGTGCGGACCGCCTGGTAATCCACCGCGTACTGCATGATCCGGTCGGCTTCGGGGTCGAGCTCGGCGAGCTGCTGTCGCAGCTCATCGCTGGCGATCACCGACCAGGCCCCGGCCCCCGCGCGTTCGACGAGCAGCTGCGCGAACGGATCCTGAATGAGCGGCGTGTCACTGCGGGTTTCGGCCGCTCGCGCCGCGGCCACCATGACTGCGGTGGCTCCCACACTGCTCGCGATGTCCCAGCTGTCATCATCGGACCGGGCGGTGGTCGCGTCGGTCATCGAAGTTCTCCCTGGATCAGCTGGCCGCGGAACGTCCCCTGCTCGACATCCTCGGGCACGGGCCTGCCCAGCCGCGCCATTTCGTCGTGCGCATCGGTCTTGGTCACCGACCATCCGTGTGCCCCAAGCCATTCCGCCGGGTCGGCTCGGTTCTCGTCCTCGTAGATCAAGTTCTCGATAGTGACGTCGACATCGATGGCGGTCTTGAACGCGGCACGCACCTGCTCCCGGCGGGCCGCCTCCTGCTCGCTCTCGTCCAGGACCAGCTTGCCCTCGTATCCCTCCACGGCAATGTGGCTGCCTGCGGCACTCAAGACACCGATGTTCACGAACAGACTGTCTTGAGCGTCAGCGGGCAGATACGGCAACAGGCCTTCGGCAAGCCACGCGGTGGGTTGCGCGGAATCGAACCCGGCCTCTCGCAGCGCGGCCGGCCAGTCCTCGCGCAGATCGATGGCAACGCCGCGTCGTTGCGCCTTCGGCTGGTGGGCGGCGAGGACGGAGGCCTTGAATTCCAGAACCTGCGGTTGGTCGATCTCGAACACGGTGGTGCCGGCCGGCCAGTCAAGCCGGTACGCGCGAGAATCCAGCCCCGAAGCCAAGATGACGATCTGCCGGACGCCCGCCGCGGTCGCGGCCAAGAAGTACGCGTCGAAGAAGCTGGTGCGCGTGGCCTGATAGTCGACCATCCGGCTGTAGATCCGTCCGGCCTCTGGATCGGGCCATTCGATGTCGCCAGTCGCCAACCGCTCCCAGCCCGTCGATTTACCGGTCGCGTCGACCAGTATCTGCGCGAAAGGATCGTGGATGAGCGCGTCGGCGCGCAGTGTCTCGGTAGCGCGCGCTGCAGCCACCCCGAGCGCGGTCGCCCCCACGCTGGAGGTGATGTCCCAGGTGTCCCCGTCGACCCGCATGCGGCTCCTCTCAAGGCAAACTAGACTCAATAGTGAGCAATGCTACAGATCTCCATCGGTGGCGGGCATTGTGCCTCGGGTCACATTCACGCTGGTCGCGCCCAGGTAGCCGCATCATTCATTCATTTGCCCGTCACTTTGGATAGGCTGTGCTGCAGGAAGTCAACCGCCCAGACACACTTGGTCAATTTATGCAGTTCCTACACGGATCTGTCATAGGGTTCATCATCGAATCCGTTTGATGGCCCACCCTGGCGAAGTTCGCTGGCAGAGGGCTTACTAAAATCCGGTCCAAGAGATAGCTCAGATGAAGTTCGAAAGGGGATAGAACGTGCTCGTCACGTACATGTCCACGGGGGGATGTCGATAATGACCAAACCATCTACCGCAAACGGCGGCTTTCCGAACATCGTCGTGACCGGCATGGCCATGACGACGTCGATCGCACCGGATGTCGAGGGCACCTGGAAGGGACTACTCGCCGGCGAGAGTGGCATCCGCACTCTCGAAGACGACTTCGTCGCCCACTACGACCTGCCCGTGAAGATCGGCGGGCACCTCAAGGTCCGCGACTTCGACAAAGACATGACGAAAATCGAGCACCGTCGTCTGTCCTATGTTCAGCGCTTGGCGGCGATCATGGGCCGTCAGGTCTGGGAGGACGCCGGGGCCCCCGACGTCGACCTGGAACGTCTTGCGGTGTCAGTCGGCACCGGCCTGGGCGGCGCCGAGAAGATGGTCGAGGCCTACGACGATATGCGCGCCAAGGGCACGAAAGTCGTTTCGCCCCTGGCCGTTCAGATGTTCATGCCCAACGGGGCAGCCGCCGTCATCGGGCTGGAGCGCAAGGCCCGCGGCGGCGTCATCACGCCGGTATCGGCATGCGCGTCGGGCAATGAAGGCATCGCGCACGCGTGGCGCCAGATCGCCTACGGCGACGCCGATATCGCCATCTGCGGCGGTGTCGAGGCGGCCATCGAAGCTGTCCCGATCGCGGCGTTCGCCAACATGCGTATCGTGATGTCGACCGATAACGACAACCCCGCAGGTGCCTCGCGTCCGTTCGACAAGAACCGCACTGGCTTCGTCTTCGGCGAGGGCGCCGCACTCATGGTCATCGAGACCGAGGAACATGCCAAGGCGCGGGGAGCTCGGATTTACGCTCGCCTACTCGGTGCCGGCATCACGTCGGACGGTTTCCACGTGGTGGCACCGCATCCGGACGGCATCGGCGCCGCCAAGGCAATGAACCGGGCCCTGGAGACCGCCGGACTGGACGCCAAGGACATCGACCATGTCAACGCCCATGCCACCGCAACAAGCGTGGGCGATGTCGCCGAGGGCAAGGCCATCCATAACTCGAACCTGCACCACGCCGCGGTCTACGCACCCAAGGGCGCCCTCGGGCACTCGGTGGGTGCGGTCGGTGCCGTCGAGGCCGTCATCACAGTGAAGTCGTTGCAGGAGGGCATCATTCCGCCCACCCTCAACTATGAGACGCCTGATCCGGAGATCGAACTCGACATCGTCAGCAAGGAGCCCCGCAAGGGCAACTACAAGTACGCGATCAACAACTCGTTCGGGTTCGGTGGCCACAACGTGGCGATCGCCCTCGGCAAGTACTGATCCGACGCTCTTCCCCGACACGCCGTCTGGCGGCGGATTCGTATCGCACGATTCCGCAGCTAGGCGGCGTGTCTGCGTTCGCGCGCTGAACTACCGGAACGCCGGGATACCGGTGAGGGCCTGGCCGATGACCAGCGTGTGCATCTCACTGGTGCCCTCATAGGTCAACACCGACTCCAGGTTGTTGGCATGACGCATCACCGGATACTCCCCCGAAATACCATTCGCACCAAGGATTGTTCTGGCCGTTCTGGCGATCTCGATGGCCTCACGCACGTTGTTGAGCTTGCCCAGGCTGACCTGCGGCGTCGTCAACGTGTCGGCATCCTTACGACGCCCCAGATGCAACGCCAACAACACACCCTTGCCGTACTCGAGCGTCATGTTGGCCAGCTTCTCCTGGGTCAACTGGAACCCAGCGATCGGGCGATCGAACTGTTCTCGGGTCTGGGCGTAATCGAGTGCTGTACGCAGACATTCACGCGCCGCACCCATCGAGCCGAAGATGATGCCGAAGCGCGCCTCGTTGAGACACGACAGCGGTGCCTTGAGCCCGATCGCCAGCGGTAGCCGGTTCTTCTCCGGCACCCGCACATCGCTGAGACTGAGTTCGGCGGTCACCGATGCGCGCAAGGACATCTTGGACCGGATGGTCTCGGCGTTGAATCCCGCTGAATCGGTCGATACCAGGAAGCCACGAACCCCCTCGTCGGTCTGCGCCCAGATGACCGCGACGTCGGCGATCGACCCGTTGGTGATCCACATCTTGGTGCCGTTGATGATCCAGTCGCTGCCATCGCGCCGGGCATGGGTGCGCATTCCGCCGGGATTGGACCCGAAATCCGGTTCGGTCAGTCCGAAACACCCCAGCTCCTCACCCGTCGCCATCCGGGGCAACCACTTCTGTTTCTGCGCGTCGCTGCCGTAGGCATAGATGGCGTACATCGCCAGAGATCCCTGCACACTGACCAGTGACCGGATCCCCGAGTCGCCCGCCTCGAGCTCCATACACGCCAGTCCGTATGCCAGAGAAGACGTTCCGGAGCATCCATAACCCTGCAGGTGCATACCGAGCACACCGATCTTGCCCAGCTCCAACGCAAGCTTGCGTACCGGTAGGTCACCGTCTTCGTACCAGCGCTGAACGTTGGGAACCACGCGCGCCTGAACCAGCGCACGCACGCTGTTGCGAATCGCGCGTTCCTCGTCGCTGAGCAACGCGTCGATACCGAACAGCTCGTCGGGGTCACTTCGGTCAGCATCCGCAGCCATGTCGCAGACCCTAGCGCCCTGGAGCCTTGCCCCGGCCAGGAACTGGGGCGGTACAGCCGCTCAAACCTGCGGAGCCAGGGAAGCCTACCCTCGGAAATATGTCCTCCCCCGACAGGCCGCATCTGGTTCCCGGCCCGGACCACCCCATCGACATCGCGCCCTCCGGTACCCGCGTCGTGGTCACGTCCGGCGATGTCACCATCGCCGACACCACCCACGCGCTGCGGCTGCAGGAGTCCACCTATCCGCCCGTGTACTACCTCCCACCCGACGCGGTGAACTGGGAGGTGCTCCAGCGCACCGATACCCACACCTACTGCCCGTACAAGGGCGAGGCGTCGTATTACTCGGTGCACACACCAGAGGGAACGATCGAAGACGCCGTCTGGACCTACGAAGACCCGTATCCGGCGGTCTCCCAGATCGCCCGTCATCTGGCCTTCTATCCCGACCGGGTCGACATCACCGCGCAGTGAGTGCACCCGTCTGGCGACCCCCTGGTTGCTGGCGTACCTTGTGCGCATGACGACGGTTCAACGGCGAGCTTTCAACGACCAGGTGACACGGTTCTGGGGCCGTGCCGCCAAGGCATACGACTGGGCACCGCTACAACAATGGGTGTACCGCCCCGCACAGGACGAGATGATTGCCCTGCTGCGTCAACACGAGTCTCAGCGAGTTGTCGATATCGCCTGCGGTACCGGCATTCTGGCGACACGCATCCAGGAGGAACTCGAGCCCGGGCAGGTACACGGGGTCGATATGTCCGAAGGGATGCTCGCCCAGGCGAAGGCCAGGTCGGCGCTGGTCGACTGGCAGTTCGCGCCTGCCGAGAAGCTGCCGTTCGAAGACGGTGCGTTGGACGCGGTGGTATCCACCTCGGCGTTCCATTTCTTTGACCAACCCGCTGCGCTCGCCGAATTCCATCGCGTGCTGGCTCCCGGCGGCTTCACCGCCATCACCACATTCACCCCCGACCGCGCCTCCGCCCCAATCCTGCGCCGTATCTTCGGCGACCGCGTGCCCGCAAGCGTTCCGTCGAAGGCCGAGATGCGCCAGATGTTCGAGACCGCCGGATTCGAGGTTGCGGTGCAGCGACCGGTGCGCCACCCCTTCACTCTCCCCTTCGTGGAGTTCGATCGACTCACGGTGGGTATCAAACAATGACCCGGTGGCTGCTGCTACGCGGCCTGAGCCGCGAGAAGCGCCACTGGGAACAGTTCCCGCACGTCTTCGCCGAATCGCTTGGTGTTCAGGTGGAATGCCTGGACGCGCCCGGATTCGGCACCGAGTTCGAGCGCACCTCGCCCGCGAGCATCTCCGCGATCACCGACGACATCCGGTCCCGGCTGGACCGTGGCAGCGACACCTGGTCACTGCTCTCCATATCTCTGGGCGGCATGATCGGACTCGACTGGTGCGCGCGCTATCCCGGGGACTTCGAGCGTGCCGTCATCATCAATTCGAGCACGGCCGAGACACCAGTGTGGCAGCGGTTTCTGCCGTCGTCGATTCCCAACCTGGTGCTCGGACGGTTCCGTGCCGACGTGCCGCGCGAGCGCGCAATCCTGGCACAGACCGCCAACAACCCGGACCTCGATCTCGACGCACTGTCCCAGCGGTGGGCGGGGTACCTGCAGACCCAGCGTCCCTCGAGCGCCAGCATCGCTCGCCAAATCACCGCGGCCATCGCCTTCCGGATGCCGAAACGCATCGACACACCGCTGCTGGTTCTGACCTCCGCAAACGATCGGCTCGTGAGTTCCTCCGCGTCAAGCACGATCGCCAACACATTCGGCGCCCCCCTGGCGGTGCACACTTCCGCCGGGCACGACCTTCCCCTCGACGACGGCGCATGGATCGCCGAGCAGGTAAGACGGTGGATCGACTAAATTCACCAGCTGTGCCACAACGTCTTTCGGCTTGGCGATTCGTCACCACCTTTGGCGGCATCAGCATGTTCGCCGACATCGTCTACGAGGGCGCGCGCTCGATCACCGGACCGCTACTGGCATCACTCGGGGCAACCGCTCTCGTCGTGGGCGTGGTGACCGGAATCGGCGAGGCCGCCGCCCTGGCGCTGCGCCTGGTGTCGGGCCCCCTCACCGACCGCACCCGCATGTTCTGGAGCTGGACCATCGCTGGCTACGCGCTCACGGTGGTCACGGTGCCGTTCCTGGGTCTGGCCAGCGCGCTCTGGGTTGCCGCCACCTTGGTCATCGCCGAACGGGTGGGCAAGGCGGTACGCAGTCCTGCCAAGGACACCTTGCTCTCGCACGCCACCTCAGTCACCGGCCGCGGCAAGGGTTTCGCGGTACACGAGGCCATGGATCAGGTCGGCGCAATCACCGGCCCGCTGGTGGTCGCCGGCATGCTCGCCCTCACCCAGGGGAACTACCTGCCGACATTCGCCGTCCTGGCGATTCCCGGAGCCGCAGCACTGGCCCTGCTGTTCTGGCTTCGCCGACGGGTACCCCATCCCGAACGCTATGAGGACGGCGCGGATACACATGGCACCTCCGCCGTGCGCCAGAAACTCCACCTGCCGATGAGATTTTGGCTGTATGCAGGATTCTCCGGGATCACCGTGTCCGGATTCGCAACCTTTGGCGTGCTGTCATTTCACATGGTCGATCGGGGCGTCCTCGCACCCGCCGCAGTGCCGTTGGTATACGCCGTCGCGATGGCCGCCGCCGCCGTCGCTGCCCTGTTCTCCGGCTGGACATATGACCGGATAGGGCCGAAAACCCTTGTGGTGCTGCCCATTGTCGGCGCCGCCGTGCCGATGCTGGCATTCACCGACTCATTGGTGGGTATCATGCTCGGCGCGCTGCTGTGGGGCACCGCCGTCGGGATTCAAGAGTCCACCCTGCGCGCTGTGGTCGCAGACCTCGTCCCCTCGCCGCGCCGGGCCACCGCGTACGGGGTTTACGCGGCCGTGCTCGGCACGGCAACCGCGATCGGCGGCACGCTTACGGGTTACCTCTATGAGGTGTCCATCCCTATGCTCATCGCGGTGGTCGGCGTGATTCAGTTGGTCGCATTGATCGCCGCCGCACCCACCGTGCTGCGGCACACCGATCAGGTGTAGGGCAGGCGGCTGCTGGCGTCCTCGTCGACGTGGACGCTGCGACCAATGTAGGGAAACGCACGCTGTGCGCACGATTCGCGCACGCACACCTTGCAGCCCGGCCCAATCGGCACCGCGGTTGCCGGATCATCGATCGCGATTCCTGTCGAATACACCAGACGATGTGCATGGGCGATGTCGCAGCCCAGCCCGATCGCGAAAGACTTGGGTGTGCTGAGGAATCCACCTGTTGACGTGCTACTGGTTCGTGCGACCCAGAAGTACGTACGACCGTCGGGCATCTCCGCGACCTGGGTCACAAACTGGCCCGGGTTGGAAAAAGCCTCGTGCACGACCCACAGCGGGCAGTTTCCACCCACCCTGGAGAAGTGAAATGCCGTGGCGGATTGACGTTTCGAGATGTTCCCCGCGCGATCGGTGCGCACCAGGATGAACGGAACCCCACGCATGGAGGGACGCTGCAGGGTGGACAGCCGATGACAGACGGTCTCGTGTCCGACCTCGAACTGCCGTGCCAGGATGTCGACGTCATACCGGCTGGACTCCGCCGCATGATGAAACTGTTTGTACGGCAAAAGGAATGCACCGGCGAAGTAGTTCGCCAGACCGATCCGGGCGACGCCAATGGCCTCCGGGCTCAGCTGCTCGGCGCCGGAGAGGATGGCCGCCATGGTCTCGGTCTGCGTCAACAAAGCCAATTGGGTGGCCATTTGGAATGCACGCTGGCCGGGCGTGAGCCAATGCGCGATGCGCAAGACCCCGGCTTCCGTGTCGAACCGGCGCTTAGACGAATCCGAAAGTGCCCCACCCTTGGTCACGGTGGCCGCAATGCCATGATCTTGCTTCAACACCGTGGCCAGCTGCGCATCGAGCCCGCCGATGTGCAATCCGTAATGCTCAAATAGATCTTCGGCGGCGGTGTCGAGCTCGCCGAGATAGTTCTTGTGATCGTAGAAGAAGTCGCGGACCTCCTCGAACGGCATGGGACGCAGTGGCTCTCGTATCGAGTCACCGATCGTTGCCGCGTTCTCAGTCGCGCGGTAGCTCTCCAGCTCGGCAGTGACATCTCGCAGCCTGCGATGCATGCCCACCAGAGTCTGGCCCACCGATGGCATTCGGGCGACCAGCTCTTCGAGCTGCAGGTCACTCACCTCACCCACGGCCGCCTCGGTGAATATCTCACCAAGATCCGCGACAAGCCGGGCATCGGAGTCCGGGGAGAAGTAATGCGGCGACAGGTCGAACCGTTCGGTGAGCCGCAGCAGTACCGCAACAGTCACCGGACGCGCGTCGTTCTCCAGCTGATTGACGTAGCTCGTCGACAAATCCAGAACACGCGCGAGCGCCGCTTGCGTCAGGCCACGCTCCTCGCGCAACCTCCGCAACCGTGCTCCGGCGAACGGTCTGGACATGTCGTCAGGATAACTCCATATCTATTCACAATGTTTGCAAGATATGCCGACTAAGGATACAGAAATACGCATTTACATGGTCTTTTTATCTACTGACCACGTGCGTAATGTGCGGATCATGCACGTTCACTCCGTACACACCCGCCGCAGCGCCGACGACTTCCCCCGCGACCAACACCTCGCCTGGAAGATCGCCGAGGTCGCTTCGGACCCCGTTACCGTTCCCGCCGACACCGAAGCGATGGTCATCAACCGGATCATCGACAACGCCGCCGTCAGCGCTGCCTCGGTCATCCGCCGTCCCGTCACCGTCGCGCGCCGCCAGGCACAGGCACACGCGGTGTCTTCCGGTGGACGCGGCGCCAATGTCTTCGGTGTCAGTGGGGGCTACTCGGCCGAGTGGGCAGCATGGGCCAACGGCGTCGCCGTACGCGAGCTGGATTTTCACGACACCTTCCTGGCCGCCGACTACTCACACCCCGGCGACAACATTCCACCGCTGGTGGCCGTAGCCCAGCAGCTCGGTGTCGGCGGCACCGATCTCATTCGCGGTCTGGCCACCGCATACGAAACTCAGATCAACCTCACTCGCGGAATCTGTCTGCACGAGCACAAGATTGACCACGTCGCACACCTAGGTCCCTCGGTGGCCGCCGGCCTGGGCACCATGCTCAAGCTCGACACCGAGACGATCTATCAGGCCATTGGTCAGGCCCTGCACCTGACGACTGCGACCCGGCAGTCCCGTAAGGGACTCATCTCCAGCTGGAAGGCCTACGCACCGGCCTGGGCCGGGAAGGTCGCCATCGAGGCCGTTGACCGTGCCATGCGCGGCGAGGGTGCGCCGTCCCCGATCTGGGAGGGCGAGGACGGCGTGATCGCTTGGCTACTCGGCGGTCCCGAGAAGGTCTACGAGGTTCCGCTGCCGGGCTCCGGCGAGGAGAAGCGCGCGATCCTGGACAGCTACACCAAGGAACATTCCGCCGAATACCAGAGCCAAGCGCCCATCGACCTGGCCCGCAGGATGCGTGAGCGCATCGGCGACCTGGAGCAGATCGCGACGGTTGTTCTGCACACCAGCCACCACACCCACGTCGTGATCGGCACCGGATCCAACGATCCACAGAAGTTCGATCCCGATGCCTCGCGCGAGACACTCGACCACTCGGTCATGTACATCTTCGCCGTCGCGTTGGAGGACGGCACCTGGCATCACGAGCGTTCGTACGCACCCGAACGCGCACATCGCGCCGAGACGATCGATCTCTGGAACAAGATCAGCACCGTCGAGGATCCCGAGTGGACTCGCCGCTACCACTCGAGCAACCCCGAGGAGAAGGCTTTCGGCTGCAAGGCCGTCGTCACTCTCAAGAACGGCGAAGTGATCACCGATGAGCTGGCGATCGCCGACGCGCACCCGCTGGGGGCACGCCCCTTCGCCCGGGAGAACTACGTCAACAAGTTCACGGTGTTGTCCGACGGTGTCATCGAACAGCATGAGCAGGATCGGTTCCTCTCCGTGACACAGGGATTGGCCGATCTGAAGGCAGGCTCACTGGGTGCGCTCAACCCGCTCGTGGATGCCGTTGTCCTCGACAAGGCGCCCACGACTCCCGAGGGGATCTTTAAGTGACCTCACTTCTTGCCTCTGCCACGGATGCGGCCGCCAAGCGCGCCGCATTCCGGGAAGGCTTGGCCTCGGGTGATCTGCTGCGCCTACCCGGAGCGTTCTCGCCCCTGGTGGCCAAGCTGATTCAGGAAATCGGGTTCGAGGGTGTTTACGTGTCGGGGGCAGTATTGTCTGCCGATTTGGCCCTGCCCGATATCGGGTTGACGACACTCACCGAGGTATCGACCCGAGGTCGGCAGATCGCCTCGGTTATCGACCTACCGACGCTGATCGATGCCGACACCGGCTTCGGCGAGCCGATGAGTGCCGCCCGCACGGTGACCGTCCTCGAAGACGCCGGGCTATCCGGCTGCCACTTCGAGGATCAGGTTAATCCCAAGCGGTGCGGGCATCTTGACGGTAAGGCCGTCGTCGAGACCGCGGAGATGGTTCGGCGGCTCCGTGCGGCGGTTTCCGCCCGGCGCGACCCCAATTTCGTGATCTGCGCCCGCACCGATGCTGCGGGCATCGAGGGGTTGCCCGCAGCAATCGAACGCGCAAAGGCCTATGCCGACGCCGGCGCGGATCTCATCTTCACCGAGGCACTCAGCGACATCGGTGAATTCGAGAAGTTCCGTGCCGCAGTCGATGTTCCGCTGCTCGCCAACATGACCGAATTCGGGAAGTCCGAACTCGTGACGGCAGACCAGCTCCGCGAAGTCGGGTACAACGTCGTCATCTATCCCGTCACGACCCTGCGGCTGGCGATGTTCGCCGTAGAGCAGGGTCTTCGCGAAATCGATTCGGCAGGAACACAGTCAGGCCTGTTGGACCAGATGCAGCACCGCAGTCGCTTGTACGAGCTGCTCCGCTACTCCGAGTACAACCAGTTCGACACCGAGATCTTCAATTTCAGCCTCAATGGAGGAGGAGCCCGATGACCACCGCGACCCCGACTATTCACAAGGGACTTGCCGGCGTCGTGGTGGACACCACCGCCATCTCCAAGGTGGTGCCCGAGACCAACTCGCTCACCTACCGCGGATACCCGGTGCAGGACCTGGCCGCCCAGTGCAGCTTCGAGCAGGTCGCCTACCTGCTGTGGCACGGAGAGCTGCCGAATGAGGGCGAGCTCGCGCTGTTCAACCAACGCGAGCGCGCACAGCGCCGCCTGGACCGCTCCCTGATGGCGCTGCTGGCCAAGCTGCCGGAGACCTGCCACCCGATGGACGTGGTGCGCACCGCGATCAGCGTCCTGGGCGCCGAGGATCCTTCCGAGGAAGACAGCAGCCCGGAAGCCAACTACGCCAAGTCACTTCGCATGTTCGCGGTGCTGCCGACGATCGTCGCGGCAGACATGCGCCGCCGCCGTGGACTGGACCCCATTCAGCCCCACAGCCACCTCGGATACTCGGCCAACTTCCTGCGGATGTGCTTCGGCGAGGTTCCGGACCCGGTGATCGTCACGGCGTTCGAGCAGTCGATGATCCTGTACGCCGAGCACAGCTTCAACGCCTCGACCTTCGCCGCCCGCGTGGTGACCTCGACGCAATCCGATATCTACAGCGCAGTCACCGCCGCCATCGGCGCGCTCAAGGGCTCCCTGCACGGCGGAGCCAACGAGGCCGTCATGCACGACATGATCGAGATCGAGGACGCCGCCGAGGCCGCAGAGTGGTTGCAGGGCAAGCGCACCCGCAAGGAGAAGGTCATGGGCTTCGGGCATCGCGTGTACAAGAACGGCGATTCCCGGGTGCCGACGA
The DNA here is from genome assembly GCA_002013775.1 of Mycobacterium sp. D16R18. Taxonomy (GTDB): domain Bacteria; phylum Actinomycetota; class Actinomycetes; order Mycobacteriales; family Mycobacteriaceae; genus Mycobacterium. Next base: position 15,751 of record MAFD01000011.1, read on the forward strand.
TGCGTGCCGCGCTGGAGGATGTGGCGCGGGTTCGTGATGGTCGTCAGTGGCTCGAGATCTACAAGGTGCTGGAATCCGAGATGGATGCGGCCACCGGTATCAAGCCCAATCTGGACTTCCCCACCGGGCCTGCCTACTACCTCATGGGATTCGACATCCCCTGCTTCACGCCAATTTTCGTGATGAGCCGGATCACCGGCTGGACCGCACACATCATGGAGCAGGCCGCGGCGAACGCCCTGATCCGTCCGCTCAGCGAGTACTCCGGAAAGCCCCAGCGGTCACTCGCGTCGTAGTTGTGACCGCCGAGTGTGCGGTTTGTGTCGAGATTCGCTGATTTGTCGACACAAACCGCACACTCGATTCGGCTAGTCCGGACGGGACAAGAGCCCGCCTACCCACCAATCGGCAGGTTCCTCTCGCCGATACGAGCGCTGGCGCAGCAGCCCCTCCATCTCGAACCCGACAGCTTCGGCCACTGCCCGCGAACCCTCGTTGCCGACAACGGCCCACCACTCGACGCGATGGGCGGCCAACTCATCAAATCCCCACTGGCACAGCCTTCGAATGGCCTCGGCCGTAAGCCCTTTGCGTCGATAGCCGGCGGCGGACCAATAGCCGACCTCTAACACGCCGCGCGAAATCGGCTTGAGTGAACAGGTTCCCACAAGTTCATCGGTCTCGGCGAGACAGAATCCGAAGCCGTATCCGGTGTCATCGGCCCATCCTGCCGCCGACTCAACGACGAACTTCCGGGCATTCTCAAGGGTGTACGGCACCGGCACCGGTAGGTAGTGAGCGATCTCCGGATCGTTGCATGATTCGACAAACGCGGCCTCATCGGCGGCTGTCACCGCGCGCAGCAGTAGCCGTTCCGTCTGCAACTCAACCCGTTCCATGTGCGCTAGTCTCGATCAACAATTTGCGCGCAGTCAACGGAATTCCGGGCGACCGTGCTCCGTCAGGGGGTCTCGCGCGCGGGTGACCAGTACTCCAGCATCTCGGCGAAGGTCTCGAAGGCCGGCCTGGCAAGACCGTACGGTGCTTCGAAGTGCACGCTCAAGGGAAAGCCGAGTTCTGCGACCCCGTCGATGACTCGTTTGTACAGATCGACAAGCTGTGGACGTCTGGCATCGGGTTCGCAGGCGGCCAGCGACTTGACGAAATTCTGTTCGCGCGCAACGGCTTCATTGCCGGGATCCTGAATGAGCCAGTCAATGAGCCCGACCTTGGACTCCAGCTTCGGCACGAAACCGAACGAAAGCAGAACCTCGGGCCGGTGCTCGCTGGTGCGCGCGAACTCTTGCAGAAAGCCAACCACCGCATCGGAGTACAGCAGCTGGGTCATGGCGAAGGTGGCGCCCTTATCGCATTTGAAGGAGAAACGGCCCTGTTCTCCACTGCGAGTGGGGATCAGGATCACTCCCCTGTTATCGACGATGTCATCGAACTTCGACAACGCGTCGGTCGGTGGAATGCCCGAGCCCTCGCCATCGCTCATGGTGCGCGGTACACCGACGAAGATGACTCCGTCCATCCCTGCTTCGGTCAGGCCGGTCAGCCGGCTCCGCAACGACGTCTCATCCGAAAAGGACGTGACCTGCGTGCACAACCCCCGCATGGTGGGCAGCTCGGATCGGATAATCGACCAATAGTCGACGACATCCAGCTTCGGCTTCATCTCCAGCGGGCGATCGCCGTCCTCCACGATCATCGAGGGGATCATGACGTGGTCGATGCGTCCGGCGATGCCGAATTCGGCCGAGAACCTGGACAGTTTCTGCAGTTCTTCGGATGCCTTGTCGAGGCCGCCATCGACATTGGGAGGCACCAACTCCAGCGCAACGGTATTCATGGACACCAGGGACCTCCGATTAGTCTCGCTAATGGTTTATACACCAATTAAATTCACGCGCGAGCAGTCCCCCGCGAAGGGGACTGCTCGCGCGCTCATCGCCGAACTAGGCGCCCGCACGCACCTCGGTCGCAGCCGCCACGAGGTTGGCCAGCGAGGCAGTTACCTCGTCGGCCTTCCGCGTCTTCAGGCCGCAGTCGGGATTGACCCAGAGACGCTGCGCCGGAACGGCCTGCAGCGCCTCACGTAGCGAGTTCGCCATCTCGGCCGTCGACGGCACCCGCGGCGAGTGGATGTCGTACACACCCGGGCCGACACTGTTGGAGAAGCCGATCGCGTTGAGGTCGTCGAGCACCTCCATGTGCGAGCGTGCCGCCTCGATGGAGGTGACATCGGCATCCAGATCGGCGATTGCACCGATCACCTCGCCGAACTCCGAGTAGCACAGGTGCGTATGAATCTGCGTCGCATCGGACACCCCCGAGGTGGAGAGCCGGAATGCGCCGACCGCCCAGTCCAGGTACGCGGGCTTGTCCGCCGAGCGCAGCGGCAGCAGCTCCCGCAGCGCAGGCTCGTCCACCTGGATGATGGCGATACCGGCGTTCTGCAGATCCACCGTCTCATCCCGGATCGCCAGCGCGATCTGGTTGGCGGTGTCCGCCAACGGCTGATCGTCACGCACAAACGACCACGCGAGGATGGTCACCGGGCCGGTCAGCATGCCCTTGACGTACTTGGGGGTCAGCGACTGGGCGTAGGTCGCCCACTCGACGGTCATCGGGTTCTGCCGTGCGACATCGCCATACAGGATCGGCGGGCGCACGCAGCGGCTGCCGTACGACTGAACCCAGCCGTTCTGGGTCGCAAAGAAGCCATCCAGCTGCTCGGCGAAGTACTGCACCATGTCGTTGCGTTCCGGCTCCCCATGCACCAGCACGTCCAGGCCCAGCTTCTCCTGTAGCGCAATGACATCGGCAACCTCGGCACGCATCCGCCGCACGTACTCGGCGTCGTCGATCTCACCCTTGGTCAGGGCCTGACGCGCCTTGCGGATCTCGACGGTCTGCGGGAACGACCCGATCGTCGTGGTCGGCAACTCGGGCAGCTTCAGCCGCTCGTCCTGGCTACGACGGCGATCTGCGGCATCGCCGCGTGAAATGCCTGCCGCTAGAATCGAATCCAGCCGCGCGCGGATCTGGCCGTTGTTCAGACGCGGATCCGTCTTGCGAGATTCGACGGCCGCATTCGACGCCGCGAACTCCGCGGCAACGGCATCGCGCGCCCCGCCCAGTGCCCGCGCCAGCACCACGACCTCCTTGACCTTCTCGTCGGCGAAAGCCAACCAGCTGCGCAGCTGGTCATCGAGTTCGGTCTCCGGCTCCAGCGAGTAGGGCACATGCAACGTCGAGCAGGAGGTGGCTACCGCCACCTCGCCCGCCGATCCCAGCAGCGTTCCTAGGGTGCCCAGCGCAGACTCGAGGTTGGTGCGCCAGATGTTTCGGCCGTCGACAACGCCTGCCACAACAGTTTTTCCGGCCAGCTCCGGCACCAATGCCACACCCGATGCGGACCCGTAGACCAGGTCGACACCGATCGCCTCGATCGGAGCGCGGGCCAACGCCGGGAGTGCGGCGCCCAGGTCCCCGAAATAGCTCGCGACGAAAATGGCGGGCCGGTCGGCGACGGTACCGAGGCGGCCGTACACCCGCTCAGCCAACTCCGGGCCGTTCGGCAAGATGTCGGTGACCAGCACGGGCTCATCGATCTGGACCCAGCCAACCCCGGCCTCCGCGAGCTGCACCAGCAGCTGCTCATACAGCGATACCACCTCGTCGAGACGCTCGATGGGCGCACCGGCTCCGTCGACAGACTTGCTCAACGCAAGGAAGGTGATGGGGCCCACGACAACCGGCCGAGCAGGGATACCCAGGGCTGCAGCCTCTTTCAGCTCACCAAACAACTTCGCCGGGTTGAGCGTGAACTTTGTATCCGGTCCGATCTCCGGCACCAGGTAGTGGTAGTTGGTGTCGAACCATTTGGTCATTTCCAGCGGTGTCACGTCGTCGTTGCCACGCGCGGCGGCGAAGTAGCGGTCGAGGTCATCGCTGATGGCGGCGACGCGGGGCGGGAGCGCTCCCAACAGCACCGCGGTATCGAGCACCTGGTCGTAGTACGAGAAGGTGTTCACCGGCACGGAGTCGAGCCCGGCGGCCGCCAGTGCGGACCAGTTATCACGCCGAAGCCCGGCTGCGACGGTCTCAAGCTCGGTACGACTGGTGCGCCCGGCCCAGTAGCTTTCGGTAGCCCGTTTGAGCTCACGACGCGGGCCGATGCGCGCCGAACCGAGCGTGGTTGCCTTGAATGATGGAGTGGTCATGCTGTCCTCTGTTTACGGCGTGGTGGCCACCGCCCAGGACAAGCAAGCCGAGCCCGAATAACCAACACACACTGGTGTTGGTTGAAACCGATTCGGCCATACGCCCATTCCGCGAGGCGATGATCCGTCGGGCGCGGCGCACCCGACACAACTGGCAGGTCTTCGGACTTGCAGGCATTACCCGGGCTCAGGTTCTCCTACGGGCCGTCGCTTCCCAGGGGCTCTCGGTGGTTAACCGAGTGCTTAACCCAGTGCGTGTGACGGCGATCGTTCCTGCATACCGCTGCGGGACAGTCCCGGATTCTCACCGGGTTCCCTCTCATGGCGGTCCCCGTGGGGCCCGTCACTCGGTGTTGGCGCCGACCGAAGTCGCCACCAACAGACCAGCTGCGCCTTACATCATATGCGCGCTCGCCAACACTATTATTAGTGACTATCCTCTAATATTATGATCACGCGTGACCAGGCACAACAGGTGCTCGAGGCCCAGCCATTCAGTCGCCTCCTGGGTACATCGATAAGCCGGATCGACGAGTCCGGAATACAGCTTTCGCTCGACATCCGCGACGAGCTGCGCCAGCAGAGCGGATTCATCCACGGCGGGGTGCTGAGCTACCTGGCCGACAACGCCATCACCTACGCGTGCGGGCTCGGTCTAGGTGCCGACATTGTCACCAGCGGGTACACCATCGAGTACGTGTCACCCGCCCGCGACGGCGTGCGCCTACTCGCCGACGCGTCCCTGGTGAGCGCCGGACGCACCAAGGCGCTGGGCCGCTGCGAGATATCCGTCGAGGACCACGACGGCAACACCAAGCTGGTCGCGGTCGCCCAGGGCACGAGCATGGTCCGGCACCGTGGGGCGTAAGCCTCAATACACCGCCGACGACATCCTCGACGCGGCACTGGCGTTGGTGAGCACGGGTGGACCGTCGGCAGCCACGGCTACCGCCATCGGCCGGACCCTCGGCGCCCCCTCCGGGTCGATCTATCACCGCTTCTCCAGCCGCGACGAGCTCATGGCCCGCCTCTGGCTACGTTCGATCGCCCGCTATCAGGCCGGGATCCTCGCAGCGCTCGCGTTGCCCGATCCGCAGGAAGCCCTCGCCGCGGCCATCGACCACGCCTTCGAGTGGACGGGCACCAACCGCAACGAGGCGCTGTTGCTACTCCAATACGAGAAGGCCGATCTGGTGGCGCGCTGGCCCGACACCCTCGCCGCCGACCTCGCGGCGCTGAACTCGCAGGTCCGAATGGCGTTGCGCGAGTACGCCGGACGGCAGTTCGGCGGGGTCACTCCCGAGGTGCTCGACAAGGTGGTGTTCGCATTGATCGACATGCCCTACGCCGCGGTGCGGCGTCATCTTCCCGACAAGGGCGATCCGGCGCCGTGGCTACGCGAGTTCATCCACACGAGCGCCCGGAATCTTCTCTCGCCGGAGAACTAGACCGTGGCGTATTTCTGACGCAGGGCCTTTTTGTCGAGCTTGCCGAGCGCGGTCAACGGCAGCGAGTCGGCGACGATCACATGCTTAGGCGACTGCACCGAACCCTTGCGGTCCTTGACCGCAGACTGAATCTCGGACGTCATCTTGGACACCGCGTCACCACTGCGGTCGGCATCGGCCCGCAGTACCACGATCGCCGTCACCGCCTCGCCCCACTTCTCGTCGGGCACGCCGATGACACCGACCTGCGCCACCGAAGGATGTTCGGCGACAACGTCCTCGACCTCACGCGGGAAGACGTTGAAACCACCGGTGACGATCATGTCCTTGGTCCGGTCGACGATGAACCAGAAACCGTCCTCGTCCTCGCGCGCGATATCGCCGGTACGCAGCCAGCCGTTCTTGAACGTGTCGGCGGTCTGCTCGGGCAGTTCCCAATAGCCGCCCGCCACCAACGGTCCGGCCACGCAGATCTCGCCGGGCTCGCCCTGCTTCACGGGCTGGTCGTTCTCGTCCAGCAGCGCGGTGCGCAGGAATGCCGAGGGCCTGCCGCAGCTGGAGAGCCGCTGCGCGTCGTGATCACCCTTGGCCAGGTAGCTGATCACCATGGGCGCCTCGGACTGGCCGAAGTACTGCGCGAAGATCGGCCCGAACCGCTCGATGGCCTCCGCCAGCCGCACCGGGTTGATGGCCGAGGCGCCGTAGTAGACGGTCTGCAGCGAGGACAGGTCGCGGGTGTGTGAATCCGGATGGTCCATCAGCGCGTAGATCATCGAGGGCACCAGCATGGTTGCGGTGATCTTGTGCTCTTCGATCGCCTGCAGAACGGCGCCCGCATCGAACTTCGGCAGCACCACCATGGACCCACTCTTCATCAGGGTCGGCATGAAGAACGCCGCCCCGGCATGTGAAAGCGGGGTACACATCAGGAATTTGGGGCGCTCCGGCCACTCCCACTCGGCCAGCTGGATCTGCGTCATGGTCAGAATCGACTGCGAGGTTCCGATGACGCCCTTGGGCTTACCGGTGGTCCCACCCGTGTAGGTGAGGCCATTGATGTGGTCAGGAGACAGATTGATCGGCACCAGCGGCTGCGCCGTACAGCCGGCGGCCGCGGCCACCAGGTCCTGCCCCACCTCGACCAGCTCGGCGGGGACCGGGCCGAGTGTCAGCACGCGGGTCAGCGTCGGCACCTTCTGCACCAAGGCTGCGGCGCGCTCGACGAACTGCGGCGTGGGGTCGATGACCAGCGTGGTGATCTTGGCGTCGGCGAGCACGTAGGCATGGTCGTCGAGCGACCCGAGCGGGTGCAGCGCGGTACGCCGGGTGCCCAGCAGCTGCCCCGCGCCGATGACCAACAGCACCTCGGGGCGGTTGAGTGCCAACATGCCCTGACCATCGGTCGGGTCGGGCACCAGCGCGGTGAAGGCCTGGATGTACTTACTGATCTCGTCGGCCATCTCGGAGCCGGTGAGCGTCACGTCCCCAAGCACCAGCGCGGGCGCGCTCGCGTTCTTTTTCAAGGCGGCGACCAGCAGGTGCCCAGAGTTGATCGACCCGTGCAGTGGGTCAAATGGGTCAGGCATCGCGCTCCTCAGTAAATGGTCGCCGATCAGGCACTTCGCTCGACGTTAGAACATGTTCTAGTTTTGGGCAAGGATGGGTGCGTCCACCCGCCAACCCCGCCAGCCCGATGAACCCTCCGAACCACTCAGGTCAGATCTGACCCGAGCGCCCTTCAGGCCGCGGTGAATCCCTTGGCCCGCTGCGGGTCCTGGGGACTCCATAGCGTAGAGGTGAGCTCCGCCTTTACCAGCGGGACTACCTCTTCGGCGAATCGGCGCAGGGTGTCCTGCTGCTCCTCGAAGTCGGCCTCGGGGCTCAACGAGATCGATTGAAACTCGTGGCCGAAGGCCTCATGCCACTGAATGATCTTCTCGGCCACACGTTCCGGCGAACCTGCCAGTACCGGCCCGCGATCTGCAGCGTCCTCGATGGATTCAAAGGACGGAAACTTGCCGACGGCCTTCGGATGATCTTTGAGTTTCGCCATCTGCGCCAGGCGTGCCTCATAGATGGGCCGGTACTGCGCGATGGCCTGTTCGGTCGTATCGGCCAGGTACAGCCCGCCCGAGCCCGCACCCACATGCAGGTTGGCCGGGTCGTGCCCGTTCTGTGCGTACAGCTCCCGATATCTGTCGATAAGAACCTTGTAGTTCTCCTTGGGCTGCAAGGCATTTGCGGTGACTATCGGGTCGCCCCACTTGGCGGCGAGTTCGACCGCGAACGTCGAGGTCGCCGACCCGTGCCAGATCCGGAACGGTCCGTCGTACGGCCTGGGCAGCGTGGTCGCGTCGGTGAGTGGATGCCGGTGTACCCCCGTCCAGTCCACGTGTTCCTCACGCAACAGCCGCCGCAGCAACTCGTAGTTCTCCTGCAGATACTCGTACTGTCGGGCGATGTCCAGTCCCATCAACGGGTACTGACGGTCTTCGTTGCCCTTCCCGATGACGATTTCGAGCCGGCCACGGCTCAGCTGGTCAATGGTGGCGAAGTCCTCTGCCGCGCGCACCGGGTCCAACAGGGACAGCACCGTGACACCGGTGGACAACAGGATCCGGTCGGTGGCGGCGGCCACCGCCCCCAGCAGGACCGTCGGAGCCGAGGACAGCACGTCTCCCGCATGTCGTTCCCCGACCGCGAAGGAGTCAAAGCCAAGGCTCTCCGCCAGCACTGCGGTCTCGACCACCCGATTCAGTCGGTCCGCGGCGGGCGCCAACGCCCCCGTCGCGGGGTTTGGCAGATGGAAGACAATGTCGAGAAGCTGAAAGCGCACACCACCAGTATGCATAAGCGGACTTCGGTCCGGCAGGGAGGAAATGCTCTGATGATCACCGAACTGGACTCGGTGCTTCTGGACGTTCCGAATCTCGCTGATGCAAAGGCCGCCTATTCGCGGCTGCTCGACACCGAAATTCCGCATCCCCAGCTCCGTCTCGGGCTCCCCGAATGGGCGCCGCACCCCGGAATGCTGTTTCGTGTCGGGGACCTGCCGTCCGCGGCTCGGCTGGTCGATCGTCGCGGCCTCTCACTGATCTCTCGCGGAGACATCGCCGCGGGCCAGGCCGACGGACTCACCCTGGGGTTGAGCCAGCGACCCGCCGCGCCCGCACCGTCAGACCCAGAGAGAGGCCAGATTGATCATCTGGTGCTGTTCTCCCCCAATCGCGACAGAATCATCGCAACGATGTGCGGACGGCTCGGCTTCGACCTGCGCCTGGATCGCATGCAGTCCTGGGGTGTGCACCAATTGTTCTTCCGGTGCGCGGGGCTGGTGGTCGAGGTCGTGTTGCGCGACGACGACCCCTCCGGCCCAGACTCGTTGTGGGGAATCGCCTGGCGCACGGCCGATATCGAGGCGACTCATGCTCGCCTGACCGCCGCCGATGTCACGCTCAGCGGTATCCGCAACGGCCACAAGCCGGGAACACGGGTCGCCACCGTCAAGGATCCCGGGCTGGCAGTCCCCACAATCTTGATCGAACAGCGCTAGCCGCCTACTAGGTTGGAGTCCATGACGACTCCGAACCCCGGAAGCTGGCAGCCTGATCCCGACGGACGGTTCGAATTCCGCTGGCACGACGGCCACCGCTGGACGGACCAAGTCGCACACCAGGGCAGGGTCAGTTCGGCGCCGCTCGGAGGCTCCGCTCCGGCCGAACCACAGGTCGCGTCACCGTCCCCGGCCGCACAGCCGGTGGCTCAGGCTCAGCCCCTTGGCGACCAATTCTCCGGTATCAGTGGAGATTTAGTGGATGGGCGGTTCAGCGAGAACGAAGCCAAGCCGATCTCCAACCAGAACGCAAAGCTGTTGCGCGTTCGCCTCGGCGAGCCATTCCTGGCACGTCAGGGGTCGATGGTGGCTTACCAAGGCAATGTCGACTTCGCCTTCGAGGGCGGCGGTGCGGCCAAGTTCCTGAAGAAGGCGCTGACCGGCGAGGGCCTGCCCCTCATGCGGTGTTCGGGCCAAGGCGATGTGTTCCTGGCCGAGCGAGCCTTCGACGTTCATCTGCTGAATCTGACCAACGCGGGCCTATCGATCAGCGGTAAGAATGTGTTGGCCTTTTCGGCCGGGCTGAACTGGAACATCGAGCGGGTCAAGGGCGCCAGCATGGTGACCGGCGGGCTGTTCAACACGACATTGCGCGGAACCGGTTGGGTGGCGCTGACCACCGATGGTCCGCCGGTGGTGCTCAATGCCGCCGAGGCGCCGACATTCGCCGACACCAACGCGGTGGTTGCCTGGTCGGCGAATCTGCAGACCCAGCTCAAGACGAGCTTCAAGGCGGGCGCCCTCATCGGCCGTGGCTCCGGAGAGGCGCTCCAAGTCTCATTCCAGGGCCAGGGGTTCGTCATCGTGCAACCGTCCGAAGGTGTCCCCGTAGTCACCGCTGGCTAGGACCTCACCTCTCCCCGAGCAGTCCCGAAAGCTCCCGCGCCCCCCGCGTCAACGTGGTGATCAGTACTTCCCGCTCGCTACGGGTCGCACTGGGGAGCAGTGGGCCCAGCTGAAGTTCGTAAGCGGCGTCGACGCCCTCGAAAATGGGCGCCGCTAGGTAGCTGATCGGCAGCACCTCATCGGATGTCAGCTCATCGCGCGAGTAGGGACGTGAGGTCAGCCGGGACAGCTGCCGCAGCAGCCGTTCACGCAGCGCCGCCTCCATCACCTCCGAGCCCACCGAACCAAGGAGGTCCGAGAGCAGGTCCACCATCCCGGTGTCATCATGGTCGGGGCGGTAGACCACATATCCACAGTCGGAAACCTGCTGTACGAGCCGCTGACCGGAGCGCGCGCTCAAGCCACGCGCCGTACCGAGCCATTGCGCACGTTCGTCGGACGAACGCCAGGGCATGACCGCCGAACCGGCGGGAAAGGCAAGCGGGATGCTCTGCCCCACCGCGAATCCCGCGACGGCCCTGCGTCCCGCTTGTGCCTTGGCGACGACCGTCAACGTCTTGGCACTGATTCGGCTGACCGTCGCCCCGGCCTGTGCCGTTCCGGCAATTCGGGCCAGGACATCCTGAATCTCCCGGGGCATGGTGGCCTCGACGGCACGCGGCAGGGCCAACCCGACGCGGTACCGAAGCTCATCATCGCGCGCCACCCACCCCGCGGCCTCCAACTCGTTCACCACGGCGGTCGCGGTGGCGCGGGAAATACCCGTGGTTGCGGCGATCTCGCTAAGTGACTTGGGTTGTGTTGCAGCAGCGAGCATTTCCACTATTCGCACGACGCGAACGGTCGGCGGCGAGGTGGCCGGCATGGGTTCTCCCCTCTTGCGCGATGCAAGGTCCAGGTCTACAGTGCATCGACTATTCGCCCCAAGGTAGTCGAATATTCGACACGGAGGTAGACATGATTCTGGACCGTTTCAGGCTCGACGGCAACGTCGCGGTCGTTACCGGCGCGGGCCGTGGACTCGGCGCGGCAATTGCCGAGGCCTTCGCACAGGCGGGTGCCGATGTACTGATCGCTTCGCGCACCGAATCCCAACTGCGGGAGGTCGCGGAGAAGGTGGAGGCGGCGGGCCGTCAGGCCGAGGTAGTCGTCGCCGATCTGTCCGATACCGAAGCATCCGCCTCGCTGGCCCAGAAGGCAGTCGACCGGTTCGGACGACTCGACATCGTCGTCAACAACGTGGGCGGCACCATGCCGAAACCGTTCTTGGACACCACCAACGAGGACCTCGCCGAGGCCTTCTCCTTCAATGTCCTCAATGGGCACGCGCTGCTGCGTGCTGCCGTGCCACACCTGCTCAAATCCGACAATGCGTCGGTCATCAACATCACGTCCACCATGGGCCGACTGCCGGGTCGGGCCTTCCTGGGTTACTGCACCGCCAAGGGCGCACTCGCTCAATACACACGCACGGCCGCAATGGACTTGAGTCCTAGAATCCGAGTCAACGGCATCGCCCCCGGCTCCATTCTCACCTCTGCACTGGAGATCGTGGCGGGCAACGACGAGGTGCGCGGAACGCTGGAGAAGAACACGCCGCTGCATCGTCTGGGAGATCCGACTGATATCGCCGCGGCCGCCGTTTACCTCGCATCACCGGCCGGCAGCTTCCTCACCGGCAAGGTGCTCGAGGTCGATGGTGGCCTCATCGCGCCCAACCTCGACATTCCCCTACCCGACCTTTCCTGACAGCTTCCAGAAGGGACTGATATGACCAAGACACGTGTAGCCGTCTGGGGCACAGGCAATGTCGGCCAGCATGCGCTCGCCGGCGTGATCACCGACCCGAATATGGAGCTCGTCGGGGTGTGGGTCTCCGGGGCGAACAAGGCCGGAAAGGACGCGGGCGAGCTCGCCGGACTCGACCCCAGCACCGGCATCTCCGCGACCACCGACCCCGCCGAGATTCTGGCGCTCAAGCCCGATTGTGTGGTGTACACGGCCATGACCGACAACCGGCTGATGGAGGCGCTCGAGGATCTGCGCTCGATCCTTGCCGCCGGCATCAACATCGCCGCCAGTGCGCCGGTGTTCCTGCAATATCCGTGGGGCGTCCTCCCGGAGAACATGCTGGAGCCCATCGAAACCGCGGCACGGGAAGGTAACTCGTCCATCTTCATCGGCGGGATCGACCCGGGGTTCGCCAATGATCTGCTGCCGCTTGCACTCATGGGCACCTGCCAACGCATCGATCAGGTGCGCTGTATCGAGATCGTGGACTACGCCACCTACGACAGCGCAACGGTGATGTTCGACGTCATGGGTTTCGGAAAGCCGATGGGCGAGACGCCCATGCTGCTGCAGCCGGGAGTGCTGTCCCTGGCCTGGGGCTCGGCGGTACGCCAGCTCGCCGCCGGTCTCGGCATCGCCTTGGACGAAGTGACTGAGACATACGAAAAACTTCCCGCACCCGAGGATTTCGAGATCGCATCGGGACATATCCCCGCAGGCACGATGGCCGCGTTGCACTTCGAGGTGCGTGGCATGAAGGACGGCAAGGTCGTGACGGTCCTTGAGCACTTCACTCGCCTGCGCGAGGATCTGGCACCGGGCTGGCCACAGCCCGCGCACGAGGGTGGGACCTATCGTGTCGAGATCACCGGTGAGCCCAGCTACATCCTGGATTTGGGATCATTCAGCGCGCGCGGCGATCACAACTACGCCAACCTGATCGCGACGGCGATGCGCGTGGTCAATGCGGTACCCGCCGTCGTCGCTGCGGACGCCGGTGTGCGCACCACACTGGATCTACCGCTGATCACGGGGAAGGGGCGCGCGGGATAGCGCGCGGACGATGATCCCGGCGTGCGCCCAGTTGACCAGCCATACCGGAATCGCCAGCGCACCACCGGTCAAGCCGATCGGGCCGGGGAACAGCGAGATGATCTGTAGCGCACACCACGCTAAACCCGTTGTACGCCAGACATTCCGCGTCGTGTTTGTCACCGAGGACGTAGCAGCCAGGCTGCCGGCGATGTCGTTGACGATGAAGAAGTCTTCGACGAAATTGAACGGGAGCGCGAACATCAGCCACACCGATCGGGGTGATCGGGCGCGCCCCCATTCGGGCAACTCGGAGAGAATCTGCTGCAGGGTAACGCAATACAGGGCCACCGCACCGAAGAACACCACGACAGTGCTCACCGCGGCCACCGGCCCAGCCGCACTGACCTCGCCGAGGACTCCGGATCCCCAACGCGGCGCCCACAACGGCTGCAGCAGCAGGGCAACCACCGGGACGGTAAGCACCAGCGTCCACACGCGCATCTGCCGACCCTACTGCGCCGGCGGGTGGGAGGTTATGCCTTGGATTCAGCCGGGATGTACAGCCGGATGAGCTCCGCCAAGCGCTGTCCTACGTCATCGAGCGTCTCGGTCGACTGCTCCGCGATCGACATGATGACCGCGCCTTCGATCGCGGCGATCATGGTCCTCGCCAGCGAGCGAGCGGTAGCCGCATCCACGCCGTGCTTCTCCAGGCGGCCGGCGAGAAGAGCATGCCAATTCCGGAAGGCCTCGGCAGCCGCCTCGGCTGCCTGAGGCGCCTCGGTACGTCCCAGCACGGCCGCGACGATCGGGCACCCCGCCTGCATCTCGGTTTCGCCGAGTTGCGCCTTCCATAGCTCGATGAACAGCTCGATCCCCCGTGCCGGGTCGAACCCGTCACCGGCCGCCTTGATGATGTCTGTCAGCTCTTGGCCCGCAAGACGAGTCGCCTCGGCAACCAGCTCCTGCTTACCGCCGGGGAAGTTCAGGTAGATGGTTCTCCGTGAAACACCGCTGTCCTCGAGCAGTGCGTTGAGACCGGTTCCCGCGACGCCCCTGCGCCGCACCAGACCCGTCACGCTTGCGATCAAGGTGTCACGTGCCGACATCCTGCCTGCCTCCAAACTTGTCAGGTGTTAACTATACCGCTCAGTCTACCGAGGCATCCCGGACATGGGGCGATTACCCGAACATTGCGGTAAACCAATCGGTGTACTAGCGTCGGCCGCGTGGCAGACCTACACGATCCCCTCCCCCTGGCCTCGGGCCAGATTCTGCGCAATCGGTTCATGAAGTCGGCCCTCAGCGAGGGCCTCGGCGACACCTCGCAGGGCCCTGACCACCGGCTCGTCGAGCTATACCGCCGCTGGGGAACCGGCGGATTCGGGCTCGTCGTGACCGGCAATGTGATGGTCGACCGCAGTCACCTGGGCGAACCGGGCAACGTGGTCATCGAGGACGACAGGCATCTCGACGGATTGTCGCGGTGGGCCAAGGCGACCAAGGACGGCGGCGGCCTGATCTGGATGCAGGTCAACCATCCGGGGAGGCAAGCGAACCCGCTCGCCACGGCATCTCAGCCGGTGGCACCGTCGGCGATCAAGATGAACGTCCCCGGATGGCAGGCACCGCGCGAGCTCGCCGACGATGAGATCGAGAACATCATCGATCGGTACGCCACTACGGCGACGATCGCGGACGCCGCCGGGTTCGACGGTGTGCAAATCCACGGCGCGCACGGCTATCTCGTGGCCCAGTTCCTGTCGCCGCGTACCAACCGGCGTACCGACCGGTGGGGCGGTGACCCCGAACGTCGCATGCGCTTCGTCCTCGAAGTTGTGCGCCGTACGCGGGCCGCGGTGAGCCCCGGCTTCTCGGTCGCCATCAAGCTCAACTCCGCAGACTTTCAACGCGGCGGCTTTACCGAGGAGGAGTCGCGGGCAGTCATCGCGGCGCTCGCCTCCGAAGAGGTCGACCTCATCGAAATCAGCGGCGGTACTTACGAATCGCCGGCAATGGAGGGCAGACCGCTGGTGACATCGGCCTCGACCCAGGCCCGCGAGGCCTACTTCCTGGAGTACGCCCGCACTGCCCGTGAGGCGGCCGGTGATGTCCCGATCGCCGTGACAGGTGGGTTCCGCACCGAGGCCGCGATGTCGGAGGCCGTCCGATCAGGTGATTGCGATGTTGTGGGACTCGGGCGTCCAACCACCGTCAATCCCGAGTCCGCCGACCGTCTGCTGACGGCACGCCAGGACACGCTGACCGTTCCGGACGCCTCGCTTCCCATGCCCGCGTGGCTGGCGGCAACCGGCAGAGCGAAGTCTTTCCTCAGCGCACTGGAACTCCAGTGGCACAACACCCAACTGCACCGACTGGGTGCGGGGACCGACCCGGACCCCACTATCGGCCCATGGATCACCGCACTGCGGCTCCTCAAGAACAATGGAGTCGACGCCTTTCGGAGAAGGAGAAGTTCATGACGGACAAGACACTGCGCAAGTTCCGCAGGGAGCGCGCGATGGGGCGCTATCTGCTGAATCCCACCGTCGCCGTATTGACGAAGCTAGGCCTGCGCACAGCCCTTGCCTCGGAGCTGGAAACCACCGGCCGCAAGACCGGCCAGCTGCGGCGGGTCCCGGTCTCGGTCCAGTTCGACGCGACCGGCGCGTGGGTGATCAGCCAACACGGCACCCGCTCGGGTTGGGGCAGCAATATTGCGGCGAACCCCAATGTCCGGCTGAAGCAGGGGAACCGGTGGCGCAGCGGTACCGCGCAGTTCCGGCCCGATGATGACGTCGTCGCGCGGGGCCGC
Organism: Mycobacterium sp. D16R18; assembly: GCA_002013775.1. Taxonomy (GTDB): domain Bacteria; phylum Actinomycetota; class Actinomycetes; order Mycobacteriales; family Mycobacteriaceae; genus Mycobacterium. The sequence continues at coordinate 31,531 of MAFD01000011.1, forward strand.
AAGTTCGGGGCCGTCGGCGCGCGGGTGGTCAAGGCGCTGGAGACCACCCCCGTCTCGGTGCGTATCGACTTCACCGATTAATCGCCTTTGGCACACTTGCGCAGTTTTGTGCCATTGAGCTAACGTGGTGCTCATGGTCGATCAGAGCGCCATCACTCACCCCCTCAGCCTGGACGAAGGGCTCCGGGAAGCGATTCCCATGCCCGTGGAAGATCCTGCGGACGACTCCGTGGAGACACCGCGGCTGGGTGCCGAATCCCTGGTGTGGAAGTTCTACGGCGATGTCCGAGGTGTCCTCGGGTTCCAGCGGGTGGCCGGCACCGAGAATTGCATCGAGCAGCTGGGCAAGGCCGTCGAGGATCACTCGGTGATCTTCAGTGACACCCTCGGCCGGGCCCGCCGCTCCGGCCCGCCCATCATGAAGACGGTCTACTCCGCGGACCCGCAGAAGTGGGGCCGAACTGTGCGGGATTTCCACAAGCCCATCAGCGGGACCATCAGCGACGGCTCGCGCTACCACGCGCTCAACCCTGAGCTCTTCTATTGGGCGCATGCGACATTCGTCGATCAGGTGCTGTACATGACCGACACTTTCATCCGGCGTCTGTCCTATGCGGAGAAGGTACGAATCTTCGAGGAGAGCAAGGTCTGGTACAGCCTGTACGGCGTCAGCGCGCGCAATCAGCCGCAGACTTACGACGAGTTCGTCACGTACATGGAGGGGATGTTCGACCGGTTCGTGCCGACGAAGACGATCCTGTACGCCACGGGGTACATCCGTCAGGGTGTGCCCGGGCCCAAGCAGATTCCCAAGCCCGTATGGCGGGTGTTGTCGGCGCCACTGAACGCCTTCATCCGGACGGTCATCGTCGGAACACTCCCGCCACAGATGAAGGCGGTCTGCCGCCTGGAGTGGAACGACAAGAAGGAACGCAATTTTCAGCGCTTCGCCAAGGTCATGCGCGCGCTCAACCCGGTGTTCAACAGACTGCCGGTGCGTGCGCTGTACCTGCCGTGGGCTTCCGAGGGCTGGAAGCGTGAAGGCGTCGACCCCCGCCCGCTGCACAACCGGGCGGCATGACCACACACCGATGAGCAGCTTGCGCCAAGAGGCGAATACTCAGGGGGTGACCAGCGCCCCACCCGCCGATGCCGTGCTCGACGCCGCACGCACCGAGTTCGAGCGGCACGGCATGCGCCGCGCCAACATGGACGCCATCGCGCGACGTGCCGGGGTAAGCCGACGCACCCTCTACCGCCGCTTCCCCACCAAGGAAGCGCTGTTCGAGCACCTCATCGAGGCCGAGTGTCTACTCATCTTCGGCCAGCTCGCCGTTGCCGCCAATGGCCAGGATGCGCAAGGCGCCATTGTCGAGTGCTTCACATTGGCCATGCGGCTCATCACTGAGAACCGTTTGGCGGGCACCATCATCGAGAACGAGCCCGAGCTGGTGATCGGACTGAACACGCCCTCGGGGGATAAGGCCATCGTGCGCGCCAGCGCACTGGTGGCGACCTCTCTTCGGCACAGCGGCGTCACCATGCCCGACGAGGCCGTGCTGGCGGTATCGGAAATTCTTGTGCGCCTTGTCGGTTCGTTGCTCACCAATCGCGCGGGCGTTCTCGATATCACCGACACCGTGGCGGTGCGACGCTATGCGCAGACATATCTCGCACGCATGGTGTGGTGAGTCTCAGTTCAGAAACTGACCATGAGTCGGGATCTGACTAGACTGCCTCCATGGCAACTCGGCGGCAGATGTACGCAGAACAGACTCGTTCCGATCTTCTGGATTCCGCACGCCGGCATTTCACGACCACGGGCTACAACAGCGTGACCGTCGATGACATCGTCAGCAGCATCGAGGTCAGCAAGGGCACGTTCTACTACCACTTCTCCGATAAGCAGGCGATGTTCACCGCACTGCTCACCGAATGTCTGACCGAGACCGCCGACACCGTCACCACCGCCATCCGCCGGCTGGACAAGCCAGGGCCGAGCGGCCCGCAGGTCGCGGCCACCTCCGCATGGGTCTATCTGTCGCGGTCGCTCAACGACAAGACCTACCGGGAGCTCATGCGTCAGGCACCGATGGTTCTCGGCGAGGAGACATATCGCCACATCGACGAGACCATCGTGCTACCACCATTGGTCACCCTGATGAAAACCCTCGCTGCCCGTGGTGAGCTCAAAGCCGGCGTGCACACCCCCATGGCGGCCCGGATGCTCATGACGATGTTCGTCACGGCCAACAGCATCATCGCCGAATCCGATGATCCCGCAACAACGATGACCGAAGTGGCCGACACGATCGCCACGATGTTCAGCGGAATCGTTATGGGTGATGTCCCACTGTCGAAGGCGGCGGCTAACGGATAGCCAGGAACAGCAGCGTCCGCAAGAACGGGCGCACCGCGAATGCCGTCCAGCGCAACGGGAACCAACCGACCCACTTCGGGGTGCCCGCCACCGTCCAGCGCACCAGCACCTTGTTTCCATCAGCGGACAGCTCCCAGCGTTCGCCGAATGCCTTGAGCACCAGCGGAACTGAAATACCCGTTCCGATCGCGACCAGCTTGAGGCCTTCCTCGCTGTGGACCACCTTCTCGGTAATCGCGAACAGCGGCGTGCGAGTCACAACCTGGTCGCCCGATCTCACCGGGCCGGATACGAAAGGAATCGACTCCAGATAGCCGCCCTCCGAGACCTGCGTCCACACGCGCTCGACGGGTCCCGGCACACTGATCTGCGCGGTGACCGCAAACGATGCCGTCTTGTCGAAGAAGTCGGTGTCCGGCATGGTCACCCCAAAACGACGGGGCCCGCTGTCGCCGGAGGCGAGGGCGAAAAGCACCACAACCCAAAGCAAGCCCCCAAGGGCCAGCACTCCCACGATGATCCCGATCAGCACCGGAGTGGACATGGTCCTCCTTGAGTAAGAGTTGCCGCTAACTGACCCGAGAGTCAGTTAGCAAGCTAGACCACCGACCACCACCGCAGAAGGGCAAGCGCGCAAGTTAGTGATCGAGGCCAGCCCGCGGCACCGTTTCCTGGGGGCGGCCCCCGTATCGCTACCAGCGATCGGCACGCAAATTTGCGCCCGCACATCGGGTAGCTCTACTCATGCCACACCGAGCGGCGGCTGCCACCGTGGTCACATGAGCACATCGGAGCCCACGGTCCGCGCCTCCACCGCGTACTACGTCCAATCCGCCATCGCCTTCGCGGTCGCATTCACTTCGACCCTGGCCGGCATCGCGTACCTACCGATATCGCCGTGGCCCCGCGCGTTCCTCGCGGTGTGCACACTCTTCCTGGTGACCAGCTGCTTCGGGCTGGCCAAGGTCGTGCGTGACACCCACGAGTCGCAGCAGGTCCGCAACCGCATCGACGAGGCACGCATCGAGCAGATCTACGCCGAACACAACCCGCTGAAGTCGGCGGTCTAGATCAGCAATCGATCACCTGCGCGCAGTAATGCGCTCGGGACCTCGTGTCCTACTACCGATTGCACCACTCGGGCGGCCTCAATTGCGGCTTCGAGATCTACGTCGACGTCAATATCGCTGTCCCGCAGCAGATACACCAGATCCTCGGTGGCAATGTTACCGGTCGCGCCTGGCGCGAACGGGCAGCCACCGAGTCCACCGATAGAGGAATCGAGTCGCGTCACCCCGGATTGCACGGCGGCGTAGGCGCTGGCCAAACCGGATCCGCGGGTGTTGTGAAAGTGCGCGCCCAGCGGAGCGTCATCGACAATGGACCGAACGGCCGCAACGAGATTCGCGACCCGACGTGGGGTGGTGGTGCCGATTGTGTCAGCCAGGGCAATACGGTCCACGCCCCATTCCCGCGCCCGGCGCACGATGTCGAGGACCCGGTGTTCAGGGGTGGGTCCATCGAAGGGACAGTCCCATGAGCAGGCCACAATGACCTCCACCGTGGCGCCCGCATCACGCGCGAGGGCCAGGATCTCCTCGATGCGCGCAGTGGCCTCGGCACTACTGCTGCCGACGTTGGCTCGGCTGTGCCCGTCGGATGCGGAGACCACGTATTCCAGCGAGGTGAGCCCCGCCGCAAGGGCGCGCTTGGCACCGTTGGGGCTGGCGACGAGTGCGGAGAACTCGATATCCGGATAGTTGTACAGCTGCGCCGACAGTTCGGCGGCGTCGGCCAGCGCCGGCATCTTGGAGGGCGACACAAATGCGGTGGCCTCTACCTCTCGCACCCCTGTCGCGGCGATCGCGTCGAGAAGTTTCAGCTTGTCCGCCAACGAGATCGGTGCCTCGAGCTGAAGTCCGTCCCGCAGCAGCACCTCGCGGATGGTGACGTGGGCCGGCAGAATCACAGCACCCCCTCGGCGTGCAGCTTCTCGATATCGGCGGCGCTCTTCCCCAGCAGCCCCACGAAGACGTCCTCGTTGTGCTGCCCGGGCCTGGCCGGACCGGCATTCCGGACGCCGCCCGGCGATTCGGACAGCACAGGAACCACTCCGGGCCCCAGCACCGAGCGACCGAGGCGCTCGTCGAAATGCTCGACAAGCATCTCGCGCGCCTTGAGCTGCGGGTCCTGCACCACGTCGGCAACGGTATTGATGGGGCCGGCGATCACCCCGGCCGCGCTGAGCACATCGATGATGTCGGAGGGCAGGCGTTGTGCCGCCCACCCGGCGATGATCGCGTCGAGCTCATCCTGATTACGGCCACGGGCAACGTGGTTGACGAATCGATCATCGGTGCTCAACTCCGGTTGATCCATCGCCTCACATAATCTGCGGAACACGGTGTCCTGATTGGCGGCGATGACCACCCAACTGCCGTCGGCGCTCTGGTAGATGTTGGACGGCGCGATACCTTCCAACCGGGTACCCGACGGGCCCCGCACCACCCCACCCACGTCGTAGTCGGGAATGGTGGATTCCTGTACCGCCAAACAACTCTCGGTCAGCGCCGCATCGACAATCTGTCCGCGCCCGGTGACGGTCCGCCGGTACAGCGCGGCCAGTGCGCCCTGGGCCGCGAACATCCCGGCGAGAGTGTCACCAATCGAAAGCGCCATCCGTGGCGGTGGTCCACCGGGAAATCCGTTGAGATGTCGCAGGCCGCTGGCGGCTTCGGCCACCGAGGCGTACCCGGCCTTGTGCGCGTCCGGACCGGTCTGCCCGTAACCGGAGACGCGGACCAAGATGATGCCGTTGTTGCGTTCTGCCAGGACGGCGTAGCCCAGGCCCCACTTCTCCAGGGTGCCGGGCCGGAAGTTCTCGACAATCACATCCGATTTCTCGACGAGATCGAGAAACAGTGCGCGCCCGGCCTCGGTGCGCAGATCCAGGGTGATGGCCTTCTTGTTGCGAGCGTGCACCGTCCAGAACACGTGGTGTCCGTCGACCTCTGCCTGACCCCAGGTCCGCAGTGGATCCGGTGCACCGGGCGGCTCGATCTTGAGCACCTCGGCGCCCATATCCCCGAGCAACCGTCCCGCGAAAGGCCCGGCGATCAGGGTGCCCAATTCCAGCACCCGGATCCCATCGAGAGCACCCGTCATTGCAGTGACGCTACCCCGAACCAATTGGCCGTCCGCATCGTGTAACCACCGGCACTACTTCTCATCAGAGGCAGACATCCAGCTGCCTCTCGAGGGACGTTTTGGGGACGGGACAACCGACGGTGATGACGCAACGTGATCCCACCGCCCGGCGCGGCTTGCGGGCCGTCCCGGCGGGTGACGATCACTACCCGGACTGGCAGTCCGTGTACCAAGACAATGCCGTCTGGGTCTACCGCACCATCTACGCGCGGGTGGGCAACAAACCAGATGCCGAGGATCTGACGGCCGAGGTGTTCCTGGCCGCACTGCGCCCGCTACGCCTGGCCGTGACCAAGGCCGAGGTGCGGGCCTACCTGCGGACGGTTGCGCGCACCGTGCTCGCCGCGCACTGGCGCGAGACGTTGGGTCGCGAGATCACCTCGATCCCCGACATGCAGGACATCGCCGACCGGCCTCCCGACTCCGAGGAGTCCATCAGCACCGCACCGCAGCACGCGAAGGCTGTATTGGACGCACTACCGGACAACTATCGTCGGATTTTGGAACTCCGGTTCCTGCAAGGCTGTTCGATCAAGGAGTCCGCCGCCAAGATGGGTGTCACCGTCGCCAATGCCAAGGTGCTCCAGCACCGTGCACTGCGCCTGGCCGCCCAGATCAACGAACAGGACCTGTCATGAATCCGCGTGGGCTGCGCCGCTACGTCGACGACCTGCTCCGGGGTCGCCGGCCCAAGCCATTCCGCCCCGACGATTTCGAAGCGGCACAGATTCGGACCGCGATCGAGCTGCGCGCGAGCCAACCCGGCGATGATGCTCCGAGCCAAGAGTTCCTCGCGAACCTGCAGGGACGGCTGGCCGAGCAGATGGGCGAGAGCCCAGTGCCTTCCGGCGAGACGCGGGGGCAAGCACCCACCCGTCGGATCGTCCTCGTCGGCACCTCGGCAGCAGCTGCCGCCGCCGCTGTCGCCGTCACCACCGACCGCCTGATCAGGCAGACAACCGAGACCGAACCCCAGCAGGACCCGGGCGAGATCGTCCCCAATACCGGGAGTTGGCAGCGCGTCGCCGCCAGCAGTGCGGTCCCCGATGGCGGGGTGCACCCCTTCGACCTCGGATTCGTCAACGGATTCGTGCGTCGGGTGGGCGGACAGGTCGAGGCCGTGTCGGGTGTGTGCACGCATCAGGGCTGCAAGCTCTGGTTCGACGGGGCGCATGACCGATTGCAATGCCCATGCCACACCACATCGTTCACCACCGACGGACGGGTGATCACGCACCAGTTGCCCATCGCGCCCAAACCGCTACCGAAGTTGGAAGTGCGCGAGGCTGGCGGTCACATCGAGGTGTTCGCACCCGAGCGCCCCGTCTGATCCGGTTGTAACCCCCGCCCCTATCTCTGTGCGGTGGTTCGCGACTCGCCGCGGACTCATTCACGGAAAGGGGCCAACATGCAGATGTCTCGACTGTGCTGCGCCGTGCTAGTGGCGGCGGTGGCGATCCCGCTGGCAGCGTGTTCCGGCAGCGGCACCACATCCGATGCGCCGCTGTCGATTACGATCGCTCCCGACGCCACCGGCACTCCCGAGATGTCCGGGCACAACATGCCGGGTATGACCTCCATGCCGACAACAGCGGGCTCTCCCTCCTCGCCTGCCCCGGCCGGGCCCGCCGTCAGTATCGAGAACTTCGCCTTCGATCCCCCCACGTTGACCGTGCCCACAGGCACCACCGTCACTTGGACCAATAGGGACGAGGAGCCGCACAACGTGGTGTCCGAGGACGGCGCGTTCCGCTCTCCCGGGATGGACGCCCAGGGCACCTTCTCCTATCAATTCGCCAAGGCCGGCACCTACCAGTACGTATGCGGGATTCACCCATTCATGAAGGCGACGGTGGTAGTGCAATGACCCATGAACAGGATCCGCAGAGCATGAGCAGGCGGCAGCTCATCCGACACACCGCGTGGTTCGGTGCCGCCGTCGCGCTGACTGTCGCTGGCGGAGAGATTATTTCGCATGTGGCGAGTTCGTCCACGGCTGTCAGCAACACCCGCCCGACGCTACGGTTCGCACAGATCAGCGACAGTCATATCGGATTCAACGGCACCGCCAATGCCGATGTCGCTGATTCCTTCGGCCATGCGATCAACCAGATCAACAATTTGGGATACACCCCGGACTTCGTCATCCACACCGGCGATCTCACACATCTGGCCACCGATGAGCAGTTCGATCAGGTGAAGCAGATGATGTCCGGGCTCAACACCCCGCATGTCTTCACCGTTCCGGGTGAACATGATTCGGTTGACGACGCCGGACAGAAGTATCGTGGCGTATTCGGCGGCGGCACCCGTGGCGACGGGTGGTACAGCTTCGATATTGCCGGTGTCCATGTGATCGGACTGGTCAACACCCTCCACCTGAAGAAGCTAGGACACCTCGGCGATGAACAGCTCGAGTTCATCCGCAAGGATCTCGAACCGCTATCTGCCGACACCCCAATCATCGTGTTCAGTCATATCCCACTATTTGCGATGTACCCCGAATGGGGTTGGGGTACCGATGATTCTGCCCAAGCTCTGAGCTACATGAAGCGGTTTGCATCCGTGACGTGCCTCAACGGACATGTGCACCAACTGTTCACCAAGACCGAGGGAAACATCACCTTCTACAGCGGGACGACGACGGCGTACCCCTTACCCAAACCGGGCGACGGCCCGGCCCCGAAACCGATGACGCTGCCGGCCCGTCAGCTGCACGACATCCTGGGCATCCGCGAGGTCAGCTACATGAAAGGTTCTCAGGCCCTTGCCATTAAAGAGGATAAACTGACATGAACAGCGTATATCGCCTCGCCTTGGCCATGACAATGGCCGTCAGCGGGTATACCCATGCCTATTTGTATATGCATGGGTATCAGCATATTCCGGCCATAGGTCCCGCCTTCCTGGTGCAGGCCAGCGTCTTCCTCGCGTTGGCCGCGCTGATCGCCGTAGGCGCACCCCACTGGATCATCGCAGTGGCGGGTCTGGGTTCAGCCGGAGCACTAGTGGCGTTCGCGCTGTCCCGCACCGTCGGCCTGTTCGGGTTTTCCGAACAGGGCTGGGATCCGGCGCCATATGCGGTGATCAGTGTGCTGACGGAACTGGCCGCCGTCGCCTTGGCGGGCGTCCCACTCGCCAAGTACGTACGGCGGCCAGTCCCTGCGACCTCGACGTCCCGGACGAGGTCACAATCGCAGCAGTGACTACTTCGTGGTGTAGCCGCCGTTGATCAGGATGGTCTGCCCGGTGATCCACCAGCCGTCGCTGACGAGGAATCGAATGAACGGCGTGATGTCCTCGATATCGGTGAGACCGGTCTTGGAGAACGGCGAGAGTGCGGCGGCGGTCTTGTGGTACGCGACGGCGTCCTCGCCCTCTGCCGGGTAGAAGAACGGGGTGTCCATCGGGCCCGGTCCGATCGCGGTCACCGAGATGCCGCGCTCACCGAACTCCTTGGATGCCGCACGGGTGAAGTGCTCCACCGGCGCCTTCGTACCGGCGTATGCCGCATAGAAGGGGGTGTAGGCACCCAGCAGCGAGGTCACCAGCGTCACGATCTTGCCGTTGTCATTGAGGTGCTTACCCGCCTCCTTGAGGAACAGGAACGCGGACTTGGAGTTCACCGCGCTGGCCGAGTCGTATTCCTCCTCGGTGATCTCGGCGAACGGCTTCTTGATGACCTTGCCGACGGTGTTGATCGCGATGTCGGGCCGCCCCACTGCTTCGACGGTATCGGCGAACAGTTTGCTTACCGCTGCCCCTGTGGTCAGGTCGCCCTGGAATGCAACCGCCTTAGCGCCGGCTGCCTCCACCGCGGCCACCGTCTCGTCGGCAGCTTGCTTGCTCGACGGGCTGTTGTAATGCACAGCCACGGCGCCGACTCCGTGTTCGGCCAGATCCCGCGCAATGAGCCCGCCCAGATTCTTACCACCACCAGCGATGAGTACAGTCTTACCATTTAATGAATGATTCGTCACTCGATTATCTCCCTTTTCGCATCCGTGGACTCGTCCTCGCGAGTGGGTTACATAGTTACCCACATCTCCATACAAAATCGTAGGTTTAGCTAGCACAAGGGAAAACCACATTATTCTTGTATAAGCACAAGTAGGAGTTGTCATTGCAGATGAGCGCGACAGCCGAAGGTAGTTCGCTGGTCAACTTGCTGGATTCCCGGCGATTGTTTCAGTTCGTCGTGGCCGCAGAGGCCCCGACACTGGCCGTCGCCGCGGCGGAACTGTTTATCACCCAGCAGGCGCTGTCGTCGGCCATACGTCAATTGGAACGCGACCTTGGCGTCGAATTGTTCTCACGCGCGCAGCGCAGTCTGCAACTGACCGCCGCCGGCCATGAGCTGTATACCGGTGCAAGGCCGCTTCTCGCCGGAATACGTGTGCTGGCCAATGCGACACGCAACTTCTCGAACCCTCAGCGGGCCTTTGTCATCGGGCACTCACCTGCGATATCGAGTGAGGAGGTCTACCGGATCATCGAGCCGGCGGTGATCGCCGACCCCACCCTGTCGATCACCGTCCGCCAGGTCTTCCCGGGGACCATGCGCGACGGCCTCCTGGACGGCTCGCTCGACCTGGCGCTACGCCGCGGTGTGGATATGCCCACCGACCTGGCCACCGACACCCTGCACTATCAGCCGCTGCGCATCGCGGTCGTACAGTCCCACACCCTGGCCGCCAGCGATCGGATCGATATCACCGAGATCGCGGACTATCCCATTGTGGTGTGGGCACCGCCCCGCCACTCGTTCTACACAGACTTATTGGTTTCGCATTGCCGCCGAAGCGGTTTCGAGCCCCAACTACTGGTCAATCCGGTGCAGGGCACCCCGCCGTACACGGCGGTGCTCGCGCACCCCGATCATTGCGCGTTCGTCACCGACGACCCGGGCCTCGTCTACAACGGCAAGGTGCGAGTCGTCGAGATCGTGGATCCCCCATTGGTTCCCGTGCAGGCGGTGTGGCTCCCGCATTCGGTGTCGGCCATCCGCAGCCGGCTGTTCGAGACCGTGCAGCGTGTGGCTGTTGTCAGCACGACATCACCGTTGGAAGATGGAGGCATTCGGAGCACGAGCCCAAGACCCGCACATGTCACGCCCGTATCGGATGTTCAGTGATCGCCAGGACGCCGGCCGCGTACTGGCGAGCATCCTTGCGCCATACAAGATGCAGGACGTGGTGGTGCTCGCGCTACCGCGTGGCGGAATTCCGGTGGGACGGGAGATCGCAACAGCCCTGAGTGCCCCGCTGGACGTACTGGTCGTGCGCAAGCTCGGCGTTCCCGGACACGAGGAGTACGCGATGGGGGCCATTGCCAGCGGCGGCGAGGTGGTCATCGACGAGGACATAGTGCGCGCGATGGGAATCAGCCCGGAGCAGCTTAGGGAGGTGACCGCCCGTGAGCGTCGTGAGCTGGACCGACGCGCACAGCTCTACCTGAGTCACCGCAGCATCGAAATCGAAGACAAGACGGTCATTCTGGTCGACGACGGCGTAGCCACCGGTGCGACAATGCGCGTCGCATTGCTAGCGATCGGGCGAACATCGCCCGCTCGGGTGGTGGCAGCTGTTCCCGTTGCCCCTCGATCGGCGTTCCACCGATTCGGTTCCCTTGTAGACGATTTCGTGGTCGCGTCATGTCCCTCCCGGTTCCAGGCGGTGGGCGATGCCTACGAGGACTTTCACCAGGTCTCCGACGACGAGGTCCGTACCCTGCTCTCGCCGCCGATCACCAAATAGCCTGACCGGGCGCCTACCGTGGAGACATGCGCACAGTGGTGATGGCAGTCTTGTCCCTCGTCCTCCTCGCGGGCTGTGGAGATCGTGGGCTCGATACGCCACGGGCAGCGGCCGATACCTCGGCCACCACCCCGACGGAGATTCCCCCCGCCGCTTCATCGGTCGTATTTGAGGACGATGCGCGAATCCTCGGCAGCCGTCCGATGACATTCGACGCCTGGAGTCGCTCCCCGGACGGCAATGCCGTGATCGTCCACTTCACCAGCGGCACTCCGCAGTGCCACGGAGTACACGCGGCCGTCCGCGAAACCGATGACGCCGTAGAGATCGCGTTGCACGGCGGCACGCCGCCGGAGGCCGTCGGCAAGGCGTGCATCCTGATCGCTGTCCAGGGCAGCCTCACCGTGCCACTGGCTAGTCCACTCGGCGACCGGCGAGTTCTCAGCGTGTCGTGACAGGTCCGAAGATACGTCAGAGGTCGAGGACGAGCTCGCCACCACCGGAGCGGTCCGTACAGCGCGATACGCAGCTCAGCATCGCGCCCCCATCACGTTCGGGCGCAGTGAGCAAGGTGTCGCAGTGCTCCACGCCGCCCGGCAAGACCTTTACCGCGCAGGTTCCACAGACGCCTTGTCAGCAGGATCGCCGTCAGCGCACTCTCGTCCGCCGACACCTTGATCCGTTGGCCGCTGCGCGCCAGAACGACGGTGAAACGGGCGCCGTACACAACTGTTGGGGCAGAGAATCTTTCGTAATGTAGTTCAACATCGTCGCGGTCGACCAGCGGCCGCCGAATGAGTTCCAGCATCGGCGCAGGGCCACAGCAGCACACCGCGGTGGCACCCGGGATATCCCCGAGAAGACGCTGTGTCTCTAGGCGAGCGTTCCCTCAGCTTTGTAGTACTGCCGAGCTGGAATCCACACAGCGGCAACGAAAGCCGCCGAGAGCAGTGGCACCAAACAGTCGGTATAGAGGTGGTACAGCTGCCCATACATGGTCAGCGCCATGATCGACATGGCGAACCAGTGTGCGAGGTTTCCTGCGATAGTGAATTCGATGAAGGTCCTGTTTGCCTGAGGCTTTCGCGCGGCAACGAGCAGGAACAGCGACCAAACAACATAAACACTCCCTAACATGACCTCTGGGGCGTGGTTGCCATGCCCCCAAGCGAAGATGTGGAAAAGGAAGTCGCCCAACGTTTTCAGAAAGGGGATTCCCAGTTTCTCGGCGAGGATACCGCCCAGCTTCTCAGGCTGGTGGGTAGCGCTCGTTGCCAGCTCGGCTGACCATATGGCGAGCTGAACCAGTGCGTACAAACTCAGGCCCAGCGGCAGCCAGCTGGCGACGAACGCGCCGAAATTGCCGCGCGATGTCGCGTCGGAAATCTTGAGATTTCCTTTGTACACCTCGAGGAACCGAGTGATTTCTGTCTTCATACGTTTTTCCTTTGGCTGTGTTGACACGTGGTCACCGCGCTGCTTCGAGGAATGCGGCCGCGGGTTGTGCGGACGGGTTGTTGCCGCGAGCGAGTAGTGGTGCCAGGAACTTGGTCACAGCTGCCTCGGTTTCGGTGGCGTGGGTGATCAGGGGCCAGTGGCCAGCTTTATCCAGGATGACCAGTTGCGCGGAGGGGAACGCCCGCAACTGCTGATGGGCGTGCTTAACGGGTAGGAAGTGATCGCGCGCACCCCAGATCACCAGAGCGGGGATGTCATGTTGACGCAATAGGTATGCGAGAGGCTCGCCGAACTCCCCCAAGTGATGTGAGGATCGGTACAGACGGATCACCGCATCCCTTGTGTCCGAATCGAAATCGCGCGCCATATGAGTCAGGAAGTCAGCGGGCAGCCGAGTGGGTGCGGGTTTAATGGCGTAGCCGTATTGGATGACCAGTTTGAACGCAGCAGTTGTAGTTAGGCGCATGACCAGCTCGCCGATCCGCCGGGTGAGCCACAGCCGCGCCGGCCAGTGCCAGCGGTGCTCAGAGACTGCACCGGTATTCATCAGAGTGATCGATGCGACTTGGCCCAGGTGGGCGGCTGCCCAGGTCAAGCCCCATAGGCCGCCGAAATCGTGCAGCACCAGGTGGACGTTCGTGATACCGAGCTCGGCCAACACGCCATCCAGATGTGATGCGTGGCCGACCGCATTCTGCGGAAAGCCGCTGGGCTTGTCCGCCTGCCCAAACCCCGGCATGTCCAGAGCCACCGCCCGAGCGTGATCGCCGACCGCCGCAAGCAGTCCGCGGAAGTCGTGTGACGAGCCCGGATTTCCATGAATGAACACCACTGCCGTCTCGCCACTATCTGGCCCGGCGATCAGCAGCGGGGACCGCACCCCATCGACGATCACTTGGCTTGTTCGTAGATCTGCCATGTTCTCTCCTCGAGCTATTGAGGCAGGCTGCGTGCTCCAGTCGGCCATTGACTTCGGCAATCTAACATATGGTAGATACCATAATCTATATACTGATGGGGCTCCGTGACCATGGCAGAGCAGAAAGGGTGGTTGGCCGGTGGCCGTCGCGAAGGCTCCGCAGAAGGTAAGCAGAGGCAAGACCAAGCAGCGGATGCTGTATGCGGCCGTTGAGCTGATGGCCGAGAGAAGCGCGGCCGGCGTTACCGTCGACGAGGTGATCGCCCGAAGCGGCGCCCCACGGGGCTCGGTTTACTACTACTTCCCGGCCGGGCGCGCCCAGCTGATCAGCGAGGCGCTCGACCTAGCAGGCCAGATCACCGCCACAACAATCACCGAGGCATTCGCGGCCGGCCCCGGCGGCGGGGTCAACCACTACGTCAATTTCTGGATAGAGATTCTGCAAGACAAAAATTTTGGGGCCAGCTGCCCGATCGCCTCAGCGGCGATCGGCGGCGGCGAGATCGACAGCAGTCTCATTCCCCAGGCCGACGCCATCTTTCAGTCGTGGCAGGACCTCATCATGTCTGGTCTCTCCGATATGGGATTTCCGCGGGAGCGGGCGGGCGGGCTAGCCACCTTGATCGTCTCGGCGATCGAGGGTGGCCTGATACTGGCGCGCGCCAACCGCGATACGGCACCACTGGAGAAGGTCCAGGCCGAACTCAATCAGCTACTGGAACAAGCACTCAACGCGCGATAGAGCCGGGGAAAGTCACTTCACGGGGTCGTGTTTGAAGCTCACCCTGACGATGCCGTGGTCCCCGGTACCGGTCTGCCGGTGATTCTCGAAGTTGAGATGGTCATTGTTGATCAGTAGTCCGTCGAAGAGCCACACCCGTTTACGGCTGTGGTCGTAAAACTGCTCGCTCACCAGCACATGGTCCAGTGACTCCCGCAGATCTTGATGTACGTGGGTGTAGTACACGTCGCGTGTGTCCCGGTACTCCTGCAATGTCTGCGCCGAGTAGAGCCCAAAGTCGCTGCCACCCTGAGAATCCCCGACGAGATAGCGCGGCTGGCTGGTCAGGATGTTCGCCGTGTTGCTCTCTTTGCCGTCGTTGATATCGCCCAGCACGATGACCGGAGTCTCCGTGTCACGCATGACGCCGTTGAGCAGCACCCGCACCGCCACCGCCTCCGCGGTCCGGCGGATAGTTGAGATCCCGTCACCCAGCGCCTGCTGATGTGGCCGATACGTCGCCGAGGACTTCTTGTACCAGGCCTCCTTGCTGATCTGCGTGGGAAGTTTGGATTTGAGGTGCACCACAAAGACTTCCGTGGGCGGTTCGTCGTCGCGCAGCTGCACCTGGAAGTTCAGCACCGGCCGGGAGAAGCTCTTGATCGACACGTCGATGACGGGCGCCTGCGGGTCCCCGGGGTCGTCCCTGGACTCAAGCCGCACAGCCTTGGGAAAGTCGGTTATCCACCTGGGCTTTCCGGTCAAAAGGCCCTTACGAACCAGCGCGGCGCAGGTGATGGAGGTTCCTACCGCCGGCGTGGCCAGCACGTCGTATTCATCGGCGAGACCCTGTGGGTCCACTGCAAGGATCGCGTCCAGAGCGCTCTTGCTCCACACTTCCTGCATCCCGACGATGTCCGCCCCGATGATGCCCAATTGCCATGCTGCCCATTCGCTCTTGCGCTTGAACTCCTCGGGAGTCCACGGCTTCGAGGTGGGGTAGAGCGGTGTGTCCGCGTCCTGCAGGTTGTACATGTTGAACGTCGCGACACTGAAGGTGGTGCGAGCCATGCTTGCCACGGTATTCCGCGAACCTCCGTACGTCGAGAGTATTCGCCCGGTTGCTACATGTCCGTCATGCCGGAACGCCCACCCACCGCGAGCGCGCCAGGTGGGGTTCTCGTGTTGTTTCCTATCCCGCAATCTTCCGTGGCTAACTTCCAGCCATGGACATGGGTCTGGCGCCCGCGGACGTCATGGATCCGATGTACTGGCTGGGCGCGGGCGGATTGTTCGGTGGCGCCGTACTGGCCGGGGTCATGGTCATCGTCTTCATCGAGACCGGCCTGCTGTTTCCATTTCTACCCGGCGACACCCTGTTGTTCTCCGCAGGACTGATTGCCGCCCAGCCGAATTCACCTGTCTCGATCCAAGTACTGGCGCCGTGTGCCGCGGTGGCGGCTCTGCTCGGTAGCCAATGCGGGTATTTCATCGGACGCCGGCTGGGTCCTGCGCTGTTCAAGAAGGAAGATGCTCGCTTTTTCAAGCAGCGGTATCTGACAGCCTCTCGCGAGTTCTTCGATAAGCACGGACCCAAAACACTGCTGGTTGCCCAGTTCATCGGCGTGGTGCGCACCTTCACCCCGGTCATCGCCGGCATGTCCGGAATGCGCTATCCAAAATTCTTGCTGTACAACGCCATCGGTAGCGCGGCGTGGGGTATCGGGCTCACGATGGTCGGCTACTTCCTGGGCAACGTCGCCTTCGTTGGCGAACACCTGGACGTCATCATCCTGGTGGTCGCGATCTTGTCGACCCTCCCGGCCGCCGCGACGGCCGCCAAGGTGCTATTGGAGAAACGGCGCGCGGTCACCGACAACGGTTAGGAGCCCGCCACGGTTTGGCGGTCGTAATGCCGCTTCACCCGAGCACGGTTACCGCACTTCGGCGTGCACCATTCCCGACGAGGGTGCTCCTTGACGAAGTAGAGCACGCAGTGTGACGCCAGGCAGGCACGCAGTTGGTGGCGTTCCGGACCGCCGAAGAAGTCGACTGCCTGACGAGCGATCAAGCCGACGGTCAGCCGTGCCTGCGATCCGCGCGCCGTCGCGGCCCTACTGGGTTCGCCGTCCACCGGCCATACCAACTCCGCCCGAGCACGGGCGAGCGTATTGATCGTGGCGACGGCCTGGCTGTGCGTCATCCCGGACGTCGGCGGTCTCGGATCCTCAGTGACTTCGGCGGCCAGGCACCGTAAGGCGTCGCGCAGGGCTCGCAGGTCACCGGCGACGAACTGCGCATCCTCCAATGAGAAGGCAATCGTGTGGGCACCCGATTCGGCCAGGATCCGATCCGCCATCGCATTGAGCCATGCGTGCACCGGCTCGTCGCCGTCCAGGGCATCCCGAACCTCCCCGCGCCCACCACGAACCGTGTTCATCAGTTCCACGGGCAGCGGTTCACCGAGGATGGCGGCGATGGTGACCGACGTGCTCGTTTCCATGCCACGACTGTATCCCTCCTAATGGATAGCGCCACTTGTAACCATGTGGCCTATCTAACAGTGACGCGGAAATACCCTCTAATGGTTAGAGGTTCCTATAAACGTTAGAACTTTCCGACGGTGGAAGGACCCGCCATGAACACCCCGATCACTTCATTCACCCGGTCGGCCATCCGGTCGGCGGTTTCGTTCTTGGTGGCAGTCGCCGCGCTCGGAGCGATGGCAGTGGCTTCGTTTGCGTTCAGCGCGCAGGCCTCGGCCTCCGCCGGAGGCGGGTCGTCCGCCGCGGACACCGTCAACCAACTGCAGGCGCAGGGTTACACGGTCCAGCTGAACGGTATCGCCGACGCACCGCTGTCGCAGTGTGTGGTGACCGGCGTCGAGGGGCTTAGCGGTGCCACCGCCTTCTCGACTGTGTATGTCGACATCTCCTGCCCCACGCACAACTGAAATAGGGCCAAGTACGCAAAACGCGGACCACCCTCGGTCATATGGCCGTGGGAGTCCGCGTTTTGCGTATTCGGTTGTCTAGCTTTATCGAACAGGCCTGTGGCCCTGATTATTCCGCACCGGGTTGACTGACTTATCACAGGCCATCGCGGATGGCAACAGATAGTGCTCACGTTATTAGAAGCATCGCAAGTAGATCTTCAAAAGCATTGGAGCGCAGACACAATGACCGCCATCACCGCAACCTCGAAGGCAATCTTCACTAACGCAAGCCGCGTTGTCGCCGCGGCCGGCATCGGTCTCGCGATCCTGGTGCCAAGCTTCGCCGCCATCGAATTGACCGCCTCTCCCACCTCCGCCGTCGTCGCCGGCGCCGGCAACAACGGGTCGGGGGGCAACAACCGGGATCACGCTCGGCTGGGCACCGGCCAGTACACGATGAACAACTCCGGCCCGCAGATGCGCTACACCCCGCCACCCAGCGGTCAGTTCATCGGCGGCATCAACTAGCCCGCCAAAGACTAAGGGCCGCTTCCGAACCAGCCTACGGAAGCGGCCCTTTGGTGTTTCGGGAGAACAGCGACGAGCTCGACCCAATATCAGCGGACCTCGAAGTACTCGTCGTGGTACACACCGTTGCCCGCCGAGCCGTCACCGACGACAACGCCACGGAACACCGCGTGCACCTTGTTCAGCCAGCGGTACTGGTCGCTGCCGGTCTCGAAATGTGCATGTCCACGCAAGACCGCTCCGGCCGCAAAGCCCGCTGACATATCGCAGCGGCCATGGCCGTGGATGTAGATCGCCGCGCCGCCTGCGGTCTGCATGGTTCCTCGATAATCGGCGGTGCCAGTGCCGTCCGGCCCGATAACGAACCAATCGGCATTCGCGCCACCCAGAGTCTGCGCGGAAATCCCCCGCCCCTCCAGTCTGCCGTCCGGAATTTCGATGACAACGCGCGTACCGACCGGCGTGGTGGGCAGCACTACGTACCGAGCCACGCGCCATACGCCCCGAAAAAGCGGTAGCAGCGAGATGCCTTCGTCAACACCCGGCAGCTTCTCCTCGAACGTCAGCATCACTGAACCCTCCATTCGATGCGCTATACCTTGTAGGCTCAAGGTAAAACCAATACTTTGAGATGTCAAGGTAAACTTGACCGTATGAGTCAGCCTCGAACTCGCCGACGCCCCGATGAGGCGAAGTCATTGATACTCAAGGCCGCTGAGGAGCTTCTCGTCGAGTCCGGTCCGCACGCAGTCGAGGTGCGCGCCGTCGCCACCCGAGTCGGCATGACCGATGCGGGTGTTGCTCACCATTTCAAGAACCGCGACGGTCTGCTCGTGGCACTGCTGCATCACGGCGGTACCAGGATCCGCGATGCAGTCGCCAACGCCACCCACGACTGGGTAAGTCGCGGAGCACAGGTGTCTGAGTTGGTGGACTGCATCGCAGATGTCTACGAAGACGGCTACGGAGAATTGGCCATCGCCCTTCACGCTGCAGGGTGGCGCGATGACGGTGCAGGCCTACTCAATCCCGTCGTCGACACCCTGCATGCTGCCCGGAAGCCATCCCACGGTCGCCGACCGCGCCGCGAGGACACCCGTCTTGCCGTCGCCGCTCTGCATCAGGCGCTGGCCACCGAAGCTGCTTACGGCTCGGCATTTCGCCGCAGCGCCGGCATTCTCGAACCAGACGCGAGCCGAGGCCGCCAACAGCGACGGTGGTGGGTGCGCACCCTCGTCACCGTTCTGAACATCGACGAGACGCATTCCGCAACGACCAACGGCCGCTAAGGCAGAATCGAATCCACGTACCCGCCGTCCGCACGAACCGCGGCGCCTGTGGTGGCGGAAGCGAATGGGGAGCTGAGGTAGACGACCAGGTTGGCGATCTCCACCGGTTCGATCAACCGCTGCAGTAGCGACTGGGGCCGATGCTTTTTCATGAATTCACGCTGCGCCTCATCCCAGGGCAGCGACTTGTCGACAAGCTGATAGACGAAGTCCTCGACGCCGGCCGTGTGCGTGGGCCCGGCGATGACCGAATTCACCGTCACCCCTGAGCCGGCGGCATCTTTCGCGAAGCCGCGCGTGACCCCCAACAACGCGGTCTTGGAGACCCCGTAGTGGATCATCTCCTGCGGAATGACAATCGCCGAGTCACTGGCGATTTGAATGATGCGACCCCATCCGGCCTCGATCATCCCTGGCAAGTACGCCCGGATAAGGCGCACAGCAGACAGCACATTCACCTCGAAGTAGTTCCGCCATTGTTCGTCGGTGATCTCACGTGCCGGGACGGCACCGAAGATGCCCAAGTTGTTGACCAGGATGTCCACCTCGGGGAGCTGCTCGCGGAGCAGCTCCACTCCCTCGGCAGTGGACACGTCCGCGGCGACTCCGATGACACTGCCGTTCTGAAGCCCGATTTCGGCGATCGCCTCTTCCACGCGGTCCTGCGAGCGGCCATTCACCACGGCACGCGCACCACTGGAGGCAAGCTGCCGAGCAATTTCCAGCCCAATGCCCTGCGTGGACCCAGTGACTAAAGCGGTCTTACCAGTCAGATCGATGTTCACGTGTCTATTGAAGTCCCACCACACCCGAGTTCATTCCCGACGGGCTGATTGACTTGGGCGTATGAGCTCGTTCCATCGTCCGCGCGTCCGCTGGACCGGCCGTAGTGCCGTACCCAGCTGGCGAGTCAGAAACGTTCACGAACGGCTGTTCCCAGGAACAAACCTCGACGCAATCGAGCCGTTGTTCGCCACCCTCAGATCGCCTACGGATCAACTCTGGCCCGGGTCCGATTGGAGCCCAATGATTTTGGATACACATGCACCGCATACACTTCCCGACGGTTCGTTGAATTCACCTTCGACAGCGTGAACGGGAACCTCATCGACGGCAGGCATGTCTTCGAGGCGGCGCCCCGCCGTGCCGGAGTGCTGGTTCGGCACACCCTCGACCTTGAATGCGGTTTCAGTGATTGGATCAAACTCGCCGCGCTCGTGGTCCCGGCGCATGACGCCGTCATCGAACAGCTTCTTGACCGCCTCGAACGCTCCATCACCGGGACCGCCACGCGTCCACATCGATGGGGCCTTCGAGTGCTGTTGATTCGTCGGCTCTTTGGCCTGTCGACGACGATGGCGCCCTGACTCACCACCCGGACCCCGCCGCCCGGGTTCGTGTCTGAAGCGATTCACTTCGTCGGAGATCTCTCATGCCCTAGACAGGGACCCCAGATAGGTACCACCGACCGTATGCGATCGCAGGTACCGCGCTCAAAGCTCGTGTGAGTTGCCGCCCACCGGCAAACCTACTCATTCGCCGAACTTCTATGTCCGCGCGTGAGCGAACCCCTCGCCGAAGAGCGTTCTCCGACTCTGGACACCGTACGAGTCCTGGATCATACGCACACACCCCAGCGGACCATCCCATTACTCGGCACGGAAGCGACGTTCCGCGTCAATCATACCCATTGGGGGTATATGAACAGGGCTCATGCCCACCGCCAGGCAAGCGACATGGCCACTTGTTATATACCCCATACCAGTATAGGGTTCCTATCGGACTGGCCGTCGCCCCTCCGGAATCACGAGATGACGGAGCCTTGGCTAGGCCTCGACCGCCACAGAACTCCGACCCCAACTCGAGGGTCGGAACAGTTCGTCGTTCGATTCTGAGCTAACTGCGAGGGGTAATCACGATGTTGTTCTCGTCTCTCAAACGGACATGGCTTGGCCTCGCCGTCTTGATCGTGTTAGCGGTCGCCGGCGCGTCGGTTTGGCAGGTACGTGGAAGATTCGGCGCAGGCCGCGAGCCCTCCACTGCAGTCCCCGGAATCGGCTCCCAAATCGTCAAGTTCAACCCAAAGAACATCACGTACGAAGTCTTCGGAGATGTACGGCAATCGGGAAGTCTCAACTATCTTGACGTGGAGACACTGCCAAACCAGGTGGATATCACCGCATTGCCGTGGTCTCACACGGAAACAACAGTTAAGACGGCAGCAGTTGCGAGCATCATGGTGCAGACTGATGGCAACTATGTCGGGTGCCGCATAAAGGTTAATGGTGTGGCTCGTTCGGAACACACTTCAACCGCCGAACACGCGGCCGTCTCCTGCACGGTGTTGTCCGCATGAGCCACACGCATATGAAGCGTCCGCTGTTCGCAAAAATTGTCCGGAAACTGTCAATACCAATAATGGTGTTGTGGGTCTTAATAATGCTCGCACTTAACGGCGCCGTACCGCCGTTAGAAGTAGTTGTAAATCAGCGTGCAGTGCCATTGGTTCCCGATGATGCACCGTCGTCCACAGCGATGATCCGGATTGGTGAGTTATTCAAGGAATCCGACAGCAATAGCGTAGCCATGATCGTGCTGGAGGGCGAGAACCCCCTCGGCGATGAGGCTCACCGTTACTACGACAACGTGCTGAAGCACTTATCGGAAGATAGAGAACATGTGCAATACATCATGGATCTCTGGGGAAACCCCACAACAGCAGCGGGAAACCAGAGTGCGGACGGCAAGGCATCCTATGTTCTCATTCGTCTTGCCGGTAGCACCGGTGCTGCGCTCGGCAACGAATCCATAGACGCCGTTCGAGAGATAGTGAGCGACATCCCCCTTCCCCAAGGGCTGAAGTCATATGTCACGGGGGCTGCACCACTTGCCACGGATTCACTTCGGACCGCCGATGAAAGCCTGAATCGGCTGATGCTCGCCACTCTCGTGATGATTACGGCAATCCTTCTCATTGTGTATCGATCCATCGCTACAGCGCTCACGATCTTGGTCACCGTCATTATCGAGCTAATGTCAAGCCGAGGGATTGCGGCACTTTTCGGGAACCTTGGTGTATCACAGGTTTCAGCATTTACTACTTCAATGCTGGTGTCGCTAGTCATCGGTGCGGGCACGGATTACGGAATATTCCTATTTGGCCGCTATCAAGAAGCACGACAACGCGGCGAAGATAGAGAATCCGCATACTACACAGCATTCAGCGGTGTAGTACCTGTGATACTAGGCTCGGGTCTCGCGATTGCCGGAGCAACATTCTGCTTAAGTTTCACCCGGCTCAACTACTTCCGCACGATGGGGATACCCTCCGCTTTAGGCATGCTCGTTGCTGTGTCAGCGGCGCTGACCCTAGGTCCTGCGCTCTTGACCGTGGGAAGCCGCTTCGGGTGGTTCGATGCCAAGCGGCCAATCAAGACTCGGCGTTGGCGCCGAATTGGGACCAGTGTTGTCAGATGGCCCGTTCCAATCCTGGTTGCCAGTTGCGCTGCTGTCCTTGTTGGCGTGATTACACTGCCAACGCTACGGATTAGTTACAACGAGCGGGAACATCAGCCCTCGAATACTCTCTCAAATTTCGGGTATCAGGCTGCAGATAGACACTTTCCACAGAGTAAACTTTCCCCCGAAATGCTTCTCATAGAGTCGGACCATGATTTGCGGAACTCTACCGACATGCTGGCACTCGATAGGGTAGCGAAGAATGTGTTCCGGGTGCCTGGAGTCGCGATGGTGCAAAGCGTTACCCGCCCATTGGGAACTCCACTGGAAAACACTTCCTTACCCTTCTCGCTCGGGTACATGGGCAGTAAAATCGGGCAAAATATGCGTTTCATAGATGATCGCATGGCCGATATGACGAAAATGTCAGACACCCTCACGAATATGCTCGCTCTTACTCGCCGTATGCAAGCTTTAACTAACGAGCAAGCCGCCGCTGCCGCAATGGGGCACGATACATCGAAGGCGATGCGAGACATCGCCGGGCAGATGCGGGATCAACTGGCAACTGCCGATGACTTCTTTAGACCTCTACGGAACTATTTCTATTGGGAGAAGAACTGCTTCAATATCCCGATCTGCGGGGCCTTGCGGTCTGTTTTTGATCTCATGGACGGTCTAGACAAGATGGTCGACGAGATGGACAACTCGGTGACGAGCTCGGGAGTTCTTGCGTCGGCGTTGCCGAAGATGGCCGATCAGTTCGGCAACATGCTCGACAACACATCCCGTATGCAGACATTGCTACTTACGATGCAGAGTACTTTTCAAGCACTCATGCCGCAATTTTCTGATCTTGCTGGCAACATGCGAGATCTAGGAAGAAGTTTCGATGCGGCGAAGAACGACGACTTCTTCTACCTGCCACCGGAAGCCTTTGATAATCCGGATTTTCAAATTGCCTTGAAGTTCTTCGTCTCTCCAGATGGAAAATCAGCACGGTACATTGTCACCCACCAAGGCGAAGCCATGTCGAAAGAAGGCATAGAGCGCGCCCAGTCGGTCTATGAAACTGCCCGCGAATCCGTAAAGGGCACCACCTTAGCCGGCGCGAATGTATACATTGGCGGGTCTGCAACTAATTTCTGGGATATCAAGGACGGCGCAAAATACGACCTTGTCATTGCCGCAATAGCCGCTCTGGCCCTGATATTTATCATCATGCTGGTGATCATCCGAAGCTTCGCTGCCGCCATTGTCATTCTCGGCACAGTGGTGTTTTCCTTCGCAGGAGCTTTTGGGTTGTCCGTTTTAATTTGGCAACACCTTCTCGGAAAGGATCTGAACTGGCTGGTTCTTCCGATCTCTTTCATTATCTTGGTGGCCGTAGGGTCTGATTACAACCTACTTCTGATTTCCCGGTTGAAAGAAGAGGTTAGTGCAGGATTCAAGACCGGCTTGGTGCGCGCCATGGGGGGCACGGGCGGGGTGGTGACCACCGCGGGAGTGGTGTTCGCCTTCACCATGTTGGCGATGGTAGTCAGCGACCTGCGGACGGTTGGGCAGGTAGGGTCCACGATCTGTATTGGCCTACTGCTCGACACGTTGGTTGTGCGCGCCTTCATGGTGCCGGCTATTGCCCGGCTCCTCGGCCGATGGTTCTGGTGGCCACAGCGCATTGACCGAGTGACGTCGGACGTCCCATCCCGAATTACGACCGTCGAGAGATAACTACCATTGAGCACGGTCCAGACGTCGATCCTCTCACGAAGCGCACCCCAGCGATGTCTGGCCCAGGTGGGTCGATACCGAAGTCTCGCGTGCCGGGGCAAAGCCCCATAAGGCAACATTGGAGCTTCGATCTGCATGACCGCCATGGTGGCATCGGGTCGCCGACCGTCTCCAGCACGCTGCACCCCCGCTCGCGAGTCCGGCTTGCGGGGCTGCAGTCAGGATCGGTGTGCCCGGCGGCACGGCCCACACCGGCAACAGGACATCTCCGTGTAATCAAGGCTCACGGCTCCTCGGACCGGGCAGAGCCCCATCTCATTGTCGGCAGGTAGGCGTCATCGCTCGGCCTGCTCCACAGGCCGAGCGATGACAAGATCCGTGTCACCCCAACCCAACCCCGGCGCCGGCCACGACTGGTTATGGGCGCAGCGGTGGCCTTCTCGTACCGGGGTGCGGACAATGGCGCCATCCGATGACGTGAATCAACGTGCGAGCAGCACAGGCGCGGGACAGAAAGAGGCCAGGAACCCTTTTCGAGTTCCTGGCCTCTTTCCAGTTCAGTGATCTAGGGCTCCCGGCTCCTACTCACTCGCCGCTGACATCCTCCTTAACCGATTCGTCAACTTTACTGTCAGCGGAACCGCCGCAACAGCACGATGAGCCGGTACTGGATTCGACATCGGGCATTCCCCGCTTGTTATTTTCGGGCATGTTATAGCTACCTTTCCCTCTATTATTTGGAACCATCGATTGCGCCTTCAGGCAGAAATACTCTTGAAGCCACGCAAGCGGAGGCTGTTTCCGACCACGAACACACTGGAGAACGCCATTGCGGCACCGGCAAGCATGGGGTTGAGCATCCCCATGGCAGCAACTGGGATTGCGGCTACGTTGTATGCGAATGCCCAGAATAGATTGGACTTAATAGTGCCAAGCGTTCTGCGCGACAGCCGAATGGCATCGACAGCGCTGAGCAAGTCCCCACGTACCAACGTGATGTCAGCAGCTTCAATAGCGACATCAGTGCCCGTGCCCATCGCCAGGCCAAGATCGGCCTGAGCAAGCGCAGGCGCATCGTTGACGCCGTCGCCAACCATGGCCACAACCTTGCCCTCGGCCTGGAGCTGAGCGACAACACTCATTTTGTCCATGGGGAGCACTTCGGCGATTACTTCCTCGATACCGACCTCGGCAGCAATCCGGTGTGCGACTGCAGCGTTATCTCCGGTCAGTAGAACGGGGGTCAAGCCAAGCTTGCGCAACTCGGCAACGGCTTCCAAACTGGTCGGCTTCACGGTGTCAGCGACTACCAGGAGACCTCGGGCCTGCCCATCCCACCCAGCGACGACAACCGTTTTGCCTTGGCGCTCCGCGTCGGCCTTGGCTTTGGCCATCTCGTCGGTCAGATGTTGCGACCAGTCTGCCAACAGCGATTCGCGGCCGACCAGCACAGCACGCCCGTCCACGATCCCCTGCACACCTCTGCCTTCCACGTTAGTGAACTCCGTGGGTGTGGGCAGGTCCCGTATCTCGGCAGCGGCTGCTCGCGCAATCGCCTGCCCAATCGGATGCTCCGAGGCGTTCTCGAGCGCACCCGACAGTCTGAGAACCTCGGCCCGATCGGTGCCCGGCGCGGAGAGCACCTCGACGAGGGCCATCTTCCCGGTCGTCACAGTGCCCGTTTTGTCCAGCACCACGGTGTCGGCTCTACGGGTGGACTCCAGCACCTCGGGCCCCTTGATGAGAACGCCCATCTGTGCCCCTCGTCCAGTGCCGACGAGCAAGGCTGTCGGCGTGGCGAGGCCTAGGGCACACGGGCAGGCGATCACGAGTACAGCAACGGCCGCGGTGAACGCTGCAGACACCGGGAACCCGGCGCCAAGCCACGCGCCAAGGGTAATCGTGGCGATCGTGATGACGATCGGTACGAACACGCCTGAGATACGGTCGGCGAGGCGTTGCACGTTCGCTTTGCCGGTTTGTGCAGCCTCGACCAGTTTGGCCATCTGAGCCAGCTGTGTGTGCTTCCCCACCCGAGTGGCCCGCACTACTACCTGGCCACTGGTGTTGAGAGTGCCCCCCGAGACAAGGTCACCCTCGGCCACTTCGACAGGAACGGACTCGCCGGTCAACATCGACGCGTCCACTGCAGAGACGCCGGACACCACGGCGCCGTCGGTGGCGATCTTTTCACCTGGACGGACAACAAACAGATCACCGACGACTAGCTCGTCGACCAGGACCTTGCTCTCCATTCCGTCTCGCAAGATTGAGACTTCTTTGGCGCCGAGCTCAAGTAAGGCTCGCAACGCCGCACCGGCTTCCCTCTTGGAGCGCTTTTCGAAGTATCGACCTGCCAGGACGAAGGTAGTGACCCCGGCAGCTGCCTCAAGATATATATTTGCTGCGCCGTCAGAAGGTTGAATCGTCAGAGAAAACCCATGTGTCATGCCGGGTGTGCCTGCCGTACCCAGAAACATCGCATACAGCGACCACGCGTACGCGCTGATGGTGCCGACCGAAATCAATGTGTCCATCGTCGCTGCGCCATGACGAAGGTTGGCCCACGCCGCCTTATGAAACGGCCAGGCAGCCCATACAACAACTGGCGACGCCAACACGAGCGAAGCCCACTGCCAGTAAGTAAATTGCAGGGCGGGCAGCATCGCCAGGGCGATGACCGGGACCGACAGCACGATGGCACCAAGCAACCGGTTCCGCAAAGACAGTAGCTCTGAGACTGCCCCGTTGGGTTCACGATCTGGGTCTGTGCGATGACGAGCAGAAAGCGCCAGCGATGCGGTGTAGCCAGTCTTTTCTATCTCAGCGACCAATAATTCAGGGTCATATCCTTCCGGCGCAGAAATTGTCGCCTTCTCGGTGGCGTAGTTAACCGTGGCATCTACGCCGTCCAGTTTGTTCAGCTTGCGCTCGATCCTGTTTGCGCAGGACGCGCAGGTCATCCCTCCGATGTCTAACTCGATACCGTGAGTCTTCGCCGGATGTAGTGACATCGTCATCAATGACCGCCGGTGTGATCGGGGCGATGCACATCACTGGGTTTCGAGTTCTCGTTGCGCTGCGCGGCGTCAACAATGAACCTGGCGGTGTGGACACTCCCATCAACCTGGAAGTCCAGGTACAGCAGATATTGGCCAGCCGTAGGTGCCATAGCCGCGAATGAAATTGTGGGGCCTCCGTGCTGGTTCGCAGCAGGTTCTGCGCCCTCGGGATGCACATGCAGGAAGGCCAAATCCCCGCCACGCAAGGCGACGAGATGTCCGAAGGCCCCGAGGTACGGCTGCAACGTGGTCACCGGCTGTCCGGCCCGAGTGACGGTAATCGTCAGATCCTCCGTGGTACCGGCAACCAGGTCGCCGTCGAGTTCAACGGTGAATCCCGCGACATGGTCGATTGCCCGTGGATCGTTGGACCGGACTGGAACGAAATTTCCGGCCACCTCCACTGTGCGCCCCAGTGTCATCTGGGTCGCATCTGGTCGATCGGCGGGGCGGAAGTCGACAAATATGCGGTAGCTACCCGCCGCATCCCACCTCCACGGCACGGTCCAGATCCCCGTAGCAGTGTCCAGACTTGGATGCACGTGCTGAAAACTCTCACCATCCGAGCGAACGACGATCAGATGCAGCCGCTTTTGGTGAGCGGCGGCAAAATCCACCACCGGGACGCCGCCCGCCCCCAGGATCTTCAGCCGTAAGTCGCCCTCTTTGCCGGCGGTTGCGGGAGCTTCCACCAGCGAGAGCGCGTACCCATCACGGCTCAAAGACAGCCCTTGCAAATCAGCGGCTGAACCGTGTTGCGCCATCTCCGTCATGTCCTTGTGTTCCGTCATTTTGTTTCCTTCTCTCGTATGCGGGCTAGTGCCCCAGCTCGTGACCACGCTGTCGGGCACAACGGCCGCAGCGGCGGCATATGCGCTGCCGAACCCCACCGCCAGAACAGCGGTGAAAACGGCCAATCGTCCTGTCGCGTTCACGCGACGCGGACCGCCGAATATCCGGCGTCGGCTACTGCAGCCAGGACTTTCGCGCCATCGACCTCATCGGACCCGCCAACGAGGAGCTTGCCGGTCGTCGCGCTGACCTGAACACTCTCGACGCCCTCGACCCCACCAACCTCTTCGCGAATCGACATCTCGCAATGTCCGCATGTCATCCCCGTGACCTGATACTCGATTGAGCGCATTGCCATCCTTTCTATCGATACCCTCACCGGGTATCCGTTCCAATCGCGACTATACCCCCATAGGGTATCCAGCCCCAGCGGGGTGCCCGGTTTTACGAACCGCCCATCGCGGAGCGGCGGGCAGGCTGTCTCACGCTTGAGCCAGCGCCCGCAACCCGTCAGAAGCGGATTGATATAGATAGGTCTATGCCCGCGTCAGACTTCGACCCCGCGCCCGTCAGACAGCTCTGGCAGGAGCTGGACATCCCAGGGATCGTGGATGTGCACACCCACTTCATGCCCAAATCGGTCATGGACAAGGTGTGGGCCTACTTCGACTCGGCCGGGCCGCTCATCGGGCGACCCTGGCCGATCACCTACCGCGCCGAGGAGTCCCAACGGGTGCAGACGCTGCGGGAGTTCGGAGTGCTCCGCTTCACCTCGTTGATCTATGCGCACAAACCGCAGATGGCTGCGTGGCTGAATCAGTGGGCGACCCAATTCGCTGCGCAGACACCGGACTGCCTCCACACCGCCACCTTCTTTCCTGAGGCCGATGCGCTCGACTATGTGCGCGAGGCGATCGAGGCTGGGGCCCGCATCTTCAAGGTCCACATTCAGGTTGGCGCGTTCTCTCCCATTGATCCGTTACTCCTGCCGGTGTGGGGCCTTCTTCAGGACACCGGAGTTCCGGTGGTGATCCATTGCGGCTCGGGCCCGGCGCCGGGCGAATTCACCGGGCCCGAGCCAATCCGGGCGCTACTGAGGCAGTTCCCGCGACTACGCCTGATCGTCGCGCACATGGGTATGCCCGAGTACTCCGACTTCCTCGATATCGCTGCGCGGTACGACGAGGTATGTCTCGACACCACCATGGCCTTCACCACGTTCTCCAACGAGAAGGCGCCCTTTCCGGAATCTGCCTACCCGCGGCTTATGGATCTAGGGCACAAGATCTTCTTCGGCAGCGACTTCCCGAACATCCCCTATGGATATGCCGAGGCGATCACCGCGCTACGGGCCGTGCCCGGTATCGACGACAGCTGGATGCGCGATGTTCTCTACCGCAATGGCGCAAAGCTGTTCGGTGTTGACAGCTAGCTGAGCGAGCCGGCCCGATACGCCTCACGCACCGTGAGTCGCTGACGTTTCCCGCTGGTGGTCCGGGGAATTGTCCGGGCCGGCACCAGCACCACCTCGTCAAGGGAGAACCCGAAGGCCGCGCGTACCCCGCCGGCGATGCGTGTGCGAAGTTCCTCATACTCGTCGGCCGCCGCCCGGGTTCCGACGACGGCGATCACCGACTCGCGGGCACGCCTTTCATCGCGCAGGGAGAAGACGACGGACACTCCACCTACGCCGCACATTCCGTCGATCTCCCGCTCGATGTCATAGGGCGGGAAGTTGCGGCCGCGCACAATGAGCATCTCCTTGTGCCGGCCAACCACGAACAGTTGCCCCTCGGCGAGAAAGCCTCGATCGCCGGTGTCATGCCAGCCATCCGGGGGTGTGTCGACACCACCGTCTGCGGTCAAGTAGCCCAGCATCACCGACGGCCCGCTCACCTGGATATCGCCCACCGCACCGTCGGGCGATAGCGCGCCGTCCGGGGCGACGATCCGGAGTTCCAAGCCATCAACCACCTGCCCACAGGACACGACAGGCTGACCGTCGTCCGGCCTGCTACCAACCCGCACCCTGCCGAAGGAGGAAGCGTCGGGCGCACAAGGTTGCAGCGCAACGGTTGTCGCGAGCACCGTTTCAGCCATGCCGTAGCACGGCACCAACACATCTGTCCGCATCCCCAGCGGTGCAAGTCGTTCGGTGACCCCACGCAGCACCGAGAACGGAATGGGCTCGGCACCGACGTAGGCGTGCCGCAACGCGGACAAGTCCAGGCCTGCGGGTGCTCCACCGCGTGAGATCGCCTCCGATACCGCTCGATACGCGAAGGGCGGGCCCGCGGTGTGTGTCGACCCGTGCTGGGACATGTGCCGCAGCCAGGACATCGGATCCCGCAGAAATCCCATCGGGGTCATCACCCCGACCCGCAGGCCGTAGAGCAGCGCCGCCAGCACCTGTATGAATCCCATGTCATGGTAGAACGGCAGCCAGCTGAATACCCGATCACGCCCGCGTAAAGCCCTTGTGCCATAAGCGATTGTGCTGGCATTGTGCACCACATTGCCATGCGTCAACAGCACCGCTTTGGGAGCCGAGGTCGATCCCGAGGTCAGCTGGATGTGGTGGATATCTCCGGGATCGGGCCGCGAACACCCTTGCAAGTCAATCGGATCGGCATCGGTCAGCTCGTCATACGTCACAACTGCCGGGTGCACGACCGCCACCGCCACCCGGGGTTGCGCGATGACCATGGCCGGGTTCAGCACCCCCAGCGCCGCACCCAGATGCGCCACACCCGCTGAATCGGGACGCGACGGAGTCGGCGGGGGTGCGATCGCGCACGGCACCGCACCCAGCAACAGCACTGCCAGCAGCGTGGTCAGGTACTCCTCGTCATTCGCCGCGATCATTGCCACCCGGTCGCCACGCTGAAGGCCCCGTGCGGTCAGCGCCGCGGCACGAATCCGCGTGGTAAGAACCAGGTTTACCGCAGCAAGGGTGTACAGATGGCTACGAGAGTCATAGAAGTCGATCTGCTCCAGCTCCGAGCACAGCAGCAGGGCGTAGTCGATCGCACCGGACGCCATGGCCGGAGCGTTCGTCTCCACATGCTGACGAATCGCAATATCACTCATGCCTGTTCGCGGCGTTTCGCCTTATCGCTAAGGCGCTGACGAATGAAGGCACCGATATCGCCCACCACCGTGAACGCGAAGGCTTCCTCTTCCGGAATGAAGACCGTGAACCTGTCTTCCAGCTCGTTCATCAGCGCCATCAGCACCACGGAGTCGACGGGCAGGGCGAGTAGCGGGGAATCGGCATCAACCTCGTCGAGGTCGACATGAGTCAGATCTTCCGGTGGAAGCAGCCGAGCCAAGGCGTCTCGGAGCGCATCGATGATTTCCGTATCATCGGGCAGCACAACGGTTTCAGTCATTCTTCCTCTTTCTCCAGCAGCACGCCGTCCTCAAGGTGCAGCACACGATCAGCGATTCCCGTGAGGCGCAGATCGTGCGTGACGATTACCACCGCCGCCCCTTGAGTCCTCGCGGCGTCCGCAAGTTGCTCGGCCACCTTCTTGCCGGTGGCCGAATCCAGATTCGCGGTCGGCTCGTCGGCGAGCACCAGCCCGGGGCGCGCAACCAGAGCCCTGGCTGCCGCCACACGTTGTTTCTCGCCACCCGAAAGCGCCGGCGGGCGGTGGTTGGTCCGGTGCGCCAACCCCAGCTCGGCCAGTAGTTCCTTAGCCCGCGCGATAGCGGCCTCCTTCTTGACACCGGCATAACGCAATGGCAGCGCCACGTTCTCCGCGCTGGTCAACGCGTTGAGCAGGTTGTACTCCTGAAATAGGAAGCCCAAGCGCTCCAATCGGATCCGCGCTCGTTCCCGCTCGCCGAGTTCACCAACATCCTCGCCGTCGATCCGCACGCGCCCCGACCCCGGGGTCAGTAGCAGTCCCATCACGAGAAGTGCTGTGGTCTTGCCTCCACCCGAGGGACCGACAACCAGCACCACTTCGTGGGGTTTGACCGTCAGATCCAGACCCCGCAGAGCTCGCACCGCCGCGTCGCCGTTGCCGTACTGATGCTCCACATTCTCAAGTTGCAGCACAGGATTCATCGAGCTCACCTCCGGAAGGCCTGAGCAGGGTCGATCCGTGTCACTCGCCGGACAGGAATCAGTGACCCGATGATCGCCATGACGCCGGTGGCCGCCGCCATCGCGGCGAGCATGGTTGGAGTGACCTCCACCGTGACGTCGCCCAGCCGATCCTTCACCAGGAACTGCACCCCATAGGTGACACCCGCGCCCAA
Organism: Mycobacterium sp. D16R18; assembly: GCA_002013775.1. Taxonomy (GTDB): domain Bacteria; phylum Actinomycetota; class Actinomycetes; order Mycobacteriales; family Mycobacteriaceae; genus Mycobacterium. The sequence goes on from MAFD01000011.1 coordinate 64,037, forward strand.
CAGGTATCCGAGCCCGGCGATCAGGACGGCCTGGGTAATCACGGTGCCGCACAACTGCGCCGGACGAACGCCCAATGCGCGCAGTACTCCGAAATCACTCATCTGCTCGGTGGTCACCGCGAGAACGGTCAACCCCACGAGCGCCACCCCAACCAGCGCGGCGATCCCGATCATCGTCTTCAGTGGTCGCCCGATCATCGAGATGACAATCGCCCGGCTGTTCTCGGCGAAAGTGGCCGAGGTGAGCGCGTCCATTCCGGGAGTCGCCTTTCGGATCGAGTCCGCGACCTGGTCAGCGGTGAATCCTTCGGCAGGATGAACCAGGAAGTAGGACACGCGATTTCCCGCGCGCAATAGGTGCGCGGCGTCCGGCAGCGAGATGAATGCGTAGAAGTTGCCCACGGCGGCGGTCTGGTTGGACAAACCCACCACCGTGAAATCACCGTCCACGAGCTGCACCGTGTCACCGACGTGAATCTTGTTCTTCTTGGCCAGCACTCGATCGAGCACGACCTCGCCGGACCCACTCACGTTGCGGCCCTCCGACAATGACCACGGGCCTCCCACACCGGTGGCCGTGTCGTATCCGACGACGAAGTACGCGGTGTGGCCGCCATTGTGCACGAAATCAGATGGCAGGCCGAGGATCGGCTCCGCCGACTGCACACCGGGAACCTTGAGCAACCGGTCCTTGCCGTCGCCTGGCAGCCACGACACCGCACGGAACATCTGGGAAACCCCGGGCTGAACTACCCACACCGCACCCTTGGAGTGGTCGATGTAAGTGGTGACTTGATTCGTGGTGCCCACAAAAACGCCGGACATCACCAGCACCAGGATCACCGCGACGGCAACCCCAATCACCGAGAGGACAAAACGGGCACGCTCGGCGACAAGGTTCTTAACGGCGACGATCATCGGACCATCCCGCCTGCCATGGCACGTAGCCTCTGCACGGCCCGGGTAGTGACGGCGATGACCCTCTCGACGTCCTCCGGCGACACGTCCGGCCCCATCGAGAATCGCACCGTGCCCCGCGCCTGGTCCTCGGTCAGCCGCATCGCCTGCAGCACATGAGAAACCGAGTCTTCGCCGGCGTGGCACGCCGATCCGGTGGATACGTAGATGCCGTGCATGTCGAGATCGTCGGCGAGCGTGTCGGCGCGAATGCTGTCGAAGCGCACGCTGACGGTCTCCTCCAGTACCGGTTCGGTCACGTTGAGGTGCACACCGCCCAGCGGGCGAAGCCCGTCGATCAGCTGCTCGCGCCGGTCTCGCATGCCCAGCCGGTATCCCATCGACGCCGTGCGCAGACATACATCGGCCGCGGCGGCCATGCCGAGTGCGCCGGGCACGTTCTCCGTGCCCGCACGCAGCCGGTTCTCCTGCGGTCCGCCGCGCATGACCGGCAACAGCTGGTGTCCGCGACGTACCAGTAGCGCACCCATTCCGCGTGGGCCGCCGAACTTGTGCGCCGACACCGAGATCATCGTGGCCCCAAGGCTTGTCAGGTCAAGTTTGCCTGCCGTGTGCACGGCGTCCACGTGGAACGCGGTGCCCGATCGCATGACGGAATCGGCGATCTCCCGAACAGGCTGAATGGCGCCGGTCTCGTTGTTTGCGTGCATCACCGAGACCAGCACTGTGTCGCGGCGCAGCGCCCGAGCGACATCCCCGGCGTCGACATGTCCCGTCGCTGCGGGATCCACGAAGGTCACCTCCACACCCAAGTCCTGCAGCGCATGAGCGTTCGCCACGACGGCCGGGTGCTCAATGGATGAGGTCACGAGGTGGCCCCGAAATCCCACGGCGGCAAAGGTTCCCCACAACGCCAGGGTGTTTGCCTCACTTCCACCGGAAGTCAGCACCACCTCCTCCGCATCGGCTCCGAACAGCGCCGCGATGCTCTGCCGGGCATCGGTCAGGGCATCGGCGGCATCACGTCCGGCGCCGTGGCGGCTCGACGGATTGCCGACCAGCCGGTGTCCGCTCAATATCGCCTGTGCAGCCCGGGGATGCAGGGGTGCGGTCGCGGCGTAGTCCAAGTAGATCTCGGACGGCGCCGCCTGCGCGGGCGGACTAAGTTCCAGGGAGGGTGCTGACATCTTCGTCAATTCCATTGCGGTAGTTGTTGGCTAGGCGTTGCGCGACGTCAGCACCGAGGGCTGCGACGTGCTGCTGTTCCGGCGAGAGGCCCCCCGACCATTCAGCGACCTGCGTCGCTTCGATCGTCGCGATCGCTTCCACCGACATACCGGCGAGCCGCTCGGTCAGGATGGACGCGACCGCCAGGGAAGCCGAACATCCGTAAGCCTCGAATCCGACCTGACTCACGACCTCCTCCTGGATCTGCGCGGTCAACAGGATCTGGTCCCCACACACCGGGTTACCGATGAAGGCGGTGACGTCGACCTGCGCCAGACGGCCCGAGTTGCGTGGGTTGGTGAAGTGGTCGACCACCGTCGGACTGAACCGGGGCACTAGGCGCCTGCCCCTTGCGACGAAGCTCCGGCAGGAACCAGCTCACACTCGGCGACGACTTCCCGTGAGTCGATGTATTTTTCGATACTCACGGCGCAGCAGCCAAGTTCGGCGCCCTGACGGCGCCGCCGGAACTTCACGGTCTGACCGGTGCGGCCGCAGGGGCAGTCGCCCTCGTCGACCTCACCGATGTCGTCGGAGAGCAGGAAACCGGGATACGCGGTATTCAATGCGTCAAGGATCGCTATCCCGCCGGTTTTGCCTGTTTCAAGCTCGACCGCCGCGTCGGTGACGTCCCGGATCGAGATGTAACACCACGGCGGCACATGCTTGCGCTGATGCTCGCACTCGATGGCGAGCATGTTGGACTCGATCATGCCGTACATATCCCGGATGCGGGTGCGGTCGATGCCCAGCACGCGCTGCGCCTTTTCGTTGAAATCGTCTCGGCTGATCGAGTTTCCGGTGTACTGCTTCCAGCCGCCGAGCATGATGATCAGCGAGTCGGGGTCGAGAGTGAGCGGAATGTCTTCGAGCTCCAAATACTTGAGGAATCGAGCGATGATGAACGGTGGACCGATCAGGTGCCGGGTCATCCTCCCCTCCCAGCTCCGCAGCTGCGCCAACGCCTCCTCGGGATCGAAGGAGTACTCGCGCACGATGTAGCGGTGATCGTCGAGCATGCCGGTGAGAAGATTGAAGATCTTGACCATGCCCATCTCGGGCACCTCGGCGGTGGACGGGCACAGGAACAGCCCTGCACCCTGGGAGATGCCGAAGAAGTCCCGATATCCGCCGAAGATCCCGACGGACGCCCGGGTCACCGTCGTCGCATCACGTCGCGCCACCGACGGCACGCCGCTCGTGCCGGTGGACCGGATCTCAATCTCGACATCTTCAAGCCCGCAGGTCATGAGCACATGCGCCCCAGCCTGTTTGAACATGCTGACCGGAAGCAGGGGGATGCGCCGCAGGTCAGCCCAGTCGCGAATGTCATTCGGGGTCAGGCCGACGGCGTCGCACTGGGCGCGATAGAACCCGTTGTGGTCGAAGTGCAACGCGAAGGCCTGAAGCACCACGTCGGTGAGCGACCCACGCCAGTCGTCCCTCGTCGCCCGGAGGGCTTCCCCCGGCATCCCGAGCATGGTGACCAAATCCACTGCGCATCTCCTTTGACTGCCTAGCCCACACAGGGCACCGGTGGAGTGGTCGAATCATCGTGAGGAAAAGTTCCCGCAGAGTTTCGGGGCGTTATGGAAGAGTTCGGATCATGGCTGATGAACCGTTACGCCCGGAACACGCCGAGCTACTGAGGCGACGTGCGCTTACCGAGGACGCGGCCCGGCCCGATGCGGTTGCCCGCCGTCATGCGACAGGGAGTCGCACCGCGCGCGAAAACATCGCCGATCTGGTGGATGCGGGATCATTCGTGGAGTACGGGCGATTCGCCATCGCCGCGCAGCGTGGACGGCGTGACATCGCCGACTTGATCGCCCGCACACCCGCCGATGGCCTCGTCGCCGGGACGGCACGAGTCAACGGTGAGATGTTCGGCGCCGACCGCAGCGCCTGCGCCGTGCTGTCCTACGACTACACCGTGCTCGCCGGAACGCAGGGCGCGCTCGGCCACCATAAAAAGGACAGACTGTTCGATCTCATCGAACGCATGAAGCTGCCGACGGTGTTCTTCGCCGAGGGCGGCGGCGGGCGTCCCGGCGATACCGACTATCCCGTGGTCTCGATGCTCGATGTCCGCGCATTCAAGTTGTGGGCCGCGCTATCGGGAGTGGTGCCGCGCATCTCGGTGGTCAAGGGCCGGTGCTTTGCGGGCAATGCCGTCATCGCGGGTTGCTCGGATCTGATCGTGGCGACCAAGGACACATCCATCGGCATGGGTGGCCCGGCCATGATCGCCGGCGGAGGGCTCGGCGAGGTGCATCCGGATGAGGTCGGGCCGCTGTCGGTGCAGTCACCCAATGGTGTGGTTGATGTGGTCGTCGACGACGAGCAGCAGGCCGTCGCCATCGCCAAACGACTCATCGGATACTTCCAGGGGGCAACAGAGCCCGGACACGCAGCCGACCAGACCGTCTTGCGGACAATGATTCCCGAACGTGCGCGGCGGGCCTATCCGGTGGCGCCCATCATCGAGACGCTGGCCGACGCGGGGTCGGTGACGTTCCTGCGAGAGAAGTTCGCGCCCGAGATGGTGACGGCGCTCGCACGCATCGAGGGCCGCGCCATCGGCATCCTCGCCAACAATTCGATGGTGATGGCGGGGGCGATCACCGCCGCCGCATCGGATAAGGCCGCCCGGTTCCTGCAGCTGTGCGATGCCTTCGGCTTGCCGGTGCTCTCGTTGGTCGACTGCCCTGGCTACATGGTGGGTCCCGCGGCGGAGGCCGAGGCACTGGTCCGGCGTGCGTCGCGCATGCTCGTCGCTGGGGCGGCACTGCGCGTACCGCTTGTCTCTGTCATCCTGCGCCGCGGATATGGCCTTGGCGCACAAGCCATGACCGGCGGCAGCCTGCATGAACCGCTGCTGACGGTGGCCTGGCCGGGCGCGCATCTGGGGCCTATGGGCCTGGAAGGCGCGGTGCGGCTGGGACTGCGCAAGGAGTTGGAGGCGATTCCCGACGAGGCTGCCCGGGAGGAAGCCGTGCGTCAAGGCACCGCCGCTGCACAAGAGAATGCCAAGGCGCTCAACGCCGCTCAGATTTTCGAGATCGACGACGTGATCGACCCGGCCGAAACCCGATCGCTCATCGCCTCGACATTCGCCGCGGCCATGCGAGAACCGCTGCCGCCGCGCAGATCTGTCGTCGATACCTGGTAGCAGCTCAACCGGCGCTAGGAACCCAGTTGCCGTGGAATCCGCTCGGCACCCGATGGTGCAGCTGAATCCGTTACGGCGCCGCCTCCACGAACTCACGCTTTCCGTACCGGATAGTGGCGTCCCGCCAACGGCCACCGGCGGCCTGGACCAGGCGTCGCGCCGTCTGTACATCCTGGATATCCGCGATCAGAATCAACCACCCGTCTTCGGTCACCGACCCGCCGGCCAACGCCACGCGCGCAGTCGCGTCCGCGGCCAGCGCGTCGTGAAAACGCACCCGGTCGATACCCGGAACCTCCACGGCCACGGCGTTGATCCCCGCGTCCCCCGCGGACAGATACTCGAAGGTGAGCACCGATTCCTGACCGAACTGCCGGCCCACTTGCTCACCGATGCGTTGCAGATCATCGCGATCCACGCAGGCAAGTTCGAAGGCGCGCGACCGCTCGTAGGTCATGCGGTTGTTGTCCTGCGACCAATACACACCGTCGACCGGCGTCGACCGCACGGGCAGCACCAGGTTCTGGACGGTCATCGCGCTCACTTGCAGCGAGAAGTCATTGAGTGGGTCCCGCAGACGCCCATCGGCCGGGTCGGTAATGATCGCAGTGTTGTTGGTCGCGAACAGCTCAGCCTGGGGGCGAGCCGGGTCTCCCGCGACACACGACTGGGGATCGGCGTGTGCGTATCCCGCGGGCGGTCCACTCGCGACGAGCGCCAGCATCGCCATTCCGATCGCGAGTACGCGGGTCACCCGACGCATTATTCCGGCACACCGCCTCCCGAAGGAAGGGCGAATTTGACCTCAAGTCCGGTTGAGATTCTAGGTTGTGGACTCATGACCTCGATCCACGATCCATCCGTCCGCCAGTTCCTCGATTCGACTCCCGCACTGGTAGGTCAGCTGGGGTACCTCGGAACCGACGGACGCCCGCTCGTTCTGCCCATCTGGTATCGGCTCGCCGACGATCACCTGCAGTTCGTTACGCATGTGGACACCCTGAAAGTCAGGGCATTGCAACGAGACCCGCGCGCCGCAATCACCGTGGCAACGCCAACCGAGCCCTATCTCTATGTCCAGATCCAGGGTGAAGCCAAGCTGGAACCGGACGAGTCCGAGGTTCGCACCACGCTGATCGACATCACCGCCCGGTACCTGGGAGCCGAGCGCGCCGTGGCCTACGTGGACGAGCAGCACGGCGCACCCGGTGAGGCGATCGTGCGGGTACATCCCGTCCGCGTTCACGCTGCTCTCTGATACCACCCTCTGACAACCGAGGAGAGTCTCGATGTACACCATCACCATCAACGGTGGGCAGCTCACCTTCGATGATCAGGGCCTCGACCACGGCCCCGCAATCCTGCTACTCACCGGGTGGGGGCACGACCACCGCGTCTACGACGAGCTATTGCCCTACCTGGTCCCCCACCATCGCGTCCTTCGCATGGACTGGCGCGGCCATGGCATTGACCGCACGGCCGTCGCTGACTTTGTTCTTGCGGAACAGGTTTCAGATGTCATCGGCTTCCTCGACGCCCTCGGCGTTGAATCGATCGTCCCCGTTGCTCATGCCCATGCCGGGTGGCCGGCGCTGGAAATCGCCGATCGTCTCGGCGCGGCGCGGGTGCCAGGCGTCGTCATCGTGGATCTCATCATGTCTGAGGCCCCCTCCGAATTCCTCAGCGGCATAAGAGCATTTCGCGATCCACTGCGCTGGCAGTCCAGTCGCCTTGATTTCCTTCACGCCTGGCTGGCCGGTAGCGGCAACGCGGCCGTCAACCGGCATATCCGCTGCGAGATGGGTGGATTCGGGTTCGACGTATGGGCACGAGCCGGACGAATCATCGAAGATGCGTACACCGCGTGGGGCTCACCCATGTCGCGCATGGAGAAGCTGACCGAACCGCGTCGCGTTCACCACATCTTCTGCAGGCCGGAACGCACCGCCTACGATGATCTCCACGAAGAGTTCCAGTCACGCAACCCCTGGTTCAGCTACGCACGCCTGTGCGGCACGACTCATTTCCCGCAGCTGGAGTTGCCCGCGCAGGTCGCAGAGGAGATCACGAACCTGCTCTCGTAACTACTGACCCGTCATCGTTTTCAAGGTGGGGCCGGCCGTCCAGCCGCCGTCCACGGCAAGCTCGGCCCCGGTGACGTAGCTCGCGGCGTCCGACAACAGATAGGTGACCGCGCCGGCTACCTCAGCGGGGGTCCCCACCCGGCCCATGGCAGTGATGGGCATCATGCCTTCCCCCTCCTGAAACCCGGCCTGGGCCGTCATGGGGGTGTACACGACGCCGGGATGTACGGAGTTGACCCGAATCCGCTCGGGCCCGAGCTCCACAGCCGCAACCTTGGACAGACCGCGCACACCCCATTTCGACGCACCATAGCCGGAGGTGAGCGCGAGTCCGACGAGGCCGGCCGCCGACGAGATGTTCACGATCGAACCACCGCCACTTGCGCGCATCGGCGGGATAACGGCTTGCATGCCGATGAAGACGCCGACAAGGTTCACATCGATCACCCTGCGAAAGTGTTCAAGCGGCTCATCTGCCACCAGCGAGGCACTGGATATCCCTGCGTTGTTCACCAGGCCGGTAACCGAGCCGAACTCCGCGAGTGTGGTCGCAACCACCGCCCGCCACTGGTCGGCATCGGTCACGTCCAGGTGGGCGAATCGCGCGGAGTCACCGAGCTCGGCGGCAAGCTGCCGTCCATCGTCATCGAGCACATCGGCAATGACGACTCTGCCGCCATGCGACACAATCCGGTGCGCGAAGGCCGCACCGAGACCGCGAGCGCCACCCGTGACGATGACGTTTTTTGCTTGCAGCAGAGCCGAATTGCCATTCATGGGTCCAGGCAACCACAACCCTATGAGCGGATGCGGAGCTTCTCCCGCCCAACGGGAGAAGTGAGTGACAACACTGGTGCACCCCAATTGTGGGGTGGCACCGAATGATTGAGAATCCTTCTAGATCTCTACGGAGTCCGCTTCTGCGGGAGCTTCATCGGCAGGTGCCGGCCCGGGATGCGGCGCTAGTACCGACACAGGGATCACCTCGGGACCGTCCGCATGGGCAGGCACATCCAACGGGCTGGCCCCGGCCTCGTCCGCGTTGTCCATCGGCAGGTACATATGGCGCTTGAACTGCGATTGGTAAGCACCGCCACCGCCGATCCTGACGCCACCTCCCTCGCCGCTGGAGACGGCGGTACCGTCGGGCAATGTGACAGCGGTATGACCGCCGTTCCAGCCAATCACCAGTGCACCAGGGGCGGTGCCGTACTTGAAACCACGGGAGAGGAGCGCGCGCTCCTGGTTCCCGGTGTTGAACCGAGATCCGAACGCGGGGCGATCGGTGGCGACGTTGGACACCCAAGAGGCCAGGCCGGAGCAGTCGGTGCCCCGTGCGGAGTCTCCGCCCGAGATATACGGCGTACCCGAGACCTGATGGATAAACGCCAGCAAAGCAGCGAGATCAGACATGGGACGCGACGCTAACAACGAGCTTGACGACCTACCAAAATATGTGGCTTGCGTCATATTTGCTGGCAATTATGGCGGGAATTACTCTCCACCAACGGCTTACTGATTACGGTAGCGCACGTGCAACCGTCCGTCCAGTCCAATAAACCTGCAGGACATGGACGGTTTGTTGAATGCTTTCTGGCTTGCATTCGTAATTTGCTGCGCGCTACCCACATTGGTCACTTTTCCCATACATCCGCGCATCTCTTGTATTAACGCAGGAAAATTTCTGTTACCCATCCCACCTTTTTCGCAGTGCTCGTCCCACTCTGTGGGATAGCTTGCGCGCTACTTCATTCCGTGTCGCGCACGCCTTCCACCGGGATAAAACTGGACGTCACACTCATTTTTCCGGGGTTGCGCGGTTAGCGCCGAAAATCCGCCAGCTCACCCATGATGTCGGCCACCGAACCGGCTCTTGCGCTTCTGAATCCACTTCACGTCCGGATGTTGTGCTCGCACGCACCGGGCCACTCCAGGCTCATCTGCGAGCAGAGAGTCGAATCCGACTGTACTGCAATACCTCTCAACAAATTCCGTTATCCCGCAGCACTATACGGGTCATCCTTGGGTAGCCATACCCCGTCGAGCCCGAGTGGCCCCGTCGCACGAGTCAGCGCATCAACCACCGCATGGACGGTCGGGTTGTCCTCGTCCTCTCGGAGTACCAAGGACCAGGTCCAACACGGTGTTGGATTGACGATGGGGCGCGCGATCAGACCGGGTGGAACCGGGGTCTGGAGCCCCTTCGGGTTCACCAGGACCGGCCTGCGAAGCCTACGTACGTGCTCGAAAAACGTTGGGCCCGTGACACCCCCGCCGTCGACACGCTCCAGGGGAGCGCCGATCTCGTCCGCGAACTGCTCCGCGAATCGATTCCACGACTCCCAGCTGGCCTCATCCGCATCGACGAGAGCCAGCACACTCCCGGCATCTACCGGTGACCCATCAGTTCCCACGTCCACCGCATAGAGCCGATCGGCCCCCACGATTCGCGCACGCAGACGCAGCCCCTCCAGGTCGGCGTGCTGTACCCAACAGATGGCCAGGTCTAGGCCGCCCTTCGCGACGCGCGCGGCCTGGATGTGCGATGGCATCACCCAGGCATCCACGCGCAGCTGCGCCACACCGGCGGCACGTTCGGCCCAGTCGGTGGGACACCAATTCACATATCCGATGCGCACTATCTCGGTCGGGCTCAGTCCCGCAGCAGCGCGCCGGAGCGCATCCGCGCGGTTCACCAAGGCACGAGCCTCTGGCAGCAGGGTCGCGCCACCCGGGGTGAGCGATACCGACCGCCGGTCACGATCGAACAGCTGCACCTTCAGGTCTCGTTCGAGAGCCTTGATCTGTTGTGAGAGAGAAGGTCCTGCGATATGGAGCCGGTCAGCGGCACGGCCGAAGTTCAGCTCCTCGGCGACGGTAACGAAGTACCGCAACTGACGCAGTTCCACCCACACATCGTAGACCGCTGTTAGCCGCAGCCTCTTAGCAATAAGCAAACAAGACAGAGCCTTCAGGAAGGTGTACGCCCGCGACGCGGTTAGACGAGCTAAGAAGAGAAGGAGAGCGATCAACATGTCAATTGCACAGAAAGTGGCGGTCATCACCGGCGCCTCACAGGGCATCGGAGCCGGGCTGGTCGAGGGCTATCGCAAACTCGGATACGCCGTTGTCGCAAACTCCCGATCTATCGGGAACAGCACCGATCCAGAAGTTTTCGCCGTAGCAGGCGATATCTCCCGGCCCGGTGTGGGGGAACACGTGATCGCTTCTGCGGTTAGACGTTTCGGTCGCATCGACACCGTGATCAACAATGCGGGCATATTCGTCGCGAAACCGTTCACTGAGTACACGGACGAGGATTTCGACTCTGTCACGGGCGTGAATGTACGGGGATTCTTTGAAGTCAGCCGCGCGGCTCTCAAAGTGTTGACTGAACAAGGCGACGGCGGGCACATCGTGAACATCTCGACAAGCCTTGTCGACCAGGCCAATTCGCAGGTTCCGTCAGTATTGGCCGCGTTGACCAAGGGCGGACTGAATGCGGCATCTCGTTCACTGGCAGTCGAGTACGCGGCGCGTGGAATCCGGGTCAACACTGTGGCCCTGGGCATTGTCCGCACGCCGATGCACAACGACGCCTCCGAAGAAACATTGGCCGCGCTGGCGAGCCTGCACCCGGTAGGACGTCTCGGCGAGACCTCAGATGTCGTAGACGCCGTGCTGTACCTGGAGCGCGCCCCCTTTGTCACAGGCGAGATTCTGCACGTTGATGGCGGCCAGAGCGCGGGGCACTGAGATGGGCAACCGCGCAACAGCAGTCGCAATACTCAATCCGCTGCTCGCACTGTGGCAGGAAGGGGTCAACGCGCATCGACCCGAGGCTATCGCCGCGGTCTTCACCGAAGATGCAATATTTCAAGGACTTCAGCCGTACAGCGTGGGGCGCGCTGGAGTACAGAGGTACTACTCCGCGCAGCCGCGCGATATGCGAGTCACGTACGACATCCTCGAAGCTCGCCTACTGGGGAAGCTAGCGGTACTCGGATACGTGCGGGCCGAGTTCTCATTCGACCATCGACCCGCGGTCTCAGTTCTCATCGGGATAGTGGCGACACGACAGGAGGATCGTTGGCAGATCGCTCACTACCAGGTGTCGCCACCACCCCATGGGGTAGCTAGCAGGCCAGCGTGACGTACGCGACCTTTTGTCCTGCGGTGGGAACCGTCGTCGGCTGGTTGCGCATGTTGCGCCCCGGCTGCACATTCTGAACGCCAGACTGCTGTGACACTCCCTGAACGGTGCACTGCGACGGGTGGTCCGACCCCACCTTGGTGATGATGACTCTGTATCCGTTGGACTTGAGGTCATTGATGACGGAGTCCGGGTCCGCCGCGGGACCGGCCAGGGCAGCGCCGGCCGTGGCCAGGGACAAACCCGCGGCGGCGAGTAACGCCGCCGCGGTCGCGATCTTCTTCATGATTGTTGCTCCTTCTGCGTCGTCGAAGATGAAGCTGAGTTACATCTAGTTACGAAGCGTTGTTCTTGTTGGTGCCGTAGGGGACGTGCGGGTTGGTGCCCAGAGGAACCAACGGGTTGGCGCCCTCATAGGTCGGCTGGTGCGCGCCCTGCTCGTAGACGACATCGCCCGGAGCCAGGCACGGACGCAGCTCCGTGGCGTTGACACTGGTCTCGTTGGCGTAGCAGACCGGAGGAGGCGTAGGCCCCGCCAGGGCGACAGGGGCGCCCATAACAGCGACGGCTACAGCGATGCCAGCGCCTCCGACGATTGCAGCGAGTGACTTTTTCATGTGGTGTTTCCTTTCCGCTCGGTCATCTTGCTAATGGCCTAGGAAGCGAACATCACTTGCCAAAGACATCAACGTTGATGCATTCACCCTGTTCAACGGCTTCAAGGTTCACCTGGTTCCCAACTTATGAGATCCTCGGCTGATTCTCAGCTAAATCTCAGAGTACCCCATGGGGGTTAGGGTGCGTGAAAGATGGTATATAGCCGTTAACGCATCGTTAACCTGCACAAATGGGTGAATTTCTGTAGATCAATTGATCTATGATTCGATCATGCGATCTAAATCCGACGTTGAGCGCACCTTCACCGAGGTCGCTCGCCGCGATCAGATCGTCGCCTGCGCCATCGAGGTCATCGCGGAGGTCGGTTACCCGCAGACCTCAATCCGAAAGATCGCCGAACGCGCCGGTATCGCGATGAGCGTGGTGCTGTACCACTTCGGCTCCAAGGACGGACTCATCGAGGCAGTGATCGCGTCGATGTACCGGTCAAGCCTCACGGCTGTGGTCCCCGAGGTTGATCGGGCGCGGACTCAGACCGACAAGCTTGCGACCTATATCCGTTCCAGCATCAGCTATTTCGATACTCACCGGATTCAGCTGGCCGCGCTGGCGCAGCTCGGAACGAGTTACAAGCCCCGCGACGGAAGACGTCTCGGGGACCTGGGCCTCACACCCGAGCTGACCCAACAATTGACCCAGCTCGACCCCGCAATCATTCTCCGCGCGGGTCAGAAGACTGGCGAATTTTCTTCCTTTCCAGTCGATTCCACTGCAATCGCACTACGGGGAGCCGTCAATGTCGTGGTCGAGAAGATCTTGCAGGACCCCGAGTTCGATACTCCGGGCTACGCGGAGGACCTCGTGAAGATGTTCCGCCGCGTGGTGCGGAGGGTGTAATGGCTCGTATCGTCATCGCCGCTATCGGCAGCCACGGTGATGTCGCACCGTTGACCGGCCTCGGTGTTCGCTTACGCCAGGCCGGGCACCATGTGACACTCGCCGCATATGAGCGCTTCAATTCCTTGATATCCAACGCTGGCTTGGACTTTCGTGGTATCGCGGGACCTGCCACGTCATCGGAGGACGCTGATGTCAACGTCAGGAAGGAGCTCGCCGAGTTCCTCGCTCCGCGAGGCATGCGATCACTCGGCACCGCACTGTTGGGTGCTATTCACGACGTGCCCGCGGACGTCTTGCTGCTATCGCCGTTCTCCGAACTGGCGGGGCATCCACTCGCTGAAGCGAAAGGTATTCCCTCCATGGGGATCCGGCTGCAGCCCTGTTCTGCCACCGCCGAGTTTCCCCCGGCGCCCCTCGGGGCCTGGTCCGCAGGGGCGGCAGCCAATCGTCTGGCCTCCCACGCCGGGGCCTGGCTTGTCGATCGCCTCTATGGCGGGGTGGTGTCCGGGTTCCGGCGAGACCTCGGCCTGCCGAAGGCATCGGCCGGTAAGCTTCGCCGGAACAGATCCGAGTCGGAATGGACTGTTCTGCATGGCTTCTCGCCGCACATCGTGCCACGACCATCGGACTGGCGCCCGGGGCTGGAGGTCACCGGATACTGGTGGCCGCAGACCGATCCGCAGTGGCAGCCCTCCCCCACGTTGGTCGACTTTCTCGCGGCGGGTGATCCTCCGGTGTTCATCGGCTTCGGGAGCACGATGACCTCGGCCGCTCAGGCAGCGCGCATGTCGGAGCTCGTGCGTGGGGCGCTCCACCGGGCGGGTATGCGAGGCATCGTGCAAACCGGTTGGGCAGGAATCAATGCCGATGACGATGGCGTCGTGACTGTGGGCGAGTTGCCGCACAGCTGGCTCTTTCCGCGAATGGCGGCGGTCGTGCACCATTGCGGCGCTGGGACAACCGCCGCCGGGCTGCGTGCCGGAGTGCCTACTGTCGCCGTTCCCGGCCTGGGCGATCAACCCTTCTGGGCGCGACGGCTCCAGGATCTCGGACTCAGCGCAGGCACCATCCCGCAACGAGCTCTGACGGTTGAGCGGCTTGCCAACGTCCTCGGCGTTGCCGTCACCGACCGAGTGCTCACGGGCCGATGCCGTCGGGTCGCAGACCTCATCGCTGCCGAGGACGGCGCCGCCGACGTTGTCATGACCGTCGACCGATTGCTGGGCTGAGGTCTTTGTCGCGAGGTCTTGCCAGGGATGACCGAGGAAGTCCGCGACACCCCTCGCGAGTCAATCCACGTCATCAGCGCGGTAAGGACTCGGTCGCGGTTCCCTCGTCAAGCCATCTGACAGAATTACGGAAACAGTGTTGCCGTAATTGCCCGCCAGTGTCAAGACCGACATACTGGCCAGTGTGACGGACGAGCGACGAACACGCGGCCGCCCACCTGTACCCATGGATTCGATAGTCGACGCGGCGCTGCGAATCGTGGACGAGGAGGGCGGCGAGGCGCTGTCCATGCGCGCGCTGGCGCGCCGGCTCGATTCCGGGACCGCCACCATCTATCGGCATTTCGAGAACCGCACTGAGCTCGTGGCATATGTCGTCGATCGAGTATTCGGCGAGGTCGAATTCGACGACGAGAAGCTCGCGGAACTCCCCTGGCAGCGCGCATGCACCGTCACCTCACGTGCTTTGTTCGACGCCATGCGACGCCATCCCAATGTCGCCGCGTTGCTCACCGATCAACTGCCCGTCGGACCGAAGGTTTTCATGCTGCGCGAGCGCACGCTCGCGCTGTTTGTGAATGCAGGATTCTCACCGGTAGAAGCGGCCCGTATATATACGACTGTGGGCCGATACGTCCTGGGCTTCGCAACTCAGCTAGGAGTAGAACACCGGAGCCGCAGCACCGATCCCGCACTCCTGATGCGGCTAGTGCAGGGCCTCGACCTGGCCAACTTCCCGATGACACTCGCGATCGGGAACTCCCTGGCCGTTTCGATCGAGGATGATTTCGAGTTCGGACTCGGACTCCTTGTCACCGGCCTTGAACACCTGCACGACAGGTAGCCGGCCGCAGCGTCGGCGATATCACTACAGCAGTAGGGTCGACTGATGACCAGCGCCGGATACGTGCTCAGCACTGACACCGCGGTAACCCTTCTCGCGGCCGGGCTCATCTTCTTACTCGCCCTTGGACTGGGGGTATGGAAGTACCGCCAGATGGTCACGAGCCCAAATCATCTCGCCCACCCGTATGTCGATACCGCGCATAGGGCCGCACTGCTCTATGCGTTCGCCACCCTGCTCACCGCGGCATTCGTCGAGTTGAGTGCGTGGCCCGGCTGGGTAAACCTCACCGCCGCAATGGTGCTGGTGTTCTTCTTTCTGGCGGCGATCGTGAGCTACATGGTGCACGGAGCTTTACGCGATACCACCAATCAATTCGAACAGCCCATCCCCGGCATGCATGCGGCGATGATCCTACTGATCCTCGGCGAGATGGGCGGGTTCGCGGTTCTGCTGACTGGATTCATACGTGCCCAATGGTTTTCGTAAAAGTCACCACACATACGGCGCTAGGCGATAGCGCGCCTTCTGCGCGTACTCGCGGTATCCGTCCAACTGTTCGACGAGCAACCGCTCTTCGTCGCGGATGCGAACGATGAGTGCGACCAGGCCGGGGACGACCGCGACCAGTCCCCAGTACGAGCCGAGTGCCAGCGGAAAACCCACAATGGTGATCACGTTGCCGGTGTACATGGGATGGCGCACCAGCCCGTAAAGGCCGGTGGAGGCGACGGTCTGTCCCGTCTCCACCTGAACCGTGGAGGCCGCGAAGCTGTTCTGAATAACTACAAGGCTGGTGATGCCCAGCCCAACGGCCACCAGCACATCACCGATGACGCATATCGCCGACGGCACCGAGGACCAACCGAAGCGATGATCCAGCGCGCTGATCACAATCAGCGCTGCCAGCGACATATACCAGCCGCCGATAAGAACCTTTTGCACCGTACGGGTCTCTGCCGCCGGCCCCGCGTGCTTGCGCCGTTCGTGCGCAGCCGGATTGGCCTGCTGTAAGTACACGGTGGGTATCCATGTCGAGAGGGCGAACACCACCAAAAAGACCCACACTTGCCAGTAGTCGAAGGTTCCCGCAAGCAAGAACAGCACCGAGCCGAACACGGCAAGTTCAACAAGCCCTAGCGCCAGCACTCGCGCAATGGCTTTCACAGATCCTCCCGTTTACTCATCGAGTGGGACAGTTTGCCAACTGTTGGGCGAGGCTTCTGACTGATGGCGCATCGAACAACGCGAGCATCGTCAGGTTGGCGTCCAGTGCCGTGTTGATCGCGGCAACCACACGCATCGCCCCAAGCGAATTGCCACCCAGGTCGAAGAACGACTCTTCAACCCCGACCCGGTCCACTCCCAGCACATGAGCGAAGATGCTGGCCAGGATCTGCTCGTTCAAGGTAGCCGGGGGACAATAGGCGCCATTGGTCTGGCAGACCTCGCCAACTGAAACCCCGGCCGATGGCGCCGTCTGATTGATCCACCCGCTCCACTGCGTTCGCCCGGTTTTGTCCGATAGGTTCAGGGACGACAACGTGCGGCCCGGGTGAGACGTCATCCACACCAGCACCTGTGTGAACCGTTCGATCAGCTCTTCAATACTCTCCGCGTCAAACACATCTGTGTCGTATTGGACCCGCAGTTCCAATTCACGGCCGGGTCCGGCCTGCACCGCGATCGGATAATGGTAGTAGTCACGGCTACTGAAACCGGTGATGGCCAAACCGTCGATCTCCGACGCCGTCCCCGTATCGGTCGGGTAGTTCTCGTAGACGAAAACGGTATCGAACAGTCTTTCCTGACCGGTGATGCGATGAATGTCGCTGAGCGCTAGGTGCTGGTGATCGAGGGTGTCGTTATGCGCACTCTGCAACTGATGCAATAGATCTGAGGTAGTGGTGCTCGCAGCGACGGTCGCCCGCACTGGCACGGTATTGATCAACAGTCCCACCATCGATTCTGCACCGAGCACCTCGGCCGGGCGCCCCGAGACCGTCGAACCGAACGCCACATCGTGCTGACCGGTCACCGAACTCAGCAGCAACGCCCACGCGCCCTGCAGCACGATGTTGACGGTGGTCTGGTGCGAGCGCGCCAGCTTGGTGAGCGCACGCGTGGTCTTGGCAGGCACCCTAAACGAATCGACACTTCGCCGCCCAAACTGCAACTTCTGCTGCGGGCCAACCAGAATGGGTGTGTCAAAACCGTCTAGCGCCTGACGCCAGGCCGCATGCGCGGCGTCGTGATCTCGCTCGGACAGCCAGGTCACAAAACTGCGATATGACGCAGCCGGAGGCAGTCGCAACCCGTGATAGCCGGCGAAAATCTCCTGCATGAGGATCGGCATCGACCAGCCATCGAGCACGATGTGGTGATTGGTGAGCACGAACCGATGCCGGTCGTCCCCGATGCGGATGAGCACAGCGCGGAATGCTGGCTGCTCGGCAAGATCGCAGACAGCGGCGCGTTCGGCGACACAGATCTGTTCGATCTGTTCAGCGATATCCAGATCGGCTCTGCCGGTGTCTAACTCGATATATCGCCAGGGGACTGCGGGATCAGCGGGAATGATCTGTACCGGATGCTCGAACTGCTCGGAGAAGCGCGCCGCCAGGTGCGGATGTCTTCCGACCACCGCCTGCACCGCATCCCCGAGTCGCTCCGCGTCGAGCGCGCCGCTCATCGCGATGTCGAACTGCACCGCGTACACATCGTCGCCCGAGCTGTTCGCGATACCCGCGTGATAGAGCAGGCCTTGCTGCAAGGGAGTCAGCGGTAGCACATCGGCGATCGGGAATTCATTCTGCAGCCCATCGATCTGCTGCTGACTGAGCCGGGCTGGGACGATGTCCGACGGCGTCAATCCTCCACCGCCCCTTCGCACATACGCGCAGATGCCAGCCAGCGCGTCGAACCACAGCCGGTTGATCCGGGTGACCGCCATGCGATCCAGTGCGGTCGGCGCCCAGGTCCAGGTGGCGTTCAGATGCGGTCCGGTGTCCGTGTCGATGGTGACGGCATTGAGCTCCACGGTGTGCGGCAGCGCGATGGGCATCGACCCGGCGGCGCCGGTCAGGGACAAGCCTTCTTGACTGAAGCGCCACACATCTCCGGACGCATAGGCGGCCGGGGCCCCCAGTCGACCGAGGTAGTTGAAACCGATTGCCGGGTCGGATGCGGGCAGATCCACATCCGGATTGAGATAACGCAACAGACCGTAGGTCAGGCCGTCAGGTAGATCGCGAAGCTGCTCCTTGGCATCTTTGATTACCGTTCCCAGTGCCGTGTCTCCGGCCACCACCTGCGTCCAGCGCAACCCACCGACCGCCAACGACACCGGGTACTTGGTGGTGAACCACCCCACCGTGCGCGACAGGTCGATGCTGCGATCCTCGGCTCCATCCGGCGCCGCCAATTCCTCCTGGCGCCCATGACCCTCGACATCGATGGCGATCGGGGCACCGCCGGTCCCCAGGTGTTGTGCCCACGCCAAAGCAAAAGCGATCAACAGGATCTCGTGTACCCCGGTGTGAAACGCCGCCGGCACCTCACCAAGGAGCATGTGCGTGGTCTCGGCATCGAGAAACTCGGTCAGGTATCCGGCCGTGGCAAACGTATCCTCAGCCGGTTGCGGAGCGGCCAGGCCCGAGGGGATCGTCCCGACCCGCCGCCAGGCCTCCGCCTCGCGCACAACGTCGGGCCTGCGCGCGTGTTCAGCCAGCCGATCGGCCCACTGCTGGAACGACGTCCCCGCCGGAGGCAACAGCACCTCTTGCCCACCACGCAGCTGGGTCGAGGCGATGGTCAAGTCCTCCAGCAGAATTCGCCACGACACCCCGTCGACGGCCAGATGGTGAACGATCAACACCAGCTGGCTGGTGGCAGTTACCCACAGCGCGCGCAGCATCACCCCGGCGGCCGGATTCAACCGCGACCGCGCCGCCACCACAGCCTCATCGGTCAGTGTGTGCACCGATTGCAGACACTCGTGTGCGTCGACCGCACCCGGCTCGGGCACCGTCAAGGACCAGCCCCCCGCACCATCACTCTGGGCTTGCAACCGCAACATCCCGTGTCGATCCAGCAGGGCCTGCAACATGATGAGAACGGCCGCCTCGGTGACACCTGTGGGCGATTGCAGCACAACGGTCTGATTGAATTCGTCAATCGGTCCGTCAATCCCCTTCAACCACTGCATTATCGGGGTTGCCACCACGGGTCCAAGGCCCTCGTCGACCACGCCGCTGGTACTGTCGGCCATCCTGACCACCCGGGCCAGCCGGGCCACGGTCTGCTGCACGAAGATGTCACGCGGCCGACCGATCAGGCCGGCGCCATGAGCTCGCCACACCACCTGGATGGCAGAAATGCTGTCTCCACCGAGGTCGAAGAATGAGTCGTCGACGCCGACGCGGTCCAGGCCCAGAACTTGAGCGTAGATGCCGGCCAGGATCTCCTCGACAAGGGTGGCCGGGGCCCGATAATGATCGACATCGGTGTATTCCGGTGCGGGCAAGGCCTTCTTATCGATCTTGCCGTTAACCGTCAACGGCAAGGCCGCCAAGGTGACCACCGCAGCGGGCACCATGTAGTTCGGGAGAGACTCGGCCAGCCGAGCGCGGATCTTGCCGGAGTCTGCGGTTCCCGTGATGTAGCCGACCAGACGCTTATCACCCGGACGATCCTCCCGGGCGATCACGACCGCCTGTTCAACCCCATCCAGATCCGTTAATGCCGAGTGGATTTCACCCAGCTCAATGCGGTGTCCACGGACCTTCACCTGTTCGTCGGCACGCCCCGCGTACTGCAGCTGGCCGTCATGCCCCCAGCACACCAAGTCCCCGGTGCGGTACATCCGCGAACCCGGAGTCCCCAGCGGGCAGGCCACAAACCGCGAGGCGGTCAAGCCGGTTCGGCCTACATAACCATGACCCAAACCGGCTCCGGCCACGTACAGCTCGCCCACCACACCGACCGGTACCGGCCGCAACGACCCGTCGAGAACGGTGAACGCGAGATGGGCCAACGGCACACCGATCGGGCTGACCGTGCTCTCAAGGTCCGCGGCGGTGATCTCACGGAACGAGGCATGCACCGTCGTTTCGGTGATCCCATACATGTTGATCAACCGTGGCAACACCGGATGCCGGTCCCGCCACGGCTTCAAACGCTGCGGTTCCAACGCCTCTCCGCCGAACACCACCACCTCGACGCCGAGCTGGCCCGCGAACTCGGCGGCCATCGCGTCCACGGTTTGCAGTGCATAGAACGCCGACGGCGTCTGGCTCAGCACGCTGACCTGCTCGTCTACCAGTAGGGCGTGGAACTCTTCGGGCGACCGCACCACCGATTCGGACACGACCACCAGCCGCCCACCATGCAGCAGGGCGCCGAAGATCTCCCACACCGAGAAGTCAAAAGCCAACGAATGGCTCTGCGCCCAGACCTGACCCGCCGACAACTCCACGTCGGCGGCAAGCGCTCGCAGCAGACGAGTCACATTCCGATGCGGAATGGCAACACCTTTGGGCACGCCGGTGGTCCCCGAGGTGTAGATCACGTAGGCGACGTCTTCGGCGGTCGGTCCCACCGATGACACGGTGACGGGCTGGGTATCAATCTCCGGGTCATCCATATCGATAACCACGACCCCGTGCCCGTCCAACCGATCGACCAGGTCGGCAGTAGTCACCGCGACCACCGGCTCGGCATCAGCGACCACGAATTCCAGCCGGGTATCCGGAACCGCCGGATCGATCGGTACATAGGCCGCACCGGTCTTGAGCACTCCCAGGATCGCCACGATCGCCTCAACTGACCGCGAGAACAGCAGGGCCACCCGCTCGCCCGGGCCCACGCCATACTGAACAAGTAAGTGCGCCAGCCTGTTCGATGCCTCATCCAATTCCTGGTATGACAGGTGGCTGCCGTCAAAACAGACCGCCACCGCCCCGGGCACCCGCGCCACCTGCTGTGCGAACAGCGCGGGGATCGACACCGGGATCTCGGGCCTGGCCAACTCCGCGACATTGCCCCAGCCGTCCAACTGGGCGAGCTCCTCGGTATCCAACACGTCGATCGCCGACAATGGCCGGGTGTCGTCGGCCGTCATGGCCTCGAGTACCCGTTGTAGCCGATCGATCAGGGTCTCGACACTGCCCGTGTCGAACACATCGGTGCGAAACTCCACCGTCCCCGAAATCCCCGCGGCCTCGCCCGATTCGGTCCAACACTCGGACAATGAAAACGACAGATCCATGCGGGCCGAGTGAGTATCCAGTGGTAGCTGAGTGAGCTGCAGATCTGCCAACCCCAATGCACCGCGAGAGTCACCGATCTGTCCGGGTACGTTTTGCCACGCCAGCATCACCTGCACCAAGGGGTGATGGGTCAGGGATCTGGTCGGGTTCAATCGGTCGACGAGCACCTCGAATGGCACGTCCTGATTCTCGAAGGCACCCAAACTGCGTGCGCGCACCTGAGCCAGCACCTCGGTGACACTGGGGTCTCCTGTCAGGTCGACCCGCAGTACCAACGTGTTGACGAAGAACCCGACCAGCTCATCGAGCGCCGGGTCTCGGCGTCCAGCAATCGGGAATCCCACCGCGACATCGGAACTCGCGCTGAGTTTAAAGAACAGTACCGCCAGGGCGGCCTGCATGACCATGAAACTCGTCGCGTTGTGTTCGCGGGCCAATCGATTCACCTGCTGCTGTAGATCGGCCGACCAGCTCACGTCCACCCTTGAGCCACGTTGATCAGCCACCAACGGATAGGGGCGATCGGTCGGCAGCGCCAAACGCTCGGGCATCTCGGCCAGCGCTTCTTCCCAGAAGGTCAATTGCCGGGAGATGCGGCTCTCGCTGTCATCGAGCACGCCCAGCTGCGCACGCTGCCACAGTGTGTAATCGGCGTATTGGACGGCCAACGGCTTCCAATCGGGCGCCTGCCCCGCACACCGACTGGCGTAGGCCACGCCCAGGTCGGCTACCAGCGGGGTGATCGACCAACCGTCGGCGGCGATATGGTGCACCACCGCCACCAGTACGTGGTCATCCTCGGCAGTTTGGAAAAGTCTTGCCTTCACCGGGATTTCGGTAGACAGATTGAAGGCGTGCCGTGCCGAATCCGCAATCGATTCCTGCAGCCGAGCCGCCGACCATCCGGACGCGTCCACGACGTCCCAGCCGAATTCGATCTCCTCCGCCGCGACGACCAGCTGCTGTGGCCTCCCGTCGATCGCCGGGAACAGCGTGCGCAGACTCTCATGGCGATTCAGCACGTCTACGAACGCCGCGCCCAACGCATCCTCATCAAGGGTTCCCTGCAGGCGCAGCCCCACCGCCAAGTTGTAAACCGGCGAAGGCCCATGCAATTGGTCGATGAACCAGAGCCTGCTTTGCGCAAAGGACAACGGCATCACGCCCGGCCGCTCACCGGCGATCAAAGGTTCTAGCCGACCCTCGGCACCTCCGATTCGGAGCATCAGCTGCGCCACCGTGGGAGCGTCGAACACCGCACGCTCTTCTAAGCCCGCATCCATAGACCGGTTGAGCGCGGCGACCAGGCGCATCGCCAACAGCGAGTCCCCACCTAGGTCGAAGAATGAGTCGTCGACGCCAACGCGGTCCAGTCCCAGAACTTGCGCATAGATTCCGGCCAGGATCTCTTCGGTCGGATTGGCCGGCGCGCGGTATTGGTCGACGGACTGATATTCCGGTGCCGGCAACGCCTTCTTGTCGAGTTTTCCGTTGACAGTCAACGGAAAGCTGTGCAAGGTGAGCACCGCAACAGGCACCATGTAGGAGGGCAGCTTGTCGGCCAACGCGGCGCGTAATGCGACCGGGTCTGCCGTGCCGGCGACGTAAGCGACCAACCGCTTGTCGCCGGGACGATCTTCGCGGGCGATGACCACAGCCTGTTCGACACCGTCGAAACCCAATAACACCGACTGAATTTCACCGAGCTCTATGCGATGTCCGCGGATCTTGACCTGCTCATCGGCCCGGCCCAGATATCGCAGTTGCCCGTCGGCCCCCCAACACACCAAGTCTCCGGTGCGATACATCCGGGTACCCGGCTCCCCGAACGGACAGGCCACAAATCTGGTGGTGGTCAACGCCGCGCGCCCCAGATAGCCGTAACCCAAAGCGGGGCCGGCCACATACAACTCCCCGACCACATCAGCCGTCACCGGCCGCATCCAGTCGTCCAGGACCGCAAACGCCAAGTGTCCTAGGGGCACCCCGATCGGACTATCCGCGCCCTCGGCGTCGCCGGCGACGATCTCACGGAACGAGGCATGCACCGTCGTCTCGGTAATCCCATACATGTTGATCAATCGAGGTGACTTTGGGTGGTCCTCGAACCACCCACTCAAACGCTGCGGCTCCAAGGCCTCCCCGCCGAAGATCACCGCCGCAAGATCGAGCTGCCGAGCATGCGGTCTTGTCGCGTCCAGAGCCTGCAACGCATAGAACGCCGACGGCGTCTGGCTCAACACATTGACGCGCTCATCAACGAGCAGCGCATGGAACTGCTCGGGTGAACGCACCACCGAATCCGAGACCACCACCAGCCGCCCACCATGCAGCAGCGCACCGAAGATCTCCCACACCGAGAAGTCGAAGGCCAACGAATGGCACTGTGACCAAACCTGTCCCTCAGAAAACTCCAGCTCGGCATCGATTGCCTCGATCAACCGCGTCACATTATGATGCGCAATGGCAACGCCTTTCGGGACCCCGGTGGTTCCCGAGGTGTAGATCACGTACGCGATATCGTCGCCGCTGGGCGCCACTAATGTTGGCCCTCCATCAACTGCGGCGGTCTCGGCATCGGCCGGGACATCATCAACGTCAATGACCACCAACCCGCGTCCGTCCAGTCGCCTCGCCAGATCGGCGGTGGTGACCGCGACCAGCGGTCCGGCATCGGACAGCACGAACTCCAGTCGCGCATCCGGCACCGATGGGTCAATCGGCACATACGCCGCACCGGTTTTCAGCACTCCCAAGATCGCCACGACTGCCTCAACCGACCGCGAGAACAGCAACGCCACCCGCTGCCCCGGACCCACACCGTGCGTAAGAAGCCAGTGCGCCAACCGATCCGATGCCTCATCGAGCCCGCGGTACGACACGTGGCTGCCATCGAAGCTGGCCGCGACCGCACCCGGATGACGCGCCACCTGCTCGGCGAACGACGCCGGAATCGACACGGAGGCCAGCGGCTGGTCCAACGCCGCCCGGTTACCCCACACCTCCAGCTCCGTGCGCTCATCCGTATCGCCCAGATCCATGGACAACAAACGCCTGGTGGCATCGGCTTTCACTGTTGCTGCACCTCCCCCGTCATGGCCTCCAGCACTCGCTGGAACCGCTCGACGATCTTCTGCACCCGGTTCACACCGAATACGGCGGTATCGAATTCGACACGTAAGACAAGTTCGTTACCAGGCATGGCTTGCAGGGTCAGCGGGTAGTGGTTGTATTCGCGGCCACCGACTTCGGTGATGGCCAACCCGTCGGCCATGGATGACGCCACGGACTCCACTGGATAGTTCTGGTAGACGAACAGGGTGTCGAACAGTTGGTCATGACCGACGGCATGGTGGATCTCGCTGAGGGCCAGATGCTGGTGATCGAGGGTATCGCTGTGACGGCGCTGCAGATCTTTCAGCAGCTCGGCGATGGTGGTGTCCGGCGTGATCGTCGCGCGCACCGGCACCGTGTTGATCAGCAGGCCGATCATTGAATCCACCCCTGCCACCTCTGCGGACCGGCCGGAGACCGCGACACCGAAGGCGACATCGTGCCGTCCCGTCAGCCACATCAGCACCTGCGCCCACGCAGCTTGCAGCACGGTGTTGACGGTGGTGTGCTCTCCACGCGCCAATTCGTTGACAGCCCTGGTTGTTTCAGCAGGAAGCCGGTGGGTCTGCGTGGCACGTCGCCCTGGCGTTGTGCGCCCCTTGGGCGCGACCAAGGCCGGGGTATCAAAGCCCGCAAGAACTTGGCGCCAGGCCTCGCGCGCGCTGTCGACATCTCGATCGGACAGCCATGTGACGAACCTGCGGTACGACGCGGCTGCGGGAAGGCGCTGTCCGTAATAGCCGGCGAATATCTCCTGCAGCAGGATCGGCAGTGACCAGCCGTCCAGCACGATGTGGTGATAGGTCATGACAAACCGGTGCACGTTATCGGATACCCGGATCAGTGCCGCCCGGAAGGCCGCCTGGCTAGCCAGGTCACACACCAATGCCCGCTCGGCGGCACACAGCTCCCGCAGCCTGTCGTCCATATCGGTTTTCTCACTGGACAGGTCGAGGTACTGCCAGGGCACACTGGGGTTGGCCGGAATGATCTGCACCGGTTCGTCGAATCGCTTGTCAAACCGGGCCGCCAGGTTGGGGTGGCGGTTGATCACGGTGTGTACCGCCTCATGCAGCCGCTGCGCGACCAGCGGACCGGTAACCGTGACATCGAGCTGCATGGCGTAGACGTCATCGTCATTACCGCGAGTGGCATTGGTCTGGAACAGAAGTCCCCGCTGCAGGGGTGTCAGGGGCAGCACGTCGGCGACCGGGTCATCCCGATCGAGCTCATCGATCTCCTGCTGAGTGAGCCGGGCGGGGGCGATGTCGGACGGTGTCAGACCACCGCCACCCCCGCGTACATGCGTGCAGATTCCAGTCAGGGCGTCGAACCATAGCTGGCTGAGTCGGCCGACCTGCGCATCGTCCAGCGCAGAGGGGGCCCACGTCCAGTTAGCGTAAATACTTGGACCGGAGTCTGTTTCGACGGTGCTCGCGTTGAGTTCAACGGTGTGTCCGAGGGGCATGGGTATCGCAGCGGCGGCAGCCGATACCGCCGCTCCGTCGTGACTGACCTGCCACAGTTCAGTGACGGCCTCCGACTGTGCGGCACCGGCCGACCCCAGTCGTCCGAGGTAGTTGAATCCAATGGCCGGATCCGGTGCGGACAGATCGACATCGGCGTTGAGGTAACGCGTCAATCCGTAGGTCACGCCCTCGGGTAGCGCCCGCAATTGTTCCTTGGCGTCTTTGACCACGCGGCCAAGGGTGGGATCGCCGGCCACCACCTGAGCCCAGCGCAGCCCGCCCTCGGATCGCCCCACCTGCCCGGCGACTCTCAGTGCCACCGGATACTTGGAGGTGAACCAGCCGACAGTGCGGGAAAGATCAATGTTGGCAGCGATGTCCCCCAGATCCTCCACGCGGCCATGTCCCTCGACGTCGATACCTACCGGCAATGTGACGCCGAGAAATTCGTTCAGCGCCAACGCATAGGCGATCAACAGAATGTCTTGAACCCCAGCGTGGAACGCCGCCGGGACCTCGCCGAGAAGCGCGCGGGTCGTCTCGACGTCCAGTGACGCCGTGAGGTGGCCGGCGGTGGCATACGTGTCCAGCTCGGGCTGGACCGCGGGCAGTAACGATGGGGTTCCCAACACCCTGCGCCAGCTATCGGCCTGATCCACCACGGCTGCGGCATTGGCGTATTCGCCGAGTAGTGCTGCCCATCGCGCGAAAGAGGTTCCGGCTGTCGGCAATGTCACGGGTTGACCATGGCGGTGCTGTGCCCACGCAATGTTGAGGTCTTCAAGCAAGATCCGCCAGGAAACCGCATCGACGCTCAGGTGATGAATCGTCAGTACCAGCTGGCTCGTGGACCTCACCCACAACGCGCTGACCATCTCTCCCGCGCGCGGATTCAACAACGACCGCGTCGTCGTCAACGCCTCCTCGGACAACGTGTCCACCGAGTTCAGATGCGCTAGCACGGAACCCTTTTCGGGGACCAGAAGTGACCAACCCCGTGCATCGTCTGCCTCTGCGCGCAGCCGCAGCATGGCGTGCCGGTCGAGCAGCGCGCCCAGGACAACCGCCACATCGGATTCGGCGACTCCCGGCGGGGCTTGGATAACAACCGTCTGGTTGAACTGGCCGATCGAGCCACCGGACATTTCTACTTCACGCAACCAGCGCATGATCGGGGTCGCCGCCACCGGACCGACGCCCTCGTCAACCGGACCTGTGTCATCGCCGGCCACCCCGACCACCTGAGCCAGCCTGGCCACGGTCTGCTCGACAAAGATGTCGTGGGGCCGACATGTCACACCGCATGCCCGGGCCCGGGCAACCACCTGCATCGACAGAATGCTGTCTCCACCAAGGTCGAAGAAGGAGTCGTCGACTCCGACACGATCGAGCCCCAGAACTTGGGCGTAGATATCGGCCAGTGTCTCCTCGATCGCATCGGCCGGAGCGCGGTATCGATCGACGTCCTGGTACTCCGGAACCGGCAGCGCGCGGGTGTCGAGCTTGCCGTTCACCGTCAAGGGCAATGCGCCCAGAACGACGATCGCGCTCGGGACCATGTATCCGGGCACCATGTCTGCCAAAGCATTTCGCAGCACGGCCGAGTCCACCGTCCCGGTCGCCGCTTCGGTGACGTAACCGACCAGGCGCTTGACGCCCGGTTGGTCTTCGCGGGCGATCACCACCGCCTGCGCCACATAGTCCAGCGCGGCCAATGCTGCCTGCACTTCGCCGAGTTCGATGCGGTACCCGCGGATCTTCACCTGGTCATCGGCACGCCCCGAGTACTGCAGCTGTCCATCGGCTCGCCAGCTCACCAGATCTCCGGTGCGATACATCCGCACACCGGACTCACCGAACGGACACGCCACAAAGCGCGATGACGTCAAACCCGAACGGCCCAGGTACCCGCAGGCCACACCATCACCGGCCACGTACAGCTCGCCGATCACACCGACCGGCACCGGCCGCAACCACTCATCGAGTACGAACAGCGCCGAGGTCGGCACGGGCGCACCGATCGGCGCGGAACCGGATCCAGCCTGCAACGGTGCACTCATCGACGCGTACACCGTGATTTCGGTGGGCCCGTAGGCGTTGATCACCGTGCGCCCAGGTGCCCACCTATCCACTACCTCGCCGGGACAGGCCTCACCGCCGAGAAGCAGTGCCACCGACTCCAGTCCCTGCGACGGCAATGCCCCAGCTGCAGAGGGGGTCTGGGTTAGCACGTTGACGCGCTCGCCGACCAGCAGAGCATGGAACTCATCAGGTGAGCTCACGACGGACTCGGGCACCACCACCAGGCGTGCGCCGCCTAGTAGTGCGGCCCAGATCTCCCATACCGAGAAGTCGAACGCATAGGAATGGCACTGTGTCCATACTTGATCCGCCGGCAAGTGCTCCGGTGTCGAACGCGCCACGTGGGTCAGGTTGTGGTGCGTGACGGCCACTCCCTTGGGTACGCCAGTGGTTCCCGACGTGTAGATGAGATAGGCGATGTCCCCGGGATCCGGGTCCGGGAGTGCGCTACCGAGTTTGTTGTCCACCACGGAGTCATCGATCTTCGACATGTCCCCGACATCGATGACAACCAACCCCCGACCGTCCAATCGCTCGGCCAGGCCGCTCGTGGTCATCGCGACCACAGGCGTCGCATCGGCCAACATGAACTCAAGCCGCGCCGCGGGTACCGCCGGGTCGATCGCGAGATACGCCGCCCCGGACTTCAATACCGCCAGCATCGCGACGATCGCCTCGGCGGAGCGTTCCATCAACAGCGCAACGCAGCCTCCCGGGCCAGCACCCTGTGCGACGAGCATGTGTGCCAAGAGGTTTGCGGTCCCATCGAGTTGCCGGTAGGTCATCGAACGCTCACCGTGGGTGAGCGCCACCGCCTCGGGCGTGCGCGTCACCTGCTCCCCGAACAACTCCAGGACCGATACCGGAGCGCTTGCCGCACGGCACAACATCGCTCGATTACCCATTGCGTCGATGCCAGCGTGTTCCTGTGCATCGACCACATCGATCGATGACAGACGCCGACCCACATCGGCGGTCATCACCATCACGACCTGCTCGAACCGATTGATCAGCGTTTCGACGCCAGCCCGGTCGAACACGTCGGTGCGGAACTCCACGGTCCCACTGATCCCGGCGGGATCGCCAGTGTGCGTTCGACGTTCGGACATCGAGAAGCTGAGATCCATGCGGGCGGTCTGGGTGTCCGCCGCCATCTGGTTGACCTCCAGATCACCCAGTGCAAGTCCCGGCCCAGACGCGTTGCCGCCTTGTCCGGGGACGTTCTGCCAACCCAGCGCCACCTGAACCAGGGGGTGGTGGGTCAGCGACCGGGTGGGATTGAGCCTCTCGACAAGCACTTCGAAAGGCACATCCTGGTTTTCGTACGCGGCCAGGCTGCGTCCTCGCACCTGGGAAAGTAACTCCGCCACTGTCGGGTCACCGGCCAGGTCCACCCGCAACACCAAGGTATTGACGAAGAACCCGATCAGCTCGTCAAGGGCGGGGTCGCGGCGCCCCGCAATCGGAAATCCAACGGCGACATCGGTACTTCCGCTGAGCTTGCCCAGCAGTACTCCGAGCGCGGCCTGCAGCACCATGAAGCTGGTCGAGTTGTGTTCCCTGGCCACCCTGGCAATCCGCTGTTGCAGGGCAGCGGGCCAGTCCAGATTCACCGTGGCGCCGCGCTGGTCGGCGGACGGCGGGTACGGCCGGTCGGTGGGCAGCTCCACCCGTTCGGGCATCCCCGACAGCGCATCCTGCCAATAGGCCACCTGTGTCGCGATGCGGCTGTCACCATCGTCGAGATCACCGAACTCGGCACGCTGCCAAAGCGTGTAATCGACGTACTGCACCGCCAGAGGCGTCCAGCCCGGAGCCTGGCCCGCAGACCGGCTGGCATAGGCCACCCCGAGGTCGGTCACCAGCGGGGTGATCGACCAGGCGTCGGCCGCGATGTGATGCACCACCGCCGCAAGCACATGTTCATCACCAGTGACGCGGAAAAGCCTTGCTCTCAAGGGTATTTCAGTCGCCAGATCGAAGGTGTGCCGCGCTGCCGCGCCGATCGCCTCCTGCAGCTGTGCCGCAGTCCAACCGGTTGCATCGACGATGTCCCAGCCAAAGTGAGCACGCTCGAAGGGCACAACCAGTTGCCGCGGCACTCCCTGCACCGTCTGGAAAAGGGTTCGTAGGCTTTCATGCCGGGCCACCACATCGCTCAGCGCCGCACCCAGCGCGCCGACATCCAGATCGCCGCTGATTCGAAGGGCTGTCGCCATGTTGTAGACCGGCGAGGGCCCTTGCAATTGGTCCAGGAACCACAGTCGCGTTTGGGCAAACGAGAGGGGAATCTCTGCGGGCCGCTCGCCGGCTATCAACGAGCCGAATGCGTTCGACCCCCGGGTGATGCGGGGTGCCAGTTGGGCCACCGTCGGTGCTTCGAACACGGTGCGCACCGATACCGCGGCATCCAAGTCGGCGTTGATCGCGGCGATCAGACGCATCGCCGACAGTGAATCCCCGCCCAGATCGAAGAACGAGTCATCGACACCGACACGCTCCACACCCAGTACCCGCGCGTAGATTCCGGCCAGGATCTCCTCGGCGTGGGTGCCCGGGGCCCGATAGCGATCGATGTCCTGATACTCGGGTGCGGGCAGGGCGCGGGTATCGAGCTTGCCGTTGATGGTCATCGGCAACGTCGCCAGCACCACCACGGCAGCCGGAACCATGTAGGCCGGCAGCTGCTCGGCCAGCTGGGTGCGCAACTTGGCCGGGTTCGTCGTCCCGGTCACGTAGCCCACCAGACGCTTGTCGCCAAGGCGGTCCTCGCGGGCAATCACCGCCGCCTGCTCGACCCCGTCCAGTCCCGCCAACACCGCCTGGATTTCTCCGAGCTCAATGCGATACCCGCGGATCTTGACCTGCTCGTCGGCGCGTCCCGCATATTGCAGCTGCCCGTCGGTGCCCCAGCGCACCAGATCACCCGTGCGATACATCCGCTGTGCCGGCCCTCCCGCGCCGACAAACGGACAGGCGACAAACCGCGAGGCCGTCAAACCGGTTCTGCCCACGTACCCCACACCCACACCGCGACCGGCGATGTACAACTCGCCGACCACGCCGGGCGGCACCGGACGCATCGACCCGTCCAGCACGAACATCGCCGCACCCGAAACCGGCGCACCGATCGGAACGTGCGGTCCCACCGACTCAGCTTTCAGCGGCACGCTTCGGGAGGCGCAGATCGTGGTCTCCGTCGGTCCGTATGCATTGACCATCAACCGTCCGGGTGCCCAGCGCTCCACCACCTCAGCCGAGCAGGGCTCACCGGCCACCAGCAAGGACAGCGATCCCAAAGACTCGGGCTCCAGCATCGCGACGGCCGAAGGGGTCTGGCTCAACGCGCTGACCTGTTCGGCCACCAGTAAGGCGGTGAGGTCCTCGGGTGAGCGCGCCACCGACTCCGGCACCACGACCAACCGTCCCCCATGCAGCAGCGCACCCCAGATCTCTTCGACCGACGCGTCGAAAGCATAGGAATGCCACTGTGTCCAGACCTGTCCCGCCAGGAAGGTATCCCCGGTCCCCATCAGCTGCGTCACGTTGTGGTGAGTGATCGCAACGCCCTTGGGGACACCGGTGGTACCCGACGTGTAGATGATGTAGGCGACATCCTCCGGATCCGGCATCGGCAGTGCGCACTCCACAGCGGGAGCGGCAACATCCGCGATACTGCTGACATCGATGACCGACAGGTCGTACCCGGCCAGGCGATCGGCCAGGCCCGCCGTGGTGATCGCGGTGGTCGGCGCGGCATCGGTAAGCATGAATTCGATTCGCGCGTCGGGCAGTGCGACGTCGATCGGCAGATATGCGGCCCCGGTCCTGAGTACCGCCAGCATGGCCACGATCGCCTCCGGGGAGCGCTCCGCGAGCAGCGCCACGCACGCACCCGGGCGGATACCCTGCTCGATGAGCCTGTGCGCCAACTGATTTGCGGCGTCGCCTAGTTCGCCGTAGGTCATACCGCGTCCGTCGAAACTGATCGCGACCGCATCCGCCGCATGTGCGACCCGGTCAGCGAACAATGACGGAATCGACATGGGGGGCGGAGCCGGGGCGGTCAACACCGCGCGGTTGCCCCAGCTGTCGACGCAGGCATGCTCGGCCTCATCAAGCAGATCGATGCACGAGAGTCGTTGGGAGGGATCGGCAGTCATCGCGGCCACCAGCCGGCGCCACCGTCCGAGCAGCGTTTCGATGCTGTGCGCGTCAAACACGTCGGTACGGAATTCAACCGCGCCGCCGATGCCGGCGGGCTCACCGGCCTGAGTCCAACGCTCCCCTAACGAAAACGTCAGATCCATCCGGGAGGTCTGGGTGTCCACTGGCAACGGCGTCACCCGCAGGCCGCCAAGGCGTAGCGCACCAGCGGGACCGGCGTCCTGCCATGGCAGATTCTGCCAGGCCAATGCCACCTGTACGAGCGGGTGATGGGTCAGGTTTCGGATGGGGTTGAGCCGCTCCACCAGAACCTCGAAGGGGACGTCCTGATGCTCGTACGCGGCCAGGCTGCGCTGCCGCACCTGGGCCAACAAATCCGCCACGGTGGGATCCCCGGACAAATCGACGCGCAGGACCAAGTTGTTGACGAAGAAGCCCACCAGCTCGTCCAGTGCCGGGTCGCGGCGCCCAGCGATCGGGAAGCCCACGGCCACATCGGAAGTACCACCGAGCCTGGAGAGGAGCACTGCCAGGGCGGCCTGCATCACCATGAAGCTGGTCACGCCGTGTTCGCTCGCCGCCGCGCGCAGCTGCTGCTGCAATTCGGCCGGCCACTGGACGTCCACGGTAGAGCCGCGCTGATCGGCAATCGGCGGGTAGGGCCGATCGGTGGGTAGCGCCACCCGCTCGGGGAGGCCGGCAAGTATGTCTTCCCAGTAGGCCAACTGCCCAGCGATGGGGCTGCCGCTGTCGTCGAGATCTCCCAACTGCGCACGCTGCCACAACGTGTAGTCGACATACTGCGCGGCCAAGGGCTCCCAGTCGGGAGCGTGGCCATCGCACCGGCTGGCGTACGCCAGACTCAGATCGCGCACCAAAGGAGTGAGGGACCACCCGTCGGCAGCGATGTGGTGCACCACCGCCACCAACACATGTTCATCCTCGGTGACACGGAACAGTGTTGCTCGCAAAGGGATTTCGGCCGCCAAGTCGAAGCTGTAGCGGACTGCCGCGGCGACGGCCTCATCCAGGCGACTCGACGGCCACGTCATGGCATCAACGACATCCCAACCGAAGTCGGCATC
The DNA here is from genome assembly GCA_002013775.1 of Mycobacterium sp. D16R18. Taxonomy (GTDB): domain Bacteria; phylum Actinomycetota; class Actinomycetes; order Mycobacteriales; family Mycobacteriaceae; genus Mycobacterium. The sequence continues at coordinate 97,368 of MAFD01000011.1, forward strand.
GTCCTGCGATACCACCACCTGCCGAGGTGTTCCGCCGGGCGCCTCGAAACGCGTGCGCAGGCTCTCGTGACGGCCGATCAGGTCGCCCAGTGCCGCACCCAGTGCGCGGATATCAAGGTGCCCGTGCAGCCGCAGGCCCACCGGCATGTTGTACACCGGTGAGGGACCCTGCAATTGATCGACGAACCACAACCTGTTCTGCGCGAACGACAGTGGAATCAGTGCGGGTCGATCGCCCGCCACCAGCGGTTCCAGGCGACCGGTGTGCTCACCGATACGCGGAGCCAACTGGGCAACGGTGGGCGCGTCGAAGACCGTACGCGCGGAAAGTTCGGTGTTCAGACTCGCGTTGATCGCTGCGACCAGACGCATCGTCGAGACGGAATCTCCGCCGAGATCGAAGAAAGAATCATCGACACCAACACGTTCCACATCCAGCACGCGCGCGAAGATTCCGGCCAGAATCTCTTCGACCGTGTCTGCCGGTGCGCGGTAATGGTCGGCATCTTGGTAGTCCGGCGCCGGTAACGCCCGGGTGTCGAGCTTGCCGTTGACCGTCATGGGCAACATCGCAAGCGCCATCACCGCGGCGGGAACCATGTAGCCCGGCAGCCGTTCGGCCAGCGCCGCACGAGCGGTAATCGGATCGGCGCTTCCGGTGATGTAGCCGACCAGGCGCTTATCTCCCGGACGGTCCTCGCGGGCGATCACCGCCGCGTGATCAACCCCGTCCAGCGCGGTCAGCGCCGATTGGATCTCGCCGAGTTCGATACGGTACCCACGGATCTTGACCTGCTCGTCGGCGCGGCCGAGGTAGTCCAGCTGGCCGTCGGCGCGCCAACGCACCAGATCGCCGGTGCGGTACATGCGCATTCCGGGCTCACCGAAGGGACAGGCCAAGAATCGGGATGCGGTCAAGCCCGAACGGCGCCAGTACCCCATGCCGACTCCCGCACCGGCCAGGTACAACTCGCCGACCACGCCTGCGGGCACCGGCCGCAGCCACTCGTCCAGCACAAAAAACGCCGCCCAGGCAGTCGGTGAGCCGATCGGCGGTGGTCCCGCCTCCGCCTCCAAAGGAGCACTGGCACACAACCACATCGTCGTCTCGGTGGGGCCGTAGACGTTGACCATGACCCGACCCGGCGCCCAGCGATCCACCAATGCCGGCGGGCAGGGCTCCGCGCCGATGACCAGCGCGGCCGCCTCCAGACCATCGACCGCCAGCATCGACGCCGCCGACGGGGTTTGCGTCAGCACCGTCACCTGTTCGCGCACCAGCAGCTCGTGGAAGTCACGCGGCGATCGGGCGACCAACTCGGGCACCACCACCAGCCGTCCACCGTGCAGCAGCGCACCCCAGATCTCCCACACCGAAAAGTCGAACGCGTACGAGTGGAATTGCGTCCACACCTGTCCCTGTTCCAGCGGCACACCGATCTGTAGCGAGTCGAACAGCTGAGTCACGTTGCGCTGAGTGACTGCGACACCCTTGGGCAATCCGGTAGTGCCCGAGGTGTAAATGATGTGGGCCATGTCATCCGGAGCCGGCGACGACACCGCGGTACTCGGCTGAGCGGAGATGGCTGAATCCTCGACATCGAAGATCATCAGGTTGTGCCCGGCGAACCGGTCAACGAACGCCGCAGTGGTGACGGCGGCGATCGGCGCCGCGTCAGACAACATGAACTCGACGCGAGCCGACGGCAGCGCCGGATCGATCGGTAGGTAGGCCGAGCCGGTCTTGAGCACCGCCAAGATCGCCACGACTGCCTCGGCTGAACGCGGGAACATCAATGCGACTCGCTCGCCCGGACCAACTCCACGACCAATGAGCAGATGCGCCAACCGGTTTGATGCCTCCTCGAGCTCCCGATACGTCAATGATTGGTGCCCGCAGACCAGTGCCACTGCTTCCGGTGCACGCGCCACCTGCACGGCAAACAGCTCAGGCACCGACGCCGGCGCCGAAAGGTGTTTCAGCACGGCCCGATTACTCCACCGCTGCAGCCGGTCGCGCTCGGTTCCGTCGAGCATCTCCACCGCCGACAGCGACCGGCCCGGATCAGAGGTCATCGCCTCTAACACCGCCTCAATCCGGTGCGCGAAGGTTCCGATATCAGCAGCATCGAAAACTGCCGTGTCGTACTCGATACGCAGCCGTAGTTCCTCGCCGGGTATGGCCTGCATCGTCAGCGGGTAATCGGTCGACTCGTGGCTGGTGATCTCGGCGATGGTGATCCCGTCGACGCCCGATAACGCGCTGCTGTCCACCGGGTAGTTCTCGAACACGAACAGGGTGTCGAACAGTCGATCATGGTCGGCGACGCGGTGGATCTCGCTGAGCGATAGATGTTGGTGCTCAAGAGTCTTGGCGTGTGAGCGCTTCAATTGATCGAGCAGATCGATGGTAGTTGTCTGCGCGGTGATGTCCGCGCGTACCGGCACGGTGTTGATCAACAGGCCCACCATCGATTCCGCGCCCACCACCTCGGCCGGACGACCGGAGACCACGGTGCCGAAGGCGACGTCATGCTGACCGGTCAATGAGGTGAGCAGGAGCGCCCAGGCGCCCTGCAAGACGGTGTTGACGGTGGTGTGCTGCGATCGCGCCAGTTCGCCGAGTGCCCGCGTGGTGTGCTCGGACACTCGGTGCGCTCGCACACCCCGATGTCCCCGGACAGATTTCTGCAGCGAGTCAACGAGTGTGGGCGTCGCAAAACCCGCGAGCACCTCACCCCAGGCCGCCTGGGCGCCCCCGTGGTCCCGATCGGCCAGCCAGCCGATGAAACTCCGGTACGGCGTGGCCGCGGGTAACCGCTGCCCGCGATAGCTGGCGAAGATCTCGTGCAGCAGGATCGGCAGCGACCAGCCATCGAGGACGATGTGGTGGTTGGTGAGCACAAACCGGTGCCGGTCATGCGCGGTGCGAATCAGGGCCACCCGGAAGGCCGGTGGGTCAGACAGATCACACACGGCAGCACGTTCAGCGGCACACACCCGCTGGACCTGCCCTTCGGTTTCGGCACTGAGGAATTCGACATGGGTGTCTATACGCAGATCGACATATCGCCACCCTGCGGTGGGATCGGCAGGGATGATCTGCACCGGTTGGTCGAACTGCTCGCAGAATCGGGCAGCCAGGTGTGGGTGGCGGCCCGCAACCGTTTGCACGGCATCGTGCAGGCGATGCTCATCGAGCGGGCCGTCGACCGTGATGTCGAGCTGCACCACATACAGATCGCCGGGTCCATCCCCTGTGCGGCTGTGAAAGACCAGGCCTTGCTGTAATGCGCTCAGCGGCAGTATATCTGCGACCCGGTACTGCTGCTCCAACTCTACGATTTGCCGCTGACTGAGCACGGCGGGTGCGATGTCCGACGGGGTCAGTCCGCCCCCACCCTGTCGCACGTGCGCGCAGATGCCAATCAACGCGTCGAACCACAGTTGACTCAGACGGGCGATCTGGGCGCGGTCGAACACCGACGACGCCCACGTCCAGTTGGCTTGCAACTGCGGGCCGGTATCGGCGTCAACAGTGCCGGCGTTGAGCGCCACGGAGTGGGTCAATGGCATCGGAATCGCCGCCGTTACACCGGTCGACGACACGCTCTCCGTGGAGATCCGCCACAGACCATCGGACAGTTCGGTACCGCCACCCCCCAGTCGACCCAAATAGTTGAAGGCGATCGTCGGGTCGACCGCATCCAGGTCGATGTCGGCATTCAGATAACGCAACAACCCATAGGTCAGCGGATCCGGTAGAGACCGAAGTTCCTCCTTGGCGCCCTTGATCACCGCGCCCAGTGCGACATGGCCGGCCGCGACATGGGCCCAGGGCAGCCCGCCGAACGTCAACGCCACCGGGTACTTCGCGGTGAACCATCCGACCGTGCGCGACAGGTCGACCTCGGCGGCCAGATCCTCGTGCCGGCCGTGACCTTCAACGTCGATGCCGATCGGCGAGGCACCGGCACCCGAGAATTCGGCCACCGCAAGACCGAATGCGATCAACAGGATGTCTTGTGGCCCTGCATGAAAAGCCGCAGGTACCGCGCCGAGCAGCATGCGGGTGGTCTCGGCGTCCAGTGATACCGACAGCTGTCCTGCACTCTCGTGGGTGTCCACCTCGGGTTGCGCCGCCGGCAGTACTGCCGGGGTGGCCGCCACCTGACGCCACACCTGCGCCTGCCGCTCAACCTCAGGACGGCGCGCATGCACGTCCAACAATTCGGTCCACCGCCGAAATGACGTCCCGCTGGTCGGCAGTGCTACCGGTTGCCCACCACGATGTTGTGCCCACGCAATATTGATGTCTTCCAAGAGAATTCGCCACGAGACCCCATCGACTGCCATGTGGTGTACAACCAGAACCAGCTGGGCGGTAGCGGTTGCCCACAGCGCGTTCAACATCACCCCGGCGGCCGGGTTCAACCGCGAGCGCGCCGCCACCAAGGCCTCGTCCGACAACACCTCCACCACGTGCAGGCAATCTCGCGCGCCAACCACGCCTGCCTCGGGCACCGTCAACGACCATCCGCCGACACCGTCGTCCTCTGCGCACAGTCGCAGCGTGGCGTGGCGATCCAGCAAGGCCTGCAACACCACCGCGACATCGGCCTCGGTGACATCCGCGGGGGCCTGCAGCAGCACGGACTGGTTGAACTCGACCGTCGGTCCGTCAACATCCTTCAGCCACTGCATGATTGGGGTGGCCAGAGCGGGTCCAACCCCTTCATCGACCGGACCGCGCGAATCTGCGGCCACGTCGACTACCCGTGCCAGCCGGGCAACGCTCTGCTCGACGAAGACATCGCGTGGACGGCATACCAGGCCGGCCACTCGGGCCCGTGCCACCACCTGCATGGACAGAATGCTGTCGCCGCCAAGGTCGAAGAACGAGTCGTCGACACCGACCCGATCCAGCCCGAGGACCTGGGCGTAGATGTCGGCGAGAACCTCTTCCACGGCGTCCACCGGGGCGCGATACCGGTCGCGGTCTCGGTAGTCCGGAGCTGGCAGGGCCCTGGAGTCGAGTTTTCCGTTGACCGTCAACGGAATGGCATCCAAGACCACGATCGCCGCGGGCACCATGTAGACCGGTAGCCGATCCCCCATCGCGGTACGCAGCTCGCCGGAATCGGCGGTCCCCGTGATGTAGCCGACCAACCGCTTGTCCCCCGGTCGGTCCTCACGCGCGATCACCACTGCCTGCTCGACGCCCTCGATGCTCGCCAAAACGGCTTGTACTTCACCCAGTTCGATGCGATGGCCACGGATCTTGACCTGCTCATCGGCGCGGCCCCGATACTGCAGCTGCCCGTCAGTGCCCCAGCACACCAGGTCCCCGGTGCGATACATCCGCTGTGCCGACGTTCCCGCGCCGACAAAGGGACACGCCACAAACCTCGCGGAGGTCAGAGCGGTCCGGCCCACATAGCCGTATCCCAAGCCCGCGCCGGCCACGTACAACTCACCGATCACACCGGCCGGGACCGGGCGCAACCACTCGTCGAGCACAAAGAGCGCCGCTCCGGGCACCGGCAAGCCGATGGGCACACCTTGGCCTGCGTGTAGTGGCGCACTGATCGACACACACATCGTGGTCTCGGTGGGACCGTAGGCGTTGACCATTACCCGCCCCGGCGCCCACTGATCGACCACCTCCGGTGGGCAGGCTTCACCCACCACCACCAAAGCCGCCGACTCCAGGCCCTCCCGCGGTAAGACTCGCACCGCGGAAGGTGTTTGTGTGATCACACGGACGCGTTCGCGAACAAGCAAGGCATGGAAGTCTTCAGGTGAGTTCGTCACCTCCTCGGGAGCCACGACCACCCGCCCGCCTCGCAGCAGGGCACCGAAGATCTCCCACACCGAGACGTCGAAGGCCAGCGAGTGGGCCTGCGACCATACTCCGGGATGCGACAGCCCGGCGTCGAGCGACTCGAGCAACTGCGTCACGTTGTGATGGCTGAGGGCAACACCCTTGGGCACGCCGGTGGTACCCGAGGTGTAGACGAGATAGGCGATATCGTCCGCACCCGGTGCCGCCAATGCGCCGCGGGGATGGCCCTCCACAGAGTCGTCGATATTGCCAACGTCGATGATCGCCAAACCATCCCGACCTAGCCGATCGGCCAGATCGGCGGTGGTGACCGCGGCGACCGGCTTGGCATCGGCCAGCACGAATTCCAACCGCGCATCGGGCACCGACGGATCGATCGGCAGATACGCCGCTCCGGTCTTGAGGACTGCCAGGATCGACACAATGGCCTCGGCTGACCGGTTGAACAACAGCGCGACGCAGTGCCCCGGGCCCGCTCCCTGCGTAATCAGTACGTGCGCCAATCGGTTGGCGGCATCATCGAGTTCCCGGTAAGTCAAAGAATTCTCGCCATAGGTCACCGCGACCGCCTCGGGAACGCGCGTCGCGTGCTCGGCGAAGAGCGCGGGAATCGACACCGCCCGTGGTGCCGGCCGCGTCAGCGCCGCGTGGTTGCCGAGCACCGTAAGGCGGGAGTACTCAGCGTCATCGAGGGCATCCACCGACGACAACCGCACCGTCGGATCGGCCGTCATGGTCGTCAGCACCCGCTGAAGACGAGCGACCAGTGTTGTGATTGATTCGGCGTCAAACACATCGGTGCGGAATTCCACCGTCCCGCCGATTCCGGCCGGCTCACCAGATTGCGTCCGGCGTTCGGCCAGCGAGAAGTTCACATCCATTCGCGCCGTGTGTGTTTCCACCGGCATCTGAGTGACGCGCAGATCGCCCAACACCACATCGGCCGCTGCATCATTGACGTCGTGTCCGGCGACGCTCTGCCACGCCAACGCCACCTGAATCAGCGGGTGATGAGACAGGGAGCGGGTCGGGTTCAATCGCTCGACAAGTACCTCGAACGGCACGTCCTGGTGTTCGTAGGCGGCCAGGCTGCGAGCACGCACCTGCGCCAGAACCTCGGAAACGGTGGGATCGCCGGCCAGGTCGACCCGTAGCACCAACGTGTTGACGAAGAAGCCGACCAGCTCATCAAGGGCTGGATCACGGCGCCCGGCGATCGGGAAGCCAACCGCCACATCAGAACTGGAGCTGAGCTTGGAAAGCAGCGTCAGCAGCGCCGCCTGCACCACCATGAAGCTGGTCGCGTTGTGCTCACGAGCCAGCCGAGCAACCTGCTGCTGCAACTCAGCGGGCCAGTCCACCGCGATCGTCGCGCCGTGGTGGTCGGCTATCAGCGGATACGGCCGGTCGGTGGGCAGCGCCACGCGTTCGGATATCCCGGTCAACGCGCCTTCCCAGTAGGCCAACTGCCCTGCGATGCGGCTATCGCTGTCCTCAAGGTCACCGAATTGCGCTCGTTGCCACAGGGTGTAGTCGGCGTACTGCACTGACAGGTCGGCCCAATCCGGAGCGCGCCCACCACACCGGGCGGCGTAGGCGAGCCCTAGGTCAGCCACCAGTGGCGTGATCGACCAACCGTCAGCGGCGATGTGGTGCACCACCACCGCAAGCACGTGCCTGTTCTCAGAAACACGGAAAAGCCGGGCTTTCATGGGGATTTCGGCGGTCAGGTCGAAGGCGTGCTGCGACACCGCGTCCATGGCCAGGTGGAGCTGCGGCGCGGTCCAGTCGGTGGCATCGATGATCTCCCAGCCGAAATCGACGCTTCCCGGATCGACCACCACTTGGCAGGGGATGCCGCCGGGAGCGGCGAAGCGGGTACGCAGGCTCTCATGACGAGCCACCACATCGGCCAACGCCGCACCCAACGCGTCGGCATCCAGCTTCCCGTCCATCCGGAACGCGGCTGTCATGTTGTAAACCGGTGAGGGACCCTGCAACTGGTCCAGGAACCACAAGCGCGATTGAGCGAACGAAAGTGGAACCACAGGGGGCCGCTCGCCTGCCACCAACGGCGCCAGCCGAGCCGCTTTCCCACCGACACGGCCGGCGAGTTGAGCCACCGTGGGCGCGTCAAACAGGGCGCGTACAGCCAGACCCGTTTTGAGCGATGCATTGATCGCGGCGATCAGACGCATCGCGGACAGTGAATCTCCGCCGAGGTCGAAGAACGAGTCGTCGACACCAACGCGCTCGTGTCCGAGGATTCGCGCGTAGATATCGGCCAGGATTTCCTCGACAGGATTGGCCGGTGCTCGATAGTGCTCGCCGTCGACGTAGTCGGGCGCGGGCAGCGCGCGTCTGTCGAGCTTGCCGTTGACCGTCAGCGGCACGGCTTCGATCGCCACTATCGCCGCAGGCACCATGTAACTCGGCAGCCGCTCGGCCAGCAGGGCGCGAATCTGGTTCGGGTCGGCACTGCCGGTGATGTAGCCGACCAGGCGATGATCGCCGGGTGCATCTTCGCGGGCGATCACCGCAGCATGGGCCACCCCGTCGAGTGCCGCCAGCGCGGCCTGTACTTCGCCGAGTTCGATGCGGTATCCGCGAATCTTCACCTGCTCATCGGCACGGCCCAGGTACTGCAGTTGCCCGTCCGCACCCCAACGCACCAAGTCCCCGGTGCGATACATGCGCGCACCGGAGCCACCGAATGGGCAGGCCACGAACCGAGACGAAGTCAAACCGGCCCGGCGCCAGTAGCCAAGGCCCACACCACGGCCGGCCACATACAACTCGCCGACCACCCCGGGGAGCACCGGGCGCAGCCACGCATCCAGCGCGAACAACGCCACGCCAGACACCGGCACACCGATCGGCACCGCCGAACCTGTGATGAGCGGTGCGCTGATCGATGCGTACACCGTGGCCTCGGTGGGGCCGTAGGCGTTGATCATCACTCGCCCGGGCGCCCAGCGGGCCACCAGCTCAGGCGGACACGCCTCGCCTGCCACGACCAACGTCGTCGAGTCCAAACCCTGCGGCGAGATCATGCCCGCCGCAGATGGGGTTTGACTCAACACACTCACGTGCTCGGCGACAAGCAACTCGTGGAGGTCGTCGGGCGATGCGGCGACCAGCTCGGGTACCACCAGCAGACGTGCCCCGTGTAGCAACGCACCGAAGATCTCCCACACCGAGACATCGAAGCTATAGGAATGCCACTGCGCCCACACCTGTCCGGGTTCCGATGGAACGTTGATGCCCAATGAACCGAACAGTCCGGGAACGTTGCGATGTGCAATGGCAACGCCTTTCGGGACACCGGTGGTACCCGAGGTGTAGATGATGTACGCGATGTCATCGGGGCCAGGGGGCGCCAGCTCGGTGTGGGGCAGGGCATCGCCGGCGGCGTCCGCCATCTCACTGATATCGACGACGGTGAGGCCGAGCCCCTCCAGGCGCGACCGCTGTCCTGCGGTGGTTACCCCGAAGATCGGCATGGCATCGGCCACCATGAACTCGACGCGGGAAACCGGCAGCGCCGGGTCAACCGGCACGTAGGCCGCGCCGGTTTTCAGCACAGACAAGATCGCCACGATGGCCTCATCCGAGCGGGAGAACAGCAGCGCCACCGCCTCGCCCGGGCGCGCGCCACGTCGTGCCAACACCTGCGCGAACCGGGTGGTGGCTTCATCGAGCTCCCGATACGTCATCGACCGGCCCTCGAAAGTGACCGCCACCGCATCGGGCGTGCGCCCCGCCTGCTGCGCGAATAATGCCGGAATCGATTCCGTGCCCACGGGGTTGGTCAGATCCGCCCGGTTACTCCACTGGTCCAGGTGAGCGTGCGCAGCCTCGTCCAGCAGATTGATCGACGACAGCGCGCGCCCCGGATCAGCGATCATCGCCGCCAGAATCGTCTTCAGCCGCTCGAACAAAGCCTCCACGGCGACAAGGTCGAAAACATCGGTGTCGTATTCAACACGAAGACCCAATTCACGACCCGGTAGAGCTTGCACGGCAAGCGGGTAGTGATTGGATTCGCGGAAATCGAATTCGGTGATCGCCAGGCCGTCGACATTCAGTGGCGCGGTGGGATCGATCGGGTAGTTCTCGAACACCAATAGCGTGTCGAACAGTTGGTCCTGGCCGGTGATGCGATGGATTTCGCTCAGTGCCAGGTGCTGGTGCTCAAGGGTGTCGTTGTGAGCACTTTGCAATTGGTGCAGCAGATCTGAGGTGGTGGTGGCCGGCGAGAGGGTCGCCCGTACCGGCACCGTGTTGATCAGCAGGCCTACCATCGATTCCGCACCGAGCACCTCTGCCGGGCGGCCCGACACGGTCGTGCCGAACACGACATCATGCCGGCCGGTCAGTGAGCTCAGGAGCAATGCCCACGCGCCCTGGAGCACGGTGTTGGCGGTGACGTGATGCGAGCGCGCGAGGTCACCGAGCGCCAGCGTGGTCGCGTCCGGAAGCAGGAAAGATTCAACGCCTCTGTATCCCAGTTTTTCTCGACCGGTCGGACAGACCAGGGTGGGGGCGTCGAGACCGGCCAGTGCCTCACGCCACGCTGCGTGAGCACCGGCGCGATCCCGCTCCGTCAGCCAGGTGACAAAGCTGCGATACGGCGCAGCCGCAGGCAGCCGTTGTCCACCGAGGCCCGCGAAGATCTCCTGCAGGAGGATCGGCATCGACCAACCATCGAGCACGATGTGGTGAGCCGTCAGAACGAATCGATGTCGGCCATCGGCGATGCGGATGAGTGCGGCCCGGATCGCGGACTGATTCTCGAGGTCGCATACCGCGGAGCGTTCGGCGGCACAGAACTCGCGGATCTGCGCGTCGATGTCATGGTCGGCGCCACCGTCGGTGTCCAGCTCGAGGTACTGCCAGGGTATTTCGGGATCAGCGGGGATGACCTGCACCGGATGCTCCCACTGTTCCCAGAAGCGAGCCGCTAGGTGTGGGTGCCGTCCCACCACTGTGTGCACGACATCGCGGAGGCGATTCGCGTCGAGTGACCCGCTCATCGCGATACTCAGCTGCATCGCATAGAGATCGTCGGAACCCTGAGCGGTGCCGGCGTGGAAGAGCAGACCCTGCTGCAAGGGGGTCAGCGGCAGCACATCGGCGATGCGGTGCTGCCGGCTCAACTCGTCGATCTGCCGCTGATTCAGCTCGGCAGGGGACACGTCCGATGGAGTTAATCCGCCTCCGCCCCTTCGTACATGCGCGCAGATACCGGTCAGAGCTTCGAACCACAGTTCGCTCAGCCTGCTGACTTGCGCGTGATCGAGCACCGAGAGCGCCCACGTCCAGTCGGCGTTCAGATTTGGCCCGGTGTCGGTGTCGACGGTGGCGGCGTTGAGCTCTACGGTATGTCCCAGCGCCGTGGGAACCGACCCGGCGATACGGGTCAACGACAGACCCTCGGGGCAGATTCGCCACGCATCACCGGCCGCCTCACCGAGGCGGCCCAGATAGTTGAATGCGATTGCGGGGTCGGCTGTTTCCAGGTCAGCATCGGCGTTGAGGTAGCGCAGCAGACCGTAGGTCACGCCCAACGGTTGGGTGCGAAGCTGTTCCTTGGCGTCTTTGATCACCGCCCCCAACGCGACATCGCCGTCCGTCACCTGGGCCCAGCGCAACCCGCCCAGCGCCAACGACACTGGATACTTGGCGGTGAACCAGCCGACAGTGCGCGATAGATCCGTGCGGTGATCGGCAGCCCCGGCCAGATCCGCCAATTCCTCGTGGCGCCCGTGGCCCTCTACGTCGATTCCGATGGGCGTGCCGGCACTTCCTGTGAACTCAGCCACCGCCAATCCGAATGCGATCAAGAGGATCTCGTGCACCCCGGTGTGAAATGCCGTCGGTACTTCGCCGAGCAGCATGCGAGTGGTCTCGGCGTCCAGCGATACCGACAGCTGCCCTGCGCTCTCGTAGGTATCCGTCTCGGCATGCGCCGGTGACAACGCCGCCGGGGTCGACGCCGTCTGCCGCCACGCCTGTACCTGGTCCATCACCTTCGGGTGACGCGCAGACCGGACCAGCAGCTCAGCCCACCGGACGAACGACGTGCCCGTAGGCGGCAGCAACACGGGCTGGCCGAGGCGGAGCTGTGCCCAGGCGAGATTGAGATCTTCCAACATGATTCGCCACGACACACCGTCGATCGCCACATGGTGGACGATCAGCACCAGTTGGCTCACGGAGGCCACCCAGAGTGCACTCAACATCACCCCGGCTGCCGGATTCAACCGTGATCGCGCTGCGGCCAACACCTCATCGGACAACGCATCCACCGTCCGCAGGCACTCTCGCGAGTCCACTGTGCCCGCCACGGGCACCGTCAATGACCACGCCCCGGCACCGTCGTCATCCGCACGCAGCCGCAACATCGCATGGCGATCCAGCAAGGCCTGCAACATGACGACGACGTCACCCTCGGTGGTGTCGGTGGGCGCCTGTATCAGCACTGTCTGGTTGAACTCACGGATCGACCCGTCTGCGCCTTCCAGACTCTTCAACCACCGCATAATCGGTGTTGCTACCAACGACCCGAGGCCCTCATCGATCGGCTCCTGCGCGCCACTGGTCGCAGCGACCGCCCGGGCCAGCCGGGACACACTCTGCTGAACAAAGATGTCGCGCGGTCGACACACGAGACCCGCTGCGCGTGCACGCGAGGACACCTGCATTGCCAGGATGCTGTCCCCACCGAGCTCGAAGAATGAGTCGTCGATACCGACGTGGTCCAGGCCAAGGATCCGGGCGTAGATGCCTGAGAGGATTTCCTCGGTAGGGGTGGTCGGGGCCCTGAACTGATCTATGTGTCGGTATTCCGGTGCAGGCAGGGCCTTTCTGTCCAGCTTGCCGTTCACCGTCAACGGCCAGGTCTCCAAGACCACGATCGCTGCGGGCACCATGTACGACGGCAACCGCTGCGCTATCGCGGTGCGCAGGACACCGGACTCGACGATGCCGGTGACGTAGCCGACCAGGCGCTTGTCTCCCGGGCGGTCCTCGCGAGCGATCACGACCGCCTGCTCGACACCGTCGAATGTCGTTAACATCGATTGGATTTCGCCCAACTCGATGCGATAGCCACGGATTTTGACCTGTTCATCAGCGCGTCCGAGATACTGCAGCTGTCCGTTGAGGCCCCAGGACACCAGGTCCCCGGTGCGGTACATCCGCGCGCCCCGCCCACCGAATGGACATGCCACGAATCGAGTCGCCGTCAAGGCATTCCGGCCGACATAGCCGTAGCCCAATCCCGCGCCGGCCACGTACAACTCTCCGACCGCACCGGCAGGTACCGGACGCAACCAATCATCGAGCACGAAGAACGCCAGATCGGCCAACGGAACCCCGATGGGACTGGCTGCGGTGTTCACATCTGCGGAGGTGATCTCACGGAATGACGCGTGCACCGTCGTCTCGGTAATCCCGTACATGTTGATCAACCGAGGTGCCCCTGGATGATCGGCCAACCAGGTCCCGAGGCGCGGTGGAGTCAGGGCTTCGCCGCCGAATATCACTGCCTCTAGCCCCAGCTGCTGGTGTTCGGGCAGCGCGGTATCCACCGACTGCAGCGCATAAAACGCCGACGGTGTCTGACTCAACACGCTGACGCGTTCGCGGACGAGTAGGGCGTGGAGCTCTTCGGGTGAGCGCGTCACAGCTTCGGGAACCACCACCAGGCGCCCGCCATGGAGCAGGGCACCGAAAACCTCCCACACCGAGAAGTCGAAGGCCAACGAATGGCATTGCGCCCATACCTGCCCCGGGGTCAACTCCAGATCGACGTCGATGGCCTCCAACAGTCGCGTCACGTTGTGGTGCGGAATGGCAACACCTTTCGGCACACCGGTGGTGCCCGAGGTGTAGATCAGATACGCGATGTCGTCGGGACCGGGCGCCGCCGGCAGGGCAGTACTGGGCCGTGCGTACACCGCACGGTCGTTGATATCGATCACCGTCACTGCTCGTCCAGCCAGCCGACCCGCGAGATCGGCAGTGGTCACGACAACAGCGGCCCCGGCATCCTCTAGCACGAACTCCAGCCGCGCGTCAGGCACCGACGGATCGATAGGCACGTACGCCGCACCGGTTTTCAGTACCCCCATGATCGCCACGATCGCCTCGACAGACCGAGGGAACAACAACGCCACCCGTTGCCCGGGCCCCACCCCATGGGTAACCAGCAAGTGCGCCAGTCGATTCGCTGCCGCGTCCAGTCCGCGATAGGTGATCGCGCTGTCGCCTGAACTGACCGCCACGGCGCCTGGATCACGCGCCACCTGTCCAGCGAACACCGCCGGAATCGACACCGGTTCGGGAACTGGCCGAATCAACGCCCCCCGATTGCTCCACACATCCAAGGGAGGGCAGTCGGCCTCATCACGGACATCAATCGCCGAAAGTAGCCGGTCCGGATCTGCGGTCATCGCCAGTAGCACCCGCTCGAAGCGGTCCGCGAGAGCGCGCGCATCGCAGTCGGCGAACAAGGCTCCCACACCCGAGGTGCTCAGGAACAACTCGTCATCGTTCTTGATGAAGACCAGCCCAAACTGATCCACGAGACCCGTGTGGGTCACGGTCCCCGACCCGGCGGCGCCTGCGAAATCTGCCAAACGAGTCGTGGGGATGAAGTTGATGGCCGCACGATTCGACGCCTGCCCGCCGCGCTGGAATCCGGTCTTGCTCTCCATGGCCCGCAACGGAAACCGCTGGTACTGCAACGCTTCTTGTATTCGTGTATCGACGTGGTCGCAAAAGGCGGCGACCGTCGTCGCCGGTGACGTTGCCAACCTCAACGGCACAACACCGGAACTCATCCCCGGCACCAGCAGCGTTTCTGGGCGTACCCGCCGGCTCACCGGGAAATCGAGGACAACCTGCGGACCCCCGACCTCACCATGCACCAGCAGCGCACATGCCGCGGTGATCACGGCGGCTCGACGCACCCCTAACGCACGCGATAACTCACGGGTCTTGGCGACAACGGACGGATCCAACTGGATTGGCGCGGAGGGCTCATACTCGACGGTCTGATTTACGACCGCCGGCACCAGGTCGTGCCGTGAATCGCTCTCGAGGGGGCCACAGCTGCTCCAATAGGCCTCATCAATGAGGTAATCATCGGAGGCCTCGTATTCCGCTTCGCAGTCGATGAGACTGCTCAACGATCCAAAGATGGGTGGAGGTATCGGCGCATCCGTGGCGATCGCGGAATAGACGGCCGCGATCCGATGACACAGGAGACCCATGCCGATTCCGTCTGTCGCGATGTGGTGGCAGCACACGAAGAAATAGAAGTCATCGGCTCGCGCCTGCATCAGCGCGAACTTGAACAACGGACCACTGAGGGGCATCGGCTTGCGTCGGATCGACGACGCTATCCGATAGGCATCAGCCATGGGATCCGAAGAGCCCGTTAAGTCATGGCGAGCAAGCTCGACGTCCGGATAGTCAACTACCGTCTGAAAAACCTGACCGCCGCGTTCAGAAAAGACGGCCCTAAGCGGCTCCGCCTCGCCCACCACATAACGTACGGCCCGCTCGAGCAGACCGTGGTCGATGACGCCTTCAATGCGGCCGAGCATGCCCAGCTGCCACTTGATTCCGGAGCGACCAGTTTCTTCAGCGAGCCAGATGTCCAGCTGCCCCCGCGTAAGCGGAAGCGCCCCATGATCACATTCCATTGGTCCCCACCCACTGCTTAATAGTCAACAGTCCGACCCTGTGCCACCCTCTCGCGCAGGCTTTTTGGCCTAATATCGGGCCAGCTCTGCTCTATGTTGTCCAGGCAGGCGGCGCGATCCGCAGCGCCGAAAACCACTCGCCATCCGGCTGGGACATCGGCAAAGGCCGGCCACAGGCTGTGCTGCTCTTCGTCGTTGACCAGAACGAAAAAGCTGCCATTGTCATCATCAAATGGATTGATACTCAACACTTCTCCCGACACCATCCACGCACGATAAGTGGAACCTGTTCTAAAACTAACCGAGAAAACTCCGCCGGTGCGTGTTTTCAGAGAAATCACCAATACTTGCTACTGACCAGTTCGGAGCCTGCAGGGCTGGCCGCCATTGCCCGGAACGATGAGCCCACACGTCGCGAATTGGCTGCTATTCGTTACCAAACCAGCCATGATCAGCCTCACGCCACTGTCACGACACAGACGGAGCCCGTTGTCTCATGCTTTGCTGTACGCACCGTGGCACGCATCATTCGGTACTCGACGAGGTATCCAACGTGACCAGATTCGCGACATGCCCAACCTTCGAAAGTGCCTGCGCACCCGACCCAACACTCGTACCGTTGGAGGGCACCGTTGCACCCTGGGCTGAGTCGGTTTCCGCGACAGGCAAACTCGCGCCAGTCTCCGCCGAGGCCGCCGGCATGTGAGCTGTCATACCGTCTAGAACTTAGGATCACGCACAGTGAGCAAAACTGCGAAAACAGCACTACCGCCTGGACCTCCGCTGCCTCTAGTAGTGCAGTCGATATTGATGGCCGCCTTTGGTCTGCGCTTCCTGGCCGGCTGTCAGCGCCGCTATGGCAACATGTTCACGCTGCGTATTCCCTTGTCGGGCAAGGTGGTATATCTCGCAAATCCCGCCGATATCAAAACGGTGTACGCGGGTGACCCGCGAGTCTTTCATTCCGGCGAGGCGCACTGGTTCTTTCGGGGCCTCCTCGGCGATAGCTCGTTGTTTGTACTGGACGAGGACGCTCACCACGACCAGCGGCGTCTGCTCATGCCGGCGTTTCATCGCGACGCCGTCGCGCGCCAGGCCGCTCAGATGGCCGAGATCGCTGCCGCAAACATAGCCAAATGGCCGGTAGGTGAAGACTTCTCCGTTGCTCCCAAGACCACCGACATCACGCTCGAGGTGATCCTGCGAACAGTTATCGGTGCCACCGACCCGGTGCGGCTGGCCGCACTGCGCAAGGTCGTGCCGCGTCTGCTCTACATGAAGCCGTGGGAAACCCCGGCGATTACCAATCCGGGCCTGCGAAGCCATTTCCCGTGGCGGGGGGTGGGCAGGCGGATGGCAGAGACCGATGCCCTGCTCTATGCGGAAATTGCCGAACGCCGTGCCGATCCCCACCTGGCTGAGCGCACCGATGTGCTGGCCATGCTGGTCAGCGCGGCCGATGACAACGGACGCACCATGTCCGACCAAGAACTGCGTGATCACCTGCTGACGTCCATCGCGGCCGGACACGAGACCACCGCGACGGCGCTGTCCTGGGTGCTGGAACGACTGACCCGCCACCCCGTCGCACTGGCGAAGGCTGTACGGGCCGCCGATGCCAGCGCCGCGGGTGACCCGTCGGGCGACGAATACCTAGACGCCGTAGCCAAAGAGACGTTGCGCATCCGTCCGGTGATCTTCAGTTCGGGCAGGGTGCTCAAGGAGCCCGTCGAGGTCGGCGGCTATCGGCTACCGGCCGGGGTCATGGTCGATCCGGCGATCGGACTCGTGCATGCAAGCGCGGACGTGTATCCGGATCCGGAACGATTCGACCCGGATCGGATGCTCGGCACCACCCTGAGCCCGACCACCTGGCTGCCGTTCGGTGGAGGCAACCGCCGCTGCCTCGGCGCCACCTTCGCCATGGTTGAAATTCGGGTCGTACTGCGTGAGATCCTGCGCCGGGTCGACTTATGTACCACCACGGCGCCCGATGAGAAGCAGCAGGCCAAGCACGTCACTTTCGTGCCGCACCGTGGTGGATACATCCGGATTCAAGCGATCAGGGACCGCGAGCCCGCAGCAGCACCAACGTGTCCTGCCGGTTCTCATCGCACGACGCAGTCAAGCGACTCGCAGCGCTAGCCTGCCGCGAGGCTCTCCACGAGGTCTGCTGTGATCACAACACTCTCGGCGGCAGTGATCATTCGAGTGGCGACCTCGTGGGCCCGGGCCGCGCATTCCGGTTCGAGAATGGTGCGCAGGTCGGCCACCAATGTCTTCTCGGTCGTGGCCGAAAAGCGCCGGGAAGTACCCACTTTCAATCGTTTGACCCGGGCTCCCCACAGCGTCTGATCGAGGTCTGTCGAAAGTATCAAGGTCGGAACGCCCGCCCGTAGGCCCGCAGCGGTGGTGCCGGTGCCGCCATGGTGCACCACCGCGCGACAGGCCGGGAAGGCAGCGGAGTAGTTCATCGCGCCAACCACTTTGATGTTCTCCGCGAGGGGAAAATCGCTGAAATCGGACCCGGCGGAACACACCAACGCCCGCTCGCCCAATTGGTCACACGCCGAGTTGATCATGGCAAGTGTCTTGGCAGCGGATTCGACCGGCAGGCTGCCAAAGCCAAAGAAGACGGGCGGAGCACCGGCGCTAATCCACGAGGCCACTTCATCATCGAACTCCGTGGGTAAGTCCAGCGTCAGCGCGCCGACGAACGGACGACGGCCCTCATACTCCGCCCATTCGGCGGCCAGGCCGGGAAAACAGACCTCGTCATAGGCCTGGATCTCCAGCGATCCGCGTTCGGTGATTCGCCACGGCGAGGGCGCAGCGGCTTTCGGTAGCGCCAGTTCACCCCGCTGGACGCCCTCGACCTTCTTCGCATTCTGCCAGGCCAGCCACTCGCCAACCCTCATTGTCGATCGGCCCAATGGCGCGGGCAGGAGCGGTACGAAGTGACCATTGGCCCGCAAGGGAAAGAAGTGCAGCGTCGCCAGCGGAATGTCGTAGTACTCCGCGACATTGCCCGCGGCGTCCTCGAAATTCACACCGGTGAAAAGCAAGTCCGCCCCCTCGGCCAACGAGGTCAGTGTGGCGACGATGTCCTTCCAACATTGCAGAAAGGGCCGCACCACGTCGCGCCGCATCCTGATCAAATCCCGGATCTTCCAGAAGTTGCGAAAGAAGTGTGTCCAGAAATCACGGTGCGCGTCCAGAACTGCCTGCAGATCCGGTCCATACGGAACCGCAGTAGGTCCGGCCGCCTCGACGAATGCGATGAGATCCGGAGGAACTGCCATCTGCACCTCGTGCCCCCGGCGTAACAACTCGCGGGCCACCGCGACACACGGCTCGATATCGCCGCGAGTCCCGTAGCTTGCCAATACGAACTTCATCGCGGCTTCAGCCGGCCCGCTTGAGCCGGACGAAGTCTTCCAAAAGATCCGCGGTGGTCACCGGGCTCTCAGCGGCCTTGGTCATTCGGGTGGCCACCTCGCGGGCCCGCGTGACGTACTGCGTATCGAGGACGGTGCGCAGGTCCGCGACCAATGTCTTCTCGGTCGTCGCCGAAAAACGCCGAGCGGTACCTACTTTCAGCCGCTTGACGCGTGCGCCCCACAACGTCTGATCGAGGTCGGTCGAAAGGACCAGCGTGGGGACTCCCGCCCGCAGACTCGCGGCAGTTGTGCCCGCGCCACCGTGGTGCACCACCGCGCGGCACGCGGGAAAGGCGGCCGAGTAGTTCATCATGCCAACCACTTTGACATTCTCGAAAAGTGGCACATGGCTGAAATCACTTCCGCCGGCGCACACTAACGCCCGCTCCCCCAACTGCTCACATGCCGCGCTGATCATGGCCAGCGTCTCGGCGGCGGACTCGACGGGCATGCTGCCGAAGCCGAAGCAAATGGGCGGTTCTCCCCCTGCAATCCACGAAGCCACCTCGGCATCGGAATCTGTTGGTAGATCCAGCGTCAGTGCGCCCACGAAGGGCCGCCGCCCATCGTATTCCGCCCATTCCTCAGCCAATCCGGGCATACACGCCTCGTCATATGCCTGGATCTCCAACGAACCACGCTCTGCGATCCGCCAGGGCGAGGGGCCGGTGGCCTTCGGCAGGCCCAGCTCACGGCGCTGTGGATCCTCGAGCCTTTTGAACATCGGCCAACCCAGCCACTCTGACAACCTCATGATTGATCGGCCGAGCCGGGCAGGCATTCCCGGAACGAGCTGACCGTTGGCGCGAATCGGAAACACGTGCAGCGTGGCGAACGGAAGGGAGTAGAACTCCGCGACATTGCCGGCTGACTCTTCGCCGAGGACACCAGTGAACAGGAGGTCGGCGTCCGCAGCTTGCGATCTCAGCGTCGAGCTGACGTCCTCCCAGCACTGAACCAAAAACCGCCAATCTTCGCGCAGCAGTTCCCTTAGGTCCCGGATCCTCCAGAAGTTCTTCCAGAAGTTCCGCAAGAATCGTGCCCAGAAGTCACGGTTCACGTCCTGCCACACTCGCACGTCAGGTCCGCAGGCCACCGCGGAAAGTCCGGCCGCCTCCGTGAAGGCGACGAGGTCGGGCGGGACGATCATGCGTACGTCATGCCCACGGCGCAATAGCTCACGGCCGACAGCGATGCCGGGCTCGACATCACCACGTGTTCCATAGAATGAGAGTACGAACTTCATCGCAGAGCCCTTCACTTCCAGTGTTCCTGCGGGATGAATGCGGGAGCCTCGCCACAGCTCAACCGCCCGGCAGCATATCCCGGTATCCGCGTTATTAACTTTGAATTCAAGAGATTTGGGAATACGCCAGCATCCCTAGACGAGACGTACAGATTTGGCCCTACTTAACTCGCAATACAAAACCAGTCTGGTCACCACGGTTCTGCTGATTGAGTCGTTTGGCCCGCTTCTCCCACTCCCATATCTGCTTAGGGCCAAACATACGAAGGATTTTGGGGTCAGTCACCGGAACATCACCCCGATAGGCTTCGCTTCCGGTGAACTGACCAAAAGTTGAATCGTCAAATGTCTGCGCGACGCGCAATCCCGCGCGCTCTGCGGCAAGAGCCATTCCCCGTCGTGAAGGTATGACCATGTGCCTAGGCGCATCGGCCTGCACCCAATCGGCTCCGTAGATGGACCACGCTTCGGATGACGTCGTGGGCACCCGGGCCAGGCACATGCCGCCGTCGGCCAACTTTCTGGACGCCACCTCGAGCGTGGCCACCGGATCGGGCATGTGTTCGAGCGAATGATTGAACATGATGAGGTCGAATTCGCCTGTCATATCACTCAAGTAGCGCTTCAGTAGCGGTATACGTTCACGCGATTCGCCATCCTCCGCGATGAAGGGGTCGGCTCCGACCAAGCTGACGAACCCGACTCTCGCGAGTCGGTCCAGCAGGGCACCGCTTCCACATCCAACATCCAAGATCCGCGCATCGCGTTCGATTCCAAGCCCGGCGAGCATCTTGACGGCATCCCCGCCGAGCAGCACACGGAAGATGCCCTCCGGTACGGGAGAGGCCATGGCTGACCCAAATATCCTTCCCCCGCTTCGCAATGTGAATAGGTCCCGCTGCGTGACCATCCATTGGAAGGCCTTCGGCTGGGCCGAGCCGTTGTGCGAGTAGTAGGCCGCGGGGTAATGCCGCATGAGCTCTTCGCCCTCAAGCACGCTGACGATCTGCAACGTGTCGCACGCGGCGCAGCTGAAGTATTCGAACACCTCACGGGTGCCGAACATCATCTCGCGAACCTCAAGCATTCGATGAGGGCCAGTCGAGTCGCACAGTCGGCATGCATTGGTAACCGCCGTCATTCAAATCTCCTCCACGAGAGTCTGAGGCCGGAGAACGCGTACCGCGTGCCATGGGCCCGTGACAGGCCGCCACAGAACAACTTTCAAAGGAACCCCAGACAACGAACCTACCGCGTAGTGTGTTCGTACGTGTGGGGATCGGTGCTAGCACTCGTGGTACTGGTCGCCCTAAATCCGATACGCCTGGGCATCACTCTCCTCGTGATCTCTCGGCCACAGCCCGTGCAAAATCTGCTCGTCTACTGGGCGGGCTGTCTCATCGGTTGTATCCCCGCGGTGGTGCTGCCACTGACACTGCTGCATGTCACGCCGGTGTTCAGATCATTCGCACAGGGCGTGGCGGGCAGCCCCACCATTCGGCACGTTCAACTCGGTATGGGCGTACTCGCCCTGTCGGTTGCGGCGCTCATAGCGCTGTGGCCGCGGCTGCGCCGACGTCAGCTGCAGCACGTGGGCGCGGATGGTCCGGCCCCGGAGCTGAATCCGCCAACGCAGAACCCCATCTCACGACTCCTGGGCCGCAGCGAGGACACCGCGACCGACGGGGGGTCACTGGTCCGACGACTACTGCGCCGGGCCGGCAGTGCGTGGGAAAACGGATCGTTATGGGTCGCCTTCCTGATCGGCCTGCTACTCGGCGGAATCGAACCGGACGCAGGCCTGTTCCTCATAGCCATTCTGGTGACCTCAGGCGCCGCGCTCGGGACGCAGATCACCGTTGCGGTCGTCTTCATCATCGGCGTACTGGCGATTGTCGAGCTGACCCTGATCAGCTACCTGGTCGCACCCATGAAAACCCAAGCCGTTGTGCAACTGCTGCATGACTGGGCACTGGCTCATCGTCGAAAGATTTTGATAGCCATGTGCATAGTGGCTGGGATATCACTTCTGATCCACGGCCTGAGTGGCATCTGAGGGCCCTGCGCCAGGTACCCGCGCGAAAAGCATTCGAGCACAACGGTTCCTCAAATCCAATATCGGAGTTGCTGGTCGCTTTGGTTGCCCATTCCCCCAAGAAAGCACGTTCACGTGGGTAGTGTTCCCGGCCGTGTGGGGTCTACTGCTCGCGATGGCGATCATGTTCGCGGTCAATCCGGTACTACTCGCCATCATCGTCCTGATGATCTCGCGGCCTCAGCCGGTGCAGAATCTGGCGGCCTACTGGATGGGCAGCATGATCGTGAGTCTTGCGGGCCTGCTGATACCGCTGACGGTGCTGCACATAGCTCCATCAGTTCGCACCTTCGTGGAGGACATGGCCACGCCGGGCAACAGCATCACTACCCGCGTGGTCAATCTCGGCATGGGCGTTCTGATGCTGTCGATCGCAGCACTGATGGCGGCGCGCTCGGTCCGTCAGCGGATGCGTGTACGGGTATCCGCGGGCGACATCTCCGCTCAGACGCCTGATTCACAGTTACCAAGCCCCATCACGTCTCCGTTCGGCACCCTTCAGGATGAGGACGCGGAAGGAGGTTCCGTGTTCCGACGGCTGCTCCGCCACCTCCAAAAGGCCTGGGAGAACGGGGCTTTATGGGTCGCCTTCGTATTCGGCCTGGCCGGGCTACCGCCACCCATGTTGGTAGTCTTCGTACTCACTCCCATCGTGGCCTCGGGTTCCCCGATCGGGACCCAGGTCATCGCCGTCATCCTGTTCGTTTTTGGAATGTTCACGGTGGTTGAGATCACCCTTGTCAGTTATCTCGTCGCACCGGCGAAAACCCTTGCCGTACTGCGGCCACTGCATGACTGGGCTTTGGCGCACCGCCGCCAGATGCTCATCACTATATTCTCAATCGCTGGAATCATTCAGGTAGTCAACGGCATTGCCTAAAGCGGCAGCGCAACATACGGGAGCGGCAGGTCAGGCCCATGTCCCACGTCGCCCGTTGGCAGTCGCCATGACCTCGTAGATCAGCTTCATCATCGAGGGGCGGGTGCGTCGGCTCAGCTTGTGGAATCTCTGGTAATCCTCGAGCATCGCCCGGAAACCACGTTCGCTTACCCGATACGACTCCAAGACCTGGTCCAATGCCGACGGATCCCAGGATTCGTCGGCGGCAGCCGCACAGAGCGTTTCGTACACCACAGACATCCAGTCCGTACCGAACGGCTCTGTCACCGGGCCACAATATTTCTGGCGCCTAAGGTCAGTCTCGAGGAATTCGTCAATTGCTGCCTCATCGCGGCCGTCCAGGTCGACCCCGAGAGCTACCGAGATTCGCTTCATTTCCCGGCGCCAATCCTCGAGCAGGTTGGTGTACCCCACGAACACGCGCGGGACGTCGCGAGTGTGTGCCTCGGCCAACAGATTGAACTTGAGCCACAGCGCACTCGAGAATTCCGGCGACGCGGCCGCCTGCGCCGCAACCGAGGCGATGACCTCCGTCGGGTGGCGCACCGCTAGCACTGTCGACACATCGTATCCGGCCAGCCGAGCTGCCTCAAACCACATGTCGGACACGAGATTTATCCTCGGGTCCTTGATGATCAGCAGTGGCGCCGGCGGTAACGCCGTCAGATATGCGCGGATCTCGGCGATACAGGCGGCCTTCTCGCCAGGACCGAACGCGCCTTCTTCTTGTAGACGCAAGGTCGTGTCGAATCTGGAACTGCCGTTCCGGTGCAAGATTCTCTCGTTGAGGATGATGGCCTTGCGGGGCTCCCAATAGCCACGCGGATTGGCCTGGTTCGCACCCGCGAGCGCAGGTGGGAGAGTGCCACCGCACAGAGACAGCGCCCGGGTGATCGCCGATGTCCCGGACCGCGCCATACCCATCACAAACAGAGCCACCGGACGGGACCCTCCCCCGGACGTCACGAGGACAACCTTGCGATCGATGTCGCGCACAGCGCAGGGGTGTCGTGCCGCATCATGAGATCCTCCAGCGGTAGACCGCCCGGTCCTGCCGGCACATCCGATCAGAACGAGCTTCGAGGCGTAATTGACTGTCGCACATTGAATCATGCGTCCGCAGCACATGTGACGACATCGGACGGCTTTCGCAATGTGGTCACGGCGGTAGTACGGACGGACGACTCGCGACCACCACCGTTGGCCCCAGCCCCCGGCGGCTCCGGAATTCGACGGTGATGGCCGGATCGGCGTGATGGGCCAGCGCGCACAGCGCCGACGGGCTGTAGGCGCGGAGGGAACTGATAAACCCGTCGTGCTGCAATGGCGAAATCTTGACGAGTGGCAACACCACCGCCAGCAGTGCGATGTGAAGAGCCACCGGCGGCCTGGGCAGGTCGACGATCAAGAACTTCCTCGCCGCACGGGTTCCCGATGCGAATACCCGAGCGGCAAGTTCAGGTGAAAGATGGTGCAGCGACAAGGCGAAGACCGCGAGATCGTATTGCTCATCCACCACATCGATTGCGGTGGCATCCATTTCCCTCACCGTTGCGCGCGGGTGACTGCCGAGGTCACTGGCGACCGCCGCCGCGACGAAAGTCGGATCGATGTCGGTGATCGTCACCTGGGCGCTGGGATGCATTTCCAATAGCTTGCGGGACAACCCTCCAAGGCCTGCACCAAGTTCTAGAATCTTCGGCGAGCGCACGCCAACGACCTCACGCAGGGCCATTCGGGCGCATTTCTCGTGTACGCCGATCCACCGTCTGCGCCCGGCTCGATCAAGCGAGGACATGACCTTGCGCTTGAGATCGTCGACGTCGTCACGGTCCAGGTATTCCAGGCGCTCGGTCTGCAATCGTCTGTCCAGCCAGGAAGCGTCCGGACCACCCCGAGGCATACTCGAGATATCGAGGGCTCTGTTCTCCACGTAGAACATCATGGATCACCACGGGCTGCTCGGTATGCCAGTCGCGAAATCAAATGCAGTGCGGGGCATGAAAACTGCAATACCGATCCAGTTACTTCGCCATACGCCGTGACGGGGATCTGGGCCCACTCGTCCATCAGATCCGCCGGCCGCCGACGAGACACATTTCGCCACACCCTGGCCGTGAAGCGACTAGGCTCCCGACCTATTCGGTTGATAGAGCTCGGCTGGGCAGCTGGCAGTACGCATGTGCGAACTGGGCCACGCTTATCCCCAAATCCATTGCCGCCCACAGCACGAAACCGCAGATGCACGGCTGGAAACGAAGGAGTTTGACTGGTGCCTGGGCAGATACGTCGGGTACGAGAGTCCCTGAGCCGGCGTCGAGCGGCCAAAGATGCTGCACGGCCGGACAATCGCCTCGCCTTGGCGGATGAGGCATTGCTGGCAGAGCATCACGCCGCCGACATGAACGTGATCATCCAAGTGACGTGGCTATACGGGCACACGGTCGATCTGGACGCTCTACGGCGCTTTCATCACAATCTCGGTCAGGGTTTGTTAGGTCGGCGCATCGAGCGTCCCGCACTGCCGATCGCCCGGCATCGTTGGGTGGCGGACCCAGGTTCGTCGGACATCGACGTCGCTCAACACGCTCGCCCGCGGACCGAGTTCAGCGACTGGGTTGATGAACGTTCGCAGTTGCGCATCGACCCTGAGTCGGGACCCGGCTGGCACATCGGCGTCCTTCCTCTTGAGGACGGTACGACCGCGATCAGCCTGGTGCTCTCACACAATCTCATCGACGGCCTCGGGCTGGCCCTCGTCATAGTCGAAGCAGCTCTGGGCAAGACACGCGACCTGGGCTATCCACGGCCGATGTCTCGCACTCGACTGCGCGCGGTGGGCCAGGATGCACGACAGACAGCACGAGATGTACCCCAGGTCGCGCGCTCTGTGGTGGCAGCAGGCAAGCTGGCCCGAAAGCAGGCGCGCGACAGGAGCGAAACCAAGCCTTCGACCGCGCCGCTACCCATCCACGAGGCCATCCCGGACGACCTCGTGCTTGTGCCGGCCATCACGATCTACGTTGGTTTAGAAGACTGGGATGCGCGTGCGGACGCTCTTGCCGGAGCGAGCCACACCCTCGCCGCGGCCTTCGCCGCCCGCTTTGGGGAACGTATCGGGCGTCGACGTGCAGACAACGGCACTGTCACTCTGCAGATCCCCATCAGCGAGCGCACCGAAGACGACACTCGCGCCATGGCACTTTCCTACGCGCGGGTCAGCATCGACCCCACCTCGCTCACCACGGATCTACGAGACGTTCGGTCCGCCATCAAGCAGACACTCACGACGATGAAGGAGGCCTCGGACGAATCGAAGCAGCTCCTGTGGCTGCCCTCGTTCACGCCGAAACGGGCGCTGAAGCGGATGGTGGCCAGGATGCCCGCCGACCCTGATCAGTCGGTGTTCTGTTCCTATCTAGGCGATCTCAGCTCAATGATCGGGTACCCCGCCGGGACACTCGCCGACTTCCAGAACGCACGTGCGACCGGGCAACGCGAAAGGCGTCAGCTACTTGAGCGGACCGGCGGCCGAATGTTCATCCTCTCGGGACGCCTCAACGGCAGAATCTTCATCAGCGTCGGCGCCTATCAACCGGGTGGGAAGAACACCAAGGAAGCCTTACTCGAACTCGCCGAGCTCACGCTGGCCGATTTCGAGCTGACCGCCGAGATTCACTGACGCATCACGTGCCCGCGCGGGCGCATCAAAGATGCTGGCGCTCAACCCACGTCAGAAGTTGTGGCAGGTCCGGTAGGCCTGCTCCATTACTCCGAGGTACGGCTGAAAGGCCGGAGCATTCGCCACATCTTGGGCCGTCTGCGCCCGCTTCTCTGGACCGGCCGCAAGGAATTCACGTAGACCGCGCTGCAGTATCGGCGACTGGGAGAATGCCTTACCGAATTGCGGATCCTGGGCATTGAGCGCCGCCACCACCTGCGGATAGCTGCACGTGGTGTTGATGGCAGAGTCAAGATCGGGGTCCGCCGACGCGATCCCGGTGGCACTTGCCAACGACAATGCCAGTGCCCCCAAGCCGACGGACAGTCGGGTCAACGATGGACGAGACATCTATGTACTTCCCTTCTTACCAATACTTTTCGTTTCATTCCGGCCCTGACAGGCCAGGTACTATCCCATCCGAAGTCAGGCATCTTGCATGACCAACGGTCGGGGGCCTGCAGAGTCTCGTTGCACTCTGGCGGGGCGGCGGAGTACTCGCTGTGGCCACCAGAACCACCGCCCCAATAACGCGGCGATCGCCGGCGTCATGAACGCACGCACCACCAACGTGTCGAACAACAAGCCGATCCCGATCGTGGAGCCGACCTGTCCGATAACGCGCAAATCGCTGACCACCATGGACAACATGGTGAACGCGAACACCAGACCCGCC
>MAFD01000012.1:0-115814 GCA_002013775.1 Mycobacterium sp. D16R18
CCCCGCCGCTGCCGTGGGAGCTGCCGCCCCCGCCGCCTGCGCCCGACGCACCGCCTCCCGGTGAAGTTCCGCCGCCTCCGGCGCCGACCACACCGCCTCCCGGGGCGCCTCCGACGGGCGATGTCCCGCCGCTGCCGGTCGGGTTGCTGAAGAACTCGCCCAATAACGGTGACGTTGTCGGCGTGGCCCAGCCGGTGACGATCGTCTTCGCCGCTCCCGTGACGGACAAGAAGGCGGCCGAGGCGGCCGTGAAAATCACCACCTCGAAGCCTGTGCCGGGATATTTCTACTGGTACACCGACCAGCAGCTGCGCTGGAAGCCCACGCAGTTCTGGCCCGCGAACACCGATGTGAACGTGAATGCGGGTGGGACCAGGTGGAGCTTCAAGGTCGGTGATGCCTTCGTGTCGACTGTCGACGATGCGACCTTCACCATGACGGTGACGCGCAACGGTGTCGTGGAACGCACCATGCCGATGTCGATGGGTAAGCACGACAAGAAGCACGAGACCAAGAACGGCACGTACTACGTCAGCGAGAAGTTCCAGAAGATGGTGATGGACTCGTCAACCTACGGGGTCCCGGTCAATTCGGCCGAGGGCTACAAGCTCGACGTGTTCTGGGCTACCCGCCTCTCCAACTCCGGCATCTTTGTCCACGCAGCGCCGTGGTCGGTGGGTGCACAAGGCAAGCAGGACACCAGCCACGGCTGCATCAACCTGAGCACCGACAACGCGACCTGGTACTTCAACCAGTCCCACCCCGGTGACCCGGTGATCGTGAAGAACTCACCCGGCGGTCCGTATAAGGACTACGACGGTTACGACGACTGGCAGCGCTTCTAGATTCCCCGGTGCAGTACGAAAAAGCCCCCGACCGATGGTCGGGGGCTTTTTCGTACTGCGAGGTCAGCTCCAGATGCGTACGCGCTGATCGGCTTCCAGGAACAGCTCGTCTTCGGTGCTCAGTTCGAAGGCCTCGTAGAACGCATCGATATTGCGCACCACACCATTGCACCGGAACTCCGGTGGTGAGTGCGGATCCACCGACAGGCGCCGGATCGCTTCGGCCTCGCGGGCCTTTGTACGCCACACCTGTGCCCAGCCATAGAAGACGCGCTGCGCGCCGGTAAGGCCATCAATGACGGGAGCCGGGTTGCCGCCCAGCGAGATCTCGTAGGCCAGCAACGCAATCGAGAGACCGCCCAGATCGCCGATGTTCTCACCCACGGTGAAAGCGCCGTTCACGTGCTGATCGGAGAGCTCGCGGGGTACGAATTCGTCGTACTGCTTGATCAACGCCGTTGTGCGCACGCCGAACTCGCCACGGTCGGTGTCGGTCCACCAGTTGACCAGGTTGCCGTCGCCGTCGTACTTGGAACCCTGATCGTCGAATCCGTGCCCTATCTCGTGACCGATGACGGCGCCGATGCCCCCGTAGTTGGCGGCGTCATCGGCATCCGCGTCGAAGAACGGCGGCTGCAGAATCGCTGCGGGGAAGACGATCTCGTTCATGCCCGGGTTGTAGTAGGCGTTCACCGTCTGGGGGGTCATGAACCATTCGTCGCGATCGACCGGGCCCGCCAGCTTGGCCAGGCCTCGATCGCACTCCGCCGCGGTGGCGCGCCGGACATTTCCCAGCAGATCGTCGCGACGGATGGCGATCGTCGAGTAGTCACGCCACGCGGCCGGGTAGCCGATTTTCGGGGTGAACTTATCGAGTTTCTGCAGGGCACGCTCGCGGGTCTCCGGCGTCATCCACTCCAGGTCGGTAATGCTGACCCGATACGCCTCGCGCAGGTTATCGACGAGAACCTCCATGCGCGCCTTGGCGTTCGGCGGGAAGTGGCGCTCGACATACAGCTTGCCCACAGCCTCGCCGAGTAGCGACTCGACCACCGCGACACCGCGCTTCCACCGGTCGCGGATCTGCTCGGTGCCCGACAGGGTGCGCCCGTAGAAGTCGAAATTCTCCGCCACCAGCGGTTCGGTGAGGTACGCCGCACGGGCACAGATCAGCCGCCAGCTTGCCCACTGCTTCCAGTCGCTCAACGGCTCGGAGGCCCACAGACCCGCGAAGGCGGTCAGGTAGTCGGGCTGTCGCACCACCAATTCGGCGACTTGACCAGTGGTGGCACCCAGTCCGGATATCCATCCTGCCCAGTCGAACCCGGGTGCGGTGTGCTCCAGGTCGGCGAACTTCACCAGGTTGTAGCTCAGCTCGGCGTCGCGTCGCTTCACCACATCCCAGTGTGCGGCGGCGATTTTGGTCTCCAGCGCGAAGATTCGGTCGGCTGTATCGATGTGGTCACCGTCGCCGTTGACCAGCGTGAGCATGGCGGCGATGTGCGCGCGGTAGGCATCGCGCGTCGCCGCGTGCTGCTCCTCGCGGTAGTAGGACTCATCGGGCAGGCCGAGACCGGACTGGCTGATGTGCAGGAGGTAGCGCGAGGAATCTTTGGCGTCCGTGTCCACGTAGCAGCTCACCCCGCTGCCGGCTCCGGCTCGCTGCAGAGCGCCCACGACGGCGGCCAGCGCGGTGGCATCGGGCGCCGAGACGATCCCGTCCAGCTCCTGGTTCAGCGGCGTCAGCCCGATCGTCGCGACTGTTTCGGCGTCCATGAAGCTCGCGAACAAGTCGCCGATCTTCTGCGACTCGGTCCCTTCTGCGGCACCCGCATCGCTCGCCTCGGTGATGATCCCGCGGACCTGGTCCTCGGCGCGGTCGAACAGAGTCCGGAACGCGCCGTCGACGGCGCGGTCGGCCGGAATGGAGTATTCGGCGAGCCAGCGCCCGTTGACGTGGCCGAAAAGGTCATCCTGCGGGCGGATGGATTCGTCGCGGTGGCTCAGGTCGATACCGGATTTTGGCAGCACGGATTCTGTCGTCACCCGTCCATGGTGGCATGGGTCGCTAGGGTGAGGCCCGTGAGCGAAGACGACCCGGCACCCGGCCTCGGTAGTGGAGAGGGACCGGTCTTCTCCCGGTACGGCGTGCTGTCGGCGGTTCTTGGCGTGATCGCGGTTGTCGCGCTGGTGCTTTCGGTCCTCGTCAGCACCGGGCATCGCGGCCAGACGGCCCGTGACCGCTACGACTCCCGTGTGCTCGACACCGCTGTGACCTGGGTGAACACCCTGATCAATATGAAGAAGAGCAATGTCGATTCGAGCGTGCAGATACTGCAGGACGGTACCGCCGGGCAGCTCAGCGACCATCTGGGGGAGATGATCGCAGGTGTGGTGAAGCTCGCGCGAACTGTCGACGCCGATGCGGCCGGGGAGATCGATGCGGTGGCTATCGACAGGATCGGCGCAAAGATTCCGAACGAGGACGTCGGGCTGCCATCCGTGGAGCGGGTGGACCGCGTCATGGTGGTGGCGACCTCGGTGACGCGAGACGCCGATGCGTCCCCGAAAGTCAACCAGTGGCACCTGCGGCTCGCGGTGTCGAAGATCGAAGACCAGTTACTGGTGACCGGTCTGGAGCTGCTGCGATGAGCCTGCGCGCAGAGCGTGATAGCCGATGAGCCGGAATGTGTTGCGGGTCATTCTCTTCGACCTGCTGGCGCCTTTGGCGACGGTACTGGCGATCGTCGAGCTCGGCGTGATCCTGCGCTGGCCCACGTGGTGGGTAGTGGTGTGTACGGCTGCATGCTTGCTCATCGCTCAAGGTGTGGCGGTGAATGCCTATCTGGCCAGGAGGGATTCGGTCACCGTCGGCACGGACGACGATGGGCCGGCGCTGCGCACCGCAGTTGTCGCTCTGGCCACGGCCTCGGTGCTGGCCGTGGCGATGGTGGGCTACCGGCATTGGACGGTGCCCGATCGGGAGGGGAATGCGGACCGTTCGGCCGTGACCGATGTCGTCGCGACGGTGGCGGAGGCGGTCGTGAGTTTCTCCCCGGGAAGCCCGGACTCGTACGTGCACAAGGCCGCCGAGCACATGACCGAGGGTCAGAGGCAATCCTTCACGCGTGACTTCGACCGGGCCACCGCCGAACTGAAGGCCAAGGGAATCTCGCAGCAGGGTGAGATCATCTCGGTCGGCATCGAGGCGCTCGGCCCCGAAGACGCTGTGGCGGCCGCACTGGTGCGACGCACGAGCGTGGCGGCCAAGACGCAACCCGAAGAGTCGGTGCTGGCGCTGCGGATGTCGCTGGCCAAACGCGACGGCCGCTGGCTCGTGGACAACATCGCACCGATCGATCGGATGGGGGCTGCTCCCTCGAAGGGCTAACGCGAACTGATGCGCGCGAATTCGATTTCGGTGCAGCGGTCCATGACGACCCGCAGCCCGGCATCCGTTGCTCTGTTCGCGGCATCGACGTCGACGAGATCGAGCTGGAACCATAAGGTGCGCGCGCCGATGTCGATGGCCTCTTGAGTGATGCCCGCCAATTCTTCGCGGCGCCGGAACACATCGACCAGATCGGGTGTCTCCGGCAGCGCCTCCAGGCTCGGGTAGACGGCCTGGCCGTCGAGCTCGGAGATGGTCGGATTCACCAGGAAAATTCGGTAGGGGCTGTGGGCGGCCAGATAGCGATAGACCCCGTGACTCGGCCGGTCGGGATTGGACGAAACTCCCACGATGGCAATGGTCTTGGTCTCGAGCAGTATCTGGGTGATTGCCGCGTCATCGGGAGCAGTCCACACCGTGGTTCCTTTCCTGTCACCGATAGCACGCCGAAAACTCAAGTGACAGGCGCTGGCATGGCACGGTAGACATGGGTACGTGTCTGACCTGACCCTACGCACCATTCAAGACGAGGACGACTACCAGTCGTACGTGAGCTTCGCGTACTGGGTGTTCCTGCAGGATCCGCAGAAGGACGAGATCGACGCCAGCCGAAAGTTCACCGAGCTGGACCGGATGATCGGTTTCCACAACGGACGCAAGTGGGTGGCGACGGCGGGTGCATACAGCCGTCACGTGGTGCTACCGGGCGGGACTGTTACACCGGTGGCCGCCATCACCGCGGTCACAGTGGCGCCAACACATCGCCGTCGGGGGCTGTTGACCGCGATGATGCGGCATCAGCTGACGGACATCCGCTCGCGCGGTGAGGCCATCGCCATGTTGTTCGCCTCGGAGGCGTTGATCTACGGCCGATTTGGCTACGGAGTCGCGACGGAGGCCGCTGAGTTGTCCGGGCGGGTCAAGGAGCTGGCGTTCCGGGCCGACGTGGATCTGGGTGACGGCACACTGGAGGAGGTGGACGCCGAAACCTTCCTGGCGTCGGCGCCCGTCGTCTACGAAGGCGCCATCGCGGAGCTGCCCGGCCAGATGTCCCGGACTCCGGAGTGGTGGGCGATCTGGACTTTGGATAACGAGGAACGCCAGAAAGAGTCCGGCAAGATCCGTTTCGTCCTGCATTACGAATCCGATGGAACAGTCAGTGGATTCGCCCTCTATCGGCCGAAGCCAGGGTGGGGCGACGCCGGGCCGGACGCGGAGTTGCATGTGCAAGAGGTGCTGGGCGCTAATCCGCGTGCCTACGCCCGGACATGGCGCTATCTGCTGGATATGGATCTAGTCCGCAAGATCAAATATCACGGCGCCTCGGTGCATGAGGAGCTGCGCTATCTGGTGGCCAACCACTCGGCGCTCGAATGCTCCGTGGGCGATGCGATTCACGTGCGATTGGTCGACATTGCGGGGGCGTTGTCGCAGCGTCGGTACTCCACCGACGTGGATGTGGTGCTGGAGGTGACCGACGAATTCCTGCCGGAGAACTCGGGACGTTACCGTCTGCGCGGCAGTCTGACCGATGCGAGCTGTGAAATCACCACGGAGGAAGCCGATATCGCGTTGACCGTGCGCGATCTCGGATCCGTCTACATGGGCGGGGTGAGCTTGCAGGCGCTGGCCAGGGCCGGCCTGGTCACCGAACTGCGGACGGGCGCGGTGCAACGGGCCGCCATAGCGTTTGGCTGGCCCGTTGCACCTAGTGCGCCCGACGACTTCTAGTCAAACCCGGAGTCGCTTCGCTCCTGCCCGCCGGATCTAGTTGTCGTGGCCGGGACGGCCCATCGGGCCTGGGCCGTTCCACCCGTCGTCATCCCAGGTGCGGTGCCAGCCGCCGTGGTGACCACCGCCACCGCCACCACCATGCGTGTGCCACCAGATGGCGCACGCGATGCGGACGGCGATGAACAGGAACAGCAGCACCAGGCCAGTCAGCAGCGCGATCTTGCCGAGCAGCTTGGCGCGGTCCGAGGATTCCTGAGCACGGTCGAATTGGCCGGTGAGCCAGTACTGGGTGACGTTCAGCGCGTTGGTGAACGCGCTGAAGGCCAATGGCCAGAAGAAGACAACGGCGGCAACTGCCCAGCCGACATTGGTGGGCGGGGGCTTCGGTGCACCTGCGGGGGCTGTCGGTGCAGGCGGGGGCGTGTAAGTGGGCGCCGAAATCGCGCCCGTAGGTTCGTCAGATTTTGTCTCGTCGGTCATGGCACGAGGTTAGGCCGAATTCAGGCGGGCTGCCATAACGATCGGACAGCTCCCAGGGAACTGGCATTGTTTACGCAGGTACCCGGGTGGTGTACGAAATGGTCATCCGCGGGGGCGGGTGCGCCCGAAGCGTCGGGCCACTCTGCGCATCCGAACCAGCATCGCGACTGATGGGCTGGCCGTGCCGGTCAGGTATGAGGAGAGCTCGCCACTTGAAACGCCTATGCGGGAAGCAAACTCGGCCTCGCGCAGACCCGAGGCCTCGAACAGCAGGTTGATCTCGTTGGCCGCTTCTCGCTGTTCGGCTTCGGCAAGGTTGTCGCGGGCCCGGGTGAGAACCTCCTGCAGCACGGTCGAAATGCCGTAGAGCTCATCGGAGCCCACCACTTCTTCCACCTGGCGTGCGGTCCGTCCGAATGGATCGCGTTTGAGTGCGTGGACGATCGCCTGCCAATCGGAAAGATCACCGCTTTGCAGGGCATCGAGGATCTCGGAGGTGGTCCAGTGGCTTACCGGCTTGGCACTGCGCTCAGGCTGGCCGGTGTCAGCGGAACTGGAGTCGACGTCGCCGGAACCCGAAGGCTCATCAGGCACTTCGGGTGAGACGGCTGGAGCGTCGCTCGTGACCGTCACCTCGCATCCTCCAACATCGCCACCGCCACGGACAGGCACTGCCTGCGCACCGTGGGGCATTCCATCGCTCCGTCGCCGGGCTTCGGATCAGCGAGCCTGCGTACCAGCTGGCTGGAAACCCACCTCTGATTGGACTGTACACAGTAATGCTGATCGAGCCCCGCGAGGACCTTGGCCGCCGTCTGCGGCTCCATCAGCGAAGCGAGCCGGGCGAACTCGGTGTAATCACGTTCGGCATTGCGGCGCATCAACAACAGTCCTTGCATACGCAGTGCTTCGGCATCGGTGGGCACAGCGCACTTCTGTCCCGTCGGCAGCTTCACCTGCGTGATTTCGACCGGTGTCACCCGAGATAGGGGACCGGGCATTCCGAATGTGTCGGTGTCTGTTCCGTTTTTGCCGGCCTGCAAGGCTTCCAGGGCCACAGTCAAGTTGTCACGCCAGCGGTCCACGAGCACCGCCTGCGTGTCGGGTGCGGTGATGGTGCCGCCGTCTGCGAGGCGTTTGAGGCGGGCCGCCGAGACAGCGATGGCGTGGTAGTCGATGCGCGGTTCCTCGAGTCCGGATCCTTGAAGTCGCAGCGCGCTCTCGCTATGCGGGCCCGGAAGCTCGTCGACACATGGGGTTTCGAAGTCCACGGTCGGAAGCACCCGATCCAGCCAGCTGGGCAGCCACCAATTGCGCTGGTCGAACATCGCCATCAGCGCCGGTACCAGCACCAAGCGCACCACCGTGGCGTCGACGGCGATCGCGACCGCGCACGCGACGCCAAGCTGCGCCACCAAGGGCATTCCGGCGAAGGCGAAACCGATGAACACCGCGATCATGATCAGCGCCGCGCTGGTGATGGTGCGGGCGCTCGTGCGCACGCCGAAGGAGACAGCATCGGCGCAATCACCGGTGCGCAGGTACCGCTCGCGCACGCGTGCCAGCAGGAAGATCTCGTAATCCATGGTGAGACCGAAGGTCAATGCGAGCGCCAACGGCGGGATGCTGCTGTCGATATTGGCCTTATGGAAGCCCAGGAATTCCAGCCATCCCCATTGGAAGACGATCACCAGACTGCCGTAGGCGGCGGCGACGGAGAGCACCGTCATCACCACACCCTTGAGCGCCAGCACCGGCGAGCGCAGCGTGGCCAGCAGCATCACGAAGGCGAGTACACAGACGAACGCGAACACGCCCAACAGGGAGTGTTCGACTCGGTTGTCGTAGTCGAACAGCAAGGCCGTCGGTCCGCCGACATTGATATCGGCCCCCGAATTCTTGAGCGCATCGGGCACATTCGCGCGCAGCCAGCTGACGGTATCGCGTGCGGCAGTCGCTTCGGGGTCCACCGACAGCACCGCCGAGATCAGCGCGTCATGCCCGCCCGTGGAGAAGATCGGATCGGAGACCCGCGCGATGTTGGGGGCCTGCGCGATCGTTTCCTTGGCGGTTTCGAGGGCCTGTGCGTGCACCGGGCTGGCCGCGTTGGCTGTGTCATTCGTATCGCCGTCGAAGGTGAGCAGTATTTGTACCGGTCCGAGCGCACCCGGACCCATGGCGACGGCCGCAGCGTCGATGCCCCGACGGATCTCATGGGACGAATCGAATTGGCGCAGCATGCTATTGGAAACCTGCATCTGCAGGCTCGGCGCGGCGAGCGCGAGCAGGAATATCGAGGCGCCCAGCGCGGAGAGCCATGGCCGGCGCATAACCTCCTGGGTCCACTTGCGCCAGAAGGGAATTGAATGCTTACGTAGCGGTGAGACACGCAAAAGCCGGGACTGGTTGGCCGCGGCTTTGCCGAAGATGGCGAGCAGTGCCGGCATCAAAGTAGTGGAGGTCAGGACGGCGATGGCGACGACGATGATGGCGCCCGAGGCCATCGACGCCAACGCGGGGGTTCCGATCAGATAGATACCGGCGAGGGCGGCGATCACCGTCAGGCCGGAGAACGTGACGGTGAGGCCCGAGGTCGCCATGGCCCCGGCGATGGCCTCTTGTTTGTTCTTCCCAGAGTTCAGTTCCTCGCGGTATCGCATGAGGATGAAAAGGGAATAGTCCACCGCGACGGCGAGGCCGATCATGGTGACAGTCGGCAGGGCGAACACCGAAATAGTGGTGATGTTCGACAGCGCGAGGACGAGCGCGACGCTCAACGCCACCGTGCACAGACCCAGGAGCAAGGGCAGGGAGGCCGCCGCGAGGGAGCCGAAGGCGGCGATCAGCACAATGAGGATGACCGGGATGTTCCACTTCTCGGCCTGCTTGATGTCCCCGGCGATCTGTTCGGTCATCGCGGCACCCAGCGCGCCTTGACCGATGACATAGAGGGACACGCGGCCGCCGGCTATCTGCCCGGGCTGACCCCCGTGCACACCTATCTTCTTGCGCAAGTCCTTGGCGATATCGGTCGCGCCGGTGTTGTCGAACCCGATCCGCAGGGTGACGACGAACGGGCGGTCCGGTTGTGGCGTCAGCTGCGGGGGAATGGGCTCGACCGAAATCTGAGGGATCTGCCCCGCCACCTGCTTGAGGTAATCGACGGCGGCCGTCATATCCGCGACGGTCGCATCGGGCCGCGGCGCGGCGACCAGCGCCAGCGGAGAGGCTCCGTGCTCGCGGAATCCGGTCTCCATCGCGTCGTGCACTGTCAACGACTGCGATCCGGCGACCTCGAAACCACCGCCGGTGAGTTTTTCGCCCCGCCCGACTACCAGGCCCACCGCGGCGACAATAAGAATCAGCCAGACGGCGACGGTCAACCATCGGTACCTGCGAAGGTAGTCGCTGGTGCGCATCATGACTGACTGCACGATGGGTCCTGTCGTTCGGTGTGACGCACGCAGTCTCCTGTGGCGTGGTCGTGATGCTACAGCAACGCGACCAACCGCGCCCCCTGTCCACATATATCCCGGCAACCTGCGATGACACGTTTACTAACAGCCTGCCTTGGCGAAAAACGAGTGGTGGCTGGACGTGCCTTTCGCGCTCCGTGGCAACGTTATGTCGGACGAAAAATAGGATCTTGAAATTCAGAATCTGGCCGACGATAAAGACTCGGTAACCTTCTGGTGACTACGCGCGTCCGTGTTTCGAAATGGCGCCGAATTTCGATACGTTGGCTGTAATCCCCCAAACAAGTAGGAGGAATGTCATGTCAGCCACAACCTCGCGGCGCACGGCCTACGGCTTGCTGAGCGCAGGTGTTCTCGCTGGCGGGCTCGCGATGAGCGCCCTGGCACCGATTGCCGCGGCCGAACCAGTCCCCCCGATTCCCGCTCCGGCTCCCGCGGCCCCCGCCGCGCCGGCACCCGTCCCGAACGCCGCCGCACCCGCTGCGGCGACGGTGAGTCCGGCCACACCCACGCCGGACGGATGCCAGGCCAGCAAGATGACCAAGACCGTCGGCAACGTGGTGCAGAACGCCGCGGGTTACCTGGAGCAGCATCCGGACGTCGATGCGGCCTTCACCGAGATCAAGGCGGCCCCGCAGGACCAGATCGCCGCCAAGACGCAGAGTTACCTGGTGTCGCGGCCCGATGTGGCCGGTTCGCTCGGTGGCATTGCCGCACCGCTCAATGACCTGCGCACCAAGTGCGGTCTGCCGCTGGATCTGGCACAGGTTGTCAACGGTGGCGGATTGAACCCCGCGGCGATGGGTGTGAATCCCGCACTGCTGACCGCGCTGTCGCAGAACCCGGCCGCCCAGCAGGTGGCGCAGAACCCGGCCGCCCAGGCTCTCGTGCAGAACCCGGCAGTGCAGTCCGCCATCCAGAATCAGGCGCCGGCTGCCAACTTCCCGCAGGGACCCGGACCGATGCCCGGCCCGGCCCCCGCTGTCACCGCTCCGGCTCCGGCCGGCCCGGTGGGCACGGGCCCCGCGCCCGGCCCGCGCGTCTAAGGGCACCTAACGCATATCGAGTGCGAGTCTGGCGCGGATTTCCCTGGAGATATCCGCGCGAGGCTCGCACTCGGCGTTTTGGGGCTAGCGGGTCAGGGCCTCTGGGCCTGCCGCCGGGGCGACATCGTCGTGACGATTGAGGTACCGCACAGAGAGCAGTACCGCGGCATAACCGGCGAGGGGCACCAGCACGGCGGCGAAACCTTCCATGCAGCCAGCTTGCGCGGACACTGGGCGTGTATCCAAGCGCGTTGACGGGATCCTGACGCCCGGCTCGCTGCTTCTTGACTAGCTGTCGGACGTATTGATCAGCCGGGTCGCGATGCCTCGCCACCCGAGCAAGAACAGCGCGGTCACCACCGATGCCACGATGACAAAGCTGAATGCCACGCCCTGGTTGCTCAGCCGGCGCAGGATCATCCCGAACAGCACAGTGCAGACCCACACCGCGATCCCGGTGCGGGTCACCGACGTCGGGCGCGACCATCCCCGGCTCAGCAGCCAGCCGATACCGGCCCCGGACAGGAACGGCCATGCCGTATCCCACACACCGGCCAGCGTGATGCCCTCGGCATGGCTGCGGCGGCCGATGGTGCAGAAGACCAAGACGCCGATGACATCCAGTACGAGTGAAAGCAGTACGGATGTCACCGGCGTTTGGGATGACGAATTCTGTTGCACGCTGGGCATTCCCCGACCGTAGCGGGTGACGCCCGGCGATCAGTTGGAGGGTGCCTCCGGGTGACCGGCTTCGATGTTGAAGGTCAGCGTGACCTTCTCGCCGACCAGTCCGGCACCGCCGGTGACGCCGAAGTCACCGCGGTTGATCTCGGCGCTGGCCTCGAAACCGGCGACCGCGCCACCCTGTGCCCCGGGACCGACGCCGTCCAGGGAGAGATTGAGCGAGACCGGCTGAGTGACGCCGTGCAGGGTCAGTTCACCGTCGACGATGTAGTCGTCACCGTCGGCACGGACTGAGGTGGACCGGTAGGTGGCGGTGGGGTGGTTCTCGGTGTCGAAGAAGTCGGCCGAGCGCAGGTGGCCGTCGCGCTGGTCGTTGCGGGTGCTGACCGAGGTCACGGCGATGGTGGCCGAAACCGAGGGTGTGCCGTCTTCGGCGACGGTGATTTCACCGCTGAAGTCGGTAAACGAGCCGCGAACCTTCGAGACGCCCAGATGGCGTACCGAGAAGGTGATATCCGAATGGACCGGGTCGATGGTCCAGGTTCCGGCGGCGAGAACGGGGGCGGTGGTGGTCATGAATGCTCCTCAAAGTTGGGGTGAGACATTCATGCCAACCGGACTATGGTCCGCTTTATTTCGGGGGATCGGAAGAATTTTTTGGCGGACGGTCGGAACCAGCGCTGGCGCCGGGTTCGGGCTCCTTGGTGGGGTTCGGGGTGGCGTCCGGGTCGATCTGGCTCTCGTCGCGGAAGAGGAAGAAGAAGATGACCCAGCCGATCGACGAGATGAAGATCCAGCTCACCACGCGGTAGATGAGCATCGCGGAGATCGCGTCGGGCAGCGTCATCCCCGAGGACACGAGGCCGGGAACCAGGAAGGCCTCGACCACGAGCAGTCCACCGGGCATAAGGGGAAGTGAGCCGGCGGCACGGGCCGCGGCGTAGGCGACCATGACACCGACCAGGGAGGGCCGACTCCCCACGGCGTAGGCCGCGAAGGCCAGGCAGGCCACATCGGCGATCCAGTTGAACAGCGACCAGCCGAAGGCCTCGCCGAGAGCACGGCGGGTCAGCGTCACCGCTTCCATCTGTTTGAGGATCTCGCGCCAGCGGGCAACGCCCATCATCGGAGGCTTGCCACGCAGATCGTTGACCCAGCGCAGGACCCGTACGCCGATGCCGTCGAGCATCTCCGGCCGGGATGCCACCGCCTGTGCCAGGACCAGGATGGCAAGCAAACCGCCGATGCTGAAGATCAGCGAGAACGGGTTGGTCTTGGCGCCCAAGAGGAATGCCCCGCCGAGGCCGAGGATCGCCAACCCCACCGCCTGCAGTACCCCGGACATCACCAACTGCCAGGACGCGACCACCGGGGTGGCACCCCATAGCCGCTGCTGTCGATAGATAAAGGTGGCCGAGAGCACGGGGCCGCCGGGCAAGGTCGTGCTCAGCGCATTCCCCGCGTAGAAGGCGGCCTCAGAGCGCCACTGACGTATCTTCACGCCCGCGGAACGCAGCAGTGTCCGCTGGATCTGCGCGAAACTGTGCATCGAGGCCATGGCGGCCAAGGCCGCGGCCAGCACCCACCAGGGATTGGCGGTCTTCAGGCTGCGCCAGGCCGCTGCCAGCTGCGGCGAGATGTACCGGATTTCCACCGCGAGCACGATCGCGAAAACGACGAAAATCGCCCACCGCAACCACCAGTACTTCCCCCGCTGTTTGATGACGGGTTGGGGCGCGGTGTCTGCCTCCGGGTCGTCAGGACAAGAGCCCGGGCCGTTTCGCTCGGGCGGCATATCGCCGCCGGCGGTACGGTCACGGTCATCGGGCACGGGCACCACAGTAACGGCGCGAGCAGGCCACTTCTTTCAGGTTCCCGCAGGCCACGCCAGGTGTGTCGCCCTGGTGCGGCCCCGGAGCAGCACAGAGTCGCCGTGATCCCAGTGTTTTTGCTCGTCGGGATCGGCGAAATACAGGGCATTGGTGGATGCGAGCAGCCGGCTGGGACGGTGTTTCGCCAGCTCAGTGAGTCGCGACGCCTCGTTCACCGGGTCGCCGATCACCGAGTACTCGTAGCGCTCGGGTGCGCCGACGTTCCCGGCGACGGCAAGCCCGGCCGACACCCCGATCGCGAACTCGAATGGATGCGGGAAATCCTCCGTGAGCCGGTCGCGTAACTCGCGTGCGGCAGCCAGGCATGCCGTGGTGGCATCCGGGCGATGCAGCGGCGCGCCGAAGACCGACAGCGCCTCGTCTCCGACGAACTTGTTGACGAAGCCTCCGCGGCTGTCGACGACCTCCACCACGATGCGGAAGAAGTCGTTGAGAATCGTCAGCACCTCCTCGGGGGCGCGATCGGCGGCCATCGAGGTGGACCCGATCATGTCGACGAAGAAGACTGCGACATAACGGTTTTCGCCACCAAGATTGGTGCCCAGCTGCAGTGCCTGGCTGGCCACGTCGGCGCCCACGTGTTTACCGAACAGCTCACGCAGCTGACGGCGTTCCTCACCCACCTGCATCATTCGGTTGAACCCGGCCTGCAGAACGCCCAGCTCGCTGCCGTCGTAGACATCGACGCGTGCCTCGAAGTTGCCTTGCGCCACATCGGTGATGGCGGAGCGCAGCTGGCGCACCGGGTCGGCCAGCTGCCCGGCGGTGAGCAGCGCGAGCCCATAGCTGGCGACCAGGGTGGTCGAGACTATGAGGAGGACGGTGAGGGCAAGCCCGCGAGTCGAGGTCAAGTCATCGGGCTTCCAGAGGGCCATGCCGCACAGGGCGATGATCCCGATCGCCGGTGCCAGGGTGCCGATCCACCAGCTGAGCCGGACCCGCACGAACACCGAGGGTGCGAACCGGCCGTGGAACTCACTGGCGCTCAATGCCTTTGCTGCGATCGGTCGCAGGATGCGCTCGCCGAGCAGATAGGTCAAACCGAAGCTGCCCGTCGCGGATTGCAGACAGCCGATGATGGTGGCCAGGGTCCATTTGGAGTCGTGGGCGGCGCCGATAGCGATGAAGACGGCCGCACCGATGGCCCACCCGCCGAGATGGACCAGCGACTGCTGCAGCGGGGCGGTCAGTGCGGTGCGCAATTCCAGGGCCGTCGGTGGGCCACCCCGGCAGTACCAGCGGGCGAGGCGATGCTCCATATGCAGGGCCCAGCCGACGCTCGTCACCACCATCAGGCCGAAGAGCGCCCAGAACAAGGGTGGCCCGTTCTCAAAGACCCAGTCATGGGGTGGCTGTTTAAAGGGCATCCAATGGCGCAGGAAGTAGAACAGCAGCAGCAGGGTGGCGGAGTTGATGCCGACCATCGAGGCCACGAACACGGTCCACCGGGGGCCCAGCACATGCATGGCCCGAAACCATTCGCGCAGCCGTTCCATCACCTAGGTATTCCGATCGGTCTACTTCACTTGTACTCTTCTTTGTCCGGTATGACGAAGCATGCCAGTTCATGCAGGTATTGCGGATGCGTATGTGGAGGCTGCGCTCGTGCCACGGAACCTACTGCGCGGTAGGGTTCGATCCATGACGCAGCGCAGCATGCCGGTCCTCGAAGGAGTGGACCACCAGTACGTACAGGCAGGGGACGTGAAGATTCACGTCGCTGTTGCCGGACCGCAGGATGGACGCCCCGTGGTGCTCTTGCACGGCTGGCCCGAGAACTGGTGGATGTGGCACAAGGTCATTCCCGCCCTGGCCGACGCCGGATACCGGGTGCACGCCATCGATCTGCGCGGGGCGGGCTGGAGTGAGGTCGCTGCGACGGGCTATGAGAAGGAGCAGTTCGCCTCCGATGTGCTGGCCGCGGCCGACGCGCTGGGCCTCGAATCCTTCGACCTGGTCGGACACGACTGGGGCGGCTGGACCGCGCAGCTGGTGGCCCTGAAGGCGCCCTCGCGGATCCGGCGGCTGGCCATCCTCAACATCCCGCCGGTATGGCAGGAGCCGGGCCGCGTCGCCAGGCACGCCCACAAGCTGGCCTATCAGCTCGTGGTGGGAGCCCCTGTTGTCGGGCCGCTATCGCACCTGTCGCCGACCCTGTGGTGGTTCATCCGCCGCAGTGGAATGCCCAAGGAGTCGGTGGACTTCTTCCGCAGCTGTTTCCGTGATCGCGACCGTCGGGTGGCGGGATCCAAGATCTACCGATCGATGGTCGGCAAGGAATTCGCCAAGCTCGCGCGCGGCCCCTATGACGATCAGAAACTCGCGATGCCGGTACGGGTGCTGTTCGGGCTCGACGATGTGGCGGTGCATCCGTCGCTGCTCGATGGCTTCACGGACCACGCCGACGACCTGAACATCACGGAGGTGCCCAACTGCGGTCACTTCATCGTCGACGAGCAGCCAGAGCTTGTCGTGAAGTGGCTGAGCGAGGTACTGGCCGAGCCCGCGCCGAAGGGATAGCTGGCTGATTGCGAAGCTCTTCGC
Organism: Mycobacterium sp. D16R18; assembly: GCA_002013775.1. Taxonomy (GTDB): domain Bacteria; phylum Actinomycetota; class Actinomycetes; order Mycobacteriales; family Mycobacteriaceae; genus Mycobacterium. Next base: position 16,093 of record MAFD01000012.1, read on the forward strand.
GCAAGCGGCTCATCGCCGTTAGGCTCAGCCCATGACGCACGCTGACGCTGCCGACTCGGTTCATCCGTATGTGCGCAAGGGGGCTGCGTGGGCTTGGCGCCTGCTGGTGCTGCTCGTCTTCGGGCTCACGTTTTTGTGGTTGTTCTGGCATCTCAAGACCATCACCATCCCGCTGCTGCTCGCCCTGATGGCGTCGGCGCTGCTGGTTCCGACCGTCAATTACCTTCAGCGGCGTAAGGTTCCGCGCTCGCTGGCAGTTGTCGTGGTACTGCTGGCCGGTAGCGCAGCGGTGGGCGGGATCCTGACCTTCGTGGTGGACCAGTTCATCAAGGGTCTCCCAGACCTGTCGGCTCAACTCACCAACAGCATCGAATCGCTCAAGAACTGGGCGATTCACAGTCGCTTCCACATCAGTGAGGAGCAGATCAGCAAGGCCGGCGACGCACTGGTCAGCACTATCAAGGACAACCAGGGCAGGGTCACCAGCGGTGCGCTGGCCACGGCGACCACGGTCACCGAGATCATCACCGGCATGGTGCTGACCTTGTTCACCACCATCTTTTTTCTTTATGGCGGCAAGGAGATCTGGGAGTTCGTCACCCGGATCTTCCCGGCGGCGGCGCGGTCGCGAGTGCGTCGTGCTGGTGTGCTGGGCTTCGGTTCGTTGATCGGCTACGTGCGTGCCACCGTTGCGGTGGCACTGGTCGACGCCATCGGCATCGGCGTAGGCCTCGCGGCTTTCAGTGTGCCGCTGGCGCTTCCGCTGGCCTCGCTGGTGTTCCTGGGAGCGTTCATCCCCATTATCGGTGCGGCGATCTCCGGGTTTGTGGCGGTGTTCATCGCACTCATCACCAAGGGCGCCTTCACCGCCGCAATGATCTTGGTCATTGTCATTGTGGTGATGCAGGTGGAAGGCCATGTGCTGCAACCGCTCATCATGGGCCATGCGGTCCAGATCCATGCGCTGGCCGTGGTGCTGGCGATCGCGACCGGCGGCGTGCTGGGCGGAATCATCGGTGCGCTCCTGGCGGTACCGACGGTCGCCGTGCTCAATACCGCAATCCGCGCTCTCATCGAACCCGCGGATTCCCACGACCCGTATCTGGTTGAGGGAGAAGAGGAAGCGGAAATCCTCGATCCGCAGACGGCGTCTGACCCGGGCCCGTCGGCGGTCGGCGCCGGTCCGGGTAACGGAGCGCCGGAATCGGGCTCAGCTCCGCCCAAGGACTGACGAATTCACATGGCATCCGGAAACGGAACCGTCCCACGCTGGGTGAGCGGCAACGATCCGACGGCATCGCTGTGGCGTGCCGCGCAGGTCTTCCGATTCGCTAGTTTTGGGTACGCGCTGCTGGCCTCACAGCTGGCGTCCTACACCCATTACGAGCGGCAAGCGCTGAGCTGGGCGCTGTATGCCGGCATGGCGATATGGACCGGGTTCGCGGCAGTTGCTCTGTCGCGCAACTGGTTCCGTCGCTGGCAGTTGGTGTTATGCGATCAGGTGATCGTGATCGCGCTGATGCTCGCCGGGCGGCTGGTCGTCGACGTGCAGTGGTACAGCGGGCACCAGACCCTGCCGACCACGCTGTGGGTGGCCAACGCCGTGGTTTCCATGGGCCTGTTGCGCGGACAGCTCGCCGGTGTCATCTCCGGGTTCGTTCTCGCCGCGATCAGTATCGCGGCGCGCGGGCTACCCGTCAGCGCGCTGTGGCTCGACGCCACGATGCCGGCGTTGGTGGTGGTGGGGCTCGCGATCGGCGCCGCATCAACCACCGCGAAACGCACCTTCCATGAACTGCGGCGCGCGGAACGTGCGGCCGCGGCGGCGATCGAACGTGAACGGCTCGCGCGCCAGGTGCATGACGGAGTGCTCCAGGTGTTGTCATACGTCAAGCGGCGGGGGACCGAGATCGGTGGTCCGACCGCAGAACTGGCGGCTATCGCCGGTGAACAGGAAGTGGCGCTGCGGGAGCTGATTTCGGGTACGACCCAGACGATGCTCGCCGATGACGAATTGGTTGACCTACGCCCCCTCCTGCGCACTCAGGCCAGTACCGCCGTTTCGGTATCCGCGCCGGGCTCACCGGTGCTCATTGGTCAGCACATGGCCAGCGAGTTGGCCGCCGTGGTGCGCAGCGCACTGTCCAACGTTGCCTTGCATGCCGGGCAGCAGGCGCACGCGTACGTGCTCATCGAAGATCTGGAGGACTCGGTGGTCGTGACGGTGCGCGATGACGGCAGCGGCATCGCGGACGGCAGGCTGGATCAGGCCGAGCGTGAGGGGCGGATGGGGGTGTCCCGGTCGATTCTGGGCCGGGTGGCTGACCTCGGCGGGGCCGTCCTGCTGGAGACAGCGCCGGGTGCTGGCACTGAATGGGAGATCACGGTGCCCAAGTCGCAGGAGGTGGGGGTGTGACGGACCGTTCGGAAAGCCTTGACAACGAACAGATTTCGGTGATGGTGGTCGATGACCATCCCATGTGGCGCGATGGAGTTTCCCGCGACCTGCACGCAGCGGGACTGCGGGTGGTGGCCACCGCCGACGGGGTTGCCTCGTCCGGCCGTATCGCCGCGACGGTGAAACCCGATGTGGTGCTGATGGATATGCAGCTGACAGACGGCGATGGTGCACAAGCCACGGCAGCGGTGCTGTCGGTGTCTCCGGGCAGCCACATCTTGGTGCTGTCGGCCTCCGCCGAACGCGAGGATGTGCTGGAAGCAGTGAAGGCCGGAGCCACGGGGTATCTGGTCAAGAGCGCGTCCGCCGCCGAGCTCATCGACGCGGTGAAGGCAACGGCCAAGGGTCAGGCGGTGTTCACCCCAGGTCTGGCCGGGCTGGTGCTCGGGGAGTTCCGGCGTATGTCCAGTGCTCCGGCGACTGACAACGACGACACGCCTCGGCTCTCCGAACGGGAAACCGAGGTACTCCGGCTGGTGGCCAAGGGGTTGAGCGCCAAGCAGATCGCTACGCGGCTCTCGCTGAGCCACCGCACCGTCGAGAATCATGTGCAGTCCACGCTGCGCAAGCTCCAACTGGGCAACCGGGTGGAACTGACGCGGTACGCCATCGAACACGGGCTCGACGAGTAGGGCTCTCCGACTCTCCTGCTTCCACCGTTAATGTCGGCGAGCGTTGTTTTAGCAAACATTGACAGATCAACGCGAGTGTGACGTGCAGCTCCCGGACCCGCGTTTATGGCTCAGAACGCAATGATCGGCACCGCACTCCATGGACGGCCAGCCAAGGATGGTGCGTCCGTCCAGTGGAGCTGTGAGCGGGCACACGTTATGCGAAAAATGCTTTTCAACAATGTAATTCGGCCCGTTAGGTGCGCACTTTCAGAACGGCTCTGGCTGCACCTATCGCAAATTGTGACGCACGGCACAGTACACCGATCGGTGTGATTTAGGATATGACCGACTGTTAAATTAACGCTTCATCATCTAGCGTCAACGCACATTGGCGCCGCAGCCCTTGGCGCCCAGCGAATACCGGGTCAACGAGGAGTCTGGAATGCGTGGTGCGACGATTCGTGCGTCTGGTCCCCCTGGACTAGGGGTGGCGCCGCGCCAGTGTCGGCCGTGAGTGCACCGGAAGCCGGAATCGCCACCGGAGACGGCGTCGCGGCAATCGAGGATTGGGCCACCGGGTACGTCAAGCGCCACCCGCTCGAATCCCTCAGCACGGTGGGCGAGCAGTTCATGCTCGGTGTCCGCACCATCCAGTGGTTCTTCATCGACCTGTTCGCCGGCCAGTTTCAGTGGCAGGAATTCGTCCGGCAGGGCGCCTTTCAGGCCTCGACGGCCGTAGTGCCGGTCATCCTGGTAACGCTCCCCATCGGGGTCACGTTGTCTATCCAATTCGCCTTGTTGGCGGGCCAAGTGGGTGCGACCTCGTTGGCCGGTGCGGCCAGTGGCATCGCGATCATCCGGCAGGCCGCCTCGTTGGTGGCCGCGGTGTTGATGGCCTCGGCAGTGGGCTCGGCGATCACCGCCGACCTCGGCTCACGCACCATGCGTGAGGAGACCGACGCCATGGAGGTCATGGGCGTCTCGGTGATACGACGACTCGTGGTGCCCCGATTCGCGGCGGCCATCATGATCGCTGTGGCGCTGACGTGTGTGGTGTGCTTCGTCGGATTTCTTGGTGCCTACCTATTCAACGTCTACTGGCAGGGCGGTGCACCCGGAAGTTTCGTATCAACCTTCGCCTCCTTCGCCACACCCGGCGACATGGTGCTGGCGGTCCTGAAGGCGATCATCTACGGGGCCATCGTGGCAGTGGTGTCTTGTCAGAAGGGCTTGTCCACCAAGGGTGGTCCCATCGGCGTCGCGAACTCCGTCAACGCTGCGGTGGTCGAGTCGATCTTGTTGTTGATGGTCGTGAATGTCGCCATCAGCCAGCTGTACATCATGATGTTCCCGCGGACGGGGCTGTGACGTGACCGTCTCCAGTTATCTGGCGCCAGGGCGCCGGCCATTCATACGTGCCTACAACAGGATTCGCCGACCGCTGACGCGGTTCGGCCATATGGTGGCCTTCTTCTTCCGTGCGCTTGCCGGGATCCCGGTGGTGCTGCGGCAGTACCGCAAGGAATTCCTGCGGCATCTGTCCGACATCGCTTGGGGCAATGGCTCATTGGTGGTCGGTGGTGGGACCGCTGGAGTGGCGTTGGTCCTGGGGGTCACCGCAGGTGCTCTTGTGGCCATCGAGTCGTACAACTTCCTGGACCTTCTCGGACTCGGGCCCGCCACCGGCATTATCAGCTCGTTGGCCAGCACTCGGGAGCTGGCGCCGATCATGGCCTCTCTGGCATTCGCGATGCAGGCAGGCTGCCGGTTCACCGCGCAGCTCGGGTCGATGCGGATCGCCGAGGAGATCGACGCCATGGATTCTGTTGCCATCAGGCCGATCCCCTTCCTGGTGACCACCCGGCTGATGGCAGCGATCATCGCGGTGATCCCGCTGTATCTAGCCTGCCTGGCGATCAGCTACGTGTCCTGCCAGGTCATGGTGGGAATCCTCAGTGGTGGCTCAGTGGGGTCATACCTGCACTACTTCGGTATTGGCGTCAGCGGTATCGACATCGTGTACTCGATCATCAAGACGGTGGTCTTCGTGTGGATCGCCTCGACGGTCCAGTGTTACTACGGCTTCTACGCCAGCGGTGGCCCCGAGGGCGTGGGAATTGCTGCCGGACATGCCATGCGCGCCGCCATCACCGTCGTGGTGATGGTGAACATGCTGCTGACGATGGCGCTGTGGAGCGTCGACGCCGGCGCCAGGCTGGGTGGCTAGATGCCGAATTCCTTCGAGGTAGATGGGCGTGGCCCGTCCGACAACCAGTTGCTGGTGGCGTCCGTCGTCACCCTGGTGGCGATCGTCGCCTTCACCGGGGCCATGCTGTTGAAGTCCGCAGGCAGGCTTGACGATTACGTGCGCGTCGTCGCCGATCTGACGAATGTCGGTGACGGCCTTCCGCAGAAGTCGGATGTGAAGTACCGCGGCGTGCTCGTCGGCGAGGTTGAGGACGTCACACCGGCGACGGGTAACAGACCGAACTTCGTGTACATCAACCTCAAACCGCAGTACGCGAAGTCGATTCCCGCGACTGCGACCGCCCGCGTGGTGCCGAGCAACGTGTTCGCGGTGTCCTCGGTGCAACTGGTTGACCGCGGGCCTGGTGCCCCCATCCGCGGCGGCGCCCACATCGCCGAGGATCAGCAGCTGCCCACGGTGCTGTTTCAGACCACGGTGAGCAAGTTGCGGGATGTGCTCAATGCGACCGGCCGTGGCCGCGAGGACAATTCGGTGGGCATCCTGGCTGCGGTGGGGGCGGCCACCGACAGCCGCAGGGTCAAACTGCTCAACGGCGGCGCTCAGCTGAGCCGGCTCATCGCCGAGCTGAACGCGATCGTGGCCACCGATACGGGTCCCTCGACGGTATCGGCGCTTCTCGATGCCACCGAAGGTCTCCAACAGACCGCCCCCGAATTGCTGGATTCACTACACCAGGCCGTCGCACCGATGCAGACCCTCGCTGAGAAGCGCGAACAACTGACGAGCCTGGTTCACGCCGGGCTGACCACCGTGGGCACCACCAAGCAGGCCTTTGACAACCACACCGATCAGCTCATCGGCATCACCACCGGACTCACCCCGCCGGTCGGCGTCTTCGCCAAGAATGCCGACAAATTTGTTCCGATTTTCCGCAATTTGAACAAGCTGTCCCGCAACTGGTTTGAGCAGATGTGGATGGCAGACCGGGACATTCCCAACATGCCGATCGCTGTGACACTGGCCCCCAGCTACACCTACACCCGAGCCGACTGCCCGCGTTATGGCCAGGTGAAGGGGCCGAGCTGCTTCACCGCCCCCGAACAGGTGGTGCGCCCAGATCTTCCCGAGACATTGCTGCCGCAGAACTTCAGGCCGCCTGCGGATCTGGCGCCGCCGAGGGGAACGGTGGTGGGCCCCAACGGAAACCCAGTCGCAGTGGCGCCACCGGTGGTCGCGCCTCCGGGCGGCCCGAACCTGGCCGACCCCAACCCACCGCTGCCGTGGTGGCAGCCCGCCCCGGCGCCCCGCGTGCCCGGTACCTCCGATCCCGATGACGCAGAACCGCCGCCTGCGGCACCGGCCTCGTTTGGCGGAAACGTCGGGCCCGTGGGTAGCCACCGTGAACGGGATCTCCTCGGTGTCATCGCCGGTGGACCCGCAACTCCGGCCACGCAACTGCTTCTCGGGCCGGTGGCTCGGGGCAGCGCGGTGTCCTTCGTCAAGGAGGTGTCGCGGTGAAGTTCCGTGGACCGTTGATCGCATTGGTGGTCTTCATGACGGTGGCCATGACACTGGGCTGGTTGGTGTACGCCACGCTGCGTCGTGACGTATCAGGCAGCACGACAGCCTATTCGGCGGTGTTCACCGACGTCTATGGCCTGCGCGATGGTGACGATGTTCGGATGGCCGGGGTGCGGGTGGGCCGGGTCGAGAAGATCGAGCTGGTGGACAACGAGCAGGCCCGGGTGGACTTTGTGGTCCAGAACGACCAGAAGCTTTACGGCAACACGGTCGCGTCGGTGACCTACCAGAACATCGTCGGACAGCGTTATCTCGGTCTGTCGCTTGGTAAATCGGGCGACACCAATGTTCTGCGTGTAGGTGCAACGATTCCGGTGGAGCGCACCGACCCGTCGTTCGACGTGACGACACTGCTCAACGGCTATGAGCCACTATTCAGCACGCTGTCTCCGGAGCAGGCCGATAACCTGACCAAGGGCGTCATCGAGTCCCTCCAAGGGGATAACGCCTCGATTGTCACTCTGGTGAATCAAACCTCGGTGTTGACAAAGACATTCGCGGGCCGGGATCAAGCACTGGGCAACGTCATTACCAGCTTGAACGCCGTGACAGGAAATCTCGCGCAGCAGAACGACGGGCTGGACACCATGCTCACCAAGACGCGACAGATGGTGTCGGACTTGGATCGCAGGCGCCCCGAGTTGGTGTCCTCAGTGGGATCGCTGGCCCAGACGACACGACGTCTATCGAAGATCACCGACGAGGTCTATCCGTCGCTCAACGAGCTCATCACTCGCCAGCCTGGATTCGGCCAGCACGTGGTGAGCATTGAACCGCAGTACGCGTTCCTGGGGGACAACCTGCCGATCGTGCTGAAAGGGCTGTCGCGCTTCTACTCCGAGGGCGCGTTCATCAACGTCTACATGTGCGATCTGAACCTCACCGGCTTCTTCCCCGGCCTGAACGACGTGATACCGATCATCGTCAACGCCGCGACGCCCGGAAACGTGGCCCAGCACACCCCGCGATGCAGGAACATGGCCAATGGCTGATCAATCAAGATGGCAGCGGATCAAGAATCGGCCGGTCGAGACCTATAACAAGACCTGGCTGGGGTTCATCGCGATCGCGGTGATCGGGGCCCTGGTGGGCGGCATGCTGCTGGTCAAGGCCGTGGGCTTGGGCTACACGAGCTATACCGCCGAATTCACACAGGCCGCGTCGCTGCGTACCGGTCAGCCGATCGCCGTGGCAGGCATCCCCGTCGGGAACATCACGAGCATGAAGCTGGTCGGCGATCACGTCGAGGCCGGGCTCAGCGTCCGCGACGACATCAGGCTCGGTAAGGACACGAAGGCCTCGATCCGGGTAACGACCATCTTGGGTTCCCGGTACCTGGACCTGCGACCCAGAGGCGCAGGGATATTGCCCGGCAAGACGATTGACCTCGCACATACCGAGGTTCCCTACGACCTGCAGGCCGCGCTGGCCGGGGCGACCGATACCTTCGACCAGGTTGATTTCGACAACGTTGCGCGGTCGCTCAGCGTGCTCGGGAAGCAGCTGCAGGGCCTGCCCGACATTGTTCCGCAGGCGATGGCGAACATTCAGACACTGTCCTCGGTGATCGCCGAGCGGCGTGACCAACTGGGCACCCTGCTCAAGAGCACCGAAAAAGTCACCAACACGCTGCGCCGCCAGCAGTCCGGTATCGGGGTGCTGGTCAACCAGGGACAAGACCTTCTTAGCGAAATTGTCTCGCGCCGCAATACTTTCCATGCGATGTTGCAGGCATTCACCAACCTGGTCGAGCAGCTCAGCAAGGTTGTCATCAAGGACCGGCCGCAGCTCGACGAGATGCTCAAGACGGCGCACGAGCTCTCCGACATGCTGGGTAAACACGACGACCTGCTGCGCAGCCTCTACCCAATAGCCCCGGTCTTGATACGCGGCATCGCCAACTCGACGGGCACCGGCAACGCCATCGATATCAACCTGACGAACGGTCTGCTGGTCGACTCATGGATGTGCGCGATCAGTGGGCGCGCCAAGCAATTCGGAATGATCCCGTACTTCAAGGACTGCAAATGATCACCAAAGGCGACGGAAGAAATCGGCTGATAGCCGTGATCGGCACAGTGGCTGTGCTAGCCGTGGCCGTCATCGGCGTGGGTGCGTATTACGTGAAGTCGCAGTTGGATCACATCACGCTGACCGCTCAGTTTGACAGTGCCTCCGGGCTATACGAGTCCAATGTGGTTGCCGTTCTCGGCATGCCGGTTGGAAAGATCACCAAGATCACGCCTCAGTCGGGGTATGTCGAAGTGCAGTTCACTGTGGACAAGAACGTGAAAGTGCCTGCCGACGTACAGGCCGTCACCTTGTCGACGTCGATCCTGACCGACCGCCAAGTCGAGCTATCTCCGCCCTACCGCGGCGGCCCGGTGCTGAACGACGGCGACACCATTGGACTGAACCACACCAAGACCCCGGTGGAATTCGATCGGGTGCTAGGCATGCTGGATCGGCTTTCGTTGTCCCTCAAGGGAGATAGCAAGGGGCAGGGCCCGGTGGCCGACATCGTCAACTCTGCCGCTGGAGTCGCCGATGGTAACGGCGAGAAGATTAAGTCCGGGCTCGGCGAGCTATCCAGGGCGCTACGGCTGAGCTCTGAGGGCGGCGTGACTACCCGCGAGCAGATGACCACCATTGTCAAGAATATGAGCTCTCTGTTCGACGCGGCGGCAGCCAATGACAGCAAGCTGCGTGAATTTGCCTCCACTGTCCGCCAACTGAGCCAGATTCTCGATGACGAGTCGTTGGGCACCGGGAGCACCGGGCGTAAGTTCAACGATCTGGTCAGGCAAGCCGGCGACGTCGTCGAGGCCAATCGCGGTCATCTCAAACAGACGATTCTCAACTCCAACACCGCCCTGAAGGCAGTGGTCGACAACAAGCGTGAGATCTCCGAGTGGATCGACGTCCAACCGCTGGCGTGGGACAACATGTACAACGTCGTCGACCAGGACAACAAGCGGCTGCGCATCCGGTTCATGACGGATCGATTGCTCTTCGAAAGCCAGATGGACAAGGAAATCTGCAACATGATGGGCCTACGCCAATTGGGTTGCGGTACAGGAACCTTGCAGGACTATGGGCCGGACTTCGGGCTGACCTATGTGTTGGACGGACTCGCAGCGATGGGGCAGAAGTAGTGGCGGCGCGTACCGGGCTCCTGGCGTCGGCGGCCTTGGTGACTGCCACCATCCTGAGTGGGTGCTCTACCAATGGGCTGGGTGACCTCCCCTTGCCCGCTCCCGGCATCGGCAGCGGTGGCTACCACCTCACGGCCCTGTTCTTGAACGTTCTGAATCTGCCCGACAGCGCGAAGGTGAAACTGGCCGGCGCCGATGTGGGGCAGGTGGATGAGATGCACGTGAGCAATTACACCGCGATCACCACGCTGCGCATCCTCGACGGGGTGCGTCTACCCAAGGGCAGTACTGCCGAGTTACGTTCGGCCACACCGCTGGGCGATGTTTTCGTCTCGATCCGTCCGCCCGTCGGGGCGCCCTTGGACGGCCCCGTTCTCGGGGACGGTGACACCATTGGCCTGGAGTCGACGACCGCCGCCGCGACGGTGGAGTCGGTGCTGAGCTCGGCCGCGCTGGCCTCCAATGGCGGTGCGGTGCGCAATCTCACCAATCTTGTCAATGGCTTCGGGAAGGCAACCGGCGATCAGGACCAGGCATTTGGCGACTTGATCAAGGACTCCAATCAGCTACTGGGCACGTTGAATTCACGCTCGGCGCAGATCTCGGAGGCTCTCACGCAGACGGCGCAATTGGCCGACCGGATCGACGCGAAGAACCAAGCTGTCACCGATATCGTGACTGCGGCGGGTCCGGCGACACAAACCCTGGCCGACAACACCGCGCAATTGACCGAACTCCTGCTCACCGTGGGGGATACCACACGCCAGCTCCAGAGGTTCCCGTCGATCGCAGGTACCGATACCAGCGGCCGCAGCATCATCGCCGACGCGAACACCGTCTCGAAGGCCTGGAACGACGTGGCACTGGATCCCGAGACCAGCCTCTCCGCGTTCAACCGGATTATGCCTGCAGCTATCAAAGCAACTGCAGGAAACTCGCTTTCGCTGAACGCGAGCCTCGACCAGCTGGTTCTTGGTTCGATACCCGACGCGGGATCCCTTGCTGATATCGGCATACATGGGCCCAAGCGCTACAACTGGGCGCAGCTGGCGGGCTCTCTCAAGTACACGCTGTGGCGACTGCAGGAGCGTGTTGTGGGTAAGGGGGCATACGGCGAGAACGTCCCCGTGCGCCCCAGCCCCACAGAACCCGGCGTCATCGAGACCGTCCCGCCGGCCGCGGCTGCCCCGGGGGCCGGACGATGATCAACGCGGCCGCGAATGTTCTGGTCGGTGCAGTGCGTGCCGGACATCGCCAGAAGGCAGTGCTGTCGGGGGTGGCACTGGCGCTGACATTGATCGTGGCGGTGGTCTACTTGTTCGCAGGCGCCTTGCGGGCCAACCCCTTTTCATCGACTTATCGGGTCACGGTCAAACTGCCGGAGTCGGGGGGATTGTTACCCCGTCAGGATGTGGCCTTGCGGGGGGTGAAGATCGGTACGGTGCAGTCGCTGGAGATCACCCAGCAGGGGGTCGAGGCGACCGCCGAAATCCAGTCGAAGTACGTCATCCCCGCCGCGGCGAAGGTTCGGGTGACAGGGCTCTCCGCCGCCGGTGAGCAGTACCTCAACTTCGAGGGACTACCGGGTCAACAAGGCCCATTCCTTAAGGACGGCAGTGTGATTGCCGAAGGTGTGCAGATGCCGATGACGCTGGACAAGCTACTGGCCGATGCTGACGGATTGTTGGCGCAGGTGGACCCCAAGAAGCTTGAGCTGATCAAGAAGGAGCTCAGCCTGAGCAAGGAGGGTCCACGCAAGCTCACCGACATCATCGACGGCGGTACCTTCCTCCTGAGCACCTTGGACTCTGTGCTGCCGGAGACCACCAGCCTCCTCAAGACCAGCCGGATAGTGCTGACCTTGGCGGCCGACAAGAACTCGGGCATCAAGACCACCGCCGATGCGCTGGGGCGCACTCTGCGGGGAGTGGACAAGATGCAGAACGGCTACCGCACCCTGGTGGATCAGACCCCGAAAACACTGGGTGCCGTTGACGGGTTGTTCGCCGACAACTCCGACACCATGGTCACCTTGCTCGCCAGCCTGGCTTCGGCCTCGCAGATGCTCTATGTACGTACGCCCGCCATCAATGCGTTCTTCCCCGATTACCGCGGATCGACATTCGGGGCGATCGCAGACACCATGCGCGACAACGGTGTATGGGCAACTGCCGATCTGTATCCGCGATATGCCTGTGACTACGGCACCCCCCGCGTGCCGCCGTCCACGGCCGATTTCCCCGAGCCGCCCCTGTACACCCATTGCGTCAGCGATGATCCGGCGGTGTTGATTCGCGGCGCCAAGAATGCGCCGCGGCCTGCGGGTGACGACACCGCCGGCCCACCGCCGGGCGCCGACCTTGGGAAGAGGACCGACCCCACTCCCAAGGGGAGGTTCACCGTCCCGACTCCGCAGGGTGGGCCGACATTGCCGATAGAACCCCCGCGCTGATCCGAGATATGCGGTTGGAGTGACACATGGGTGACGAGAACAACGCAACCGCACCACGGCAGCGCCTGCCCAAGGGACAGGGTTGGCTCCTGCGGCAGCAGATCATCGACACCGCGATGGATCTGGTTCTCAGGTCTGGCGAGGCCCGCGCCCCTTCGGCCCGCGAATTGACGCGCGCACTGGGTATCACGGCACCGTCCTTCTATCGGCATTTCTCCAGCACCGACGAGTTGGCGGACGCCCTGTGCTCAAGGTACTTCGAACAGCTCGGTGAGGCGCTGCAGCGAGCGACGTCCAACATCTCCACGGCGCTTGGGCGGCTGCATGCACTCGGCCTGGCCTATGTGCGCTTCGCGGCGCAGAACCCGCTGATGTACCGGCTTGCCACTGCCGGCCCACCGCGGATTGGTAGTGAATCGGACGAAATACTCAGCAGCTCGGCCTTTCTGCACCTGCGAGGCGTCGTTCAAGAACTCGTCGACGAAGAGCGGTTTCCGCCCGGCAATACCCTGGAACCGGCCCTGCAGTTCTGGGCGACCACACATGGGGTGGCCTCGCTGCTGGTGACGAGGCCACATCTACCGTGGGGCGAACAGGAATCCTTTGCATCCCGAACTCTCTACGCCGCATATCTGGGACATGTCGCGTCCGAAGCGCCAGATGGTGCGGACGGGCAGTGGTGAGTAGGCCTACCTAGTGCCGTGAGAAACCCCTACGCGCGGCAGTAGGTCTACGTGTTCACCTTGGATCCCGTAGACGCCACGCTGAGAGGCATGACAGATCCACAGTTGCAGCGGATGACCGCGACGCTGGACGAACTCGACGGGCGTGAGCGTGCGCTGCGTGGCGAGCTCGATGCGCTACGGGGCCGAATGGTCGAATGGACCCAGGCTGAATACCTTAAGGCGCAGCAGTATTGGGACGACTACCGACGTTCTCAGGGTGCGGCGCCGCTGGCCGTACCCGCGCCGACGGCGGCCCCTGTGCTGCAGGCCCGGATGCCGGTGATGACTCAGGCCCCGAACGCTTCCGGCGCAACAGCTCCCCAACGCGAGCCGTTCTGGACGCGTGAGGGATTCGCCAGCAAGGCGATGGCCTTCGCGGGCGCGGTGGTGACACTGGCGGGTCTGGTCATGCTCCTGGTGCTGGCCGCCAAGAGTGGGTACTTCGGTCCGATACCGCGCATGGCGTCCGGTGCCGTCCTCGCAGCTGGTCTGGTCGGCCTGGGCATTCGGGTGCAGTCCAGGCCCGGCGGCCGAATCGGTGGTATTGCCACTGCGGCAACAGGATTTGCGGCCGCGTTCTTCAACGTGCTGGCACTGACGGTGATCTACGACAAGATTCCAGTGGTCGTGGGACTGGTGCTCGGGCTGGTCATTGCCGGCGCCGGCCTGGTGCTGGCGCAGCAGTGGAATTCTCAGCCTTTCGCGGCGGGTGTGGTCGGCGCGATCACGCTGCTGGCGCCGTTCCTCACCGATGGATTCACCGTCGAACTGGCGGCCTTCGCGCTGGTGCTGTTGATTGCGAGCCTGCCCGCTCAGATTGGTCGGAATTGGCCTGTGCTGCACGCTTTCCGCACCGTGGGCGTCAGCCTGACGGTGCTGGCGGCAATTCGTGCCACGGCGGCCGGCGGGCACCCGCACGCCTTGCTCATCATGGCGGTGCTGACGCTGCTGGTCACCCTGGCGGGGTCGCTATGGCTGCTGACCGGCGACCATGCCGGACAGGGCGACCTCACCTCGTCGGTGATGATCGCGGTGGCCTGTGTGCCGGGTCTGTATAGCGCCCTCTTCTTCCCCGTGTGGCCGCTGGGCGTGCTGGTACCCGTTGGGATCGCCGCGGTCATGGGGGCGGTGCTGCTGCTGGTGGGGGGCCTTCCGGCGCACGCACGCATCACCATGGCCGCAGTGGCGGGGCTGGCGCTGCTGCAAGCCTCGGTGGAGGGCACCAGGGAGGCCTTGCTTGCGGTGGTGCTGCTGACGTTCGCACTGTCCTTTTCCGCCGTGGGATATCAACTGCGGGAGCGTATTTCGCTCGTACTCGGCCAGGTGTTCGGTGCGCTTGGCGCCATGGCATATATCGCGTATGTGCCCCCGAAACTGCTGACCGAATCGGCCAGCGCCGTGTATGCGGCCGGTCCGCTTCTGATCGTGGCGAGCGTGCTGAGCGCCGCCACGGTCGGCATGGTGATGGCGGCCATGCACCGGGTCGGCTGGGCGAGTCCGCAGTCCGCTCCCGTGTGCGGTGTGCTGGCCGGGGTGTCGATGCTGTACTCGGGGACCGCGGCGATTGTGCTCTTCGGTACCGCGCTGCTCGGCGATAACGACGGATTCCTGCTAGGGCACGGTCTGGCGACGGTGTCCTGGATGGCGGTCTCCGTGACGCTGCTGCTGGCCGGTTTGCGGCGTTACCGCGACCAGAGCTGGGTCACCAGAACAGGATTCGTGCTTGCGGCGATGGCCGTCGCGAAGCTGTTTCTGTTCGACCTGGCCACCCTCGACGGCATCGCCAGGATCGGAGCGTTCATTGTCACCGGCCTGCTGCTACTCGGCGGCGGCACACTGTACGCCCGCGAGTACGCAACGCGCGGCGAGAACTAGCCGTGTTCAGTCGGCCGTTAAGCCAAAGGTGCTTTCCAAGGTTTGTGCCCGCTGCGCTGCCAGCAGCCTCGCATCGCGTCCGTATGCGTCGCTGCCAACATCTGGGGAACCCATCTCCAACTCTGACGCGTCCGCGTATGCCGTATCGAAGAGGTCATGGAAGACCTGCCATTGGTCGCCAAGGTCTTGGATGGCGTACACACCTGCTATGAAATCTTCTCCAGAGGATCCGCCTTGCGCGTATGCGGACAGCAGATCGTCGATTCGACGTGCCAGATCAGCCTGCTTGGTGAGGTATTCGGGGTCAGGCGACTGGATGGCGATGAGCTTGCCGTAGCGCTCTTCCAGTGCAGGAACTCGCTCTTCGATCAGACGGCGATGCATTTCTGTCTCGGAGATCTGATGCGGTTCGGAGGGATCAGGAGGCTGATACACGGGGACGTAATCTTCGAGATCTACGAACATTTCTCGTACCGTAGGGTCATCGACACCCGGATCGGTGATGAATCGGGATCTCAGCGACATAAAATCGCGGGCGTAAATTCGTGCCGTTATTGTTCCGCCGAGATACTGTCCAACCAATCTTCCCAGGGCGGAAAGGTATGCGGCCGTCTCTGATTGGTGAGCTTCGTGGGTCATGTCACCAGAACCTTCCGCCGCTCAGCAGTCCTTGGTACTGCTGAGGGGTCATCTCCCAGCATGACCAGAATTCGCCATTGGGCCTCTGCATTACCATCTTTCTCGTAACTGGATTATAGGTAACCACAGCCGGTCCCTGCCCATGATAATCGGGAACACTGATCCGCTTGTTCGCGGGATCGTCAAGAAACCCTTCTATGGCCTTCTGGAATTTCCCTATGTTCTCCTTATTCCGATTTCCTTCGATGCCGAACATATCCTTCGCGTGCGAATCGTACTTCTTGTCGAGATTGCTTTTCTTATAGGTGATTTGGAGTTTGGGAGGCTCTGGCGTCTTTGTCTTTCCTGGGCGTAGGGCCTTAGGAAGTTTTGAAGCCAGCTCATCCATCTTGCCTTTGAGTTTGGTAACCCCCTCGGCAACGCGTCGGCCTGTCTTCGAGAGCCTGGCTGCAGTTGCGATTGCCTCAATGAACTTCTTGATTTTCTGTGCAGTCTTAGTGATGCGCCAGGCGGCAACGCCAGCACCAGCCGCACTTGCGATTCCGGCGGTGACGAACGACAGCGCGATCCCCACCGCGATAGATGCAGCCTGCTCGATGAGCATCTGTTCGACGGCGTCTTTGATGTCTTGACGCAGTTTGTTGAGTGTTTCCTCGAAGTCTCCACAGCTCGGGCCGACGGCGTCTACCGCCTTGCCGATCTCGATGACCGAGTTCTGGATTTCGGCGTACTCGGCCTCGATGAGATCAACCTCGGGACTCTTGTCTTCGACGATTGTGTCTCGCCCAGCCGCCAATACGTCGATTGCTCCGCGCAGATCATCGTTGGCGAAGCTCTTCCACGCAGACTGTGCGGTTTCGAGCTTCCCAGTGTCACCGTTGGGGATCGGGATGCCGATTTCACCAACAACGTCGATCACCCCTTGGAGACCCGCTCCTGAATCGCCGATCGATGACGGTGGAGCTTCCGCTTGGACCGTAGTTGGTGATCCTTCGCTGGCGCGCTCTTCGCCGGGAAGCGTTCCCGTTAGTCCATCGGCCTCGCCCCAGTTGTACGCGGTCTGTTTCAATCTCGCGGAGAAGCTGACCAGGGCTGCTGTGGTGCTGTTGATACCCTCGATGATGCTTTTGGCGGCCTCGTCGTACTCTGTGCCCCACTGCTTTCCGGCAACGTCGCTGCCAGCCATTGAGTCGGTGCCCTCGAGAGCAAGGGTGAGCGCGCTGGCTCCTTGTGACAAGAATTTTGAGGCATCGTCTGCATCGCGGGCAATGCTGAAGTAGTTCCGGTAGACGATCTCAGTAGGCATCAGTCAAACATCGATCTGTTGACCGCGCGAGCGTCGTCATAAGCTTGCCCAACTCCGGTCAGCCATTTAGACATCTCGCCGAGTACGTCTTTCAGTTCCGCAGCGACCTTGAGCCATTCCCTGGTGTTCTCGCGGAACTGATCACCAGCTAGACCCTGGAAGGATTGCTCAGATCTATCGACCTCAGCCGTGACCTTGTGCACTGCCTCGGCGACTTGGTCTGCGTACCCCGTCAGCGCACGTGAAGTGTTATCTATGTGCTCTTTGTCGAACACGAGCCTGTCGATCATGTGTTGATCTGCCCGTCCGCAGCGGACAAGCGCACGGTATTTACTTGCTCCTGTGCGAGATACGCATCGACGTTGTTCATGATTTTCTTCGGTATCTCGTCTAGATGCTTCAAGATCTTCTCTGCCTGAGATACCAAGGCCTGGTAATGGTCGTCGAACTCCTCGGCTCGATTGCCAAGCCACCCCTCGTTCAAGACGGATGCAGCGCTATCGAGCGTCTGCCAACCCTTCTGGGATGCATCTGCCATCGCCCGTACAACGGTTGCGGTGATATGCAGGTCGTCGCTATCGATCAGCATTGTTGTCCCTCCCCTTGGGTATGGCGAAACCCTAACTGGGGGCTATCAAGATCGCCACCGGTGGTCGAGCTGATATCGACGAGCACACCGGCCGCGCAATGCCGTACACGAATCCCGTCTCAGGGAGAGATGGGCAGGTCAGGAACTGTCGCGTTAGATGCGGCGTCCCTCGCGGCGTAGCAGATCCTGGGCGCTGACACTGCCGCCGCGGCTACGGCGAGTGGCCTCGTCCGCTTCCTGCTGTTGCTGCGGCGTGCTCTTCTGATCACGACTCTGTCCGGACGCCGGCAGCGCCTCCGTCGCGTCAGCGGCGGGGGGAGCGGGCTGTGGCGACTGCGGCTGGGGAGGACGCGGAGCCCGGGGTGGGCCCTGCCGCGTGGCATCCGGTGTGGCGATCGGCATCGCCGTCGTCGCGTCCTCGGCCGGAGTGCTGTTGGCACGGTTCGGCTGCGGCGGTTGCGGCGTGGACTGAGGAGGCTTGGCGACGGGTATCGCGGTGGTCGCCTCTCCCGACTCGGCGGCCGGGCCGGAGCCGGGCTGCTTGGGACCGCGCAGCTCACCGAGCCACGACTCGATCTCTCTATCGGCGTTGCGGCGGTCCGGGCGGTGCGTTCCGGCGACGCTGCTGCGGGTGGTCGGAGCGTCCGGGCCGGTGGGGTTTCCGCCGGGTACGCGCGTGGTGGGCGCGTCGGTAGGAGCAACGTTCTTGCCGGGCACCGACATCCGCGTCGTCGCGGGTGCGTCGCCGCCGGCATTACCCGCCAGGCTGACCGGTGTGGTCGGGGGAGCGGGAGGAGTCGGAGTGGGCCGGGCGGGAGCCGATGGATCGTGTTGACGCGCAGTGGGTGTCGAGGGCAACCGGGTGCGCTCGGACGCGATCTGCAGCTTGGTGGTGCGCGCGTTAGACCCGACCGGAGAGGTCGCCGCGGCGATGGCCTGTTCGCGGCCGGTCGGACGCTTGCGCTCGTCGGGAAGGGTGACCTCGCCGAGGCCGAGCTTCACCTGAATGCGCTTCATCCACACCGGAGCCCACCAGCAGTCGTCACCGAGCATCTTCATAACTGCGGGGATCAGCAGCATGCGGACCACGGTGGCGTCCAGGATGAGCGCCGAAATCAGACCGAAGGCCAGGTACTTCATCATCACCAGATCGGAGAAGGCGAAGCCACCGGCGACCACGATCAGAATCAACGCGGCCGCGGTGATGATTCGGCCGGTATTGGCGGTGCCCACGCGCACCGCTTCGGTGGTTGACAGCCCCTGTGCTCTTGCCTCGATCATGCGGGACATGAGGAACACTTCGTAGTCGCTGGACAGGCCATAGATGACGACGATGATCAGCACGATGATCGGCGCGGTGAGGGGTGTCGGCGTGAAGTTCAGCCATTTGGAGAAGTGGCCGTCGACGAATATCCAGGTCAGGATGCCCATGGTGGAACCCAGACCGAGCGCGCTCATGACGGCCGCCTTGATGGGCAGCACTAGCGAGCCGAACGCCAGGAACATCAGAATCGTGGTGACGCTGATCAGAATCACGATCACGAGCGGCAGCTTGTCGAAGACGCCGTTGATTGAGTCGTATTCGAGTGCCGGTGTGCCGCCGACGTACATCGTGACGCCCTTGGGTACCGGCATGTCGCGCAGTGCCTTGATCTTTTCGCCCGCGGTATTACGGACGATTAGGGCGTTCTGGATGACCTTGACGCTGGCGTCGCTGTCGGGCCCGACGGCCTGACGGCGCTGCCACATCTGGGTCTTGTCCCCACCGGGCTCGACGAACCCCGGAACCTTCATCGCATCGGCGCGGATCTGGTTGAGCTGAGAGTCGGTGGCGCCCTTGGTGACGATGGTGATGGTTTCGGTACGGAATCCGGGGAAGAGATTGTCGAAGTCCTCTTGCGCCATGCGCGTGGAATTCGTTGGCGGCAAATACTTTTCGCTGAAACCGCCGAGTTTCAGGTTTCCAAGCGGGATGATGAGTAGCAGCATCACGATGACGATCGGGACGGCGAATGCCACCGGCCGTTGCATCACGAAGACGACGGTGCGGCCCCAGAAGCCGTTCTCGAGTTCCTCGCGTGACTTGGTTCGGCTGAACCGCTTGATGCTCAGGGCGTCGACATGCCGACCGAGAACACCCAGACACGCGGGTAGCACGGTGATCGCCAGAATCGCGGCGAGCAGCACTGAGGCGATACCGGCGTATGTCAGCGACCTGAGGAACTGCTGCGGCACGATCAGCATCGGCATCAGGGCCGCTGCGATGAGGGTGGCCGAGAACATGACGGTGCGCCCCGAGGTGATGACGGTGCGACGGACCGCGGTCTCGGTGTCGTAACCCTCGGCGATCTCCTCGCGGAAGCGACTGACGATGAATAGCGAGTAGTCGATGGCGATGCCCAGACCGATGAGGGTGACCACGGGCTGAGCGAAGAAGTGCACCGGAGCGAACAGCGTGATCAGTCGCATGATGCCGAGCGCGCCCGCGATGGTCAGGCCACCGACCATCATGGGCAGACCGGCGGCGATCACACCGCCGAACACGAAGAACAACACGACGGCCATGACGGGCAGCGACAGGACTTCCATGCGCTGCGTGTCTTTGTCGATGGTTCCGGTGAGTTCACTGGCGACGGGCTGCAGGCCGGCGAGCTGGATATCGACACCGTCGAGCAGGAACTTGTTCTTCGCAGGGTCGCCGTCTTTGTCCGGATTCGCGAGCGCCTTGTAGTTGTTCAGGATGGTGTCGTCGTTATCGCCCTTGAGGGCGATCGAGACGAAGGTGTGTTTGCGGTCGGGCGTCACCATCCGCATGACGGTGGGGTCTGTGCTGTTGGGGGCGCGTAACCAGCCTGCCCACCCGTAGATCTGGTCGGGGTAGTCCTTCTGCAGCTGCTCGAAGTGGTCGGTCAGCTTCTTCTGGAAGGCGGGATCGTCGACGGTCTTGCCCTCGGGGGCCGCGATGACGGCGATAACGTGCGTGGTTCGGTCGCGGCCGAGCGCGTCGTCGGCCATCACCGACGCCTTCACCGATTCGCTGTTGTCGTCGAAGAACCCGCTCTGCGTCACGTGGTCGCCCAGCGTTATCCCGAACAGCCCGGAACCCAGGCAGACCGTGACAAACGCGGCAACGACGATGAACCGATACCGGTACACCATTCGGCCCCACCAGGCGAACACAGAATCTCCTAACTAGCGTCTCTCACGCGCCGGTTTCATGTCCTAGACGTCAGCAACGCCGACAAGGGTCGGAATGGCTGCAACCAGGCGCCTTCGTCGGGGAGCGAATCTAGACCCACCCGCGGTAAGGCTCGGGGGAAAACTCCGGGTATGTCCTCGAGATCGACGAACTCCAGAGTATCCGAGGTTAGCGCCCAACTCGCATGTTCGCGAAATCCCAGCACACTGACGGGCACCCCGTCACCGGCGATTTTCTCCATCGGTTCGCGGAAAGCCTGACCATCCGCCGAGGCCACAAGCACCCCGGCCAGGCCTTCAGCGGACCGCAGCTGGATATGGGCAAGCATGTCGGCGTCGACGTCGCTGTCTTCGTCGATCTTGGGTTTGGCAAACACTGCAAACCCAACGTTGCGCAGCGCCTCGACCCATGGGCGCACCACTTCGGCGTTCCCCGGCGCGATATTGGTAAACACTGTGGCCTCGGGTTCGACGAGGCAATGGGGATGATCCGCCGAGTACGCGGCAGCGCGCTCGAGCAGCCAGCGGCCCAGGGCGTCGAACCGTGGCCGGTTCTCCGCGGAGGGGCGGCCGCCAATGATGGCTCCCAGGCCCATATCGAGGTTTGGTGCGTCCCACACCAGCAGCACCCGCAACACCCGGCGTCGGTGAACCGATTCATCCGCCGTATCTGGGCGCTCCAGGTCCTCGGCGAGGCTCACAATCGCTCCCAGACGAAGTCGTTGATCGCACTGCCGACCGTGTGCGCTTTCCCCTCGAACTTAGTGGTGGGCCGGCGCACGGAGACCGGAATGCGGGGATCGTGAACATCGAGGCGGACCAGTGTTGGCTCCGAGTCTCCGACCTCGGCGATATGTTCGGCGTAATTCGCGTGGTCGGTGGCCACATGCAGAGTGCCGCCGGGGCGGAGCCGGTCCGAGAGCAGCGCCACGGTGCCCGGTTGCAGCAGCCGGCGTTTGTGGTGGCGGGTTTTTGGCCACGGATCCGGGAAGAACACCCGTGCGGCGATCAGCGATCCCGACGGCAGCAGGTACTCCAGCACGTCGAGTGCGTCCCCGCGAATCAGCCGGATGTTCTCGATGCCGTCGCGATCGATCGCCGACAGTAGCTGTGCGAGACCCTTGCGGTAGACCTCCACCGCCAGCACGTCGAACTGGGGTTCTTCCAGTGCCATGGCGGCCGTGGATGTCCCTGTACCGCAACCAATTTCGAGAATCAAGGGTGCGGTGCGACCGAACCATGCGGCCGGATTCAGTGGTGGGCAGGTACCGTCGGTCTCCCGGGCCACCCGGCCGTACGTCAGCCACGACTTGTCCCAGGCCTTCTGCTGGCCATCAGACAGCGACGACCCGCGCGAACGGAAGCTGGACACTCGGCGCGGGTGACCGGAGCCGTTCGTGTGGGCAGTGGAATCGGCACTGACGGTCCCCGGGAGCTCGTCGGTGGCTGTTTCAGACACCGCACAGCCCCGCTCCTGGCCGTCGTAACGCATCTTCCCATGGTCACCTATGGGCGTCAGATCCCATAATCCCAGCGCATATTGATACTCAACAGTTGCCTACCAGGGTGGAACCCTCCACCGGATCAGGTGACAATGTGAGCATTTCCGTACGAGCGATGAGATTGGGACTGGAAAAGGGATGACGCGGGGGTTTGAGGTCTTCCGGGGAACGCTCGACCGGTTCGCGGCGCGTCCTGAGGTTCGCCAGGTACACGGCGGCCAGCGCATTCACGATCTGGCGGTGCGGGCGGGGGACCCCCTTCGGGTCACCGTCCGGGGCCGTGCCGGCGTGGGCGTCACCAGCGTGATCGGTGCGTTGGGGCGCACCCTGCCAGCCGAGGACGGACCAGGACATGCGCTCATCGAGGTGCCCATCCCCGGCGTGGATCCTGCTGACTCCGCAGACGCCGACGCCATGGATGTCCAGGTGGTGGTGTTCGCAGAGGCGCTCAAGCCCGAGGACCGTGCGGTTTTGGAGGCATCCAACGCACCCAAAGTGCTGGTACTCAACAAGGCAGATCTGACCGATCCTGGCGCCGCCCGTGGTCCCTGGACCGCAGCCGTGGAGCGATGCGCCCAGTACCGCATCGAGACGCGAGTGCCGACGTTGCCGTTGTCGGCGCACGTCCCCTTGGCCGATATCGACGAGGGCATGGTCGAGGCTCTCAAGCTGATGGTCGAGAACCCCGCGGACACCAGTTCCGTCGATGCGTTCGTCACGGGTACACACGAGGTACCGGTTCGGATGCGGCAGCGATTACTGCATGAACTGGACCTGTATCCGATGGGGTGCGCGATCGGGGCGCTCCGGCAGGTTCCCACCTTGGCGGCCCCGGGACTGGCCTCGCTGCTGTGCGACCTGTCAGGTGTCGATGCGGTGGTCAACGCCATTCGTGCCGCCATTGCCGAGGGTTGGTACCGCCGCATGCGGACCGTGCTCGCCGAGCTTCGCAGGATCGGCGTGACGGGTGTCCTGCCGATGCAGATCGATGCCTTTCTGACCAGTGACGACGTGGTGGTGGCCGCGATGCACTGCGCGGTGGACGCCGCCACGGCGGCGGGTATCCCCGTGGAGCTGAGCGATCATCCAGAGGACCATCGCTACCGTGCCGAACGTTGGCAGCGGTTCGCCGCCGGCCCGGTGAATGCCACCTACGCCGCGATGGGCACGGACATCGCACGTGGATCGCTGCGCATGTGGCGACTGGCCGGAGGCCGGGCATGACGACCTCCACAGACAAACAGGTCGACGAGCTGGTGCTGGCGGTGGATCCCGCGCTCGGCCCGCTCGGTGTGGACTTGCAAGACGCCGTGATGGTGACCGGCAGTTGGCTTGCCGGTGCGAGCACCCTGGCCACCGAGTTGGCGTCACGCGCCTCGGGGGTGCGCATCGTCGAACCGGAGGACCTGCAGCAGGGTCAGGCGCCGGCGGCGGTGGTTTTCGTATGCAGCGGGACCGCGCCGCTGACCCCGTCGGACTGTGGCCTGATTCAGTTGGCCGCGGCCAACACAGATGCCCTCGTCGCGGTCGTCTCCAAGATCGATGTGCACCAGTCCTGGCGTGACGTGATGAACCGGAATCGGGAGATCCTGGCCCAGCACGATTCCCGGTTCAGCGGTGTCACCTGGCTGGGGGTCTCGACACGGGGTGCCGCACCGGGGCTCGACGAACTGGTGCTGGCGGTGCGTAAGGTTCGCGAGGAACGAGCCCTGGATGAGCGAAACAGGCTGCGTGCCTGGGTAACTCGTCTGCAGGGAATGCTGAACATGTCGCCGGAGGCGGGGGAGGGCGCACGCGCCGATGAGCTGCGCAATCAGCGGCAGGCGGTACTGCGACGCACGCGTTCGGGCAAGTCCGAGCGCACCTTGGCGTTGCGCAACCGCATCGCGCAGGCCCGCATGACGCTGCTGTACTTCGCACGCAAGCGGGTCGGCTCGGTGGGCGGTGAACTCCGCGAGGACATCGCCGAACTGAAGCGCCGCGATGTGGCCGGCTTCGGTGAGCGGGTGCGGCGCCGAGTGGCCGAGGTGGTGGCCGAAGTCGAGCAGGGCACCGAAGAGCACCTTTCCGAGGTCTCCGCCGAGGTGACGCAACGCTGGGTGGCGCCGCGCCCGAGTGCGAATCGCCCGGTGCCGCCCGAAGCGGCCGACCCCTCGGTGCGATCACGTCGTCTGGAGACCCGGATGATGGCGCTGTTCGGGGTGTTCTTCGGTCTGGGTGCGGCGTTGACGGTGTCTCGGTTGGTGGCTTATGCGCGGCCGGGCATGGCGCCGGTGGGTTTAGCGGTGGGTCTGGTGGCCGGGGCCTGCATCGCGGTGTGGCTGGTGGCGGTGCGGGGGCTCTTGCACGACCGGACGGTGTTGGACCGCTGGTTGGGAGACACCGTGGGAGAGCTGCGCGCGTACTTGGAGCAGTGGGTTGCCGCCCGGGTGCTGGAGGTGGAGACCAGGCTCAATGCCGATCTGGTCGAGATCGACGAACGCGAAAACGACAAGCTTGCCGCCCGGGTCGGGCAAATCGACTCCGAACTGCGCGAGGCGGCCATGAACACCGCGAGGGCAACGGCGTTGCGCAACCGCGACCTGCCATTGGTGCACAAGGCGCTAACGAAAGTCACTGAACGGCTGGACGCGCTCAGTGGAAGAGCCGAGAATAGGTCGATGAGCGTCTCGCGCGACGAGGGTTAGGCGTAGCCATGATCGAAGGTTTTGACCAGGGTTTCCATGAGGGCCTTGGGGGGCTAGGCGCAGGAGTGCCCGAACCCGGCCACGCCCTGAGCCCCGACCTGCATGTCGATCACCACATGTACCTGCCTACCGACGGCGGACTGGTGGACTTGGGCACGGATCTCATCGACACCGACCACGACGGTATTGGCGACACCGTTGCGCTGCATCCGTCGGACGGGTCAACCGGACTTTCTATAGTCTCCGATATCGACGAGGACGGCATCGCTGACAAGGTGACCACGTTCGGGGCGGACGGCACCTACGAGACCTGGGCCCGGGGTGCGGGCGCGCACTGGGAGCTCATCGAGCACGGCCGCGTCGGCGGTAAATGATCTTTCGCTGTCCGGGCGGTGTCGGGCCCGATGCGAGTGGCGGGGACCGCGACCACCGCTACTGGGGCTATGACGGACTGTCAGTGGCCCCGTTTCACGCTGAACAGCGCCAGCGCTAACCTCATATATCTAGGTTTGTATCTAGCTTCCGACCAGCGCCGGTGCGGCAACTGCGTACCCCACCCGGCATCAACGAGGAGATGCTCTCGATGACAGCAGCGACCATTCCCGGTCTTGACAACGCTCCGACGAAACATGCGGGATTGCTCGCCTGGGTTCGCGAGGTCGCTGAGCTGACACAACCTGATCGAGTCGTGTTTGCTGACGGTTCCGATGAGGAATTCGAGCGAGTTTCCCAGCAGCTGGTGGATGCTGGCACCTTCCAGCGGCTCAACTCCGAGAAGCACCCCAACTCATTCCTGGCGCTGTCGGACCCGTCGGACGTCGCCCGGGTGGAATCGCGGACGTACATCTGCTCAGAGCGCGAAGAGGACGCCGGCCCCACCAACAACTGGGTGGACCCCGCCGAGATGCGCACAACCATGACCGAGCTCTTCCGCGGCAGCATGCGCGGACGCACCATGTGGGTGGTGCCGTTCTGCATGGGCCCGCTCGGTGCTGACGACCCCAAGCTGGGTGTGGAGCTCACGGACTCGGAGTACGTCGTCGCCTCCATGCGCGTGATGACCCGCATGGGTGCCGCCGCCCTGGAGAAGTTGGGTGATGACGGATTCTTCGTCAAGGCACTGCACTCGATCGGTGCGCCCCTGGAGCCCGGCCAGGAAGATGTGCCGTGGCCGTGCAATGACACCAAGTACATCACCCACTTCCCCGAATCTCGTGAAATCTGGTCCTACGGTTCGGGTTACGGCGGCAACGCGCTGCTGGGTAAGAAGTGCTACTCGCTGCGCATCGCCTCGGCGATGGCCCATGACGAGGGCTGGCTCGCCGAGCACATGCTGATCCTCAAACTCATCTCGCCGGAGAACAAGGCTTACTACGTGGCCGCGGCGTTCCCGTCGGCCTGCGGTAAGACGAACCTCGCGATGATCCAGCCGACCATTCCCGGATGGCGTGCAGAGACTTTGGGTGACGACATCGCCTGGATGCGCTTCGGCAAGGACGGTCGCCTGTACGCCGTCAACCCGGAGTTCGGCTTCTTCGGTGTGGCACCGGGCACCAACTGGAGCTCAAACCCCAACGCCATGAAGACCATCGAGGCCGGGAACACCGTCTTCACCAACGTCGCGCGTACCGACGACAACGACGTGTGGTGGGAAGGTCTGGAGGGCGAGCCGGAGCACCTGATCGACTGGAAGGGTCAGGACTGGATCCTGCGGGAGACCGAGACCAAAGCCGCGCACCCGAATTCGCGCTACTGCACCCCGATGTCGCAATGCCCCATCCTGGCGCCCGAATGGGATGACCCGCAGGGTGTGCCGATCTCGGCGATCCTGTTCGGCGGCCGTCGTAAGACGACTGTGCCGCTGGTGACCGAGGCCCGGGACTGGCAGCACGGTGTGTTCATTGGCGGCACACTGGGTTCGGAGCAGACCGCGGCCGCGGAGGGCAAGGTTGGCACCGTGCGCCGCGACCCGATGGCGATGCTGCCGTTCATGGGTTACCACGTCGGCGACTACCTGAACCACTGGATCAACATCGGCAAGCAGGCCGACGAGTCCAAGCTCCCGAAGGTTTTCTTCGTCAACTGGTTCCGTCGCGGCGATGACGGTCGCTTCCTGTGGCCAGGCTTCGGCGAGAACAGTCGAGTGCTCAAGTGGATCATCGAGCGCGTCGAGGGACGTGGAGCCGGGGCGTCCACCGCAATCGGCACCGTCCCGGGCGTCGAGGACCTGGACCTGTCGGGTCTGGATGTCGACGAGGCCGATGTGGCCGAGGCGCTGGCGGTCCACAACGAGGAGTGGCAGGCCGAACTGCCGCTCATCGAGGAGTGGTTCGAGTTCATCGGCGAGAAGCTGCCCACGGGCGTCAAGGACGAGTTCGACGCTCTCAAGCAACGGCTGGGATAGTTCGTATCTGGTCGACACTCCAGGTAGGTCCTGCATAGGCTTGTGGAATGCGCTTCGCGTTCAAGACATCTCCGCAGAACACCACCTGGGACGACATGCTGGCCATCTGGAAGGTGGCCGACGAGATCGAGGTTTTCGAGTCCGGCTGGACCTTTGACCACTTCTATCCGATCTTCTCGGACTCTTCCGGGCCGTGCCTGGAAGGCTGGGTAACGCTCACCGCGCTTGCGCAGGCCACCCGGCGGTTGCGGGTCGGGGTGCTGGTGACCGGTATCCACTATCGGCATCCGGCCGTGCTGGCCAATATGGCCTCGGCGCTGGACATCGTGTCCGGTGGTCGCCTGGAGCTCGGCATCGGGGCCGGGTGGAACGAGGAAGAATCCGGCGCCTACGGCATCGAGCTGGGCAGCATCAAGGAGCGCTTCGACCGGTTCGAGGAGGCATGCGAGGTACTCACCGGCCTGCTGAGCCAGGACACGACGAGCTTTGACGGCAAGTTTTACCAGCTCAAGGACGCTCGCAACGAGCCCAAGGGGCCGCAGAAACCGCACCCGCCCATCTGCATAGGCGGTAGTGGCGAGAAGCGGACGCTGCGGATCACCGCCAAGTACGCCCAGCACTGGAATTTCGTGGGCGGACCGCCCGAGGAGTTCGCGCGCAAACGCGATGTGCTGGCCGCGCACTGCGCCGATATCGGACGAGATCCAGGCGAGATCACGCTCTCGGCCCACATCCGGCTCGGTGAGGATCGCGATTACGCGAGGGTTGTCGACGAGGCCGCCGCACTGGGGGCGGAGGGTCTTGATCTGGCGATCATCTACCTGCCGCCGCCCTATGACCCGACTGTGCTGGAGCCGCTGGCCGAGGCGCTTCGCGGCTGACGGCGAGAATGCGTCTACGCAGCGGTTATCTGCGTAGACGCATTCTCGGCCAACGGTTTAGCCGGTCTTGCTCTCCAGCGCGGCCAGCGCTGCGGCGACTGCGATGTACTTGTTGGTGCCCAGCTCGCGGACGGTCGAGATGTTGAGAGCTTCCTTGAGTGCGGCGTCATGCTTCTCGGTGATACCAGCGAGAGCAGAGGGGGGAGCGTCGAGGACGTCCTTGAGGTCCTTGTTCTCGTAGGCCTTGTCGAGTGCCTTCTCGAGATTCACCGATATTGCCATCGTTTCTCCTCTGGTTTGCCCCGCCCGTCGCGCACCCTAGTTACCGAAGCTGTGAACCAACTCCGTTTGGCTAGCGGCGATCCGAATTGCAGGTGAACGCCAGTATCGGTGCCCCAGATGGCCCGCGCATTCAAATATGCGCATAATGTAATCAATGAACGAGGCGAGGCAGCTCAGCGGGCTGACCACCATCCCCGTCGACCCGCCGACGGTCTGGTCGCTGCTCGGATGGGACCCACCGACCATCCCGGTGCTTCCCGTCATCGCGGTCCTGTTGGCCGGGTGGTACTTGCTGAGTGTGTTCCGGCTGTACCGGATGGGCCGCAGCTGGCCCTGGTGGTCGACCGTGTGCTTCCTGTCCGGATGCCTGATTTTGGGCGCGGTGATGGGATTGTCGATAGAGCGCTACGGATTTCGATTGTTCAGCGCGTTCATGTTCCAGCAGCTGACGCTGTCGATCCTGGTGCCTCCCCTGTTGGTGTTGGGCGCTCCGGGCCGGCTGCTCCTGCGGTCGACGCCGCATCGTGGACTCGGCAGGTGGGTGCTGATCGCTGCCTTGGCCGGATTGCGCAGCCGCGCCGCCGCGCCGTTGTTGCATCCCGCCGTCACCATTCCGCTGTTCCTGTTCAGCTATTACGGGCTGTACTTGTCACAGTTGTTCGACACCATTGCCGCTACGTGGCTGGGGCACACTGGGTTAGAGATCTTCTTCTTGCTCAGCGGTCTTCTCTTCGTCATCCCGATCCTGTCCACCGATCCGATGCCCATCCGGCAGACCAACCTGGGCCGGATGTTCGATATCTTCGTGGAGATGCCGCTGCACGTGTTCATCGGTGTCATCCTCATGATGGCGCCCAGGCCGCTGATCGGCATCTTCGCCAACCCGCCCGCCGCGTGGGCTGTCGACCCGGTGAAGGATCAGGCGATAGCGGGCGCGCTGGCCTGGTCCTACGGTGAGCCGATTGCACTCGCGACCACCCTGATCTTCGCCATCCGATGGCGGCGCGACGAACAGGTAGAAACCGAGGCGCGTGAGGCCGATGACGCGCTTCAAGAGGACGAATTAGCTTCGTATAACCGGTTTTTGAAGCAATTACATGAAGAGCGGCCGAGTCACGGCGCGTAGCCGCGCGCCGACCCGTCGGGGGTGGCGTACTTGACGATCAGTGAGCAGTCCTTGCCGCCCAGGCCCTCGTCGATGAGCTGCTGAAACTGCTCGGTGACCATGGTCGCCGCGGGTAGCTTGACGCCGGTGGCTTCCCCGGCGGCCAACGCCAGGCGGGCATCCTTGTGCGCCAGGTCGACGGTGAAGGTGGCATCGAAATTGCGGTTGGCGGCGGCAGATTCGATGATGTCCGGCACCGGGTACCACGTCTGCTGCGCCCAGGACCGCGCCGAGGACACCGAACAGATCTCCCAGAACACCTGGGGGTCCAGGCCGAGTCGCTCGGCAAGCTGCGAGCCTTCCGAGTTGGCCATCATGTCGATGAACAGCATCATGTTGTTGCAGATCTTCGCAGCAACCCCGGCGCCACCAGTACCCGCGTGGATCACGCGCCCGGCCATCGGCTTGATGTAATCGGTTGCCGCACCGGAATTTTCCAAGTCGCCGCCGAGCATGAAGCACAGCGTGCCGGCCTGCGCGCCGCTGATCCCGCCGGACACCGGGGCGTCGACGAACCGGAACCCGCGGCGTGCGGATTCGGCGTGACAGTATCGGGAGGTTTCGATGTCGACGGTCGAGCTGTCGACCAGAAGCGTTGATGGTGAAGCATTTTCCCAGATTCCGTACGGGCCCTCGTACACCGAGCGGACGTGCTCCCCCTTGGGCAGCATGGTGAACACGACCTCGGCGCCCGCCAGTACCTCGGCGATTTCCTCTACCGCAGTGACGCCGCGTGCTTCCGCGGCGGCCAGTGCGTCACCCGAGAGGTCGAAGCCGCGCACCGTGTGCCCGGCCGCCACCAGATTGGCAGCCATCGGGCCGCCCATGTTCCCCAAACCGATCCAGCCATAGGTCGCCATGGGACCAACCTAGCGTTAGGCGCGCGCCCTGTCGGCGGCATCCAGCTCATGCAGCGAGCTGCCCTTGGTCTCCGGCAGTGCCCACACGGCGATCAGCGTGATGGGAGCAACGGCCGCCAGATAGATCGCCACCGGCACCCAGCTGTGGTACTTGCTCAGCAGCGCGGTGCCGATGACGGGAGCCAGTGATCCGGCGAAGATCGAGGTCACCTGGTAGCCCACCGATACCCCGGAGTAGCGCATCCGGGTGGGGAACATCTCCGCCATGATCGCCGGCTGCCCCGCGAACATCAGCGAGTGCACCAGCAGGCCGATCACGATGGCCGCCAGGATCACCCATTCGTCTCGAGTGTTGAACATCGGGAACGCGATGAAACCCCACCCCGCCGCCAGCAGGGCTCCGAGCGCATAAGGCGCACGCCGCCCGACGATGTCTGTGTAGCGCCCCACGATCGGCAGGGCTATCGCCTGGACCGCGTGAGCGATCAAGAGCAGCAACAGGATCCGCTTGGTATCCATGTGCAGTTCGATCTTGAGATAGGTGATCGAGAAGGTGACCACCATGTAGTAGAGGATGTTTTCTGCCACGCGCAGCCCCATGGCGGTGAACACCCCGCGCGGGTACCGGCGGAACACCTCGACAACGCCGTAGGAGCTGGCCTGGTTCTCTTCCAATTCTCGGCGGGCCTCATGGAAGATCGGCGCATCGGATATCCGGGTGCGGATGTAGTACCCGATCGCCACGATGATGACCGACAACCAGAAGCCGACGCGCCAGCCCCAGGCCAGGAACGCGGCATCGGAGAGCGTCCACGACAAGGTGAGCAGCACCAGGGTGGCCAGTAGGTTGCCCAGCGGTACGGCCGCTTGCGGCCAGCTCGACCAGAATCCGCGTTGCGCGTCGGGGGAGTGCTCGGCCACCAGCAGCACAGCGCCGCCCCATTCGCCGCCCACTGCGAAACCCTGCAGGAATCGCAGCACCACCAGCAGGACCGGGGCGCCGTAGCCAATCTGCGCAAAGGTCGGCAGGCAGCCCATGAGGAAGGTGGCCACGCCGACCAGCACGATCGCGATCTGCAGGAGGTGCTTGCGTCCGTAGCGATCCCCGAAGTGCCCGAACACGATTCCACCGATGGGCCGGGCGACGAACCCGACCGCATAGGTGAGGAAGGCCTTGATGATGTTGTCGAGGTCGTTCCCCCCGGCCTGCACAGCGGGGAAGAAGACCTTGTTGAAGACGAGGGTGGCGGCGGTGGCGTAGAGGAAGAACTCGTACCACTCGACCACGGTGCCGGCCATCGATGCGGCGACCACCTTGCGTAGACCTGACACAGGTGCGGCCTCGGCGGCGGTGGACACCGTCGAACCCTAGCGTCGAGTGCGAGCCTCACGCGGTTTTCAGGCAAGATTTCCGCGTGAGGCTCGCGCTCGATGGCTAGATCGAGTCGAGGGTGTAGCCCATCGGCAGCAGCACGCTCTTGAGCTCGCAGTACTCCTCGATGCCCTCGGGGCCGTTCTCCCGGCCAATACCGGACTGCTTGTAGCCGCCGAATGGGCAGCTGGGATCGAAGGCGTACCAGTTGATGCCGTAGGTGCCGGTGCGGATCTGCGCCGCGACCTCCAGGCCCTTGGGCACATCGGTGGTCCATACACTGCCCGCCAGGCCGTAGTGAGAGTCGTTGGCGATCTTGATGGCTTCGTCCACGGAGTCGTAGGCGATGATCGACAGCACGGGGCCGAAGATCTCCTCCTGCGCGATGGTCATCGAGTTGTCGACATCCGCGAAAATCGTTGGCTGTACGAAGTATCCGCTGTCCAGCCCTTCAGGGCGCTTGCCGCCGAAGGCCAGCCGTGCACCCTCCTCGATGCCCTTGGCGATGTAGCCCTCGACGCGGGCGCGCTGCTTCTCGGTGATCAGCGGCCCGACCTGGGTGGCCGGATCGTCGGGCAGGCCCACTCCCATCAGCGAGACCATGCCGACGATGCCGTCGACCACCTCGTCGTACCGAGACCGTGGCGCCAGCACCCGGGTCTGGTTGACGCAGCCCTGGCCCGCATTCATCAGGCCGGCGAACACGAGCATCGGCAACGTCGCCGCCAGGTCGGCGTCCTCCAGCACGATGGCCGCCGACTTACCGCCCAGCTCGAGCGTGACCTTCTTCAGATTCCTGGCGGCTATCTCGGCGATCTCCTTACCGACGACGGTGCTGCCGGTGAAGCTGAACACGTCGATGCCGGGGTTGTTGGTCAGCGCCCGACCGGTCTCGGCTCCACCCGGCACCACGGACAGCACGCCCTCGGGCACGCCCGCATCGGCGAATACCTCGGCCAGGATGAAGCTCGACAGGGGAGTCTCGGCCGCGGGCTTGAGCACCACCGTGCAGCCCGCGAGGAACGCCGGGCCGATCTTGTTGAGCGCCAGAAACAGCGGCACGTTCCAGGCCGCGATGGCGGCCACCACACCGGCGGGCTCCCGGGTCACCACGGTCTGGCCGTAGGCGCCGTTGCGCAGTTCCTTCCACTTCACCGCGTCCGCGGCGTTGGCGTAGTACTGGATGGCGCCGAAGCCGCCCAACCACTGCAGCGTTTCGATAACCATGGGGGGAGCGCCGGTCTCGTCGGCGATGGCCTTGCAGATCTCGTCCTTGCGGGCCTCCAGCCCGGCAACGGCCTTCTGCAGTACCGCCTGCCGCTCATGCGGGGTCAGCTTGGGCCAGGGGCCGTCATCGAAGGCGCGGCGGGCCGCGCTGACCGCGGCCTCGACGTCAGCTGGGGAGGCCAGCGGACACTGGCCCACCTTCTGGCCGGTGGCGGGCGAGATGACCTCGATCACCTGGTCGGTGGCCGGCTCGGTCCAGACGCCACCGATGAAGAGCTTGTCAAAGTTGTTCCCGCTGGTCATGAATCGCCGTCTCTTTCCTGATGTGTGTCAACGAACCCGGTAAAGCCGGAGGGTTTATGGGGGCCGATGGGGCCGAATTCGAACAGTCCGCTGCCGTGGGTCTCCACGCCGTTCTCGGTGGCGGTGAAGGTGGCGACATTGTCGACGGGGCACAACAGTTTGAGCGTCGCGTCCAGTTCCGCGGTCTTGTACCGCTTGCCCTGCACGACGAGGTCGCCCTGCCACATGCCGTGGCGCCAGTCCTGGTCCAGCCCGTACCCGGTGCCGAAACCGAAGTAGTGCGGCAACACGATGTCGGCCTTGATGGTGATGTCACCCAACGTTATGACCGCCGAGCTCGCTTCGCGAGTGCCGGGAACCAGGGTGATGTCGTGCGTAATGGGTCCGAGTTCGTCGATCCCTCTTGCCGGGTCGCGCCACACCCGGCGCGCACCGCTGACGACCTTGGTGCCGTGCTCGTCCTCTTGGTTGATGAACACGATCGAATACTCGGGGAACGAGATCACGTTGTAGAGCCAGAAGAAGCCCCCGGCCAACGTGGCACGCCGTCCGGCGGGCTCGCCCTCGCCGACGGGGCGGATGCCCCAGGATCGATCTCGGTTGCCCGACCAGTTGACTCCATCCAGCTCGTGGGTGGTGCCGCCAACTGTCAATTGGCCTGTCCAGGTACCGGTTTGGGCAAATCGTGAGGTATCGAACATCACGCGGCCGAGCTGACGCTGGTAATGGCCGGGTTCGAGGGAGGCCGGTATCTCGCCGGTGTAGGTGATATCGAAGGCGAGGTCGTAGTCCGCCCCATATTCGGAGCCGGGCTCCAGGATCAGCCGGACCTTCTTGAGCCCTTCGAGGACCTCGATGCGGTACGGCCCAACCGTGAGATCGGCGCGGTCGTCGCCCAGTGCACGCGAGGCCCGGAACACGATGATGTCGTCGCCGTCGCGTACCGAGGCGAATGCGTCGGTGACACCCAGGTTCGGGTAAACGCCCAGTCCGGTGATCAGATACGGCAGGTCGGCACGCCCACCGTGGCAGCCAAAGTAGTAGCGGTCGTAGAAGTTCCGGTCCGAGGTGCCCACGTGGCGGACCACATCGGCGATCTGATGGATCGGGTAATCGTCGAACGGGGACAGGCTCACGCGCCGGTCTCCTCTCCGAGCTGCGACCAGTACGTTCCGTCCAGCATCTTCTCCAGTGTGGCCCTGTGCAGGATCAGGTCATCGGGGTCATTCGGCATCTCTGCCATACCAAAAGCCATGGCACGCATCTGAATGCGCACCATGATCACGGCGTGCTGCAGTGCGGCGTAGGCGGTGTAGAAGTCCAGATCGCTCGCGTGGTGCCCGGTGAGTGCGGCGTACTCGGCGGCGATATCCTCGCGCCGGCAGAAGCTGGGCAGCCCAGCGAGGCCGGCGGTCTCGGTGAGATCCTGGAAGAATCTGTGCAGGAAGATGATCCATCCGAGGTCGAGTTCGCGAGGCCCGACGGTGGCCATCTCCCAGTCGAGCAGCGCCACCGGCTCGAAATCCTGGTAAATGACGTTTCCCGGGCGGGAATCACCCCAGCTGACAGCGTCTTTCGTACGCAACGATTCGGTCGGCCAGTTCTCGCGCAACCACGTGAAGCCGCGATCGATCAACGGAATGGTGGGGCCGTCACCGCGTACCCACTCATAGAAGTCGTGGGTGCGGCGTACATGGGCGTCCAGGCCCGTCTCGCCCTTCTGGGCATCGTCGAGGAATGCGAACTCCTCCACGGGCGCCGAGTGGACCCGGGCGATCTGGTCGACGGTGAGCCGCTGCATCTTGCGGCGGTCGGCCTCAGAGGCCTCGGTCACCCAGGATCCGAAGGTGTAAGGCATCCGATCGGGCGGGACCTCCCCGTCCACGCGCTTCATGACGAAGAACTCGCCGCCGAGCACCGAGGGGTCATCGCAGTACCAGAGCACCGGGGGCACCACTGCGCTGGTGTACCGGCCGAGCTTGTCCATCACGTCGAACTGGCGGCGCATGTCATAGGTCGAAAACACCGGACTCGAGTCGGGCTGAGGTGCCGTCCTGATCACCAGTCGGTGGGCGGCGCGCTCACCGTCCTCGGTCCACTGCGCATCGGCCAGGATCGTCTCGCTGGACATGCCGTTGGCACTGGGCAGCTCCGCGTGGTCCACGCTCAGCGCGGCATCGGCGGGCAGCTGGGCGGAGATCCAATCGGTGAGTGCACCGCGCAAGGTTTCCGGGTCCCGTTGTGATTCCGCGGGGCGTGCAACGTCCTCGTGCGTCGCTGTCTGCTCAGTCAAGTGTCGTGACTTCCGTTTCATGTCCGCCTCGTTGCGTGACGTACGCAACACTACCGGGCAGTCAGGGGAAGTGGAACCTGTTGCAATTCTGGATTCAGTGGGGGCGCAGGACAAGCACCAAATTGCTCACCAGAACCTCCCGCACAGCGGGAACTCTGGTGATCCACCATGCCCATTTTGGGTGGTAGCGGGGAAATGCGGCAACCAGCGCGCCCGTGCTGTGAGCCCACTGGAGCCCCTCGCGCGCCGATACCGGAAAAAGTGACGACCCGTAGTTGTTCTTGGGCGGATGGCCATGCTTGCGGGTGTACCAGCGGGCGGCGCGGGCCCCGCCGAAGTAGTGCGTCAGACCCATTTCGTGGCCGCCGAACGGGCCCAGCCAGACGGTGTACGACAAGACCGCCAGCCCGCCCGGGCGGGTGACCCGCAGCATCTCCGCGCCGAGGCGCCAGGGCTCGGGTACGTGCTCGGCGACGTTGGAGGACAGGCAGATGTCCACGCTGCCGTCGGCGAACGGCAAGGCCATTCCGGACGCGCGTAGATATGCAGCACGTGGATCGTGGATGCCCTGAGTGCCTTCTGGAGCCGCATGCATCTCCCGAGGGTCGGGTTCGACACCGATGTACTGCGCCCCGGCGTCGGCGAAGGCCGAGGCGAAGTAGCCCGGCCCGCCTCCGACATCCAGCACCGTGCGGCCCTGCAATGCGGTGCCGGTTGCCTGCAGCCACAAGTCGGTGACCAGGTGAACTGTGTCCTGCGCCACCGTTCCGTAGAACCTTTCCGGCGCACTCTGCTCGAAGCGAAAAGACGACAACAAGCTGGTAGAACGCCGAAGCGTGGCTCGTTGTGCAAACAGATCGGTGATATCCGGCACGGGTTCTCGTTCTGCTCGGTCTTCTTTTACGGAACACGGAATTTCTGGAGGCCCACCCTAACGGCCTAGGGTGCTTAGCGGTGTTAAGCGAAGTGTCAGATCAGCAGGACCTCCCGCGGGAGGTCCTCATGTTGTGCTGGCGTGACACCGACCATCCGCAGGGCGGCGGTAGCGAGACGTACCTGCAGCGCATCGGCGCCGAGCTGGCCGCATCGGGTGTAAAGGTGACGCTGCGATGTGCCGCTTACCCCGGCGCGCCCCGTCATGAGGTGGTGGACGGAGTACATATCTCGCGGAGCGGTGGGCGGTTCACGGTGTACCCGCGTGCACTGCTGTCGCTCCTGGCCAGTCGCGTCGGCCTGGGGGCGCTGCGTGACGTGCGCCCCGATGTCGTCATCGACACCCAGAACGGCATCCCCTTTTTTGCCAGCACCGTGGTGACGGCACCCGTGGTGATGCTGGTACACCACTGCCACCGGGAGCAGTGGCCGGTGGCAGGACAGCTCATCGGCAGGCTGGGCTGGTGGCTGGAGTCGCGGTTATCTCCACGGATGCATCGGCGAAATCAGTACTTGACGGTCTCGCAGCCGTCCGCGTCCGACTTGGTGGCGCTCGGTGTGGAACCCGGGCGGATTGCGGTGGTGCGCAACGGTATCGATCAGATCCCGGCCCTGTCGGTGGCCGCGGCACTGAACGGTGCACGCAGCGAGACACCGCGCGTCGTGGTGCTCTCGCGCTTGGTGCCGCATAAGCAGATTGAGCACGCACTGACCACGCTCGCACTGCTGCGTGACCACGTGCCCGACGTACATCTTGACGTCGTAGGCGATGGCTGGTGGATGGATCCGTTGGTGGGACATGCGGCACGGCTGGGTATTTCCGAGTCGGTGACGTTCCACGGGTACCTCGATGAGGAGGCCAAGCATCGGGTGCTGCAACGCGCCTGGGTGCACCTGATGCCGTCACGCAAGGAGGGCTGGGGCCTGGCGGTCACCGAGGCCGCGCAGCATGGCGTGCCTACGATCGGTTACCGCTCTTCCGGTGGGCTTACCGATTCGGTCACCGACGGCATCACCGGTCTGCTGGCGCGCGATCAGGATGAGTTTGTCCGGCATACCGCGACCCTGTTGGCAGACAACAACCTTCGTTACCGGATGGGCGAGGCGGCGCGGGCTCGCTGTGCCGACCTGTCGTGGCAACGCAGCGCGGACGGCGTGTGGACCGTACTCAAGGCGGCGGTGCTGGGCCTTCCGGTATCGGGGGTCGTCGGTGACGAGCCGGTAGTGGCTCCGCAGGTAGAAGTTCCCGCCTGACCGACGGATCAGCCCGCGGGCCGATGACGGTTCGTCTGATTTAGTCTTGGCGCCTGCGGGTCAGTCGCAGACCAGCGGCTACCGCGCCGGCTGTCAGGAGTGCAACCCAGATCACGTGTGCGGCGATGACGGTGGCGCGACGACTCGGTGACGCTCCGATGGGTTCCCACGGCCCCGGTACCCGGTACAGCGCGATGTCGCCATCGCGGTAGACCGGCTCGAGCTGCGCCAGTGTTGCCGACGAAACCTCTTTGTCACCAGGAGTTTTAGCCTGCAGGACCACCCAGCCGATGCCCTGTGCCGCCAGCTCGCGCGGTGCGGCCCCGGTGCGTAACAGCTCCTCGACGAGGCGGCCCCGGGTGCCGTCGCCCTGTACGACGTGCCCGTCGACGCGTAGGTCGCCGCTGCTCACCGTGTCCCCGCGGATCCAGCGCGGGAACGGATCCAGCACCTGAATCGAAGAAGGTCCCCACGGGTATTGCCGCAAGGTCTCCGGCGGCAGCACGGCCACCGGATGAGGTTGTGCGTTGATACTAGCGGCGACGGTGGTCCATCCGGCCGGATAGACGACCGGTTCGACTCGGCCGCCGACTCCCCATGCCAAGTCGGGCAGCGTCAATATCAGTGCCGCGCAGGCCACTGCGGCCGCCACTAATTGAGACGAACGTTCGCGTATCGCGGTGACGGCCGCGGCACCGGCCACTGCGTACCCCGGCATCGCCAACGCCACCCATTTCTGGCCGTCGCGCAGAATGCCCAGCCCGGGCACCTCGGTGATGAGCCAGGTGGTCAGCGACAACCCCGGGCCCGTCGCCAGCAGCGCCGGAACAACCACGGCAGCAAAGGCAATGCCGAGGAGCCCGAGCGCTGTTCGGGTGCGCCATAACACCACCATGCCCACCGCCAGCACGACGAGCAGCACCGCCGAGAAGGCCAACGCGAACAAGGTCGTCCGTGACGCAGGCACCGCGGAGGCATTCCACATACCGCCGAGTGAGGCCAGACTGCCGAGCGTGCCCAGCCCGGGCTCGGCCCGGGCCGCAAAGGCGTGGACCCCGGCCTGGTCTCCGGCCGGGATTGCCGTCCCCAACCCCGAGGCCACCAGCCACGGCAGTGCGGCCAGCAGCGAGATTGCCAGTACCCCAAGCCTCGACCGCAGATCTGATGCCACGGCAAGCCCTACGATCAGTGCGAGCACCGTTCCGGTGGGCGTCAATCCGGCCATGGCGATCCAGAACGCAAGCGTGCACCAGGTGCCGATACCGGCCGCCGTGCGCAGCCGAATCGCCGTCAGCGCCACCCACGGTAAGCAGCCATAACCGACCAGCAGACTCCAATGCCCCTGCAAAAGTCGTTCAGCCACATAGGGATTCCAGATCGCAATGGTGGCAGCCAGCAGTTCACCGGGAACTCCGGCGTCCGGGACGAGGTGGGCGGCCAGGCGCGCCGCACCCCACCCGGCAAGCCACAATCCCAGTGCCAGAAGGACCTTGACCAGGATTCCGCCGTCGACAAGCGTCGTCGCGACGGCGATGAAGAAGTCCTGCGGGACGGCGCGGGGGGCTGCCTCGCCGACGCCCAGCGCCGCATCGGTCAGGTAGGACCGCGGGGTCGAGACGGCGTCGCGGATCAGCAGATAGCCGGGTGCGGCAAGTGGCGCGGTGATGGCCGCCGCCAAGGCCAATGCGTAGAGCGGCGCCGCGATGACGCCCCCACGAGTGGGAGGTGCCCCCAGCTTGCGGCGCAAGACGTCCCGGCTAGAGGTGGTTTCGAGGCGACGGGAACTTGTCGGTGTCGGCCTCGCTGGCGGGCGGTTTCTCCGGGCCACGGCGGCCGAAGAAACCATGATCGACAGTGTCAAGGCCGGGGTCGATCAATGCCGACTCGGCGCGCAGGCTGAACGAGCCCAGCAGACCGCCACCGACCAGTGCCACGACGCCCAGAGCGGCGA
Source organism: Mycobacterium sp. D16R18 (assembly GCA_002013775.1). Classification (GTDB taxonomy): domain Bacteria; phylum Actinomycetota; class Actinomycetes; order Mycobacteriales; family Mycobacteriaceae; genus Mycobacterium. Next base: position 56,008 of record MAFD01000012.1, read on the forward strand.
AGGTGATCGGCAGGATGTTCGACCAGATGGACAGGCTGTCGCGGGTATCGCGCGCCGCCTTCACCTGCTTCTCGACGGTCTCGTCGTTCGACAGCACGGTGTAGTCGACCATCGGGACCTCGGGCTTGAGCGCGTCACGCGAGTAGTACTGCAGCGCATGCTGTTTGCTCTTGACGATGATGCCGCTGACCGGATCCACCCAGAACTCGCGCTGTGCTGCGTAGTAGCGGGTCATGGTGATCTCTTCGTCCTCGTGCTCGGCTTCCACACCCCACTGCACGGCGCGGGCCGTCACCTTCGAGTCCTCGTCCTTGTCGTACAGCGAGGGGTACGCGACCGGTTCCACCAGCTTGCCGTTGGCGTCGTAGCCCACGTTCTGGGTGAAGTGATAAGCGGTGAGGCCGTTGACATCCTCTTCGCCGGTGTAGTTGGCGTCGAAGGCACGCTGGGCCACCACGTCGAAGTACTGGTACGTCTTCTTCTCGGTGTCGAAGGGGAACCGGTAGCTCAACCCCTCGTGCTTGAGAGCGATAGTCGTCGGCGGTGTCTCATCCTCGATGGCGCGCGGCTTCTGCACACTGCCACCCGGGTTGTCTTCGCTGGAGATCGCCTCGGCGGAGTGGCGGTCCACGGTGACGGTGTCAACGGTGGCCAGGACCAATCCGGCGTCGCCTTGCTTGTCGGTGCGCCGAAGAGTGATGCCGGCCTGCAGGCCGACCTTGGTGGCGTCGGCAGGGCTGACCGTGGTGATCTGCTCCTGCAGCGCCAGCGGCTTATCCGGATCGGTAATGAACTTCTGTCCGGACAGCGACGCCGGGTCCAGAGCACGTCCCTTGCCCTCGCTCACCAATGTGGCGTCCCAGTCGAGCGGAATCTTCGCAAGCCGGTTGCTGGTGTACGTGCTGAGCAACAGTGCGGCGATGATGAGCGCCGAACCGAGCCCCAGCAGCCCGCACGCTGCGATACGCATCATGACCCCGCGGTTCACTGTGGCCGAACCCTCCTTAACGTGCGGTAACCCCGTGCTTGACGACATGGCATGCCCAGGGCAAATCTGTCTGACCCTAACAGCCGTGGCCGCCAGGTGGTCATTCGGCGATCGTACGGATTCCCAGGTCGTGGTTCTGGTCAAATGCCGTCGGCTCGACTTAGAACCGTACCCTCGGCGGGGTGACGACAGTGCGGCCATCGGCGCCGGCCATCCATGCGCGGGGCTTCGTACCTGCATTGGAGGGCATGCGCGCTTGCGCGGCGATGGGCGTCGTGGTCACTCACACCGCGTTTCAGACGGGCCACAACGGTGGCATCGACGGACGCGTCCTGGGGCGCTTCGACCTGGCGGTGGCCGTGTTTTTCGCGCTATCTGGATTTCTGCTGTGGCGGCCACACGCAGCGGCAGCACACGGTGGGCCCGCGCCGGCTTCCACCGGGCGCTACTTCGCGTCGCGGTTCGTCCGCATTGTCCCGGCCTACCTGGCCGCCGTCTTCGTCATCCTGTTGCTGTTGCCGGACGCGATGGGAGCCAGCTGGGTGGTCTGGGTGGCCAACGTGACGCTTACCCAGTTGTATATCCCGCTAACGCTGACGGCTGGTCTGACACAGATGTGGAGCCTGGCGGTCGAGGTGGCGTTCTATGTGGCCTTGCCGGTGATCGCGATCGGTATGCGTCGAGTGCCCGGACGGTGGCGCGCCCCGGTGCTCATGGCTCTCGGTGTTAGCAGTCTCGGCTGGTCGTTCATCCCCTTTCACGCGGCCGTGGGCGTCAATCCGTTGACGTGGCCACCCGCCTTCTTCTCGTGGTTCGTCGCGGGCATGCTGCTGGCGGAATGGAGCTCGGCGCCACCGGCCTGGACACTGCGCCTGGCGCGTCGCCGAGTGCTGCTCGCCGTGGTGGCGCTCATCGCCTTCGGGGTGGCGGCTTCGCCGCTGGCCGGACCGGAGGGTCTGACGCAGGCGCCGCCGCATCAGTACGCCGTCAAGATCGCGATGGGTGCGACGCTGGCGTGGGCACTGCTGATGCCGTTGACATTGGATGCCCGGGGCACGCCGCACCGGATATTGGGCAGCTCGCTGATGGTGACGCTGGGACGTTGGTCCTACGGCCTGTTCATCTGGCATCTGGCTGCCCTGAACATGGTCTTTACCGTCATCGGGCGCTTCCCGTTCAGCGGTCACTTCCCGCTGGTCCTGATTCTGACGTTGATCTTTGGCTTCGCGATGGCCGCTGTCAGTTATGCGCTGGTGGAATCTCCGTCGCGGGAGGCGTTACGGCGCTTCCAGAAGCGCCGCACGGATATTCGGGAAGGAAGCCGTACCGCGGCCAGGGCGACGGCGGCCACAGAGATCAGCGCCAACAGCTGAATCCACCACGAATGTCCGGTATACCCGCCGACAGATCGCCACGGATGCCGTGAGAGGGCCGCCCCTGCCAGCAGCAGGGAGCCGCCGGAGATGTAGGCCCCCACTGCTGTGAGCGTGCGCAGTGGCCAGGGCCTCCACACTTTGAACGCCAATGCGGCCAGGCCCACTACGGCCCCGGTGATGCCACTGATGGCAGTGAGCGCAGCCAGCACCGCCACACCCCCCGCGCGGCCGGAACGCCATGGGATCACCTGAGGGAGCGTGGTTTTCCGGCGCCCGGGGATGAGGGCCAACAGTGCGAGGACGGGAAGCAGCGCCAGTCCGCCGAATAGTCCCGCCCGATACCAGGTGTCGAGGCTAAACGTGAGTGTGATCGGCCCGCCGGTGCCGGCCGGAAGCACCCACCCCTGCTGCCATCCGTTCACCCGTACCGGGGCGAGGGTGTGTCCCTGTGTATCGCGGGCCACCCATCCGGGGTTGATGCTTTCGGGTACCACCAGCACCCGGTCGCGCGGTGCGGGCTCCGCGGTCACTTCCCGCCGGGCCGCGTCCCATCTGCCTTTGGGTGCCGCGGTCGCGGTGGCAGCGGCAGGTACCGCGCCGGGCATGGCGAGCTGGACACCGTCGACGATGAATTGCTGGCGCGGGTTGACGGTGACGTCCTGTGACCCCGCGCCCGTTGCGATGGGTGCGGTATCGCACGGAGTCGCCTGGATGGCATTGCCGTCCAGTAGATCTCGCACCGTGGTGGTGATGGACATGGGGATGAAGCGTCCGGCAAGGGCCAGCACTGGGCCATCAGCGCATCCGATCTTGATCACGCGGTTGCCGTTGGCCCGCGCATCGGCAGGGGCTATGGGCTGCCCGCTGGTGTCCAGCGCGACGAGCTCGGCGATTCCGGGTGGCTTGTTCTGATCGGTTCCCAGCGCGGTGCGGTCGATGATGTCGGTCCAGTCGGTCACCGTGACCGTGATGGTGTCGGTGACAGCCGGATGCACGGCCAGTGTCGTCTCGGGAGACTTCGGGTCGATGTTCCTTACCTGGGGTCCGTCGCCCAGGTTGATGGCTACCTGCTTGGGATGTGTAGGCACCTCGGTCTTGCTGGGCTGGAGCCGTAAACCCCCGACGGCTACGGGTTTAGGCAGTTTTATCACCAGAGAGGGCAGGTGCTGGCGCAGTACCGACTCCTGCGGCGCCGTCCAGGCGGTGCCCGGATCGCCGTCGGTGGCCGCGTAGGAGGAGCCCCGCAGGTCAATCAGGTCGGCGCCACCGGAGGCCGCGGTGGTTCCGGGCTGCGTGATCAGATTGCGCAGCTGTGGGCCGGAGCGGGCCCGTACCCAGAGCGTCGGGGTGAGCGAAAGAGGCTGGGGCACAGTCAATGTCCGGATGAAGGTGCCCGGTTCCTCGGGGGCAAGCGAGAGTGTCCCTGCGCAGCGCAGCCTTTCGGGCGACGGCATGCAGCCGGGCCGGCCCTCCAGTGGAGATCCCAAGTCCCAGCCGAGCACCGCGGCTCCCGCGGGGGGTGCGGGCAGTGTTGCGCTGTGGCGGAGATCGACGGAATGGGCGTATCCGGCGGCGTCGTATTGGGTCAGGGATAGCTCGGTGATGCCGAATTGCACACCGGAGGTGCCGTCCTCGGTGCCGGTGGCCGTGACCTTGACCCAGTTGGTTTCCCCCGGCCGCAGCGCCACGTCCAGAGGCTTGCCCGGCTCATCGAATCGCACCGACGTGGTGCCGTTATCGGTCTCGATCTCCAGGCGCCGCACCTGGGCTCCCAACGCGGTGGCGCTCGGTGTCACGGTGAGGATCGCGTTGGTGATCGGCCGATCCAAGTCGACTCGAATCCATTGCCCAAGAGCAGCTTCCAGTGAGCTACTGACCCAGCTCGTCGCGTTGTCACGGTCGATGACAGCGGCCGTGCTGGTGCCCGGTGCCACATTGGGCAGCGCCGTGGAATCGGAGGCGGAGCTGGATGCGGTGATGGTTCCGCCCGTCCAACTTCCGTTCACGAGGGGAACACCGGTGGCCGGGTAGTCGGGCACCCGGTTGAAGGTGCGGCGTTTGTCGCCGGGTGCGCGGATGGCCGAGGAATGATCATCGACGCGCCCGTAGTCGGTCTCGCGGGCCAGCGGACTGTCGGTCACCATCGCGGGTCCGGGATGCAGACCGGCCTGTGCGGCGTCGGTGGCCAACAGAGACGGCCCCAGTGGTGGCTGGTTCAACTGGCGGCGTCGCTCACCCAATCGCAGCAGTGCCTCGGGTCCGCCCGCCACCCGGGGCATGCTGCCGATATCCGCGAAATACGGTTCCCCGTAACCCGTTTCCCGGCCCACGGCATAGATCTCGACCGCTGGATACTTCGGGCGTAGGTCACTATCGGCGACGAAGCCCTCCACCGTCCCGGCTCCGACGGGGTCGCCGAACTGGGCGACCTTGGTCAGTCCGGGAGACCCTTCGATGGTGTGGTGCACCAGGATCGGACGCGCGGAACGGGACGTATCGGGGTCGAGGTCGTTGCGCACCACCAGGTACGAGATGCCCTGCTGCTCCAGGGTGTCGGCCAGCCCGTCCGAGGGTCGGCCGGCGGCGAACAGCTGCTGTACGGAGTCGATGGCGCGGATGGTCTCCGGAGGCGTCAGCGGGATGGAATCGCGTACCCCCCAGGGGGTTTTACCCAGCGCCTGCAGGGGTTCGTCGCGGGTGAGGCCCCAAGTCTGGATGGCGAACGGGGCTCCCGGCACCACCAGTGCGCGCCCGCCGTCATCATGATCGGCCAGCCAGTGCGCCGTATCGTTCCAATATTTGGGGATTGCGTCGAAGCCGCCGCGGGGCACAAGCCGGCCCGTCCAGGCCAGTGATGTGCTCGCGGCGAGCGCCACCAACACCACGATCCCAAGTGCAACCGCCCGATTGCGCTCCGGGCGCGCCAACGCCGCGAGCCACTCTCGTGCGGAGACGCTGGCGGGTAGTGGTATCCGCGACAACGCGTGTGCCAGACCAAGAATCAGCGGCAGGCGGATCAATGGCTCCAGCTTGTGCACATTGCGCAGCGGAGTGCCGCCGTCATCTAAGAAAAATTGAATCTGCTGGCCCACGGGCGATCCGAGAGCGCCGGTGTATCCGGCTGTCAGCAGCACCAGGCCAACCAGAAGTATCGTGACCAGCCGCCCGCGTGCCGGCATGCCCCGCATCGCGAGTCCCGCCATACCGGCGGCGGCGATCATCGCGGTCGCGATGACCATGGCCGACTGGGTAACCAGTGAGGAACCCGCCGTCGCGGTCGGGGCCACGAACGGTGTCCAACTGTCGGTCCCGCGCAATACCTCGGTCAGAGAGGTCCATTGTGTGGTGACCCCGGAGGATTCGATGAAATCGAGGAACCGCGGGCTGATCTTGCCGAAGGTGAGTAGGGCGGTGATCCACCATGAGGTGGCCAGCGCCAGGCAGGGAATCCACCATGCCGTGAATCGCCACCATGTCCGGTTCGGTTTGTGGGCCAGCCACCAGATGGCGGCGACCCCGCAGGCGAGGGCGGTGGCGACGGCATTGACCGCACCCATCAACGCGACCGCGACGGCCGACAGTGCCGCCGCCCGGCGCGGGGATATCCGGCCCTGGAACGTCAGGATGACCGGCAACAGCACCCACGGGGCCAGCATCATCGGCAGCGTTTCGGATGAGATGGCGCCCAGGGTCGTCAGCACCCGAGGGGACAGTGCGAACGCGACCGCCGCGATGATCCGGGAGCCGCGGGTGCCGATACCCAGCGCCTCGGCAACCCGGATGACGCCCCAGAACCCGGCCACCATCAGCAGGGCCCACCACAGTCGTTGTGTCACCCAGGCCGGTACTCCGAGGAGATGCCCCAGTGAGAAGAAGGCGCCGTGCGGGAAGAGGTACCCGTATGCCTGGTTCTGCGCCTGCCCGAACGGCAGGTCACTGCTCCACAGGTTCAGGGCCCGTGCGGCGAACCGCAGCGGGTTGATGGCCAGATCCAGCTTGGTGTCCGGGGAGATCTGTCCGGGCGATTGGGCGAACGTCAGCAGTAGGGCGAACGCCGAGGCGACCGCGAGCCACCGTCGGCTCAGCGGAGAAGAGTCAAGGCGGTACGTCACGGCTCAGGAAATGCTGCGCGGCGCTGTCGGGGGCCGCGAGATGTCAGCTCCGGTTGCCGTAATCGGGGCGGTTGAGAATTGCGGTCGACGGATCGATTCCCGTCACGGCAGGCTTCTTGTCCTGCTCGACCGACAGCGTGACACCGAAGACGGCGGCGGCGCCCAGCAGCAGGCCGATCAGCACGCTTGCGGCGGCCGGCACCACAAATCTGGTCATCGGAGCTCCTCTGGGTCATGCAGATACCAGCGGCCAAACTAGCACGTCCGCTATTGGTACAAATTCTGGACGGACAACCGGTCGTGATACTGCGACGATTAGCTGGGTATCACTGGCGAGGTTGAGGGGTAGGCAGATGGGCACTCTGCGGGCCTGCGGATACTCGGTTTGGGCGAGCTTCGAGCGAGCGAGGAACATGTTGAACCGTGAATAGACCGACATGGCGGGTGGCCACATATGGCCGACGGCGTCCGTTCGTGCGGAATAATGGCCGCCCATGACCGGTCCATACAACTACGGACCGGCGCCGGATTACGACGCGGAGTTCGCCGCCGCGCATAACCCGGCGCTCCCGCAGGATCAACTGCTGCGACTGTGGCACACGCGTCCGGATCTGCGTGAGGCTCTGGCGCAGCTGCCTGCGTGCCCGCCGAACCTGGCCGCACAGGTGAAGTTCTCCGATCCGTGGCGCGATCCCAATGCGCGATCGCATCGCGGGATCATCATGGCCTTCGCGATGCTCGCCGGTCTGCTCGTGGTCGTGGGGCTCGGCTATGTCGGATACATGGCGGTGCACGGCGATGGATCCACCCAGCAGCAGACGCACGGGATGCTGCCGCCGAATGACCCGAAAACGACGAGCAGTGCTGCGGCGACGACGACCGCGCCGCCTCCTGTGGCGTCGAGCCCCATCAAGCCGGTGGACTTGAGCACCAATTGCGTTCAGGCCGAGGACGGCACCGACAGCAATGGGGTGAAGTACGTCTACGACCCCGCTAAGGCATTCGACAATGACCCGCTCACCGCGTGGCGGTGCCAGTGGAAGGAACAAGACGGTCAGTCGATCACGGCCAAGTTCGATCATCCGACGCTCGTGACCTCCGTCGGTTTGGTTCCCGGATACGCCAAGACCGACATCGACGGATCCGACCGTTTCGCCCAGAACCGCAAGATCACCAGGGTGCGTTGGGAATTCAGCGACGGGAGCTCGATCAAGCAGCAGGTTCCGGTGAGCCGTGCGCTGGCGAGTGTCAAGGTGAATGTGGTGACCGATTCGGTGACCATGGTCATCGAGGCCACCGAACCCGGCGTGTCGATCGTGAACAAGAGCGGCCAACGGCAGGACGCGTTCAATGGTCTGGTGTCGGTGAGTGAGATCGAGATCATGGGTACGCAGCCTCCGGTGGGCGAGGGACCGGCATCGGTGCCCGCTCCGGCCCAGACGCCGACACCCGGCGCCGCCGCGACCACGGCTCCTGCGGCACCCGCACATCCGTAGCGCGTCGTATCCAAAACTGGCCGGGTTCTTCGGCGTTCATTGCCAGGAATTGCGGTTACGTTGGACGCATGGCCGAGCTCAACCGCAGGACCGTGCTGACTACTGGGGCTGTTGCGGCGGGTGCCGCCGCGGTCGGTCTTGGGGGGTACGAGCTGCTCCGCAAGCCAGGGCGCAGTGATTCGCCGGCAGCCGACGGGAACAAGCCGAACATCCTGGTGATCATCGTGGATCAGATGCGGGCCCCGCAGTGGTTCCCCGATATCCAGAAACTCACCAACCTCTTGCCGAGTCTTAGTCGATTACAAAGGGACAGCATCACCTTCGCATCGCACTACACCGCGTCGAACATGTGCACCCCGTCGCGGGGAGCCATGACGACCGGGCTGTACTCGCATCAGACCGGATGCCTGTTCACCGGGGAGGGGCCCAGTGAATCGAGCCTGGCACCGCAGTTCCCCACCTGGGGAACCATGCTGCGACAGCAGGGTTATCAGACCTGGTGGTGGGGCAAGTGGCATCTGGGTCACTGGAGCGACAACACACCCGAAGGTCTTGATGCACATGGTTTCTCGGGTGGCACTTTTCCCTCGCCGAACGGCATGCCGAACCAGGGATTGCAGAAGGACCCGGGGATCGTCGACCAGTTCGCGGGGTGGTTCGACGCACAGGCGGGCAAGGGGCCGTGGTGCACGACCGTCTCCCTGGTGAATCCGCATGACATCTGCTGGTGGCCCAAGAATCCTCTCCCGGAGGATGTTCCGCACTGGTTTGATGCGGTGCCGGTCAACTTCCAGACGCCCGACGAGCTGCGTCAGCATGGCAAGCCGCAGCTGCAGATCGACTACGCCAATTTCATGTCGCCGATCATGACGGGTGCGGTGACCTATTCGGGGCCGGATATGGCCCGGCAATGGGCTCGCTGCCTGGACATGTACCTGTGGCTGCAACAGCAGGTGGATGCTCAGATCGGGCGGGTGCTGGACAAGCTGGCATCGCGCCCGGAGGTGGATCGCAATACGGTCGTCGTGTTCACCTCCGATCACGGTGAGTACGCGGGTTCACATGGGTTGCGGGGCAAGGGAGCCACGGCGTACGAGGAGGCCATCCGGGTTCCGCTCTACATCCGCGATCCGCACGGTGTACTCACTCCGAAGCCGGGGGATACGCGCACCCAGCTGACCTCCAGCGTCGACCTTGCACCGCTGCTGCTGACCGTCGGTTCAGGCGGCAACGGGTGGCGCTCTGATCCGCGTTTCTCGTATCTGGCTGCGCGCGCCGATATCGCCGGCATCGCTAAAAACAATGCCGCAGGCCGCAAATGGATCGCACACGTCACCGACGACATGTCGGTGGAGGAGATGGCCACCTTGCTCAAGGATCCGCGGATCCGCGCGGTGATGGGTGAGAACGCACCCACCGAGATACCCACGTCTGCGCCCAGTCACATCGTGGCGGTCCGCACCGCCGAGGCCAAGTTGGCCACCTACTCGTACTGGAAATCCGGTGGCATGCAGATCGACAGCACGCGCCCATCGGATCGCGAATTCTACGACTATTCAACGCCTTCCGGCCAGCAAGAGGTCGAGAACCAAGCGGGGCGCGGCGGCAAGGAGGCCGAGTTGCAAGCCCTCATCGACAACGAGGTGCTGCCCGAGGTGCAGGCGCCGTTGCCGACGTTCCTCGGCCAGGCGCAGGAACAGGGCCTGGCCGATATGCAGAAGCTGATGGTGCTGCGCGGCGGATAGCCTTTCGGTGCGGTCTATTTGGGTGGCAGCGACCCGGCATAGGTCAGGGCGCGTTTCACCCATGGCTCCAGCTGTCGCTTGGTGCGCACACCCTCGGCATCGATGCTCAACCAGCCATCCATCTCGCGCCCGCCCATTACCATCCGGCTCACGTGGTTCTTGGCGATCAGGGTGTCGGTCTCACGGGGATCGCAGCGGGCCAGCAGCCCGCCTTCGCGTTTCGCGGCGACCGTCATGTGCCCGTCCACCAGAAACGCCAGGCCACCGAACATTCGTTTCTCGGTGACGCCCCTGGTTGTTGCGATCACTTCACGGATGCGCTCCACAAGGTCCTCGTCGTAGGCCACGGGTTCATTGTGGCGCGCTGTCGATTTCCGCGCCGCCGTATCAGCTTCTCCCGAAGGGGTTCTGATTGAAGCGTTCGTAGTGGACGTCCTCGTCGTCGAGCGAGGGGTGGCGCTGCGGAGGTTGTTGCGTTGGGTGAACGACAGACGGCTTAGCCGATAGGCCATGGCTTGGTGATGCATGAGGGTGCGAGGCCGGCGGCTGACGGCTGAACATCTGACGGGCCTCGGGATTGATTGCCTCCGCCGCCTGCTGAAGTTCAGCGCGTGTCGCGAGAAGGCCCTCGAAAAACTGATGGGCAGCGTCAGAGGCCCGATACGCCGCGGCCTGGGCGGTCTCGGCTATGAGTGCACCGAGGCGTCCACGATCCATTCGAGCCGTCGCCTGGTGGAGCTGGATGCCTAGCACCATCCCGTTGGCATTCACCCTGACGCGGACCATGCGATCGATGGACTCGGCTTCGGCCTCTAGCGCCTCGACCTTCCCCATCTGCGATTCGAGCTCCGCCATTTGGGTTCGCACGCGTTCGGCGATTTCCTTGAGGTGATCCGGTTCGTCAGTCATTCGGAAGTCGCTCCATGGCGCGTCGGGCTGCTTTTCGAACTAGCGCACTGGGGTCGTCGACAAGAGGTGCAATGAGGTGGCGGACATTTGGCGCTTTCGATTGCACAAGCGCCTTAACGGCGAATGCGCGAGCAGGGCCGTTTAGGTATCCGATGAGCAGCTGATGAGACTCAGGGGTCTTAACTTTACCTAGGTACTCGATGATGGGAGAAATATGAGCGCCGGGAGGTAGATCAGAGATGAGCGCCACGATCGTGTTGAACTCCATAGGTCCGCAGATCAATCGGAGACCCTCAAGCGCCCAGTCGACCTGCCGCAATGGCAAGGCTGGCTGGTGACGAACCTGGTCTGTCAACAGATCGATGGCTTCCTGGTTTCCGCGTGCTGCGGGGTCGATAAGGTTACGTATTAACCCAGAGCGAATGATTGAGCGATGACCGTGATCTGGTTCGGGTCCCGGTATACGTTCTTCTATATGAGATAGCCAATCGATGAACACGGGAATGGCTTTGGGAATTGTCCTGGGGCCGTTGGACAGCTCATCTAATGTGTAAGCGCTCACACCTACCTGCGCCAGATCGCGCATGATGCGTTCGTCAAAACCGCCTTGCCCGTGCACATATCGCACTGGAAGGTTGTTCATCCAGTCGTCACCCTGCGGCATGCCGATATAACTAGAAGTATGCGTCATCAAGCTCCTTCCTGATCACTTGAATCTGCCCATTGCTCACCATCTCTTGGATCTTCGGATCGTTGATCACGGTGCGATGGTCTACCACCAATGTCATGGTGTAGCCGTTCTGTCGGGCCCATTCGGCCTCCGCAAGTATTTGCGCACGATCCGGTCTGATCTCGTTGGTGTTCTTGACCTCAGTAACTTGGCGGTTTGTATCGTCAATCCTGTCGGGTACGACCGCAACTTCCTCGGGGCCAGAGCCCGTGTCGACTGTGACCCGAACTGTTCTTTTGGGGCCTCTTGGGTTGATCCCGGCTCGCCGCTCTCCTTCGTCGCCCGCGGCCTCGTTATCTTCTTTCGTGCGATTGCGAATAGGGTCCGTTTGCCTGGGAATCCTGTCGAGGAGATTTGACAGAAACTTTGCGTCTGTTGTCGCAAGGTTACTGATGCCCTCGTTGGATTGGGCTGCTTGGTCTACCTTTTGGTTGATTGACTCCATGAGGTTGTCATTGGCTTTGGCATATTCCCTCTTGTTGAATTCAATCAGTCGATCGATACCTCTTCTGATCCGATCACCCCATGGAAGCCGACGTGCCAGTACCTTATCGACTTCGTAAGACAAGATGATGTAATGAAGTATCGTGAGAGATTGCTGACCCAATTTCTTCATTTCGGCAGCTTTTGAACCCACCGCTTCGCACGCAACTCCAAGGTCGGAAGCGACTTCTCCATTGAGCGCTCCGCACACATTGGCGATTTCGGTGACCATTTCACCAATCTCGGGATAGCCCTTTTGCCGCTCGTCGGTGAAGATTCCCGTGCAGGCATACCAGAGGTCGGTTGCTTGTTTTTGACTGTCGGTGCCGAAAGAGCTAAAGGCGGACCCGGCAGCACGGATTCGACCCTCGTCGCAATCAGCCCATTCCTTTTTCACGTAGTCGGCGATGAGCGACCAATGATCTGGCCTGGAGTGGTCTCCGCCGACGGACAGCTGGGTGGGGTGCATGGCGTGATTGATCTTGCTGCCTGGCGGTGGCGGTGGAGTGCGCTCTTGGGGGCCGTTTGGGCTTGACTCGTTCTCTGCCTTGGCCTCATTGAGTCCTGATTCGTGCACCAGTTTTGCGAGGATCGTGGCTGCCATCACCCCAAGAGAGCCGACTTCGAATACATCGGACGCGGACTGGTCATAACTGGAGCTCCAGCGCGGACCGCCGGTCGCGTAGCTGCCCGCCGAGCGTGAGACGTTCAGCTTTTGGTCGAGGGCGGTGAAGCGGGCTTCGAAGGAAGTAGCCGCCTCTGCAAGTTTGGCGGACACCGAGTAGAACCATTCTGGATCGGCCTTTGTCACAGTTATGCCCCCGGGAACATTTCGCGGTTCTTCGTCCTCGCATCGAGGTAGTTGCCATGAGTGATCTTGATTCTGTCGCGCAGTGCCCCAAGTGATTCAAGATGTTGCGTGAACTTGGCTCGCCAGTCAGTGCTTGCTTCCCGGAACTTTTCTGCCCCTTGCCCCTCGTACTGGGACAGGACGCCCTCCGCTGTGCGTTCGATGTTCTTCGCCTGCTCGGTGAGCGATTCCATTTGCTTTGTCAGGAAGTCGATGTGTTCCTGCATCGCATCTAAGTCATACGAGCGTTCAGACATATCGGCTCCCGCTAGCTATCCGTCGAGGCGATGGCCTGTGTGGTGAGCTGTTCCTGATCAGCGTGGAGCTTCGCGGTTTTCAACAACAGCTCAGCATGCTCCGATAACACGTTCAGGTGGGACGTGAGCGCCTTGCGGAGATCGTCCCATGCCGTTGCTGCATCATTTGCGGCCGAGCCAGTCCATACGCCCTGAAGTGCTTGAGCTCGCCGATGGGTTTCGGTGATGGAGGTATCGATCGTGCGATGATGCTGGCGTAGCTCGCGTGCCCCTTGCTCGAGCGCGGTTGTGGACACTCTGAGTCGTTGGTCTGTCATAGGTCCCTCCCTGCCCAGCCCGTCAACAGCTCAAAGGATGTCCGATGGAATGGAGATCGACAGCATCGCCGCAAGCACAAGACGATGTGGACAAGCTGTTCGGCGATGTTATCAAGTTCGTCGCGGTCGAGCTTGCGCATGCCGATGGATTTGCGCCATTCATGATGGTCATCGGATTGGACGGTGAAGTCGCGATGAGACGATCCGTGATAGCCGCAGCGTCGCAGGACGAAGTCGGGATCGTTCACGGCTTGGAGCTGGATAGCGACGCGGCGCGAACGCGGGCCCGGGCTGTGGTGCTCGATGTGACCGCAGTGGCGCCGATGGCTGGCGACGCCATCAAGATCAAACTCGAACATTCCGAGGGAGTTGCGATCGACATGCTTGTGCCCTATCGCATCGATTCGGAGGGTGCGACGATCGACGTGCTAGCTGCGAACGCGGCGCGCGCCGATCTGTTGCTGTGGGCCCCGGATGTTCCCGCGGACGGTTAGCACGCCAGTCACCTATGGGCTGATCTGGAAACCCTGGAAGATGGTGTCAATATCGGCGCTGAACAACGGTACGTCTCCCAGACTCATCTGGTTGCGTAGCTGGATGGGGTAAAAGTTGCCATCAATCTGGTAGGCGAGGTTGATGTAGTCATACTGCCGACCTCGTTCTCCTGTAGTGCCTATCAGTCGTGTCGCCTGATTACCGCAGATCTCGACAGTCTCATTGTGAATGATCGTGACTGACGGATCGATCTCGTTCAGGCTGTCCAGCTGTGCGAGGGCGTGCTCGCGGCTGGAGGCCGGATCCAGGGGCATCAGCATGGTGAGGCTTCTACTGATTCCAATCGATTTGACGACCGCAAGCTTGTTATCTGTCCGTGCTGTCGCGGCCGGTTCCCAACCGGGGAGCTTGGGGATGGAAACGGTGAATGGCTCTTTGGGGGTGCGCGCCCGCGTGTAGACCTGGCCCGTCACCGCCTGCGCTTGGCATGAATAGGCGGTCGTGTGTTCCGCGATGGGGGTGCCGGACCCTGGCTGCGAACACCCGGTGAGTATGAGGGCACCAGAAGTTATGGCACGGAAGATGTTCCGACGGATGTCGTTGCGCATGCGCCGACTCTACGGTCCGATCTGCACGTTTCGGAACATCACATCAACATCGGCGCCGAACAGAGAGAGATCGCCTGCTCCGGTCTGATTGCGGAGTTGGACGGGATAGAAGACTCCGTCGGCCGGATAGGCGAGGTTGAGAAAGTCGAATCTCAGACCGCGCTCCATCGCGCTGCCAACGAGTCGTGACGCCTCTAGACCACAGACCTTGACTACCTCGTCGTGAGTAATCGATAGAGACGAGTCGAATCGGGTCAACTTGTCTAATTGGGCAAATGCTTTGTCGCGATTGAACTCCGGGTACAGGACCGACAGTGCGACGTAGCTCCGGGCCGACCCGATCGTTTTAGTGAGGGCGAGCTGGTTTTCCTTGAGTGCTGTCGGTACGGACTGCCAGCCGGGGAGCCGGGGTATCGAGATCGAGAAAGGCTCATTATGTGGGCGGAGCCGTCTGAATGCCTGCCCCGATACCGCCTCCGCTTGGCATGAGTACGTGGTTGCGGTTGCCGCAGTTGGAGTACCTCCAACCTGATGTGTACATCCGGTGAGCACGAGGACACCGGAAAGGGTCGCGCTCAAGGCATATCGAAACGCGCACCCCATGAACTGACTGTACGGCTGGCGCGCTGTCGATTGAGATACCTGCTGTTCGTCGTCCTGGTAGTACACACGACATCTGAGAGGCACCATTGACCCGTGGCGCACGACGAGATAGGCCGCATCTTTCGCGAGGAGTACGGCCGCACCGTGGCGACCCTGATCCGCTACTTCGGCAGCATCGACCTCGCCGAGGATGCCGTGCAAGAGGCATTCGAGGTGGCGATCGCGAAATGGCCGCAAGACGGCACACCGCCCAATCCCGGTGCGTGGATCACCACCACGGCACGCAACCGTGGCATCGACAAACTGCGCCGCGACCGGCGGCGCGACGAACTGTCCCAGGAGGCAACGGTTCTCGAAGAGGGGCAACCGGAACTACCGGAGGTGGGTCCGGTGCGCGATGATCGCCTGCGGCTCATCTTCACGTGCTGTCACCCTGCGCTGTCTCCCGAGGCGCAGGTCGCCCTGACGCTGCGCTTACTCGGCGGACTCACCACACCCGAGATCGCCAACGCGTACCTGGTCTCCGAATCGACCATGGCCGCGCGCATCACGCGCGCCAAGAAGAAGATCGCGTCGGCGGGCATTCCGTACCGAGTGCCCGGGGATCACGATCTGCCGGACCGGCTGTCCTCGGTGCTGGCCGCGCTCTATCTCGTCTACAACGAGGGCTACGCGGCCTCCTCAGGCACCACGCTCACGCGCACGGATCTCTCCGCGGAGGCGATCAGGCTGGCGCGGGTGCTCGCCGATCTCATGCCCGACGAACCCGAGGCGGTGGGACTACTGGCATTGGTGCTGCTCACCGAGGCCCGACGGCCCGCCCGTACCGACACCGGCGGAGCGCTGGTGCTGCTCGCCGATCAGGACCGCGCTCGGTGGGACCACGCGATGATCGACGAGGGACACGACCTGGTACGACGCTGCCTGAGACGCAACGCCCCGGGCCCGTATCAGATTCAGGCCGCCATCAATGCCGTCCATGACGATGCGCCCTCGGCAGCGCTTACCGACTGGGGTCAGATCGTCGCGCTGTACGACCAGCTCACGGTGTTCACCCCCACCAGCGTCGTCGCCCTCAATCGTGCGGTGGCCATTGGTGAGCGCGACGGTGCGCAGGCGGGGCTGGATGCCATCGAGTCGCTGCGGCAGGATCTCGATGCCTACTACCCGCTGCATGCGGCGCGCGCCGATCTGCTCACCAGACTCAGCCGGAATCGGGAAGCCGCGGACGCCTACCGAAAAGCGTTGGTACTCACGGACAACGAGGTGTTCCGCGGGCACCTCGGTGACCGGCTGGCCCGGCTCGATACCGGCGCATGACACCATGGCCTCATGAGAATGCGTGCAGGGGTAGTACTGACCGGTCTCGTTGCGGTGGCGCTGTCCGCCTGTGGCGGCAACGCATCGGAACCCGCGAAGGAGTCCGCCACGCCCGCCCCGAAGACGCCCGTCACCGCTGCTCCCGCAGGTGATCTAGCTTGCCTGAGCACCCGCGACAGGTTGGCACAGCTACTGATGGTGGGCGTCAAGGACGCAGACGACGCCCGCGCGCTCGTGCGTGACCATCACGTCGGCGGCATCTTCGTCGGCAGCTGGACCAAGAAGGAGATGCTGACCGACGGCTCCCTGCACGACGTCGTCACGGCAGGTCCGATCCCGGCCGCGGTGAGCGTCGACGAGGAGGGCGGCCGGGTGTCGCGTCTGAAGGACCTCATCGGTCCGTCTCCATCCGCCCGGGAACTGGCCACTACCCAGACGCCCGAACAGGTGCAGGCGCTCAGTCAGGAACGCGCGCAGAAAATGAAGGACCTTGGCATCACCATCGACTTCGCCCCCGATGCCGATGTGACCGACGGCGACCCCGATGGCGCCATCGGAGACCGGTCGTACAGCGGCGATCCGCAGAAGGTCGCCGAGTATGCCGACGCCGCGGTGCGGGGATATCAGGCCGGCGGCGTGCGCGCCGTGGTCAAGCACTTCCCGGGCCATGGCCACGCCTCGGGCGATTCGCACACCAACGGCGTGGTGACCCCGCCGCTGGAGCAGCTGCAGGACAACGATTTGGTGCCGTATCGCTCGCTGGTGACCAGCGGTGCCGCCGTGATGATCGGTCACATGCAGGTGCCCGGACTCACCGGTGACGACCCGGCCAGCCTGAGCCCCGCCGCAGTCGACTTGTTGCGCAAGGGAACCGGCTATGGAGCGCCGGCCTTTGACGGCGTGATCTTCACCGACGATTTGTCCTCGATGGCCGCAATCACCGACCGCTTCCCCATCGAGGAGGCAGTGCTCAAGTCGATCAAGGCGGGCATCGACTGGGCGCTCTGGGTGAGCACCGAGAAGGTTGGCTCGGTTCTCGATCGCCTCGAATCGGCCTACAACGCAGGTGAATTGAATGGCGACGCGATCAATGCCTCGGTGCGTCGGGTGCTGGCGTTCAAGGGTGTTCGCGCCTGCGGTTAATGCCCCAGCGTCACGGGCAGGCTGCGCAGCCCGTGAATACCCATCCCGTCGAAGTACTTCGGGTCGCCGGCCAGCGCTAACCGCGGGAAACGTTCGAAGAGCGACTGCAGGGCGATGTGCAGCTCGACGCGTGCCAGCACCTGACCCAGGCACACGTGAATTCCGGTGCCCAGCGTCATGTTCTCGCGCGCGTTGGGGCGGGTGATGTCGAAGATGTCCGGGTTCTCGAACGCAGCGGGGTCGCGGTTCGCCCCGCCGAGTAGCAGCAGCGCCGACTGGCCCGCCTCGATGGTGTGTCCCTCGATCTCGACCGTCTCGGTGGCGACGCGGGCCGACCACTGATTCGAGGTGTCGTAGCGCATGAGTTCCTCGACGGCATTGGGCCACAGACTCGGATCGGCGTGCAGTGCCGCCAGCTGCTCCGGATGGCGCAACAGCGTGACGATCGCCTTACCCATCAGGTGCGTGGTGGTCACGAATCCCGCGCCCAGGAACACCGCGAAGAACATCTTGAGCTCGATATGGCTCAGGTCACTGTCGAGAAGGCCTTTGGCCAGTTCGCTTGTGGTTCCCTCACGGCGAAGCCGGGCGACATGCTCCTCGAGGTACTCATCTATTTCCCGTAAAGCCGCTGTGCCGTCCTGGTATTGGCGCCAGGACGGTGCGGTGGTGGCGATCAGCTGGATCGCGCGATTCATTGCCGTGTACAGCAGTGAGTAGTCCTGCGGAGGCACCGCGATCATCTCGCCGATCACGGCGATGGGGATTTTCGCGGTGAAATCGGCGATCAGATCCGGGTGAGGACGCTGTTCCAGCTCATCCAGGTGCCCGCTGGTCACCTCCTGGATGCGTGCACGCAGAGACTCGATGGCGCGCGGAGTGAACGGGGCGGCGACAAGACGCCGCAGCCGCCCGTGATCCGGTGGATCGGTGATCAGGATGGAGGGCGGCTCGGCGGGATTGAGCAGCTGTGGGTCGCTCCACGCGGTCAATCGCTTGATGATGGGTGATGTGGACCGGTGCTCGGGCTTGAAGGTGACGAACCGGTTGTCGCGGAAGATTGTTCGGACGATCTGCGCATCTGCGGTGATCCAGCCACCTCCGGACTGCGACATCCTTCCACGGCCACGGATTTTGTCGATGATGCCGTAGATGCCCGCCGCCTGGGTGGTGTCGATTCCCAGCTGTGCAACGGGTTCACCCCGGCGGGCAAGTACTTTCAGGTACGCGCGGGCTATCCCGTGCGTCACGGCCCAATGGGTGCGCTGTTTGATCCGGTCGTGCATCCGTCCGATCCCCGTGTCGGCCCGCTCGATGCCAAGCGGACACCAAGCAGCCTCGAGATTAACTGCTGGCCCGCACCCGGGCACGGCCGAGGTTCACCGGCAGGCTTCCGAAGCCATGCAGATTGACATGCTTGCCGGGAGTGGGATCGGCGGCGAGGGTGAGTTCGGGGAAGCGTTCGAAGAGCGACTGCAACGCCACCACACCCTCCATCCGCGCCAGGCTCGCGCCCAGACAGACGTGGACTCCGCTGCCGAATGCCACGTGCTCGCGTGCGTTGGCGCGGCTCACGTCGAAAACATCAGGCTCATCGAAAACGACCGGGTCACGGTTGGCGCCACCGAGGAGCAGCACCGCCATGGAGCCGGCAGGCAGTGTGTGCCCTTCGAATTCGACGGTTTCGGTGGCCACCCGGCCGGTGACCTGCACGGGGGAGTCGTAACGCAGGATCTCCTCGACGGCGTTCGGCCAGCCTTCCGGATTCTCCCGGAGATAGTCCAGCTGTTCTGAGTGGCGCAGCAGTGCCACGATGCCGTTCCCAATGAGGTTGACCGTCGTCTCGAATCCGGCGCCGAGCAGCAGTGCCATGGTGGCCTTGAGCTCGCGGTCGTCCAGATCGCCGTCGCGCACGATGCTCGCCAGGATGCCGTCGAGGGTGGGGTCCTGCGCGAGCTCGCGGCGTAACCGGATCAGGTGCGCGTCGAAGTAGCGGTCGATCTCCATGAGTGCCTGGGTGGCGTCTCGGTACGCCGACCAGGTCATGCCGATATCCAAGAGCGCCGCTCCGTGATTGCCCCATTGAAGAAGGAAGGGGGCGTCGGCGCGCGGCACGCCGAGCATCTCGGCGATGATCGCCACCGGCAGTTGGGACGCGTAGTCGTCGAGTAGATCGGCGCGCTCTTTGCGCTCCAGGCTTTCGAGCAGCTCGAGTGTCACCTCGCGGACGCGGTCTTCCAACTTGCTCACCGCGCGTGGTGTGAACGCCTTGGACACCAGCTTGCGGAACCGGGTGTGTTCAGGTGGATCGACGGCCAGCATGGCGGGGGGCTCCACGGGGTTGGGCAGTCCGGGCTCGGTCTTCTCGAAGATCCACCGGCTGAGCGCCTGGGGGAGAACGGGCGAGGGAATGTTGTTGGGCGCCATCGTGATGAAGCGGTGGTCCCGCAAGATTTCGCGTGTCTGCGCCAGGCCGGTGAAGACCAGGCCGGTGGCGCGCGCCGGAGCGATCGGGCCGACCGAGCGGATCTGTTCGATGTACCGGTAATGATTGTCGGCTCGGTCCGGGCTGAGGAACAACGCCGCCAAGGGCATCTTGCGGACCTGTGTGAGCAGTCCAACGCGGCTGATGCCGTGCATGGTCACCCATCGCGACCAGTACTTGATCCGATTTCTGGCCCGCATATTTGCCTCCGACGCTGGATGCTATTTGTCACGAGTCTAATAGTGGCCTCGCGGGAATGGAATGCCGAAAATCTTCGGGATTCTCGCGAGCTCGGGGGCGGACGACAGGCCACGTCCGACCTACATCGGTCGTACCCGTCACATCGCTACACTGGGGTGGCAAAGCACACAGTGAACAATTAGCTCTCAGGCCTTTTTAGACACGGCGTCTTAGTGGGACTTCGAGTACCGTTTGCTACTGGTACGTCACGTACCATCTACGTTCGGTCGGGACCGTAGCAAAGCGTGATGGCTTATTCATGGCTACTCGTCGTCCGGCTGTCGTGGTTACGGCTACGCGGAGGTTGGGATGAGTGCGCTGGTGACAGGGTTGCGTGTCGAGGAGTACCTGGACGAGACGGGCGCTATCTCCTTACCGGATGGCTACACCGTCAACCACTATCTCGAGAGTGCTGTCGACGGGGAGCACGACACGTTTGCCTATCGCTATATGGACTTCAGCAGCGACCCGGACGGCGAACCGTCCGATCTGAACTGGCCACAGCTTCGTGCGCGTTCCCGTGCCGTCGCGGCGCGGCTTCAGCAGGTGACCAAGCCGGGAGATCGGGTCGCGATACTGGCGCCCCAGGGTCTGGACTACGTCATCGGCTTCTTCGCCGCCATCGAGGCTGGAAACATCGCGGTGCCCCTCTTCGCCCCGGAACTTCCCGGGCACGCCGAACGGCTCGACGCGGTGCTAGCCGACGCCCAACCGACGGTTGTGCTTACCAACGAAGCGGCCGCCGAATCCGTCAGCAGCTTCGTCCGCAGACTGCCGCGCGAGGGCCGCCCCCGGGTGTTGGCCGTCGACGGCGTGCCGAATTCGGTGGGCGCGACCTACGTCAAGGTGTCTCCGGATACCGACGACATCGCGTACTTGCAGTACACATCGGGTTCGACGCGAGTGCCCGCCGGTGTGGAGATCACCCACCGCGCGGTGATGACCAACGTGCTGCAGATGGTCATCTCGGTGGGCCTGGATGTCGATGTCCGGGGAGCGAGTTGGCTGCCGCTCTATCACGACATGGGTCTGCTCATGCTCATGTTCCCGCTCTGCGGAGGCCGGATGACGCTGATGTCCCCGATGTCATTCGTGCGCCGGCCCGGCCGTTGGATCAAAGAACTCGCTGCCGCGTCTCACGTGGGTCGCACCTTTGGCGCAGCCCCCAACTTCGCCTTCGAGCTCGCCGCCGAGCGCGGCCTGCCGAAGGACGGCGAAGCCCTGGACCTGAGCAAGGTGGCTGGGCTTATCAATGGTTCCGAGCCGGTCAGTATTGCCTCGATCCGGAAGTTCAACGCGGCCTTCGGCTCATATGGTCTGCCGCCCAACGCGATTAAGCCTTCCTACGGCATGGCCGAGGCGACACTATTCGTCTCCTCCATCGCCCCCGAGGCAGAGCCTTCTGTCATCTATATGGATCGTGAACAGCTGGGCGCTGGGCACGCGGCCCGCGTGGAAGCCACGCACGAGAATGCAGTGCCGCAAGTATCGTGTGGGCAGATCGCCCGCAGTCAGTGGGCGGTCATCGTCGATCCCGGCGCCGACGCGGAGCTGCCCGACGCGCAGGTTGGTGAGATCTGGCTGCACGGCAACAACATCGGTCGCGGGTACTGGGGCCGGCCCGAGGAGACCGACCTCTCCTTCCGTAACACGCTGCAGGCACGCCTGGTTGAGGGCAGCCACGCCGCCGGTGCCGAACCGGACGCCCTCTGGTTCCGCACCGGCGACCTTGGTGTCTATGTCGATGGTGAGCTGTACATCACTGGGCGCGTCAAAGATCTGGTGATCGTGGACGGCCGTAACCATTACCCGCACGACATCGAGGCCACCGTCGAAGAGTCTTCGCCGGTGGTGCGACGCGGCTTCGTGGCGGCCTTCTCGGTGCCCGCCAACGAGTTGCCCGTTGGCGTCGATGCCGGTGATGGCTCCGGAGAAAGATTGGTCATCGTCGCTGAACGGGCCGCTGGAGCCGGACGCGCGGAACCCGGCCCCATCGTCGACGCGATCCGGGCCGCCGTCTCCCGTCGGCACACTCTGCCGATCGCCGATGTTCAACTGGTCCAGGCCGGCGCCATCCCCCGTACCAGCAGCGGAAAGATCGCACGCCGAGCCTGCCGCCAGGAGTACCTCGACAGCAAGTTCGGTACACACGCCTCCTAGGTCGAGGGTTCGAAGCACCGTCTTTCGCGATCTCTTGCCGAATTTTCGATGAGGTGTCGATTCGGGGGAGGTCTATTCGTGGTGTGGTTGAAGGGAAGCCGAACGGGCGCCCGATCGCCAGATACGGATAGGAAGGGACGGCCATGAAGCAGTACTTACTCTCGGTCCACAGCTACGCGGAGAACGCGGCCGATTGGAGTGACGAGGATGTGCAGCGGCTCTACGCACAGACCGGCGTGCTCAACGAGAAGATGAAGGAGGCCGGCGTCTGGGTCTTCGCCAACGGGCTGACCGAACCGTCGGATGCGACGGTGGTCCGCAGCGTGGGCGGCAACGTCACCACCACCGACGGCCCGTACCTGGAAACCAAGGAGCACCTCGGCGGTTTCTGGATCATCAACGCACCCGACCTCGACGCGGCGCTGAAATGGGCTGCTGAGGGATCGGCGGCATGCGAGGAGCCCGTCGAGGTGCGCCCGTTCCAGGATGAGGAGGCCTGACATGAGCCGCTATCTGCTCTCGATCGTCTACCCGCCCGGGGCGGTGCCGCCGGAGGACGCCGCGCTGGAAACCATCGGTGCCGACGTGCAGGCCGTGACCCGGCGCATGCAGGAGGCGGGGGTGTGGCTGTTCGCGGCCGGATTGCAGCCCGCCGATACCGCGAGCGTGGTGACAGCCAACGCCTCCGGGCATACCGCCACCGACGGTCCGTACACCGAGACCAAGGAACAGCTCGGCGGTTTCAGCATCATCGACGTGCCAACCCTGGCCGAGGCCCAGCAGTGGGCCGCCGAGGTGTCCCGTGCGGTGTGGTGCTCTATCGAGGTACGTGGCCTGGACCGGGGCTGCGGCGAGGTGGACTGAGACTAGGCCGATGAGGCCGGGCGGTTGCGTTCCAGCACTGCCTCGGCCTCGTCGGCCTGTTGCAGCAGGATCGGGTCGACGGTGTCATCGAGGGCCCGCGCCAACAGCCGCGATGCCAGCGTGACGGTCAATTGTTTTGCCTTCGAGGCATTTTCAGCGATCTTGCCCCAGTCCTCGGATGCATAGCCGGACTCGACGAAGGGCTGCCACACGTCGGCTACGTAGGCGCCAAGCAACAGCTGCGCTATCTGGTGCTGAAGCCGATCGACTTCGCGGAGTGTCTCGGATATGCGAGACAGGGACATGCCTGCGGCGATCAGCAGTTCGATTGCGTCGAGGGTTTCGGAATCGCGGACCGAGATCGTTTGCGCATCGACGTCAGATACCAGCCCCAGCTCGGCTAGTGCCACATCGGCACCCGAGCCGACGCGCGTGATGAGCTCGGCGCGCGGCATCACCACCGGCTCTCCCGTGGCGAATGGGCTGAGGGCCTCGGTCACCATTTTGCGGACGCTGTCCTCGGAGCCGCCGCCTGAGTCGATGACCCGGCGAATGACATCCAGCGGAAACCCCTGGGATTTCAAGTTCTTGACGTGATTGATGATCGCGACGTGGTCATCGGAGTAGATGCCGACGCGTCCCCGCTTCTCGGGTGGGGGTACCAGCCCGAGTGTCTGCCACTCGCGGATGTTGCGCGCCGTCATGGCCACCCGCTGTGCCAGCTGGTCGATAGTCAGGTCCATTAACCGTGAACTTTACTCCCTTGTCCGTTACGGAAGTCTCCGTTACGGTTATTTACGGAACTCAATGACGAGCGAGAGGTAGTTCGATGGTCGCGACCGCCGAGATTACGTATCCGAAGACGCGACGAATCCAGTTCGGATTCGCAGAGACGCCCTCTGGGCCCAAGCACTTCGCGCAGGACGACATCGTTTTCAGCCATACCGTGGCCTTCCTGTCGGCCATATTTCCGCCGGGGGAGGACATCTTCGTGCGATCGGTGCGCCGGTACCGGGACAAGATCACTGACCCCGATCTGAAGAAAAGAGTGGCCGGGTTCATCGGTCAGGAGATGACGCACGGATTGCAACATCGTGAGCTCAACGAGCAGCTTGCCGAAATGGGTTACCCCACAGCGTGGTTTGAGTACCTGTTGCAGAGCACCGAGCGTATGGAGAAGTTTCTCGACAAGCAGTACCCCGATCCGGAACGGATGACCCGGCTGCGGCACCTGTTCCTGGCGTTCACCGTGGGGGCCGAGCATTTCACCGCGGTGTTCGCAGAGAATGTCCTGGGGCGGCCGGATATCCAGAAATTGTTGTCCGACCCCGAAATCCGGAACATGCTCAATTGGCACGCGCTGGAAGAGCTGGAACACAAGTCGGTGGCCTTCGACGTCTATCGCGATATCGGCGCGTCCGAGCAGCTGCGCATCCGCATGATGCGGCTCCTCTCCACCATCGCGGTGCCGGCGATCGTGGCCTCGTCGTGGGTGTCCATCGTCACCACGGATCCGGTGGGTCGGCGCCAGCCATTGCGGCTGCTGCGAGAGACCTTCGGGATGGTGCGCGGGCCGCTGTTCCGGGGCATCTATCGGGAGATGAAGCCGTTCATGCGCAAGGGATTCCATCCGGATGACATCGACACCAATGCCCTCATGGTCGAATGGCAAGAAAGGCTCTTCGGCACCGAGGGTGAACTTGTCGGGCATCTGAAATGACCCTCAAACACGATGCACGGCTGGTCTATACGACCACCAAACCCGTTGTTCGGTCGCTGATCACCAATGCGGCGACCGAAATACGGGCAAAGGTATCCGGTCAGCAGTTTCCGGGCGTGCAGGAGACCGTTTTCGATCCGATGGATCCGGAGACCGCCGCCAATCCGTACCCCGGATATCGCACGCTGCTGGCGGGTGGCCGGCTGCATTACAACCGGAAACGCAACGCCTTCATCCTGTGTCGTTACGAGGATGTGCGCGCGGCAGCTCGTAATGACGCGCTGCTGTCCAACCGCGATGGCGTGGTGCGGGCACGGTTCGAAGTTCCGGTGCTGCTGAACATGGACCGACCGCGGCACACCGAGCTGCGCCGTAAGGCGCTGCCCGGCTTCACCCGCGGAGCCCTGGAGGGGTGGGCGCCTACGGTAGACCGGATGGCCGCCGAGTTGGTGACGGGGCTCCTGGGCGACCCCGGCTCGGATGTCGTTGAGCACCTTGCGGTTCCGCTTCCCATGCGGATGATCGCGCACATTCTCGGAATTCCGCCCGAAGATGAGGCGTTCTTCCGGCACTGGTCCAACGAATCGGTGCGGGTGGCCAATGTCGAGTTCAGCCCAAAGGGCTTGCGGCAGGTCCCGGGAACTCTCAACGGTGTTCGGCATCTGCATGACTACTTCATGACCCAACTCGGTAAGGGAAACCTGCTGGGGGCAGACACCGTGTTGGGCAAGCTCGTCGCGGATGCCGGTGAGGGCGAGATCAGCCACGACGAGCTGTTCTACTTCGCGCTATTGCTCTTGCTGGCAGGCAATGAGACCACCACCAATCTGCTGAGCACCATGTTCTTGACCATGTCAGAAAATCCGGACCAGTTCGAGCTCATCAGGTCCGATCCGCGGTTGCTCGCGGGCGCGGTCGAGGAGCAGCTGCGCTATTCCTCGCCGATTCAGAACTTCTATCGCACTGCGGCGCAGGATTACCCCGTCGGGGACGCAGTGATCCCTGCCGGTGCCCGGGTGGCGTTGTTATGGGGTGCGGCCAATCGCGATCCGCGCGAGTTCGATGACCCGGATCGTTTTCTTGCGACTCGCCCGGTGACCCAGCACGTGGCGTTCGGTTCCGGTGTGCATCTGTGCCTCGGGGCAGGGCTGGCCCGCATGGAAGGACAAGCGGTGCTGCGAGAACTGGTCAACCGAGTGCAACGCGTCGAGGTCGAGGGCACGCCGAGGTGGACCACCAACAGCTCACTGCGCGGCCTGGAGGAGCTTCGAGTTCGGCTCGTGGCGCGCTAGCCAAGGCCGGCGCGGGTATCGCCGCCCTTGCCGTCCACCGGCTTTCGGGACAACCCCACTGAGCCGGCGTCCGGACTCGTTGACGTCGCCGCGGCGATCGCCACGGACTCGTCGACACCCGGATAGGTGGGCCGCAGCGCGACGGGCCGATGAGTCGTATTGTCCTGCCTGGCCTTGCGTGCGGCAGCCAAAAGGTTGAGGGCCTCGACCAGGATGGCGAACGCCATCGGTCCGTAGATCATGGCCTTGTCGATCTTGATGCCGAAGCCATCGGCGATGAGGAACACCCCGATGAGCAGCAGGAAGGACAGCGCGAGCATCTTGACCGTCGGATGCCGGTTGACGAAGGCGAAGACGAAGCGAGATGCGAAGAGCATGATCGCGAAGGAGAGAACCACCACGGTGACGATGACGAGCATGTTGCTCGTCATACCTACCGCGGTGATCACCGAGTCGAGCGAGAAGACCAGATCCAGCAGCAGGATCTGCACCAACACGGACTTGAATGTTGCTACGCCCGAGGATGATTCGCTTCCCTCTCCGGTGCCTTCGAGTTTGAGATGTATCTCATGGACTGCTTTGTAGACCAGGAACAGTCCACCGGCGATCAGGATGAAGTCCTTGATAGAGAACCCATGGCCGAAAATTTCGAGAACGTCCTCTTTGAGGGTGATAATCCAGCCGGCCAAGAACACCAATCCGACGCGCATGACCATCGCGAGGGTCAACCCCAGATTGCGTGCCCTGGCCTGCTGGGCGTTGGGCAGCTTGCTGGCAAGGATCGAGATGAAGATGACGTTGTCGATACCCAGGACCACTTCCAGCACGAACAGAGTGAGAAAGACGGCCACCAGGTCGGGGGTCAGCGCAAGGGTGAAGTCCACGTCGCGCATGGTACGGGGCGGGGGTATCTGGAAGGTGGCGTTTGCGCGCTAGGCTGGAGACGGAGACAAAAACACTCCATTTCAGCGGTCCCAGCGCGCGGTAGCGGGACGGTATGCAATAGTCGGACCAACCAGTAGCTTACTCTGGAGTAAGTTCGCGTTGACGTCCCAACCTCGGAGGCAGCCATGGCCGGTGGTACCAAGCGGCTGCCCCGTGCTGTTCGGGAGCAGCAGATGCTGGATGCCGCTGTGGAGGAGTTCGCGCTCAACGGCTTCCGGGATACCTCGATGGATGCCATTGCCGCGGCGGCCAAGATTTCCAAGCCGATGCTCTATCTGTACTACGGCTCCAAGGAAGACCTCTTCGTGGCGTGCCTTCGCCGCGAACTCGGCAGGTTCGTCGAGGCGGTACGCGGCGATATCGATCTGACGAAATCACCGCGAGACGTGTTGAGCACGACCGTCGTATCGTTTCTGAACTACGTCGACACGCACCGGGCATCCTGGATCGTGATCTACGGACAGGCCACCAGCACGCAATTGTTCGCCAAGCAGGTGCGCGAGGGGCGTGACCGCATCATCGAACTGGTGGCGCGTCTGATCAAGGCTGCGTCACCGGAGATCGACCCCGACACCGACTACGACGCCATGGCCGTGGCCCTTGTCGGCGGTGGCGAGGCCGTGGCGTCCCGGGTGGCCACCGGCGATATCAAGGTCGAGAGCGCGAAGGACACGCTGCTCAACCTCGGTTGGCGTGGTCTGCGTGGCCGACCGCGTGATGAGCCTGTGGCCAAACGCGCCTAACTCGTCACACCAGGTAGTAGAGCTTGTCCTGCTGAGTCGTCGGGCCCGAAGGTGTTTCGTCCAACCGGGTCTGTGCGTACCGAACGGCCCGCAGTGTCGCCGAGAATTCTTGGTCTTCCTCCGGGAACACCTGCTCGGCTGGGAGCCACTGGGTGAATCCGATGTTCTGCAGCAGCGCAAGCGAATCCGGGCGCACCCCGGCGAGCAGGACGGTCACGCCGAGCCCCTGCTGCTCCTTGATGAAGTGTTCGAGACGTTCGATGCAGACCACATCGGGGTGACGCACCCGCTTCAGCCTCAGGATCACGACCTTCAGATCCTCGTCGCGGATCCTCGTGTGGAGCGCGTCGAGGTAGCGGTCGAGTTCGGGTGCCGCACCGAAGAACAGCTCGCCTTCGAGGTCGTAGATGACGGGGGAAGACCTGCGGGCCGAGGTGCCCGTGTCGTCCGGGCTGTCCTGGGGTGTCCGCTCGCGGATGACACCCTCGTCGGTCACGATGAGCTCGGCCGCCTTGAGTTTGGCCGCGCGCGGAACGAACAGCAGGATCGAGAGCACGACACCCACCAGCACCGCGGTATCCAGGTTCACGGCCACGCCGACCACCGCCGTGATGATGACCAGCCCGGCGTCATATCTCGATGCCTTCACCGCATATGCGAGCCGCCGGAAGTCCACCAGTCGCACGGCCGTTACCAGCAGCAGACCCGCCAGCGCCGCCTGCGGGATGTATCGGAGTAGCGGAGCGAACAGTAGTAGCGCGATGGTTACGGTTGCGGCACTGACGATTCCGGAAAATCTGGTCGCCGCGCCGGACTGGTAGTTGATCGCCGAGCGGGACAACGAACCCGAGCCGGGCAGGCTCTGAAAGAATCCGCCGGCCAGGTTGGCCAGACCCTCGGCGAGGATCTGACGGTTGTAATCGATCTGCTGCCCGGTGTGGTGAGCGATGGCCTTGGCGATCGACAACGCCTCTATCAGGCCGATGAACGCGATGGCCAGCGCGCCGTGCGACAGCTCGCCCAGGGTGCTCACCTGGACCTCGGGAATGTGGAATTCCGGAAGGCTGGCGGGGATCTTGCCCGAGATCTTCACGTCGGTGTGTCCGGTGCCATCCGGCACGGACCAGCCATACGCGTAGGCGATGACGGCCGTGACGACGAGCACCAGCAGCATGTCGATCTGTGGCAGGCCATAGCGTTGGACCAACCGGCGCAGGAGCACTGCCAACACCACTGCCGAGCCGCTCAGGATCAATGCACGGTAGTTCACAGCGTCGCCGTGAAACAGGGTGAGCCAGGCGCGTTGGAGCACCTGCATGTGCCCATCTCCCTTGTCGCGCACGCCGATAGCGTTGGCCAGCTGGCCGATGGCCAACAGTAGGGCGGCACTTGCCATGAATCCGATGACGACGGATTCGGAGATGTACCGGGTGAGGTCGCCGAGCTTGAAGACGGCGATAAGGATCTGGATACCACCGACCAGCACGCCCAGGAGGAACAGTGCCTCGAACAGTCCAGTTCGGTTTTCCGGATCCAGGAATGCCAGTGAGCTGAACACCAGCAGTGAGATCGCACTGGTGGGCCCGTTGATGAGGTGCGAAGAGGATCCGAAGATCGATGCGATGGCCGCGACCACGATCGCGGAGTAGACACCGTATTTCGGATCGACCCCGGCGATGAGCGCGTAGGCCATGGCCTGGGGCAGTGATATTGCCGCGACCGTCAGACCAGCAATGATGTCGCGACGGGCTTTGATGGCGTCGTAGTTCTCGAATACTCGCAGTGCCGACGGCATCTAGCGTCCTTGTCTGTCGGAGGCGAAGGTGGTGGTGCCCCGGTTGGTGGTGCGCGGAATGGTCTCGTAGATGCCGTTGTCGGAGAAGAACTTCTGCCGCGCGTCGTCCCAACTGGATGCGATCGCCGTGATGGGGAACAGATTTATCGCGGGCAGTGTATTGCTGTGGCGGGCAAGGATTTCGGGCTTGATCGGACGGTACCCGCGCTGTGCGGCTACTTCCTGTGCCTCGTCGGTGAAGAGGTATTCCAGATACGCCTTGGCAATCGCGGTCCGCTTGGGATCGGTCAGGTTGGCGTCCACCCAGGCGACGGCGGGCTCGGCGCGGATGCTCACCGGCGGATAGACGATCTCGAGTTCACCCTTGTTGGCGTCGACCTCGTTGATCGCCTCGTTCTCCCACGTCAGATGCACGTCACCGAGTCGTTGAACCGAGAACGTGTTGGTGGCGCCGCGTGCTCCGCTGTCGAGTGCGGCGACGTTCCGGAACAGCGACGCGAGATAGGCGCGCGCGTCCGACTCGGTCCCGCCGCGCGTCACCACCGAGCCCCATGCCGCGAGCACGGAGAGCTGTCCGTTCCCGGAAGTGCGGGGGTTCGGCGTGATGACGGCGACGTTCTCCTGCGCCAGGTCGGGCCAGTCGTGGATGCCGCGGGGGTTGCCCTTGCGGACGACGAACACGATCGTCGAGGTGTACGGGATGGAGTTGTTGGGCAGTCGTTGACGCCAGTTGGGTGCGATCAGCCCGCGCAGGCTCAGCGTGTCCACGTCGCTGATGGATGCCAGCGACACCACGTCGGCGTGCTGACTGCCGTCCAGGACGCTGCGCGCCTGCCGTCCCGATCCGCCGTTGGTGCGCTTGATCTCGATCGTCTTCCCGGTCTTGTCCTTGTACTGCTTGGTGAAGGTGCCGTCGAGGACGTTGTAGAGCTCACGCGTCGGGTCGTAGGAGACATTGAGCAGCTGATCGGTGCTGTGGTCGGGGAGGTTCTTGACCACCACCAGGGTCGCCGCCACGAGGACGGCGACCACGCCGAGGATGTTCAACAGGGGAAGCTGTCGCAGCAGCGCCCGCCAATCGACAGGTGGTGTTTCTTGGTGGGCCTCGTCCGCTGACACGACGTACTCCTCGAATTTGCTGCAGGCAAGTGACGTGCGATCGTAACGATCGATTCGCCGAAGTACAGCCGTCGAGATCAGCGTGAGTATTACCCGAGGGGTCCGGCAACACTTTTCGCCGAGTGTCGAGTTGTCGGGCCGCCTTGTCGCGATTTCTCGCGGAAAGTCGACACTCGGCGAATGCAGAAGGCCCGCGACCGGAATTCCAGTCGCGGGCCCCTATGCGGTGCCTATCAGAGCGGGGTGATGGTCCCGTTCAGGTGCGGGTCACCCTTCTTCGGATTGCGGACGGCGATATCCCAGCCGTTGCCATCCTTCTCGATCCACACGCCCACCGAGGCGGGCAGCAGGATCGGCTTGCCGAACTTGACGTCATAGCGCACGGCATCTGGGATCTCGCCCTGAATGTTCCCCAGAACCGC
Organism: Mycobacterium sp. D16R18; assembly: GCA_002013775.1. Lineage (GTDB taxonomy): Bacteria > Actinomycetota > Actinomycetes > Mycobacteriales > Mycobacteriaceae > Mycobacterium. The sequence goes on from MAFD01000012.1 coordinate 87,225, forward strand.
TGCGGCGGTGAACATTCCGTGAGCAATTGCCTTCGGGAAGCCCAGCGCCTTGGCGCCGATCGACGAGGTGTGGATCGGGTTGTGGTCTCCGCCCACCGACGCGTACCGACGGATCTGCCCGCCGCTGATGCGCAGCGTCGAGTTCGGCGGCGGCAGCTTGACGGCCTTCGGCGGTTCGGACTTGGGCCCGTCGGACAGGCTCGTGCGCTGCTGACGCAGGAACGTCATGGTCTGCTGCCAGACAGTGTCGGTGCCGATGGTGATGTCGGTCAGGACGTCCACCAGGAGGCCCTTGCGGTGCTCGCGCAGGTTCTCCGTGCGCACCTCGATATCGACGGTGTCGGTCGCGGTGATGGCGCGATGCTGGGTGATGTGGTTCTCCAGGTGCACGGTGCCGATGGCCGGGAAGGGGAAGTCGAATCCCGTCACCAACTCCATCACCGAGGGGAACTGCAGCGCGAACGGGTATGTCACCGGCACCTTGTCGGTGAAACTCAAGCCGGTCACCTTGGCGTAGGCGGCGACGTGCGCAGGGTCGATCCGCACACCGTGTGTCCGGACAACCCTGCTGGGCAGCGTGGACGGGCGTGGGATGAACGGCAGCGCACCGACCGCGGCCATGGCCATGTTGCGAAGGCCGGAGGGTTGTGTCGTGGCAGCGCCCATGATCAGGCCCCCAACCAGGACTGGCCGCAGACCCGAACCACGTTGCCGGTCACAGCATTCGAAGCCGGGCTGGCGAAGTAGGCGATGGTCTCGGCGACGTCCACCGGCTCGCCACCCTGGTTCAGCGAGTTGATGCGGCGGCCCACCTCGCGGTTGGCCAGCGGGATGGCCGCGGTCATCTTGGTCTCGATAAAGCCCGGCGCGACGGCGTTGATGGTGATGCCCTTCTCGGCCAGCGACGGGGCCAGCGCCTGGGTGATACCGATCATTCCGGCCTTGGTGGCGCCGTAGTTGGTCTGGCCGCGGTTACCGGCGATGCCGGCGATGGAGGCCAGGCCGACGATGCGTCCACCGTCTCCAATGGTCCCGTTCTCGATCAGCCCTTCGGTAAGGCGCTGCGGTGCAAGCAGGTTCACCGCGATGACGGAATCCCAGCGGCCATCGTCCATGTTGGCCAGCAGCTTGTCGCGGGTGATACCGGCGTTGTTGACCAGGATGTCGGCCTTGCCGCCGTGGTGCTCCTTGAGGTGCGCGGTGATCTGGTCGACGGCGTCGGCCGCGGTGACGTCCAACGCCAGCGACGTTCCGCCAACCTTCTGCGCGACGGCGGTCAGGTCGTCCGACGGCATGTCGATCGCGACGACGGCGGCGCCGTCGCGGGCGAACACCTCGGCGATGGTCTCACCGATACCGCGCGCGGCGCCGGTGACGATGGCGACCTTGCCGGCCAGCGGCTTGTCCCAATCGGCGGGCGGGGTGGAGTCGTCGGCGCCCACATAGAACACCTGGCCGTCCACGTAGGTGGACTTCGCCGACAGGATGAAGCGGACGGTCGACTCCAGGCCGGTGGCCGCGGTCTTGGCATCGGGATGCACGTACACCAGCTGCACGGTGGCGCCGTTGCCGAACTCCTTGGCCAGCGAGCGGGTGAAACCTTCGAGGGCGCGCTGGGCGATCCGCTCATCGGTGGTGGCGGCCTTGTCCGGGGTGGTGCCGATGACCAGCAGGCGGCCCGACTTGCCCACGTTGCGCAGCACGGGGGTGAAGAACTCGTGCAGGCCCTTGAGCTCGACCGGGGTGGTGATGCCGGTGGCGTCGAAGACCAGGGCACCGAACTTGTCGGCCCAGCGACCGCCGACGTTGTTGGAGACCAGGTCGTAGTCGTCGGCCAGCGCGGCGCGCAGCGGCTCGGCGAGGCGGCCCTCGCCGCCAATCAGCACGGGGCCGGCCAGCGCGGGCTGGCCCTTCTTGTAACGGCGCAGGTTCTCGGGCTGCGGGATACCCAGGCGGCCGGCGAGCAGGTTGCCGGGCCCGGAGTTGACCAGCAGCGCGTAGAGGTCGTCAGTGAGCTTGGGGGACATGTGCCGTTTCCTTAGTGGTCGCTGTAGGGGTCGTCCAAAGTGGTTGGTCTAGGGTGAACTCGACAAAGAACTTACTCCAGAGTAAGAATGCTCGGTAATCCTGCCCCCTTAACAGTGGAGAGACAAGTGGCAACTAGCTCGGCACGCAAGTCAGACGCTTCGCAAGGTCGCCGCCGCGTCGCGGTTCTCGGTGGTAACCGCATCCCCTTCGCACGCTCGGACGGCGCCTACGCGAACGCCTCCAACCAGGACATGTTGACCGCCGCCATCACCGGCGCCTCCGACCGCTTCAACCTCAAGGGCGAGCGCCTGGGCGCCGTCATCGCCGGTGCGGTTCTCAAGCTGAGCCGTGATTTCAATCTCACCCGCGAGTCAGTGCTGGGCAGCCCGTTGTCCCCGTACACACAGGCCTTCGACCTTCAGCAGGCCTGCGGCACGGGTCTGCAGGCGGCCATTGTCGGTGCTGACGGTATCGCGCTCGGCCGTTACGAGTCGGTGCTGGCCGGCGGCGTGGACACCACCTCCGATGCACCCATCAACTTCGGTGATGATCTTCGCCACACCTTGCTGGCAATCCGTCGTGCCAAGGACAACGTGACCCGGCTCAAGCTGCTCGGCAAGCTGCCCGCCGCCCTCGGTGTCGACATCCCCCAGAACGGCGAGCCCCGCACGGGGCTGTCCATGGGTGAGCATGCGGCCATCACCGCCAAGCAGGCTGGTGTCAAGCGCACCGACCAGGACGCCCTGGCCGCGGCCAGCCACCAGAAGATGGCCGCCGCCTACGACCGCGGCTTCTTTGACGACCTGATCAGCCCGTTCCTGGGCCTGTACCGCGACGACAACCTGCGCCCGAACTCGAGCGTGGAGAAGCTGGCGACGTTGAAGCCGGTGTTCGGCGTGAAGCACGGCGACGCCACCATGACCGCGGGTAACTCCACCCCGTTGACCGACGGTGCCTCCGTGGCGCTGCTGTCCAGCGAGGAGTGGGCAGCCGAGCGCGGCCTCCCCGTGCTGGCCTACTTCGTCGACGGTGAAACCGCGGCGGTGGACTACATCAACGGCCCCGACGGGCTGCTGATGGCTCCGACCTACGCGGTGCCGCGCCTGCTGGCCCGCAACGGTCTGACCCTGCAGGACTTCGACTTCTACGAGATCCACGAGGCCTTCGCCTCGGTGGTGCTCGCGACGCTGCAGGCGTGGGAGTCGGCGGATTACTGCAAGGAGCGCCTGGGCCTCGATAAGCCTCTGGGTGCGATCGACCGGTCCAAGCTCAACGTCAACGGCTCCTCGCTGGCGGCCGGGCACCCGTTCGCGGCCACCGGTGGCCGCATCGTGGCTCAGCTGGCCAAGCAGCTTGCCGAGAAGAAGAGGGAGAACGGCGGGACCGGCACGTACCGCGGACTCATCTCGGTCTGTGCCGCGGGTGGCCAGGGCGTGACCGCCATCCTGGAAGCCTGAGTCACTTAAGCACTCCATCGAGACCCCCGGTCCTGGGCGCAAGCCTGTGACCGGGGGTTTTGGCATTCTCGGGGCATCGTGAAAAAAAGTTTCAAGTTTTTTCGGGGAGCGTGTAACGCTCTTCGATTAGGTGTCGATACATGGGTAGCCTCGCGCCACCGTCCGACCCCCCGACCCGACGGCGGCGCGAGGCCACCTACTTTCTTGGGTCCCGCCATTATCGGGATCGGCTACGAAGTCAACAGACCGTATGCCATTCGTTTCAGCCCCACCCGCAGTTGTTGGAGATCGATCGGGCTCCGGTCGGTTTGGAAGAACATCAGCGTGGTGGTGATCGCCGAGTTGATGAAGAGCCACGCGATGGTCTCCGGTTCGAGATCGGCGTGGTACTGATCGCGGTACTGCTGAACATGCAGGGTCATCATCGTTTGCATCAGGACCGGCATGTTCGAGCTGGCCTCGACCTCGCGGGCGAACTCCGGATTTTCGTTGAGATAGCGCAGGGTGGGGGCGTTGTCGGTGGTGAAGGCGATCAACATATCGATCGCGGAGTCCATCATCTGGTGTGGCGGCGCTAGCGCGTTAGCCGCCAGCGCTGAGCGGACCCCCGGAAGTTGTCGCTCGGCGGCGTCTCGGACCGCCGCCATGATGATGTCGTCCTTGGTATGGAAGTACTGGTAGATCGATCCCTTACTGATCCCGGTGATGGCGGCGATGCGGTTGGTGGTGATCGCCTCGGGGCCGTCGGTGAGCAGCAGCTTGCCCGTCGCCGTCACGATTTTTGCGACCAATTCCCGGGATCGGTGTTGCTGTGGCGCTTTGCGCAGCCGTGAGCTGCGGTTATCCGATGCCATGGCGTCCCCCAGATGAGACTTATATGCGACCTGGTGTTCACGTTAGCTTTTCGGGTAACGACACAAGGAGGTTTCGTTGTGACTGCACTGGTGGAGTCCCCGGCAACGCAGGATTCGGTATCGGGTGATTGGGCGCAGCCGGTGCCCGAGCTGTTCGACCCGCTCGGCGTGACCGCCACCCTCGGCGGGCAATGGCTGTACCTGCCCGCGGTGGGCGCCGCATTCATCATGCAGGGCATGCATCCGGTGATTGGAGATGTGACCGATCGGTACTCGGTGGCAGACCGGGATCCGGCGGGCCGTGCGATCCGCTCCTTCGATGCGGTGCAGCAGTGGATATTCGGGGGTAAGGCCGCGATCGAACAGGGCTATTGGCTGCGCACGATGCATCGGCCGTTGCAGATGGAGGGCGAGACCGGCAGTCGGCAGGGCAAGCACATCAGCGCACTCGACCCGGAGGCATACGCCTGGGTGATCGCGACGGCCTATGTGGCAGGCCGCCGCGTGACTCCGCGGTTCCTGGGACGTGACTTGACCGACGAGGAAGACGAGAGGCTCTTTCAGGACAACCGCCTGCTGGCCCGCATCACGCAGGTCCCCGAGCGCGGATACCCCACATCGCGCGCGGAGTTCTGGGAGTACTACGACCGCATGGTCGAGCAGGTTCTCATCAATCATCCTGCGGTTGCGGAGAATTTGGGGAAGCTGGTCGACCCTTTGAGTGGCATCGAGGACTCACCGTTGGCCCGGCGGATCCCGCGTTGGGTGCCCTTGGGTCTCGTGGTTGCGGCGTTGAAGCCGGTGCTGGCGCCGATTTCCCGTGTCTTCTTCGTCTTGACCTTCGGTGCCATGGATCAGCGGGTGCGCGACGTTCTGGGGGTCGCATGGTCCGAGCGCGACGAGCGTCTGCTGCGCAGATTCTTCGCGGTGTATCGCGCCGCGTATCGGGTGCTACCGGAGCGTGTCACCTATTCGCCGCTTGCTTACCATGCCCGCGAGCACCAGCGGGTGATCAACAGGATGCGCGGCCGTGAGCTGACCGACTTCGCGGCGCATGACAAGGGCGAACCATCAGCCGTACGTCGCAGCCGCAGGGGTAATTGACGGTGGCCTATCGACGTTCTCACGCTTCGGTGATCCGAAGCGTGCCAGGGGAATTCGAGCCCTGTGTGGTGGAGGTGGAAGACCCGCGCCCCGGCGAGATCATGGTCCGGATGGTGGCGGTCGGTCTGTGTCATTCCGACGACCACATCGCCACCGGAGATTTCCCGGTGGCAATGCTGCCTATGTGTGGAGGCCACGAGGGTGCCGGCGTGGTGGAGAAGGTCGGCGACGGCACAACACAATTCGCCGTCGGAGACCACGTGGTGCTGACATTCCTGCCGGCCTGCGGACGCTGCCTGTGGTGTTCGCGCGGAATGCAGCAGCTCTGCGATGCCGGCGCCTATGCGCTCACCGGATCCAGATTCGACGACCCCACCAGCTATCGATTGCGCCTCGACGGGCAGCCCTGCGGGCAGCAGTTGGGGCTCTCGGCGTTCAGCGAGTACACCACCGTCTCGGTGCAGTCCGCGTACAAGGTTCCCAAGGAGCTGCCGTTGAATCGGTTGTGCCTGTTGGGGTGTGCGATGGGCACCGGATGGGGTACCGCCGTCAATGCCGCCGCGGTCAAGCCCGGGCAGACGGTGATCGTCATGGGCCTGGGCGGAGTCGGTGCCGCCGCGGTTCAGGGGGCCGCACATTCCGGAGCGGCGAACGTTCTCCTGGTCGACCCGGTGGCATACAAGCGTGAGGCCGCAAAGACGTTCGGGGCCACCGAGGTGTTCGCGACAATGGACGAGGCAGCCGAACGGGCCCGCTCGTACACCAACGGTCAGGGCGCCGACGCCACCATGATCACGGTGGGCCGAATGGAGCCGGGCGACCTCACGGACGCCGTGGCGTCCATCCGTAAGGGCGGCACGGTGGCCATGACCAGTATGGGCGCGTTCCGCCCCGAGGACGTGTCACTGGACCTGAGCATGGTGACGCTGATGCAGAAGACCATCAAGGGTGTCATCTACGGGAACTGGAGCCCGTTTGAAGCGGTACCCACCATGGTGGCGCTGTATGCCAGCGGGGAACTCAAGACGGACGAGATGGTGACGCGCACCTATGCGCTCGACGATATCGCGCAAGGTTATCGAGACATGAAGCAGGGCAAGAATATTCGCAGCATTGTGGAGTTCGGTTAGTCAGGCTCCGACGGTCACGAGTCGTTTCGGATATCCCGTCGCCCCATCGGGCACCGGGGACGCGATCTGATCGGTCTGCACCGCTCCGGTGCTATCGGTGGCCCGCGCCGTGATGATGTGCTCACCTGGTGTCGCTTGCCAGCCGAACCACCATTGCCGCCAGGTGTCGATCGAGTACTCGGGTGCGAGCGTTGCTGGCTGCCAAGGCCCGTCGTCGATCTGTACTTCTACCTTGGTGATGCCCCGGTGCTGGGCCCATGCCGTCCCGGCCACGATCTGTGTGCCCGTGCTGAGGCGGCCGCCGGTTCGGGGCGTATCGATGCGGCAGCCCGTCTTGATCGGACCGCGCGCCGACCAGCCGCGGACGGTCCAGTAGGCGCGGGCGGTATCGAATCGGGTGATCTCCCAGTCGACAACCCATTTGGTCGCGGAGACATAGCCGTACAGCCCAGGCACCACCTGCCGCACCGGATATCCGTGCTCGACGGGTAGGGGTGTCCCGTTCATCGCGATCGCGAGAATCGAGTCGCGACCGTCGGTGAGCACGTCCAGCGGTGTACCGGCCGTCCAGCCGTCGGCGCTCTTCGACAACAGCATGTCCGCATCGCCATGGACTCCAACGGATTCCAGTATCGGTTTGATCGGAAAGCCGGTCCACATCGCGTTGCCGATCAAGTCCCCGCCGATCTCGTTGGAGACACATGTCAGGGTCACCGCACGCTCGGTAGCCGCCATCGCGGTGAGCTCGGCCCACGTCACGGTGCGGGGTCGGTCGACCATGCCGTGAATGTTGAGCTGCCATTCGGCAGTGGTCAGCTGGGGCACCCGCAGGGCAGTGTCGATTCGGTAGAAGTCCGTATTACTGGTGATGTAGGGAACCGCACCCTTGACGTCGATCCCGGCGGGCAGCGGCGGCGCGGGTGCGACGGGTGCAGGCAGGGTCGCCTCGCGACGTTCTTCGGCGACGACGGCGCCCTTGCTCCAACGGCTGCCGAGCCAGTAGGCGCCCGCCGATCCGGCCGCGAAAGCCGCTGCCGCTCCAAAGAATTTGCGCCGGTCTGGTGAGTCTTCGCTGTCGGCGCGGCCGATCAGCACGTGCAGCACAAGCACTCCGACGACGGCCGCGAGCACCGAGGGCCAGATCCAGCTGAACTCTCCCGTCGGCCGGGTTGCGGCGGCAAGTGCACCGATGACACCGAGCACCGCGATCAGGACCGAGCCGTATCGCCGCTCGCGTTCGACGAGACCGGCCGTCGCAGCGATCACGGCGATGATCGCGGATAGGCATGCGAACAACACCGCCTTGTCGGAGGTGCCGAAGACCCCGATGACCCATTCGCGCACGGCTGCCGGGGTGTGATCGACAACCATGTTCCCGACTGCGTAGAACGGCGCGGAATCCGGGGCGACTGCGGCGGCGATCAGTTGTCCGGCCGCCAGCGCGGCGGCCGCGGCGATAAGACCCGCGATGATCCTTCGTGCTGTCTGCTCCATCGTCACCTCCGTTGGGGTTCACTCTTCTCCTGCTTTCAACGACGCGCCACCGCATATGGTTCAGATGTGGCGCGGGTGCTGGTGACGGGAATGTCGGGAACTGGGAAGACCACGCTGCTTGAGGAGTTGGCGCGTCGTGGATTTCCCACCGTCGATACCGACTACGACGGCTGGACGCTGGCGGACGGCAGCTGGGATGCCGCCCGAATGACCGTGCTACTAGACCAGCGTTTGGAGGTCATCGTGTCCGGCACCGTGGACAACCAGGTGGACTTCTATGACAGGTTCGGCCACGTGGTGCTGCTCAGCGTGCCGCTGGAGGTGGCAATCGCCCGCGTGAGCTCGCGGACCAACAACTCGTACGGCCGGACCGAAGCCGAGCGGGCCGAGATCGCGCGGTACACCGAAGACGTGGAGCCACTGCTGCGCCAGAGCGCCACGGTGGAATTGGATGGCCGGCTCCCGGTGGCCGAGCTCGCCGAACGTGTCGGTGCTCTGGTGCGGTAGCGAGTTTTTCGAATCGGCGTTAAGTGCCCTGAATTGCGGTGTGCTGCGTGCGTTTCGCGTCTGTGCGCGTGGGCTGCTCGTCGGGAGCGGATAGCGACCACACGGTCAGGTACGCCAGCCCGAAGAACGCGGCCACGGCCACCGCCACACCGGTATGGGCCACAAAGGAGAACGGGGAGCTCACCCACTCCAGGGTGCTCGCCGCGACGGCGCCCGGCCGGTGAATCAGGTCCCAGGAGTTCCAGCGCTGGAAGCGTCCGATCACCACGCCGACGGCGCATAGGCCAACGGAGATGACCACGACGATCCACCCGGTGACCCTGCCGAAGTCGCGCTGGATTCGCCGGTGCACCAATCGCAGTGACACAACGCCCAGGATGATTCCGGTCCAGGCGGCCACGCCGTACTGCAGCACATGGCGCCAGAACGCGATGCCGTCGATCAGGTGCACCATATCGGTGACCAGATACGGTGCGTTGGGCAAGAAGGCGAGCCACACCAACCCGATCGGGATCAGCCAAATCTTATGCCGGACAGCAGAAAACGCGAGCGCGGCGAAGACGGGCAGCCAGGCCAGAAACAGATTCCAGATCAGGAAGCGGGTGGGATAGAACATGGGTGCCGCGGGATCGGTGACGCCGAGCAGGAAGGTCAGCAGGCTGGTTGCGACCAATGAGAGAACCAGCACGGCACGTCGGGCTTCGGTCATGGGTCAAGTTTGCCATCGAAGGTCGACCGAAGCGGTCAGCCCGCGATGGCGCGGATGAATCCGACCGCCGCGTCTTCCAATTGCTTCAGCCCCGGATCTTCCAGCGGGTAGTGCCCGGTTCGCTCCAGCGGTACCACCGTCACCGGCACCTTGGTGATGGGATCGAGCACCGGCCGGCTGAACTCGTAGGGGGTCCATCGATCCTCCTCAGGCTGAGTGAGGATGATCGGGCACACGTCGAAATCGGCGGGCTCGACGGCGGGGGCGTAGCTCATGTACTCGGCCAGGAACTTCACGCTGACCCAGTTGGCCGCAGACGTGCGGTCCTTCATGAAGACCTTCATCGCCGCCCGGTTGTTCGCCAGCGTGCTCATCTTGGCGGCCAGCCACATGGGGTAACGCACTCGCCGGGCGGGCGTCTTGGCCGCGAGTCGCAGGAACGGGACGCCGACGCGTGCGGTCAGCAGATCATGTGCGGTGCCGTCGGCCACCTCACGCACCCGCTGATCCAGGAACGTCATGCCGATGATTCCCCGCACCGTGTCGCGCGGCGCCTTGGCCGCCACGTGGTACGCGAGCATGCCGCCGGCACTGAGCCCGTACAGGACTATGGGTCGCACGTCGCGCCGCCGCTCGTACTCCAGATAGTCGACCACCAGGTCCACCCAGTCGCCGTATCCCGGCACCGCTCCCGGCGCGAGATCGGTAAGGCCGTAGCCGAGGTTGTCGATCGCCACGGTCTCGAAGCCCCTGCGCGCCAACGGCGCACCGAGGATGAGCGACATCTGACGGCCATTGGTGCCGACACCGTGCAGCAGAACCACCTTCACCGACGCCGCGGGGTTGGGGTACCGGTCGAGGTGTACCTGATTACCGTGCCAGTCCCAGAACTCCTCCTGCGGCACCGTCGACTCGTCGAGGCGGAGCCGCTCGGGAAGGAAGTTCTGGAGGTCTTTCCATGCTTGCTGGTCGCGGTAGTAACGAGGCATAGGGCAACCCTATGTGTGGTCTGAAAACGGCGGTACCCGGGAATGCACGAAGCCCCCGTCTCCCAGCGGGAAACAGGGGCTTCGTGGTTAACGGATCAGAAAGCGGCTTCGTCGAGTTCCATGAGGTCGTTGTCGACGTTGTCCAGGATGGCCCGAGTCGAGGTGAGCTGCGGCAGCATGTTCTTGGCGAAGAACGAAGCGACTGCGATCTTGCCCTCGTAGAAGGACTTCTCGGCACCGGTGGCACCGGCATCGAGAGCCTCGATGGCCACGGCGGCCTGACGCTGCAGCAGCCAGCCGATCAGCAGGTCGCCCACGCTCATCAGGAAGCGCACGGAGGCCGTGCCGACCTTGTAGACCTGGGTGATCTCCTGCTGGGCGGCCATCAGGTTGGCGGTCATGGTCGCGGCCATGCCCTGCACGTCCTCCAGAGCCGTTGCCAGGAGCGCGCGCTCGGCCTTGAGGCGGCCGTTGCCGGTCTCGCTGTTGACGAACTGTTCGATCTGGCCGGAGATGAAGGCCAGCGACTTGCCCTGGTCCTTGACGATCTTGCGGAAGAAGAAGTCCTGGGCCTGGATCGCCGTGGTGCCCTCGTAGAGCGAGTCGATCTTGGCGTCACGGATGTACTGCTCAATCGGGTAGTCCTGCAGGAAGCCCGATCCACCGAAGGTCTGCAGGCTCTCGGTGAGCTTTTCGTAGGCGCGCTCAGAGCCCACACCCTTGATGATCGGCAGCAGCAGATCGTTGAGTCGCACGGCTTCTTCGGCCTCGACACCGTTGAGGGTCTTGGCGGCCACGGTGTCCTGGAAGGTGGTGGCGTAGAGGTACAGCGCGCGCAGGCCCTCGGCGTATGCCTTCTGGGTCAGAAGCGAGCGGCGCACGTCCGGGTGGTGGGTGATGGTGACGCGCGGAGCGGTCTTGTCGGTCAGCTGCGTCATGTCCGCACCCTGTACGCGGGTCTTGGCGTACTCGAGGGCGTTGAGGTAGCCGGTCGAGAGGGTGGCGATGGCCTTGGTGCCCACCATCATGCGGGCCTGCTCGATGACGTCGAACATCTGCGCGATGCCGTTGTGCACCTCGCCCACGAGCCAGCCCTTGGCGGGAACGCCGTGCTGTCCCAGGCTCAGCTCACAGGTGGCCGAAACCTTCAGGCCCATCTTGTGCTCGACGTTGGTGACGAAGACGCCGTTGCGCTCGACCGGCTCGCCGGTCTCGAAGTTGGGGATGAACTTGGGCACGAAGAACAGCGACAGACCCTTGGTGCCGGGGCCGGCACCCTCGGGGCGCGCCAGCACCAGATGCATGATGTTCTCGAACATGTCGTCGGAGTCACCCGAGGTGATGAAGCGCTTCACACCGTCGATGTGCCAGGAACCGTCGTCCTGCTTGACGGCCTTGGTGCGTCCGGCGCCCACGTCCGAACCGGCGTCGGGCTCGGTGAGCACCATGGTGGCGCCCCAGCCGCGCTCGGCGGCGAACTCGGCCCACTTCTTCTGCTCGTCGGTGGCCACGTTGTAGAAGATCTGCGCGAAACCGGCACCGCCGCTGTACATCCAGACCGCGGGGTTGGCGCCGAGGATCATCTCCTGGATGGCCCACATCAGCGAGCGAGGAACCGGGCTGCCGCCGAGTTCCTCGATCAGGCCGAGGCGATCCCAGCCGGCGTCGGTGATGGCCTTGACGGACTTCTTGAAGGCCTCGGGGATGGACACCGAGTGAGTCTCCGGATCGAAGACCGGCGGGTTGCGGTCGCCCTCGGCGAACGAATCGGCCAGCGGTCCCTCGGCGAGGGTGCGCATCTCGGAAAGGAACGTACGAGCGGTCTCTTCGTCCAGCTCGGGGAATTCCTCACCACCGAATACCTGCTGGATGTTGAAGAGCTCGAAGAGGTTGAACTCCAGGTCGCGGACGTTCGACTTGTAGTGGCCCATGTGCGTCATTGCTTTCTCTTGGGTCTGACCGTGGTCTCGTGGGGCTGTTCTGATATTCGGTTGGGTTCTTACTTGTGATTAAGTTACCCACCGGTAACAACTGAACTATACCGCTGCATAGCGTGTGACAAAAGTCCTGGCCTTGTGGTTGTCATCACAATTCGATATCGCAGGTCAGGGGCCATTTCCTCGCCGTTCTGGGGAGTGATGTCGGTGGTCTGGTGTTGGCTTGTGCATGCCAGCTCACAGCCCTGAGAGGAACTTCTATGCCCGCCATGCCCCCACCCGTTCCGACCGAGTTGGACGGGCTGATCGAGTACATCGCTCAGCAGCAAGACGCCTTTCGGATTGTGGCCTTCGGGTTGACCGACGATCAGGCGCGTCTGACCCCGACGGCGGGCACGTTGTCTATCGGTGGGCTTATCAAGCACGTCACCAACATGTTGGCGGGCTGGACGGACAAGATTGTCGCCGCGCCCCACTCCGGCCCCGACCGCCAACGGGCCGATGACGAGTTCACCTTGCGTGCTGACGAAACGCTTGCCGGAGCCGTGGCCGCGTTCTCCGCGCAGAGCGCGGCGACACTGGCCGCGATCAAAGAGAAGGGGCTGGACACGCCGGTGCCCGTCCCCTCCGCGCCGTGGTTCCCCAAGGACGTCGATGCCTGGAATGTGCGGTGGGTGGCGTTGCACATCATCGAGGAACTTGCCCGGCATGCCGGGCATGCCGATATTCTTCGCGAATCCATCGATGGCGCAACGATGTACGAGCTGCTGGCAGCGGTCGAGGGTTGGGAGCCCACCGACTGGCTCACGCCCTGGTCGCCGAAGGGCTAGCGGCCGTAACGCAGAATTCGCATGGTGGTCGCGAAGTTCAGCGCGGTCGCGCTGAGGGAGCCCGCCGCGTCGTTGCTGTTGGAGGCGCCGCTGGCCAGGATGTACACGAGTAGGCCGCGCACGACGTTGAATGAGACGTGTTGGCGAATACTGTTCGCCCCGGACGGAAACATAAAGCACGATTCCGTTGCGGTGAGCTCTTTTTGGGCATTCTGGACCGGCGCCGGCTCGTCGAACTCGAACGAGCATCGCCACGTGGTGCTCGCGCCGGGCATGGTGTACGCGATGGCGTCGCACCTCTTCAACGCATCGGACGTGCTGTCCGTGGAGAGGGCATCGGATGCCGGGACGATCCGGATGAGGATCTCCCGCTCGGGTTTCTTGCGATCGCGTAGATACAACGTCGCCGTCTCGCGGGGGCGCAGTGCCCATATGGGGTCAATGGTATTGCAGCCCAACGGGGTACCGCCGATGGTGGTGGCCGCGCCGGGCGGCACCGCCGGATTGAACTCCCCAGATCTGAAGGTGGGTGAGGGATTCTTCTCCCACCCCTCGGGATAGTCGAACTGGCCGGGTAACAAGGTGTCGAGGACATCGTTCTGTTGTCCGGCCAGCGATTCGCCCGGCTTCACCGTGCCACCGCTCGGGCCGGATGGGTGTGCGGGTTTTGTCTGGCTGTCGTGGCGCGGCCAGATCACGACCGCGACCACGGCTGATGCGACGAGCAGGATGGCAGTGCCGATGATCGCCGCAATGCGTTTGTGTTTGACCAATGTTCGCGCCGAATCGGGCAGCGTTGTCGCAGTGGGCACCGGCTGGGTCACCGTCTGCCGCTGCTGATGCGGGTCTGCCAGGATCTGCTGCGCGGCCAGCGCGAACTCCCCGGCACTCTGGTACCGATCAGCGGGATTCTTGGCCATCGCTTTTGCGATCAGGGCATCCATTGACTCAGGTACAGAGGCGAATTGGGAGATCCGGGGCGGCGGCGCCGAAAGGTGCGCGTTGATGATCGCGGGTAGTGAGGCGCCGGAGCCGAAGGGCGGCTGGCCCGTCAGCATCCGAAAGAGCGTGCAGCCCAAGGCGTACACGTCGGCGCGGCCGTCGACGGCCGCGCCGGACAAGACCTCCGGTGCGGCGTATCCGATCGTCGCGGTCACGCTCCCCGCCGAGGTGACGGTGTTGCTGTCGTCGAGTGCGCGGGTGACACCGAAGTCGCCCAGCATGATTCGGCGATCTCCCTCGGACAACAAGATGTTGGCCGGCTTCACGTCACGGTGCACCAGACCGCGGGCATGCAGATAGTCGAGCGCCTTGGCGACCTCTCCGATGATGTGAACGGCGCGGGTCAGCGACATGCGTCCGCTCATCGACTCCGAGTGCGCATCGCTGCCCTGGACGTACTGCATGGCGATCCACAGATCGCCCTCTGGTGTCTCGCCGCGGTTGTGCACCGTGACGATGTTGGGATGGTCCAGGGCGGCGGCGAGCGAGGCTTCGCGCATGAACCGTGCCCGGAAGGCTGGATCACGTGATGCTTGGGCGCTGAGGATCTTCAGAGCTTCGGGACGTTGCAGGTTCGGATTGGCGGCCAGGTATACGGTTCCCATGCCGCCGCGGCCGAGGACGCGCTCCACCGTGTAACCGGATATGACTGTCCCCGGCGGAAGGTCTCCGGGTTGCTGGTTACCCGCACCCGGCGGCGGCCTCTCCGATGACGTCATTTCCCCTGTGCGTCCCTCTCGCCCGACAGTTTGGCCATCGTACTTGGGATATTTCCTCATGGCGGTCAAGACCGTGGCCTTCGGGAAGCTTGCCGAGGACCATGGGGGCATGGCTGATCTTCCCGTCGTCGACCTGTCTGGCGATCCGGACCAGCTACGCGCGACGCTGCGTGAAGTCACTCATGAGGTTGGGTTCTTCTACCTCACCGGCCATGGCGTTTCACCCCGGCTGGTCGATGAGGTGCTGTCGGCCGCCCGCAGGCTTTTCGCGTTGCCCGCAGCGGATAAGGACGCCATTGCCATGGTGCGGAGCCCCCATTTTCGTGGATTCACCCGGCTGGGGGGAGAACTGACCGGCGGGCTGACCGATTGGCGTGAGCAGATCGACATCGGGCCGGAACGCCGGGCCGCTGCGGGGGGCGATGGACCCGACTACCTCTGGTTGCAGGGGCCCAACCAGTGGCCGGACGCGATTCCCGAGCTGAGGGCGACCCTTACGAGCTGGGATGCCGCCCTGGCCGCGGTCGGCCGAAAGCTGCTGCGGGAGTGGGCTATTGCCCTCGGGTCGGCAGGTGGAGTGTTCGATGAGGCGTTCGATGCCGAACCCGCGACCCTGATCAAGGTCATCCGGTATCCCGCCAGCGGGACGACTGAGCAGGGAGTAGGCGCGCATCGCGACTCCGGCGTGCTGACCCTGCTGCTGGCCGAACCGGACGTCGGTGGTCTGCAGGTCGAGGTGGACGGGGCATGGCTGGACGCACCCGGGCGTGCGGGCGCATTCATCGTGAACATCGGCGAGCTGCTTGAACGGGCAAGTGGCGGTTATCTGCGCGCCACTCGGCATCGCGTGACGCTGACCGGGGAGCCTCGCATCTCGATTGCCTACTTCTTCAATCCGAGGCTTGACGCGCAGATCCCCACGTTGGATCTGCCGCCGGAATTGCGGGATCGCGCGCGCGGTGTCACGACCGATCCGGCCGATCCGATTCACGCGACGTACGGCGAGAACGCCTGGAAAAGCCGGCTGCGAGCCCATCCCGACGTGGCTGCGGCGCACGGACACGGAGGCAACTAGCGATCCTCCGGTTCCCCTCCGCGAACCGCTTGTACGCGTAATACTCGGGCTGTGGCAAACTATCGCCATATACCGAGGAGGAGGAACCATGCGGACGATCTGTTCGATGGCTGTGGGGATCGGATGTGCGGTGATGCTGTTCGCTGCACCCATCGCGTCGGCGATACCCGGGGAGGGGCCCGTTGCGGTCCAGTGTCAGGTTTATGCCAACAACAACTTTGGCCCTCCTGGTTTTGGCCCGGGAAGCATGCCGGGTATGGGCTTCGGTATGAAGCAGTGGGCCGGCGCCGTGACTGGCCACGGAGGTAACGAGGCCGAGGCGCGGCAGGATGCGGAGCGGCAGATGTGGGGCCCATACGGCATGGCGCCCGAGCTCCGCGACTGCGTACCCGCGGCGTAACGAGCGAAGCAAGATCGCGTTGGATCGCTCCGCATAGGCAACGCCTCTAGATGCTGCGGGCCTTGAACTGAGGTTCGGTCTTCTCGATACCAGCCTTGCGTGCGATGGCGAAGTTGGGTCCACGCATGAGCCGGAGCTGCAGGCGCCGTTCCAGGCCGAAGGCCCGTCGCGGCACCATCGACCATGCCCTGTCGAACAGGGTCTTTGTCGCCGCCACCGAATCAGGGGAGCGGGACAGGATTTGGTCGATGAGTTCCTGTGCGTCGGCCTCCGGGTCGGCACTCACCTGGGTGACCAGGCCGATCTCCTTGGCGTAGAAGCCGTCGAACATCTCGCCGGTCATGGTGAGTCGTTTGGCGGTGTCGATTCCGATCAATTGACTCAGCGTGACGCTTCCGGACATATCGGGGATGAGACCCCATTTGGCTTCGAGGATGGAGAACTCGGCGTCGGGCGTGGTGAACCGGAAGTCGGCG
The DNA here is from genome assembly GCA_002013775.1 of Mycobacterium sp. D16R18. Taxonomy (GTDB): domain Bacteria; phylum Actinomycetota; class Actinomycetes; order Mycobacteriales; family Mycobacteriaceae; genus Mycobacterium. The sequence goes on from MAFD01000012.1 coordinate 103,936, forward strand.
GCCAGCGCCAGCTGCAGCCCGCCGCCGTAGCAACGACCCTGAATGACGGCGATCACCGGGATGCGTAACCGGCGCCATGCCCAGCAGGCTTCCTGGAAACCATTGGTGCCCAGCCAGGGGAGCGGAATGAAGTTCGCGACGACGCGCGCGGGGTCCTTTCCGGCGGCCGCGAAATCCAGCCCGGTAGAAAATGTGTCCCCCTCACCGGACAACACCACCACCCGGATCGAGGTGTCGGAGGCAATATGGCGCGCGGCGGCGGTCAGCCCGTTGAGCATGTCGATGGTGAGTCCGTTGAGCTTCTCGGGCCGGGACAAGGTGACGCGAGCTACCTCGCCGTCGACGCGTAGGGTCACATGTGACGTCATGTAGCAAGACTAGAGGTGACATCCAGTTATGACGAGCGATACCACTTTGGACGCGGCGACGCTGCGAGAGGCGTTCGGGCACTTCCCGACCGGTGTGGTTGCCATAGCCGCCGAGATCGGCGGAACCCGAACCGGATTAGCGGCCAGCACCTTTGTGCCGGTGTCCCTGGATCCGCCGCTCGTGGCGTTCTGCGTGCAGAATTCTTCGACGACATGGCCCAACCTGCGGGCGGCCCCACGCCTGGGTATCAGCGTGTTGGGAGAGGCACATGACGATGCCGCCCGCACCCTGGCCGCCAAAACCGGTGACCGCTTCGCGGGGCTGGATACCTCGACCACAGAAACCGGTGCCGTGTTCATCGGCGGCACCACCGCCTGGATCGAGACTTCCATTCAGTCGGAGGTGCCTGCCGGTGATCACGCGATCGTCATCCTCAACATTCACGGGTTGACCGTGCACTCCACGGTGGCGCCGATCGTGTTCCACCGCAGTAAGTTCCGCAAGCTGATCGGTTAGACGGGCGCCGGGTAGGGACTGCTCTGGTTAGTCCGCGCCCATTCACGCTCGGCCTCCGAGTTCATCGGTGGCGGCACCAGCCCGTTGATCATCCAGAGTTCCTCGCTGGTCTCATCGATGTGGAACTCCCAGTGCACGTGCGCCCTGTCCAGGTGTGGTGCCAGGACCCGGCCCAGGTACTGGGTGATGCGCTCGCGACCGGCTTTGTCGGGCAGGGTGCGAGCGATGTGATCCACGACGATCCGCACGGCGGTCCCGGTCTGTTCCCCGCCCACATAGAAGTCGGACGGTTCGATCTCCTTGAACACCGTGACCACGTAGAACCGTGGAAGTCCCACCGTGATGTACACCTCGGTGATGCTCTTGGCGAGTTCGGATTTCTCATTGTCGGAAAACACATTTGGTGTGTGGTAGATCGTCCACAGGGGCATCTCGGTCGTCTCCTGGTAGTTGCGCGGACTAGTGGCCGGGGCGGTAGGCGAGGTTCTCGACAGGGCCGGACAGCTGGGACTTGACCTGGGCGGTGAGATCGTCGGTCAACACCTCGTTATCGCCCTTCTCCAGCGCATCGATAATCCGTGCCGCGATCACGCCGGGCGGGGTCTTCGGAACGTCGAGCGCGGACACCATGTCGGTATCGATGAATCCCGCGTGCACGCCGAGCACATGCGTGTGCTGAGGTTCCAGCTCCAGGCGCAGCGTGTTCGTCACCGACCAGATGGCGGCCTTCGACGCACCATAGGCGCCGGCGCCGCCCAGCCACGAGAGCACCGAGTGAATGTTGACGATCGCTCCGCCGCCGTTGACCTTGAGGATCGGCGCGAACGCCCGGATGACCCGCAGCGGGCCGAATACGTTGGTCTGGAACGTTGCTTCGACGTGATCGAGGTCGCCGGTGAGCAGCGAATCGGGATGCAGCACACCGGCGTTGTTGATCACGATCTCAACGTCGGTGAGCTCGGCGGCCAGGGCCTGCACCGAAGAGTCGGAGGCCACCTCGAGCTGTTTGGTCACCACCTGCTCGCGCGGGTCTTCGAATGGCTGGCGTGCGGTGCTGTAGACCTTGCGGGCTCCCCGGCTCAGCACCTCGTCGACGATCGCGGCGCCCAACCCGCGGCGTCCTCCGGTAACCAATACGACCTTGTTTTCGATCATTCCCGTCTCCTGACTAACGATTACATTAGTTAGGACGCTAGCGGGACTAGCTGAATAACGCAAGCGTTAGTTACAATGGGCTGGTGACCATGGAGTTCGAGCGGCTGCTGCGGGACCGCTCCCGCTGGAACACCGATGCGTGTTCGATCGGGAAGGCCCTGGACTTGTTGGGGACCAAGACCGCGTTCCTCATCGTTCGCGAATGTTTCTACGGCTCAACCCGATTCGATGAGTTTTCTGAGCGCATCGGGGTATCGGCGCCGGCAGTGTCGCGCGCGCTCAAGCAATTGGAGGCGGCGGGCGTCATCGAGAAGGTGCCCTACCGTGAACCCGGCCAGCGGGAGCGAGGCGGGTACGTGCTGACCCGGATGGGCGAGGACCTGCTTCCGGTACTGCTGTCCCTGCTCAAGTGGGGGGACGAGTACCTGCAGGACGGGCGCAAGCCGCTGGAATTGATCGACAAGAAGACCGGGCGGGAAGTCGAGGTGCAGGTGACGTCCCACCCGGGTCGGCCGGTGGGTGCGGACGGCATCGAGGTCAGGTGGGCGGGACGTTAGACCGCGGCCGCTCGTCGTCCCGCTAGGGCAGGTGTCGTTGCAACCCGTTCAGGTGGTCATTCCAAAAGTGTCGGTAGGGATCGATCCACTGGTCGATCTGGACCAGGCCGTCGGCACGTAGCGCATAGATCCGGCGTTGTGCGTCCGGTTTGACCTCGACGAGACCCGCCTCGCGCAGCACGCGGAGATGCCGGGAGACGGTGGGCTGCGTCAGGCCGGGCAGAGTGGCGACGAGCTCCCCGGCGGTCCATTCGCCGCCGGCCAGGGCATCGAGCAGAATCCGGCGGCTGGGCTCCGCGACCGCTTCGAAGGCGTCCATTCCTTTATATTACATTATGTCTATATAGACACAATGCTATATAAAGTAGCGTCGCCGTCGAGTCCTGGGCGCTGCTACGGCCTAGGGACGTTTGGCGAGTTCTTCTTGGTATCCACGGACGCGATCACGGAGCTCACGAGCATCCTCGGCCCGACCTTCGCGGTCGGCGAGGTCAGCACGTAACGAGAGCTCCTTGATGGCAGTGCGGATATCGGCCACGCTCGCAGTGTCACTCATATTCCGATGCTGCCTGCATTTCATGAAATGGGCATTGGCAACCAGCCACAAAGTCCCGGCCGACAACTTGGAGCTCAGCGGCGGCCGATGATGGCTCGGAGCTTGCCGATCTGCCACCTGGCGATGGGACGGACGAACGGGGCAGCCAGGCGCAGCGGCAGCCAACCCACCCACTTCGGGGTGCCCCCTACATGCCAGGTAAGTCGGGTGCCGCCCGTGCCGTTGTCCGCCACCTCGAAGATCTCCGCGGCCGAATCCAGAACCAGCGGAATGGAACACGCGGTGATGGTGACACCCAGTACGCGATTGGGTTCATTGACGACGATCTGTTCGGCGAGCACGCCGAAGGTGTTGACGAAGGCGCGCTTGGTTCCTACCTCGCGCAGCGCCGTGCCGGCGTAGTCCACGCCTTTGGTGAAGGGCATCCAGCTCATGAACCGCTCGTCGAGCAGCGCCTTGAACACCTGATCGGGGGGATTGAAGAAATCGCGCTGTACGGAGAGCGCGAAGGAGGCTTCGGAGTCCAGGTATTCGCGCAGCTGATCGGCGGCCACGGGGGTGAGGTTGAATCGCGCGGCGGAGATACCTCCCGCGGCAAGGATTGCCAGCAGTATCAAGCCCGCGACCGCACCGGCGGCTGCCAGGCAGGCCACGGCGACGACGATGGCGAGCCAGGTTTCCATGCGTTTCTCCTATGCCAAACCCGGCTAACGACGGAACAACTTGTTGCCCAACCAGACAATCGGGTCGTACTTGCGGTCGGCAATGCGTTCCTTCATCGGGATCAGCGCGTTGTCGGTGATGTGGATGCCTTCCGGGCACACCTCGGTGCAGCACTTGGTGATGTTGCAGTAGCCGAGGCCGAGTTCCTCCTGAGCCGCCTCGCGGCGGTCGGCGACGTCGAGCGGGTGCATCTCCAGTTCGGCCACGCGCATCAGATAGCGCGGGCCGGCGAAGGCCTTCTTGTTCTCCTCATGGTCGCGCACCGCGTGGCAGGTGTTCTGGCACAGGAAGCATTCGATGCACTTGCGGAACTCCTGTGACCGTTCCACGTCCTCCTGCTGCATCCGGTATTCGCCGGGCTTCAAGCCTTTAGGCGGGGTGAATGACTGCACTTCCCTGGCCTTTTGGTAATTGAACGACACGTCGGTGACCAGGTCGCGAATCACGGGGAAGGCGCGCAAGGGGGTCACGGTGATGGTGTCGGACTCATCGAAAGTCGACATCCGGGTCATGCACATCAGCCGTGGACGGCCGTTGATCTCGGCCGAACAGGACCCACACTTGCCGGCCTTGCAGTTCCAGCGCACCGCCAGATCCGAGGCCTGAGTGGCCTGGATGCGGTGGATGATGTCGAGGACCACCTCGCCCTCGCTCACCGGAACGGTGTAGTCGACGAGCTCACCGCCGTCATCATCGCCTCGCCAGACCCGGAGTTGTGCGTCGTAGCTCACGTCAGGATGTCCTTCCCGAATGTTCTGCCAGTTCTTCCGGTGTGAAGTACTTCTCCAGTTCGCCGATCTCGAACAGTTCCAAAAGGTCTGGGCGCAAAGGTATCTGCGTCTCGGGGGTGACAAGCACGTCCGGAATTGTCGGATCGCCTCCGGTGGTGCTGCACACCAGGAGCGTCCTGCGCCAGGTGGCGTCCATGTTCGGGTGATCGTCGCGGGTATGCCCGCCGCGACTCTCGGTACGCAGCAGGGCTGCCTTGGCCACGCACTCGCTCACCAGCAGCATGTTGCGCATGTCGATCGCCAGGTGCCACCCCGGATTGAACTGCCGATGGCCCTCCACCGCAACGTGTTTGAAGCGCTCCTTGAGCTCGTTCAGCTTGACCAGAGCCTGCTCGACCTCTTCTTCCTTGCGGATGATGCCGACCAGGTCGTTCATCGCCTGCTGCAAATCGGTGTGCAGGGTGTAGGGATTTTCGGCGCCCTCGGCCGCGGGGTCACCAAAGGGGGCCAAAGCAAGGACGGCGGCCTTGTCCACGTCGGACTCGGAGATCTGTGGACGAGATGCGAGTCCCTTGACGTACTCGGCAGCGCCCAGGCCTGCGCGTCGCCCGAACACGAGCAGGTCCGATAGGGAATTGCCGCCCAACCGATTTGAGCCGTGCATGCCGCCGGAGCACTCGCCCGCGGCGAAGAGACCAGGCACCGTCGCGGCGCCGGAATCGGGATCGACCTCGATGCCGCCCATCACGTAGTGACAAGTCGGCCCGACTTCCATGTCGTCTTTGGTGATGTCTACCTCGGCCAGTTCCTTGAACTGGTGGTACATCGACGGCAGCCGCCTCTTGATCTCCTCGGTGGGGATGCGCGAAGCGATGTCGAGGTAGACACCGCCGTGCGGGGTGCCGCGGCCGGCCTTGACTTCGGAGTTGATGGCCCGCGCCACCTCATCACGGGGCAACAGGTCGGGGGTGCGCCGTGCCGAGTCGTTGTCCTTGAGCCATTGATCGGCTTCTTCCTCGGTCTCGGCGTACTGACCCTTGAACACGGCAGGGATGTAGTCGAACATGAACCGCTTGCCTTCGGAGTTTTTGAGTACTCCACCGTCACCGCGCACACCTTCGGTGACCAAGATGCCCTTGACCGAGGGCGGCCAGACCATGCCGGTGGGGTGAAACTGGATGAACTCCATGTTGATCAGCGTGCCGCCGGCGCGTAGCGCCAGGGCATGTCCGTCACCGGTGTACTCCCAGGAGTTCGACGACACCTTGAATGACTTACCGATACCGCCGGTGGCCAAAACCACTGCAGGAGCTTCGAAGAGGATGAACCGGCCCGACTCGCGCCAGTATCCGAATGCGCCTGAGATTCGGGAGCCGCCGTCGCTGCTGTCCAAGAGCAGGTCGGTGATGGTGCATTCGGCGAAAATCTTGATACGTGCTTCGTAGTCGCCGGTTTCGGCGAAGTCTTCTTGCTGCAGCGAGACGATCTTCTGCTGCATGGTGCGGATGATCTCCAGGCCGGTGCGGTCGCCGACGTGCGCCAGCCGCGGATAGGTGTGGCCGCCGAAGTTGCGCTGGCTGATCCGGCCATCCTTGGTGCGGTCGAACAACGCGCCATAGGTTTCCAGTTCCCACACCCGGTCGGGAGCCTCCCGGGCGTGCAGCTCTGCCATCCGCCAGTTGTTCAGGAACTTGCCGCCGCGCATGGTGTCGCCGAAGTGAATCTGCCAGCTGTCCTTGTCGTTGGCGTTACCCATCGATGCCGCGCACCCGCCCTCGGCCATCACGGTGTGTGCCTTGCCGAACAGGGACTTGCAGATCACCGCGACCTTGAAACCCTGTTCGCGGGCCTCGATGACGGCGCGCAGGCCGGCGCCACCGGCACCGATCACGACGACGTCGTATTGGTGCCGTTCGAGTTCAGCCATTAATAAACCCCATTTGGTTGCGAATGGATGTGGTTGCTAGCCAACAAATCTCAGGTCAGAGATGGTGCCGCTGGCGACCAGCATGATGTACAGGTCGGTGAGGATCAGCGTGCTCAGCGTGATCCAGGCGAAGAGCATGTGCCTGGTGTTGAGCTTGCTGACCTGTGTCCAGATCCAATACCGGACAGGGTGTTTGGAGAAATGCTTGAGCCGCCCGCCGGTGACGTGGCGGCAGGAGTGGCATGAGATCGTGTACACCCACAGCAGGACGACGTTGGTCACCAAGATCACGTTGCCCAAGCCGAATCCGAAACCGCCGGTCTTCTCCGAGTGGAAGGCGACGATGGCGTCGTAGGTGTTGACGATCGAGATGATCGCCGCGGCGTAGAAGAAGTATCGGTGAACGTTCTGCATGATCAACGGCAGCTTGGTCTCACCGGAGTACTTCGCGTGCGGCTCCGCGACGGCGCAGGCGGTGGGCGATTGCCACACCGACCGGTAGTAGGCCTTGCGGTAGTAGTAGCAGGTCAGCCGGAAGGCCAACAGGAATGGCAGCGAGATGAATGCCATCGGAATGAACCAGGGCAGAGCGCCCACCCAATGCCCGAAGTGGCTGGCCCCGGGGGCGCAGGCAGTGCTGACGCAGGGTGAATAGAACGGCGTCAGGTAGTGATACTGCGGTACCCAGTACGCACTACCCCAGAATGCCCGCACGGTGGCATAGATGACGAAGGTCGCCAGGCCGAGGTTGGTGAGTAATGGTGCGAGCCACCACTTGTCGGTGCGTAGCGTGCGCTGCTGAATTTGGGCACGCGAAGGCGAGAAGACCCCGGTGGCTTGGCTCATCTGATTCCTTGCTCTTCGCGCAAGCTGGGGGTACCTCCCGCTAGCGGGGGCCTCATCGATAGCCCCCCACACCTTCGTCGTCGATATCGCCCCAGAACTCCCGGTCGTACTCGGTATCGGGGATCTGGATCTTCTCGTTGCTGCCATGGCGGTGCTCATGCGGCGAGAGGTCCAGGTCGGCGGCGTCGATATCCAGCCGCTCCACGTCATTGACGATGCGGCGTACGGCCGGCAGGTCGCCGTACCGAGACTCCAGGGAATGGACACAGCGGCGCAGGCTGCCAAGTGCTTGGTTGAGCTCGGTGAGCTCCGTCTTTGTCGACATCGGACTCCTTGGGCTGAAGGTGTCGTGGATCACAGGCTACGACACCCATCTTGCCAGGAGAGCCGAACGGGAAGTGACACAAGTCACTGAAGTCGTCGGTTAATTCAAGATCACCGAGCGGATTCTGCGATTGCTGTGCCGAGCTGTTCGGTGGTGGCGGTACCGCCGAGATCGGGGGTACGGACCCGACCTTCCGCCAGCACCTGGTCGACGGCACGGCGGATCTTGTTCGCCGGGCCGGGCTCGTTGAGATGATCCAGGAGCATTGCCCCGGCGAGTATCTGCGCGACGGGATTCGCGATGCCCTGCCCGGCGATGTCGGGCGCCGAGCCGTGTACCGACTCGAACATGGAGATGGCCGTGCGCTCCGGGTTGATGTTTCCCGATGCCGCGAGCCCGAGACCACCGGTGATCGCTGCCGCCAAGTCGGACAGGATGTCGCCAAAGAGGTTGGAAGCGACGATGACGTCCAGGCTTGCGGGGTCGCTGACCATGCGCGCGGCGAGGGCATCGACATGCATGGACATGGACGGTATCTGCGGATACTCGGCCGCTATCTGATTGAAGATGCTGTCCCAGTAAGGCATTGAATGAATAATTCCGTTGGACTTCGTCGCTGAACAGACCCGCGATCCTGTCGAGACAGCCAGTTCAAATGCGTATCGGATGATCCGCTCACATCCAATGCGGGTGAAAACCGATTCCTGTAGCGCGAATTCGTGCTGGCTGCCGCGATTGTGCACGCCTCCGATGGTGGAGTACTCGCCTTCGGAGTTCTCGCGGACGATCACCATCGACAGGGCGTCCGCGGACACTCCGGCAAGGGGTGAGGCGAGGCCGGGCAGCAGGCGTACGGGTCGTAGGTTCACGTACTGGTTGAACGCGCGTCGCAGTGGGATCAGCAGACCCCACAGCGACACGTCATCGGGAACGCCCGGATATCCGACGGCGCCAAGCAGGATCGCGTCGAAACCGGCCAGCGTCGCGGGCGCGTCCGCGGGCATCATGGCACCGGTCTTTGCATATCTCTCACAGGAGTAATCGAATTCGGTCCAGTCGATGCGTCCGCCGGTGGCGGCGTCCATCACCTTGACCGCCTCTCGGGTCACGTCGACGCCGATCCCGTCACCCGGGATGGTCGCTACGCGCATCCGGGCGCTCATACCGCCGCACCGATGTACTTGGTCTCCAGGAACTCCTCGATTCCGGCGAAGCCCCCTTCGCGACCGATCCCGGACTGTTTGACGCCCCCGAATGGTGCGGCGGGGGTGGATACGACGGGCCGGTTCAGGCCCACCATTCCGGTCTCCAGCTGCTCCGACACACGCCATCCGCGTCGGGTGTCATTGGTGTATAGGTATGCCACCAAACCAAATTCGGAGTCATTGGCGCGGGCGATAACTTCCTCCTCGGTGTCGAAGCTCGCTATTGCGGCAACCGGTGCAAAGATCTCGGTGCGCATCATGTCGCTGTCATCGGGCACGTCGGTCAACACCGACGTGGGATAGAAGTAGCCGGTGCCGTCAGGCACCTCGCCACCCAATCGTACTGTGGCTCCACGATTCTGGGCGTCCTTGACCAACCGGTCGGCCTTGGCCACGGCGTCGGGATCAATCAGTGGACCCACGTCCACTCCCGATTCTGTGCCGCGTCCCATGCGCAACGCGGCGAGTCGTTCGGTGAGTGCCTCGGTGAATGGCTTCGCGATAGAGCGGTGTACGTAGATTCTGTTGGCGGCCGTACACGCCTGCCCGATGTTGCGCATCTTCGCGATCAGCGCGCCTGCGGCAGCCTCCTCGGGGTCGGCATCGTCGAAGACGATGAAGGGCGCGTTTCCGCCCAGCTCCATCGAGGTGCGCTTGACAGTGGGGGCGCACTGCGCGAGGAGATAGCGACCCACCTCGGTAGATCCGGTGAACGAGAGTTTGCGAACCAGGGGATCGGCCAGCAGGGGAGCCATGGTCGATCTCGGGTCTGCGGTGGTGATCACCGATACCACCCCGTCGGGAACTCCGGCCCGGCGCAGGATCCCGAGCAGGGCCAGCATCGACAGTGGTGTCTGCTCGGCGGGTTTGACCAGGCAGGTGCAGCCCGCGGCCAGGGCGGGACCGATCTTTCGGGTCCCCATGGCCAACGGGAAGTTCCACGGAGTGATCAGCAGACACGGTCCCACCGGTCGGTGCGTCACGATCAACCGTGATCCGCCGTCGGGTGCCAGCATCACGCCCCCATCCAGGCGCACCGCCTCGCCGGCGAACCAGCGGAAGAACTCCGCCGCATAGGCGACCTCGCCGCGTGACTCGGCCAGGGGCTTACCCATCTCCAGGGTCATCAGCAGGGCCAGATCTTCGGTGCTCTCGACCATCAGCGTGTACGCGCGCATCAGCACATCGGAACGCTGCTGTGGTGATGTCGAGGCCCAGGAACGTTGTACCGCAACGGCATTATCCAAGGCGGCGAGGGCCCGGGGGCCGTCCATGTCGGCGACATCGGCAAGCACCTCTTCGGTGGCCGGGTCGACGACGGGGAAGGTGGGACCGTGGCGGACCTGCTCGGCGAGTGCGGTGGCGATCACCGCGGTCTCGGTGGACAGGGGGGTAGACACTGTGCCGGGATGCATGCCACCATGCTAGGGAGATTGTCAACAATCGACAATAGTTCCGAACGTATCAAGGGAAGGGGTGCCGTGACTGTGGGTCTTCGCGCAAGCGGCTCATCCGCAACCGCGTTATCTCCGGTGCTCAAGCAGGCCACCTCGGTGGTGGCGGCGCGAGGTCAGGGTTGTTATCTGTACGACGAAAGTGACCGTGAATACCTGGATTTCACCGCGGGTATTGGCGTAGTGAGCACCGGCCACTGCCATCCGCACGTGGTCGAGGCCGCGCAACGCCAGGTGGCCACGCTGATCCACGGGCAATACACCACCGTGATGCACCGCCCGCTGCAGAACCTGGTGCGCCGGCTTGGTGATGTGCTGCCGGTGGGTCTGGACTCGTTGTTCTTCGCGAACTCCGGTAGTGAGGCCATCGAGGCCTCCGTGCGGCTGGCGCGGCAGGCCACCGGTCGCCCGAATATTGTTGTCTTCCAGGGCGGATTTCACGGACGCACGTTGGCCGCGGCGACCATGACGACATCGGGACCGCGTTTCTCCTCGGGAATCGGCCCCTTGATGGCGGGCGTCTACACCGCCCCGTTCCCGACGGCGTATCGATACGGTTGGAGCGAGGCCGAGGCCACCCGGTTCGCGCTGCAGGAGCTCGACTACCTCTTCGCGACCGCGACCGCGCCCAACCAGGTGGCGGCGATGGTCATCGAGCCGGTGCTCGGAGAGGGCGGGTATATCCCCGCCAACACCGAATTCCTCGTCGGCGTCGCCGAGCGCGCTCGTGAGCACGGCATCCTGCTGGTGCTCGATGAGGTCCAGACCGGATTCGGCCGCACCGGAGAGTATTTCGGGCATCAGCACTTCGGTGTGACGCCAGATATCTTGGTGATGGCCAAGGGGATTGCCAGCGGTTTCCCTATCTCGGGTATCGCGGCATCTGCGGAGTTGATGGGGCGCGCCTGGCCCGGCTCGCAAGGGGGCACCTACGGTGCCAATGCCGTCGCATGTGCGGCCGCGGTAGCCACCCTCGATGTGATCGACGACGAACGGCTGGTCGAGAACGCTCGGGCACGGGGCCGGGAGCTTCTCGATGGTGCGCGAAAGATCGCCGCCGAGAGGGGCATCGACGGCGACGTGCGCGGTCTGGGCTTGATGGTGGGCGTGGAGTTCAGTCGTGATGGCCGTCCCGCGCCGCCGCTGGCCGCTCGTGCGCAGGCCGCTGCCGCCGAGAGCGGACTGCTACTGCTGATGTGCGGGCCGCATATGAATGTGGTGCGGATGATTCCGCCGCTGGTGGTGACGGCCGAACAGATATCCGATGCGCTCGGCATCTGGAGCACCGTGTTGGCGGGGCTGTGATGGCCCGCTACATCTCGATCACACTGACCAAACGGGACATCACCTGCCGCGCCCGGCTCCTGGACGCCGAGGCGCCGAGAACCTGTGAAACAGTGTGGAATTCACTGCCAATCGTCGGCCAGGCCTATCACGCCAAGTACGCGCGCAATGAGGTGTACACCCTGCTGCCGCCGCTGCTGCCCGCACCTGGCCGCGAGAACCCGACCGTCA
>MAFD01000013.1:0-110426 GCA_002013775.1 Mycobacterium sp. D16R18
AAGCTCATTCCGCGCAGGGCGCGACTGATCTGGCGATCTTCTACGGCCGGAACAACCTCTTGATCAACGGTGATGCCGGCTGGGTACCCGGGAACGTCTTCGCGACCATCGAAGAGGGGCTGGCCGATATCGCGGCGGCCTGCCAGGACCTGTGGCTTACCGGAGTTCAGGGAGAGCAGCTGGCCTTCGCGCGGGCCTAGTTTGTCCCTATACCGCGAGCACCCGCTCCGCGAAATGGCCCACAGCCAGCACTAGATCGTCGCTATGGCGCGGGCCGATGATCTGCATGCCGACCGGCAGCCCCTGTGAGGTCTTGCCCACCGGAATCGAGAGCGCCGGCTGCTGAGTCATATTGAACGGATATGTGAATGGTGTCCACTGCGCCCACCAACGCATCCCGGACTCCGGGGGAACGTCGGCGCCCAACGGGAACGCGGGGATCGGCACGGTGGGGGTGATCAGGACGTTGTGCATCTCGTGGAAACCGCCCATGGCGATACCCAATTGCACACAGGTGTTGCGCGCCGCCAGGTATTCGGTGGCAGAGGCCCCGGCCCCGGTGTCCCACATCTGCGCCAGCCCCGGATCGATGCCGTCGCGAACCTCGGTGCGGGAGCCGTAGTTGTTCAGGCTGGCGGCCGCACCTGCGGCCCATAGCGTTTCGAAGGCGTCGATCGGATCGGAGAATCCCGGATCGGCGTGTGTCACGGGCAGCCCGGCCTCGTCGAGGGCGTTCACCGCGTTCTCCACCAGGGCAGCGACTTCGGGATCGACGTCGACGTATCCGAGTGTGGGCGAGTATGCGATGTCCAGACCTGTCATGTCCCGATACACCTGTGAGCGATAGGTGGTGAGCGTGGGCGACAGCGAGGTGGGATCGCGATGGTCCGGCAGACTGATGATGTCCATCAGCAGCGCGGCGTCCTCGACGGTGCGGGTGATCGGACCGCCATGTGCCAGTGGACCAAAGGGGCTGATCGGATACATCGGGACCCGGCCATGGGTGGGTTTGAATCCGACGACCCCGCAGAAGCTGGCAGGTATCCGGATGCTGCCGCCGCCGTCGGTGCCGATCGACATGGGCGCCATGCCCGCGGCTACGGCGGCAGCGCTACCGCCCGAGGACCCGCCGGCCGTACGGCGCGGGTCGGCCGGGTTATGGGTGATCCCGCGCTGTCGGCTGTCGGTGACCCCCTTCCAGGCGAGCTCGGGTGTGGTGGTCTTACCGACCATGACCATGCCATCGGCCCGGATGCGCTGGACAGCAGGGCAGTCCACCTCCCACGGGCCGGCGGGGTCCACCAGCCCGGAGCCCCGCAGCGTGGGCCAGTTTCGGGTGAGGAAGACGTCCTTGATGGAGATCGGCACGCCGTCGAGCAGCCCGCGGGTGTAGTGACCGCGCCAGCGTTCTTCGGATTTGGTGGCTGCCGCCAGCGCCGCTTCCTCATCGACGAGGCAGTAAGCATTGATGGCGCTGTCGGTTTGGGCTATCCGGGACAGCACCGCCGCCGTCGCCTCTACTGGCGAAAGCTCGCCCGAGGTATAGGCGGCCACCAGCTCCAGTGCCGTCATCTCGGTGGGGTCCGTCGGTTCATGCATTGCCGTGCATCCTGTCCTTGTCGACGATGTTCAGGAGTTCCTCGTCCCGGAGGTAGCGCTCGACATTGGTGACGAACTGGTCCTGGAGCTGATCGGCCCAGCCGTGTACGTCACCGCTGTTGTGTGGCGTGATATGCGTATTCGGTGTGCGCCACAACGGATGTCCAACGGGCAACGGTTCGGGGTCGGTGACGTCCAGCGCGGCACCGGCGATGGTTCCCCCATGCAGTGCGGACACCAGGTCCCAGGTGCCCACCAGTTCACCGCGACCCACGTTGATCAGACGGGCGGTGGGTCGCATGGCGGAGAGCACGCGCGCGTTGACGACGCCCGTCGTCTGCGCCGTCAATGGCGCGGCGAGCACCAGGTACTCGAGATCACCGACGTGAGAGGGTAAGTCCGCGGACTCGGCCCTGCCGAGGACCGTGACCCGCATGCCGACGGCGCTCAGCAGCGTGGCGATGGCCTGCCCGATCGGCCCGGTGCCGAGCACCGCGACGGAGACGCCCTCAATGGATTCTGATTCGAAATGCCGCCAGCTCAGTGCCGCCTGCGCGCGGGTGGATCGGCGAATGTCCTTGGCGAAGGCCAGGATCTGTGCCAGTACGTATTCGGCAATGGGGCGTTCGAAGATGCCGCGCGAATTGGTGAGCACCACGTCGCTCGTGACGAGTTCGTCGAAGAGCACCGGATCGACGCCTGTGGAAGCGATCTGTACCCAGCGCAGCGAGTCTGCGGCATACCAGGTTTCGCGCAGTGCAGAGGATCGGAAGTCGTAGACGAAGAGTATCTCGGCTCCAGGCAGCGCCGTGGCGAGCTGGCCCGATTCCACCAGTCGCAGCTCCGCGCTCGCGGCCACGGTGGCGAGTCGATCTGGTACCTCACCGGCGGCGTGCTGCACCGCTATTACCGGTCTTCGCGCAAGCGGCTCATCCGGGACTGTATGTCTTCGCGCACGCGGCTCATCCGCGACAATCCGGCGGGCGCTCACGTTGACACCGTAAGTAGATATCGTATGATTGTCAACAATCTGAGTGAGGACGAGATCTGGCTCAGGCGCGAAGCGATGCTGCGAGTGTTAGGCCCTACCGGTGGATCTTTCGTCACTTCCCGACTTCGCGGAGTCGGCTGATCAGCGAGGCATCGGCATCATTGCACCCTTCGATCTCGCGCTGGAACGTGAGCTGTGGCGGTGGATCCCTGCCGAGGTGTCTTTGCATCTCGCCCGCACACCGTACGAGCCGGTGCCGGTGAGCCGGGCCATGGCGGAGTTGGTGTCCAACACCAGCCATCTGCAGGCAGCCACCCGAGACGTGTTGCACGTGGAGCCGGAAGTGGTTGCATACCTGTGCACTTCGGGAAGCTTCATCCGTGGCGTCGAGCACGAGCGGGAATTGGTTGACGCCATCATGGCGGCCGGCGCCAAGTCCGCGGTTACTACCTCGGGGGCGTTGGCCGAGGCGGTGACCGCGTTGAACATCAACCGGATCAGCGTCATCACCCCGTATGACGCCGAGCTGACCGAGCTGCTTGCAAAGTTCCTGGGGGAGTTGGGGGTAACGGTGGTGCGTACCGACCATCTGGGCCTGGGAGGGGGCATCTGGAAGGTCAACTATCGCACTGTTGCCGAGCGGATCCTGGCCGCCGATACCGCCGATGCCGAGGCGATCTTCGTCAGTTGCACCAATCTGCGCACCTACGACGTGATCGACCCGTTGGAGCGCCTGCTCGGTAAGCCGGTGCTGACGGCCAACCAGCTGACCATCTGGGCCTGTCTTGACCGGATGAGTCTTCCCATGATGGGGCCCGGCAGGTGGCTTCGCGATGTCTTCGGAGGAGGTTCGAGTGAGTAATACGCGTCCGACGGTGGGGTTCATCTACCCGGACCATGCTGCCGAGTCGGACTACCCGCTGGTGGCGCGTCAGCTGGATATGAACTTCCCCGTCGTGCACATCTACGGCACCGATCTGCACGCGGTGCCGGAGCTGCTTGATCTGGGCAGCCCCGACAGACTTGCGGAAGGCGTGCGATTGCTGCGCCCACACGAGCCGGGTGCTGTCGTATGGGCGTGCACCTCGGGCAGCTTCGTGTACGGCCCGCAGGGTGCGGCCGAACAGGTGGCGGGTCTGTCTGAGTGCAGCGGCACCCCGGCATCCAGCACGTCCTTCGCCTTCGTCAATGCGGCGACCGCACTTGGGGTTTCGAAGGTGGCGGTGGCGGCCAGCTATCCGCGCGATATCGCCGAGCTGTTCGTTGCCTTCCTGGCCGCCCACGATATCGAGGTGGTGGCGATGGGGGAGGCGGGCATCGATACCGCCGCGGAGGTGGGCCGTCTCACCGCGGACCAGGTCGACGAGCTGGCGGAGGCCAACGACCACCCCGAGGCCCAAGCACTGCTGATCCCGGATACCGCCATGCACACCATCGCGCATGTGGAGCGACTCGAATCGCGGCTGGACAAGGCGGTATTGACCGCGAACCAGGTGACGGTGTGGGAAGGTTTGCGATTAATCGACGAGGTACCCGAGGCGGGCGCAGTTCCGGGTTTGGGGCGGCTTTTCAGGAGACGACAATGACCACGCTGGTACCTGAGGAGTTCGCTCCGCTGGAGCGGCAATCGACCGCCGAGCTGATCGCGGAGCGACTGCGGATCGCGATCATGCGCGGGGTCTTGCCACCGGGTGCTCAGTTGGGAGAGGCGTCGCTGGCGGCACAGTTCGCGGTATCCCGCGGGCCGCTGCGCGAGGCCATGCAGCGCTTGGTGTCCGAGGGTCTGCTGCGCAGCGAGCGTAATCGCGGCATCTTCGTCATCGAGCTGACCGACGAAGATGTGCACGACGTCTACCGGTCGCGGGCCGCCATCGAGCGAGCGGCCTTGGAGTGCATCATGTCCGGCGACACCGTCACCGCGTACCGGCGCCTGCTCGTGCCGGTGGCGGTGATGACGGAGGCTGCTACTCGTGGCGATCTCGTCGCCGTGACCGACGCCGATCAGGACTTTCACGAGGTGCTGGTCGACTGTTCCGGAAGCCCGCGGCTGCGCCGCGCGATGCGCACACTGCTGCTGGAGACGCGGATGCTGCTGGGCGAGTTGCAGGGCACCTATCCGGACCTGCGTGAGCAGGTTCGTGAACACGAGGTGCTCTGTGCGGCTATCGGGGCCGGTGACGCGCCTGCCGCGTATCGACTCATTGAGGAGCACATGCACGATGCGGTCGCGCGTCTCATGGCACGCCGTGGTTCCGCGGGCACATCGGTGGAGTAAATCCACGCGGGACACTGTTGGATGTAGGCATGTCCAACGACCTCGTTGCCAAGGCCACCCTGTTGAAGTCTCTGCATGTCCCCGGCGATCCGGTGTTTCTGCCGACGGTGTGGGATGCGTGGTCGGCGAGGCTTGCCGCGGATGCCGGATTTGTGGCATTGACAGTGGGCTCACATCCGCTTGCCGATTCGGTGGGCAAGCCCGATGCGGAGGGGATGTCGTACGAGGATGTGCTGGCCCGGGTCTCGCAGATCACCGCCGCCGTCGACCTGCCGGTGTCGGTGGACATCGAGTCCGGCTATGCGCAGACTCCTGAGCGACTCATCGAGGGCCTGATCGAGGCGGGCGCGGTCGGCTTGAACATCGAGGACTCGGTGCACAGTGAGGGCGGCCGAATCCGTGAGCCGCAGGAGCATGCCGATCTTGTTGGCGCACTTCGTGTTGCGTCCGATCAGGCGGGCGTGCCCGTGGTGATCAACGCACGTACCGACATCCTCCTACGTCAGATCGGGGACGAGTCGGATCGGGTGGATCGGGCCATCGCGCGACTCACGCTGGCCGCCGAGGCCGGTGCCGACTCGCTGTACCCGGTGGGCCGTCACACTCCTGAGGTGCAGCGGCGCTTGACCTCTGAGCTTCCGCTTCCGGTGAACGCGATCGCGGTACCCGATGTGGACGACCCGGCGTCGTTCGGGCCCCTCGGCGTGGGACGGATCAGCTTTGGTCCCTTCTTGCAGCGGGCGCTGTCGACACGGGCCGAGGAGATCCTCGCGCGCTGGCGTTAGGCAGCCTCTGCCGAGACCGGGTGCACCGCGGCGACGAGGCGGGTCAACAGCTCGGCCAGCTTGCGGTACGCGTCCTCGCGGCCGCTGATCGCGCGGTACACCAGGCCGATGCGTCGGCCCGGGACCGGTGTCGCGAAGGTGGCGGTGGCCAGTCCGCCGCTCGCGGTCTCGGCGGTGACGGCGGTACCCGGGATGAGGGTGACCCCGAGACCGCCCTCGACGCACTGCACCGCGGTGGCCAGCGAGGCCGCGCGGGTGTGGCCGAGATCGGGCCGCACCCCGGCGAGTTGACATACCTCCAGGGCTTGATCGCGCAGGCAATGCCCTTCATCGAGCAACAACAGCGGCATCTCAGCAAGCACCGCAGGTTCGACGTTCGTACTACCGGCAAGTGGATGTCCGGTCGGTAGGGCCAGAACGAAGTCCTCCCGGTACATGGGAATCTCCGCTATACCGGGAGTTTGCGCGGGCAGTGCCATGACTGCTACATCCAGTGACCCGTCGGCCAGGGACCGCAATAGCCGTGCGGTCTGGTCCTCGGTGACCCGCAAGGACATCTCCGGGAACTCACGGGACAGGCCGCTGAGCACCATGGGCAGCACATAGGGGGCCACCGTGGGGATCAGGCCGAGTCGCAGCGTTTGTGCGAAGGGATCACGCACGCCGCTTGCGGCAGCAGTAAATTCGTCCACCGCGGTCAGCGCCGCGGTGGCTCTTTCCAGCAATGTCTCGCCCTCGGGGGTGAGCAACACCTTGCGGGTGTTGCGTTCGACGAGCCGCACCCCCAGCCCTTCTTCGAGCATGGACAAGGCCTGCGAGAGGGAGGGCTGGCTCACGCCGAGCTCGGCCGCAGCGCTGCCGAAGTGGCGTTTACGGGCAATAGCCACAAATGCGCGCAGGCCGACCACGGTCGGCTGATAACTACGATCGGACATACCTATCAATATAGTGCGAACAATCACGTTTTGTTTTTGAAAGATTTCCGGCACGATGGTGCCAGTAAGCATTCAGCGAATACGTGAAGGAGAATCGTGACTCTGCGGACCATCGGCGATGAATTCCCGGCCTACAACCTGACTGCGGTCATCGGCGGCGATCTGTCGAAGGTGAACGCCCAGCAGCCAGACGACTACTTCACCACCATCACCAGCGACGACCACCCCGGCAAGTGGCGTGTGATCTTCTTCTGGCCCAAGGACTTCACCTTCGTGTGCCCCACCGAGATCGCCGCCTTCGGGCGTCTGAACGACGAGTTCGCCGATCGCGACACTCAGGTGCTGGGCGCGTCGGTGGACAACGAGTTCGTGCACTTCCAGTGGCGGGCACAGCATGAGGACCTCAAGACCTTGCCCTTCCCGATCCTCAGCGACCTCAAGCGCGAGCTCGCCGAGGCCTCCGGCGTGCTGAACTCCGATGGTGTCGCAGACCGCGCGACCTTCATTGTCGACCCGGACAACATCATCCAGTTCGTCTCCGTCACAGCGGGTTCGGTGGGCCGTAACGTCGACGAGGTGCTCCGGGTGCTCGACGCGCTGCAGTCCGATGAGCTGTGCGCCTGCAACTGGCGCAAGGGTGACCCGACGATCGATGCGGGCGAGCTGATGAGCGCGGGCGTCTGACATGGGTGTTGACAATCTGAAAGAGGCGCTGCCCGAGTACGCCAAGGATCTCAAGCTCAACCTCGGCACGGTGGCTCGTGGCACGGTGCTGTCGCCGGTCCAACTGTGGGGAACTCTCGTCGCGACAGCGGCGGCCACCCGGAATGACCAGGTGTTCAAGGAGATTCGCGAAGAGGCCGCGACGGTCCTGTCGCCCGAGGCTCTCGACGCCGCGCTCGGCGCCGCCTCGATCATGGCGATGACCAATGTGTTCTACCGCGGGCGGGGCTTCCTCGATGGTGCCTACGACGATCTGCGTCCGGGTCTGCGGATGAACATCATCGGTAACCCCGGCGTCGACAAGGCGGAGTTCGAGCTGTGGTCCTTCGCGGTCTCGACCATCAACGGCTGTCACTTCTGCGTCGGTTCACATGAGAAGGTGCTGCGTGAGGCCGGCTTGACCCGCGAGCAGATACTCGAGGCGCTCAAGATCGCGGCGATCGTCTCTGGCGTCGCCCAGGCTCTGGCCACGGTGCCCGCGCTGGTCTAAGCACAAGACATAAGGCCGCCTGCGTGTGATGCAGGCGGCCTTTGTCGTGCCGTCAACCGTTACGAATTATCAAGTGCCGCTACCGCTGACCTGGTGTTCAATATTCTCGCGGTGCGCTCCGCACACCAGGTAAGCGCCTGGCTGTGCCCCGTGGAGGTGTAGTCCGCCACGGCATCGGAGACGATGAATGCCTGGATGTCGTTCTGAACCGCATCGGTGGATGTCACGGTGATTCCGGAGAATGCATAGACGCCGACGATGATCAGCTGGTCCCGGTTGGCATTGCGCAGAATCTCTAGAAGCTCAGAGCGGAAGAACTCGCTGTACTTCCATTTCGTCAAAACTGTATCCGTCGCCAACGGTGCGATGGGATCGACAATCGCCCGCTCGGCGTCGTCGTCTGGCATACCGGGTCCGTACAGCTGGCCGAAGAGTCCACGCTGTTCCGGTGTCATGCCACCCGGCTGCGCGGAATAGAGCACGGGCACACCATGGGCATGCGCGGTGTCGAGCAGGCTCTTGATGTTTTTCAGCACGGTCGCGATGGGATCAGCCTGCGGCGTATAGGCCTTCACGAAGTAGTGCTGCATGTCGTGGACCAGCAGCACGGCGCGGTCCGTTTCCAGCGTCCAGGGCGCGCTTTTCGCAGGTACGTCAATAGTGCTGAACGGGTAAATAATTGACCCGGTGGGGCGAACATCGGCCATGGCGCTCGCGGCTGCGGTGAGGCCGAGCGCTGCGGCAGGCAACGCGACAGAGCCGGTACGAAGGAAGGTACGTCTACGCATCGGACTACTCTCCCACTTACGCGCGGGCAGAAGAATGGCGCCTCACTCCGTCCAGACATCCTCGACATAGCGATCGGCCTCGACGAGCCCGATGAGCCAGTCCCGAGCTTGGGATTCGTTGGCGCCGGTATGTTCCCGATAGATGTGCAAGAAGGCATCTCGAACGGCGGGGGCCATTTTGCCGCCGTCGCCACAGACGTATACGTGCGTCTGCTTGGCCGGATCGCCCAGCAGACGCCAGATGTCACCCGCGTCGGCGGCGATCCGGTCTTGCACGTACTTGATGCCGTTCTCGGACGCGCGGGAGAACGCGGGACGCATCTGTACCACGCCTGATTGTTCGGCGGCCGCGAACTCATCCCGGAAGAGGTAGTCCACGTCCGGGTGCCGGACGCCGAAGAAGCAGAGTGCCGGGGCGAATGACTCACCAGCGCTCTGGGCGGCCAGCCGGTCACCGACAAACCCCCGGAACGGTGCGACTCCGGTACCGGCGCTGACGAGGATGACATTCCGGGAAGGGTCGGCCCCGGCGCGGAATGCCTGCCGGGCCTGGTCCACCCGTGCCCGGATTTGTTGTCCCGGTGTGACGTTGGCGAGATAGTTGGATGCCACTCCCTGGAAATCCCCGTATCCGGATCGGGCGGGAGCGTCCAGCACGCTGACCACCAGTTCGACGACACCCGGACTCTGCCGCGCCGAGGAGGCTATGGAGTAGTGCCGTGGTGTCATCGGCTCGAACAGTTCAAGCAGCTCGGCGCGGGACAGCTTGGTGGCGGGGAATTCCATGAGACAGCCTGCGATGCCCAGTGAGCGGGTCTCCGGATGCTCGGCGAGTGCCTCCAGCGCGGACCGTTCCGGCGGGCAGGGGTTCGCCGCAGCTAGCCGGAGCAGCTGCGTCCGGGTGGCCGGCTTGCGCAGTTCGAGGAAGTGGGTGAGTAGCTCCCGCACGCTCACTTCGCGGTCCAGCGCGATGGCCCGGCGGGTGTTGCGTCGGGTGTTGATGGAGATACGTCGGTCCAGGATGAGGCCGAGGAGTTCCCCGGCGTGGTCCACTACTTCGGGCTGGTTATCCGCGAGCACTGTGAGATGGTCCCCGGTGCGGTACTCGACGTCGTCGGGCAAGGCCACGCGCACCAGCCGCTTAGCTTGTCCCAGTGGGTTGTTGGCGCCGACCAATTCCCGGTTCTCCAGGACGGTCATGGGTATCACCTCGAACCGGGCATCGATCGCCGCCGTCACCGGTCCGTCGATGGCGCGTAGTTCGTAGAGGGGACCCTCGGCGGGGCTGGCGGGAGCATCCGCACCGGTGACTGCGCCCAACGACGTCCAGAGGGCCTGGGAGAAGGACTCGACACTGCCCGCGAAGTCGCCGGAAGTGTCTGCCTCGCAACGGGGAAGAATCGGTGTGCCGCCGATTCCGGCGAGGTGCTCGTCGATTTTCCTGGGCACCGCCTGGTAGGTCTCAGCCCAGTTTCGGTCCCCGACTCCGAGTACCGCGTAGCGCAGCTCACTGTCCGCGCGCGCCTCTGCGCTATCGAGCCAGGAGAGAAACTCGCGGGCGTCATCAGTCGGTTGACCGTTGTAGGACGCGGCGACCACAACCATGGCGCCCTCGGTGGGCAGGGCACGTGTCGCCTCATTCAGCGGGGCGACGGTCGTGCGGTAGCCCAGATCGGCGGCTTCCTCGGCCAGTTGGTGTGCCAGCGCTCGACAGGTGCCGAGATTTGAGCCATGGAAGACGGCCAGTGCAGACCCCGGTGCGGCGGCCGCGGGTTGTCGTGTCTCTTGCGGCGTGACGGCGGTTGTGACGGTTGGTTCATGCTGGCGGTCCTGGGAAGTGCGCCGTGCCAAGCCAATCCGAAATCCCACCGGTTTCCGGAGGAGATCGCTGTGGGTGCGGAGCTGGTAATGCTCGGAGTCGATAAAGCGGTATCTGTGTACCAGCGTTGCGAGAGCCATCGTCGCCTCGTGCAGTGCGAACTGGCGCCCGATGCAGGACCGCGCGCCGGTGCCGAAGGGTTTGAACAGGTTCACCGGCCGCCCGGCCGATCGTTCCGGCGAGAATCGGTCTGGGTCGAAGATCTCCACGTTGTCTCCCCATTGCGGCTGCCTGTGCAGTGCGGTGGTGAGGACGGTGACAACCTCGCCCTTCTGCACCGGGTAGCGACCCGCGAGCAGGGTGTCTTCCGTTGCCATCCGGTCGAATTCCCGGACCGGCGGCGAGAGCCTCAACGTCTCGTCCACGATCTGGCGGATGTAGCGGAGCTTGCCAATTTCGTCGAAGGTCGGGGTGTGTTCGTCCTCCGGCCCGAATAGTGCGTCAACCTCGGCCTGTGCCCGGTGGAGCACGGCGGGGTTTTTGACCAGGCTGTAGAGCGCGGTCGGCATGACCGTGGAGGTGGTGTCCTGCCCGGCGATCAAGAACGTCAGGACCTGAGAATGAACGCTGCTGAGCTCCAGTGCGGGAGTCTCGGGGGTACCGGGCGCGAGCATGAGTCCGAGGAGGTTCTCGTGCTCGTCGGCACCGCCGCCCTGCCGGGCGATGAGCTCATCGATGAAGCTATGCAGCTTGTCCTGCTCGGCCCTGAACAGATCCTGATTGCCTCCTCCCGGAGCCAGAAGTTGTTGTAGCGCAGCGGCGAAGCTCGCCGGGATGGCCGCAAGGCCGTCGTGCTGGTAGGAGTCGAACCTCGTCCCAAACCCGGCCAGCCCGACCGTGTCCATGGCGAGCTTGCCCAGATCTTCAGCCACGTCCACGAGTTGCTCGCCCGCACTCTGGTCCCACCGGGCAAGGAGCTGACGGTTGATATCGAGCATGGCAGGGTGATAGTTGCGCAGGCCGCTAAAGCTGAAACCGGGAAGCAGAACATCGTGGGCTTTCTGCCAGTTCGGCTCGCCCGGGTAGGCCGTGAACAATCCGTCCCCCGCAAGGGGGCGGAACCGGTCCAGCCGGTCGGTGATGCCCTTGATGAACCGCTTCTCGTCGCATAGTTCCTCGACCAGGTCCAGTGAGCAGGCGTACAGGCGACGCGAAACCCCGAAGTCCGCGTAGAACAGTGGACCGAGCTCTTCGACAAGCAGATCTGCGGGCAGGGCGTAAGGGCGTCCGGGTAACGGACCGGACGGCAGTGGGTGTCCGTCGGCGCAGGGAATGCCCTCGATCTTCGGGGGGCTAGCGGGTGACGTGTATTCGCTCTGTTCCACCACGTGCGTATCGCCGCTCATATGCGTTCCACCCTCCGCTCCGGCTGGTGTAGTCGTCCGTCTACACCATCGCCATCCACGACTGTACACATGTGACTACAGTCCGGCCAATGTCGTGGCTGGGGTGGTTCGATTGTTCTGCGTCGGGTCGTGCGTGCGTGCCGTAACCGGCGAAATGGCTACCCGCCGATGCGGGGCCTCTGGTTATGCGCTGGGTGAGCAGCTTGTGGTGGCGTCGGATGATTCGCTGCTCACGCAGCGGTTTCCCAGTACGGCCACCAGTCGCTGGACCACCGTGTCTGCCGCGCCGTCGGTGAGCTTGTCCTTGGCGTAGGTGGTGTGCGAGACGATGTCCCCGCCCTGTGGGTCGCAGAAGAAGTCTCCGGAATTGCAGACGTCAATCACCTTGTGTAGCAGGTCTTCACGAATCGTTAAGTTCGCGTCGACACCGGGCGGTCGGATGTTCTTGGGATCGCCGAACAGAACGATGGAGACGATGCGCTGCTCGAGCCCGGCGGGTAGGGGATTGGTGAAGGCGTAGGTCCCCGGCGGGGTGTTCCCCAACATCACATCCACGACCGCCGCGCCTTGCGCGTACCCGCCGACGACGAACTTCATCTTCGGACAGTCGGCGGCCGTCTTCTGGATGTGCTTGCTCAGGTCGTCCGATCCCTTGCCGGCCTGGAGGAAGTCGACGCTCGCGGGGTAGTCCACGCCATAGGTGGAGATGCTCATGCCCTTGGCGCCCTGCAGTCGCTTCTTCACGGCATCGGTGAACAACTTGCCGACGTCGCCCAGGCCTGCCGGCTCATTGGTGCCGCGCGCGAAGGACAGGTCAATATCGGCGCAGCTCGATGCGTGGGCCGTCTGCGGCGACTGCAGCCCGTACCCACCGAGTAGGACGAGGAAGGCAGCCGCTGCGCGGCACATTGCAGTTCGCATCACTACACCTTTCGTGACGTGCGCGGCTATCGCGACCGATCGTTGAATCACCCAAACTACCGATGGCTCGATGACGCCGCCCAATGGCCGACCCCTCAGGGGGCAGGCACTGCCCGAGTGGGTTGCCGGGCACTGCTGACGATTCCGTACACGGCGATGGAGGCCAGGATCAGGCCCTCGGTGCTGTGCACCCAGTTGGCGACGGTGTCGACGGCCATCACGCTGCATACGCTCATGCCGCCCACCAGGCAGACCACTGTCATGCCCCAATAGACGATCGCCGCTGCGGCGGCGTAGCGGATGGCACCGGCGCGCGTACGGACTGCCAGTAGGCCGGGAACGCCGGTAGCGAGGTGGAAGAGGGCGTGCCAGCCGTTGACGGCCACGGGGATGACCCCGAACGCATGAAAGGAGGCCGTATACATCGCATGTGTCGAATGTGTGGGGAAGTCCTGGTTGATCATCAGCCCCAGCGGCCCGTTGCTGGTCAGCCAGACAGCCATCAGGAAGGCCAGGAACTGGACCCGGGTGTTGCAGACATCCTGGATATAGCGGGTAAACGCGGCTCTCGACATGCGCTCTCCTTCGACCGAGACGTTGAGACAATCAGGGTATATTTGTGTCTCAAGTATCGTCAGAAGCTCCGAGGGATGACAAGGAGTGCGTAACGCAAGTGAGTAAGGACACACTGCTCAATACGCTGGCCTCGGTCGATCCCTCGGCGTTGCAGTTACCCGGTGACCTCGACGAGCTCACGGAGCGGGTGCTGGCGGCCGCGGCCGAACAGATCGCGGTGGCGGGCTGGCGCCGATCCACGGTCGACGACGTGGCGAAGCGGGCCGGGCTGAGCCGCGCGACGGTCTACCGGAGATTTCCGAACAAGAAGGCCCTCACTGAGGCAGTCATGTACGCCGAGCTACGCAAGTACATGGCCGGTGTGGCCTCGCGCATCGAGGGGCGAACGATGACGCTGGCCGATCGGATGGCCGAAAGCTCTTCCTATACCGTCGAATTCATCCTTGATCACCCGCTGCTGCGGAGGTTGTTGGAAACCGAACCGGAGTCGATCCTGCCTGCTCTCACCACAGATGCCGGGCCGCTCATCGAGGCGTTCCGGGAATTCTGCGCAAGTCTCTGGAAGGCTGAAATCTATGGTGATGCAACGGTTTCGCCGCAGGTCAGCACGCATCTGCGCACAGTTGCCGAGTTGCATATACGGATCGGGCTGTCGTTGATTCTCACCCGGCAGACCGTGATAGAGCTCGACACCGCCGAACAAGCTCAAGGTTTCGCGCGTGATTACCTCGCTCCGATGTTGGACACCGGCCGCGACTAGAAATCGATGTGCGACACGACCGAATTCGTGATGTTGCTCTCACCGGGTTATGGTGCTGTGCAGCCGGTTCGCATATCGGGTCTGTAGCAAGCCGTTGCCCAGTTGTGGGGCCCAAACAGGCATGGTGGCCTGTCCGGCGGTGTGATCGGGGCGGAAGTTGCAGGCAATCAGTCGGGACTAACGAGCACATCAAAGCATTGCTCAGATTAAGTTACCCTGTCCTTAAGCTCGGGGTTCCAAGGCGAAAGACAAGGTGAAATGTCGAGAGAGCTGACCGACCTTGAGATGCTCAGCGATTTGGAACCGATTGCTGAAGCCAACCTCAACCGGCATTTATCGGTCGCCACGGAATGGCACCCGCATGACTATGTTCCCTGGGATCGTGGCCGCAATTTTGCTCAAATGGGCGGGGAAGACTGGGATCCGGAGCAGTCGCAGCTAAGCGAGCTCGCCAAGGCCGCGATGATCACCAACCTCCTCACCGAGGACAACCTGCCGTCCTATCACCGTCAGGCGGCCAAATACTTCGGTCTCGACGGTGCCTGGGGGACTTGGGTGGGCCGCTGGACCGCCGAGGAGAACCGGCACGGCATCGTCATCCGCGACTACCTCGTCGTCACGCGCGGTGTGGACCCGGTGGCCTTGGAACGCGCCCGCATGGAGCACATGACGGCAGGCTTCGACACCACCGATGAAGAGGAATCGGTACACAAGACCGACTTCCTGCTGTCGGTCGCGTACACTACGCTGCAGGAACTGGCGACCCGTGTCAGCCACCGCAACACCGGCAAGGTGTGCGATGACCCGATCGCGGACCGCATGCTGCAGCGCGTCGCCGCTGACGAGAACCTGCACATGATCTTCTATCGCAACATGTGCAGTGCGGCACTGGATCTTGTGCCCGATCAGGCCTTGGATGCCATTGCCGCGGTGATCGAGAACTTCCGCATGCCCGGGCAGGGCATGCCCAACTTCCGTCGTAACGGCGTGCTGATGGCCAAGCACGGCATCTACGACCCGCGTCAGCATCTCGAAGAGGTTGTGACGCCGAATCTCCGGAAGTGGCAGATCTTCGAACGCAATGATTTCAGCGCCAAAGGTGAACAACGACGTGAGCAACTCGCCGCGTACGTGGAAGACCTTAAGGGCCAGGTGGTTAAGTTCGAAGAACAGCGCGACCGAATGCTGGCGCGTGAGGCGAAGAAGCGAGAAGCCCACGCCGGATAGCGTGGATTCCTCGTCTCGTTCTACTGATTACTTGGTGATCTCGATCTTCTGCGTCTCGGCATTGGCGTACGCGCCGGCGATCTTGATGGTCAGGATGCCCGCGTCGTAGCTCGCCGAGATCGCGTCACCTGTCACATGGGTTGGCAGGGTGAAGGTTCGACGGAACTTGCCGTAGCGGACCTCACGCAGGACGCGTCCCGTGTTTGATGCTCCGCGCGCAGCCGGCTCGTCGCCGGTCTGCTCGGCGCGCCCATCGCGGCGCTCACCGGATACCACCAACGTGCCACGCTCCACCTCGACCGTGACGTCCTTATCGACATCGACACCGGGAAGGTCGAGACGGACCAGAGCGTCATCCCCATCCTTCGCGACCTCGGCTGCCGGAACGAAACCTGGGCTCGGCCAGCTGGTGGCCGGGCCGAAGGACTGGCGTACCAGCGCGTCGAACTCGGCGAACGGGCTGCGTCGTGTCCACACCACATTGCTCATAGCTCTTCTCCTCATATAGGGCCGGAGTCTCAACCGGCCGTCACTGATACAAACTTGAGTGACACGCGCTAAAGTTCCGATTTCCGTACGCCCAGGGTGAACATGCGCGCCAGCCCGCGATTCCCAGGTTCGTCACGTAGCCTCACGCCGTGCCCGAGCAGACCGGCGAAACCCAGAAGTCCTCCGCGCGTGAGGTGTTGCGACAGGTCCTGGTCAGTGTCGGGCCCTCGCTGGGCACCTACTACGCGATGCGCGCGCTGGGTCAGCCCGAGATTCACGCATTGATTGCCGCCACAGTGGTTTCCGGCCTCCAAGTTCTCGTCAAAGTGGTGAAGAACCGCAAGTTCGATGTCCTGTCGGGCTTTCTGATGTTCAACTTCGGGCTGAGCCTGGTGATCGCACTCGTCACCTCCGATGCGCGTATGGCTCAGGTGTCCAACACCATTCCCGGCATCTTGCTTTCGTTGTTCTTTATCGGAAGTGCGCTGGTCGGCAAGCCGCTCACCGAGCTGATGATCGCGAAGGCCCGTCCCGGTCGCATCGAAGAGATTGCGGCCGAGCACCATTGGACCGAGGACAACTTCCGGTCGTATCACCGGATGCATGTGCACGTGAGTTTCTGGTGTGGTGTCATCAGCCTGCTGCTCGCGGCGATCTCGATCGCCATCATTTACAGCTTCTCGGTGGATGTCGCCCAGGCCGTCAATCAAATCTTCTCTCTGGTCACCACAATGGGCCTGATCATCGGCATCATCATGGTCATCCGGCGTTACCTACAACGCATGACGTACGACTCGCCCGCGGCCTGACGACCGGATACAGTCGCGCGGTGTCCCTGACCACCGAGCAGTCCGAAACCGAGAGCGGGATCTCGCCCCGCCAGCTCGTGATCGAGGGATTGCTCAATGTCGGACCGGCCCTCTGCGCCTACTTTGGGCTGCGCCTGGCCGGATTCTCGGAGCTGCACGCGCTCATGGCCGCCACCGCGGTCTCTGCGACCCAGGCATTGGTCAAGATGGCGTGGAAACGGGCCCTCGACCCGGTTTCGCTACTGGTGGTGCCGATCTTCGGGGTCAGCCTCATCATGGCGTGGCTGACCCGGGACCCACGCTTGTCGCAGGTCACCAACGAGGTGCCGGGCATGCTGTTGGCCACCTACTTCCTGGTAAGCGCGCTCATCGGTAAACCGCTGACGAAGCTACTGGTCACCAAGCTGTGGCCCGGCGGCGTGGAGAAACTTGCCGAGGAACAGGGCTGGGCCGAAGAGGATCAGCGCTCGTATCACCGGCTGCATGTCTATGTCAGCTTCTGGTGCGGGATCTTCAGCCTGCTGTTCTGTGCCCTGATGGTGGTGATCATCTACACCTTCTCCGTCGACGTCGTACAGGCCGTCAACCCGGTGGTCTCGATGCTCACCACGGGCGGACTCATCGTGGGCGTTGTCGTCGCGATCCGGACGTACCTGCGCCGCAAGGAACGAGCCCTCTCCGACCGGTAGGCGTATCTTTCTGTGGCTCTCTTAGATTGCGTCGGTACCGTCGCTGTGGTGAGTGGGTTGGGTAAGGGCGCAGGGAAATTCACACTTGGCCATGCCTTGGTCAGCGCAGGGCTCGGCCTGGGAACGTACTACGGGATGCGTCTGCTGGGTGCTTCGGAGTTGCATGCACTGATGGCCGCTGCGGTGGTCTCGGCGTTGCGCGTCATCTACACCGCGGTGCGGGACAAGCGCTTCGACATCGTCGCGGGATTCATCATGCTGATGCATGGCGCGACGCTTGTGGTTGCGCTCCTGACCAGTTCACCGCAGCTGGCTCAGCTCACCCACGTCGTCCCGGTGGTGTTGTTCGGTTTGTTCTATATCGGCAGCTGCCTGACGAAACGACCACTCACCGAAGTCATCATCGACCTGATCCGCCCGGGCTGGGTGGCACGACATCACTGGGCGGATGCGGATCTGCGCGCCTATCACCGGATGCATGTGCGGCTATGCGTGATCGTCGGCACGCTGGAGTTGGTGCAGGCCGCGGTGATGACGGGCATCATCCTGCGGTATTCCGTTGATATCGCTCAGGTGGCCAACGGACTATTGGCGACTGTCGGTAGCGCCGCACGGCTGGCATTTGTCATCGCCGTGATTTGGGTCTTTCTGCGCCGTCGCGGGCATCACCACGCGTCGCCGCCGCGCCAATCGCAGGTCAGCGAGCCGGACGGGTCGACCCCGGAGCTCATCGGCAGCACGTGCACGCCCTCATCCTCGGCGGGCACAATGCCCTCTGCCGTCATCACGGGAGTGGCTCCGAGCCAGGGCGTCCAGCCGCGCGCCTGATAAAACGGGGCGACGTCGTCGGCGGCGCTCAGCGCGCCCAGCTCGTAGGCGCCACGCAAAACCTGTTCGGCGGCGTCCATGATGGCCTTGCCGAGCCCGTTTCCGCGCCAATCACTATCTACTGCAACGCCTTCCACGTATCCGGTGCGTAGCGGCCGTCCTTGATGCAGCAGCCGGCGTTGGATTACCGCGGCATGGGCGATGAGCGTTCCGTGATACCAGATGAGCGCGTGCATGCCGCCCAGGCAATGTTCCCAGTCCGCTTCGGTGAAGTCACCCTCGAATGCGTCGACCAGTAATTCCCTTGCTGCGTCACGTGTTTCGCTATCCAGATCGGCGGTGTGGATGAGTCGCGCGGTGTGGGTCCGGATGACGGGGACGGTAGGCATATTGGACACAGCCGACATCTCCTAATTTATGCGCGCTCGTGACCAATGGAACCGAACAGTTTGTCCTGGCCGCACCTGGGCAGCCAGATCGACATCGTGATCGGTGATCACCCCGATCACCGGATAGCCTCCGGTCACCGGATGGTCAGGGCCCAGGATAACGGGCTGGCCGTCAGGTGGCACCTGGATTGCACCACGGACCACCCCCTCGCTCGGCAGCTGCCTGGCCGGGTCGCGCAGCTCCAGCGGTTTACCGATGAGACGAGTCCCCACCCGGTCGCTGCGGTCGGAGACGATCCAGCCCCTGTGGATCAGCGCATCGGGATCGACGAACCAGTCGTCGCGTGGACCGGGTACGACCTTCAGCTCGACGGTGTCATCGGAGAGGGGAGCCACCGGCGCCAGTTCGACCTCCGGGAAGGAAGGGGACCGTGGTCCGACCGGCAGCCTGTCTCCTGCCTGCAGCGGTGTGGGGCCGATGCCCGACAGAATGTCGAAGCTGCGTGAGCCCATCACCGGTGCCACACTGACCCCACCGCGCACCGCCACGTAGCTGCGTAGCCCGCTGCGCGGTGCGCCGAGTGACACCACGTCACCGTCCCGCACCTGGGCAATGCTGTTGGTACCAAACGGAATCCCGTTGATGGATGGGTCGGTGTCGGCGCCGGTGACGGCCACCACCGCGTCGCCGCCGGACACCCGAAATGACATACCACCCAGGGTTACCTCGATGGTGGCCAGATTGTCGGGATTGGCCACCAGCCGGTTGGCCAGGGAATGTGATCCGCGGTCCGCCGCCCCCGAGCGTCCGACACCCATGGCCGCCTTGCCGATCCGGCCGAGGTCCTGGACCAGCGCTAGCGGGCCGGTGCGCATCACTTCGAGGGTGGGTCTCATGCCGTCACCTCCTGGAACTGGACGCGTGTACCGGGCGTGAGCAGCGCCGGTGGGTTGCGGTCGAGGTCCCAGACGACGGCATCGGTGCTGCCGATCAGCTGCCAGCCACCAGGAGATTCACGCGGGTAGATCCCGCTGAACTCGCCGGCGAGCGCGACCGCGCCGGCGGGCACCTTGGTGCGCGGGTCGGCGCGGCGGGGGATGGCCAGACGCGAGTCTCCTCCTACGAGGTACGCGAATCCCGGTGCAAATCCACAGAATCCGACGGTCCACACCGTTCCGGTATGTGCCGCGATGACACCGTCCACACCCAGGCCGGTGTGCTCGGCAACCTCTTCGAGGTCGAGACCGTCGTACCGGACCGGGATGATCACCGATGGTGATGTGGTGTCCTGCGTCGTATCCGGCGGTGCCGCGCGCTGTGTCAGCCGATGTCGAACGATGGCCTGGTCGGCCGGGCTGTGGAGCTTGAGCAGGACGGTGCAGGACGCGGGAACGATATCGGTGACGCCATCGATAGGGTCGGCATTCAGCGCTGACGTCCACGCCAGCACTTCCTGCACGGATGTGCACTCGAGCAACAATGCCCGATCCCCGTGATCCCGCACCTTCAAATCCGTTGCGGTACTCATATTTCGACGGTACTCCCGCAGGCGCGCCTGGGGGAGTATTTATCCCCCCTGTGTATAAGTCGGCTCGTGCTTCTTGATGTAGGCGATCACCCGATAGGTGATCGGCAGCATCACGATCTCCACTACGGACTTGAAGATCCAACCTAAAGCCGTGTACGTCGCCAACTGGCCGAAGGTGTGAATACCCAGCGCGGTGGCCGCGATCGAGCAGAACACCAGCGAATCGGCGAACTCGCCGACGACT
Source organism: Mycobacterium sp. D16R18 (assembly GCA_002013775.1). Classification (GTDB taxonomy): domain Bacteria; phylum Actinomycetota; class Actinomycetes; order Mycobacteriales; family Mycobacteriaceae; genus Mycobacterium. The sequence continues at coordinate 20,273 of MAFD01000013.1, forward strand.
GTCGAGCCCACCAGTCGGGCCCACAGGTGGCGTTCCTTCGAGCGCTTCTTCATCCGCACCACGACGAGCGCGTTAAGTGTTTGCCCAACAAGGTATCCCGCGAGTCCGGCGACCATCAGTGTGGTGATGCTCCGGACGATGGTGGCGAAGGCCTCCTGGTTGGGGTAGAAGTCGGCTGCGGGCAGCACCATCGCGGTCCAGAGCACCACGCAGGCCAACAGCTCCATTGCGAACCCCAGCAGGATGACTCGGTTGGTGGCGCGATATCCGTAGACCTCACTGAGTACATCGCCGATCACGTAGCTCAGCGGGAACAGCACGAATGCACCGTCGGTGATCAACGACCAATCGCCGATGACGGGCCCGAAGCCAATTGCCTTGGTGGCAGCCACATTCGAGATCAGTACGACGCCGACGAAGACGGCTGACAGCAGTGGATAGTAACTCCGACCGACCTGGGCGAAGACCACCTGATCCTGGGGGCTCTTCTCGACCTCGCTTGTCTCCATTCAGCGAATTCTAGGGTGCGTGTATGCACTCGGCTGCGGGTGGATTTGTGAGCCCAACCCGAGGCGCTCCCGCGTGGGTGCCCGGGTCTGGCGTCAGCCCAGTATCCGGGCCAGCTGCGGAACCAGATTGTCCACTACGTACGTCAGGCTCAGCGGTGAGCTGAAGTTGATGGCCCCGGCCAATTCTTTACTGGTGAAGATGCTGCGATTCAGCAGTGAGGAGCCCAGCTTGACGATCACCGGATCGGCCCGTAGTGCCGTGCTCTGCTCCTCGGATTCGGTGCCCCACACCAGCACGTCGGCCTGGCCGAGGATGCTGGAGAGCTGGTCGGCCGGAAGGTATGCCAGCTGGTCGCCCTTGGCGTAGGTCTCCAACTCGGCGGGAACGGTCAGCCCGAGGGCGGTGAGGTATGCGGTGCGCGGTCCGGATCGGTATGCGACGGCCTGTCCGTCGAGCAGCTCACCCTGCAGGTAGATGGCCTTCTTGTCTTTGAAGCCCGCGTGCGCGGACGCTGCCGAAGCGAACTTGTTATCGACGGCCTGAACCACCGCGTCCATCTCCGACGGCTTGAACACCGCCTGCCCGATGGCCTTGGCCTGGTCCTTCCACGGTTCGAAGAACGCGTACTTGCCCGACTGCGCGATCGTCGGTGCGATACCGGACAACTTGCTGTAGGTGTCCTGGTCCAGCCCGGCGTCGGTCGCGAGGATGAGATCGGGTTTCAGGGATGCGATCTTGTCGATCATCAGTCCGTCGGTGAGCGTGAGGACCTCGGGGGTGGCGGCGCCGAGCCGGTCGGTGGCCCACGGCCAGGTTGCGAATGGGAAGCCGCCGTACCACTCGGTGACCGCGATGGGGATGATGCCCAGCGCCAACAGGTAGTCGTGTTCGGTGTATCCGGCGCTGACGATGCGCTTTGGCGGCGCCTTGACCTCGGTCTTACCGAACGCATGCTTGATGACGGCGGCGCCGTTCTGCTGCGAGGTGGGCGAAGAGTCCTTGGTGCACGCGGCCAGCGCGGCGCCCGTGGCGAGGGCGGCACCGGCAGCAAGAAACCCGCGGCGGGTCAGTATCGCGGACGGCACGTATCGAGGGTAGCTGCCGCGGGCAAGTAAGGGAGCTTTGCACGTCGCGGTGATGTCTTACGGACCGCCCACCAGCCGCCGCGCTGCCTCAGCGGCCGCGGCGCGGCGATCGGCGAGCAGGTGCCCATCCAGCGGTTCACCGACGATACGGTCGATGCCGAAGCCGCGGGCCGCCATCGAGTAGGCGATATCGATCAGCATCGTGAGCAGACTCATGGGATCCCACGTCGGGTCGATGAGCCCGGACCGCTGTCCCTGGCGTACCTCATCGAGTTTTGCTTGGAAGATGCGGCGCAGCACGTGGTTGTCGAACATCCCGTCGGGGGCTTCCAGCTCGATCCAGCGCTGCAACCGTGCGCCTTGTGGATCGGCGACGATGTTGTCGAACAGCCCAGCGACGTACCCTGGCACGTCACCGGCGCTGAATGGCACCTTGTATGGCGCATCATCGATCCATTGCGCCACAACGGCTTCGAACAGCTGTTCCTTGCTCTCAAAGTAGCTGTACAGCCGCTCCTTGCTCGCGTTCGCGTTGGTGGCAATCCTGTTCAGCCGTGCGCCGGCGAATCCGTACTCGGTGAACTCGGTCTTGGCGGCAGCCATGATCCGATCGTGTGTGGCCTGGCCCGCAGCCCGCATGGCACTCACCAGAGCAGCACCGGTTTGATCGCGGCACCGGACCGCGCGTCCGCCACCGCCTGATCGATAGCGTGTGCCGGGTACCTGCTGATCAGTGATTCAATCGGAAAGCGGCCCTCTGCGTGCATGCGCAGCAGTTCCGGAATGAATTCCTGCGGGTTCGCGTCACCCTCGATGCATCCGCGAATCACCTTGCCCCCGTACATCAGATCTGTCAGATCGACCGTTCCGCGTGAGGCGCCCAGCCCGACCAACACCAGCACGCCGCGCTGCCGCAGCAGGCCGACTGCGGTGGCGATGACATCGGGATTCGCCGTCGTATCGAGGGCATGGGTGGCGCCACGGGCCACGGAGGCCACGTCCTCGGCCGCCGGGTCGACGGTGTGGGTGGCGCCCAATGCGAAGGCCTTGTCGCGGCGCGAGGCCACCAGGTCCACGGCGATGATCGTCTGCACCCCGATGGCCTTGGCGGCCATCACAGCTGCCAGCCCGACGCTGCCCGCGCCGAACACCACCAGGCGCGAATCCGGTTCGGGTGTCAGTACATTGAGTACCGCACCGGCGCCCGTCTGCAAACCGCATCCGAGTGGTGCGGCCACCGCGAGATCGGTCGACGGATCAATCACGACGGTGTTATCGGCGGCGGCCAGTGCGTACTGCGCGAAGCTGGATTGCCCGAAGAACGAGCCGAACAGCCCGTTCCCGTTCTGGGACAGTGTCGATGAGCCGTCGAGCCGGGTGCCGGAGAGGTTCAGCCGGGCGCCACGAGAGCAGTAGGCCCGCTCGCCCGAACCGCATTGCCGGCATTCACCGCAGCTGCGGTAGCTCAAGACCACGTGGTCGCCTGGTCGGATGTGGGTCACCTCATCGCCCACCGCCTGGACGACCCCCGCGCCCTCGTGACCCAGCACCGCAGGGATCGGTACCTGTGCCTTGAAGGTCAGATCGGTGTGGCACAGGCCGGTGGCGTGAATCTTGACGAGCACCTCATCGGGGCGTGGTCCGTCGAGTTCGACCTCTTCCAGCGTGAACGCAGACTCTGATGAGCGGCTCAGTGCTGCGGTGACTTTCACTGATCGCGTTCGAGCAGGAAGTAGAGGTAGCTGCCGCTGGCACGCTGGCGCTTGCCGTTCATGATGCCCATCAGCGTGTTCTCGTCGACCCACTTGAAGTGATCGAAGGTGGGCTGGCCGTCGTACACCATGGTGCCGGTGACCTCGCCGCGGAACTCGATATCCCACAGGGTCGCGCCGCCCAGGCTCAATGCGTTGTTGGAAAACAGCTTTCCGTCGTCGTCGTAACAGACGATGGGTTCGACATCGTTGATGGACGTGAAGATCTTGCCGTACCAGCGGACGGCGGCCAGTTGACCGTTCATCTTGTGTCCGGTGTGGAACTCATCGCCCTTCCAGCTGCCCAGCATGTCCTCGGGGCGGACGGTGTCGAGCACTGCCCAGATCTCGTCGAGATCGGCGGGGCTGACGTCTCTCTGACCGCGGAGTTCGGCGAAACGAGTGCGGGCCTTGTCGATGTCCATGTCTCTCCCAAGTCAGTTGGTTCGGGAAGGACGCTAACACCGAACCAAATGGTTCGGCAAGGGTGATCAGATGACCAGTGAGATGCCCAGCGCGATCATCACCACCGCGATCCCGGCATCAAGCACGCGCCAGGTTCCCGGACGCTGGAACAGTCCGGCGAGATGCCGTGCGCCAAAACCGAGCACCACAAACCAGAGGACACTTGCGGTCAGGGCGCCCGCACCAAACAGCCAGCGCGCGTCCTGGTGCGCGTTGGCCAGGGAGCCGAGCAGCACCACGGTGTCGAGGTAGACATGCGGGTTCAGGAAGGTGATGGCCAGCGCGGTCGTCAGCACGGCGCCGAGGCGGGCCGGATTGGATTCGGCCGGCACCAGGGCTCCCGGGCGTATGGCGCGGCGGGCGGCCAACAATCCATAGCCGATCAGAAACGCGGCCCCGCCCACCTTGGCCACGGTCAGCAGACTCGGCGTGGCCGTGATCAAGCCGCCGAGGCCGCCGATGCCTGCCGCGATGAGCAGGAAGTCGCCGGTGATGCACACGGCGACCACCGGCAGCACGTGTTCACTGCGGATCCCCTGCCTGAGCACGAAGGCGTTCTGGGCGCCGATGGCAGCGATGAGGGACATTCCGGTGAGAAAGCCGAGGAAGACAACGGTCACAACATCGACGCTAGGGTCACGGCGATATGCAGTCCAGCTAATGATTCTTACTATGCATTAGAATCGCTAATGTGAGTCTGGACTCCCAGCAGTTGGTCGCCTTTGCCGCCGTCATCGAGGAGGGCAGCTTCGATGCCGCCGCCCGGCGGCTTGTCATCACCCCCTCGGCGGTGAGTCAACGCGTCAAGGCCCTGGAACAATCGGTGGGCCAGGTGCTGGTTCGCCGGGAAAAGCCCTGTGTGGCCACCGATGCCGGTGTATCACTGATGAGGTTGGCGGCCCAGGTTGGCACTCTGGAGCGTGAGGCGCTGCGCGAGATGGGGGCCGACGGTGCCCCGATACGGGTAGCGATCGCGGTGAACGCCGACTCGTTCGGAACCTGGATGGGATCGGTGCTGGCGCGGATTCCCGACGGCGTGCTGGTCGATATCCGCATCGAGGATCAGGATCACTCCGCGGAACTGCTGCGCGCGGGCGTCGTGATGGCGGCGGTGACCACCGAGCCCAAGCCCATCGCCGGATGCCGTTCCGAACCGCTGGGTTCCATGCGGTACTTCGGCATGGCATCACCGGACTACGTCGCGCGGTACCTTCCGGGTGGGCTGCTCGATTCGGGGATCGACGCTGTTCGACGGGCGCCGATGATGCGGTGGGACAGGCGCGATGCCCTCCAGGACCAGTTCTTGCGCAAGCTCTTTCGCCGGGATGTCACCGTGCCGGAACACTATGTGCCTACGACGGGTGGAAACACCGAGGCGCTGCGGGTGGGGCTGGGTTGGGGAATGATGCCCGAGCAGTTGGATCGCGACGGCCTCGTCGACCTAGCGCCGGGTCTGCATCTGGATGTGCCGTTGCATTGGCAGCACTGGAAATTCGAGTCCTCGACACTGCACGCGATCACCTCGGCGGTGCGTGAGGCGGCTTCGGTGCTGCGGCGCGCAAGCTAGCGGCGCACGGTGCGGCTGAGCCGATGCGCGTGCCGCAGGAGCAATTGCCCGAGAACTGGCTGGCGTTCGGCGTTGAACCGGGACTCGATACCCGTCAACGTGAGCGCACCGATGGGGTTGTGGTTCGTATCGAACACCGCGGCGGCCATGCCCCAAGACCCTTCGACTAGCTGGCCGGGATTGAGAGCCCATCCGGTCTTGCGGGTGGCGCCGATGCGGTCCCAGACCGCGTCCGTGCGAAACCCCTTGCCCCACTCTGACTCTAGGTCGGCCCTGTCTAGATACGCGTGAATGGTCTCGTCGGGAAGGTAGGCCAGGACAACCATTCCGGACGAGACGATGCCGAGCGGGAAGCGTGCGCCCTCGTACAGCACGTGCGACCGGATCGGAAAGTCGCCGTCCTCGCTCAGCAGTACGACCGTGTGATCACCGCGGCGCAGCGAGAAGAACGCGCTCTCGCCGGTATCCCGGGCCAGCGCCGCCACATCGGCGGCCGCCTTCTCGGTGATGTTGTACCGCGGAGCGGACGTGGCGCCGAGCACGTAGATCTCGGGGCCCAGGAACCACTGACCGGAGCGGGCGTCTCGTTCCACCAACCCCTCGGTGGCAAGCGATTCCAGCAGGCGGTGCGCGGTGGCGCGCGGGATGTCGGTGCGGCGAGCGAGTTCGGTGGTGCTGACGCCGGTTCCGGTGTCGGCCGAGACCGCTCGCAGGAGCGCCGCGGTGCGGCGTACCACGCTCGGTGCCTCGGTCACCCCGGCTACGATACGCGTCCATTCAATGGACGTTCATGCCCTGTGGTGTTCATCCGATGGGAGCTTTGTGCACCATCCTTGCCGCCCGGCATGGTTTTCATCCAAGGTGTCGGTGCGCCGGCAAGTGGACGCCTGGCACGGCATGGAGGTGATTGTGAGCGTCAAACGGATCGTCGAGCAGCGCGGTCTGTGGTTCGACGAGTTCGAGACCGATGTGCTGTACATGCACCGGCCGGGTCGCACGATCACCGAGGCCGACAATGTTCTGTTCACGACGTTGACCATGAACACCCAGGCACTTCACCTCGACGCAGCGTTCTCCGAGGCGCTACCACCGTTCAATCAGCGCCTGGTGAACTCGATGTTCACGCTGTCGACGCTGGTCGGGTTGTCGGTCGCGCAACTGACCCAGGGCACCATCGTCGGGAATCTGGGATTCTCCGATATCGCCTTTCCCAAGCCGCTGTTCCACGGCGACACGCTCTACGCGGAGTCCGAGGTGATCGACAAGCGCGAGTCCAAGAGCCGCCCCGGAGAGGGCATCGTCACTTTCGCGCACACCGGCAGGAATCAACACGGTGATGTGGTGGCCACCGCCTCGCGACAGACCATGGTGCGCAAACGCGTTGAAGGACAGGAGCAATGACACTTGCCAAGAGGGGGCCGGGCTGGCTCTTCTGCCCCGCCGATCGCCCCGAGCGTTTCGAAAAGGCCTCTATTGCAGCGGATGTGGTGATTCTCGATCTTGAGGACGGGGTGGCGGCCGCCGACCGTCCCGCCGCCCGCGATGCGTTGACCAGTACGCCGCTGGATCCCACACACACGGTGATTCGCCTCAATCCGGCCGGCACCGCCGATCACCTGCTAGATATGGATGCGATCGCGCGGACCGACTACACCACGGTGATGCTGGCCAAGAGTGAGCATGCCTATCAGGTCGCGGCCCTGGCGCCCCTGGACGTAGTGGTGCTCGTCGAAACCCCGCTGGGGGCACTCAACGTCGTGGAGCTGGTGCGGCCCGAGAACGTCGTCGCGGCGATGTGGGGTGCGGAGGACCTGTTCGCGGCGACCTGGGGCACCAACAACCGGTGGCCCGACGGCAGCTACCGCGATGTGGCACAGCATGTTCGTTCGCAAACACTATTGGCGGCAAAGGCATTCGGCCGGTTGGCGCTGGACTCGGTGTACCTCGACATCAAGGGCCTCCACGGACTGCGAGCGGAGGCAGATGATGCCGTGGCCGTCGGATTCGATGCCAAGGTGGCCATCCATCCCACCCAGGTGAGCGTCATCCGGGAGGCCTACAGGCCGACCGAGGAGCGGGTGCGGTGGGCGCGCGGGGTGCTCGAGTTGGCAGGCCGGGAACGTGGTGTCTTCCAATTCGAGGGGGCGATGGTAGATGCGCCCGTGCTCAGACGTGCTGAACGGATTGTCGAACTGAGCACCGGAATCCGGGGTGGCGGCCCGGATAAGTCATTAGAGTCGGGCTCGATCCGTGCCGCTGATCGGCGGGCGGAGCGCGGCGGTGCAGGTGGTGAAGCGCGACGATGAAGTCCTATGACGCCGGGGCGTCGGCGTCTCCGATCATCGAGGAGACGATCGGAGAGAGCTTCGAGCGCGTCGCCGGCGCCCATCCCGATGTCGAGGCACTCGTCGAGGTGGCCGGTGAGCGCAGATGGACATACCGTGAGCTCGACGCCGAGATCAATCTCGTGGCGCGTGGTCTCATATCGCGCGGGATCGCGGCGGGCGACCGGGTAGGGATCTGGGCGCCGAACTGTGCCGAATGGGTTCTGGTGCAATACGCGACGGCAAAGATCGGCGCAATTCTGGTCAACATCAATCCGGCCTACCGCACCCATGAGCTGGCCTATGCGCTCGATCAGTCAGGGGTCCGCACGCTGATCTGCGCCACGGCGTTCAAGTCCTCGGACTACGTGACGATGGTGGACCGGGTGCGCCCTGAGGTTTCCACCTTGCTCGATGTGGTGTTCATCGGGACGGACGGCTGGACCGATCTGGTGGCGGCCGCCGAGCAGGTTCCCGCGGCCGCGCTGCGCGACCGGATGTCGCAGCTGTCCAACACTGACCCCATCAACATCCAGTACACCTCGGGCACAACGGGTTATCCCAAGGGCGCGACGCTCTCACACCGCAACGTACTCAACAACGGATACTTCGTGGCCGAGTCGATTCACCTGAAAGCCGGTGATCGGCTGTGCATTCCGGTGCCCTTCTATCACTGCTTCGGCATGGTCATGGGCAATCTCGGATGCACGACCCACGGCGCCACCATCGTGGTACCGGCACCGGGATTCGATGCCACTCGCACTCTTGAGACCATCGAACGTGAGCGCTGTGTCGGGGTGTACGGAGTGCCCACCATGTTCATCGCGATGCTTGCCGATCCCGATTTCACGCGGCGCGACCTGTCCTCGTTGCGGACGGGAATCATGGCGGGTTCGGTGTGCCCCGTCGAGGTGATGAAGCGGTGTATCGACGAGATGCACATGGTCGAGGTTGCCATCGCGTACGGCATGACGGAGACTTCGCCGGTCTCCTGCCAGACGCTCGTCGATGACGACCTGGATCGTCGCACCGCGACCGTTGGACGTGCGCACCCGCACGTCGAGGTGAAGATCGTCGACCCCGACACCCGAGAAGTTGTGGAGCGCGGGCAATCCGGCGAGCTCTGCACACGTGGGTACTCGGTGATGCTCGGCTACTGGAACGACGAGGAACACACCCGGGAGGCGATTGACGCCGACGGTTGGATGCACACGGGAGATCTGGCGGTGATGCGAGAAGATGGCTACTGCATCATCATTGGCCGCATCAAGGACATGGTGATACGTGGCGGTGAAAACATCTACCCACGCGAGATCGAGGAATTCCTGCTTACCCACCCGGACATCGAGGACGTCCAGGTGGTCGGGGTGCCGGATGAAAAGTACGGTGAGGAGCTGTGCGCGTGGCTCCGGATGCGGACAGGCCGTACGCCTCTCGATGCCGGTGCAATCCGTACCTTCGCCGCGGGGCGGCTTGCCCACTACAAGATTCCACGTTATGTGCACGTGGTCGACACCTTCCCCATGACCGTGACGGGAAAGGTACGCAAGATCGACATGCGTAGGCAGGCCATAGAACTTCTGGGATTACGAGAGCCGAGCCAGACACATGGGAAGTAGTACCTACGAGCGATTCGTCGCCCACCTCGAGCGACGGTATGCGTTGGCACCCCATGACTACGCGGATGTGTGGCGCTGGTCCGTCGACTCCGTTCCCCAGTTCTGGCGCGCGCTGTGGGAGTTCTTCGATGTGCCGGGACGGGGGTTGCGCGACGGTGACGAAGGCGTGCTGGCCAGTTCCGTGATGCCTGGGGCGCAATGGTTTCCGGGCACCGAGCTCAACTATGTGGATCCGGTTCTGCGCCATGCAGATCAAGACGGGGCAGCCATCGTGGGTGTCGATGAGGCAGGGGAGCGTACCGAGATCGGCTGGCGTGAATTGCCCGGCAGAATCGGAGCCGTCGCCGCGGAGCTGCGCCGTCTCGGTGTTGGTCGCGGTGACTGCGTGGCCGCGTATCTGCCGGATGTGCCCGACGCGATGGTCGCCTTTTTGGCCACCGCGGCGGTGGGTGCGGTGTGGGCGGGATGCGGCCAGGACTACGCCCCCGAGGGCGCGGCATCGCGGCTGGGGCAGCTCAATCCGAAGGTGCTCATCTCCGGCGCCGGGTACCGCTACAACGGTCGGTGGGTGGACAAGGGCGCCGATACCGCGGAATTGCACCGGCTGTTGCCGGGTGACCCCGCGTTGATACTCGAATTACCCAGGGGCAGTGAAGACCCGGTAGTCGAGATGGTGCCCTTCGATCACCCGATCTGGGTGTTGTTCAGCTCGGGTACCACCGGTAGGCCCAAGGGCATCGTGCACGGCCACGGGGGCATGCTGCTCGAACATCTCAAGGGTGTGGGGCTGCATTGCGATCTGGGTCCGGGTGATGTGTTCTTCTGGCAGACAGCGCTGTCCTGGATGATGTGGAACTTCCGGCTCAGCGGCCTACTCGTCGGCGCCACCGTGGTCTGCTACAGCGGACACCCGTTGTATCCCAACGCGGATCGGTTGTGGGGATTGTTGGAGTCGGAGCAGGTGAGCTACTTCGGCACCAGCCCTGGGCACTTGCAGGCAACCAAGAAGGCGAGGCTGGAGCCGTCGGCCGAGCATGACCTGAGTGCGCTGAAAACATTGGGCAGCAGCGGATCGCCGCTTTCGTCCGATCTGTTCGACTGGGCGGGCTCGCATGTCGGCGTCGCAGTGTCCTCGCTCTCTGGCGGGACCGATGTCTGCACTGCCTTTGCCGGCGGGACGCCGGGGGTGCCTGCGCGGGCGGGCGAGTTGCCTGCGCGCTACCTGGGGGTGGATCTACGCAGCTGGTCACCGGATCGACGGTCCCTCGTCGGAGAGGTGGGCGAGATGGTGATCCTGCAACCCATGCCGTGCATGCCGATCCGATTCTGGGACGATCCAGATGGATCACGGTATCGGGCAGCGTATTTCGATCATGAGTGGTCAGATGGTCACCATCCCGGGGTTTGGCGGCACGGCGATTGGGTCACCGTCACCGATCGGGGATCGCTGGTGATCCACGGACGTAGCGACGCCACGTTGAACCGCAACGGAATCCGCATGGGCTCGGCAGACATCTACGAGGTCGTCGAATCGATGGACGAGATCGCCGAGGGATTCGTGCTCGGTGTCGACGGGCCCAACGCCGCCTACTGGATGCCGCTGTTCGTCACCATGGCGCCGGGGCACACCTTCGATGCCGACCTGGGGGCGCGCATCGCGCGGGAGATCCGTGCCCGCTTGTCGCCGCGGCATGTCCCCGACGAGGTGATCGAGGCTCCCGGGATCCCGCACACCCGTACCGGCAAGAAGCTCGAGGTGCCCATCTGTGGCGTGCTGGCCGGGCGCGCCGATGTGTCGTTGGATCCGCGGTCGATCGACAATCCGGATCTTGTCGACTGGTACCGGGAGCAGGGCCGGAGCCACCGCTGGTAGTGGTGCTCAGCTAGCGGTCGAAGGCGATGGTGAGATGGGTTGATTCCGGCAGAGACTGGCATGCGAGCCGGACGCCGTGACGGATCTCGTGGTCGTCGAGGATGTCGTTGACCCGCATGGTCACTGCACCCTCCCGGAGCGTGTACGAGCAGCCGCCGCAGTTACCTTCGCGGCACACGTAGGGCGCGTCGATTCCGAGGCCGAGGAGTACGTCGAGCAGGATCTGCTCTTTCGGCCAGCAGATCTCATGTGAGTCGCCATCGATCTCCACCGTCGCGCTCGCCGCGTCCTGATCGGTCGACGCTGCCGCAGGTTCCGGTGCGGCAGCGAAAGCATCGGTGCTCAGCGACACGAAGACCTCGCGATGGATGTTTTCACGTGCCACGCCGATACCGCATAGTGCTGCCGATGCCACGTCCATGAAAGGAGCTGGGCCACAGAGATACGCGGCGGTGCCGGGGACTGGCGTGGGCAGCAGCACGCGCAGGCCGTCCGGGGTCGGCAGACCGGCCTCCGCCTCGATCCAGTGCACGATCGCCAGGCGGCTCCCGTACTTCGACTGCAGTGCCGCAAGTTCGGCATCGAAGATCACCGATTCGCGGTCTCGGTTGGCGTAGACAAGGACGGCATTCTGTGCGGAGTTGGAGAGCACCGTGCGGATCATGGACATGATCGGCGTGATGCCGCTGCCCGCGGCCACGAAAACCGGAACTGCTGCGGCGTCGCGCATGGTGAATGCCCCTGCAGGGCGCAGTGATTCGAGCATCATCCCGGCGCGAGCGTTATCGCACAGCCAGTTCGAGGCATGGCCGCCGGATGTGCGTTTGACGGTGACCTTCAGATGTTCGTCGAGGCCGGGTGCGCTCGAGAGCGAGTAGCACCGAGATACGGAGTCCGTGCCGGCCGGTATGCGCAGGGTGAGGAACTGTCCGGATTTGTAGGCGAAGTCTGCCCGGGCATCCCGCGGCGCGGCGAACACGATAGAGACCGCATCGGGAGTCTCGGCGATGACTTCGAGCACCTCCAGCGCGTAGGCACTGGGGGCGGCGGACGCGTGCGTCGTCATGCGAGTTCCTTCCGGAGTGGTGTACGCCTCATTGTCATCATGCACTGTGCCATTGACAAATGGCACAGTTGCTGTTGTTCTATTTCCTCATGGGGCTCCTTGACGTCTTCAGACGCCCGCCGATCTCTGTGAACGCAAAAGCAGTGGTCACCGGCGCTGGCAGTGGTATCGGGCGTGCTTTCGCCCTTGAGCTGGCTCGCCGTGGCGGCCACGTCGTCTGCGCGGACATCGACGCCGAGCGGGCCGCGGAGACCGTAGCCCTGATAGATCGGCTTTCCGCCGGCTGCGCACACGCGGTGACCTGCGATGTCTCGTCGCGAGATGAGGTGGAGAAGCTGGTCTTCGAGGCACAGGAGGTGTTCTCGGGGCCGCCCACGCTGGTGATCAACAATGCGGGCGTCGGAATCGGCGGTAAGCCGGTCGGCGAGATTGGCATGGACGACTGGAAGTGGGCGCTGGGTATCAACCTGTGGGGCGTCATCTACGGCTGCGAGTTGTTCACACCATTGCTCCGTGCGGCCGGCCGCGGCGGGATCATCAATGTCGCCTCCGCTGCAGGGTTCGCCGCAGGTCCTTCAATGGCCTCGTACAACGTCTCCAAGGCCGGGGTCATGTCGCTGTCGGAAACCCTCGCTGCCGAGCTGAGCGGCACGGACATCAACGTGACCGTGCTGTGCCCCACCGTCGTCAAAACGAACATCTTCAAGGACGGTCGCCTCACCGGGGTGGAGATCGGCACCTCGGGCTTGGTCGACCGGCTCATCGAGCTCACCGGTTTTTCCCCGGAGAGGGTGGCCGTCAGCACCCTCGACGCACACGACCAGGGCCGCCTGTATGTGGTCCCGCAATTCGACGCGAAGGTCATCTGGCACTTCAAACGGCACTTCCCCGTGCTGCACGCGCGCGTCGCGGGCTTGCTTGGCCGCCTTCTTCCCACTCACTGAACTTCGTATTTACCTGACTGAAAGGAAAAACCTTCCATGGCAATGGATCTCGACAACATGCTGCAGATGATCAAGGACAAGCAGTGGGCGCTTGCTGATATCGACTGGGAGGCACCCGGCGCCGAGCTGATCGAGCCCGAGCTGCATGCGAAGCTCAAACCATTCATCGCGGACTTGATGTGGATCGAGAATGTCGGCGCACGCGGATTCGCGGCACTGGCCAAGAAGGCGCCTACCCCGACGTTGAAGAGCATCTATGAGCACTTCCACGCCGAGGAGCAGAAGCACGCCAACGCCGAGCTGGCCCTGATGCGCCGGTGGGGGATGCTCGAGAATGACGAGATCCCTTCTCCGAGCGTGAATGTTCAGCTTGTGATCAACTTCCTCGACAAGTACTCGGACGGGATGTCACTGTCCTTCCTCGGGACGGTTATCCCGATGCTTGAGGTTGCCCTGGACGGCGCACTCATCAAGTTCATTACCGATGAGGTCAAGGACCCGATCGCGCAAGAAGCGTTCAAGCGGATCAACTCTGACGAATCACGGCACCTTGCAGTTGATTTCGAGGTCATGGATATCCTGGGCCACTCCAAGATGCGCAAGATGCTCACCGAGCTCGTCGGCGGCTGGCTCAAGCCCAGTCTGCTGATCGGCCTGTTGAGCTATGTGCCGCTGCTCAACAAGATGCGCGACAACATCGTGGCCATGGGTGTCGACGAGGAGCGCCTCTACGGGGCGATGAAACGGTACAAGAGCGTCGGTGAGCGCAATCCGAACGTCCGGCGGCTGCCGATGTACCGGTTGATCTCCTGGCACGCGATGAAGGTGATCAACCGCAAGTCGAAATACCATTGGATAGCAGACTCACTGGTCAAGGTCACCGGCGTCATTCCGATGAGACTGGTGGAACGCACCCCAACCTGGTCCCAAGAACTCACCTACGAACCCGTCGCGTGAAAGCAGCCCACATGAGTATCTCCGTAGCCATCATCGGCGCCGGGTTCGCCGGTATCGGTGCAGCCATTCGGCTGAAAGACAAGGGCGTCACCGACTTCGCGATCTTCGAGCGCGGCGACCGGGTAGGCGGAACCTGGCGTGACAACACCTATCCCGGGGCGGCGTGCGATATCCCCTCGCGGCTGTATTCGTACAGCTTCGCCCCGAATCCTGACTGGTCGCATACCTACTCCGGTAGCGGCGAGATTCTCAGCTATATCGACCAGATGGTTGAGTCCGCCGCGCTGGCGCCGTATATCCGCTTTGGCCACAACGTCGTCGGGGTCACGTACGACGAAAGCGCGGGGGAGTGGACCATCGAGTTCGACAACCAAGACTCGGTGCGCGCCCGCAGTGTCATCATGGCCTCCGGCCCTCTGGCGAACGTGAGCTTCCCTGCCATCCCGGGTCTCGACACCTACGAGGGTCACAAGATCCACAGTGCGCGTTGGGATCATGATTACGACTTCGCAGGTAAGCGTGTCGCCGTGGTCGGTACGGGGGCCAGCGCCGTCCAGATCGTCCCGGAACTGGTGAAGACCGCCGAGATGGTGAAGGTGTTCCAGCGCACGCCCGGCTGGGTGCTGCCGCGGGTGAACCGTGCGACCGGCGGTCGGCTCAAGCAGCTGTACCGCAACTGGCCGCTGAGCCAGCGGCTGGCGCGGGCGGCATGGTTCTGGGGACACGAGTCGGTGGCGTTGGGTGTCGTCTGGGACACCCCCTTCACCCGCATCGTCGAGGCGGTCGGCTCCGCGCACCGGCGGCTGCAGGTGAAGGATCCCTGGTTGCGCCGGCAGCTCAAGCCCGATTTTTCGGCCGGGTGCAAGCGCCTGCTGATGACCAGTGACTATTACCCCGCGCTGCAGGCAGAGAACTGCAAGCTGGTCACCTGGCCCATCGCTCGCGTGGCCCCGAAGGGTATTCGCACGGTCGAGGGGATTGAGCACCAGTTCGATTGCATCGTCTTCGCAACAGGTTTCGACGTCTGCAAGGCGGGTACCCCCTATCCAGTCACCGGGCTCGGCGGCCGCGACCTGGCCACCGAATGGGGTGGCGGCGCGTACGCCTTCCGCAGTGTGGCCGTATCGGGTTATCCCAACCTGTTCTTCACCTTCGGCCCGAACTCCGGCCCCGGGCACAGCTCGGCGCTCGTCTACATGGAAGCGCAGATCAACTACATCACCGATGCGATCTCCGCGCTGCTCACCAACGACTGGAAATCGGTGGACCCCCGGCCTGAAATCCAGGAACGCTACAACCAGGAGATCCAGCGTCGCCTTCAGACCACTACGTGGAACTCGGGATGCCAGAGTTGGTACCTCACCGATGACGGGTTCAATGCGACGATGTTCCCAGGATTCGCCACGCAGTACGTCAACCAACTCAAGAGATTCGACCTGCAGGACTATAAAATTACTGTCTCGCACACCAGCGACGAACTGATACTGACAGGGCCTGCCTCGACACCATGACCGAGTACCGGATCGACGACCTCGCACAAGCCTCGGGGACGACGACGCGGAATATCCGCGGGTACCAAGAACGTGGGCTCCTGCCCCGGCCGGTGCGCCGGGGCAGGACTGCCATCTATAACGACTGGCATCTTCGGCAATTGCGGGCGATCAACCGCCTGCTCAGCGAGGGTTTCACTCTCAAACACATCACGAAGTTCCTGAGTGGGCTGCAGCGTGGCGCCCAGCTCGCCGATGTGCTTGACCTGTCGGATCTCGAGGGCCTGCTCGAGAAGCGGTTCTCCAACGCTGCCCAGGGAGATCTCTCGCTGAGAAAGCTCGAAGAGACGCTCGGTCCGCTCGATTCGGCGGCCCTTGCGCGTCTGATCGAAGCCGGGCTGATCCAGCCTGTTGACGGCTCAGATACGTATCTCGTCACCGATCTTGACACCATTGACAACTTCGCGGCATTGATCTCCCTCGGAATGAGAGTGATCGACCTAGCCGACATCCACGTGAGGACCAACGAGAAGCTCGACGATGCCGCACGGGTGCTCATCGGTGCCGCGCGCGATGAGGTGGCACGTCAACGGGGGCCCGGTTGGGTCCCCTCAACCGACGACGAACTCGCTTGGGCAACAGAACTTATCGGGACCATGCGCCGTGCGGCTACGCATACCTCGCACGCTGCCATGAACCGTGCGCTCGATGACGCGCTGCGCGCCGAGATGGACCTGTACCGGGAGCAGGCGCAGCTGCCCGCCGATCCTTCGTGAGTTGCCGGAAGTCTTCGGCTACACGTAGAAGAACCCGAGCAGGATCGCCAGGACGGATGCGACGTATCCACCGAAGAGGAACTGCAGCACCCTTGGAGCCTCGCGCAGCTCCATGAAGTAGTTGCCGACCAGCCAGATCTTGACGAAGGTGATCGTGACGATCACCGATGAGATGTTGTAGCCGCGGCCCTTCTCGGTGTCGAGCAGTAACGAGATACATGTCGCGGCCACCAGAACCAGGAATATCAGCGTGGCTCGGCGACTGTAGGTGAGATTCATGTGCCCTATGCCAGATAGAGAAGTGAGAAGAGCCCGATCCACAGGAGGTCAATGAGATGCCAGAAGCAGGAACCACCTTCTAGAAGAGGGATTTTCGTGCTGGACGTGGCACCGCGTGACGCATACGCCAGCGCGCCGAGCAATGTTGTCGCAATAGCGGTGTGAACCAGGTGAATTCCTGTGAACACAAAGTAGACCATGAAGAAGTGGTTGGTCATGGGGCTCAGGCCGTGACTCATAACATCTTGGTATTCAATGCATTTCACGCCAATGAAGCCAAGGCCACAACCGGCGGCGGCCACATAGTAGCGAGCTGTCCGGGTAGACCCCTTGCGCCCTTTCTCCAGTCCGAGCACTACGAGCAGTGAGCCGCTCAGCAGCAGCACGGTATTGAGGGTCCCGAGCGCGAGACTCAACTGTGATTGAGCGGCCGCGAACATCAGCGGTTCGGTCGAGCGGTAGTACGCGATAACGGCGAAGAATGCCGCGAAGACGATCATGTCACCGAATAGGAATACCCAGAGTCCAGGCTCTCCGGGGACGTGCGTTGCGCGGTGGTCGGTCGGGGTTCGCTTGTCGGTTGTTACTTTTCCTGTCATGAGACCGTGGGCTTGAGCTGCTCTGAGAAGGTGGAAACCCCTGTCTCGGTGCGGTAGTCGGACAGCATGGCCTGCGCGAGCGCGATGAACATTCCTGCCTGGAACACCACGGTGGCGCCCACCGGGATGTACAGACCCACAAGGCCGTCGTAGGCGAAGGGCCCATCTTTGAAGAAGATGATGAGCACCGAGCCGCCAAACAGAAGTCCGCACCAGAGCAGGAGATAGGCCGACCAACGAGGCAATGGTTCGTTGCCGGGTTCCGCGCGCAGGATCGCTATCGCCATGAGTGTGAACAGGACGGTGAAAACGGCCCAGGTGAACAGGAAAATGAACCACCCCAAGTCGTTGAGTGCCTGGATGATCTGTGGATCGACTTGCCCGGGGCGGAAAGCGGCCACGGACCACGCGATGAACGGAAGAATCAGTAGAAAGAGCGCGATCGGCATGAGTATCAACGACGCGTAGGTGAACACCGGTGTGCCTCTTTCCGTTCGGCGCAGCCGGGCAAGTACCACTCCTAGTGGTAGGGCAAAGAGCGGCAGGAAGAACAGGGCGACGATGCATCCCAGCCGGATGCGGTTCTTGTTCTCCACGTAGAAAGCCGTTAGCTGTTCGGCGCTCCAGGCTGGGCTTGGAGCGGGTAATGCAAAGCGTGCCAGCAGAATCCATCCAACGAGGAACGCCAACGCGAATCCGCCGATTCCGATGGCGGTGAACACGGCCTGTGTGCGTACGTTTGATGGCATGTAGACAGACTCCTCAAGGCAGGGCTGGAAGACTCCAGGGGTTGACGATCGTTCGGGACCGCAGTTTCCGGGGCAGACCCCTGGCGGTGCTTATGCTCTGGATCGACGCGAAGCGGTCACGGAGACCCGCACCCCTCCGAGGTTGAGCTCAAGATCGGAGGCCACCAAGCATGTTGTGTAGAGCCAACTCTGGATCCGATGGCGAGTCCGGTTGAGTGACGATGCACGAATCAATGCGCACCTCCTTGTGCGTCTGCCAGCGCACGCAGGCTGCTGCGCCGGATGTATTTACGCTATACGGGCAATCGTAAATTGAATAGTCGGTCATATCGGGTATCACATTCACATTCGCGGTGTGACTGGCGTCACATATTGATGTCGGTCGCCACGCGTGTCGAGGGAGTCGCCCTCATTCGCCGCAGGTATTGCGCCCGGCTCCGCCCATCGCTAGTATACCGATCAGTCTACCTATGTAACGAAGTAAAAACGTTGTACGGCAACGTATTGCGGATATGACTCAACGAGGAGAATTCCATGCCTGCACAAGTGGCCAAGCGCCCGAGCCTTCTGAAGCTATTCATCCTGGGGCGCAGTACCGTTGCTTCCGGAAGCCTCTTGGCTCCACACTTATTTGCACGCCTTTTCCGGATGCAAATCGCCGGGACACCCGCAGTATTCGTGATCCGGATGTTCGGAATCCGTAACGCGGTACTGGCACTCGGCTTGGCGCGCCTCGATGTATTCACCGTGCCCAGAACGTTTCTCGGCCTCAATGTGCTGGTTGACGCTGTAGATGCGGTGGCGATGGTCGCGGCCGGACGCCGGGGCGAAATCAGTAAGTTGACTTCGACTCTCGGCACCACGGTGGCGTTATCGGCCGTGGTGTTAGGCGCCGCGTCATTGGCCGCTCACCCGGCTCAGCAGGGCTAGCCCCAGGGGGAGTAGTCGGCGATCAGCTCTTCCTGCGGCGGCCGCTGCGCCTCGGGAACATGGACCAGATTGATCCGCACCCGGTACCAGACCGAGCTCGGGCCGCGCATGCCGTCGACGAGAACATCCTGGGGTTCAAGGAGTTTCGAGACGTCGGGATACTTGTCGTGCCACTCGGCCAATGCAGCCTCGGCTTCCGGTTTCGTTTTCGTCCGCGCGATCTCGATTAACGGCATCGTCGACTGACGTCGTCCATCCCGAGAGGCACCTTTCGGTGCTTTCTCCGCCGGGCCGAGCTCGGCTGCCAGTTCCAGCAGCTGATCCAGTGCGCCAGAGGTGTCGTCCATGTTCTGCCACGGATCGCCGATATCGGCGAATCGCTCCCGCACCGTGGTCAGCGTGAATTCCGCAGGACGGCAGCCTGCTACCTCGTCCCACCGCAGCGGCGTCGACACCCTGGCGTCCGGGACGGCACGCACCGAGTAGGCGGAGGCCACCGTGCGATCCTTCGCGTTCTGGTTGAAGTCGACGAACACCCCGTGGCGCTCCTCCTTCCACCACCGGCTGGTCGCCAGCTCCGGGGCACGGCGCTCCACTTCGCGGGCCACCGTCTCGGCGGCCAGCCGCAGCTCCCGGAACGTCCATCGCGGTGCGACCGGCGCGTAGATGTGAAAGCCGCGGGATCCCGACGTCTTGGGCCACGCGGTCAGTCCGTGATCCTCCAGAACTCCGCGGACGACAAACGCGACATCGAGGATCTGACTCCACGGCACCCCCGGAACGGGGTCGAGGTCGATGCGCAGCTCATCGGGATGCTCCAGATCGTCGGCGCGCACCGGGTGTGGATTGAGATCGACACACCCCAGGTTGACCACCCAGGCCAGTGACGCCGCATCGGTGACGACGGCTTCCCGGGCGGAGGTCCCGCGCGCGTAGTGCAGCTCGGCGGAGGCTATCCAGTCCGGGCGCTTCTCCGGCACGCGCTTTTGAAACACCGCCTCCTGGGAGATGCCCTTGACGAAACGCTTCAGGATCATCGGCCGGTCACGCACCCCGCGCAACGCCCCATCGGCGACATCGAGGTAGTAGTTGACCAGGTCGCCCTTGGTGATGGCCGCGGTGTTCTCCCCGCTGGGAAATATCACCTTGTCGGGGTGCGTGATGGTGACATCGCGCCCCGCGACCTGCAGCACGACCTCTGCCATGGCGTCATCGTAGGGCCGCAGACCGACTTTCCCGGGGGTACTTGGTGACGTGCCCCCGACCGACCGGTTGGCTGTGCCGCTGAGAGGGAGGTCACATAGGCTGTCGATCATGTCGATCACCGCCGAACGGCCGCTCTTCTCGAAACTTCAGACTCTTGCGAAGCGCGGTGGCGCTGAGCTGCATTATCTCCGCAAGGTCATCGAGGCGGGCATGCTCAAACTGGATCCGCCCAACGTGCTCGCGGCGATTGTTCGCGACTTCTACCGGTTCGGCGAGATCGGCGCGGTACCGGGCTTCGGCGCACACCGCAGCCCGGCTCGGACCGCAATCATCGACGACGAGGGCTCGATCACCTATGCCGAGCTCAATGAGAGCGTCAATGCCCTGGCTCATGGCCTGAACCGCCTCGGGATCAAGGGTGGCGACGGGGTCGCGATCCTGGCGCGTAACCACCGCTGGTTCATCATCGCCAACTACGCCGCACACCGCGCGGGTGCCCGGGTGATCCTGCTCAACACCGACTTCTCCGGCCCGCAGACCAGAGAGGTCGCCGAGCGTGAAGGCGCCCGCGTCCTTATTTACGACGCCGAGTACGCCGAATTCTTGGACGGGTACAGCCCCGAGCTGGGGCGGTTGATGGCGCTGCCCACCAACCCGGAGAACCCCGACCAGCCAGCCTCCACCGATGACACCATCGAGGCGGTTATCAAGCGCAACAGCACCTCGCCGGCGCCGCGCCCCTCGAAGTACTCCTCGCTGGTGATTCTCACCAGCGGCACCACCGGCACCCCCAAGGGCGCGCCACGCAAGCTGGCCCTGACTCTCGCGCCGGTTGGCGGCATGTTCTCGCATGTGCCGTTCCGGTCGGGTGAGGTGACGTCGGTGCCCGCTCCGATGTTCCATGCCCTGGGGTACTTGCATCAGAGTCTGGCGCTCACCCTCGGCTGCACCCTGATCCTGCATCGCAAGTTCAAGCCGGAGAACGTGCTCACCGATATCGAGAAGTATCGGGTGACCGCCGTCGTGGTCGTGCCCGTGATGCTCAACCGCATCCTCAACGCCCTCGACGAGTCCGAGAGCAAGCCCGACTTGTCCGCGCTGCGTATCGTTTTCGTGTCAGGATCGCAGTTGGGCGGTGAGCTGGCCTCGCGGGCGCTGAGCACGCTGGGGCCGGTCATCTACAACCTGTACGGATCCACCGAGGTCGCTTTCGCCACCATCGCGCGCCCCCAGGATCTCGCCATCAACCCGGCCACAGTGGGCCCCGTCGTCAAGGGCGCGACCGTCAAAATCCTTGACGACGAAGGAAAGCCGGTTTCGCAGGGCACCGTCGGGCGGATCTTCGTCAGCAACGCGATCCCGTTCGACGGCTACACCGGTGGTGGGCACAAGCAGATCATCGACGGTCTGATGTCCAGTGGCGACGTGGGCTATTTCGACGAGCACGGGCTGCTGTACGTGTCCGGGCGCGACGACGAGATGATCGTTTCGGGCGGCGAGAACGTGTTCCCCGCAGAGGTCGAAGACCTCATCAGCGGGCACCCGGATGTCATCGAGGCCACCGCGCTCGGTGTCGACGACCCCGATTGGGGAGCACGGTTGCGGGCGTTCGTGGTTCGCCACCCCGAATCGACGGTGGACGCCGACAGCATCCGTGCGTACGTCCGTGACAACCTGGCGCGATACAAGGTGCCGCGCGACGTCGTCTTCCTGGATACCTTGCCGCGCAACCCTTCCGGGAAGATCCTCAAGCGCCAGCTACGCGACTTGGAGGTCTAGCACATGTCCCGTGCACACGACCGTGCCTATGACGTGGTCCTTTATGGGGCAACGGGATACGTCGGGAAGCTGACCGCGCTCTACCTGGCCGGACGGGTCGAGGCCACCGGAGTACGGATCGCGCTGGCCGGGCGAAACACTGAAAAGCTTGCCGCCGTGCGTGCCGAGTGTGGTCCTGCGGCGCGGGACTGGCCGTTGATCGAGGCTGACGCCACCCGACCGGCGACGCTGGCGGCCATGGCCGCCTCTACCCGGGTGGTGGTTACCACCGTCGGGCCGTACACGAAGTACGGGCTGCCGTTGGTGGCCGCCTGCGCCGAGGCGGGAACCGACTACGCGGACCTCACCGGTGAGGTCAACTTCGTCCGGGAGAGCATCGACGTCTACGGCAAGCAGGCCGCCGACACCGGTGCCAGGATTGTTCATTGTTGTGGATTCGATTCCATCCCATCGGATCTGAGCGTGTATGCGCTGTACCGGCAGGCTCAGCAAGACGGCACCGGCGAGCTGCTCGAGACGACCTATGTGCTGAGCAAGTTCCGCGGCGGTGTCAGCGGTGGTACGGCGGCGTCGATGGTCGAGGTCATGGAGGCGAGTGCCGCGGATCCAGAGGTGCGTCGCAACTCTCAGGACCCCTACTCGCTGAGCCCGGACCGCCCCGCCGAGCCGGAGGTAGGGCGGCAGCGTGAATTCCAAACGCTCCGTGGCGAATCTGTGGCACCGGAGTTGGCGGGCAAGTGGTTGGGCGCCTTCTTCATGGGGCCGGTCAACACCCGGATTGTGCGACGTAGCAACGCATTATTGGACTGGGGCTACGGCACCCGCATCCGTTATCGCGAGGTGATGAGCCTGGGAAGTTCGGTGGTCGCGCCGATCGCCGCGGCTGCCATCACAGGATTCCTGACAGCAGGTTTCGGGCTGGGGACGCGGGTGCCCATGCCGAAATTCATTGCCCAGCGCCTATTGCCGAAGCCGGGTTCGGGTCCCAGCGAGCGCACCCGGAACAAGGGCCACTATCGGGTCGAGACCTACACCACCACGACCGAGGGGGTGCGTTATCGGGCGGTCATCGCGCAGGAAGGCGATCCCGGTTACAAGGCGACTGCGGTGCTGCTGGGCGAGAGTGGTTTGACCCTGGCCCTTGATCGCAGCGAATTGCCCGACCGGCTGGGGGTTTTGACGCCGGCGGCTGCCATGGGTGATCCGCTGCTGAAGCGGCTGCGGGTGGCCCAGGGTGTGACGGTCGAAGTCGAACGGCTTTAGGTTTCTCCGCTCAACGAAGGAGTGAATGCATGTCTGTATCGGTAGTAGAGGCGGGGCCTCAGCAGATCAGCCGCTCAGTCGAGGTGTCTGCCCCGGCGTCGGAATTGTTCGGCATCGTCGCCGACCCGCGGCGTCATCACGAACTCGACGGGTCGGGCACTGTCGGCCAGAACATCCGCACGCCCGATCATCTCGAGGTCGGCTCGCACTTTTCCACCGGGATGCGAATGTTCGGGCTCCCTTACCGCATCACCAGCACCGTGACGGCGCTCGAACCCGACAAGGTCATCGAATGGCGGCATCCGCTGGGGCACCGGTGGCGCTGGGAGTTTGAGGCGCTATCGCCGACCAGCACTCGCGTCACCGAGACGTTCGACTTCCGCAATGCCGGCCCGGTACAACTCCTGTTGAACTACAAGCTGCCCGGTTTCATCAAGGGAAACACCAAGGGCGTCGAGGCCACGCTGACACGACTTCACAGTCGATACAGCTAGCAGACAGTGGCCTGCCGGGTCGCCGATTACCCGGCAGACTCTGTGGCAACTCCGGTGCCGGTGTCCTGATGTAGTGCCTCCAGCACCGTCACGATCTCGTTGACGACCTCGCTGGCGCGCTCATTGGGCAACATGTGCCCCGAACCCGGATAGGTGCGCAGCTCGTTGGTCTGCAGGGCCGCCGCGATGATGCGGGAATCTCCAGCCGGAGTGAGGAAGTCGCGGCCGCCCGCGAGCACCGCAGCGGGCTTGCCGCGGTAGGCGCTCAGCCCCTCGGTCAGATCCTCGTGGAGCACCATGCTCTCGGCGGCATCCCTATAGCTTCGTGGGGTACCCGAGCGGATCTGGTCCCATACTCGGCTGACGTCATATGGCCGCGGGTCACGCCCGAACACCAGCGTCGAGATGATGGGCCGCATCAGGTAGCCCTGCTGGAGGAACCAGCCCTGTGCCACGACACCCAGGATCACCGCCTTGACGACCTCGAACACCGGTGGGACGACACGGAGCCGGTGCAGGAGCCTGCCTGCGGAGGTGGCGACGAACACCGCGCCGGAAATCCGCCGGGCCACGAGATCTGGGTGGTACTCACCAAGGCCCATCATGGTCATGCCGCCCATGGAGTGGCCGACGATCACGATCTGCCCCGAGGGGATCACCGCGTTGATGAAGTCGGCTGCGTCCGTGGCGAGTTGGGAAACGTTCACGGAGCCATCGGGAGCGGGGTCGGACTTGCCATGTCCGCGGTGATCGATGCCGACGATGCGCAGCTCGGGGTTGCGCTCGTGCAGCGGGCCCGCGACGTCGTCCCACGCCTCGCGGTTCTGGGTCCAGCCGTGCAGGAACAGCACGGTGACGGGCGCTGAGCGGTTCCCGGTGTCGGAGAATCCGATTCGGGTGCCGTCGGCGGTGGTGAAGAAGTCCTCGCGCTGACGCCATGTGGTCTCGGCGGCGGTATTACGGGTCACGCGGCAGTCCTAACAGTCGCTCGGCAATGATGTTTAGCTGCACCTCGGAGGTGCCGCCGTAGATGGTGGTGGCACGGCTAGCTAGAAGATAGTCCGCCCAGCGGCCTTGCTCCTGCTCAGAATCACCGATAGCGCCGTCTTGTCCAAAGTGGTTCACGACGAATTCGGCATATCCCTGCCCTGTGCGCATACCAAGCAGTTTGGAGACCGCTGCCGACGGCATCGGGTCGCCACCGGCAAGGGTGAGCAGGGTAGAGCGCAGGTTCAGCAGCTTCACCCCGTGTCCTTCGGCGATGAGCTGTCCCGCCCGGTCGCGTGCGACCTCGCTGAGCTCGCTCTTGCCGACGAAGGACACCAGGTCATCCAGGCTGGCCAGGAACGGCAGATCCGAGCTGCCGATCGAAACCCGTTCCGCCGTCAACGTGTTGCGGCTGACCTCCCAGCCGCGGTCGACCTCGCCGACCACCAGCTCATCGGGCACGAACACGTCGTCGATGAAGACCTCGTTGAATAGCGCGCCACCGGTCATTTCGCGCAGCGGCCGAACGGTGACCCCCTCGCTCTTCATGTCGATGAGGAAGTAAGTGATGCCGTTGTGCTTGGGGGCGCTTGGGTCCGTCCGCGCCAGGCAGGCACCCCAGTCGGCGAACTGGGCCACCGAGGTCCAGATCTTTTGGCCGGTGAGGCGCCAGCCGCCGTCCACCTTGACTGCCTTCGTCGACAGACCCGCGAGATCAGATCCGGCGCCGGGCTCGGAAAACAGTTGGCACCACATCATCTCGCCACGGAAAGTGGGAGGCAGGAACCGCTGTTTCTGCTCCTCGGTGCCGTACGCGACGATGGACGGCACCAGCCAGGTCGCAATGCCGAGCTGCGGCCGGCGCACCTTTCCGGTGAGGAACTCCTGGGAGATGATCACCTGCTCAATGGGCGACGCAGAGCGTCCCCACGGTGTGGGCAGGTACGGCAGCACCCACCCGCCCTCGGCGATGGCCGTGTTGCGTTTTCCGGATGGGATCTCCTTGAGCGCGGCCACCTCTGCGCGAATCTCCTCGCGCAGCGCTTCGGTTTCCGGCGCCAAGTCGATATCGACCTTGCGCAGGCCGTGCTCGACGGCGGTGCGGACCACCGTCGTCGGGGCACTACCGGAACGGCCCAGGGCGGCAATGAGACCCAGCGCTCTGCGGTAGTAGATGTGGGCATCGTGTTCCCAGGTGTAGCCGATGCCGCCGTGCACCTGAATGCAATCCTGAGCGCACTGCTGGGCGGCTGCCGGTGCCAGGGTTGCGGCCGCGGCGGCGGCGAACTCGACCACGCCGGCGCTCTCATCGGCATCGTCGAGGGCACGTGCGGCGTCCCATACTGCTGCGGTCGCACGCTCGGTGACGGCGGCCATGGTGGCGCACTTGTGCTTAATGCCCTGGAACTGTCCGATGGGGCGGCCGAATTGCTCACGCACCTTGGCGTATTCGGATGCGATATCGGTGGCCCAGCGCGCGACACCGACGGCCTCGGCCGACAAGACCGTAGAGATGATGCTGGTGGCGCGGGCATCGGCGAGATTGGAAAGCACGCGATCGGCGGGCACGTGGGCCGCGGTCGCCGTCACATGCGCGACCGGTCGCAGCCGATCCACGCTCTGCTGCGGAGCGAGGGTGAGGTCATCGGCGCTCAGGACCACCCACACCCGATCGGCGCCGACCGAAACCGGAGCCACCACATACGCCGCCGATGCGGCAGACAGCACCGAACGGGCCTGCCCGTCGACGGTAAGTCCGCCATCGGAAGCCGTGCCGGTGAACGACGAGGCGGAGGAGAAGGTCGCGATGGACGCACCCGAGGCGAAGTCGTTGAGCAGTGGATGGTCGGGATCATGGGCGCTGACGAGCGCGCTCGCGATCACCGACGGGACGAACGGTCCGGGTACGGCTCCCCGCCCGAACTCGGCCACCACGATCGCGAGCTCCAGCGCGCCAAATCCCTGGCCACCAACAGATTCGGCGAGGTGCACGGATGTAAGACCCTGGTCGGCGGCGGCCTTCCAAAATGGCGGTGGCCACGGCAGCGGCGTTTCGAGTGTCTCGTGGAGCAGCTCGGAGGGCACTACACGTTCGACGAACGCATGCGTGGAATCCGCAAGTGCTACATGTTCACTGTTGATGGCGATAGGCATTGGGCTGCTTCCTAACTATTCGGCGCTGGGCTCGCTGTGGCTGGCGCGGTCCTCGTATGCGGCACGCGCCGAGGTGCCATGGGCGTCGAGCATGAAGTGGTCCATCCCCAATGATCGCGCCGCGGGACCATACAGCGCTCTGGGCAGCATGGCGGTTGTCCGCAGCAGTGGGCCCAGTTTCTTGGGCACCATGACGGGGAACTTGCCCTTTCGCACGGCTTTCAGCACGCCGGCGGCAATGTCCTCGGGCTGAACGATTCCCAGCAGCCAATGCTCTTCGAGGCCCGCCACCAGCTCGGTGTTGACCACGCCGGGCATCACGCAGACAACGGAGATGTTGTCATCCTTGAGTTCGAGGGTCAGTGACTCGCAGAGGCCGACCACCGCCCACTTCGTCGCGCAATACGTGGCGAGTCCGGGCACGCCCATCTTGCCCGCCGCCGACGCGATGTTGACGATCACGCCGCCACCGCGCGGCTTCATCCGCTTGACGGCGAGCTGGCTGCCCCACATGACGCCGCGCACGTTGATATCCAGCTGGCGCTGGATGGATTCCAGCGATTCTTCCCCGAACGGTGTGATCGGCATGATGCCTGCGTTGTTCACGATCACGTCGACGGGGCCGACGGTGGCCGCGATGGTGTCGAAGAAGGCTTCGAAGCTCCCATGATCGGTCACATCGAGCGGCAGACCGATGGTGCCGTTCCCGATCTCGGCCGCGGTGTTCTCACACAGCTTCTTGTCGATATCGCCGATCGCGACCTTCGCGCCCTCGGCGGCGAACGCCTCGGCGATGGCACGACCTATTCCACGTGCTCCGCCGGTGATGGCGATGACCTTGCCCGCAAGCTGCACGGCTGTTCCCATTCGTCCTCCCACGCCATTGTGGTATCCGTTGTACGAATCTTTACGAATTCCGCCTAGTGTAAATCTTCGGGCGCTAGCCTAGCGCACGCGGTCAGCTAGCGGCAGTCCCTCATGTATACGCCGGCAGTTGTCTATCGCGTGCTCCAGGTAACGCGTCATGGTGTCGGCGGTGAACCACGTGACATGCGGCGTGAGCACCACGTTGGGCAGTGTCAACAGCGGATTATCCGGCGAGATCGGCTCGTGCGCAAAGACATCGAGACCAGCGGCCCCGAGCGGTCCCTGCCGCAGCGCTTCGACCAGCGCCGCCTCGTCGACGACCGCGCCGCGTGAGGTATTCACCAGGACCGATCCGGGTTTCATCCGGGCCAGCGCGGCGGCGTCGAGCAGGCCGGAGCTGGCTTCGGTCAGCGGCAGATGCAGCGACACGATATCGCTGCTGGTCAACAGGTTATCGAGGCTGCGCCAGCCGGCGGAGCCGTCGTCGCGGGTGCTGGTGTGCAAGACGGCGGCGCCCATCGCCAGCAAGATCCGTTCCAGCGACTTGGCGATATTGCCGTACCCCACCAATCCAACTGTGCAGGAGCCGATATCGCGGACGGTATCGCCGAGGGACTGATCGGTGGGCCACCCGCGACCGGCGCGGATGTCCCGGTCCAGCCGCTGCAGTTGTCGCAAGGCTGCCAGCATCAACAGCAGCGCGCCCTCGGCGACCGATGGTGCGTTGGCGCCCGGCATGTTGGCGACGGCAACACCCCGCGCGGACGCGGCGTCCAGTGCGATCGTGTTCACTCCCGCACCGAACTTGTGGATCAGTCGCAGCCGTTCGCCCTTCGTCACGTCGGCGGTGGACAGCGGACGAAGCACATGCCACAGCACCTCGGCGTGTGGCAGTTCGGCATAGAAGGTGTCGTCGTCGTCTTCGGCGCAGAAATGGACGTCGAGCCAATCGGTGTGCGGTGCAAGCTGTTCGCGGGCGAGCGGACCGCCCGGAAAGTGCGCGAGAACTCTCAGCCCCACCGCTTGCTTGCCCACTCTGCAATCGTATCTGCCTGCTCCTGGCGGGCCCCGGGGTTCTGGAAGTAGTGGTCGGCGTCGATAGAGGCCTGGGACTTGTCGGTCGAGCCCAGTGCGTCATGGATGTGCTGGGCGTCCGAGGGGAAGACTCCGGTATCTCCATCGGCATTGATGACCAAGGCGGGGACGGTGACATCGGCCAGATGCGGCTCGGCCCGGGTCTGGGCGTGCGACAGGCTCCACATGCCGAGCCAGTTCTTCAGCGTGGTGGCACAACCGATTCCGAAAGTGGATCGGTTGGCCTTGACCGGCACGCCCGCGTAACAGAGGTTGGCCGGGCGCTTCGTGGGCTCCAGCGTGGGATCGACCATGCGGGGATCGGCCCAGGTCCGGTGCACGGTGAAGGCGCGGTCGCTGAACCCGGCCGCGCGCACCCGGGCGAGCTCATCGAGCGCCCAGGCGGTGATCCGGTGATTACGCGCCACCTGCCCCTCGCGGTACTTGGCAACGAATGCGGGGGAGTACGCCGGCCCGTTCTCCTCGTTGAACAGGTCGAGGGCCGGGTCGGTGGAGGCCGGGTCGCTCTCCTCGATCACCGAGGCATCCATCCAATCGGTCAGCACGTCGGGGCGGCCCAGGTGGGCGGCGCTGGCCACGTAGCCCGAGGCAGCGGGCAGACTGTCGAGCCCCTCCGCCGGGCGCATGCCCTCCAGCGGTGTCACCTTGGGAGCTGTCGCCTGCGACTGGTAGGCGGCCATCAAAGATCCACCCCCCGAGTTACCCAGCAGCAAAACCGTTTCCACTCCCGCCTGTTGCTGCAGCCAGCGCACTCCCACGCCGATGTCCACTAGGGCGTGGTCGAGCAGGAAGTGGCTTTCGAATCCCCGAAATCGGGTGTTCCAGCCCAGGAATCCGTACCCGTGCCCTGCTAGGTATTCGGCGATGTAATGCTCAGAGAAGTCGATCTGATAATGCGTGGCGATGAAGGCGATCTTGGGTCGCGTACCGGCGGCCCGGTGGTACAGGCCCTGGCACGGGTGCCCGCCGGCACCGTTGCGTCCGGCGGTGGGCGATGGCAGCCCGATAAAGTCCCGCACGATCGTCGTCATGTTCAGCAGACCTCCTTGGAATAGATTGCGCGGTAACAGATTCCGGCCAGGGTGTCTATGCAGGCAGCGTCGTCGACGGTGGCGGCATTGCCCTGGCTGAGCTGGTTGTAGGCGAACTGGTTCATCATCGAGACGATCGCGGTGGCCATGAGATGCGGATCGTTGCCGGGGCTGTAGCCGTCACGCTGTGCCCGTTTGATGGTGGTTGTGAGGAAATCAATGGGTTCGGAACATATTTGATTCCAGAACTCGGCGAACTCGGCGCTGATCATGGCCATCTGGGACACGGCGATCATCTCGGCCAACTGGTGGCGCCAGGTGAGCCAGTGGGCGGTCGCGATGTCTCGTGCGCGCTGTTTATCTGTCTGTGCCCGCGGCTCGGCCACTAGCGAGGAGACCCGTTCCTGCGCCTCGGTGCGAAATCGCATGGCCCACTGCGCGACCATCGCTTCTTTGGAGTCGTAGTAGTTGTAGAACGACGCCGTGGACCGGCCGGCCTCACTGGCGATGTCGGCGACGGTGGTGGCAAGGATTCCCTTGCGGGCGATGACAGTTCGCGCGGCCTCATCGATCGCGGCCTGGGTTTGGCGGCCTCGCACGGTGGGTTGGACCACGCTCACCCCTATCTGCTCGCCGTACGGTATTGACCCGTATCTGAACCTGATGTTAGATTCAGGTTAGCGTAAAACGCAAGGCTGTCATGCGGTCGGATCAAGGAGGCTCCCCATGACGATGATCAAACCGAACAACCCCAACGCCGAGTTCGAGTTCGGCGGTTTCAACCATGTGGCGCTTGTGTGTTCGGACATGGCGCGCACCGTGGACTTCTACACCAACGTGCTGGGCATGCCGCTCATCAAGTCGCTCGACCTGCCCATGGGGCAGGGGCAGCACTTCTTCTTCGACGCCGGTGGCGGCGACAGTCTGGCCTTCTTCTGGTTCAAGGATGCGCCGGACGGTGTTCCGGGCATTTCGGCCCCGGCCGCCATCCCGGGAATCGGCGACATCGTGAGTGCTGTCAGCTCCATGAACCACATCTCGTTGCATGTTCCCGCCGAGAAGTTCGACGAGTACCGCGTCAAGCTCAAGGCCAAAGGCGTGCGGGTGGGACCCATTCTCAATCACGACGAGAGTGAGTTCCAGGTGTCAAAGGAACTGCACCCGGGTGTGTACGTGCGGTCGTTCTACTTCCTCGACCCTGACGGCGTAACGCTCGAATTCGCATGCTGGACCAAAGAGTTCAGCGCGGCGGATGTGCGTGTTGCGCCGAAGACGGCCGCCGAGCGCACCCCACGGGAAGTCGCTACCGCCTGACCGGCTCGAGCAGCCGGGTGAGTACGACGACAAGCTCGTCCGCGCTGAGCTTCAACTGGCCGGTCACCCAGGCCGCGAGCGTCTGACCGACGCCGCCGACGGCGAAATAGGCTGCGGCGCGCATCGATTCGTCGTTCGGGAGCTGGTATGTCTTGTTCAAGTGCTGGCCGGAGAGTGCGGCAAAGAGCTGTTCTGCCGCGCTACGGCGTTGTGCGATCACCGAATTGGCGGGATTGCTGCCGAAGAGTAGGTGGCCGATCCGGGGATCGGCCGCGATGACATGCACGATGTTGGCAATGCCTGCCCCGGTCTTCTCGCGTAGCGGCGCGGCGTCGACGGCTTTCTGGGTTGAGGTGGCGACCTCGCCGATCACGCCGTCGTATACCTGCGCCGTCAGCTCATCGAGATCGGTGAAGTTCTCGTAGAAGTACCGGGCGACCACACCGGCGTGCCTGCATACGCCGCGGACCGTCACCGTGGGTGCAGGACCTGAGGTCAGCAGGTCCAGACCCGCCTCCAGGAGCCGGCTGCGGCGCTCGGCCTGGCGGTCAGGGGCCTGCACGCCTCTGTAGACCCGCGATGACGTCACCAGTACATCTTGACAGGTGGTACCCCGCTGGAAGATATTTGAGAACAAGCGTTCGCAGATTAAGGGGTCAATGGTGACAATCGAACGGGTGTCAGAGGTCGATCCATCGATCGTCGGCGACGGAGGTCCGGGTACCCGGAGTCGTCGCGACGAGCCAGTGCCTCCCCCCGCGCGCCTGTCGCCGTGGTGGTCCTGGCGGCGTCAGAGCAATATGGCCGACAACCTGATGGGGTTGGCCCTATTGGGAGGCCCGGCCAACATCGTCATGCAGTTGGCACGTCCAGGCGTCGGGTACGGCGTCGTCGACAGCAAGGTGGAAAGTGGCCGCGCCGATCTGCACCCCGTGAAGCGCGCCCGCACCACCTTCACCTTCCTGGCGGTGTCGTCCCTGGGGAGCCCGGAGCAGAAGGCGGCATTCCGGAAGGCGACCAATCGCTCCCATGCGCAGGTTCGCTCGGCCCCGGGGGACACGGTGCAGTACAACGCTTTCGACCCGGAACTGCAGAAATGGGTGGCGATCTGCCTCTACAAGGGATTCGTCGATGTGTACGAGGCCTTCGTAGGTCCGATGACGGCCGATATGGCCGAGCGGTGTCTGCAAGAGGGTGCCGTCATGGGGACGACGCTGCAGATGCCCCTGGCGATGTGGCCGAAGTCGTGCGCGGAGTTCGATGCGTACTGGGAGCAATCCTTGGACCTGGTCCACATCGACGATCACGTGCGGCCGTACCTGTATCGGATCATTTCCGCGACCATTGCGGTGCCGCGGTTCATGCGTCGGCCGGTGGGTGCCTTCTCGCGACTCATCTCGACGGGATTCTTGCCGCAGCGGTTCCGGGATGAGATGAGGCTGCCCTGGACCCCGGCGCGCGAGCGAACCTTCAGGGCCGTCGTCACGCTCCTTGGTATGGCGAATCGTCTCCTACCTAACGGGCTGCGACGCTTCCCCTTCAACGCGCTGATGATCGACCTCAACTGGAGAATTCGCACCGGTCGTGCGCTGGTCTGAGCAAATATTGGGATAACACACGTACCCAGTTAGCGGTGTGACGCGTGCGGTATCGACGCGCTGACCATGTGGTTCACCGTCGTTACCAGAGTTCCTGAACGCCTCATCCGCTTGTGAGCAAAATCTGTCATGTCGCGAAGGGGTGACCTAACAACCCCCTACTCGCCACGGGCGCCCCCTTGCCCCTTCTCTCGAATGTTGCACAGTGGCTGCTGCCGATCGGCGACAGCATTGCTGACGGCCCTCGGTACGACGTTCGTAGTGAGCTAATTTGTACATACTGAACTTTGTATGACCTGACAGAGTTTCTCATTTGCCCAGTTCAAAGCCCATTTATTCAATTTCGAATAAGAACAAGCTGTACATATACTCGCCGACTGGGTGAGCTCAATCACAATTGCAGACCATGGGTGGTGAGGTGTTGCCCGGTGGCGATTCTCTGGATACATTCCCTTGCGTACGAAACTGGGTAACGGGCGTTTCACCTTTGGCGTGGCCACCGACCAGATTCGTTCGCGCGACGACTGTCATCGCCGGGTTGCATCGAGGCCTCGGCGCCTGGCGCTTCATGACACAAGGCTTTTAGTTTTTGCTGTTGGGGTTGTTCTGAGAGGACACGCGCGTGGTCGCGGTGAATGAGGGCTCGTCTGCGCCGACCCGGCTGAGGGGCCGGATCGGCAGCGTGCGACGCCCGCGCCGATCACAAGCTGTCGGTCAGACCTCCGCGGGACACCGCGCGGCGCAGTGGGGCGAGCGCTACAGCCGGTGGCTTCTGATCTCGGACACCGCCATCGTCGCGGGTGCCGGCTGGACCTGGATCGAACTGCGCAACGCGACGAACCCGATGAGCCTGGCCGAGCTGTGGATCAGGATCGGCTTCTTCTGCTACTGGGCCCTGCTGCTCGGTGTGTACCGCAGCAGGGACCTGCACCTGATGGGCAGCGGTGGTGAGGAGTACCAGCGGGTACTGCGCGCGACATTCCACATGTTCGGTCTCTTCGCCATCGTCAGCGTGCTGTTCAAATTCAATGTCTCGCGTTTCGCGCTCGGGATGTCGCTCATCGTGGGGATCGTGTTCCTGCTGCTCAACCGCAAGATCAGCCGCAGCTGGCTCAACCGGCAGCGTGCGCACGGTAAGCAGATCTTCCGGGTGGTGGTGCTCGGCGGTGACGCCGCGGCGCTCAACCTGGCCGAGGCCTTCGGGCGGGACACCGCGCTCGGATACCGCGTTGTGGGCGTGTGCGTCCCCGGCTACCTGGGTGCGCCAGGCCAGAACATCGAGGTCATCGACCGGGTCATCCCCATCCTGGGCGCGGAGGACCGCATCGTCGCGGCGGTGCTGGAGGCCGGTGCGGACACCGTGGCGGTGACGGCCGCCGAACAGCTCGGCCCGGAGAAAATGCGCGAACTCGCCTGGCGTCTCAGCGAAATCGGCGTCAATCTGCTGGTAGCGCCAGGTGTGTTCGATGTCGACCAGCCGCGGGTTCGGGTGCGGCCCGCCGGGTCGGTGCCGCTGATCCATCTCGCCGAGCCCCAGTACGAGGGCGCGTCCCGGCTACATAAAGTTCTCTTCGACCGGGTTGGCGCGCTCCTGCTCATCATCGGATTCAGCCCGATCCTGCTGGCTTGTGCCCTTGCCGTGAAGCTGGAGTCGCGCGGTCCGGTGTTCTACTCGGCCGAGCGCATCGGCGTGCGGTCTAGGCCCTTCCGCATGATCAAGTTCCGGTCTATGGTGGCCGGCGCCGACCAGATGGTGGCCGAGCTGCTGGCACAAAACGACGGCGCCGGACCGCTTTTCAAGATGCGCGAAGATCCGCGGGTCACCATGGTGGGCAGGTTCCTGCGCCGTACCAGCCTCGATGAACTGCCCCAGCTGTTCAATGTGCTGCGGGGTGAGATGAGTCTGGTGGGTCCCCGCCCGCCGCTGCGGCGTGAGGTGCAGGAGTACACCGACGTCATCAAGCGCAGGCTCCTGGTCAAGCCCGGGATGACCGGTCTGTGGCAGGTCAGTGGGCGTTCCGACCTGCCGTGGGATGAGGCAGTGCGACTGGATCTGTCGTATGTCGAGAACTGGTCCATGGTGTCCGACGTGTCGATCCTGTGGCGCACGTTCCGTGCGGTGGCGCGTAGCGACGGGGCCTACTAGCGCGCCATCCCCGCGCCGACGCATGTCAACCTAGTTGTCACAGTCGCGGAGTATTGTCGCGACCATGCGTACTGATCGGGATCATTGGGACATCAACACCAGCGTCGGCTCCACCGCGCTGTTCGTGGCGGCCAGCCGAGCGCTCGAGGCCACCAAACCCGCGCCGCTGGCAGCCGATCAGTACGCGGAGGTGTTCTGTCGCGCCGCGGGCGGGGAATGGGCCGACCTGGTCGCCGGTGGCGTACCCGAACATCCTTTGCGTTCAGAGGAATTCGGACAGTACTTCGTGAGCTTTCAAGGCGCTCGCACCCGCTACTTCGACAACTACTTCGCCAGGGCCATCGAGGCCGGAGTTAAGCAGGTGGTGATCTTGGCCTCGGGGCTGGACTCGCGTGCCTATCGGCTCGACTGGGTTCCGGGGACGACGATCTTCGAGTTGGACCAGCCCTTGGTGCATCAGTTCAAGCGTGAAGTGCTCGCCGAGCACGGCGCCGAATCCAAGGCTTCTCGCCAGGAGATCTCGATAGACCTTCGCGAGGACTGGGGTAAAGCGCTACAGGACAAAGGTTTCGATCCATCGGCGCCGTCAGCGTGGATTGTCGAAGGACTGTTGATCTATCTGCCGGCCGATGCACAGGAGCGACTTTTCGAGTCCATCGACCAGCTGGCCGCGCCGGGCAGCTTCGTGGGTATCGAGCAGATGACGACGTACGCCGACGTGGTCTTCGACATGTTGGTGGCGGGCGCCAATGAAAGTGGAGACGAGGCGAACTCGGACTTCTTCTCCCTGATCTACAACCAGCAGCGCAGTGAAGCTTCGACCTGGTTCCATTGCCATGGTTGGGATTCGGCGCGCACCGAGCTGCTGGACTATCTGAACGTTTCGGGGCGTGCCTTGCCGCAGCCGAGTCAACCTGCCTGGTACATGTTCAATTCGATCAGCCTGGTGTCGGCCGTCAAGGGTTAGGTCGCCAGATATCGGTCCAGGAAGTCGGTCATCTGGTGCAGGTAGTCGCCCTGATTCACGTGCAGGATGTGATTTCCGGGGAACCAGTGCAGTGCGCAGCGATCCCAGTGTTCCCACAGCATCTCGGATTGCTCCGGGGGCGCTAGGCGATCGCCGAGCCCGGTGATGATGAGACGCCGCTCCTTGGGTACCACCGGCCGATACGTCAGCGGTGATGAGTAGGAGAGGGCCCCGTCCAGCTGGTTCTGATCGAGGTGGCCGAGTTTGGCGGCGAGCTTGATCGTGGGCTCCGCTGGAACCCAGCCGTGCAGAAGCGATTTCACGTCGACCACGGGAACATTGGGAATGGCGACATCGATACGGTGCTCCACGGTGGAGATCAATCCGGTGGTGTATCCACCCAGTGACAAACCCGTCAGCCCAATTTTCTCCACTCCGGTGCCGCGCAGGTAGTTCACGAATATCCGAAAGTCGTGCACGGCCTGGCACATCGACTCGGAGAAGCCGGTGAACCCGTGGCTGAAGTACCCGGCTCCGCTAAACGGTGAGTACTTCTCGGCGCGTCGTCCGTGAAAAGGCAAGGTGTACAACAAGATGTCATAGCCGTTGCGGAAGAACCAGGGCAGTGCGAAGAACACTCCGTTGAGCAGGTACGGCGATCCGAAGAATCCGTGGATGACGCACAGGGTGGGGCGGGGTCCGTCGTCATGGCGCCAGTGCTGGGCGCGCGCAATGCTGTTGTGCGGAAAGCGTTTCCAGAGGTTGTGCATCGCTGGATTGCGTGCCACGTAGGGGCTTTCGAAGTCCAGATTCTCCACGGTGCCCTTGGCCAGGGCCTGCGCGACCGGGCCTGCGGGGCGGGAGAACACCACGGGCGTGGTCTCCGGCGCTGGGAAGGAAAGATCCGCGTCGCCCATCGCTGCGAGCTCGCCGTAGAAGGCCAGGTTGTCGCGTTCACGCGCCACGAACTCGCGATCGATGAGCAGGCTCGGGGCCACCACACCCATGACCGACAGGGCGCCGACGGTGCGTAGGGCGATATCGGTGAGCGCGGAGGTTTCGACCAGCGCGCGTTCTCGCAGGGTCAGATCACCGCGACGCGGCAGCTGTGGGCGTGCCGTGGGGGCTGGGCGCGGGGTAATCCGCGGCTGGTCGATGTCTTCCGATAGCTCCGCTGTCATGGGTGTACCTTTCGCCCGCCTGCTAGCCACGCTGCTAGCTCACAGCGAATGCTAGGGCACCCAAGCGAAATTCGTTCGTCAAGTACGGTGACGCCGCGGTCTTGGCGGGAGTCCGGAAACAGGGTGAAAGCCGCGCAAAACAGTGTGCTGCTCACGGGGCCGGGGCAGCACAAATCACGTTTACGTTTCGTCCAGTTTCGACAATAAAACTTGTGGCGTCAACCCCTTGTGCGGGCCTCTCAGGTGGGTTCAGAGTGAAGGTATGTCCGAAGCATGGATTGAGGGCTTGCCGGTCCAGCGGATCATGTTCCGTGACGGATTGGTAATCAGCCTGGGTGACTACAACGAGGTGGTTATCGCCGTGCCGATGTGGCTCACGCTTCCCCCGGCGGGGAGGTGGCCACGGGAAATCGTCTGCGTCGATCCGAAGGCAATCCTGGATGAGGAGCGTCCGCTCTTCAGCATCTCGGGTGCTACCTGCACCGAGGCCAGGTGGACCGACAAGGGTGATCTGCACATGGAATTCTCCGATGACCACGCGATCGACGTGCCGCATGACGACTTCGACACGGCGTGGGAGATCTACGGCAAGTACCACGGGTACGTGGCCAGCCTGCCGCGCGGCAAGGTTCGCGTGGTGCGCCACGACGTGCCGGAGGAAGCCGGGGCCTGATCGGTTTCCGTTGCGATCGAACCCGGCGGAGGGTTGGTTCGTGGTTAGCGCGTGAGACTTCTCGCGGTGGCATGTGCGTCAGCGGTACTCGCGACGTCCGTAGGAGTGAATGCTCCGCCAGGGCCATCCCTGCGCAGCGCACAGTTCGACGTCGATCTCACCGCGGCGTCGGTGCAGCCTCCGCCCGGCGCGTTGATCACCCAGTTCCGGGCCAACCAGGTGCAGAACTGCTCGCTGATCTGTCCCTTCGTCGTCCAGGGCGCCGTCCAGGTGCCGACGGCCGCCCTGTTGGCGCCGGGGACGTTCGTGACCCAACTGCAGTCGGGACAGCCCCTGGTGCAGGCACTCGGACTGGCCGGGGCGACGGTGAGCGGCGCGGCCAACGATGTGTGGACCGGGCTCATCCGCACCGACCTGGATCAGGTAGTGCCACGCACACAGTTCGGTACCGAGGTGATCGCGGTGGGGCTGGTGCGGATCGGGGAGGCGGCGTTCACCCAGCCCGGCCAACTCCCGGGCGTTCTGGGGCAGGCGCGCTCGGATCTCTTCGATGCGTTGAACAACCCGCCGGGTCCCGAGTCCGTGCCCGTCGTGCATACGCCCTTGGAGGCTGCCGCGGTGCGCGGCACTGAGGTGTTCTGGGCGGTGGCGTTTCATTCGACAGAACAGCTCACCCTCATCGTGACGCGGGTGCCCAATGCGTTCCTGACGACGTTGGGCAACACCGGAGATGTCGGAAAGGCCGTGCAGGCGACGGGGGCGGCGGTGGGGACCACTATCTCCGAGTCGGTCGCGCCGATCCGCGATGCGCTGAGCAAGCCGATCCCGATTACCCCGGCGGCGGCCAAGCAGGCGGAGAAGCCAGCCGTCACGACAGCCGATGTGAAGGCAACGGACAAGGCGACTGACGCCAAGGAAACGGCGTCCAAGACGGAATCCACGACGGCGGAAGCCATCAAGACCGCACCGCAGACGAAGGCGCCTACGGTGCGGCCCGACCTCGCACCGAAGCTGCCGACAATGTTGACGAAGCCGCCGGTGCTGATGTCGAAACCTGATCCGGGAACATCCCCAACCACCAAGCAGCCGAACGTGATGCGCGGTCTGGGTGGGGCCATCAAGAAGGTGCTGGGAGACGTCTCGGGAAAGAAGCCCAGCGCCCCGGACAAGCCCGCGAAGAAGGCTGCGGGCAACTAAATCCGTTGCGGCATTTTTGGGGTCAGAAATAGATTGGACCGATGACGTCCAAAGAGCTGCACGCGTCACCCATCCCGCTGAGCGAACGAGTCAGTGCCCCGGCCGTGGTGGAAATGCCAAGCGCCGGAGATGACTTGACGTGGCGGGTAGCAACCGAAGATGACATACCGCTGCTGTTCGACCTCTGGCGAGCCTCGGGAGCCATTGATCACCCCACGAGCCTGGTCATGATGGACGAACTCGTAGAAGAATTCGATGACGACGACTTCGATCCGGCGCTCGACTCGGTCATCGCCGTCGACCAATCGGGGCGAGCGGTCGCGTTCGGCTCGGCAACCGTGAAGTCCAGCAATGAAACTGTCGTATGGGTGACGTTGGATGGCACCGTTCATCCCGACCGGCGCGGCGAAGGAATCGGGACCAGTCTGCTCCGTTGGCAGGAGCAGCGCGGGCTGCAGCATCTCGTGGAATCGGATGAATGCTTGTCTGGTTGGCTCGCCGGAGTCGCGGAGGAACACGCTGTCTGGACGATCGATTTGTTCCACCGCAACGGATACGAATCGGTGAGGTGGTGGCATGAGCTCGAGCGCGATCTCAGTCAACCCATCCCTGACGTCACTCTTCCTGAGGGCATGCGGATAGAGACCTATGGTCCGGAATGGTCTGAAGCAACCCGGGACGCCCACAACGAGGCGTTCCGTGATCATTGGGGCAGCCAGCCGATCGCCCGCGTGGACTGGGAATCGGACCACAGGCTGAAGGCGTTCCGCGCTGACCTCTCATTCGTCGTCGTCGCACGTGATGCCGCGGGACAGGATACCGTCGCCGCGTACCTGCTCAGTGAGGTCAATGAGGAGGAGTGGGAGGCGAACGGTTACTCGTTCGGGTTCATCGACTTGGTGGGTGTCCGGCGCGACTGGCGTGGACGCAAACTCGCGCAGGCGGTGTTGACGTACGCCATGCGTACCTACAAAAACGAAGGGCTTGAGCGGGCCGTTCTTGACGTTGACGCGGATAGCCCCACCGGTGCCGTGGGACTCTATGAGGGGCTGGGGTTCTCAGAGGTCAATCGCTCGGTCAGTCTGGTGAAGCAGTTCTAACGCTGCACTCGACCGAACCGGCTTCCTAACGATCTCCAACCGACGGTCCAATCAATTTCCAACGGCGCTGCGCAAGATCGGTGTGTGTCGGCGGCGTGGACGTCGCTGCGCGCCACGGTGATGCGGTTCGGGGATCGCTCAGTACAGGAAGGGGTGTCATGACCATCTCCGTCACACGCGCACTACTCGTATCCGGTCTCGGAGCCGGGTTGATTGCTGGTCTGCCGGGCTGTTCCTTCTCCCTGGGTTCGGGAGATGTCAAGAAGTCGGATGTCATCGGCCAGATCACGGCAAAGATGACCGATGCGGACGGCAACAAGCCCGAGACGGTGGCATGCCCGGATGCGCTGAAAGCAGAAGTGGGGGCGCAGACCAATTGTCAGATGAAGGTCAAGGGCAAGCCCTACAACGTCAACGTGACGGTCACCCAGATCAAGGGTGACAGTGTCAATTTCGACATGGTCGAGACACTCGACAAGGAGGCCGTCGCTTCTGGCATCAACGATCAGATCACGCAGCAATTCCACAAGCCCGACTCGGTGACGTGCCCGGACAACCTGAAGGGTTACACGGGCGCGACGCTGCGCTGCGAGATCAAGGACGAGGGGCAGATCTACGGCGTCACCGTGACGGTCACCGATGTCCGGGGTGGGGACGTCCGTTACAACTTCAAGGTCGACGAACAGCCTAAGTAATGGTCCGGCAAGGTCATTCGATCACCCAGGGAGTATGAGATGCGAACGAGTGGTGTGACACGCAGGACGCTGGCGGTGGTTACGGCGGTCGCGCTGGTGGGCGCCGGGTGTACGAAATCGGAGACGATCGTCGGTAAGACCTCGACGGCGACACCGACATCGACCGTGCAGATACACGGCGATGCCTCCACCTCGGTGAACCAGATTGCGCTTCAGGCGATCTCAGATCTTCAGAACTTCTGGGGCACTGAGTTTCCCAAGCTCTACGGTAAGGAATACACGCCGGTGACGGGCGGGTTCTTCGCCGTGACGCCGTCCTCGGGCGACTTGCCTCCGTGCGCGGCCGAAGCATCGGATGTTGCGGGAAACGCGTTCTACTGCCCCAAGGCCGACAATGTCGCGTGGGATGCCGAAGGGCTACTTCCCGATCTGCGAAAGCGATTCGGAGACTTCGTCATACCGGTGGTCCTCGCGCACGAATGGGGACATGCGGTACAGGCACGCGCCGACTTCGAGGGCGCGACGGTGACCAAGGAGATACAGGCGGACTGCTTCGCCGGGGCGTGGGCGGCGCACGCGAAGGCCGACACCTTCAAGCCCACCGAAGATGAGCTGGACCGAGCGTTGGCCGGGTTCCTATTCTTGCGCGACGAACCGGGCACCGCCAAGGCTGATCCGAGCGCTCACGGCAGCGGATTCGACAGGGTGAACTCGTTTCGCACCGGCTTCGACAAGGGAGTCCAGGCGTGCAAGGGCTATCGCAATGGTGATCCCGTAGTGGTGGAGGTTCCGTTCCGAAATGCTGCCGACGCGGCTGCCGGGGGTAACGCGCCCTACGAGGACATCGTCGCGGGTGTCCCGGTAGACCTCGAGAATTACTGGATGCAGGTTTATCCGAAGCTCACCGGAGAGCCGTGGGTTCCGCTGCAGCCGATGCGGGCGTTCCACCCATCGGAGGCGCCCGCGTGCGGCCGTCAGTCCACGTCCGGTTACGTGCTGTTCTACTGTGTCCCCGAGGATTACGTCGGGTTCGACGCTGCCGGTTTCATGCCTCAGATCTACAGCCAGGGCGGTGATTTCGCGGTGGCCACGCTCATCGCGACGCAGTACGGGCTGGCTGTTCTCGCCCGGATGGGGCAGGACTCCTCCGACAAAAAGGTATCGCTGCAAGCGGACTGCCTCGCCGGGGCGTGGGCGGCGAGCATCCTGCTGGAAGACCGTCCGGAGAGCGCCTATCGGCTGTCTCCGGGCGACCTGGACAAGGCAGTATCGGCGCTGCTCCTCTTCCGGGGATCGGGTGACGTTGAACGGCAGGGCCAGGGTTCGGATCGTGTCGACGCGTACCGCGACGGTGTCTACAACGGCGCCAAGAGCTGTCTGGCGCACTGAGAGACACAACGCGGGTAACGCCAGTTTCAAACTTGTCTGAATTCAAGATCGCGTTGGCCCGCCAATCGCCTGACCTCGGAGTATCGTCTCAGCGCGTGAGAACAGCCGCCGCTAGTCAGGATTAATGGTCGGGTACTTCCTGTCGGGTGGGATCGAAGCCCACCTCGACAGTGGTGTCCCATCGCTCGGGGGGCCGAAACAGCGATGCGTGCTGGCTGTACTCCTGGCTAGCCACGGCACCGTCGTGAGTATCGACAGACTGGCCGACGCCATCTGGGCGGATGATCCGCCCGCGAAATCCGTTGCTTCCCTGCGCTCTTATGTCGCGAACCTGCGCCGGGTGCTCACCTCGGGCGCCGAGTCCGACGGTCCGCGCTTCGAATCGCGACAGCACGGTTATCAACTCAACGTGTTGCCCGGCGACACCGTCGATCTGCACCAGTTCGAGCGGCTGGTCAACGACGGGCGCGGCGCTTTGATCAGGGGTGAGGCGCGGTCGGCGACGGACACGCTCGGGGCGGCGCTGGCGCTGTGGCGGGGCGATCCGTTCGGCGAGTTCACTCACCACGATTTTGCGCACGCCGACACCCAGAGATACGCGGCGCTGCGCACCACCGCGATCGAGGCGCGGTTCGACGCGGTGCTGCAGGTCGGTGACGGTGGGGCCTGCATTCCCGAGATCGAGGAAGCCCTTGCACAGGAACCGTTGCACGAGCGGCTCTGGGGGCACCTCATGCTGGCGCTGTACCGGGCGGGACGCACCACCGAAGCCATCCGCGCGTTCGACCGGGCGCGCGTCATTCTCGACCGTGAGATCGGAACGCGGCCGGGAGAGGGATTGCAGACCCTGTACCGCCAGATATCCCGCGACGCTCCCGAGCTCAAGGTGAGTCTGGGCGGACGGCGGACGGTGACGACGATCGGCCCCCGGCCCGGGAAACGGGAGTCGCTCGTGGGGCGGGACTCGGAGCTGTCCGTCATCGCCGATGCGGTGGGCCGGACCCGAGACGGGTCCGGCGGCCTGGTTCTGCTCGCCGGGGAGAGCGGGATCGGCAAGACATCGCTGGCGCAGGCCGTTTCGGAACAAGCCCGTGCCGATGGGCTGGCCACGGCATGGGCCACCCATCCGATGGGAATACGGCTGCCGGTGCTGTGGACCTGGATTCAGATTCTCCGGCAGCTGGGCCGTGCGCTGGGGCCGTCGGCGCGCGATTCGGTGGTGCGCGCGGCACCGGGTGTCGTCGATGCCCTGGTACCCGAATGGAACGGTACGGACGCACCGGCGCCGCAGGCGCGGGCCGCCGCATCCGGCTTTCAGCTGGTGGAAGGTCTCGTCACGGCACTGAGCGAATTATCCG
Organism: Mycobacterium sp. D16R18; assembly: GCA_002013775.1. Lineage (GTDB taxonomy): Bacteria > Actinomycetota > Actinomycetes > Mycobacteriales > Mycobacteriaceae > Mycobacterium. Next base: position 63,751 of record MAFD01000013.1, read on the forward strand.
CTGCCCAAGCACTTCTCCTCGTGCTCGACGATGTTCAGCGCGCCGATCCGGCGTCGTGCAATGCACTGATCTTGTTGCAGGAACAGCTGCCCTGGCTGCCCATCCAGGTGATCGGGAACTGGACCTACTTCGGCAGTGACCGTCCGGTGAACCGCAGTTCCTTCGAGCGGGTGGTGCGGAGCTGCGCAACCACCACGATCCATCTGGACGGCATGGACCTGGACGCGACCGCCGGCCTCGTCGAGATCCTCACGGGCTCAGCGCCATCGACCGTGAACGCCAACCTGATCTGGGAGCACACCGGCGGAAACCCGCTCTACATCACCGAGTTCGTCCGCGTGCTCGATGCCAAGAGCCGCTCCCAAAACACCCCGGTGCTCGACGGAGTGACGGTGCCCGATGCCATCTCGGCCGCGGTGGGCCGACGGCTGTCGGTGCTCGACACGGCCTGCCGCCACACCCTGGCCGTGGCGGCCGTGGTGGGCCCGGTCTTCGATGTGGCGGCCCTGTCCGACATCGTGGATCTGCCGGTGTCGGTGGTGCAGCGGCGCCTGCGTCCCGCCTACGAGACCGGGCTGCTCGACGAGGTGCCGGGTAACCCGGGCGTGTACCGCTTCAGTCACGGCCTCGTTCGGGATGCGGTGCTGGCGCACACGATCGGCGCAGATCGCATGAACGCCCACGCCGCGATCGCCCGCAGCCAGTCGGCCGGCATTGTCACCATGGCCTATGAGGAGGCCATTGCCGCGGCCGATCATGCCTGGCGCGCCGGAGTGGAAATCAACCCGCACACCGCGCTGGAAATCCACGAGAGCGTGGTGCAGCGGGCCGTGGATCGGTCGGCCTACGAGGACATCACCGTCCTCTGCGACCATGCGATAGCGATCTGCCGGCGGCTGCCGCCCAAGCCGGAGCTGCTGGGACGCCAAGCGACCCTGTGGTTGCACCTGGCCGGGGCGCGCGGCATCCGTGAAGGACACTCCAGCGAGCCCGCCCTGGACGCGGTGCAGCGCGCCTTCGAGCTCGGCAGTGCCAGCAGCGGCCGGAACTTCTACGGCGCCATCGTGTTACAGATCATGATGCTGTGTGCGCGCGGACGCCTGGATGAAGCGCAGGTGATGGCCAAGGGCCTCGATGATCGGCATGCGGCGACCGGTGACTCGGACATCGGCGAGGCGAGTCACTTTGTGCGCATGATGATTCACGGTCTGCGCGGCGAGTTCGAGGACACGCTGTCCACCGCCAAGAGCATGTTCGCGACATTTCCCGCGCCGGTGACCGTCGCCGATCCGCTGCACTTTCTGCATCCCCGCGCGTACTGCTTTGTCGCGGTCGCAGAGGCCAACCGTGGCGATCGGGAGGCCGCTCGGCGCAACTGCCAGCTGAGCCTGGACCTCGCGCGGTCGCACGGCGACGTATTCAATGTGCTGGCAGCCAAACTCGCCCTCGTCGAGGTGGATGCGATCCTCGGCATTCACGACGGCATCGCGGGCGAGGCCGAGGCCATCTACAACGACATGGTCGCCGCCGGCGCGCATCAGTGGGCCGGATGTGCCCGGCTGGTGAGCCTATGGGCGCGCACCCTGAGCACCGGCGAGGATCTGGTGGCCGAGGCATTCGAAGCGCTCGATGCCATCTCCTATGACGGCAGCACCGTCATGATGCCGTTCTGGTTATGCCTCATGGCCGATATCGAGAAGCGGCACAACCGGATCCAGCACGCACACGACCTGCTCACCCGGGCGCATTCGATTGCGCAGGCGACCGGCGAGCATGCCTGGGACGACCAGATCGCGCGCAGGCTCGCAGGCTAGCCCGCACCCGTGACCGGTGATGGTCAGGGGGTGATGGTGATCGACTTGTCGATGGCGCTCATGGCCGTGAACAGCGCATCGCTTTGTTCTTCGTTGCTGGTGGCGTTCATCTGCAGGATGTACAACGCGCCGTTGCTCGTTATCAGCACGGTCTCCTGGCCCGAGGCCGCCTTGATGCCCTCCAGGTTGTAGGAACCCGCGATCCGGTAGGCGGGATATCCGGATACCTCGGCGGATCCGTCGCCGACGGGCACGAATTCGGGGAGGTTCTTCATTTCACCGCCGGCCAGTGCCAGCAGCTGCTGGGGGTCGACATTGCCTTCAAGTCGGGACAAGATCGCGATGATGTTGGGGGTGTAATTGGCGCCTTGTGCCTCCGGGCCGGTGTACACGATCGCGCCATAGGCGTAGTCCGGTGTGTCGGGCCCGGCGCTGACCCAGCCGTCCGGGAACTGGATATCGACCTGTGGCGCCCCCGGATCACCTTGGTGGATAGGTGTTTCGGTGATGCGCTGATCCTTGATGTAGTCGGCGATGGTGTAGTTGGCCGCACCGGCTTTGCTCTGCAGGTTGCGTGGTGCCAACTTGCTCTTGTCCGGCTGGGCCACCGCCGAGGTCGTAGTAGAGGAGGACGAGCTTTTCGATGACGACGACGTCGCCGAGTTGTCCTTGGAACCGCCGCCACACGCGGCGAGGGTGACGGACAGACACAGTGCCGCGAATGCAAGGGCTACCGGGGGGCGCTCCGTACGCATGGTGTTCTCCTGATCATCTGACCGGTGGACGCCACGCGCGTCCAGGGAACGCCACCATAAGAAGGGGTGATTGGAAATCGGTTGGACCCCGCTGGGGCGCTGTGTGCAGGCATTCAATGGATCTCCAACGTGCGTACCTAGCGTCAACAACATGACCGCCTATGAGCCCACCGGATCCGCGGGCATCGAGCCTGTCTCGACAGCCTCCGAGCAGACCTCCGCGCAGACCGAGGACGCGGCCGCCGCGCAGAAACCCGCCGGCAAATGGTTTCTGGAGGCCATGCGGCCCGGGTTCCTGATCTCGATGGCCGAGGGACAGCCGGTGGGGATCAAGCAGTTCGCACAGTTCTGCCTGATCCTGATCTATCCGGGCTGGCTCTTCGCGCTGATGATCATGCTGCCCATCTACTGGGCGGGCTATGGCGTGCTGTGGGTGCTGTTCTGGCCGGTGCGCGCCTGGGTCAAGCACACCAATCCCGAGGAGTACGAAGCCACCATGAGGAAGTACCGGAAGTAGTGAACCGACGACGGGAATCGAACCCGCGTATTCAGCTTGGGAAGCTGATGTCGTCCAACACGATTCGATGCCGTAGGAATTGATTTGTACATCGTCGTGACAACCTTGCCTGTATGCCGCATGGCTGGCTTGACATTCGGATAGCGTCCGTTTGTGGGCGTCGACATGCGGTACGAAAAGCACTTGGGAAGCCATGTCGGTTTCCTTGAGAAGTCGTCCCAGCTGTACGACTCGGGGGACGAGGACGAAAGCCTTCGGCTCGCCACATCGATGCGGGTCATCTTCCATGACACCTCAAAGAGCGTGTCGTTGCTCTCACTGCTCAAGCTCAAGGGCACCAAGATGCTGTCGAGTAGTCGTGGTCTGAGCGACTGGCGAGATTACTTGGCCCACACAGTCAACCTAGCCAGCCCACGGCCTGTTGTGATGAGCCCGCTGTTGGGGAGTTCATTCGCCGAAATCGCGTTGTATGACTGGTGGGAAGCTGAGCCCGTCTTTCTGCATGACGGTGTGACCTATACGCGGAAACGCATTGTCCTCAGCGTCGCTAACAAGGACGGCGGAGCTCATGTTGATAAGTCGCTCGAGCCCTACTACAAGGTTCTGTGTGCGGGTGAATATGCGCTTGGGATCACGGGCAACCTGACCTATGACGGACCCGCTCCATTCCCGCAAGGCCTGACCATCTACCCAGACAACGCGCACCTGGCGCTAGTCCGACAGTTTGCACACGAGACGCTTGCATCCCAGCGTCAGTTCAGCTGGCCTGTGGTTCGGTAGAGCACCCGGTGTGGCGCTGTCTGGTGGAGGCCTACCTGCGCTTATCCCGATCCGAACAGTTGTGATCGACCCACTAGACTGCCTGCGTGAGTGCGACAGACGACCTTGACGCCCGCGTAGTGCAGTATGCGCAGAAGTATGGCTTGGGCGAAAACGCCAAGACCAAGGGCTTGGAGGCCTACGCAGTACACCTCTTCGCGCAAGAGGACGGTCTCGACGCCGTCCTTGAGGGCGAGGACACCTGGGAGGCGTGGCTATCCGAGTACATCCTGCCTGGCGATGACCTTGGCGTAGATGGCGTTCTAACCGACGATTCCGCGAAGCGCGTGGTGCTTATCCAGTGCACATGGCGAACCTCGATGGACAAGATCGAAGCGAAGCTGAATGACTTCAGCGGCGTGGTCGATCGGCTGTTGAACCCCGAGTTCGTCAAGCACGGCGGGGAGGCGGTGCAGCAGCTCCTCGGATCACTCAAGGATCAGATTGATGACGGGTATGCCGTCGAGTTGCGATTTGTCACCAACATGGCTGTGGGTGACAAAGATCGTCTCAAAGCGATAGTCGAAGCCGCCAACAATAGTTTCGATGAGGCCGGGCGCAAGATCAACCTAGAGATCTACGGGCGGGCCGAGCTTGACCAACTCGATGACGACCTTAAGAATGTCAGCGTAAGCAATTCGCTTCCTGAAGTTACTTTCGCGATACAAAACGAGAAATTCCTCACGTGGACCGTAGTCAGTGGGGCTCCCCGGGAAACGCTGGTCGGTATCATCAAGGGGAACGAACTCGCGGCACTCTATAAAACTTATGGTATCCGCCTTTTTACGGCGAATATTCGCCTGCCATTGGCGACAAGAAAGATAAACCCTGTCATTCGGTCAACCGCAGAAGAGCATCCGGATGACTTTTTCTACTTCAACAATGGCGTTTCCGCTGTGTGCAAGGATTTTGACGTCGATGGAACGCAGGTGACGGCGCGCGGGTTTCAGATAATCAACGGAGCCCAGACCGTCGACGCGCTTCGCAAGTCGATCGGGAAGAACCCGAACGATAAAGTCTACGTGATGTTTAGACTAACCGAATCAGAGTCTTACGGCCAGGACAAGAACTTCACTCAGAACGTCATCCAGTACAACAACACACAGAATCCCGTTAAAGTTTCAGACTTCTTTTCAAACGATCCAATTCAAGTCTGGCTGTCGAAGAATCTTGACCCAATGTCTGGCAAGGCGCCGATGCCGGTCTTCTACTACGTGCATAAGTCAGGGCATAAGCCTTCGTCTGGGAAAGGCAAGAAGCAGCTCAAGATCGATGTGTTCGCCGGCATCCGCCACTCGTTCATCTACGGACCTGTTACGAGCTACAAGGAACCGGCGACTTTCTTCGATAGGGATGGTAAATACGATCAAGCTTTCGGCGTTACTGGAAAGCCAGTGACTTCATGGGATAAAGAAACTCTCGCCGAAGCAGCTGCAGCCATTGCGATAAACTCACAGGTACAAGCCGAAGCCAAGACTATTCAGGCCAAACAACGAGAGCTCAAGAAGCAAGGTTCGAAGACTGAGCTAATTGAGGCTAAGTATTTGTATCGCCTGTCTCGGTATGTTGGCGCACTGGTTGCTGTCGGACTTCGGGTGGTAATACCAGCTCAACTAACTGATTTTGCCAGCCTGATGGCGTCAAAGAAGAATTTCGAAAAGTTTACTAACCCATTGATCGAGCACGCGAGAAGTCTCGTTGAGAACGAAATGCTTGATTTAGTCGAGACTGGGGCCGTGCAACCTGAATACAACTTCGCGCGTGACGAGAAACTGTGGCGGAAGCTTGAGAAGCGGATGGAAAGCGCAGCGCTTACTAAGATTAATTTCTAAATCTGGAGAGTGCGCGAGCCTCCTGGTAGCGCGACACATGTGCGCGACGCTCATGCAAATGTAAGGGGTGTCCATTGCAGTCAACGTGGCATGGATCGGTCACAAAAAAGTGTTGTTGATCATCAGGCTTTACGCACATCCGCAAGATCACGCGTCGAGGCTCGGGGCGTCTGCAGTCGACTACTTGTGACATCGGACGGGACAAGGAGCCCGCAGTTCTGATTGAACGCATGCATCGCCGCAGTTAATAGTGGAGCCGATGACGGGAATCGAACCCGCGTATTCAGCTTGGGAAGCTGATGTTCTGCCATTGAACTACATCGGCGGTAGACCAGAAAAAACCCTGATGACAATCCCCGCCAGGTGTTTTCGTACCGGTCTGCGGTGTTGCTGCGGTGATGAAACGCGAGAAAACATCACCGAGTGGTGGTGTTTTCGCTCGTTTCAGACCGCGACGGGAGTGTATCAGGGGTGGTACTGACCCCCGATGACCCCGAAGCGAGATGCTTGGGGAGCCGTTCGTTGGTCGGGGCTGGTGTGACCGGCGAGTTCAGGGTACGGGGACGCCCTCTTTGAGGAAGTACAGGCCCGCGACGGTGCCGTCGGGGTGCACGGTCAGCCTGAACTGGCCAGGCGCGTGTTCCATCTGGAGCGGCACGTTGACCACGGTCAGCTCTCCGCGTTGGACGTCTTGCGGATCACCGTGTGATTGGTATTTGCCCAGGAGTTGTTGGTAGGTGATCCATGCTTGCCCCAGGGCAGGAGCCGACAGCATGTCCGCCATGGTCTGGTCGAAATGGGCGGTGGCGGCCGCATTGTCGCCTTGCACGATCTGATCCAGTGTTGCTAGCGCCAGTTTGTCCGGGCTACCGGCACTGCTCGGTGTTGGTGTGTCCGCCCCGCCGCAAGCGCTCGTACTCATGGCAAGAGCGCCGAGCACTGCCAGAATCGCCAGTGCTCGCAGCTGCAAGCTACGGAGCGTTGGTGTTTGCCGCATAGGCCAGACGGTACTCCCCATCGTGTGTCGTCGTACTCCGTACTCCGTAGGCCTACCGCCTCAGCGAAACACGATGGGTGGCTGTTGAGGGCTCACGGACGCTACTTGGTCAGCAGTCTTGTTTCTATCGCGGCTATTCCGCCCGCGATGTAGGCGGTCGCCAGCTCGGCGGCATGTGTGGCGCTGAGTCCGTCGACAAGGATGCCCTGGCGGGCCGCTTCCAGACCGCTCCCAACGGCCATCGCCGCCACCGTTCGCGTCGGTAGCGCAGGTTCCGTGCCGCGGCGACGGACCGCATCATCGAGGATCTGGGCGATTCGATCGATGAAGCGGTCGAGCATCAACCGCATCGCTGCGGCCGCCGGGTTCCCGGCCTCCGAGGTGCCAGCCAAGATGCGAAAGCTGGTGGGATTGTCTGCGACATAGCTCATTCCCGCGTCCAGTGCCGTCTTCACCCACGCGTCGATGTCGCCGCCCGGCAGGTTCTCGTACACCGCGAACAGGTGATTCTGAACCGCCTCGGCCTCGCGTTGGAAGACCAGCGAGTACATCGCCTCCTTCGACCCGAAATGTGCGTACAACGTCGGCTTTGTGGTCGACGCCCGCCGCGCTATCTCGGCCATACTCGCTGCCTGGTAACCACATTCGGCAAATACGTCACGGGCGCCGTCCAGCAGCTCGTCATCGGACGGCCTGCGATGGGTGGGTGGCATCGTCACAGGATGGCATGGATGGCCTCGGTGATCTGGCACCTGTGCGGAGTCGTCGTACCGGGTGGGCGCAGCGGCAGTCTTGACGGACGATCTCACTGGCTTTACTCTCGGGTAAAGCTGATGTGGCAGGACCGCCGAAGTTCCTTCATCAATCGATTGGGTCAGTAGATGACATCCGAGCCCGAATTCTCTCCCGATCTGCCGGAGATCGCACCCAGGGCCACTCGGGAGCTATTGGTAGACAACAGATTCCGCTTGTTGGGCAAGGTCTTCGGTGCGCTCTTCGGCAACCGACTGGCCGGCGGTGGGGCCCTGGTTGTCTACCACCGAGGTGAGAAGGTTGTGGATCTCTGGGCGGGCACCAGCGACAAAGACGGCACCCGTCCGTGGTTGCCGGAGACGTCCGGCATCATCTATTCAGCATCCAAAGGGCTTTCATCCCTTGTCATCCACCGTCTGGCCGACCGCGGCCTGATCGACTATGACGCCCCGGTGGCGCAGTACTGGCCCGAGTTCGGCGCCAACGGCAAACGCGCCGTGACGGTACGTGCTGTTCTCAACCACACGGCCGGACTATCGCAAATAGTCGGAATAGCCGACAGCCTCGACGAGGAACTCGATCACCGTCTGATGGAGGAGCGTCTGGCCGCGGCACCTTTGGACCGCTTGGCCGGAAAACCGGCTTATCACGCGCTGACCATCGGCTGGCTGCTCGCCGGTCTGGCACGAGCGGTCACCGGGCAAGATATGCGCGACCTCTATGCCCAAGAACTGGCTGCACCGCTGGGCCTTGCCGAGCTGCACCTGGGTCGCCCGCCGGGGCAACAGGCCATCCCGCTGGCGCAATTCGTGGACCCGATAGGCGGTTTCACGAGGGTTTTCTCGGAACGCTGGCTCGCGCGTGCCGCGCGCGGCCCCGCTTTCGCGCGATCACTGGCGAGCAGTTTTTACGCCGGTCCCGGCATGTCCCAGGCGATTGTGGACGCCGACTCCGTAGCCCTCGATACGCAGATGCCTGCCGTCAACGCCGTGGCATCCGCCGAGTCGCTGGCCAAGTTGTACGCGGCGGTGGCAGGCGAAGGCAGCGTGGACGGCGCGCGGCTACTGTCGCCGTCCACGGTGGCCTCCTTCACACGAAAGCCAAGTCTTCGATTCGATGGCGTGCTGCACGTTCCGATGATGTGGCACATGGGATTTCACTCGATACCGCTACCGCTGTTGTCCAGTGGTTTCGGCCATGTGGGACTGAACGGGTGCTTCGGGTGGGCAGATCCCACGCGTGAGTTGTCGATCGCGCTGGTGCACAACAGATTGCCGTCGACCATACTTTTCGACCTACTCGCGTTCCTTTGGCTCGTTCCGCTCGCGGCGCGAGCCGTACCGCGACGCTGAGATCTGGGACGGACAGGTAATCAGGAACTGCGCTTCACCAGGGTGCCGGCGATGAGTCGGGCGAGCATGGTTTCCAGGTCATTATCGAAGTTCAAATGGATATCTGCCAGTGTGGGATCGGCCTCAATAGCGGCGATGGCACTGGCTGACGGCCGCGCGTACATCCACAGTGCGGAGCTCGTGACCAGGATGGACAGGGACACGCTCTGGGCATCTTCACCGAGCTCGGGGATGTAGCTGCGGATGGCCGCAGTGAGTGCGGTGATGCTGTCGCGGGCGGATCGCCGGAAACACAGCAGCGTGTCATCCGCGACATTCTGCTCCAGTACGCCCGGCTGAGCGGTCATCAAGTCGCACAGCACCGCGTGCTGCCGCAGCGACTGGCTGAGCAGGGTGGCCAGGTGATCGGCTCTCTCCTGCGCGGTACCGGAGTGCGTGTCGTGAGAGAGCTCCGCCACAATTTCGGTCGCCCAGCACCGCAGCGCGGCATCGAGCAATTCCAGCAATACGGCCTCGCGGGACTCGAAATACCGCACCATTGCGGACTTTGCCAGGCCGGTGCGGCGGCTCAGCTCATTCAGGCTGATCTGGCTGACCGGCATATTGCTGAGCATTGACGACGCGGTTTCCAGGATGGCTTGCCGGCGGATCTCGCGCTGCTCCTCACTGCGCGCTCGCCGAAAGTCCATGGCCCGATGTTAATCCGCTACCGGTCACCCGATAGTGAACCGCCGGTCTATTACCGTGGTACGGTCTGCGTCGTAATAGACCGGCGGTACACAAAGTGGTGTCGCCGGTCCTTCGGTAGTCGCCCTATCGGCAGTCACTTGCCGTCCTGAGCAGTGCAGGAACAGAAGGGGATGTGCGCGGTGTATCGACTGTTGAAGCGGTTCTGGATTCCGCTACTGCTGGTAGTCGTTGTCGGGATCGGCGGATACGCGATCGCGCAGATCCGTAGCTCCATAAATCCGCCTCCGCCCAAGCCGGGCGAGGGATCGGGCATCACCGCGAACTTCAACCCGAAGCACATCACCTATGAGGTCGTCGGATCGGGCGGCACTGCGAGCCTCAACTACCTCGATGAGAACGGGCAACCCCATCTCATTGAGAATGCCCCACTCCCTTGGTCTTTCACGATCGTGACAACGATGCCATCGATGTCGGCCAACATCGTCGCGCAAGGCGATCGCAACGTCAGCAGTCTTGGGTGCCGCGTGACGGTCGACGGGGACGTGCGTGACGACCGATCCAGCACAGACAAAGTCAAACCGTTCATCTACTGCTTGGTGAAATCCGTATGAGCAACGTGCACACGAAGCCGCACCGGCCATTTGTCGGCCACATGATTCGGGTTCTTTCGCTGCCGATCATCTTGTTCTGGGTCGGGCTGGCGGTCATCCTGGGCACGGTCACGCCGTCTCTCAACCAAGTGGCGGCCTCCAGATCGGTGCCGCTGAGCCCACAAAACTCGGAGTCCTACCAGGGGATGCTGAACATCGGCAAGGTGTTTCAGCAGTACGACTCGGACTCTTCGGCGATGGTCGTCCTAGAGGGTGACGACAAACTCGGCGATTCCGCGCACAAGTACTACGACGACATTGTTGCCAAGCTCAAGGCCGATCACCAGCACGTGCAGAACGTCCAGGACTTCTGGAGTGATCCGTTGACCGCGGCGGGCTCGCAGAGCGTGGACGGTAAAGCCGCTTATGTGCAGATCTTCCTCAACGGATCACAGGGCACCAGTGCCAGTTACGAGTCTGTCGCCGCGGTGCGCGAGATCGTCAGCTCCGTGCCTGCGCCGCAGGGCATCAAGGCTCATATCGCCGGCACCTCCGTGCTGAACGCCGACACCCAGGTCGCCGGTCACCAAAGCATGGCGACGATGGAATTGGTGTCGGTGGGCGTGATCATCGTGATGATCCTGTTCATCTACCGCTCCATCGTCACGATGCTCATATCCATGGTCATCATTGGCCTGGAATTATTTGCTGCACAAGGTGTTACGGCTACCGCCGGCTACCTGAACATTATCGGTCTGACACCTTATGCGGTGAGCATGGTGACGATGCTGGCGCTGGCTGCCGGTACCGACTACGTGATCTTCCTGTTCGGCCGCTATCACGAGGAAAGGTCAAAGGGTCTCAGCCGCGAAGACGCGTATTACATTGCTTACCATGGCGTCTCGCACGTAATTCTCGGATCCGGCCTGACTATTGTCGGCGCCTGCATGTGCCTGAGCATGACCACGCTCCCGTACTTCCAGAGCATGGCCTTGCCGTGCGCCATCTCAGTCCTGGTGATCGTTGTCGCGGCGCTGACGCTGGCGCCCGCCGTGCTGACGGTGGCCTCGAAGTTCGGACTTCTCGAACCCAGGGGCAAGCTCTCCACCACGGGTTGGCGCAAGGTTGGTACCTCGGTGGTGCGCTGGCCCATTCCCATTGTCTTGGTGACCAGCATGATTGCGATCATCGGCTTCGTCAGCCTGATGACCTACGTGCCGCAGTACAACGATCAGAAGTTCACGCCCGCCGATATGCCGGCCAACCGCGCGATGGATGTCGCCGATCGCCACTTCTCTCAGGCCCGCATGAACCCGGAACTGTTGATGCTCGAGGCCGACCACGACCTGCGCACCCCGGCAGACATGCTCGTCATCGACAGGGTGGCCAAGGGCATCGTCCATATGCGCGGAATCGAACGGGTGCAGACGATTACCCGTCCGCTCGGTGCGCCGATCGAACACAGCTCGATCCCGTTCCTGCTCGGTGCCCAGAATGCGGGCACGCTGCAGGCCGCAAAGTTCAACAATGACAGCTCTGCTCAGATGCTTGAGCAGGCCGACGAGTTGAGCAAGACGCTCGCCAGCATGGAGCGGATGTACAGCATCATGCAGGAGCTCACGGGCACCATGCACAGCATGGTCGGCCGGACTCACGAGATGGAGGCAACCATCCAGCAGATGCGTGACAACCTGGCCAATTTCGACGATTTCTTCCGGCCGCTGCGCAATTACCTGTACTGGGAGAAGCATTGCTTTGATATCCCGATCTGCCAGTCGCTGCGATCGATCTTTGATGTTTTGGACAGTGTTGACGTGCTCGCCGACCAAATGAGCGGCCTTGTCGCCGATATGGATCACATGGATCAGCTGATGCCCCAGATGCTGCCGGTGCTGAGGACAACCATCGACTCGATGGGAAGGATGCGCGATTTCATGATCGCCATGCACAGCACTCAGGCTGGCACTCAGGCCCAACAACAAGAACTGGCCAAGGGCTCCACGGAAATTGGCCTCTACTTCGACCAAGCCAAGAACGACGACTTCTTCTATCTACCGCCGGACGTGTTTACCAACCCGGACTTCAAACGCGGGCTCAAGATGTTCGTATCGCCGGACGGCAAGGCGGTCCGATTCATCATCACCCACCAGGGCGACCCGGCATCGGTCGAAGGCATTGAACACGTCCGTGACATCAAAGGTGTTGTCGCCGATGCGGTCAAGGGCACGCCACTGGCCAACGCGAAGGTCTCACTGGCCGGCACCGCATCCATGTACGCCGATATGCAAGATGGCGTGACCGTGGACCTGGCCATCGCCATCATCGCCTCGATGATTCTGATCTTCGCGATCATGATGCTGATCACGCGCAGCGTGGTGGCCGCTCTGGTCATCGTCGGCACCGTGGCCGCATCCCTGGGGACGGCCTGCGGTCTGTCAGTGCTGTTGTGGCAGGACATCCTTGGCCTGGGCGTGCAGTGGATCGTCATCCCCCTGTCGATGGTGATCCTGCTTGCGGTGGGTTCGGACTACAACCTGCTGGTGGTGTCACGTCTCAAGGAGGAGATCCACGCGGGGCTCAACACCGGCATGATCCGCGGTATGGGGGCCACCGGCCGCGTCGTCACCGCCGCCGGCCTCGTGTTCGCCTTCACCATGATGTCGATGATCGTCAGCGACCTGCGCGTGGTCGGCCAGCTCGGCATGACCATCGGTATCGGCCTCATTGTCGACACCCTGATCGTGCGCGCATTCATGACGCCTGCCATCGCGGCAGCACTGGGCCGCTGGTTCTGGTGGCCGATCAACACCTTTGAGATTGTCCGGCGTGGCCGCGATGCGCCGTCGCCCGAACCGGCGACGGCACCCCTTGCGGTGGTGGATGCGGGACAGCAACCGCCACCTACTCCCACCACCTCCTGAAAAGTCTTGGGCAGCATAGAGGAAATTCTCAGCCTGGCCTCAGTGGATGCAGGCACTGTGATAGTGCGTACCAGAGGCGGACAGTGCCCTGACTGCATCTTGAGGAAGAAGGAAATATCGATGAACTACCAGCCTGGGCATCCGCCGTACGGAAACGAATTCCCGTTGGGCCAGCACGGCTATCGGCAGGTGCACGGTGTGTCCACCGACACCCGGACGCGCTACGCGTACGGCGAGACGTTCCCGGACCGTGCCGAACTGGCTCCGAACCCACTGCGCCGGAAACGTCTTCGTGCCATGGGGCTCACGTGCGGCGCCGTTGTGGTGGCCATCGCCGCCAGCGCCACCACGGCCGTCGTCGTGGTGAACCGCTCCGGTCACCCCGCCCCCGTAGCGCAGGTGTCGAGCCCCGCGCCCGTCGGAAAGCCCTCCCTGCCAACGGGTTCAATACTCGGAAAACCTGGCAGCACGCCCGTGGGCAACTCGGTCGAAGAGGTGTCGGCCAAGGTGTTGCCTAGTGTGGTGCAACTGAAGATCCAAAGTGGACAGCAGGGCGAGGAAGGGTCCGGCGTCGTGCTGAGCTCCGACGGATTGATCCTGACCAATAACCATGTGGTGGCCGCGGCCATGTCGGGCAGCGGTGATCTGGCGCCCTCGGCCCCATCGCGCCGCGGGCCGCTCACCAACCTTCCGCCCGGCATCCTTCCCGGCGAACAGCTGCCGGGCGACTATCAGGATGGTCGTGACGGGCAGGTGCCCAACGGCAACGACCGGCGCAGCACCCGGCCGTCCGCCCACTCCGGCGACGGTGTCAAGGCGACCGTGACCCTGGCCGATGGTCGAACGGTGCCGTTCACCGTGGTCGGCGCCGATCCCGCCGATGACATCGCGGTGGTGCGTGCCCAGGGCGTTTCCGACCTGACCCCGATCACCATCGGTTCGTCGAAAGACCTAAAGGTGGGGCAGAACGTTGTCGCCATCGGCTCGCCATTGGGCCTGCAGGGGACGGTGACCACCGGCATCATCAGCGCACTGCGTCGCCCGGTCGCTACCGGCGATGAGCAGAGCGGCCAGCACTCGGTGATGAATGCCATCCAGACGGACGCGGCAATCAATCCCGGCAACTCCGGCGGTGCGCTTGTGGACATGAACGGTGCCCTCATCGGGGTGAACTCGGCGATCGCGTCGCTGGGTGGGGGCCAGGACTCGCAGGGCGGCGGACAGGCCGGCTCGATCGGCCTGGGCTTCGCCATCCCGGTGGATCAGGCCAAGCGCATTGCCGATGAGCTGGTGGCCACCGGAACCGTCCGGCAGGCCTCACTGGGTGTTCAACTCGGCTCCGACCAGGACACACGCGGCGCGCTCGTGGCAGGTGTTGTGCGCGGCAGCGCGGCGGCAACAGCCGGGCTGCCCAAGGGTTCCGTGATCACCAAGATCGACGACCAGGTGATCGACGGCCCCGAGGCCCTGGTGGCCGCGGTCCGGTCTAAGGCTCCGGGGGACAACATGGCCCTCACCTACGACGACCCGTCCGGAACCTCGCGCACGGTCCAGGTCACCCTGGGACAGTCGCAGACCTGACGGCGTCGGACCTGCCCGGCGAACTCGCGTGAGCCGGGCCCGGCGAGAATGAGTGGATGGCTGACCGCGACGATCTGACCGCAGGCGCCAAGCCCACCGGTTCGACGGCGTGGAGCCCGGCACCATGGTTTCTGGCCACACCACCGTCGGCGAGCCCCGAGATGATCGTTCGTTCGAACGTCCATGACGCCCTCGACGTGCATGTTCAGCAGTCGCGAGCAGTCGTGGTGCTCGCGCCATCGGGTTTTGGCAAGACGGTCGCCGTGGGGCAATGGGCTACCGCGCGTCGGCTCCAGCAGCCGGGCTCGATCGGATGGCTCACGGTGACAGAGCAGGCGGCAGACTTCCCCGAACTGGTTCGCGGCATCATGACCGCGCTGCGGCACGCGGTGGGCAACGGCGCCGATACCCAGGTGCGGCGGGCTCTGGCCACCGCCTTCGAGCTGCCGTCCCCGGGGCTGGTGTTCACCGCCCTGTCCACCATCGACATGCCGGGCACGGTCACCATCGTGCTCGACGATTTCCAGAAGGCGATCGCCGTCACCCAGCGCGCGGAATTCGTCGAGTTCGTCGAACACGGCCCGCCCTGGCTGCGACTGGTTCTGATCACCACGGAGGCGCCCGAGACGCTGCTCACCCGGTTGCGGGTACACGGTCAGGTGGCAGTCGTCGCGGCGAGTGAACTGGCTTTCACTGCTGAGGATGTGCGCACGGCCGCCGGCCAAGTGCGCCAGGAGCTCTCGGCCGGCGATGCTGAACAGATCGTGCAAGGCACCGGGGGCTGGCCCGCGGCCGTGCGACTGGCCCTATTGGACGGCCAAACACCCAGTGCCTCGGACGATCTCGACCTCACCGAGTACATCCGTGCCGCTGTCCTCGGGCGGCTCCGCCCGGAGCTGGCCGAGTTCGTGCTTGCGGTGACGGTGTGCGCGCGGGTGGACCAAAGCCTGGCCGGTGTGCTCTCAGGACGTGCCGATGCCGCCGGGCTTCTTGCCGAATGTGCGTCATCCGGCCTGTTCATCGAACGCTTCGGATCTGGTGAAGATGCTGTCTACCAATGGCATTCGATGTTCGCGCACGGCTGTGGCGAGGTGCTGAGGCAGTCGGATCCCGTGCGGTGGAACGCCTTGAATCTGCTGGCCGCCCGCGAACTGCGGGACCGCTACCCATTGGATGCCGTCGAGCATGCCGTCCGCGGGGCAGATGCTCAACTGGCCTCGGAGACGATCACCGACCACTGGCTCGAACTGCTGCTGGAAGCCAGATCCGTGGCACTGGAGAGTGCGTGTATCCAGGTGGCCGAGGCATTCGGGGAAAGCGCCGATGTGGCGATGGTGCGTTCCTGCTGCCGGGAGGTCGCGGGTGACCGACTTGGGGCACAACTGCATTTCGAACGCGCCCAGACCTTGGCACACGACAACGCCGAATCTCGACGCGTGCGCCTGGTCGCGGATCTGAGTCGCATCCTGATCTCCGATGACCACAGCACCATGGCGGGCGCCGTGGACGCGGTCTCCGAAGCCCTCACCGACCGGGCGCTGGTGCCCGACCGGGTGTATGCGTGTGCACTGTTCCTGTTGGGCTGGGCCGAAACCCGGCTGCGGCGCGATGTCGGTCACTCGATGAGGCTGTTGGAGTCGGCTGCACAGGAATGTCGTGCGCTGGGGCTGACAGCGGTCGCGGACAGGGCCACGGAGAGTCTGGCCTTCGCCCATGTCCATGCCGGACAGTTCGGCCGCGCCGAGCGTTCGCTGAGCATGGCAGAGGTTCCGTGGCTCTCCCACGAGGGCGGTGGGATAGCCTGCTTCACAACGGGGTTCATACAGCTGTGGCAGGGCGAGCTGGCCGGAGCCCTGGAGGATTTCACCGTGGTGGATGCGGCGGTGGGAGAGGGCTATCCGGACATCGGTCGCATGATGTTGGTGTTCACTGCTGCGGCGCTGGGCAACCAGGGGCGCGATGCCGCCCTGCCGAAGCTGGAGGCGGTGGCCATGCGCATCGGTGAGGGAGACAACAGGGCCGTCCCGATAGGCAGTTTCCGCACGGCCGCACTGGCGAGGATCGCTGAGATGCGCGGGCACGCCGAGGAGGCATTCGAGTTGGCGGCCAGGCTCGTGGGTGTGACACCGCTGCCCATGGCCTCTGCGATAGTTGCCGGTGTATGTCGGCGACTCGGGAACCCCGAGTTAGCACAGGCTTTGGCCGACAACGCAAATGGCGAGTCAGTGGCTCCGTACACGCGCGCGTACGCCCTGCTGATCGGCGCACTGCTGGCATGGGAGCGTGCCGACAACGCCCAGGCGCACCGGCTGCTGGAGGAATCGCTGGCACTGGCCGCCCCCGAATCCGTGCGCTACCCATTCCTAGATAATGCCGACCAGACGTGCCGCGAGCTGCTGGGGGCGCACAGCTCTCGGACGGCATATCCGGACTTTCTCGCCGAGTGCCTGCTGGCGTGCGAGACGGACGCATCGGAGAACCCCGCCGTGGCGCTAACCTCGCGGGAGCGAGAAGTGTTGGCCTACCTACGGACTCCCATGACCACGGCGGAGATCGCCGCGAAGCTCTCGGTGTCGGTCAACACCCTCAAGACGCATCAGCGTTCTATCTACCGGAAACTGCAGGCATCGAATCGTCGCGAGGCCATCGGCATTGCGCCGTACTGACGCTGTGGTGCAAAACCTCGTTAAAGGGCCGGCAGCACCTGCTGAGGCAGGCCGCGGTCATTGTCGCCGGGCGCTGCGTCGACGACGCCCGCACCAGTGAGGCGGTTGACCACCGTGACGACCGTGTTGGTCACCGCAGTGAGTCCTTGGTTGAAAGCCCCCAATGCCCAACTTGTAGCGGTTGCCAGTTGCGAGAACACGGGCACCCCCGAAGAGGCCACCGAGTCAAGTTGGTGCCGTATCCCGTTGACACCATCGACGATTCCGTCGAGTAGCGGACCCGCGGGCAGACTGACCACCGAACGAATTCCGAGCCGCAGCCGGGTGAGCAGGTCCGGATAGCGGTTGGCATTGACCATGTCGCTGATCGCGGTCTTGCGATTGGTCGGCGTACTGGCATGGTTGGCGAGCGACCGCAGATCGGTGCCGTCGGAGTCGGATAGCGACGGCACTCCGAGTATTCCCAGGGCGGTCGGGGTGATGTCGTCTATTCCGAACGCTGGGTTGATCTGGCCGGGTTTGAAGCCGGGGCCGCGGGCGATCACAAAGGTGGATGTTTCGTTGGGAGACTGGAATCCATGCCCGACGCCCAACTCTGGACGGTGCCCGTGATCGGTGACCACGAGCACTGTCCACTTCTCGCCGGTAGCTGCTTCCCGAGCTCTGACCGCGTCCATGATGGTGCCGACGTTGGCGTCTGTGCGCTCGAGTGCGTCGATGTACTGCTGAGATCCGCCGCCGTAGAGGTGGCCGGCGTGGTCCACCTGGTCTAGGTGGGTGAAGAGAAAGTCGGGGCCATCTTTCTGGATTGACTTGGCGACATTGGCAGTGGTCTGCGCATCGAGTTGACTTTCGGAATCATCACCGGAGATAGCAGGTGTGCGGACAACCTGGTCAGCGCCGATGCCACCCTGTGCAATCTTCTCCAGCACGTTCCAGTCTGCTATCGATGCGGTTTTGAGTTCCGGTTTGGCTCTTTCGATCTGGGTGTACACGGATGGGAACCGAGTGAAGTCATTGGTGATGCCGTTGTTTGTCACGCCGTGTTTGGTGTCCCATACGCCGGTCAGGATCGTCGTCCATGAGTCCGCGGAGATGGTGGTGTGCCCGGCAATACTTGACACGCCAGTGGTTCCCTCTTGCATCAACTCTTGGAAGTTGGGTGTCTGCGCATCGAGGATCTTGCTCATGTTGGTGCCGTCGACACCGATCACCAGCACCTTGTTCACGGGTTCCTGAGTCACGGTGTCCCCAGCGCTTTCACCGCGCTTCCGGGTGTTGACAGAGGTCGACGTGACGGAGCCCGTTCCGCCGGTGGGCGGCGGTGGATTGACCGGCACCGGACCGGGTCCCGGCGCCAGGGGAGGTGCAAGCGGGGCCACGGGTGTAGGGATGGTAGGTGCCACCACTGTGGAGGCCGAAGCCTGTGGTGTTGAAGATGTTGGTGCCAGTGCTATTTCGGCAGCAGCAGACTGGCGACGTGGCAACTCCACTGTAGCCAGGTGCTGTGGTGCAACGGCATCGGTGAGTGTTGCTGTCGGTGCGCTTCGGGTGATGCTGACCGTAGAAGTGGTCTTGTTGATCAGCTCGCTATCGGCTGCGGTGTGAAGTGGCGCAGTGACGGCAGGATCCGTGCCTCGGGCGGAAGTTCTTTTGCCCGCCTGTGGTGTCTGTGTGCTGGGGGCGCCGGACGCGGAGGGAAGTGATTCCGGTGCGGCGGTCTTGGTTCGAGAAAGTTGCGCCTCAATTGCTTTCGGGTCGCCGGTCGTCGTGTCGTGACCTGACAGAGTCTGCGTGGGCGCCTTGGAGTCGTCGGCTGGTTTGGTTCCGGCGGTTGCGTCGTGAGCGGGTTCGGATGCCGTCGTGTGGCTGGCATCTGTGTGTGATTCGCGACCGGCGCTGGTTGCGCCTGCGGTACTTGGTTTCGCGCTGGTGAGAGTGTTGGTCCGCGGTGCCTGTGCGGCATCGGATTTATCGCTTGTGGCTGCGGCATTCCCAGACGACGGGGCGCTACCGGATTTCTGCTGCGCAGCGGCAGAGCTGCCAGAGCTTGCTGTACTGGATGAATCTGCGACCGAACGACTTGATTCATGGGAGAGCTTGGTCTTCACGGAATCTGTAGCTGTGGAACCAGCACCAGCGGGAGCAGTGGCCTCACCCGAAGATGCTGCACCCGAAACGGATTTCGCGCCGCCAGCCGACTCTGTCCCATGAGCACCGGCACCGGCACCGGCACCGGCACCGTCGCCGGACGGCGCGGCCTGCGCCGCACTCGCGCCCACGAGGCATCCCGCCGTGACCAGTAACGCTCCCGCGCTCGTCCGCAACAGTAATGTGCCCACGTCGACCACCGGATACTCCAAACCATTCGGAAATCAAGAAGCTGTGCAATCGGATCACGGAAGTAGATAGCGACGATCCGACAAATGAAGGGAATGGGTTTGGCCGGTAAGCGAAGTCGCGGTGAAGATTTGACTGCATCCGGGAGTCAGTCAACTCGTTGTGAGTTTGAGCAACCTGTACTTTGGTGCTGTCAGGCGTGCGGGTGGGTGACCAACACCTCGCGAAGGCGCGCGTAGGTGGGCGAGGCCAACAGATCAGCCCATACGCCGAATAGCGGAGCGGGCAGGCCTTCCTCCATTGCGCACCAACGCTGTTCAATGAACTTGTCCGGTTCCATGCAGATCGGTTCACCGGATTCCCAACGCGAAACGACCCAGACCGTCAGAGAACACAAACCTTCAGGATGGACAGTTGTTGTGGCACCGACGGTATGAGGATCAGTGACCCTCATACCGGTTTCCTCCCAGACCTCGCGAATCGCTGCCGATTCCGGGCTCTCGCCCCGCTCGATCCATCCACCTGGTACGGACCACGTGCCTGCCCCGTGGGCGCCACGGCGCCGTCCCATCAGAAACCGGCCGTCTTTTACGACGAAGCAGCCCACACCGGGGTGCGGCCGATCGCACACACCATGGTTACGCGTCATGTGGCACCCTCTCCGCGTGCGAGCTCAGTCTCGGGCGAAAGCCGCCTGCGCTTCCTGCTCCAAGTCGACGAAGGTTTCCTCGCTGACGTCGACCGCGACACCCTTGATGGTGCCCCCGGTGAACGTCCCGGGGTGCTTGTAGAGCTGCGACACGTTGTCGCCGCTGTCGTAACCGATGCACAGCCCGTCGCCGGAAAGGGTGAAGTTGCCCAGCTGCGTGCGCATCGGGCCGCTCGCGACGAGCTTCCCGTCCACGTAAAGGTTTGTTGTCCCCAAGGATTCGCCGTACTTACCCTTGTCATGGCGGACGAACTCCATACCGAGTGTGCGCTTACCGGGAGTCAGCGGCGGTGAGATGAACACCTGCTCAGGCTGGATGCCGAGGAAGTTGTAGACGTAGTGCAGCCTGCCGTCCTTGATGAACAGGGAGTGCCCGCCGAAGCGTGAGCCGTGCGCGAAAATCACGCCCTGGGAATCCTTGGTGGTTTCGACATCGGCGATGATCTTGTAGGACCGGCCGCGGATACTGACCGCCACGGCTTCGGGCACGGGTGCCGTATCGGGGTAGTAGATGTAGCGGTTGCGCTTCGGCTCAGTCGTGGGCCGCTCGATCGCCAGTAGCTCGGTGGCCGACCGGTCGTCGAGGGGCAGCACGAAATTCTTGTCGGCTTCCTCGGCCCACGCGGCGATCAGCCCGTTGAGCTTGTCGGGGTGCTTGTCGGCCAGATTCGTTGACTCAGAACGGTCTTCGTCGACGTGGTACAGCTCCCACTTGTCTTTGTCGAAATGGCCCTTGCCGCTGATCGGTGCGTGCAGTGCCGCCGCCTTCCAGCCGTCCTCCCATATTCCGCGGGTGCCCAGCATCGCGTAGTACTGCCGCTTCTTGGTGGTGGGGGCATCCGCCTTCTCGAAGCTGTACCGCATCGACACCCCGTTCACGGGGTACTGCGTGACGCCGCGGTACGTCTCGGGCATCTTCAGACCCGTCACGTCGAGGATGGTCGGAACGATGTCGGTGACGTGGTGATACTGGTGGCGCACCTGGCCCTTGTCCTTGATGCCCTTGGGCCAGTGGATCACCAGGGGATCGCAGGTGCCACCCGAGAACTGTGAGTAGCGCTTGAACATTTGGAACGGTGTGGAGAAGGCCACCGCCCATCCGGTGGGGTAGTGGTTGTAGGTATCGGGGCTACCCAGCGTGTCCAGATACTTCATGTTCTCCGACAGCTCGTCGGGATAGCCGTTGAAGAATTTGTTCTCGTTCACCGAGCCGTTCGGGGAGCCTTCACCGGAGGCGCCGTTGTCGGCGCAGTAGAACACGATGGTGTTGTCCAACTGCCCGCTCTGCTCGAGGTAGTCGATGACCCTGCCGACCTGGGCATCGGTGTACTCGGAGAACCCGGCATACACCTCGGCCATCCGCGAGAAGAGGCGCTTCTCATCGGCATTCAAAGTGTTCCAGGGCCGCACCGAGTCCGCCTCGTTGGCGACGTCGGCGGGCATCGGGTTCAGCGGGGTGAGTTTGGTGTCCTTGGGTAGGACGCCCTTCTCCACCATGCGGGCCAGTACCCAGTCGCGGTACGCCTCATAGCCGTCGTCGAACTTGCCCTTGTATTTTTCGGTGTACTCGGCGGGGCTGTGATGTGGCGCGTGGTTGGCGCCGGGGCAGTACCACAGGTACCAGGGCTTGGACGGGTTGGTGGCCCGCTGGTCGCGCAGCATCCGAAGTGCTTGGTCGGCAAGGTCTTTGGATAGGTGATAGCCCTCCTCGGGGGTGGACGGTGGCTCTATGAACCTGTTGTCCTCGACCAGGTCGGGGTACCAGTTGTTGGTCTCCCCACCCAGAAACCCGTAGTAGCGGTCGAAGCCCTTCTGCAGCGGCCACTCGGATCGGCTGCCGCCACCGGCGATGTCTTCGACGGGCACGTTGTGGTTCTTGCCCACCCAGAACGTGCTGTATCCGTTGTCCTGCAGCACCTGCCCGATGGTGGCGCACTCCGCGGGAAGACGGCCCGCGGCACCGGGAAATCCGTTGGAGGCCTCGGTAATCGATGCCGAGCGGTTCACGTGGTGATTGCGCCCGGTCAACAGGCAGGACCGCGTCGGCGAGCACAGTGCCGTGGTGTGCCACTGCGAGTACCGCAGCCCGTTATCGGCCAAGCGCTGCATCACCGGCATGTTGATACGCCCACCGAACGGCGACCAGGCGGCCAGCCCGGTGTCGTCGTAGAGCACCACCAGAATGTTGGGCGCCCCCTCCGGCGCGCGCTTCAACTCATAAGGAGTCCAGTCGGGCGTGGAATCGCGCACATCGAGGGCGATCTTGCCGTGGAAGTCCTCGTTGGTGGGCCCGGTGCCCGGCGTACCGGCACCTGTCGGGTGATCGGTGCCCTCGAATCCCTTGATCGCGGCGGTTGCCGCGGCGGCACCAACGCCGGCGGCCGCGATACCGCCCAGAATCGAACGCCGCGTGACGCGTCCGCTTTTGCCGTTATCGGCGGGTTTGGCGGTGTCCCCGTTGGTGGGTTCCATGGGTAGTCCTCTCGAAGCGAAGAATCTGGGTCTGCAGTGACGTCACCGTGGCGCTATTCATCAACGTGATTCATTGTGTCTCGCCAAGATCCGGAAACGGAAGGTGATCGCGAAGAATGGCGTGAAGATATGAATAGACATGCTCATACCGACGCTAGTGAGCAGGGCGGGGCCGAGCATCACCCATTTCGGGTGATTCTTCGGGGCAAGCCCCTGAACTGGACTCATCGCACCGGCGGGATTCCGTGCGTAGTGTCGGAAGTGGCGTTGACGATAACTGCCGGAAATCGATGTGATGGACCTTCGGCTCACGCCTATCTCGGGTGGAATACAGAAAGGTTTGAAACACATGGGAATTGCTGACGACGCAAAGAACACGGCCGAGGATCTCAAGGGCCGCGCCAAGGAAGCCGTTGGATCCGCGACGGGCGATGAGGATCTGAAGGCCGAAGGTCAGCTGGATCAGGGCATCGCTTCGGTCAAGCAGAAGCTGACCGATGCCGCGGACAAGCTCAAGGAAGGCGTGGATGCGGTCAAGGACAAATTGACCGGGAACTCCTAGCCCTCTGTCTCGGCTGGTCTCCCTTCGGGTGTCACCGCAGGGAGACCAGTTGATCGATGTGATCCTCGGGTAGGTCACCGTCGACCACGGCGGTGACGAATGTTTGGTTCAACACGATCTGCCCGCCGTGGTTGTCGAGGAATGCCGTATCGGCGGCATCGCGGCCGGTGGTGATGCGAACCATCGTTTGCCGCGGCGCCAGACAGGTGGCGTCCACCACTTGCCAACGGTTGTCCACGACCGCCTCGGCAACGGCGTGGAAGTCCATGGGGTCGCAGCCCGGCGCATATACCGCGACAAGCCGGGCCGGCACCTTGACGGCTCGAAGCAGTGCCACCACCAGGTGTGCGTAGTCGCGGCAGACCCCTGCCGCCGCCAACAGGGTGTCGACCGCGCCATCGATGGGATCACTGGACCCCGGTGAATAGGTCAGACGGGAACCGACCCAGGATGAGACCTTTTCCAACAGGACCGAGGGTTCGGTGTGATCACCGAATTCGGTTGCCGCGAAACCGTAGAACTTGTCGGCCTCGGCATAGCGGCTCGGGCGCAAGTACGTCGACAGGTCCGCGGCCTCGACGGGCACCTCGTCGGCTTGCCCGAGAATAGTTGCCGCATAAGAGACTTTGAGGTTTCCCTGCCCGACGTCGAGCCGGTGAATACGGTTGCCGTGCTCGCCCGCAACCTCCTGGGCCTCCACCCGCTGTCCGTTCAGCTCCAGCGTCAAGCTTTCCGTCACCTGGGCGCCGGGTAGCGGCGACACGGCGATCTGGAACTCCAATGTTGATGGCGCCAACACGTCCACGTCGAGTTGGGCTCCAACATCACGCTTCATACCGTTCCTCCCACAAGTCAATACGATGATGTGCGTTGCCGTCAGACCGGATCAGTCTGACATCGGAACCATCGGCCCGCTTGCTGCTAGTGGCGCCCTGCGGTGTGGGTGCCACTACAGCGTATGTGTTACGCCCGGCTCTCCACGCAGCGGAATCCGATATGGGTCGTCGCGCTGTCCTGTGACTGTGGTGAGCGCGCCGCCGGCCGATAGCGGTGGCAATACTCGGGCGCGCACAAATGCGAGCCTCCCTTGAGCGCCTGGATGACCGACGGGTCGGGATTATCGGATGGGCTGCAGCACGATTTGGGGGCCTGCGCGCCGGGTTCGAATCGCGTCGAGGTCCATTCCCAGACATTGCCGATCATGTCGAGAAGGCCGAACTGGTTTGGCGGGAACGCGCCGACGGGAGAGGTACCGCGCCAGCCCAGTGCACCGTCGTTGCGATACGGGAACCTGCCCTGCCAGGTGTTGGCCATCAGTTGTCCTCCGGGGGACACCTCGTCGCCCCAGGCGTAGGTCGTATCGCCGCCACCGCGCGCGGCGTACTCCCACTCGGTTTCGGTGGGCAGCCGCCTACCCGCCCAGCGGGCGTAGGTCACCGCATCGGTATACGCCACCTGGACGACGGGATGATCTGCGGCGCTGTCGATATCGCTGCCCGGCCCGGCAGGGCGCCGCCAGCAGGCGCCCGGAACCCAGTCCCACCACTGCTGCCAGTCGTGCAGGTTCACCGGGCCGCTGGTTGCCCGGAACACCATGGCCCCCGGCACCAGATCGTCAGCCGAGGCGCCGGGATAGAGGGCCGGATCGGGGGCACGTTCGGCGACGGTCACGTACCCGGTCCGGGTGACGAATTCCGCGAACTGAGCGTTGGTGACGGGGTGCCGTTCGATAGCGAAGGCGCCGATCGACTCGCTGCGTACGGGCCGTTCCTCGGGATAGAAGCTGTTGCAGCCCATGGAAAATGGCCCACCCGGTAGCTCCACCAGCTCGGTCAGCGGCCTACCTGGTTGACCATCCGCGTCTTGTCCTGAGCGGTCGTTGACTCGATCCACCGGCGAGTCCTCTCTCATGTCGAACAGTGATGTTTCTCAAGACGTCACAGATGGCCGACCATACCCACAAGGGCCGTATGGCAGTTCCCGCGGCGGGCGCCGCGGCGTCCGCTGGAATATCACCCGAAAAGGATGATGGCGCCGATCCGGTTGCTTCCTAACGTCTCAATGGTGAAGGTCGGGGACCTCCGACCGCGCTCGGCTGCGCTGAGCAGTCTGGAAACCGCCGATTGCCCGGCGTATCGAGAACGAAAGTTGGTTATGCAGTCAACGGATGTCCCTGATTCGCATTGGCAAACACACGGCCGATGTCGGCACGCGACGGTGGACCCGGAGCTGTTCTTCGCGTGCGATCGCGAGCTGAGATCCGTGCGCCGGAGCCGTGAACAACAAGCCAAAAGTATCTGCCGCCGATGCCCTGTCGCCGCAGTCTGTCTGACCTACGCAGTGCGCACACACCAACCGTACGGAATCTGGGGCGGTGCCACGGAAACCGAACGCCGTCGCGGACAACGCACACGGCGACCGCCCGTGGTAACCCCGGAACGTGCCCAGATAGCGGCCGGGTACGAAGCCGGCGCCAGTATCCGCGACCTGGCCGCCTCCTCCGGTGCCCCCTACTCGGCCATCAGGGGAATCCTTCTCGATGCCGGTGTAGCTCTGCGCCCCTGTAACGGAGGCGCTCAGAATGCACACCCGCCACATTCGTTCGCCGCTCTTCCTGGACCTCTCGACGATCACTCCTAGGGGCAGAAGTGCCCTCGATCACGGCCTCAGCAGACACCCAGAAAATCCCTGTAGCGTGCCTAACGATCTGTAAACCTAACTGACATCTCGAGGTGTTCCATGACCGTCCGTCAACTACTTGCCGCGTCTGCCGTGGCCTCAGCCACCGCGCTCAGCTTCCCCGCGGCGGCACACGCCGATGACAAGACGGTGACCTACGAGGTCATCTCGTCCACCGCCACCACGGCCAACGTCCAGTACTGGGACGGCACCGAGATGCAGCCCGCCGACGGCGTGACCCTGCCCTGGAAGGTCGACGCAACAGTCGGCGATCTGTCCCGTGGCGCCAAGCTTCCCAACCACGCCGAAGTCAAGGCCGACTGGCGTTCCACCGCGACCCCGGACGCGGCCGTGACGGTGCGCGTCTACCTAAACGACAAGGTGGTCTGTCAGAGCACAACCGGCACCGGAGAGGCCGAGTGTAACTACGCGACCTTCTCGTCGTTCATGGACATGGCCCCGCCGGCGCCGCCTAAGTAGTCACCCGATCGATGTGCGCGAAGAAGTGCGTGAGCACCGCCTCGGGCGCCTCGATCTGCGGCCAATGGCCGATGTGGTCGTCGAGTAGCACCACATCGGGGTCGTGAATGACCTCGAGATAGCGCTCGGCCATGTGCAATCCGGAGTTCGGGTCGATCGGTCCGTCGATCATCCGCATCGGCACGGCCGTTTCGCGCATGGCCCGCACCCATCGACTCCGGTTGTCATAGCGATCGTTGATGAAGCGGCCCACCAGATGGGTGACGCGCGCGCCGTCGTTGTACTCCAGCACCTGCTGAAAGAGGGACAGTAGCCGCGCCGACGGTTTGGTCTGGGGGCCGAACATCTCACTGACGGCTGCATCCAGGATGCGTCGGGACACGGGAGTGCCCTGGAATCGGCTGACCAAGTCGCCCAACGGTGTTCGCGACATCAAGGTCTGGGCGATGCGTGGCCGATAGGCCTCGATGAAGAGCCCACCATTGAGCCACGTCACCGAATCGATGGGTACCCGGCCGCGCGATTGTTCCTCGAACTCGAAGCGCGTCAACAACTCCTGACCGACGGAGTTGCCCAGATCATGGGTGAGCAGATGCACCCGCTCGATGCCCAGATAAGACAGCAGCGCCTCATGCATATCGGCGTGATCGAGAACCGAGTACCCGTATTGAACGGGTTTGTCGGAAAAGCCCATTCCGATCATGTCCGGTGCGATGACGGTGAACCGCTGCACCAACTCGGGCCAGATCAACGCCCAATCCCAGGAATTGAACGGATACCCGTGAACGAGCAGCAGCGGAGGCCCACTGCCCTCGACGCGGTAGAAGATGTCGAAACCCAGGTAATCGAAGTAGTGCCCGGCGGCTTTCCATTCTTCGAGCTCTGCGTCCATGGTCGAACTATACCGATCGGTCCGTGGCGCAACCGTGTCCCAACCTTGAAGAATTCGAGAACAACATCGGCGAAGATGGTCTCGTGTTCCGTCTTGTGACGCTGCTGTGTGCGGCCGTACTCGCCCTGGCTACCTCAACCTCTGCTGCCGCGGAACCCTTCGTGCCCTGGTTCGCGCAGTCCGTCGGCAACGCGACACAGGTGGTCGCGGTCAACGGCGCCGGCGGCTCCAAGGCCAAGATCGACGTGTTCCAGCGCAGCGGCAACGAATGGAAGGCCGTGTCCACCGGGATTCCTGCCCATGTGGGCTCGGCCGGGTTCATCGACAAGGCACGCGAGGGAGCGTCGGCCACCCCCAACGGCGTCTACTCGCTGGACTGGGCCTTCGGTACCGCGCCGCCGCCCCCGAGCGGGCTGCGCTACGTCCAGGTCGGGCCCAACGACTGGTGGGACGGCGATAGCAACAGCCCCACCTACAACACGCATCAGCAGTGCGCCAAGGCCGAGTGCCCGTTCAACACCTCGCAGAGCGAGAACCTGCCGATCCCGCAGTACAAGCACGCCATCGTCATGGGTGTGAACAAGGACAGAGTTCCCGGCGGCGGCTCGGCCTTCTTCGTGCACAGCACCGACGGCGGACCGACCGCGGGCTGCGTATCCCTGGACGACGGGATGCTGGTGCAGTTGATCGGCTGGCTGCGGCCGGGCGCGGTCATTGCCGTTAAAGGTTAGTTACTGACAGGCGTTTTCCAGGTTGAGCCATCACCATGGATGAGTGTCCCCGATCCGACTACTGCCGCTGAGCCTTGTGCTTTTGACGGGCGCCTGCGGCACCGGCCCCGGGGTGCACCCGGTCGCGGTGGTTCCCGCCGCGGCAGCACAGGCCACGCCGCCGCCGTGGTTTGCCGAATCTATCGGTAACGCAACACAAGTCGTATCGGTCCAGGGAGCCGGCGGCACCAAGGCCGTCATCGGCACCTGGCAGCGGACGGGCGATACCTGGGAACCAGTCGAACAGAACCTTCCCTCCGACGTCGGCTCGGCCGGGTTCGCGGACACCGCCAGCGACGACAATCCGGCGACTCCCACGGGCATCTTCAGCCTGGACTACGCCTTTGGCACCGAACCGTCGGTGGCACACGACCTGAATTATCTGCAGGTGGACGCCGACGATTGGTGGGATGGCGATCCCGCCAGCCCGGGTTACAACACGCACCAGCGTTGCGCTCAATCCGCGTGCGCCTTTGACACCTCACTGAGCGAAGAGCTCGACGGCTACTCGCGCGCGATCGTCATGGGCGTCAACGCGTCGCACACACCCGGCGCCGGGTCGGCGTTCTTCGTGCATGCCTCCGACGGTGGCCCCTCGGCCGGATGCGTGACGCTCGACGATGCCGCGCTCGTTCGACTCATCGGCTGGCTGCGGCCAGGAGCCGTCATCGCCATCAAGGGGTAGGTGCGCCCGCCCGAGCCTCTTCACCTGGGCGGCTCATCGGTAGGCTGCTCGCGTGCTGTTGTCCGATCGCGATATTCGCGCCGAGCTCGAGGCCGGGCGCCTTGGCATCGAGCCCCTTGATCCAGCCCTCATCCAGCCGTCCAGCATCGACGTTCGGCTCGACAGCCTGTTCCGGGTGTTCAACAACACCCGCTACACGCATATCGACCCCAAAGAACGCCAGGACGAGCTGACCAGTCTGGTTGAGCCGGACAAAGGCGAGCCGTTTGTGCTGCATCCCGGTGAATTCGTGCTCGGGTCCACGCTGGAGATCTGCTCGCTGCCCGACGACCTCGCCGGACGCCTGGAAGGAAAGTCCTCGTTGGGACGCCTGGGGCTGTTGACCCACTCCACCGCCGGATTCATCGACCCCGGATTCTCCGGACACATCACCCTGGAGCTTTCGAACGTCGCCAACCTGCCCATCACGCTGTGGCCGGGCATGAAGATCGGGCAGCTGTGCCTGCTGCGCCTGACGTCTCCGGCCGAGCACCCGTACGGAAGTGCCGGGGTAGGGTCGAAGTACCAGGGGCAGCGCGGTCCGACCCCGTCGCGCTCCTACCAGAACTTCATCGACCCCTAACCGGGGGTAACGGGGAAACGCGCCGCACCGATACACAATCGGCAACAACTCGAACTTTTTGACGGCCTCGGCGCGTTTGTTCGGGTGACCGTGTCGATATGCAGCGGAGGATCTGACGTGGACGTCGTACTTGGTGTCTCCATGACGCCGACGACTGCCCGGCTGGTGCTGGTCGAGGGCGCGGGTGCCGACGGCAGGATCGTCGACACCGACACCATCATCGTTTCCGACGGCGAAGGTTCCGCCTCCGAACAGGTGCTTGCCGCAATCGTCGGCACCCGTGACGGCATGCTCGACGGCGGCCATCATCTGGTCTCCACCGGTGTGGTGTGGAGCGATCACACCGAAGCCGCCGCGCTACGTGACTCCCTGGCCAGCCGCGGGATCGACGGTGTCGGATTCTTCTCCGCGCTGCATGCCGGCGGTGCGCTGGCCAAGGCAGCCAGCAACGTCACCGGGTACGACAAGTCCGCACTGCTGGTCATCGAGCCAGAGAACGCGACGCTGGCGGTAGTGGACTCCGCCGACGGTTCGATCGTCGGTCTGGCCAGCGAGCCGCTCATCACCGGAGTTACCCCCGGGGTGCTGGCAAGCCTGGTAAATCCGCTCAAGGGTCAGGAGAACGCACCCGACGGGGTGTTCTTGCTGGGCCTGGGCACCGACGTCTCCGATCTGACCGATCCGCTGGGTGAGGCGATCGCCCTGCCGGTGAATTCCCCTGACCAGCCCGAGCTGGCACTGGCCCGCGGAGCCGCGCTGGCCTCGGCGCAGGAACCGGATTTCGAGGCCAGCACCGCCCTGCTGGGGCAGGCGTACTCGCTCGAAGGGCCCACCGGAACGGGCTTCGCGCACCCCGGAGCAGTGACCGAGAGCGCCGAGGAAGCCAAGACCGACCTGCGCGAGTACGAAGACTTCGATGACCAACCAGCCGAACGTAAGCCGTTCCTCCTGGTGGGTGCGCCGCTGCTGCTGGTGTTCGGCATCTGTTCGATAGCGCTCGCCGTCTCGCTGACAGTGACGGTGCGCTCCACGGTGGACCAGGGGCCGTCCTCACCGGACCGCGCCGTCGTGCAGAACCCGGTGCAGAACGCGTTACCGCCGGAGGCCCCCCAACAACCGCCACCGGCGCCCGTGGTGGAGGCGCCCGCCCCCGCGGCTCCGGCTCCGGTGCAGCAGGTGGTGGTGGCCCCGGCTCCGCAGCGCAACCCCGCGCCGGTGGCCGCCAAACCCGCGGCCCCCGCACCTGTTCAGCCCGCGCCGCAGGCACCGGCGCCAGTACCGGAGGCACCCCCGCCGCCGGCTGCTCCGGCGGAGCCGGCGCCCGTCGCACCGCCACCCGCCATCGTGCCCGTGCCGATTCCGTTGTTCCCGCCGGTGTGGGAACAGCCTCGGCGCCAAGAGAATCCGTGGTGGCCGGACCGCAACCGTCCGACGTACACGCCTCCTGTCCAGACTCAGCAGCCGCCGATCATCTCCATTCCGGGCCTGCCGCCGTTCGGGGGCGGCAACTCCGATAGCGGTTCGCACAGTGGATCGCGTGGCGGTTCGGGTCGCGGT
The DNA here is from genome assembly GCA_002013775.1 of Mycobacterium sp. D16R18. Taxonomy (GTDB): domain Bacteria; phylum Actinomycetota; class Actinomycetes; order Mycobacteriales; family Mycobacteriaceae; genus Mycobacterium. Next base: position 94,806 of record MAFD01000013.1, read on the forward strand.
GATTGGGGCGACGACGGAAATTCGCGTGGTGGCTCGGACAGCGGCCGCGGCAGCTGGGGTGACAGTGGCTCGCGCGGCGGTTCCGACAGCGGTTCGCGTGGTGGCTCCGATAGTGGGTCCTCACGCGGCGGCTGGGGCGATAACGGAGGGTCCCGCGGCAGTTGGGGTGAGGGCGGCGGATCTCGCGGCGGTTGGGGCGATAGCGGCGGTTCTCACGGCGGTGGATCGGGCAGCGGATCCAGCGGCGGCTCGAACTCGGGGTTTCCCTGGCCGTTTGGCGGGCATTAATCCGTAATTCACAGTGCTTTTCGCCGTACATCCGGCGTTAGGACACCGATGGTGCGGCGTATCCAGGTTGCTAACCCTGGAGGCCTATATAGGCAGTATGCGATGCACCGTTTTCGGAACCGGATACCTCGGAGCCACCCATGCAGCATGCATGGCCGAGCTTGGCCATGAGGTGCTCGGCGTCGACATTGACCCAGGTAAGGTCGCCAAGCTCTCCGGCGGCGACATCCCGTTCTACGAGCCCGGGCTGCGAAAGATACTGCAGAGCAACATCGCAGCCGGGCGGCTGCGTTTCACAACGAGCTATGCCGAGGCCGCCGAATTCGCCGATGTGCATTTTCTGGGCGTCGGTACGCCGCAGAAGAAGGGTGAATACGGCGCCGACCTGAGTCACGTCCACGCGGTGATCGACACCCTGGTCCCGCTGCTTTCCCGGACGGCGGTCATCATCGGCAAGTCGACCGTCCCGGTGGGCACCGCACGCGAACTGGGCCAGCGGGCGGCCGGATTCGCGGCCGAGGGCGTTGATGTCGAGGTGGCCTGGAACCCCGAGTTCCTGCGCGAAGGCTTCGCCGTCAAGGACACGCTGCACCCGGACCGCATCGTGTTGGGTGTGCAGCAGAATTCGGACCGCGCCGAGAAGCTGGTCCGCGAGCTGTACGGACCGATCCTCGACGAGGAAGTTCCGTTCCTGGTCACCGATCTGGAAACCGCCGAATTGGTGAAGGTCTCGGCCAATGCGTTCCTGGCGACCAAGATCTCCTTCATCAACGCCATCTCCGAGGTGTGCGAGGCGGTAGGCGCCGATGTGACCACCCTGGCGGACGCGCTCGGATACGACCCGCGCATCGGCCGACGATTCCTCAATGCAGGCTTGGGTTTCGGCGGCGGATGCCTGCCCAAGGACATCCGGGCCTTCATGGCCCGCGCGGGCGAGCTGGGCGCCAGCCATGCCCTGACTTTCCTGCGTGAGGTCGACAGCATCAACATGCGCCGTCGTACCCGGATGGTGGAGCTTGCTACCAAGGCCTGCGGTGGATCGCTGCTCGGCGCCAACATCGCGGTGCTGGGTGCGGCCTTCAAGCCGGAGTCCGATGACGTGCGCGACTCGCCGGCACTCAACGTCGCCGGTCTGCTGCAGCTCAACGGCGCGGCAGTCAACGTGTACGACCCGAAGGCACTGGACAATTCGCGCCGGCTGTTCCCGACGCTGAACTACGCCACCTCGGTGCTGGAGGCGGCCGACCGTGCCGACGCCGTGCTGTTGCTCACCGAATGGCAGGAGTTCGTCGACTACGACCCGGATGAGCTCGCCAAGGTTGTGCGCACCAAAGTCATTGTGGACGGCCGCAATTGCCTGGACGCTGCCAAATGGGTCAACGCCGGATGGCGCGTGTTCTGCCTGGGTAAGCGTGTGGAAGAGCTGCCCCACGCCTCGTGACCCGGGATAGCGCGCCGACACGCCGCGTTCTGCGTCGCGCACCCGCGAAACGCGTCGAAAACCGGAGTGTGGGCGGAGGGCGGGCTTACTGGCGGTAGCTCACCAGGAAGTTGCCCAGCCGCTCGATGGCAACCGCAAGGTCACGGGCCCACGGCAGCGTGACGATCCGAAGATGATCGGGCTCAGGCCAATTGAAGCCCGTGCCCTGTGTCAGCAGGATCTTCTCGTTGAGGAGCAGGTCCAGGACGAGCTGGTCGTCATCGTGGATCTCATGTACCTCGGGGTCCAGACGCGGGAACGCGTAGAGCGCGCCCTTCGGCTTGACGCAGGAGACGCCGGGAATCTCGTTGAGCTTGGTCCAGGCCACATCGCGCTGCTCCAGCAGGCGACCACCCGGCAGCACCAGGTCATCGATGCTTTGATGCCCGCCGAGTGCAACCTGAATCGCATGTTGGGCAGGCACATTCGGACACAGGCGCATGTTGGCCAGCAGGTTGACGCCCTCCAGCAGGCTGGCTGCGTGATCCTTGGGCCCGGTGATGGCCAGCCACGCCGACCGGTAGCCCGCCACTCGGTACGCCTTGGACAGGCCATTGAAGGTGAAGCACAGCAGATCCGGGGCCAGCGATGCGACGCTGATGTGCTCGGCGTCGTCGTAGAGGATCTTGTCGTAGATCTCGTCGGCCAGCAGCAGCAGCTGATGCTTGCGCGCCAGTTCCACCATCTTGGTGAGGATTTCGCGGGTGTACACCGCACCGGTGGGGTTGTTCGGGTTGATGATGACCAGGGCCTTGGTGCGCTCGGTGATCTTGGATTCCAGATCCTCGATATCCGGCATCCAGCCGTTGGTCTCGTCGCACAAGTAATGCACCGCGGTGCCGCCGGCCAACGAGGTCGCGGCAGTCCACAGCGGGTAGTCGGGGGCCGGGATGAGCACCTGATCGCCGTTGTCGAGCAGCGCCTGGGTGGTCATGGTGATGAGCTCGGATACCCCGTTGCCCAGAAAGACGTCGTCCACGTCCAGGTACGGAAATCCCTCGACCAGTTCATAACGGGTCACCACCGCGCGCCGCGCGGGCAGGATGCCCTTGGAATCGGAGTACCCCTGCGCATAGGGGAGCGCTTGGATGATGTCGCGCATGATGACGTCGGGTGCCTCGAACCCGAACGGCGCCGGGTTGCCGATATTGAGCTTGAGGATGCGGTGTCCCTCCGCCTCCAACCGGGCGGCGTGAGCGTGCACCGGGCCCCTGATTTCGTACAGGACGTCTTGCAGCTTGGTGGACTGCGCAAACACCCGCTGATGCTGCCGCGGCGATATACCGGGCACGCGCGATGGCACGTCAGTCGGCAAGTTATCGGTACTCACGGTCTCAATGGTGGCATTGCTGTCCAGCCAATATCTAATTTCGGCGGCCTGGGCGGCGTGCTCCCGGGGCCATACCCAGGCCCTTCACCGGTGGCTCTGGCGCGGTGTCGGCCGCGGGGACCTCTTCCTTCGGGGCCGCAGCGGCGGGTTCCGGGGCAGATGCGGGCTGCTCGGGCTCCGGTGCAGGGGTAGCCGCGGCAGGAGCCGCCTTCTTGGCTCCAGGGCGTCGCGCGCCGGTGGCAATGCCGAGGCCCTTCACCGGAGGCTCTGGCGCGGCCGGTGCTGCAGGCGCGGACGGTGCCGCTGCCGCTGCCTCGGGCTCGGACGTCGGCTCGGCAGCCGGAGCCGCGGGAGCGACCGCGGGGGCCGCCTTCTTGGCGCCGGGACGCTTCGCGCCGGTGGCCATGCCCAGTCCCTTGACGGGTGGTACCGAGGTGGCAGCTGCGGCCGGTGCCTCCGCCGGCTCGGATACTGCGGGAGCCGCAGTGTCGGCGGCCGGTGCCGCGGGTGCCGCAGCGGTGGTCTTCTTGGCCCCGGGGCGCTTGGCTCCACCTGCCATGCCGAGTCCCTTTACGGGTGGTACTGCTGCAGCGGGAGCTGCAGGTGCTTCGGTAGCGGCTTCGGCGGCCGGGGCCGGGGTGGCCTTTTTGGCGCCTGGACGCTTGGCTCCGCCTGCCATGCCGAGTCCCTTGACGGGAGCGGCCGGCGCTGCAGGGGCGGCCGGTGCTTCGGTAGCGGCCTCGGCGGCCGGAGCGGTCGCCTTCTTGGCGCCTGGGCGCTTGGCTCCGCCAGCCACGCCAAGTCCCTTGACCGGCGCGGCGGGTGCAGCCGGTGCTTCTGCGGCCGGGGCGGCACTGCTCTTGGCTCCCGGGCGCTTAGCGCCACCTGCCACGCCCAGCCCGGTGATGGGCTTGGCGTCGGCAGTGGGCGCGGAGGCCTGAACGGTTTCGGCTTCTGCCGCTTCTTCCTCGGCGACAACAGGCTCTGGCTCTGCGGCCTTGGTGGCAGCCCTCTCGGCCGCCGCGGCCGCGGCAGTGCCCTTGGCGGGCAAAGCCTTCCGGATTTCGTCGGTGCGGCCCACGGATTCGAGCAGCAGCTGCGCGACGTCGACGACCTCCACGGCCGCGGAATCTTCGCGGGCGGTCACGCCGTCGGTCAGCATCACGCGGCAGAACGGGCAGCCGGTCGCGATCTTGGATGCGGGCGTGGCCAGGGCCTCGTCGACGCGATCCATGTTGATGCGCTTGCCCAGCTGTTCTTCCATCCACATGCGGGCACCGCCGGCCCCGCAGCACATGGAACGCTCTCCGTGCCTTGGCATTTCGGTCAACGCGGCGCCCGAGGCGCCGATCAGCTCACGTGGGGCCGTGTACACCTTGTTGTGGCGCCCCAGGTAGCACGGGTCGTGGTAGGTGACATCTTGTGAGACCGGCGCGACGGGCACCAGCTTCTTGTCACGCACCAGCCGGTTCAACAGCTGCGTGTGGTGCACCACCTGGTAGTCGCCACCGACCTGCGGGTACTCATTGCCGAGTGCGTTGAAGCAGTGCGCACAGGTCACCACGATCTTGCGCTGCTTCTGCTCCACCCCCTCGAACACCGAATTGAGCAGCTCGATGTTCTGCATGGCCAGCTGCTGGAACAGGAACTCGTTTCCGGCGCGGCGGGCGGAGTCACCGGTGCACGTCTCGTCCGCGCCGAGCACCAGGAACTTGGTTCCGGCGAGGGCGAGCAGTTCGGCGACGGCCTTGGTGGTTTTCTTCGCGCGGTCCTCGTAGGCACCCGCGCAACCCACCCAGAACAAGTATTCGAAGTCGGCGAAGCTGTCGACGTCCTGACCGAAGACCGGGACGTCGAAGTCGACCTCCTCAATCCAGTTGAGGCGGTCCTTGGAGTTCTGGCCCCACGGATTGCCCTTGTTCTCCAGGTTCTTGAACAGGCCCGCGAGCTCGCCGGGGAATTCCGATTCGATGAGCACCTGGTAGCGGCGCATGTCGATGATGTGGTCCACGTGCTCGATATCCACCGGGCACTGCTCGACGCACGCACCACAGGTGGTGCAGCTCCACAGCACCTCGTGGTCGATCACGGCACCCTCGCCGCCGACCAGCTGACGCTCGCCCTCGGCGATCTCGGCCTCGCTCAGCTTGGACTTGTCCTCACCGGCCAGCAGGTACGGCGCCTTGGCATACGTGTGGTCGCGCAGCGAGGTGATCAGCAGCTTGGGGGACAGCGGCTTGCCGGTGTTCCACGCGGGGCACTGGCTCTGGCAGCGACCGCACTCGGTACACGTCGTGATGTCCAGCAGGTCTTTCCAGCTGAAATCCTCGACCTTGCCGGCTCCGAAGGCGTCGACGTCGGGATCGGCGCTCTCCATTTCCAGGACCTTGCCGCCGGACATCATCGGCTTGGCCGCGCCCAGCGCGACGCTGCCGTCGGCATTGCGCTTGAAGTAGATGTTGAAGAAGGCCGCGAAGCGGTGCCATGCCACACCCCAGACCAGTTTGCGTCCGACCAGCATCAGGAACATGCCGCCGGACACCATCTTGATGAACGCGAAGACCGAGACCATGATCGGGCTCGCCGGCAACAGCTGCGCGACGTTCATGGTGAAGAAGTCGGACGCGACGTGGCCGCCGCCGAAGGTGGAAAGCTTCCCGGACTTCACCAGCACCATGCCCAGGCCCTCGACCAGCACGATCGACTCGATGGTGTACGCGGCGATGAAGTTGGAGCCGCCGAAGCGCGATAGCCGCTCAGGCTTCCGCGGGTGGTTGAGCTGCCGGATGACGATCAGCGTCACGATGCCGATGACCGTGCCGATGCCGAGAATCTCGTCCCACAGGTGCCACAGGAACGTGTCGCCGATGATCGGCCAGTGGAACTCGGGGTTGAAGGTCTGGCCGTACGACTCGAAGTACAGCGGGAAGCCGCCCAGGAAGCCGACCATTACCAGCCAGTGCGCCCAGCCGACCGTGCGGAACTTGTTCATCCGGGTGTGCGCGACCACCTCGACGATGACGGTCTTGACGCGCGGGACGATCGGACGCCAGCGGGTGCGATCGGGCTGGCCCGAGAGGACGACACGGATCATCTTCAGGACGCCGCCGAAGAATGAGCCCCAGGCAACCAGGCTGAAGGTGACGCCGATAATTCCGAGAATGATCGTCGCGGTGCTCACGGTGGTGCTGACCTCCCGGTCCCGAGAAGTTACTCGTCAGTAACAAGTGTAATGTTACTCGCGGGTAACTTATATCCGATGCCCGGCCATCGTCGCATTGACAGGGTAGAAAGTCCTAGTCAGGCTTACCTAACCCGCCGAATGGGTGAACTTTCTCGCACTTATGTCGCCAAAATTGCGCGCAGCATCGAGAACATGTCGGAGCGCGATTCGGCGCCGAGTCGACGTCTAATGCGGGCGACGTGATGCTCGACCGTCTTCGCTGAAATGAACAGCTGCGCACCGATATCGCGATAGGGAAGGCCGCGTAACAGCAGTTCGGCAACCTCGCGCTCGCGATCAGAAAGACGCGTCGATGTCGGCGAATGTGGCGCCGAGGATGTCGGGGTGGTCCCGTCGGGGCTGTCGGTCGCGGCCGACGGTGCGCGCAGATCGCGGGCCAGCGCGAGCATCGCGGCGGCCACCTTGGGGTCGTTCGCGTGCAGCGCGGCCTGGCTGGCCAAGCGGGTGGCATCCCAGCCCAGGCCGGCATCGGCCAGCATCCGCGCGGCGCTGTCCACCTCTGCGCCGTCCACCTGATTGGCGAGCACCCGCAGCCAGGTACGCCCGGCAGTCGCCAGCGTGCGCGCGTACGGGCTGGATCCCGCGGCCGCGGCAAGCGCCTGCCCGTGCGGAGCCAGGCTCTCGGGTGAGTTGGTCAGGATCGCCGCGTGCACACCCGCCCACCGCAGTGGCGCGGACCAGGCGATGGGATCGCCGAGCTGCGCCAGAACCGCGAAGGCGCGGTCGACATGGTGTGTCATCGCGTCCAGCGTGCGCAGCCGCGCGGCGGCCACCCAGAGCTCGCCGACGGGCAGCAGCGTGTAAAGGTCGATCGAATACGCCGACAGGGCATCCATGGAGGCCTGCCAGTGCTGGCGCAGCGGACCGGTGTCTCCGTGGCGGCGGGCGATGCCCGTCCGTAGCGATGCGGCGAACAGGCGGTCGCGGCGGGAGAGCTCGACTTCGGTCCCGGGCAGCCATTGGGTGGCCGCGCTCAGGTCGCCGGACAACATGGCGATCCAGGCCGTGAGCAGCCGGTGCCGCACCGCGAATACGTCATGCGGCTGGTCGGTGCGGATCGCTTCGGTGAGAATGCCGCGGGCCCGTGCCGTGTCGCCGCCGTGCAGCATGGTCAATGCCGCGAGCGCGACGGTGCTGTCCGGGGTGAAGGAAGACGTCGATGGCTGTTGTGTAACGGCCTGCCCCAGCAAGGACAGTGCCTCCTGGCTCCGATCCTCAACAGAGGCGATGACCCCCAGCGCGGCGTTTCGTGTCGCGGTGGCCGATGTCGTCGGTGGAGCTCCTACGTTGTCTTCCAATGCTTTCCGCGCACTGGCCAACTGGCCGGTGCCGACGAAAACGGGCGCCGCGGACAGCGCCGTCTGGCTGTCCAGATCCGAACCCAGCCAGTCGTACAAGGCGGCGGCCTGACCGGAGTCTCCGTTATGGCATGCGATGGCCGCCGCAATACGCACAGCTGCCGCGCGATGTGCCGGGTCGGCGGCGGTGAGCACCGCGTCGGCTTGCGTGGCGGCCGCGGCCAGGTCGCCCGCACGAGCCAGGGATTCGGCCAGCGGCACCCGGAGCGGGCCCGGCTCGGCGCCTGCTGTCAGGGCGGCCCGGTACAGGTCGGCGGCACTGAAGGGGTCGGATTCGGTTGCCGCCCAGTCTGATAACAGGCCGGCGATCGCCGTATCGCGCAGCCCGTGCGCCACCAGGGCCAGGGCCAAGTCGGCGGACACCGAACCGATCTCGAGCTGTGTGCGCAGCAGTGATCGCTCGAGATCGAGGTGCCGTGCCGCGCCGAGTAGTCGCGCGGAGCACCCGTGCACTTTCGACGCGAATGAGATCTGACCGGGGCCGGGAACCAGGCCGCTCGCCAGCGCCTCGTCGAGCAGATCTTCGGCATCGGAAAGCGTAAGCGCCGCAGCGATATCGGAGGCCCCGATGCCGGGGTCCAAGGACATCAGCAGCACGGCGGCCTGAGCCGGCGGCGATAGACGGCGTAGTTGTTCGTCAATGCGGGTATCGATCGCGCGTAGCGCCGATTCGAGTGGCTCTGCCTCGCTCAGATGATCGATGGCCGCCGCCGCCAGCGCCAGCACACCGCCGGTGGCGGCGGCGATCTCATCGGCAAGAGCAGCCGAGCGAGGTGAAAGCCGGGTGATATCAGCCGTGTTGACGGGATCTAGCGTGATGGAGGGCGACTCGCGCTCCAAGGCCTGAAAGAGGGCGCGCAGGGCCGGATTGCGCCGGGGTGTGGCGGCCACGACCACGATGGCTGCCGGATCGTTCTCCACAACAGCGCGCAGGGTATCGAGCTGGCGGTCGGTCAGACAATGGGCATCGTCGATAACGAATGGGCCGGCTTTCCCGCCGGGCGCCGTCTCGGGGACATGGTTGACCGGCGCTGAAGAGTTGTCGGTCAAGACATCCCGAACCCGAGCCAGGATCGACGTCTTTCCGCTGCCCGCTGTGCCGCTGATGAGCACCTTCACGGCGCCGCCCGCGGACAACGCCTGCGTGATAGTCGCTATCGCCGAGGCGATTCCATCGAATGTCCCGGATGCCCCGTTGTCCCGAGGGGCGTTCAGTTGCGCGGACCGATCGGGATCGGGGGCAAGCCCGGAATCGTGATCGCCGGGCGGGGTGTCGACGTGGAGACGGGCTGCGTCGTCGTGGTCGTCGGCTGGGTGGTGGTCGTTGTCGGCGGTGTCGTGGTGGTTGTGGTCGTCGTGGTTGTTGTTGTGGTCGTTGTCGTGGTGGTCGGCGGTGTCGTCGTCGTGGTCGTCGTTGTGGTGGTCGGCGGTGGCGGCGGAGGAGGCTCCGGCGATGGCGGTGGTGGTTGCACCGACTGCGTCACGGTGTGGGTCTGCGGCGGTGGCGGAGGTTCGGGCGACGGAGGTGGCTCGGCCGGGACATCACCCGTGCTCGGCACCACGCTCACACTGGGTGTCGTCGGGGCCGGGGCTGGTGACTCACTGCTGGTAAGGGACACCATCATTCCGGTAAAGGCGATGCCGGCCACGGCGGCCGCCGCGATGAACCACACCAGAGGACGGCGATACCACGGCAGCGGCGGGTAGTCGTCGTAGTCGTCGTCGGCCGCATACGGTGCGTGGCTGAACTGAAGCTCGGGGCGGGCGGTAGTGGGTTCGATGGGGCCGTGGTACTCGTCGTCGAGATCGACGGTGTATCCGGAGTCGTACGCGCTCTGGTAGCCGGTCTCTTGCAGTGGGGCGAGGTCGGGGGCCGAATCATCTTGAGACCAGGCTAATTCCGGCGTGTCGTTGGCGGCCGCTGCTGCGGCTACCGGAGCGGCGAAGGTTCCGGTACCGGTCGGTGCCGGGCGCATCATGGTGGCATCGCCCGGCGGTTGCTCGGCCGGCCGCATCGCGGTGGCGTCCTGCGGGGGCAGATCGGGCCGGGTGGCGAGCAGGGCCACCCCGCGCGCGGCCGCGAGCTGTGGCTGGGGCCCGGTGATGACCGGTACCCGCATCCGCTCGGAAAGCTGTTGGGTGACAAGAGGAATGCTGGCGCCGCCACCCACCGAGGCGACGGCATTGATGTTCGCCGGATGAATTCCGTTGCGCTCCACGGTGTCCTGAATGGCGTTGATCAGGTTGGACAACGGTCCACGCAGATGGTCTTCAAGCTCGGCGCGAGTGAGCCGGACATCCGTGGTGATTCCGGGAAGCTCGACCGGGACCGTGGTCGCGGTCTCGCCGGAGAGTCGCTCCTTGGCCAAACGGCACTGATCGCGCAGCCTTGTCAGCGCGCCCACCGACGTGGTGCCCTCGGGATCCTGATTCAGGCCGGTGAGCACCTGCGTCAGCAGCATCTGGTCGATCTGCTGACCGGAGAACTCGACGAATCGGACGGTCTGCCCGATCTGCTGGAATCCGCGCGCCGCGTCGGCGAGGGTGATGCTGCTGCCCGAGCCGCCGAGATCGCACACCACCACGACGCCACGGTCGGGCACCCCGGGTCCGGCAGCCAGTGATTCGAGGGCGGCGCGCGCGTCGGGGATCAACTTCAGCTGCCTGCCGCCCGGAGCGAGCGCCGGGACGCGGTCGATCGCATCCCGAAGGGTGCTGACGGTCTGCGGGCTCCAATGGGCGGGGATCGAGGCGGATAGCACCGGAGGCGCGGTGAACTCGGCAGCGGAGGCCGCGTCGGCGATCAAGACGCGCATCGCCTCGGTGAGTGCCCATTCGGCCCGGTGAACCGATCCGTCCGCCGCCACGATGCCGACGGGGTCGCCCACCCTGCCGACGAATCCGGTGAGCGTCAACCCCGGATGGCTGGGAACCCCAACCTCGGGCGGGCCGTCCTCATGCAGGGTGAGGATCGAACTGCGCACGACGGGTTGGCTCTGCGGGTCGTCGGGTGTCGCGACCAGTTGAGTGGCGCCGATCGACAGTCCCAGTGCGTTGGCCATACCTATCCGTTCGTTTTGCGGCGCTGTGGTGTTTCACCCCGCAGCCCAACAGTAGGGGATGACGGTCGTCACACCCCCTAATGACGACACATCCCCTAACGCGCGTCCCCCAATGGGCACCGGTGGGAAACGGGTCGCGCCCCGTAGCCGGGGCTCAGGGTGGCTCCTACCATCGCAGACATGGGCAATAACCTGTTGGATTTCGTCATGGCGCTGGTCCGTGACCAGGACATGGCTGCGCAATACGCGGCCAATCCCGAACAAGTGATTGCCGATGCGCACCTGGACGGAGTCCAGCCCGCGGATGTCTCCGCGCTGATCCCGGTGGTCAGCGAGTCGATACCGGCCGCCCTGGGAACACAGGCCTCGCAGTTCGGCGCGAACCCGGCGGCAGCCGATCTGACGCATGCGGTGCATACGGCAATTCCAGCCGACAACATCTGGGCAAGTGGCGCGGCGACCAGTGCCTTCGCGGCATTCGATTCACCGTTCACCGCGCCGACGCACGACCCGAGCCTGGATGCGGGTCTGCACGCCGCGACCAATGCGGCATCGGACCTGACCGTTCGTCAGGACGCGATAACCGTCCCCGACCAGTTCAGCCCATCGGCCGACAGTGCGGTCGCCGCGATCGACCAGTTCCAGGCCCCGTTGCACGCGTCCCCGGCCGGGTTGGACGCGTCCGGGTTCGAGCCACAGCAGTTCGGGTCCGAACTGGGGGCCGGCGGTTCAGGCGATGCGGGTCTGCAGGATCCGTTCTTCGATCATGGAGATCTCGGGCATCACCCCGGAATCGATCACGATCCCGGAATCGACCAGTTCTAGGGCCGAGCGCGGCGTGCGCGCATGCGGTCGAGCGATAGCCGGGCATCATCTGCCGTGAGGGCCAGGAGCAGGAACCCCCAGCAGAACGTGGCCGCGAAGGCCCCGCCGTTTTGCATGGGTTCCCAATGCGCCGGCAGGTGTTCGAAGAAATATGCGTAAGCCATCATTCCCGCCGCGAGGACTGCGGTCACTCGCGTCCACAGGCCCGCCGTCAGTAGGACGCCGAGTGTCAGCTCGAAAACGCCAGCCCACCAGTACGGCCAGTTGAGGAACGGCTCGGGGTGTCCGGAACCGGTGGGTGATCCGCTCCACCAGCCGAAGGTCTTCTGGGTCCCCTCCAAGACAAAGATGACCCCGAACACCAGGCGGGCGCCCGTGGGAATGATCCATCGCGCGATCTGACCTGCGCGCTGAACGTTCATGAATTCTCCTCGTTGATCCGATAGGCGTGGTGCGGCGCCGCCGGATGTTCAGAGCGTGCAATACGCCCTGAACAGCGCCACCAATACCCCGCCCGCAAGAGCCGTCGGAAGTAATGCGAAGCCGAGCATCAGCCGACCCCGCGCCATCGACGCACGGCCGGTGGGCCCCTGGGCCCGCAGCCATATGAGCCGCACCGCTACCGATTCGCTGGACATGTTCAGCGCGCCATGCACCGCCACACCCGACTTGCTCATTGCCAGGAGTGCGGCGTGCACAGTACGTGGCCCGTGGGCCCGCGCCGCCGCATCGTCGGCCGCCAGCTCCACCATCAGCCTCACCATTACTGGCGCACGGCGCATCAACGGCAGCATCGGAAGTGCTGCCGCTGCGATATCGGCACACAGCACGGCCACGTGGTGCCTGCCACGAATGTGCGCCAACTCGTGCTCGATCACGGCCGCGCACTGCTGTTCGCCGAGGCGGCGGACGCCATGAGTGGCGACCACCGCTCCGTGAGCGCCACCGAGGCTGTAGGCGATCGGCCGGGGATCATCGATCCAATGGACTTGTCCGGAGCGACACGTCGCCGCCCGCAGCATCCAGAAGTGACGGGCGCGGAGCCGGCGCGCGGAGCGCAGGCTCCGAATTGCCACGAACGCGACTCGAGTCAGGATGGTCAGCGGCAGCAGCGAGATCCCAAGCTGAACAAGGGTTCCGAAGGATGAGTGCGGGATGGTTCCGCTCAGGCATCCGCCCACCAGCGTCGTGACACCGCGGGTGTCCAGTACGTGAGGAAAGAGCAGGAACATCGCGGATAACGCCGTGAGCACCAGGAAGGCCATCAGTGCGCCGAGCCATGCCGCCAGTGCGGCGGCGGGCAGCAGCGTAGGACGCACGGTCGGTCGCAGACATGCCGGTCCTGCGACACCGATGAGGGCGGCACTTGCCATCAACACCAGGGCGACGGTCATGTCAGACCACCTCGGCGCAGGATCCGGCGCAGCACCGTGGATTCCTCCGGGGAGGCAGATCCGGCGAAGTGCAAGAGCACACCTTCCGCATCGCCGCTGGCGGCCAAGACTTCCCGGACCATCCGCGCTGCCGCGGCTTCGCGCGTTTCGGCCGCTCGGTAGCGGAACGCCCGCCCCACCTTCTCGCGCGTGACGTGCCCTTTGTTGTGGAGGTTGTCGAGGACCGTCATGACGGTCGTGTACGCCAAGGGGCGATCCAGCCGATCCAGGACATCACGGACAGTCACCGGCTCGGCCACGGACCACAGCACCTCCATGATCGTCGCCTCCCGCTCACCGAGGCCGAACAGGTCACGCACGCGCAGGCTCCTTCTGTCTAGGCGCGGTCATCGGCGTCCTCTCTCGGTCTGTCACTTCGCTTCCGGGTGCTGCTCGCCGCGGTGTCGCGGGTACGCAACAGGCGTATCAGGACTACTACGAATGCGGCACAGGCGATCCCGAGCGCCACGGCCGCGTTCGACACGTGGGAGGTGAGATCTTGTAACCGCGCCTGCATGTCGAACTGAGTATCGCTGCCGGTGATCCCGCCCAGTGCGGCCGTCCCGTCGGTGGCAACGAAAAATGCCCCGATCACGATGAACATCCCGCCGGAGATGAGGTTGGTGGAGTGGGTCCGGAACCGACCGATCCGGATCTCGGCTCCCCGGATCCAGCGTCGGCGCGACAGCCCCAACCGTCCCCAGGCGAATGCCAGTACGAACAAGGGCGCCGCCATTCCCAGTGCGTACAGCGCCATGAGTAGAGCGCCATAGACCGGGCTGGAGCCGATGGCGGCCACCGTCAACACGCTCCCGAGTATCGGCCCCGAGCAGAATCCCGCGAGCGCGTACACGGTGCCGAGCATCAGGACTGACAGACCCGAGGACAGGTCGAGGCGGGCCGCCGCACGCGCTGCCGGGCCGACGCGGAAGCCGAACCCGGCGATGATCGCCACGCCGAGCGCGATCATCACCAGGCCTCCCATCGTTGTCACCTGCGAGCGGTATTCGGTCAGCAGCGCGCCGATCGCGCCTACTCCCGCTCCCAATGGCACCAGCACAGTCAGCATGCCCAGGTAAAAGAGCCCGGTCCTGCGCAGGAGCAGTCCGGCCCGGTCGAAGGAGTATGCGAAGAACGACGGCAGGAGCATCGCGGAGCAGGGGCTGACCAACGTCAGAACGCCACCGAGCAGGGCGCCGAGGACTCCGACATCGATCACCGCTGAGCCTGTTCGATGACCGATACGAAGACGTCCAATGGCTGGGCGCCGACCACGGGCTTGTCGTTGATCACGAACACGGGTGTAGAGGCCGCACCGATCGCGACTGCTTCCTGAATGTCTTGTTCTACGGCGGGCAGTAGCCGATCACCCGTGAACGCCGCCTGGAAGCGGGCCAGGTCCGGGAGTGCCGCTTCGCGAGCCCGTTCGAGGAGGACCTGGTCGGTCAGCTCGGCATGGCCGCTATCCGGTGCATGCCGAAATACGGCTCGGTTGAACTCCCAGAACCGGCCTTGTTCAGCTGCTGCTCGACCGGCCTTGGCGGCCTGCACCGACTGTGCGCCGAAGATCGGGAGATCGCGCCATTCGATCCGCAGTTTCCCGGTGTTGACGTAGCGCTCGACCAGTTGCGGCTCGGTGTCCCGGCTGAATTTCGCGCAGAAGGGGCAGCGGTAATCCGAATAGATGACCAGCACTACCGGCGCATCGACAGGGCCCAGTGCCATCGGATCATGCGCATGCAACCGGGCCAGGCTGTTGTGGTGGCTGGTGGCCGCGGGTGAATTGACCGATGCGGTGCTCTTGCTGCTGTGATCGAGGAACAGGTACGTGGCCAGCACGATGATCACCACGCCCAAGATCCCGGCGATCCAGATATCTCGCTGACGGTTCTCGCTTCGCCGCACTGTTTCCCTCTTTCGACCTACTATTTAACTTAGTAATTAACTACTAGGAAAGATAGTAGATAATTACTAAGTTGGATAGTATTTACGCCGTCTCCGCTGCTCAGGGCATTGCAGCCGCCTAATTTTTGGGAGCGAGAAGTGGGCGATCGTGCGGTGATGGGTGGCTGGCGCATCCTGCCCCTAGGCACCCCCTAATCCCCTAATGGGTGTGGCCGACAACCCCCGTGGGGGATCGGCGGAGAAGGGGAAGTTCTCCCGTTTTCAGGGCGCTTGCAGGTTCGTAGGTTTGTATTCAGTTCGACCGGACAGACCCGGTTGACTCCGACAACTGAGAGACCCCTAGGAGTAATCAAGATGTCCATCATCGACTTCATCCTCAACCTCTTCCGCGACCCGGTGCAGGCCGCAAGCTACGTCGCCGACCCGCAGACCTCGTTGGCCAACGCCGGCCTGTCGGCCGTCACCGCCGCGCAGGTGGGTGCGGTCATGCCGGTCGTCGCCGAGTCGGTGGCCTCCAACTACGGCTACCAGTCGCAGTGGGTCAACACCGGCAGCCCGATGAACGACCTGTCCGGCAACCTGCAGAACTACTACGCCGCACAGCCCGATGCCCCCAGCATCCTGTCGCCGTCACTGCTGAGCCCCCGGGACAACTTCAGCCCCCGCAACAACGACTTCATGAGCCACAACGACACC